>JBOZRR010000009.1:0-132885 GCA_050789245.1 Bryobacteraceae bacterium | reverse complement strand
GGGCTTCGCTACGGCTGTGCCACCAATGGCAAACTTGAGGTCAGACCGGACAACTAACGTGTCAACAAAACCGGACAACTACAAAAGCTACGGACAGCCTGATTCACCGCGTGTCCCCGCGCTGGGCTCGATTCTCGACTCCGGCGACCCCGCCGTTCTCGACGTGCGCAGCAAAGGCGTGCCGCCTGAAGGCGCGCTGCCGCTGACCGGCGAAATGCTGGTCAACCTGCCATCCGGCGACATCTTCGGCTGGACGCAAAACGTCGGGATGGGGTGGGACCCGAAGCTGCTCGGCGGCCCGGAAGTCATGCTGCTCTCGACACATGGCGGCGTTCGAGCACCGGACGGCACGCCCGTCGCTCTAGGGCTCCACACCGGCCACTGGGAAGTCAGCCTGTTGGTGGAAGCTGCCGCCCGCGAGTTGAAACAGCTTGGCGCCGTGCCGTTTGCCGCTTTTTGCAGCGACCCATGCGACGGACGCACGCAGGGGACGACGGGGATGTTCGACAGCCTGCCGTACCGCAACGACGCCGCGCAGATCTTTCGCCGTCTCGCCCGCAGCCTGCCGCGGCGCCAGGCAGTGATCGGCGTCGCCACCTGCGATAAAGGACTGCCTGCGATGATGATGGCGCTCGCGTCGATGCACGATCTCCCGTGCGTGCTGGTGCCCGGCGGCGTCACGCTGCCGAGCGAGGGCTTCGAGGACGCGGGAGCGGTGCAGTCTATCGGCGCGCGTTACGCGCACGACGCCATCACGCTCGAATACGCCGCGGAGATGGGTTGCAAGGCGTGCGGCTCCCCCGGCGGCGGATGCCAGTTTCTCGGCACGGCGGCGACGTCGCAGGTGGTCGGCGAAGCGCTGGGCCTTTCGTTGCCACACGCGGCGCTGGCGCCCTCCGGCGAGCCGGTCTGGCGCGACATGGCTGTCCGCAGCGCCCGTGCCGCGGCCGCGATGATCGCCGGAAAACTCACGACGCGAGACATTCTCACCGAGGCGGCGCTCGAAAACGCCATGGTCGTCCACGCCGCCTTCGGCGGCTCGACGAACCTGATTCTGCATTTGACAGCAGTTGCCTATCACGCCGGTTTGCGCCGTCCAACCGTCGGCGATTGGAGCCGCGTGAATCGCAGTATCCCGCGCCTTGTCGATGCGCTGCCGAACGGCCCCGCGAACCACCCCACGGTGCAGGTCTTTCTCGCCGGCGGCGTGCCGGAAGTCATGCTTCATCTCCGAGATGCGGGGCTGCTACGGACCGAGGCCCGCACAGTCACCGGAGCGACCGTCGGCGAACTGCTCGACTGGTGGCGCGACAGCGAGCGCCGCGCCGCGATGCGCCGGCAACTGATCGAGCGCGACGGCGTAGACCCGGGCAAGGTGATCTTTTCCCCCTCGGGCGCCCGCGCCGCGGGCCTCACTTCCACCGTCTGCTTCCCGACCGGCAATCTCGCGCCGCAAGGCGCGGTGATCAAGAGCACGTCGATCGACCCGTCCGTCGTCGATGCCGACAACGTCTACCGCAAGCGCGGTCCCGTGCGCGTTTTCACCACCGAACCGGCCGCTATCGCCTCCATAAAGGGCGGAGAGATCCGCGAGGGCGACATCCTGGTGCTCTGCTGTCGCGGGCCGATGGGCAGCGGCATGGAGGAGACGTACCAGCTCACCAGCGCATTGAAGTACCTGCCCTTCGGCAAGTACGTCGCGTTGCTGACCGACGCGCGTTTCAGCGGCGTTTCCACCGGTGCCTGCATCGGCCACATTTCGCCGGAGGCGCTCGCCGGGGGCCCGATCGGGAAGCTCGTTGACGGCGATATCGTCGAGATCGTCATCGACAGAAACGCGATGACCGGCACGGTGGATTTCGTGGAAGCCGCCGAAGGAACGTGCGGACTTTCGTCGAGAAGTCCTCGAGCGGATCTCGAGCCCGACGCGGCACTTCCCGCCGACACGCGCCTGTGGGCTGCGCTTCAGGACGTGAGCGGAGGCGCGTGGGGCGGCGCTGTTTTCGACGTCGATCGGATCATCGAAGTGCTCGATGCGGGGCGCAAGGCCCTCGCTGAGGAGAACAAGGATTAATTCATGTATCGTCTTTTCTTTCTTATGCTTGCCGTCTCGGCAGTTCATGCCGGGGAGGGCAAGTGGACCCCCATGCAGGTGCTGGAGCTCGACGCCGCCGCGCTTCGAGAGCAGGGCCTGGAGCTTCCCGTCTCGCGCCTGTGGGATGCGAAACGCGGTACCGGGCTGTTGAGCGCGGCCGTGAGTCTCGGCGGCTGCTCGGCCGCATTTGTGTCGCAGACGGGGCTGATCGCGACGAATCATCACTGTCTTTTCAGCGTGTTACAGGAACATAGCCGTCCGGGGCGGGACCTGACGACCGACGGCTTTCTCGCACGGGAACGGCGTGAAGAACTGCCGACGAAGACGACGCGCGTGACCGTGCCCCGGCGATTCACCGACGTCACCGCGCAGGTGGAGGCGTCCGTTCCGTCCGGAGCCGACGACGCGAAGCGCTTTCGGGCCATCGAGGACAAGAAGAATTCGCTCGTCGCCGAGTGCGAGAAACGCCCGCATTCGCGCTGCCGCGTCGCAGTGATGGACGGCGGCGTGCAGTACGTGCTGGTCGAAACGATGGAGTTGCAGGACATCCGCCTGGTTTACGCGCCGCCTCGCGCCGTGGGCGAATATGGCGGCGAGGTGGACAACTGGATGTGGCCGCGGCACACGGGCGACTTTTCGATGGCGCGCGCCTATGTCGGCCCGGATGGGAATCCCGCGGCGTACGCCGAGTCGAATGTTCCCTACAAGCCCGAGTTCTACTTCCCGATTTCCACGAAGGGCGTGAAGCCGAGCGACTTCGTGATGGTGCTGGGCTATCCAGGCCTCACGGTGCGATCGTTGACCGCTGCCGAGATGGAGGATCGCCGCGACGAGTATTTTGCGCGCCGCGTGCAGTTATACGGCGAATGGATCGAGCGAATCGATCAGACGACGAAGAACGATCAGGCGGGCACGATCGCGATGGCCTCGAGCCTGAAGACGCTGCTGAACCGCTACAAGAACTCGCAAGGCCAGCTTGCCGGACTCACGCGGGGCCAGATCATCGAAAAGCAACGCGCGCGGGAGGAGGTTGTCGCGGCGTGGGCGGGGCAGCGCGCGGAATGGAAGCAGGCAGCCGGCGCGCTGGCCGAGTTGAACCGGCTGGCGGCCGAGAAGCGGAAGACCGCCGCGCGGGACTTCATCTTCGCCGAGGTTTCTTACGGCGCCCTGGCGTTGAAGCATGCCACGCAACTGGTCCGGCTCGCGCAGGAGCGCCGGAAACCCGACGCCGAGCGCGAAGCGGACTACATGGAGCGCGAAATTCCCCGGCTGCGCGACCGCATGGAGCGCGAGCAGAAGAGCTACTTCGAACCAGCGGATATGGCCCAGTTCGCGTCTTTGATGAAGCTGGCGCGGGCGCTTGACGGCAGCCAGCGGATCAAGGCGTTCGACAAGTATTTCGGCGGCGCGGACCCCGGCGACGGCGTGACTGCGCTTTACAAGGGCTCGAAGGTGACGAACCTTTCCGAGCGTCTGCGGATGTTCGGCGAGACGCCGGAGCAGCTTCGCGCGCGCAAGGATCCGATGATCGACTTCGCCTTCGAACTGGATACGGAGTTGCGCGTCTGGAACGAAGCCACGCGCAAGCGGGATGGCGCCATCGCGCGCCTGCGTCCGGTGTGGCGCCGTGCCGTTATCGCTCACGCCGGCAAGCCCGTGGCGCCCGACGCCAACTCCACTCTGCGTGTCTCGTTCGCTCACGTGAAGGGGTACGTTCCGCGCGAAGGCGTGCTGTACACGCCGCGGACGACGCTGGCCGGAATGATCGAGAAACACACCGGCGGGGAGCCTTTCAAAGTGCCCGAATCCGTTCTAGCCGCCGCGAAGAAGGCCGATGCGGCGACGGTGCCGCTCTGCTTCCTGGCCGACGCGGATACGACCGGCGGGAACTCCGGCAGTCCGACGGTGAACGGGCGCGGAGAACTGGTGGGTTTGAACTTCGACCGCGTGTGGGAGAACGTCGCGAACGATTTCGGCTATAACCCGGACATCGCCCGCAACGTGAACGTCGATATCCGCTTCATGCTGTGGATGCTCGAAAACGTCCACAACGCCACGACGCTGCTCAATGAACTCGGCGCACAGAGGTGATCAGACGATATTCTTCTGCGCCGGCTTCTTGATCTTGTGCATGTGGTCCATGCGGTCCACGTGCAGGGCGTCCACAAACTGTTGAAGGCGGGCGGCGAAGGTCTTGTCGAGCTTCTTGAGAGCCTCTAACTGCTGCTCCGCCCCTTCCTGGTCGCCGCCGAGCAGCAGGGAGACGCCGAGCAGGTAGCGGGCCTCGGCCAGATTGGGGTCGAGATCAATGGCCTTGCGGTAGCACTCGGCGCGGACGCGGGTGTGTCCGTTCTTGCCCTCGACGAAGCCGAGGTGCAGCCAGGCGCGCGGGTTTGACGAGTCGTCCTCGACCGCCTTGCGGAAATAGAACAGGGCACCGTGGAAGTCCTCGGCCCACAGATGACCGAGCGCTCGGGCGTAGGCGGCTTCGCGGCGGGCATCGTGGGCTTCGTTCCACTCCTGCAATGTCGAGTGCATCGTCCGGTGGAGCACTTCCAGCCGTTCCAGCGGCACGGCGAAGGAAAGGCGGCTGCCATCCACCACTTTTGTCGCGTGCCAGCCGGCGAACAGGCCGTGCTCGTCGAACAGGGGCTCGCTCTCATCGTCCTTGGTTTCACATTCCAGACGGGAGATCATGCCGAAGGCGCCGGACTCCTTCGGTTCCAGGCGCTTTGCGATGTGTCCGGAAAGGCGGACAGTCGAGGTGATCTCGGATGTATTGTCAGGACCCTTCGGGGCCTGGGCGCCGACCCAGATCTCGGCGACGCCGGCGTCGGCATCCTCACCCGTGATCCAGAGGACCGGGTGCATCCGGTCCTGTTCGTCGAGGACGGCGCCGGCCCGCGCGCCGTAGAGGGATTCCCGGGGAACGAAGGCATACCCGCCTTGGCGCAGAACGGCGTGTGACCGGCCGATCAGAGCGCCTGAGGCGTCATAGGTCAGCAGGATCGGCCGCGTCTCGGCGGCGGACGCCAGCGTCGCGAATAAAGCCAGCCAGGGCAGCCTCATATCCGTAATCAGGACGCGCCTCTCCTGTGAGCCGTTGCAGCCATTTTGTACCATGGGAGAGTAGCCCGCAAACCATGGAATCACAAGGTGTTGATCTCAAGAAGACGGTGAACCTTCCGTCCACCGCCTTCCCGATGAAGGCAAATCTGCCCACGACGGAGCCTAAGCTGCTGGAACAGTGGGAGGAATCCAAGCTGTACCAGCGCATCCGGGAGAACCGGAAGGGCCGGCCGACGTACGTTCTGCACGACGGCCCGCCGTACGCGAACGGCAACATTCACATGGGCACGGCGTTCAACAAGACGCTGAAGGACTTCATCGTGAAGTCAAAGTCGATGGCCGGGTACGACGCTCCGTACGTGCCGGGTTGGGACTGCCACGGACTGCCGATCGAGATCAAGGTCGATAACGAACTCGGCGCCAAGAAGGCTCAGATGACGGCCGCGCAGATCCGGGCGGCTTGCCGGAAGTACGCCTCGAAGTACGTCGACATCCACCGTCGCGAGTTCAAGCGCCTGGGGGTGCTGGGGCTTTGGGAAGATCCGTACCTGACGATGAGCGCGCAGTACGAGAGCGTCATCGCCCGAGCCTTCGTCGATTTCCTCGATAAGGGGTACGTTTACAAAGGCTTGAAGCCCGTCAACTGGTGCCTGAGCTGCAAGACCGCGCTGGCCGAAGCCGAAGTGGAGTACGAAGACCACACCAGCCCTTCGGTGTGGGTGCGCTTTCCGCTTCTCGACGCGCCGGAATCGATTGATGCCGCATTGGCGGGCAAGCGCGTCTTTGCCCTGATCTGGACCACCACGCCGTGGACGCTGCCGGCCAACGTCGCCATCGCGTTCCATCCGAAGTACGAGTACGCGCTGGTGGAGGTGCGCGGCGAGGTCTACATCGTCGCCGAGGAACTGCTGAAGGTCACGGCGGAGTCGTGCGGCTGGGCCGAGTATTCCGTGCTTGGCCGCATCCAGGGGCAGAAGTTCGAAAAACTGCGGTTCGCGCATCCATTCATCGACGGGCGCGAGAGCCTCGGCGTGATTGCGGATTATGTGACTCTCGAGCAGGGCACCGGCCTGGTGCACACGGCCCCCGGGCACGGCCAGGAGGACTATGTCACCGGCCAGCGCTACGGGCTTCCGACGTATTGCCCGGTGGACGCGGCCGGCCGCTTCTTCCAGGCAACCGGCGCGCCGGGCGAGATCCCGCACGTGCTGTTGGGCCAGACGGTGTGGGACGCGAATCCGCTGGTGCTCGAGATTCTGCGGGAAAAGAACGCGCTGGTGGCGCAGCGCAACCTGAGCCACAGTTATCCGCATTGCTGGCGCTGCCACAACCCGACCATCTTCCGCGCCACGGAGCAGTGGTTCATCGGCCTGGAGAAGCAGGGCGGCTCGGCTGAGACGCTACGCACGGATGCCCTTGAGGCGATCAAGCGCGTCGAGTGGATGCCGGGATGGGGCGAGGAGCGGATCTCGAACATGATCGCGACCCGGCCCGACTGGTGCATTTCGCGCCAGCGAGTCTGGGGCGTGCCGATCATCGTCTTCTACTGCGAGGAGTGCAACGAGCCAATCACCGACCGGAAGTATCTGGACCCGGTGGTGGATCAGTTCGCAGAGCACTCCGCTGACGTCTGGTACCAGAAGTCCGCCGCGGAACTGCTGCCTGAGGGCCTGAAGTGCCAGAAGTGCGGTTGCGGGACGTTCCGCAAGGAAAACGACATTCTCGACGTGTGGTTCGACTCCGGTTCGAGCCACCTGGCGACGCTCTGCGAGCGTTTCGACCTGCCATGGCCGGCCGATCTTTACGTGGAGGGCGGCGACCAGTATCGTGGATGGTTCCACAGCTCATTGCTGGTGGGTGTGGGCCTGCGGGGAGGCGCTCCGTACCGTTCGTGCGCCACGCACGGATGGACGCTGGACGCCGACGGCCGCGCAATGTCTAAGTCGATCGGCAACATCATCGAGCCGCAGGAGATCGTGAAGAAGTACGGCGCGGACGTGCTGCGGCTGTGGGTGGCCTCGGTGGAGTTCACCGAGGACGTCCGCATCTCTGAACTGATCCTGACGCGACTGACGGAGGCGTACCGGAAGATCCGGAACACGTTCCGCTACGCGCTGGGCAACCTGCACGACTTCGACCCGGCAAAGGACGCCCTGCCCGCCTCCGAACTGCTCGAGATCGACCAGTGGATTCTGCGGCGCGCCTCGCAATTGACGGCCGAGTGCCGCAAGCAATACGAGCGCTTCGCGTTCCACCGCGTCTACCAGGCTCTCTACAACTTCGCCGGAACGGACTTGAGCGCCGTCTACTTCGACGTGTTGAAGGACCGTCTGTACACCACGGCGCCCAATTCGCGTGCGCGGCGCAGCGCCCAGACGGCGCTCTGGCGGATGAACGATGCTCTGGTCCGCCTGGTGGCGCCGCTGCTGAGCTTCACGGCGGAGGAAGTGTGGTCGCACATGCGCCGCGCGCCCGGCGAACCGGACAGCGTGCACCTGGCCGTCTTCCCTGAGCCGGGAGATCTGACCGCCGGCCTGGAGGGAGACGGCGAGGCGATCACGGCGAACTGGGACCGGCTGATGGAAGTTCGGGACCAGGTGCTGAAGAGCCTGGAAACGGCGCGCAACGAGAAGGTGATCGGCAACTCGCTGCAAGCCAAGCTCGTACTGGAGGCCGGCCCGGCGCTGTATCCGTTGCTCGAAAGCTATCTGGCCGACTTGCCGGCGATCTTCATCGTTTCAGAGGTGGAGCTGAAGCCGGCGCGCGAGTCGATCGACCTCGGCGTGACCGTCGAGCGCTCCAGCGGCGAGAAGTGCGATCGTTGCTGGAAGTACACCTACGATCGCGGCAGCGACACGGCCTTCCCCACGGTCTGCGCTTCGTGCGCCTCGGCCGTGCATGAGATCCTGAACTCCCGATGATCTCTCCACGCTGGCGTCCCATTCTGGTGGCGGCCCTCATTGTGGCCGCCGACCGGGCGTCGAAGTCTCTCGTCGAAGCTGAGGTGGATTCCTGGGAGCAGATCCCGGTGATTCCGGGCTTTTTTCAGATCGTCCACACGCGGAATACCGGCATCGCTTTCGGCATGCTGCAGAGCGACGGCGGCGAGAGCAGCATGCTGCTGATCATCTTCGCCCTGGTGGTGATGGCGTTCATCGGCGCGCTGCTGTGGAACGCATCCAAAGACATTGCGCGCGAACATTGGACTATGCGGTACGGGTTGGGCCTGGTGATGGGCGGAGCGATCGGGAACCTGTACGACCGCATCGTCCTCGGCAGTGTCACGGATTTCCTGGACTTCTACTGGGGCAGTTCCCATTTCCCGTCTTTCAACGTGGCCGACAGCGCCATTACCATAGGCGCGGCGCTGCTGATTCTGAACCTCTGGACCGAGAAGCACCACCGCAAGCCGCAAGCTGCCTGAAAGTACGCTATACTCAAAGAGTTACGGAAGTTTGATCCACCCCGCCCGCTTTTTGCCGCCGGTTCGTTGATTCCCCTTCCACAATTCAGACCACATGAACCATTTCTCCGAACTCACTCTGTCTTCAGTGCTCAAGAAGAATCTTGACGCCTGCGGCTTCAACCAACCTACCCCCGTGCAGGCGCAGGCGATTCCGCCGGCGCTGGACGGACGCGACGTCGTCGCCACGGCCCAGACGGGCACCGGCAAGACGCTCGCATTCCTGCTCCCCCTTCTCGAAACCCTCTCCCGCCGCCCGGCGCTGCACGCGGTGCAGGCCGTGATCCTGACGCCCACGCGGGAACTCGCCCTCCAGATCCAGCAGGGCTTTGCGCAACTCGCTCCCGGCACGGGGATTCGCTCCGCCGTTGCCGTCGGCGGCCTGAACGAGCGTCCGCAGATCAATGCCATTCGCCAGGGCGCGCAGGTGCTGATCGCCACTCCGGGCCGGCTGTGCGACTTCATCGAACGCCGCCTGGTTCGGCTGAACTCCGCATCGCTGTTCGTTCTTGATGAGGCTGACCGGATGCTCGATATGGGCTTCCTGCCGGCGTTGAAGCGGATTATGTCCGAGTTGCCGGAGCGCCGCCAGACGCTGTTCTTCTCCGCGACTATCGAGCCCTCCGTCGCGCACCTGATCAACGAGCACCTCAGCGACCCGGTGCGGATTGCCATCGGATCCACAAAGGCTCCGGCCGCGGACATCGACCTGCGAATCTACGAGGTCGAAAACGACCGCAAGCTGACGCTGCTGCAGTCGCTGATCCAGAAGGAACAGGGTTCGTTCCTGGTATTTTCGCGCACCAAGCATGGCGCGGACCGGCTGTCGCACCGTCTGACCGCGGCCGGCTACAAGACCGCCGCCATCCACGGCAACCGCAGCCAGAATCAGCGTAACCAGGCGCTGCGGGGCTTCCAGGACGGGTATTACCGCGTGCTGGTGGCCACCGACGTCGCGGCTCGCGGCATTCACGTGGACAACATTGCTCACGTCGTGAATTTCGATCTGCCGCAGGTGCCGGAAGACTTCATCCATCGCGTGGGCCGCACCGGCCGCGCGGGACGGCGCGGCATCGCCTCCAGCTTCTACACGCCTGGTGAGCGGAGCGAAATCCGCCGCATCGAGCGTGCGTTGAGCCTGACGCTGACGAAGCACTCGTCGGAGCACGATGCTGAGGCGATTCGCGCGGCGGTGCCCGCGAGAACCGCGCCGGTGAAGCCGGTGTCCGCGAAGCCCGTGTCGGCGAAGGCCGTTTCCGCGAATGCCGCCCCGGCACGCAAGCCCACGCTGCCTTTCCAGCGCCCGGACAACAAGCCGAAGTCGCGGTCCGCGAAGCCGGCCAACCGGCGCACGGGCAAGTTCCGCTTCTCGAAATCCGCGTAACCGAGCGCGGCTGCGATACCATCCTGTCGATGAATCGCCGCACCGCGCTCTCGCTCCTTCTCCCTGCCGCCTCACTCGCGCAAAGTAAGAAGAAGATTGAGGTCCGCGGAATGTACTCGAGTCCGAAGCCGTTTTGGGACAAGGGCGCGCGGCTGGACGATTATGGCGTTAACGCGCTGTTCGTCCACGGTGGCTCGATCACCACAGAAATCATGTCGCGCGCCTCGGACGAAGGCGCGCGTGTCTTCGCCGAATTCGCAACGCTGAACGGCAAGGGCTACGTTGAGAAGCATCCCGAGGCGTGGCCCATTAACGAGCGTGGCGAGAAGTCGCCGGCTGCGACGTGGTTTCTGGGCGCTTGCCCGACGGACCCCGGATTTCGCGCGTATCGCATGAAGCAGCTCGAGGAGTTGCTGGACCGTCACGACCTAGCGGGCGTCTGGATGGACTACTTCCACTGGCACGCGCAGTTCGAAGACCCCAAGCCGATCCTTCCGGAGACGTGCTTTAACGAGTCGTGCCTGAAGGCGTTTGAAGCGAAGGCTGGCATTCGCGTGCCCGCGGGGTCCACGTCAGTGCGCGCGAGCTGGATCCTCACCCGCCACGACCGTGAATGGCGTGACTGGCGAGTCAGCCACTTGAAGGAATGGGCCGTGGAGATCAAGGCCGTGCTGCGCCGGAAGCGTCCGAAGGCGCTGCTCGGCGTCTATCACTGCCCCTGGGCCGATCACGAATATGGCGGCGCGCGACGGCGCACGCTGGGGTTGGATCTTGTGGATCTTGCCTCGGTCGTCGACGTCTTCTCGCCGATGGTCTATCACGGACGCATGGAGCGCCTGACTGAATGGGTGGGCGAGAACGTCGAATGGCTCTCGCGGACGCTACGCGGCCGGGCGCGAATCTGGCCGATTGTGCAGGCGCACGGCGAGCCGCAGCCGATTTCCGCGGCAGAGTTCGAGAAGGTGCTGAGGCTTGGCGCCAGCGGTTCGTCGACCGGGGTGATGATGTTCACCGCGGGTTCCGTTGCGTCCGATCCCGCCAAGATGGAGGCGATGCGCCGCATCTATCGCGAGTGGATGTAACATAATCCACTCATGCGCCGCGTGCTTTCCGTTTCGATTGCTACAGTTTTCGCCGCCCTTGCTTTGCAGGCGCAGACCGCGCCCACCGACGACGAGCAGGCCTTCCAGCGGATGCTGGAATCGAAGCGGCTGATGAACGAGTACCTCAACCGTGAGGCTCGTGCGATCACCGATCGTGCCGCCGCCGAGATCGCGTCGCGTGAGGGGTGGGAGAAGGTCCGCGCGAAGCGGCTTGAGGAGATGCGGGACATGCTGGGCCTGCTGCCGTGGCCGCAGCGCACACCGCTGAATGTGCGCATCACCGCGACGCACGACAAGGGCAGCTATGTGGTCCAGAACATCGCGTTCGAGAGCATGCCTCGGCTGTATGTCACGGGCAATCTCTACATTCCGAAGCAGCGCTCCGGTCCCGTGCCCGCCATCATCTACGTCTGCGGTCATTCGTACTCTCCATTCGGCGATAAGGTGCAGTACCAGCGCCATGGCATTTCGTTCGCGAAGAATGGCTACGTTGCGTTCATCCTCGATTCGATCCAAATTGCGGAGACGTTCGCGCTCCATCACGGTGTTCAATCGCAGCAGATGTTCGACTGGTACTCGCGCGGGTATACGCCGGCGGGTGTCGAGGTGTGGAACGCGATGCGCGCGATTGACTACCTCGAGACGCGAGCGGAAGTGGACAGGAGCCGCATCGGGATGACCGGGCGTTCCGGCGGCGCCGCGATGAGCTGGTTCACCGCGGCAGTCGATCCACGCATCAAGGCGGTTGCGCCAGTGATGGGCATCAGTACGTACGCCGCGAACGTCGGCGCCAACACTCAGCTCCTGCACTGCGACTGCATGTTCTGCATCAACACCTACCGCCAGGACATGCTGCACCAGGGCGCGTTGATCGCGCCGCGTCCGTTGATGATGGCCCATGGCGAGAAGGACGCCCTATTTCCAGTGCCTGGATACGAGGAGTTCGAGACCCGCGTCAAGGGGCTGTACGAGACATACGGACAGCCGGAGGCGTTTCGCAACGTCGTCGTCGATACCGCTCATGCGGACTCGGATTACCTCCGCGAACAGGCGATTCGGTGGTTTGACCGGTTCTTGCTGAACACGCCGGACCGGAAGCTCGACATGGATTACAGCAATGCGCCAGCCGAGCAGCTTGCTGTCTTCGGAGGTAAGCCGCCCGCGGACGCGAAGAACTACTTGATTCACGAGACCTTCACGACGCGCCCGCCTTCACCGCGCTTCACGAGCGCCGCTGCGTGGGAAGCCCGCCGGGCGCAACTCACCGCGACGATCAGAGGCATGTTTCGCCCGGCATCGGCCGAGTATCCAATTCGCACGGAGGTCCACAAGCCGAAGAAGGTGGAAGGGAAGTTGCCAGCGCTGCTCTATATCGCTTCGGACGGAGACGATGCCCGCTATCTGAACACGGTTCTGGCGGGCGTTCATTCGCGCGATGAATCCGTTCGTGTCATCGTGTGGCCGCGCGGGGTCGGCGAGCTCCCCTGGTCCCAGCTCTACTATCGCGACACGCTCCGCAACGCGATGCACATCGGCGAAACGATCGACTCGCTGCGGCTCATGGATGTTCTTACTGCATTCCGGCAGCTCCGGGACATGCCGGAGGTGGACGCGGCCCGAATCATGGTCGCGGGGAAAGGAGTCTCCGGTGCGCTGGGCCTGTACGCCTCGATTCTCGAGCCCTCCATCCAGCAGGTGATGCTGATCGATCCCCCGGACAGCCATCGCCAGGGGCCGATATTCCTGAACATCATGCGTCACACGGACCTGCCGGAAGTGGCCGCGCTGCTCGCGCCTCGCCGCCTGATCTTCTACGGCCACATTCCTCCCGCCTTCGAGTACACGAAGCACGTCTACTCCCTTATCGGCGTCCCCAACCACCTCTCGTTGGCGATGAACATCGAGTACGTCCTGTTCGGCCGCTACGACCACAACATGGCCTCCGGCCGTTAGGGTGTGCGCACAATAGCCGTAGGGGGCGTGAATGTCGATTCGATCCCAGGCTGAATTAAGAGCTCTAC
Organism: Bryobacteraceae bacterium; assembly: GCA_050789245.1. Taxonomy (GTDB): domain Bacteria; phylum Acidobacteriota; class Terriglobia; order Bryobacterales; family Bryobacteraceae; genus PNKE01. Next base: position 119,750 of record JBOZRR010000009.1, on the reverse strand, counting down.
GCGCGATCGGGAGGATTGTGCGCCTGACTCTGGATGAGATGGCCAAAGCCGTGCGCGCGGGGATCACGACCGCCGAGCTGGATCATGTCGGCGCGCAAGTGCTCGCACTACACGGCGCACAGTCGTCCCCGCCGAAGGTCTACGGCTTTCCGGGCACCACGTGCATCAGCGTAAACGACGAAGCGATTCATGGGATCCCCGGCAGCAGGACTCTTTCTGAAGGAGATCTGGTCAAGCTCGACGTGACCGCGGAGAAGGACGGCTTCATCGCCGATGCCGCCGTGACCGTGGGCGCAGGAAAACTGGCGCCCGCCGCCGATGCGCTCGCCCGTTGTGCCGAAAGCGCATTCCGGCAGGCGCTGACAGCCGCCCGGGCAGGCAATCGCGTTCATGAGATCGGCCGCTCGGTCGAACGCGAGGTCCGGCGCTGCGGATTCAGCGTCATCCGCGAACTCTGCGGCCACGGCGTGGGACGTGCGATCCACGAGGAACCCACCGTACCGAATTACTACGACCGCCACTACCGTTCGCGGCTCACCGAAGGGTTGGTCATTACCATCGAGCCGATCATTTGCGCCGGCGCGGGGCAAGCCGAAACCCTTTCCGATGAGTGGACGATCCGCACGTGCGACCGGAGCCTCGCCGCGCACTACGAACACACGCTCGTCATCACCAGGGGCGAGCCCATCCTGCTGACGGCCGCTGTGTAGCGCAGCCCGCGGCTACGGCTTCCCGGGCTCTCGTACCCAAAGGTTCTTCAGGTCGTAGAGGTGAATCAGATGCTGGTCCATGATCCGCTCCGCGGCGCCCACCTCGATGTTCGTTGAGGCGTTCGCGCCATAGCCGCCATACGCGGCTGAGCGGATGTCGGGAATGTAGCCGGGCCATGGATCGGAGGTCGTCTGCGTGTAGCCGTAGAACAGCGCGTATGGCGCGTCTGCCGCCTGCTTCCAGCGCGTTTGCATGCCCAGGAACGGCTCGCCTGGTACGGTGGCGATTGCGATCTGCCCGTTGATCAGCACGGTGGTGATGCCCACGGGCCAGGGCTTCTTCTCCGCCCAGCGCGACTCGAACGGCAACGTCTTCGTCCGGTAGGCGATGGACGACAGCCCGGCTGGCAGGGGTCGAATTTCTTTAGCAGCGCGAAGAACTTCGTCGGCGAGCAGGTTACCCATCTTGTTCATCGTGGCGAAGTCCGCTTCCGAGTTACCGGTGCGGCCCTGGAACAGCGGATTCGTGCTGCCCGCGGCGCCTTGCACGAACATCGTCTGCGCGCCCGGCATCGCGGCTTCGATCCGCGCCTGGACGACGCCAGGGTAGTCGGCTGAGTAGAGGCAGTTTGTCGGACCCTGCGTCACAGGGTGCGCAGTGTAGTGGACCATCAACGCGCGGGTCCTGTCCTCCAGATCGGAGACGCGCAGCAGGATCAACTCCGGATCGACGGGGCCATACGGCACGCGTTCCAGGTTGTCGAACAGCGCCCGGGCGCGGCCGTCGTCACGCATCAGAAGGCGGTTGTAGCCGAGCTGAATCGATCCGCGCGCGAGGCCCAGCTTCGCGGGGAACATTGCTCCGGTCGCCTGCTTCACCGCTCCGAAGACCTTCGCCTCGAGTTCGGCCAGGTATGGCGAGGGTTCCTGCGTGCCGAGCGAGGACGGCAGAAACGCCGGAGCGGAGTGGGTGTGCGATGGCGCGATCAGCAGCAGAGGGATCTTTAGCTCCTCTTCGACGCGCTTGAAGATGGACGTGGAAGCGAAACTGCCCAGGTCCATGGTCACAATTGCCATCCTGGCGTCGCCCGCCTGCAACACCAGTACCTTTGCGAACAGCGGGTCGTGGACGCCGGTGGCCGGACCGCATTTCCGGTTGCTGTAGCCGTACATGGGGCCGAACGTCGTGGGTGTGATTTCGACGCGCGCCAGCCCGGCCAGTAATTGGGTGTCCTGGGCCGCCAGCGTGACTGCGGCCAGCAAAACCAACGGCACAACGCGAACGGAAAGCACGGTTGGACCTCCCTTTTCGACTCAGTGCCCGGCGCGCGGCCCTACGCTGTTCAGAGAATCCGCTTTCGCCAGCTTCGGCCAGGCATAACCGTAGAAAGCGACAAACATAAAGCAGAACATGGGGACGATGAAGCCGCGCGACATGTCGTACATATCAGCGACATGGCCCATCAATTTCGGGAGCAATGCTCCTCCCATAATTGCCATGACAATAAAGGCAGATGCCTTCTTAGCTCTAGCTCCGAGTCCAAAGATGCCCAACGCAAAGATTGTCGGGAACATGATGGACATAAAGAAATAGCTGAGGAAGACACAGGCGACGGAGATCCAGCCGAGTTTTAGGAAGACCACGAACGTCATGATGACATTCATCACTCCATAAAGCCCCAGAACCTTGTGGGCGGAGTACTTCTTGAGGATTCCGGCTCCGCTGAACCGCCCGACCAGGAAGCAGACCAGTCCGAGCGAGGCGAGATTCGAGGCTCCCTTATTGGTAAACCCCAGTGCTCCATGCGCGTTTGTATGGAACCAGCCCTGGAGCCAATCACTCAGGACGCCCGCGTTTGCGGCCAGCGAGGCCAGACTCGCGTCCCAGCTCCCTGGGATCGGCGGCAGCTCCGAGACGATGTAGTTAATGAAGAAGCTGAAGATTCCAGCCTGTGCGGCCACATAAAGAAACTGTGCAGCCACGGCCATCGTGAAATGCGGATGTGTCCAGATGGAGTGGGAATAACCAGGAGTCGCGTCGTCCAGGTGATAATCATCCTCTGTTTTTATATCCGGGATATGCGCAAAATAAAAGACAACGGCCAGGGCGATCACTCCGATGGCGATCCACATATATGGGATGTAGAGGGTCTCGCTGCCGGTACTCTTTCCGGCGGCGTCCGTCGAATAGAAGTAGACGCTTCCGACGATCGGTCCGAGGATCCAGCCCACGCCGTTGCAGGATTGCGCGAGGTTGATCCTGGTTGCGGCGAACTGCTTGTCGCCGAGTACGGTCGTGTACGGGTTCGCGATGGTCTCAAGGAACGTGAGGCCGGTGGCGATCAGGCAGACGCCGAACAGGAATGCGACGAAGGCCATGTTCGGCGTCACCGTGCCGTGCTTCACCATGTTGCTGATCTCAGTGGCGGGGATGAACCAGAAGCCTCCGAGCGCCACGATCAGCAGGCCCATGACGATCCCGCCCTTGTAGCCGAGCTTCGTCGCCAGCCAGCCGGCGGGAATCGACATCAGGAAATACCCGAGATAGTGCGCGAACTGCACCCACGCCGACTGGGCCCGGGTCAGGCCGAGTTCGTCCTGGAAGTGCTTGTCCATCACGTCGATCATCCCGTTGCAGAACCCCCAGAGGAGGAATAGCGAACTGACCAGGATGAAGGTGAAGGTCAGATTCTGCCCGTCGTCCGTCACGAACATGCGCTTCCCGTTGTTCTTGCTCATAAGGCGAATAGCCACGATACTCGCCTGCCCGGCCTCTCGGCAACCCCCGCCGTCGGCGGCGTGGAGGGGAGAATTCGCGACCGTGTGAACGAGTAGAAATAGATCCGAAAGCTCGGTTGTCGCGGTATGCGGATAGGCGTAGACTGCAAGCAAGTTCGCGCCTACTGCGCGGGCGAGCAATGACTTCGATTCTTTGCGAGATGGACTGAATACTTATGAGACTCAGAGCGGTATTTTCGACGGCGGTATTGCTGGCGTTGGCGGGCTGTGGCGGTGGCGGGCCGAGTCATCAAACGACTGAGAAGTACTACCTGGTGTGCACGAACGCGAAGATCCCCTACTGGCAGGAGGCCGGAGCCGGGTTAGTGGCCGCCGCTCGCGAAATGAAGGTGCAAGCCGAGTTGGTGGGTCCGGAGACCTACGACGCCGAAGCGGAACGCCAGGAGTTCCGGAAGGCCGTGTCGAAGAAGCCCGCGGGCATCCTGGTGTCACCTGGAAATCCGGAAGTGCTGAAGCCTGAGATCGACGCGGCGATTGCGGCGGGCATCCCGGTGATCACCATCGATTCGGATGCTCCGCAAAGCCAGCGGCTCTTCTTCGTGGGAACGAACAACTACCAGGCGGGACAGATGGGAGGCCGCCTGCTGGGCAAGTTGCTGAACGGGAAGGGCAACGTCGTGTTCTTTACGATCGCCGGGCAGAAGAACCTGGAGGAGCGGCTGAACGGGTACGAGGCTGCGCTTGAAGCGTTTCCCGGAATCAAAGTCGTGGAAGTGGTGGATATGAAGGGCGACGCCAGGATCGCTTTCGACAAGACCATGGGAATGATCGAGAAGAAGGCGGCGGTGGATGCCTTCGTGTCACTTGAGTCACTGTCGGGCAGCGAAGTGGCGGAGGTGTTGGAGCGCGGCTCGGTGCAGGGCAAGGTGATTGTGGCGATGGACGTCGCGGAGAGCACGCTCGGCTGGATCGAGAAAGGCCGTATCTCTGCGACCATCATGCAGAAGCCTTACACCATGGGCTATTACGGACTGAAGGCGCTGGCGGACATCTCGATGCGGAAATCGCCGCTGACGGGCAAATTCGCGACGAACCCGAAAGCCCCGTACCCGGTGTTCATCGATACGGGCACAATGCTGGTGGACAAGAGCAACGTGACTGAAGCGAAGTAACCACAAGTCAGGATGCGCCCGGGGCCATGACGGGCCCCGGGCAGACTTTCTGCATTTCTCATACGATGGAGATCCGTGTCCACAGCAACGGCGGTTTCGGCTCCAACGCGCGTCCGGTATAAGGTCGTCGGATTCTGCGTCGCTCTTGCGGCGGTGACATACCTGGACCGCGTCTGCATTTCGATTCTGGCGAAGGACATCAGCCGCGACCTGGGGCTCACGCAACTCCAGATGAGCTACGTCTTCAGCGCGTTTACGCTGGCGTACGCGGTGTTCGAGATCCCCACGGCCTGGTGGGGGGAGCGCGTGGGGACACGCCGGGTGCTGACACGGATCGTGACTTGGTGGAGCGCGTTCACCATCGCCACGGCCGGGGCATTCAACTACGTCAGCCTGCTTGCAATCCGGTTCCTGTTTGGCGCCGGCGAAGCGGGGGCATGGCCGAATGCGGCTCGGACGTTCGCACGCTGGATTCCGTCGCACGAGCGCGGCCGCGTGCAGGGCATCTTCTTCATGGGCGCGCATCTGACTGGCGGCCTAACGCCCATGCTGGTTTTGTGGCTTCTGAACTACTTCCACTGGCGCACGATCTTCGTGCTGTTCGGTTGCGTGGGGTTCGTCTGGGCGGTGGCTTGGTACCGATGGTTTCGCGATGAGCCAGCGGAGCATGGATCGACGAACGAAGCCGAAGTGGCGCTCATCACGGGCGGGCGTGTCGAGGATCACGGGCATCAAGGGTCGGCGTCGCTGTGGCGTCGCATGGCAACAGACCGGAACGTCATTCTGCTGTGCCTGATGTACTTCTCGAACACCTACGGCTTCTACTTCCTGATCACCTGGCTGCCGACGTACCTCGAGAAGCAGCGTGGCTTTTCGGCGGCGGAGCTCGGCTTCTTCGCCGGCCTGCCGCTGGTGCTGAGTGTCTTCGGTGACCTGTTCGGAGGCATTTCGACCGACGCGCTGACAAAACGATTTGGGTTGCGAATCGGCCGGGCGACCATTGGCTTCGGCGCATACGCCTTGGCCGGGGTGGCGATGCTCGCGTCGCCCATGACGACGAATGCGGTCGGCGCGGCGGTGCTGATCGCCGTGGCCGCGGCCGCCTCGATGTTCACACTAGCGGCGAGTTGGGCGGCGTGCATCGACGTGGGCGGCGCGAACTCGGGCGTCGTGAGTGCGGCGATGAACAGCATCGGCCAGGTGGGCGGGGTGATGAGTCCGATTGTCTTGACATGGCTCGTGCAGACCACGTCGACGTGGACGCCTCCGTTCTACGTGATGGGCGGGCTGTATCTGTTCTCGGCGTTGTGCTGGATCTTCATCGATCCCTCGCGCAAACTTCGCCAGGATAGATAACCTCAAACGGGTAATTCTTACAGCATCCTGACGGCGGTTCTTACCGGATCGGGACGGAGGACGGGGCGTGCTCGGCGGCTCTAATGCAAAGAAATGAAGCATTTGCGGGAATGGCATGGGTCGTGCTCCTGTCGTGCCGTGAAGTCCCTGACCGATGGGGCTGAAGAATGCGCGGAGGGAGAAACCCGATGTACACCAACGAAGATCAGAGAGAGTCTCAACCGGCGGGCGGCAAGGGAAGCGGATCGCCGGCAATTGCGACGTGGCTGATGGTCGGCGCGCTTGCGGCGGGCGCAGGCGGGCTTGGATACGGCATCCACAGCCGGAACCAGGCTGCCGAACTGGCCCAGACGCAGCAGGCGAATGTGCAGGCAGTCTCCGACATGCAGAAAGAGATGCAGACGCTGACGACGCGGCTGTCGGCGCAGGAGACTCGGGAGCGTGAGCTGAGAGAATCGCTGGCTGCTGCGGAACGCGTAGCCGCGGAGCGGCAGAGTCACGTCGCGTCGAACGTCAGGACGACAGCCCCGCAAAGGACAGCCGCAAAGAGGGCCGCGCGCCCGGCGGATGATCCGCGCTTCAAACAGATCGAGAAGCGGTTCGCGGACCAGGACGAGAAGCTGGCCGGAACGCAGCGCATGGTACAGGACACGCGCACTGACCTTGAGGGCCGCATCAGCTCGACGGCGACGGAACTGAACGGGTCTATCGCCAAGACGTCGGAAGAGGTAGCGGAGCTGCGCCGGCGCGGCGAGCGCGACTACTACGAATTCGACATTCCGAAGTCGAAGCAGTTGCAGCGAGTTGGGCCGTTGAGCGTCGCGCTTCGCAAGACCGACACGAAGCACAAGCGCTTCAACTTGGATCTGCTCGTCGACGACAACAAGCTGGAGAAGAAGAACGTCAACCTGTACGAGCCGATGTACCTGAACACGCCGGAGTTTGCGCACCCGGTGGAAGTGGTGGTGAACCGCGTCGATAAGAACCGCGTGACCGGCTACATCAGCGTGCCCAAGGTGAAACGGGCCGAAATGATTTCGAGCGCGGAGCGGTCGAAGATGGCCCAGCCGCAGAATCCGGTGCCGGAAGAGTAGATCTTACGACAGCAGCCGGTAGACGAAGTCTGCCACGCCCAGCCAAGCCGTTGTTTCGCTGAGGGGCGCGCGCAGAAGCTGTACAGAGAGTACGCACACAAGGCCGATCCAGTAAGCGGGGTGGATGCGGCCTTGCGTGCGTTTGTCGTGGATCATGCCCGCGACAATCAGCAGGTCGACCAGAAGCCCTGGCATCACTGTGACGAAGACGGGCGGAGGGGAAGAGACGCCTCCGGTCTCGGGAAGATTGCCGGGAGCTTTGAACAAAACGAACCACCGGCCGACGGCGGCCTGCAATAACGAGGCGGTCCCCACCAGCAGCAGGCGTTTGTGAATCTCCGGCTTGCGGACATTTGCGATGGCCGTCGCGAAGAGGGCCGCGAACAATGCAGCGGCGGTGATGGAGACGATGGAGAAAGCGCGCCCCCTGGGCCCGATCCCCAACGCTTCCGCATGTCGCATGGACAAGACGGCGGCGGCGATTCCAACGAAGCACATCCCGGTGGCGAGCGCGATGCCGGCCAGTCCAAGAGAGCGGTGGCGTGCGATTTCGCCTGTCGATGCCAGCCAGGTCTGGCGCATGAACATCAACAGCCAGCCATAGAAAAAGAAGGCATGGAGATGCAGGATTGGCGGAAGGCTCAATGTGCCGCGCATCATCGGCATCCAGTAGGTCGGACCGAAACCGATGAGGCCGACCGCAAAGCAGACAATCGCCATCTGGAAGTAGAAGCCGTGCGTGGAGATGGCGACACGGCTGGAGGCGGCCACAGTACTCATGAACTCTCCTCCTCAGCGGGGTGGACTGGGGGAGAAGAGTATCACGGATTCGCGAGAATCGAGCCGCGAATGTGCCGCCTCCCTGCGTTTGATGCGAACGTTTACGACAGAATCTTGTGCAGATTCTGGTAGGCGATGTTGCAGTCTTCGAGCGCATCGCGGCCGCCCTGGCCGGCGGTGTCCTGCTCGATGACGAAGTACTTCAGGCCAGCGGTTTTGGCGGCGGCGAAGACCGATTTGTAGTCGATGTCGCCCTCGCCCATGGTGACGATCTTGCTCGCGCGGGCACGCTCGCCGGGCTTGAGCGACGGATCGGCGTGCTTATACTTTGCGTCCTTCACGTGCCAGAGCTCATATCGTCCGGGGTTCTCCTTGAACATGGCGAGAACATCCTGGCCTGCCATGTACGCCCAGCCGATGTCGAGCTGCATGGCGACTAGCGCGGGATCGGTTTCCTTGAGGAGGATGTCGTACTGCGTGGTCTTGCCGTCGTCCAGCAATTCGAATTCGTTGGCGTGGTTGTGGATGTAATACTTCATCCCGAACTTCTTGAGAATCGCGCCGAACTTTTTCATGCGTCCGGCGGACCGCTTCACCGATTCGATTGTGACCGCGGGGCGCGGCGTGGGCGGGCGCGGCGGACCGCCGGGTGCGCTCGCGGGGCGAGGCGCGCGCACGGCCGTGTACTTGATGCCCATCCGCGCCTGGCCTTCAAGCTCCTTCTCGAGGTCAGGCCCCTCGGTGGCGTCGGCGTGAGTGCTGAACATCTTCAGGCCGTACTTGTCGAGCAAGGCCTTGTACTGCGCGGGCTCCATGCGGTTGTACGGATCGGCGGGCTCGACCTCTTTGTAGCCCATGGCCGCGATCTTGGCGATGGTGGGCTCGTAGGCTTCAGGGGTCAGCAGTGAACGAACCGTGTACAGCTCGATGCCGATCTGGCTCTTCCAGTTCGGCGCGACCTGGGCAAGCAGGTTCGCGCCGCCCAGCAGCATGGCGGCCTGTTGAACAAAAGTGCGGCGGTTCGAGCCGCCAGTGAGGGTCATACTCATTTCCTTGCTCCGTGGCATTTCCAATCTACAGCTTCAGTTCCCAACCCTTGCGGAAGGTGGGCTTCACCCATTTGTTGACGTCCTTGTTGTTCGAGAACTCGCCCTTGGCGTTGTCCCACATCAACTTGCCGTCAGCGTGGACGGCGGCGGCGCCAAGCACCAGCCACTCCGTGAACGGACCGGCAATGCTGAACTCCGAGCATGCCGGCGCGCCGCCCTTGCAGGCTCGGACGAAGTCGCGGCAATGGGCGTTGTGATTCGACCCCATGCTGGCGCCGGGTGAGCGCGCTAGATACGGGTCGGGCAGCTTGTACTCCGCCCAGCGTTTGCCGGGCAGCAGGCCGACGCCCTCGCCTCGCCCGCTGGTGCCGAGGCAACCCTTCTCGCCGACAAAGATCGAGTTGTACCCAAGCCGGACCGGTTGCGCGGGGGGCTGCGCGCCTCCCGGCGGTCTGCCGCCTGTGCCCGGCACAAATCCGCCCTGGCCTCTCACCGGTCCCACCTGCGGACCTTCACCCGGGATCTTGCGCGCCTCTTCCACGCTCATGCCGGGCGGAACGTACGCGTCCCCTCCGGCGTGGTGATACCAGTACACGCTGACCGGCGGCATGCCCGGCCGCGGGCCGAAGTCGTAGCGGATGGCGATCTCGTCGGGGAAGGTGAAAGGCGGCAGCGCATCCTTCTTGATGCACTCGACGCTCACCAGGTGCTTCGGGTGAAGCTGAAGCGCCCAGTTCGCGGGCCCGAGGATGTGAATGCCCCAGTCGCCGATCAGGCTGCTTCCGAAATCGTAGAAGCCGCGCCAGTTGAAGGGCAGGAAGAAACCGAAGCCATCGGCCGGGTTGGCGGAAACAGGACGACCGGCGCGTTTTGCGACGAACTCCTGATAATCGGCGTCACCCGCTGTGAAGGGACGCGCGGCGGCGCCACCGAGCCAGAGGTCCCAGTCGAGCGTCTCGGGAACAGCCGTGGGAGCCGGAGTCTTTGCCATGCCTTGCGGCCAACTCGCGCGGCCTGTCCAGGCGTGGACTTCGCGGACATCGCCGATCTCGCCGGACCAGATGATCTCGCAGGCAACGCGGGTTGCGTCGTGCGAATAACCCTGGTTGCCCATCTGCGTTGCGACGTTGTACTTCGCGGCGGCCTGCGTCAGGAAGCGTGCTTCCCAGGCGGTCCGAGTCAGCGGTTTCTCGACGTACACGTGCTTGCCAAGCTGCATGCAATGCAGCGCGGCCGTGGCGTGCATGTGATCGGGCGGGCCAACGATGAGAGCGTCGATCTCCTTGCCCTGCTTGTCGAGCATCTGCCGGTAGTCCTTGTACCGCTTCGCGTCGGGATAGCGCTTGAAAGACTCGGCGCCGCGGGCCCAATCGACGTCAGCCAGGGCGACAACATTCTCGACGCCTGCCTGCGCGGCACGAAGGTCAGCGGCAGGCTGTCCGCCGGCGCCGATGGCCGCGAGGTTCAGCTTCTCATTGGGCGACTTGTAGCCCGCCGCCTTCAGTGAGGGCGTGCTGCCGAAGCCGCTGCCGGGCACCGCGCCGGCCAGGAGCGTGCCGTAGAAAAAATACCGTCGAGAGAATCGGTGTTGTGTCATTTGTTCCACTGCCCGGAGTTCAATACCGGATTGTCTAATGGGATTTTGTCACGTTTCAGCGGCCTAACCCAGACCAGGCTATGCGCGGGAACGCGAATCGCCTTGCCCCGCACCTTTACCGTCACATCCTCGTCGCGGAAACTGTAAAGTGCCTCATCGCGGCCGAACCGGTAGTAGGCGATTCGAGTTGGTGCTGATAACTCGACTCCGAGACTCAGACGGAGCTTTTCAGCAGCAGCCTGATCCATGTCGAGCCAGGACAGTTCCTTGGGCGGTAGCAGCCATTCATTTGCGTCGCGGTAATCCTGTTCCGTAAATGTCCGGAGGTCGAGGCGGATCACACCGGCTGGAGCCTTGACTCGATCCATCAATGAGCTGGTCATCGCAACTCGAGCACCTGACTTGAGGTGCGCCTGGACCTTCTCGATCAGCGCCGGATCCTGCGCGGCCTGCACACCGAGAATCACAGCGCGGCTCCTCGCGGGATAGGTCGACGTTGGCACAACAGGAATACCGATCATGCCGAGGTAATCCATCAGAAATCGATCGTCACCAGGATCGCTGTTGGGCGGCTTATAGAACGCGACGCCGTCGAGGGACTTGCCTTGCACGCGGCGCGCCGTGGCCCGCATCCCTGGTAGCGCCTTCTCAAACAGCGCATGGCCCGGGTGGCCCTGGATGACATCGATCAGATTGAACAGTACAAGTTCTCGTGCGCCGGCAAGGACGCTCTGCCAGGCCTGATCGACGAAGTTCTGGGCTGTGCATTCGATGTGATCGAACCATGCAGCTTCAACCTTGCCGCCGGCAATGCTGGTAATCCAGCGGTAGTTCATGTAGCCCTGCGTCGGTTGGACGAAACCCATGCGCTGCGTCTTCGGATTGCGCACCTCCGTGCCGACCCAGATGCGCTCGAAGGGCGCGCTCATGCGCACCGGGTCGTAACCGAAGAGATGGAAGCGGTCGTACCACTGCGGAAACTTCAGCACCATCCGCACGCCTGGCCTGGACTCGCGCGCCGGCCGCAGGATCATCGGCTCCAGCAGGCCGGTGAGCAGGTCGCGCCGGTACTCGCCCCAGTCGCGTCCGGCACGTGCCTTCTCGGACTCGGGTGACGTGTCCATGGTGCAGTAGAAATCGTCGACGACAAGTTCCTCGAAGACTTTGGCGTTGGTTCGGAAGTACTCGGCCACGCCCTCCTGGGTGGCTTTGGCCTCCCAGTTCAGCCAGCCGAGCGGACCTTGCTGGCGCACGCCGAAGGTCTTGCCGGGCACAGTGGCGATTCCGCCTGAGGTCTCGAAGCCAAGCTCGGTGAGTTGTGTGCGGAGAGTGCGCAGAGTCTCGGGGGCAACGTATTCATCCCCTCTGCGGCCTTCCAGAACGATGCGACTCACTCCAAGCCTTCGCATCGCCGCCGCCGCGCGTTGCCGGCCTTCGGCAGTCGCCAACTGCTGTTGGATGCCGCCGGCCGTGGCGTACACCGAGATCTTCAGCGCTGGATCGGCGGCCAACAGAACGCCGGCCGAGAGACAGAAAGGGGCAAGCATTCGCATGGCTCTACTCCATCACGATGGTGTACGGCTCAACGCGCAGCGTCTTACCGCCCGGGAGCTTGACGACGGCGGGATCGTCGCCGTAGTTCAGCAACAGCAGCTTGCCATTCTCGAGCACCGCCCAGTAGGTCTCTTCGGGCTTCTCCATCGCAATCGCGCGGCGCACTTCTGGGCGAAGTTCAGGCAATTCGCTGAGCTGCTTGCGGATGTAGGCCATGTAGTATTTGCGGTCGGGGTGCCACTGGTAAAGCAAGAGCCGGCCCTTGCCGGTGTCACCGGCCAGCCAGCGCTGGAAGATGGTCGAGTCGTCTTCGACCGTCGCGAGCGGTGGAAGCCGTGAACCATCGCGCTGCGGAAAAACGACGACGCCGCCGGCGCGAATCCACTGGTCGAGCTTCTCGAGCACGGGCTTTTCGGTCACCCGGCCTACCAGGAAGACGAGCACCTTGTAGCGGTTTAGCGCGCCGTCAAGGATCATTTGCTCGCCGAGGAAGTCGTAGTCCATCACCGAGCGCAAGGCGTAGGTCGACTGGAAGAAGGACGATGCGCTCAGGTGGCGCATCACGCTGTCGTCGAGCTTGTTGGCGGTGTCGGGGTAGAACACACCGACCTCAGCGGCGGGCTTGGCGCGCTGATCCAGAAGGTGCGCATTCGCCAGCCAGCCGTCGATCGCCTGGTCGTTGTTGTAGAGGTTCGAGTGGTAGAAGAACAGATGCTCGCCGGAGTTGCCGACGATGTTGAACAGGCGGTTCATCACGCCTCGGCGGCTGCCGAAGCCCGCCGGTTCCGTGCCGAACATGGTGCCGTAGAAGCGTGCGGCGGAAGCGGCGGGACGAGTGACGGAGAAGTTGTTGACGTAACTGTCGTTCTCATTCGTCAGACGGATGCCGCCTTTCAGGCCGGCCATTGTCTTGGTGTGTGCGATGTAGTCCGTGCCGATCTCGACCGCGCCCCAGCCGCCGGAAGACTGGTAGATGATGGTGTCCGGCATGCTCTGACGTGCCCACTGAGCCCACTTCGCGCACCATTCGGTCATTGCGTCCATGTACCAGGTAGAGAAGTCCTTGCGCATGCGCTGATTCAGAGCGGTGATGGGCAGAAAGGGCTTGATGTCATCGAAGGAGCGGTACGTGCTGCCGCCCCAGGCTTTGTTCAGGTCGTCGATTGTTGCATAGCGGGGGCGGAGCCACTGGCGGAAGGCCTGCGCGGCGTAATCGTCGCCAACCCAGTATCCGAGGTGCGTGTGCAGCGGCCGGTTCTTGTAACCCCAGGCTCCAGTCGCGGGGTACTGAGCTTCGCCATAGTTGGCTGTCGGGCCGAGGCGGACGCCGAGCAACGCCGGATTCTTGCCGTAGTGTTTGCCGAACTCGTCGAGGAAACGCCGGACGTACTTGACCTGAGCGTCGTGGAAGATCGTCGGGATGTCCGTCTCCAGGCCGTGTTCCAGGCACCTGTAGCGGAAGTGCTCCGGCGAATCGTAGAACCAGTCGGGCAGCGCGTAGGCGGAGCCGACGATCAGCAGCGGGAACCAGCCGAGGCCGAACTTGCGGCATTCGGCGACCACGGCGTCGTAGTAGCTCCAGTCGAAGGTGCCTTCTGGCGTTCGACGAAGTTCCATTTGACATAGCTCTCGACTCCGTTGAAGCCCAAGGCGCGGGCGAGCGGCAGCTGATTGCGCAGATTCGCCAACGCTTCGGGCAGGCCGTCGGGTGAATCGGCATCAGCGCCGGAACTGATCACAAGCTGCATCGGACGGTTCAGTTTTACGGCTGGTTCGACCACTGGCGCAGGTTGATACGCAGGTTTCTCGTCCGAGACATCGAGTGCGGCGAGGTGCGGGACACCGGCGATGACCAGTTCGACGGAGCCGGCGGGTAGCTTGAAGACGGCTCGGCGAATGTTGCCGGTGTTGAGGCGGACAATCCCCCACTGATCCTGGGCGCGAATGGCGGGGCTCTTCTTGCCGGCATCGAGAGCGTTCAGGGTAATGAGGCCGTAGCCCCTATCGAGGTACGAAATGGTGAGCCATGCGCCTTCGGGCGAGGGAGTCTGCAATCGGGCGGTGAATGTGGCGCGGCGATAGTAATCGTTCAACGGCTTGATCGCGGCGTACGTGGCACCGGAGGATTTCTCGAACGACCATGCTTTGTTCTGGTCGAGCAGATCGAGCCCGGACGCTTTCTCAGGGGCAGCGGCGCTCCAGTGTGCCGGGAAGCAGTGGGCGGAACAGAACAGCAAGAGTGCGATGAATCGGGCAGAGGTCATAGGTTCGAAGCCAATCATATACTTAGTGCTGAAATGTTGGGACTCGTTCTGCTCGCGCTCAGCGTGAGCGCTTCCTTCGAGAACGGCGCACTGCGCAGCCATCAGTGGGTAACGCCGGACCACCTTGTCGCAACCATTCCGGGACAGGCCGACAATGCGGGGCGCAACCACCAGCCGAGCTGGTTCTACTTCTCCGTTTCGGGCGTCAAGGGCAAGGCGCTGACAGTGGACATTGCCGGACTCGAGGGCGAGTACGACTTCAAGCCTCACAACGGCAGCGGCCACCGTACCATGCATCCGGCCTACAGTTACGACAACGTGCACTGGCGGCACTTCGACGCGTCGGAGTGGATCGAGAATCCGTCACGAATTCGAGTGAAGTTCACGGCCGAGCAGGACACCGTCTGGATCGCTCGCATTCCTCCCTACACTCTCAGGCATCTCGATGCGCTGCTTGAGTCGATCCAACCGCACCGGCACCTCGAAGTGAAAGGGATCGGGAGCAGCGTGCAAGGCCGGCCGCTGCGGGTGCTGACGATCACGGATCCGACTGCGCCGGCCGCGTCGAAGAAGACGGTGTGGATCATTGCGCGGCAGCATGCCTGGGAGGCCGGTACCTCGTGGGTGTTCGAGGGCGCGGTGCGCTTCCTGTTGTCGATCGATCCCGAGGCGCTGCGGCTGCGGTCGAAGTATGTCTTCCAACTCGTGCCGATGATGGATCCTGACGGGGTCGCGCTGGGCGGTGTGCGCTTCAACCGCAACGGCTTCGACCTGAACCGCAACTGGGACCTGAACGATCCGGCGAAGATGCCGGAGATCGCGGCGGTGAAACAGGCGATGGAGGACTGGCTGGGCCAGGGACGGAAGATCGACTTCTTCCTGACGCTGCACAACACCGAGTCGGCCGACTATTTGCAGGGACCGCTGACGGCTGGCGGCGCTGAAGCGCGGACGCTGGGCGAGCGGCTTGACTCACTCTTGCAGGCATCAACTCATTTCCACGCGCCTCGAGGGGCGCGGGACTTTCCGGCCGAGGCTCCGGCCGCGGGCCGGATGACAGTGGACCGCTGGGTCTTCAGCCGGACCAAAGCGCCGGCATTTCTGATGGAGCTGATGGTCGATCCAAATCCCAAGCTGGGCCGGCCGCCGGTGACGCAGGACCGGCTGAACTTCGGAGCGTCGCTGGTGCGGCTGATCGACGAGGCGATGGAGAATCCGGCGGCGAAGCCGGGCACGCCGTCGACACCGGTGCGGGAGCGCAACACGGCGTACGCCGGAACGCTGGAGGCCTATCTTCGCGGCGACATTGTCGACGGGTACGAGGCGCGCGCCGCCACGCTTTGGAAACGCGACTACTCGAACGTCGAGGCGTTCCTCGAAAGTGTTGAGCCGAACCGTGCCCGGTACCGGGCCATGCTTGCGCCGCCTGAGCTGAAGGCGACGGGGCCGCTGCGGCGGCGGCCGTTTACGGCAGTGCCGGGCCTGCGTGCCGAGTGGATCACGCTGCCTCTCTCCAACGGCACGACGGCGGAGGCCTTGCTGGCGATGCCGGCGAACGTCACCGGCAAAGCTCCGCTGGTGATCGCGCAGCACGGGATCGACAGCTATCCGGAGAAGGTCTTCGGGTTGGAAGACCCTCGGGACGCCTACAAGTCCTACGGCAAGGCGCTTGTGGAACGCGGGTTCGCCGTGCTGGCGCCGATGAACCTCTTCACCGTCGAGCGGAGGAACCGGATGGAGCGCCTGGCGCGTCTGGACGGGACGACTCTGAGCGGCATCGAGTTCAAGCGGATGAGCCTGCTGCTGGATGCCGTCCTGGCGGAGGGTGCGTTGGATGGGGAGCGCGTCGGCTTTTGGGGCATCAGTCTGGGCGGCATGGCCGGCATGTACTGGACGCCGCTGGAGCCTCGAATCAAGGCGTCGATCATTACAGCCTGGTTCAACCACCGCCGCAACAAGATGGCGGTTCCGGACGCCCGCTACTCGTCGTTCATCGACACAACGGAGGAGCATGCCTTCACTCGCGGCTGGCTGACGGAGTTCACCGACAGCGACGTGGCGAGCCTGATCTGTCCGAGGCCGCTGATGGTGCAGCACGGGAAACAGGACCGCATCGCGCACTGGCCTCAGGTCGAGGAGGAGTTCAACGCGGCGCGCGGCCATTACGAGCGGCTGGGGCTGAAGGAGCGGGCGCAACTCGTGCTGTTCGACGGCGGGCATGAGATCGAACTCAAAAGCGGGCTGGAGTTTCTAACCCGCTGGCTGGCCCCAAGGCACTGAGTCGAGGCTGGTTATTCGGTTTTCAAAGACCGTTTGGGACGCCTTACGAAACGAACCTAGTCCCATTTCCGGACACTTGTTCTGTGCCGGCGTGCAGCGGTTCTCGCTACCGGGAAGAGTATACTCGAACATTCCAAGCGAATTCCGGCAAGTTGTTGAAGTAGTTAGAGAAGAATGCTGTGACTGACGTATCGCCCGCAGGCACAATCGGGGGAGGGAACATGCTTCGCAGGGTCTGGCGGGATGTGGACGGCTCGCGCCGGCCTGGAGGCCCTCCCTACACGGAATTTTAGCGCTCCCGGACTGCTGAGAGGCTAAATCATTGATTTTGCGGGTCTCGGCGGCTGATGCTTCGAAGGAACTTAGCACGGTTCCGCCCGCGAAGACGGCGAGCATGTCGAGGATGGCGCGACGGCTGTCGCAGATCAGGCGCGCGCTGTCCTATTCGATGGGGTGCTTGGCGACAACTGTCTTCGGGATGTAGATCTATCGAGACTCCTCAATGCGAATCTCATCCGTGCGGTACGGCATTCCGAACTCCTACGTTGACGAACGCGGTGGTAAGGACGGGTGGGGAGCTCTTCCGGTGCCGTCAGCCGAGCGATTTCTTTCGTCCGACGAGAAGGGCGAAATCGCTCTTCAGAATGCCGTGATCGATGAACATCCGCTCCAGCGAATCGATGTTATCGATGGCGCGGAGTGTGTACTCATCTTCATCGGGAAAATTCTGAATGATGCCGGAGTAGAGCAGGTGCTGGATGGTGCCGCCCAGTTTCTTGCTCCAGATCACATCAAACGCAGCCTCGAATGTTCCCAAGATGTCCTCGGAGCGTACCGCTTCGCTCGGGCAGACGTCGATGACTTGTTGCACCGTGCTACGCCCCTCGGTGTGTTTGAGCATCCCATGCTTGTAATGCCGTAGATTTGGCGGTAACAAGGACAGCAACTGTCCCGTGAGCGCGAGTTGCGCGTCGGTCCACTGGAACCGGTTCGGTCCGACAAACTCGTCCAGAACAATCAATCCGTCGTCGACGAGAGCCCGGCTGCACTGAGCGAAGACATGCTCGAGATTTTCAAAATGATGTACGCTTTGAAGCGCGTAGATTAAGTCGAACTGACCCGCGGGTAGTTCCACCGCGTTCACGTCACAGGCCAGAAACGAACAGGAGATTCCTTGCGCCTTGCACTGGTCCGCCGTGGCAGCGAACCGCGAGAAATCGAGATCGAGGCCGGTGATTGATTCCGCGTACCCGCCTTTCGCCATCGCGTGAAGCGCCTGGCCGTCGCCGCAGCCCAGTTCGAGCACTCGCCGCGGCTTCCGCCCCAACTCCTTCACAACCCAATCTCGCCAGTCCCGCCCGTCAAGCTGCGCCTTCGAGTAGTAATGGTGCGCCACCCTCGGGTGATTTAGCCAGAACAGCCGATCTCCCCGCACTTTTGCCGACTCTACTTCCGCCCAGTGGTCAACTTCTCTACGATGTGCATTCATGTCCGGTCGTCTCAACCCCCCGCAGCGTCGCCATGGGGGAATTCGCCTGTTCATTCCTCGATTCAATTCTACCGTTCGTTCCGTTCGGGAAGAGATGGGAGGAAGAGAACATCCAGAATGTGGTGCTCCGGAGGAATGAGGTTTGACCGTGTCCACTCGCATTCGCGGACGGCCTTCGAGTGAGGGTGCGGTTGTCGAAATCCGGCGCGCGGTGTTGAGTGTACCCGACGCGCAGCGCGGTTCAGCCAGCGACCACGGCGAGCTTTTCGGCCCGTTTCCTGGCGGCTTCGGCGAGCATATCGAGGACTTCGCGCGTTTCGTCGAGGCCGATGCAGGCGTCGGTGATGCTCTGGCCGTAGGTGAGATCCTTGCCGGGGGCGAGGTCCTGGCGGCCGGCGACGATATTGCTTTCGAGCATGGCGCCGACGATGCCGTTCTGGCCGCTGGCGACCTGAACGGCGACGTTGCGAGCGACGGCGGACTGCAGGCGGTAGTTCTTCATGCTGTTGGCATGAGAGCAGTCGATCATGACGCGGTCGGGGAGCTTGAAGGCGCGGAGGTTGGCGAGGGCGCTCTGGACGGACTCCTCGTCGAAGTTGGGCAGCTTGCCGCCGCGCAGAATGAGGTGGCAGTCCTTGTTGCCCTTCGTGCAAACGATGGCCGACTGGCCCGCCTTGGTGACCGAGAGGAAGTGATGCGCCTCGCGGGCGGCGCGGGCGGCGTCGATGGCAATGCGCACGTTGCCGTCAGTGCCGTTCTTGAAGCCGACGGGACAGGAGAGTCCGCTGGCGAGCTCGCGGTGGACCTGGCTCTCGGTGGTGCGCGCGCCGATGGAGCCCCAACTGATGAGGTCGCCGATGTACTGCGGCGTGATCATGTCAAGGAACTCGGTGCCGCAGGGGACTTGCATGCGGTTGCAGTCCGCCAGGACCTTGCGCGCGCGGCGAAGGCCCTCGTTGATCTGGAAGCTGCCGTCGAGGAAGGGATCGTTGATGAGGCCCTTCCAGCCGATGGTGGTGCGGGGCTTCTCAAAGTAGACGCGCATAAGGACCAGCAGCTCGGAGGCGTAGTCCCGGCCCATTTCGGCGAGGCGGCCGGCATAGTCGATGGCGGCATCGACGTCGTGGATGGAGCAGGGCCCGGCGATGACGACCAGGCGATGGTCCTGGCCGTGGAGGATGCGGTGGATGGCGCGACGGGTGTCGCAGATCAGGCGCGCGCTGTCCTGCTCGAGGGGGAGCTCGTCGATAACGGTCTTTGGGGTGAGGAGCTCTCGAGTCTCCTCGATGCGAATATCATCAGTGCGGTACGGCATTCCAAACTAATAGGTTAACGAACGCGGCGGCAGGGATGCGAGTGTGGGGGGGAGATCGGGGCAGGGGACAGTCTGAAGACTGTCCCCTGAGCGCTGGTTTTTAGTATTCGCGGTCGATCTTGATGCCCGGTTCGGGGACGGGGTATTTGCCGTCGGGGCCGAGTTGGAGCGGCGCGGGGCCATCCATGGTGAGCTTGTCGACGCCAGGGGCGAATTCGTGCGGGCAGTTGAGCATCTGGTCGAAAGTGACGATGCGGCCGGTGTGGGCGGCCATGCGGCCCATGGACGCGACGAGGCTGGCTTCGGCGCCGCGCTTCACCTCATTGAAGGGCTTGTCCTGGCGGATGGCGTCGGTAAGGTCGTCCCACTCCCACTGATAGGGGCTCTTCTCAGGTTGTGGGAAGGCCCAGACGAGGTTGGGGTTTTCGGGCAGAGGAAGGTCCTTGCGGCTGTCGACGCGAGGGATGTTCTGGCCCTTGTAGATGCGCGTCATGCCGGGCGCGTGGGAGAGCGTGGAGATGACGGCGGAACCCTTGGAGCCGTGGGCGTAGCTGGCGAACTCATCGCGAGCGCCCTTCATGTTGCGGCCGTCGAAGTAGAGGCGGGTGCCGTCAGGGTAGACGTACTGGACGGAGTACGTGTCGAAATTCTGGTCGAGGGAATCGCCGCGATAGTGCCGGCCGCCGAGGGCGTGGGCTTCGACGGGCCAGGCGTCCTTCATCCAACTGCACTCGTCGATCTGGTGGATGTAGTAGTCGCTGAAGACGCCGCCGCTGGCCCAGAGGAAGGCGTGGAAGCGTTGGATCTGGTAGGTGAGCTCGCTGACATCGGCGGGGCGCGGGCCGGCGGTGCCGCCGCCCTGGCCCATGCGGTAGCCGCGCATGGCGACGATGTCGCCGATCTGGCCGTCGCGGATGCGCTGGTAGAGCTCCTGGCGGGCGCGGCAGTGGCGGACCATCAGGCCGACGCCGACCTTGAGGTTCTTCTTTGAAGCGACTTCTGCGAGCTGAAGCATGCGCTTCGTGGTTGGGCCGTCGACGGTGACGGGCTTCTCCATGAAGCAATGGAGACCCTTCTCAATGGCGTAGCTGAACTGGACCCAGCGGAACGCGGGCGGCGTGCCGAGGATGACGACATCGCCGGGCTTCATGGCGTCCATGGCCTGCTTGTAGGCGTCGAAGCTGAGAAAGCGGCGCTCGGGCGGGACGTCCACTTTGTCGCCGAACTGCGTTTTGAGGCGGTCGTAGCTGCTGTTCATCTTGGCGGCGACGACATCGGCCATGGCGACGAGCTTGGTGGGTCCGTTGGTGACGGAGAGAGCGTTCATGGCGGCGCCGGTGCCACGGCCTCCGCAGCCGACCAGCGCGACCTGAAGCGTGTTGTTCTCCGCGGCGTGCACGTGGGGAAGGGCGACGCCGGCCAGGGCCGACGCGCCGGCGACACGTCCGGCGGTGTTGGTGAGAAAGTCGCGTCGCGACGTCACATCATTCTTCGGTTCGCTCATATCGATTCCTCCCACTTGGGTCCCGACAAGCTTATCTCAAATGGAGGACGGAATCCGGGGGTGCGGTGGCATCATCTCAAGGGAGGCAATCCGAGAGGAGCATCATGGACCGAGAGATCTTTGTCCCAGTGATTATCGGCAGCGTTCGGCCGAACAACTACACGCGGATGGCGGCCGCCATTGTCGTTGAGGAGCTAAACCGGAATCCGAAGGTGCGGGCGGAGCTGATCGAGCCGTCGACGCTGAACTTGCAGCCGCCGGGGGTGGATATTCACTCGCCGGGCGCGAAGCTGTTGCAGGAGAAAGTGACGAACGCGGCGGCGGTGGTGTTGGCGACGCCGGAGTATCACGGCAGCTTCTCGAGCGTGATCAAGCTGGTGATCGAGAACCTGGGATTCCCATCGGCGCTGCGCGGGAAGCCGGTGGCGCTGCTGGGCGTGGCGGCGGGGGCGATCGGGGCGATCAAGTCGCTGGAGTCGTTGCGGGGCATTGTGTCGCACGTCGGCGCGCTGGCGCTGCCGATGCCGATCTCTATCGCAAACGTGCAGCAGGTGTTCGACGCGAGTGGGCAGATCCAGGACGCACGGGCGGAGAAGCAGATCCGCGCGGTGGCGGTGAATCTGATGAACTACCTCGACAACCACGTCTGCCCGTCGGTGACGCTGGAGCGGCTGCTGCGCGAGGGAGTGGTGGAGGTTTAGGCTACTCCCGCTTGCCGGTCCATTCCTTCACCCAGCCGATGAACTGCTCGTACCAGAGAAGGCTGTTCTGGGGCTTGAGGATCCAGTGTCCTTCGTCGGGGTAGACGAGGAGCTTGGACGGCGTTTTGTTGGCCTGGAGGGCTGTGAAGAGCTGGAGGCCCTGGCCGTAGGGGACGCGGAAGTCGAGCTCGCCGTGAATGACGAGGGTCGGCGTTTTGAAGTTCGCCGCGTGGACCGACGGCGACCACCTTTCGTGCACTTCGGGTGACTGCCAGGGGTAGCCCTCGAACTCCCAGTTGGAGAACCAGAGCTCTTCGGTCTCGCCTCCCATGCTGCGGAGGTCGTAGACGCCGGCATGGGAGACCAGGGCCTTGAAGCGATTGCTGTGGCCGAGGATCCAATTCACCATGTAGCCGCCGTAGCTTCCTCCGGCGGCGGCCATGCGGGCGCTGTCGACATAAGGGAGCGCGGCGGCGTGGTCGGTGACAGCCATGATGTCGTCGTAGACCTTGCCACCCCAGTCGGCGCGAATCTCGTCAGTGAACTTCTGGCCGTAACCGGTGGATCCGCGCGGATTCGGCATGACGACGACAAAGCCGGCGGCGGCGAAGACCTGCGGATTCCAGCGATAGCTGAAGCTCTCGCCCCAGGCGCCCTGAGGTCCGCCATGGATGAGCAGGAGCAGCGGGTATTTCTTCGACGCATCGAACTCGGGCGGCTTCAGCATGAACGAGTGGACCTGCGCGCCTTCGGCGCCGACGACGGTGAACTCCTCGAAGGAGGGCATGCCGTACTGCGCCATGAGTTGGTCGTTGAGGCGCGTGAGGGCCACGGGTGCGCCGCCGCCAGAGGTGGCTTTGTAGATTTCGACAGGGCTGCGGCCGCTTTGCTCGGTGTAGACGAGGGTTTTGCCGTCGGAGGTGAACTGGATGTCGCCGACGGTGGAGGCGCCTTGCGTCAGAGCGCGGGCGCCGCCGCCGGTCACGGCGATCATCTGAGCGGGGTGGCGGCCGCGATCTTCCATGACGAAGGCGATGCGCTTGGAGTCGGGGTACCAGGTGAAGCCGTCGATGTTGCGGTCGATGGTGGCGGTGAGGGTCTCGATGGCTCCAGACTCGCGGTTCATGACGAGGAGCTTCCAGCGGTCGCTTTCGTAACCCGCGCGGTCCTGCGAGCGCCAGGCGATCCACTTGCCGTCGGGCGAGTAGAGCGGGCTGTTGTCGGCGCCGGGACTGGTGGAGATCTTCTTCGCTTCGCCGCCTTCGAGCGGAACGGTGTAGATTTCGCTGTTGGTGCTGGTGGCTTGGTCGGGGTCGAGCTTGGCGGTGTAGGCGACTTCCTTGCCGTCGGGGGAGACGGCAAGATCCTCATCGCCGGAGAGCGAGAAGGGCGGAATGTCGAACTGCGCGTTGGGGGTGAGGTCCTTCACCAGGCCGCCGTCCGCGGGGATGGTCATGACATGCTTGCGGCGCTTGCCCTGCCACTCGGTCCAATGGCGGTAGAGCAGGGCAGTGTACATGCGGGCCTTCACTTTGCTGGTGTTCTCGTCGGCGATGCGCTTCTCGTTGCAGGCGTCGTCCGGACAGTCCGGGTAGACGGTGCTGATGAAGACCAGGTGTTTGCCGTCGCCGCTCCAGACGTGGCCGTCGGCCTCGGTGGAGAGGCGGGTGATCTGGCGGGCTTCGGTGCCGTCGGGATTCATAGTCCAGATCTGCTGGCCGTTCTTGCGCGTGGAGAGGAAGGCGATGCGCTTGGAGTCCGGGCTCCACTTCGCGCGGGTATTGCGGCCCTCCGTGGTGATGGCCTTGGGGCTTCCGCCGGCGAGCGGGGCGATCCAGATCTGGCGATCGGTCGAGTTCTTCTCAACGTCCACGATGCCGGCGGTGAACGCCACCCACTTGCCGTCCGGAGAGACCGCGGGCTCGGAGATCCGCTTGAACTTCATCATGGCTTCCGCGGTCAACGGAAGCTTCTGGGCCACCGCGGCAGTGCCGCAGATCAGGAAAATAAGGGCCATCCAACGGACGCGCATACCCTGAATTGTATCGCCCCAGGACGCTACAATGAGGGTTTCGGACCCCACCATGATCCGTTCCTACAAGGGGATTTACCCCAAAATTCCACAGTCCGCGTATGTCGACGTGGGCGCGCACGTGATCGGCGACGTGACGCTGGGCGAGCGTTCCAGCGTCTGGCCGGGCGCCGTGCTGCGCGGCGATGTCAACAAAATCGTGCTAGGCGACGACACGAACATCCAAGACAACTCTGTGCTGCACGGCGAGTTGGATAAGTACCCGGTGATCCTGGGCAGCCGGGTGACGGTGGGGCACATGGCCTGCCTGCACGGGTGCGTGGTGGAGGACGACTGCCTGATCGGGATCGGCGCAATCGTTCTGAACGGGGCGCGCATCGGACGCGGGTCGATTGTGGCGGCCGGATCGCTGGTGCCCGAGGAGATGGAAGTGCCGCCGGATTCGATGGTGATGGGCACGCCGGCGAAGGTGCGCCGCGCCGTGACTCCGGAAGAGAAGGCCCGCTTCGCCGAGAACGCGCAGCGCTACATCCGTTACCGCCAGGACTTTAGGGAAGAACCAGCTTGATCAAAGCCATCAGAGGCACCAGGGACATTCTGCCGCCCTCCTCCGCCGTGTGGAACCACGTGGAGGGGATCACCCGCGACGTGTTCCGGAGCTACAACTACCAGGAGATTCGTACTCCGATCTTCGAAGAGACAGCGCTGTTTGCGCGCGGCGTAGGTGAAGAGACCGACATCGTCTCCAAGGAGATGTACACGTGGGACGACCGTGACGGCACGTCCATCACGCTGCGCCCGGAGAACACGGCGTCGGTGATCCGGTCGTATATCGAACACCGGATGGACCAGCAGCCAGGGCTGACGAAGCTCTACTACATCGGCCCGATGTTCCGGCGGGAGCGTCCGCAAAAGGGGCGGTACCGGCAGTTCTACCAGATCGGCGCGGAGTGCATCGGTTCCGAATCGCCGGTAATCGACGCCGAAGTGATCGAGCTGGTGGTCGAGCTGCTGGAGCGCGCAGGGGTGCAAGGCGCGAAGCTGCTGATCAATTCAGTAGGCTGCCCGCAGTGCCGGCCGAAGTTTATCGAGGAGCTGCGGAACCGGCTGCAATCGGTGAAGCACCAGATGTGTACCGACTGCCAGCGCCGCGCGGATACGAATCCGTTGCGCGTCCTGGACTGCAAGGTGCCGGAGGACCAGCCGATTATCGACGCGCTGCCGTCGATCCTGGACTTCCTATGCGAGAGTTGCTCGACGCACTTCACAGAGGTGCGCTCGCTGCTGGATCTGCGCGAGATCGGCTACGACGTGAAGCCGCGCCTGGTTCGCGGGCTGGACTACTACACGAAGACGACGTTCGAGGTGGTGCACGGTGCGCTGGGTGCGCAGAGCGCGGTGTGCGGCGGCGGACGGTACGACGGGCTGGCGGAGTCACTGGGCTCGAAGGTGCCCGCGCCGGGTATCGGGTTCTCGATCGGCGAGGACCGGCTGGTGATGACGATCGAGGAGGCGCACTCGGGCGCCGGCCTCGCGCGCTGCGATCTGCACCTGATCCCAATGGGCGACGAGGCCATGCGGCACGCGACGCTGCTGGCGCGAGAACTGCGCCGCGCCGGGGTTTCGGTCGAACTCAGCACCGACAAGAAGCTGAAGCGCGCGCTGGAGACGGCGAACAAGACGGGTGCGCGCTACTCGCTGATCCTTGGCGACAACGAGATCGCCGCCGGCGTCTATGCGCTGAAAGACATGACCTCCGGCGAGCAGCGCAATCTGGCCCGCGCCGAGATCGTGGGCGCGCTGCGCGGCCCACGGTAAAGTCGCAGGCGGTTTCATCCGGACGCGCCGGACCGTGCAAATCTCCCAAGGGTGACCGCGCCGCATCGACGCGGAGACCATGCGGCAGGCCTACGGCTGGGCTTGTCGTCCATCGCCTCGCGCGGGGCCTCGTTCTCCGCCAGCGGGTACATGTTCGACATCTTCACGCTCGTGCCAAGTCTGTTTGGCCGGTCGCAGATCGAACACCGCGAGTTCCTTGCATGCCCCTCTCCGGAATGGAGGACTTCCTCCTCAGCCTATGCATCGAGGTCCAGGGCCCGCTCCTCACCCCCAACATCTTGTATGCGATTCCAGGCGACCCCAGAATCTCGCCCTCTGCCCCCTTGATTTCCTCACCCCACCCGGTGTACATTGGCAGTTACCACCCCCCCGAGTGGCCGCTCCCTGTTTTTAGGGCGCGCGCCGGATCACTGGCTTTCCATCGAAAGGGAGACGCCTTTGCTCGTACTCAAACGCGTTGAAATTCAGGGATTTAAGTCGTTCTGCGACCGCACCGAAATGCGCTTCGGCGGACGCGGCGTCGCCGCCGTCGTCGGACCCAACGGCTGCGGCAAATCGAACCTCTCTGACGCCATCTCGTGGGTGCTCGGCGAACAGTCCGCCAAAAGCCTCCGCGGTACCCGCATGGAAGACGTCATCTTCGCCGGCACCCGCGACCGCAAGCCCCTCGGCATGGCCCAGGTCACCCTCACTCTGGTGGACCCCACCGGAGAGACCCCCCTCCCTGGCCTTCGCGTTGATTCCACTCCCAAACCTGCCGCCAACGGGCACTCCAGCGGCGCCGCCAATGGCACGACCAACGGCAACACCCCCGTCTCCGCCGACGCCCCCGCGCCTCCCGCCGAAGCCACCCAGATCGACCTCGCCGGCAAGCCCACCGGCCAGGAACGCGAGATCACCATCACCCGCCGCCTCTTCCGCTCCGGCGAATCCGAATATCTCATCAACGGCAAACAGGCCCGCCTCCGCGACATCCAGGAACTCTTCATGGGCACCGGCCTCGGCCCGGAGTCCTACGCCATCATCGAGCAGGGCCGCATCGGCCAGATCCTCTCCTCCAAGCCGCTCGACCGCCGCGCCGTCATCGAAGAGGCCGCCGGCATCTCGAAATTCAAAACCAAGCGGCGACTCGCCGAAGCCAAACTCGCCGGCGCCCGCCAGAACCTCGAGCGCGTCTTCGACATCCTCGAAGAAGTCGGCCGCCAGGCGAACTCGTTGAAACGGCAGGCCGGGAAGGCCAAACGCTACGAAGAGCTCAAGTCCGAATTCGACGTCTGGCTCCGTACCGCCCTCACTGGCCGATACCTGCTGGCCGAACGCGAAGCCGCCCGCGTGGCCCTCGACCTCAACGCCGCCAGCGCCGCCTATCAGCAGTTGAACGCCCAGGTCGAAACCGAGGACTCCGCCCTCAAGCAGGCCCGCGAACGCTTCTACCAGACCGAAGCTGAGCTGACCGCCGCCCGTAAGTCTTTGAGTGAATTGGAGTTGGTCGCCGAGCGCACCCGCGGCCAGATCGAGTCCCAGGCCCGCCAGATCGCCTCCATCGAGCAGCGCCTCCAGCAAGGAGAAGGCGAAACCGAACAGCTCGCCGAACGCCTCGCGGCATTTGAGCAAGAACGAACTCACCTCGCCGAATCCCTCGCCCGCATCCAGGAAGAGACCGCCGACGCCCGCGCCCGCCTCGAAGCCAAGAACGACGAGCGCGACCAGGCCACCGCCCTCCTTCGCGACCAGGAGCGCCAGATCGAAGCCACCCGCCAGCAGGTGGTCCGCCTGCTCGGCGAGGCCTCCTCGCTCCGCAATCAGCTCACCCAGATCGAGACCTTCCTCGCCTCGCTCGAACGCGACGCCAACCGCGTCCACGCCGAGGAACAGGCCGCCCAAAACGACCTCACCCGCCTCGAAGCCGCCAAAAAGGAGTTCGGCGACCGGCTCGCCGCCCGGCAACTCGAGCTCGAATCGCTGACGGACCGCCGGCGAAATGTCGAAGACGAACTCGCCGGCCGCCGCGCAACCCTCGCCGAAACCCGGCGCACGCTCGAA
The DNA here is from genome assembly GCA_050789245.1 of Bryobacteraceae bacterium. Classification (GTDB taxonomy): domain Bacteria; phylum Acidobacteriota; class Terriglobia; order Bryobacterales; family Bryobacteraceae; genus PNKE01. The sequence goes on along the minus strand of JBOZRR010000009.1, from coordinate 92,232 downwards.
GCGCTGCGCACGGAAACGTCCCACCTCCGCGCCCGCCGGGACTCGCTCGAAGAGATCCTCTCGCACCGCGCCTACACCACGGAATCCGTCAAGCGCCTCTTCACCGCCGTCGAGCGCAACCAGGCCGAGGGCCTGAAACCCGCCGGCGTTCTGGCCGATTTCATCGAGCTCACCGACCCGCGCTTCGAGAAGGCCACCGAAGAGTTCCTCCACGAAGAGCTCGAATACGTCGTCGTCCACGACTGGGATCAGGCCCAGCGCGGCCTCGAACTGCTTCGCGGCGACCTCGACGGCCGCGCCACCTTCCTCGTCGAACCGTCGCTCACCGGCGACCCCACCCAGTTCTCGGCGATGCCCGCCACGGAGCCGCCCATCGGCCCGGAGACCGGCATCGTGGGCCGCCTCAGCGAAGGCATCCGCTTCACCAACGGCCTGACGCACGCGCCCGCCGCGCTGCTGCCGCGCCTCGCCCGCTGCTACCTGGCCGAGGACCGCGCCGCCGCGCAGCGCCTCTCCACGCAGTACCCAGACCTGTTCTTCCTGCTCTCCGACGGCGTCTGCTACCAGGGCCATGCCGTTGCGGGCGGCCGCAAGACAGGCTCCGGTCCTCTGGCGCTGAAGCGCGAACTGCGCGAAATCAACGGCGTCTTCAACGACCGCAACAACGCGCTGGCCGCCGCGCAGCAGCAGTCCGAAGAGCTTGAGCTCGAAATCGTCCAGCTCACCGAATCGCTCGAACAGCTCCGCGCCGAACAGCAGCGCCAGGAGAAGGAGACCCTGCTGCTCGACCAGGAGTCGCGCAAGGTCGCCGAGGAGTTCAACCGCGCGAACCAGAAGCTCTCCGTTTCGCGCCTCGAACTCGAGCGCATCGCCCGCGACCAGGAGCGCTCCCGCGCCCAGCACGGCGAGAAACTCGCGCTGACCGAACAGAAGGACACCGAGCGCGCCGGCCTGGAAGCCGCGCTCGAACAGCAGCGCGCTGAAGTCGAATCGCTCAAAACCCAGGCCGCCGGCTTTGCCGAGGAGCACTCCGTGCTGCGCGTCGAGCTTGCAGGACTCGAGGAACGCAAGCGCGGCATCGAACAGGCCGAAGGGCGCCTGCATCAGCAGCTTGCGGAGGTCGTCCGCCGCCGGTCGCTGCTCAGTGAGGAGATGGAGCGCCTGGGCGTGAACCGCGCCCGGCTGCTCGAACTGAACCTCGATCTCGACCAGAAGGCCTCCGGCTACGCGGCGGAGATCGAAGAGTTCCGCACGAAGGTCGCCACGCTCGCCGGGAACGAAACCGCCCAGCGCCAGGGCCTCGCCGAGAGCGAGGAGCGCCTGTCGGTTCTGCGAAACGAAGCCAATGTGGCGCAGGGCAAGCGCGGCCAGATCGAACTCGACCTCGTCCGGCGCCAGTCCGAACTGAAGTTCCTGGACGAGACCTGCCGCAAGGATCTCGACATCCCGGTCGCCGATCTGGCCGCCGCACGCGACCAGTCCCAGCCGGAGCCCGACGAAATCGCCGTGGCCGAAGCCGAAGAGAAGGTCTCGGAGCTGCGGAAGCGCATCGAGGCGCTTGGCCCGGTGAACCCGGAGGCGCTCAGCGAATACCAGGAGGCCCAGCAGCGCTACGACTTCCTGAACACGCAGCGCCAGGACTTGCTCGACTCCATCCGCGACACCGAGAAGGCGATCAACGAAATCGACGTCGAGTCCCGGAAGCGCTTCACCGAAGCGTTCGCCGTCATCAACGAGAACTTCAAGGAGATGTTCCGTGTGCTGTTCGGCGGCGGCTCGGGCGAGATGCGGCTGACCGGCGAGGGCGACGCGCTCGATCAGGGCATCGAGATCGTGGCCCAGCCGCCCGGAAAGCGTCTCCAGAACGTGCTGCTGCTTTCGGGCGGCGAGAAGGCGCTGACGGCCGTGTCACTGCTGATGTCGATCTTCAAGTACCAGCCGAGCCCGTTCTGCATCCTCGACGAGGTGGACGCTCCGCTCGACGAGGCCAACGTCGGCCGCCTGGCCAACATGTTGAAGGAAATGGCGGCGCAAACGCAGTTCATTGTGATTACGCACGCGAAAAAGACCATGGAGGCCGCCGAGTCTCTGTATGGAGTCACCATGCAGGAACAGGGCGTGTCGAAGCTGGTCAGCGTGCGGCTGCAAGCGCCGCCCCCTCCCCCCCCGCCCAACCTGCAATCGGTTGCGGTGGTCTAGGCAGGGAGACTCGTAGGGATGAGGCCGCACCTGGTGGGCATCGCCGGGCCAAGCTGTTCCGGCAAGACGGAACTGGCCCGCTGGCTGAGCGCCCGCACAGGTGCGCCCATCCTGAATCTGGATCATTACTATCGCGACATGACCGGCATTCCGCTGGAAGTGCGCGCGAAAACGAACTTCGACGAGCCCGCGTCGCTCGATGACGCCCAGATCATAGCCGACGCCCGCGCGCTGGCCGAGGGCCGCAACGTGCGGGCGCCGCGCTACGACTTCGCGCAGCACACGCGCGTGCCGGGCGGGGAAGTGATCGTCCCCGGCCGCATGGTGATCCTCGAAGGACTGTTCGCGCTGTACTGGGCGGAGTTGCGCGAGGTGCTCGACACGCGGCTGTACGTCGATGCGCCCGACGAAGTCTGCTTCGAGCGCCGGCTGGCCCGCGACGTCAAAGAACGCGGGCGCACGCCGGAGAGCGTCCGCTGGCAGTTCGAGGCCACGGTGCGGCCCATGGCGCACCTGCACATCCTGCCGGCACAACACTTCGCCCACCTCGTCCTTTCGGGGACCGACCCGGTCGAGGTCTCCGGCGAACGCGCATTGGCCTTGCTCTCGGCCTGAGGGTGGCCTCCCCCGAGGAGCGAAGAGGGCGCCCAAGGCTTCCACGCCCGGCGCCCTCGCTTTTTCGACCTGCATGTCTGTGAAGTTCCGGAAGCGCGCGTCCGATGAATCCCTTGAGGGGCTTCGTCAAGCCTCCGGGAGACTGAAGCGAATGGCATTTCTGAAATGGGAAGACCGCTACAGCGTGAAGGTGCCGGAGATGGACCGCCAGCACCAGCATCTGGTCGGCATCATCAACCGCCTGCATGACGAGATGGCGCACGGCGCGCCGCCGGAGGCGCTGGCCGCGATCCTGAAGGACCTGATCCGTTACACGCAGGTCCAGTTCCGGCGGGAGGAGGAGTTGATGGCCGCCGCCGCGTACCCCTCGCTGGACCGCCATAAGCGCGAACATCAGGACCTGACCAACCAGGTCTTACAGTTCCAGTCCGACCTGGAAGCGGGCAGGCTCGCACTCTCCATTTCGCTGCTGAACTTCCTGAAGTCCTGGCTGAGGGACCACATCGTGCGCTCCGATACGGGCTACGCCGAGTTTGTGAATCCCACGGGCTCGCTGGCCGCATTGCAGCGCTAGCGAAGCTGCCCCGCCGGCGGCATCGTGCGCTACAGTGATGAGTTACTGGAAGCCGCATTTCGATGCCCGAAGAGAGCCAGTCGAAGAGGACCCAAGCCGCCGACGAACGGCGCATCCCGGGCAGTCTGGGCACGGTGGTGGTGGCGGGCGTTCCGGTTCGTTTCCACTTCACGTTCTGGCTTCTGGTGGTCTACCTGATCTGGATCGGCGGCAAGGGCAGCCAAAGCGCCGGCGCCACAACCATCTACATCCTGGCGATCTTCGGCTGTGTCCTGCTCCACGAGCTGGGCCATGCCATCGTCGCCCGGCGTCACAACATCCGGACCATCGAGATCGTCATGCTGCCCATCGGCGGTCTGGCGCGGCTCGAGCGGCAGCCGCGGGCCCGCGAGGAATTGTGGATCGCCTTGGCCGGGCCGATGGTGAATCTGGTGATCGGCGGACTGCTGTTCGGCTGGGCCGCCCTGGCCGGACTGCCGGTGGATCCGCGCAACTGGATGAATCCGGATGATACGAACCTGCTGCACCGCATCGGCATCGCCAACATCATCCTGGCCGTCTTCAACCTGCTGCCGGCATTTCCGATGGACGGCGGGCGAATCGTTCGCAGCCTGCTGGCCCGCTGGCGCCCGGAGCATGAAGCCACCCGGACCGCCGCCCGCATCGGCATGGGCATGGCGGCCATCATGGGCATGTACGGTCTATTGGCCGCGAACTTCTTCTTGATCTTCATCGCCTTCTTCGTCTATGTCGGGGCGATGCAGGAGAGTCTGGCCTCCCAGCAGCAGTATCTGATCCGCGGAGCGAAGGTCCGCGCGGCTATGGTCACCGATTTCCGGACGCTGAACCACGGCGAGACCATCCGCGACGCGGCGCAAATGCTGCTCGCAACGACTCAGCAGGACTTCCCGGTGATGGGCGGCGGCGAGGTCTCCGGGTTGCTCAGCCGGACCGCGTTGATGCGCGCCATGGCGACCGAAGGCCCCGATGCGTTCGTGGCCGGGGCGATGGACCGCGAGTTCATCCGCGTCTCCCCCGACACCGATCTAGCCGATGCCGTCCCCATGATGGCCGGGCGCGGCACCTGCGCGCTGGTCTTCGAGGGCGGCCGGCTGGTGGGCATCCTCACGTCCGAGAACCTCTCAGAGTTCCTCATGCTGCGCGAGATCGGGCAGGCGCGCGAAAGGACTATCGGAGAATCATGAGCCAGCCGGATGTGCTGATTGTGGGCGCCGGGCTCGCCGGGTTGTGCTGTGCCCGGCGGCTTCATCAGGAAGGGGTTTCGTTTCAGATTCTCGAAGCGTCGGACGGCGTCGGCGGGCGGGTCCGGACCGACCAGGTCGACGGCTTCCTGCTCGACCGCGGCTTCCAGGTCCTGTTCACCGCCTACCCCGAGGCGCAGGTTGAACTCGACTATGCGAAGCTCTCGCTCTGCGGATTCCTGCCCGGAGCGCTCATCCGCACTCGCGGCCAGTTCTTCCGCCTGACCGACCCGTGGCGCGAACCCGGCGCCCTGTTCTCCGGGATCGTGTCGCCGGTCGGCAGCTTCATGGACAAGCTGCGCACGTCGAGGCTGCGCGCCGACGTCATGCGCCATTCCATCGAGGAGATCTTCCACCGCCGCGAGACCAGTACGAAGAACGCGCTCGTGCGGAGGCGCTTCACCAGCGGCATGATCGAAGAGTTCTACCGGCCGCTGTTTGGTGGCATTCAACTCGATTCGAATCTTGGAGTTTCAAGCCGGTTCTTCGAGTTTGTCTTCAAGATGATGTCCGAGGGCGACGTCGCCGTACCGGAGCGCGGCATGGGGGAGATCCCGAAGCAACTCGCCGAGGGGTTGCCCGAAGGCTCCATCCGGCTGAATGCCAGCGTCCTCTCGATTCAGCGCAAGACCGTCCGTCTGGTTGACGGAAACGAACTCCGGGCGGAGGCTGTGGTGCTGGCGACCGATGGGCCCGAAGCCACCCGCCTGCTGAACTCCCGGAAAAGCATCCCATCCCGTAGTGTCTGCTGCCTCTATTTCGCGGCAAACCGTGCCCCGGTCAGCGATCCCGTGCTGGTGCTTGGCGGCAGCGGACGTGGACTGGTGAACAGCCTCGCCGTGATGAGCAACGTCTCTCCGGCGTATGCGCCAGAGGGCCGGCACCTGATCTCCGTCACGGTCCTCGGCCAGCCGACCCGGGACGACGAGAACCTGGTGGCGAACGTCGCCGGACAGATGAAGCGATGGTTCGGGTCTCAGGTCGAAGAGTGGCGCCTGCTCAGGATTTACCGGATCGAACACGCCCAGCCCGTTGTGGTGCCGATGGAGCTACAGCGCCCGCCGAGGGTGCAGCCTGGCCTGTACGTCTGCGGCGACCACCGGGCGACGCCCTCGATCCATGGCGCTATGGAGAGCGGCCGGCTGGCCGCCGAATCCCTGCTGCGGGAGATGCGCGGAGAGCCCGAACCGGAGACGCTGCTGTCGTCCACTGGCCGGTCGAAGAAGCGTAGTCCGGCGCCTTCCGAACCAGACCCTGCCATCGATCCCGCAGGTCCAGAAGAAGATTAAGTATCCCTTCTATCTCATTCGTGCGTCGCAACTTCAGCGACTTGAAACCCTCGTTTTCTGCCTGTTGAGACGACGCGGCCGTTGAACTTCAGCTTGCCATTCAGGAAGAGATCCACGGGACGTTCCACCGGGTAGTCGAATGCCAGGACGTCGCCCGTCCGCAGCTTCATCATCGAGTCGACGGTCAGCGTCGGACCCTTCAGCCGGGCGTCCATCTTGATCTGCGCGGGCATGATCAACTTCAGCACCCGGGCTCGCTCCGCTTCGTTCGATTCCGAGCGCCGCACCGACCACTGCTGGTCGAACTTCTGCCGCAGCATCTTGATGATGATCGACGGAATGCCGAGGTTCAGCATGCCAGAGACCTCGCCGATCCGGATCTCCATCGCCACGGCAACCACGGCTTCGTTCGGGGCCAGGATCTGGAGCAACTGGGGCTCGGTTTCGTGGCTCTCGATGCTGAACTGGATGGTGGTGATCGGCGACCACGCCTCCTGCAGGTCGTGCAAAATGATGCGGAAGACACCGTCGAGAATCGCCTGTTCGATCTCGGTGATCTCGCGCTCCGCCTTGTAGCTGCTCTTGCCCGATCCACCAAGCAGCATCTCCAGGATCGGGAAGACCATCGACGGGTTGATCTCAAGAATCGCGTTGCCGTCGAACGGCCTCATCCCGAGCGCCACGATGCAAGTCGGCGCCGGAAGCCCCTTCGAGAACTCCACGAAGGAAAGCTGCTCAACGCTAACAAGATTAACGACTACATAAGCACGCAGGTAGGCTGAAAGCGACGATGCCAGCGAGCGCGAGAAGTTATCGTGCAGCAGGTGGATGGCCCGGAGCTGATCCTTGGCGATGCGATCCGGGCGGCGGAAGTCATAGGGCTGTGCGCGCCGCGCGGGGTCATCAGCCGGGCGCCCCCCCTGAAGGTTCCTGAATACTGAGTCAATCTCCTCCTGGGAGAGCACCCGGTCGCTTGCCATCGCACTCGGTCTATCGGTGCGGGATGAAAAAGTCTTTAGGGTCGCGCCTACCGATTAAACTGGAAGGAGTGAGGAGATTCTTCGTCCAGAACTTCGGCTGCCGGGCGACCCAGGCCGACGGCGCGGCGCTCGAAGGCCTGCTGGAAGGCCGCGGGCTGGAGGTGTGTTCGCCGGGCGACGCCGACCTCGTGATCCTGAACACCTGCACGGTGACGGCGACGGCGGACGACGACGTCCGCAAATCGATCCACCGCGCGCGGCGCGAGAATCCCCAGGCCCGGATCCTGGTCACCGGCTGTTACGCCCAGCGCGCGCCGGAGGAACTGAGCCGCATCGACGGCGTCACCTGGGTGATCGGCAACTCCCACAAGACCCAGATCCCTGAGATTGTCTTCGGCGAGCCCGAGACCGACACGCCGTATCACGGGCTGATCCGCGTCGGCGACATCTCCGCCGCCACCGAGTTCCTATCCGCTCCCGTGGATGATGCATTTGGTGACAGGACACGGCCTAACTTGAAGATTCAAGAGGGATGTTCGAACGTCTGCTCGTTCTGTATCATCCCTTCAGTCCGGGGCCGCAGCCGGTCGATGCCGCTCGATCAGGTCGTGGAGCAGGTCCAAAGTCTGGCACGGAACTACCGGGAGATCGTCCTGACTGGCATCAACCTCGGGCGTTGGGGCCGGGAAGCCGGGTTCCGGCGTGACGACCGCATGCGCCTGTCGAATCTTCTCGGGGTTCTGCTCCGGGAGACCGACGTCGAGCGCCTCCGCCTCAGTTCCGTCGAACCCATGGACTATAGCGAAGAATTACTTTCATTCATCGCCGTTAACTCACGGATTGCAAAGCATATTCACGCTCCGCTGCAGTCTGGTTCGGACACTGTCCTGAAGCGGATGAAGCGGCGCTACCGGACCCGGCATTACGAAGATCGCCTGCTTCGCGCCCACGCCCTGATGCCCGATGCCGCGTTCGGCGCCGACGTCATGACCGGCTTTCCCGGCGAGACCGTCGACGAGTTCCGCGCGACCTACGACTTCATCGACCGCCTGCCGTTCACCTACCTGCACGTCTTCACCTACAGCGAACGGCCCGGCACTCCGGCCGCGGACCTGCCCCAGGTCCCGGTGCCCATTCGGAAGGAACGAACTCGCCTGCTGCGTGAGCTCGGCGCGCGGAAGAATGGCGAGTTCCGTCAGCGGATGCTCGGCCGCAGCCTGAGCGCCGTGACTCTGGACAACGGCACCGCCTTGACGGAGAACTACCTGAAGTTGGAACTGGCCGCGTCCCGCCCGGCGAACCGGATTGTCGACATCGAGGTGGGTGCGCTCACGAAGGACGGCCTTCGTGAGGCTTCGCCCTTCACGGTGATCGCCTGATTCAGCTCGGCTTCCGTTCTACGAACAGGAACGACACGGAATTCATGCAATAGCGCTGGTTGGTCGGCGGGGGACCGTCGTCGAAGACGTGGCCCAGGTGGGCGTCGCACCGGGTGCAGAGGACCTCGTCCCGGACCATGCCGTGGGAGTAGTCAGACTGAATCCGGATGTTCTGCTTGGCGATGGGCGCCTTGAAGCTGGCCCAGCCGCTCTTGGAGTTGTACTTCGCCCTCGAGTCGAAAAGCGGCGTGTAGCAGCAGATGCACTTATAGATGCCGTCGCCGTGGAACTCAGTGAATTTCCCGCAGAAGGGCGGTTCGGTGCCTTTGCTGCGGGCGACGGTGTAGGAGTCCTCGGAGAGCTGCTTGCGCCACTCCTCGTCGGACTTCACCACCTTCGGAACCTCCTGGACTCCGGTGGGCTCGCCGGCGTCATTGAAAAAGGCGATACGGACCATCTTTGGCTTCTTCTCCTTCGCGAGCGCGGGCAGCAGCGGAGCGAGTAGCAGGATACGGCGATTGATCATGGCTATTTCCTCACCAGACGGGGACAGGCTTTCTTGAGCTTGTCCACTTTCGGCAGCGCATTCACCACGACGTAGCCGTGGTTCGGGTTCTTCATCACGAAGTCCTGGTGGTAGCCCTCGGCGAGGAAGAACTGCTTGAACGGCTCCAGCGTCGTGACGATCGGCTTCTTGAAGACCTTGGCTTCGTTCAACTGCTTGATGTATGCCTCGGCGATCTGCTTTTGTTCCGCGTCGGCGTAGAAGATGGCCGAACGGTACTGCGTGCCATAGTCGGGCCCCTGGCGGTTTTTCTGGGTGGGATCGTGCGCGACCTCGAAGAAGACACGGAGCAGTTGGCCGTATGTGATCTTGGAGGCGTCGTAGGTCACCTCGATCGCCTCGGCGTGGCCGGTGTCGCCGGTTGAGACCTTGCGGTAATCGGCCGTCTCCTTCGTGCCGCCCGAGTAGCCCGACAGGACGCGCTCGACGCCGTCGACATACTCGTAGACAACCTCCGTACACCAGAAACAGCCGCCGGCCAGAACCGCCTTCTTGAGGGTCTTCTGCGGAGTGGGCTTTTCGTCAATGGCGGGGTCGGGGAAGGGATTGGGCGCGCCGGAGACCGAGCACGCCGTCAATCCAAGGGCGAAGAAAGCGGGAAGCATAATTCGGCTCGTCAGTAGTCGGTTCAACATGACCTGCACTAAATGATGAAGAATTCTTCCGCGGGATTCAAACATGGGGGAACCGGCAGCCATGCACGGGTGTCTGGGAACGAGATGGCAAGGGTGCTGTTTGCCGCAATCCTCCTCAGCTATGTTCTTCACGGGGAGACTATGCGCCTCAGCGTGGAAGGCGCGCGCCCGCTCGGCGAGGCCCTGCAAGAGCTTGCCAAACGCCACGGCTGGCCACTCTGTTACGAGGAATCCGTCTGGCCGTACGATGGCGACAACAAGAACAAACTCGCCGGGTATGGCGCGATCGATCTCACATACGACCCCGGCGCGGGGCCGGAACGCGCGGTTCGCGGTCTCGTTCAGGCGCACCATGACCGGGAGAATCCGGGACGGTTTGAGGTGATCAAGAGCGGCAACCGTTGGTGCGCGGTGATTCGCGAGAGAAAGGACCAGCAGGGGAGGTGGCAGCAGGTCCGGTCGCCACTGGAGGGCCGAGTGACGCTGGCGAAGCGGCGCTACGGCCTGTACCCGTTGTTCGACGAGATGGCGGCGCAACTCGGGCCGCAGGCGGGAGTGAAGTTCGATATCAGCACCGGCATCTATTCGAACGGCATCGGGCAGCGGAGCGTGGAGGTTGAGGCAACCGCCGAGACCGGGCGCGACGTGCTGGAACGCGCCATACGCACTTGCCACCACCCGCTGCTCCAGGCAGCCGGCCTGGAAGTGGACTGGTACCTCTACTGCGATTCAGGCACGTTGTGCTTCGCAAATATCAGGTCGTATCGTCCCGATCCGCGATCTCCTCCTCCGCCACCCTTTCCGCCAAAGAACGACTGAGATACACTCCCATCCGGCAAGCGGGGGAGGTGTCTATGAATGACGGGAAATCGACAGAGTCCAGGCGAGGCTTCCTGAAATCAGCGGGGTTGGCGGCGGCCTCACCGGTAGCGGCGGCCGCGCAACCGTCGCGTTCGAATTCCGGGTACCGGCAGTCCAGCTTCGCTCCGAAAGGAGCGCCGCAGCGGATCAGCGAGAACCTCTACCGCTTCGACGATACCTGCACGGTGTACGTCGTTAAGGACGGCACTCGCTGCGTGCTGATCGACTTCGGCTCCGGGAAGGTCCTTGACCACCTGAGCGGGCTCGGCATCACGCGCGTCGATCACATTCTGCACACGCACCATCACCGCGACCAGTGCCAGGGGGATTGGAAAGCGGTGGAGCGCGGCATTCCCATCGCGGTGCCCGCGCACGAAAAGCACCTCTTTGCCGATGCCCGCAATTTCTGGCGCAACCGCCGGATCTTCCACCTCTATTACGTTCGCAACGACTTCAATACAATCACTGAGGACATCCCCGTCGCCGCCGTGTTGCGCGATTACTCGGTCTTCCTCTGGGGCAAGCGCGAGTTCTACGTTCTGCCGACGCCGGGCCACACGTTGGGCTCGGTGTCGCTACTCATGGATGTCGATGGCAGAAAGGTGGCCTTCACCGGAGACCTGATGTACGCGCCGGGCAAGATCCTGAATCTCTACGACACGCAGATCAACTACGGCGGCAGCGAGGGCATCGACCTTGGCATCTACTCGCTGGCGCGGCTCCGCGAATTGAAGCCGCAGATGATCTGCCCGTCGCACGGCGATCCGCTGCTGGACCCCGACGCCGCCATCGGCCAGACCATCTCGAAGCTGACTGACTACTACCGTTTCCAGACCGGAAACGCGCCGGCGGAAGAGGGTCTGCCGGCCGCGGTCAGCCGCCACCTGGTGGCGCACCACATGACCACCTCCAGCTTCTACGCCATCATCTCCGACAGCGGCAAGGCGCTGTTCATCGACTACGGCGCGGCCTCCGGAACCCACTTCGGCAACTTCGAGCGCGCCACGGCCGCAACGGACCGCATCCGCTTCGTCGAGCACTCCATCGCACGGCTGAAGCGCGAGTACGGGCTGAAGTCGGTGGACGTGGCCATGCCGAGCCACATGCACGACGACCACATGAACGGCTTTCCGCACCTCATCCGCCACTTCGGCACGAACATCTGGTGCTACGAGAACATGAAGGACGTCTTCGAGAATCCGCGGGGCTACAACCTCGGCTGCATCCTCGGCGAGGAATTCAAGGTGAGCCGCACCTTCCGCGACGGAGAGTCCTTCAAGTGGGAGGGGTTCGAATTCGAGGTGAAGCACTCGCCGGGCCACACCGAATACCAGATGGCGCTCCATTCGCAGATCGACGGCCGCCGCGTGGCGTTCACCGGTGACGCCTTCTTCCCTTATCCGGGCGAAGCCAAGGTGATGCGGCACAACCTGATTTTCCGCAACCACGCGGAGAGCGACAGTCACCTGAAGAGCATCCGCTCGCTGATCGAACGCGAACCGGAGATGATCTGTCCCGGCCACGGACGGCCCTTCCCGGTGAACCGCGCGCTGATGCTCGCGACGGAGGAGAAGTTCCGCCGCCAGCAATCGCTGTTCGCCGAGGTCTTGCCCGAGGGCGCGACGGACTATGGCCTCGATCCAAGCTGGGTGCGGCTCTATCCCTACCAGATGCTGGTGAGCGCGGGAGACACCCAGCCTCTCGAAGTGCACGTGCAGAGCTACGACGCCGCGCCGGTGAAAGTCGAAGTGGCGCTGGTCGCCCCCTCGGAGTGGCGAGTCACGCCCGATGTCGTCACCCTCGAAGTTCCGCCGCGCGGCAAGGCGTCGAAACCGGTCAGCATCTCGATTCCGCGCGGATGGACCGCGCCAGGGCCTCGCTTTGCGATAGCGGCGGATGTGATGAAGGACGGGAAGTACCTCGGCCAGATCACCGAAGCCGTGGTGGAGATCAAGGGAGCGGCGTAAGGCTGAACAGGGCGGAGAAGAGGTCGATGCCGTCCCACAGGTTCTGCAAGCGCAGGTTCTCGTTCGCCGCGTGCTGCGAGTTGTCGTGATTCACGATCGGCACGCCGATCATTGGCACGCGCACCACCTGCTCGATGATCGACAGCGGAACGGACCCGCCCAGCGTCGGCAGCAGCACCAAGTCCTGCCGCCACTTCTTTACAGCCGCAATCACTTCCTTTGATTCAGGCAGGTCCATCGGCGTGCGGACCGCGGCGTAGCCGAAGTCGCTGACGTTCAGCATGGCCAGGCGCGGGTGCGCCAGACGTTCCGCTTCCGTCGGCGCGGCGCTGATGACGAAGTAGCCCTGCTTGCGGATGTGCGCGCGCAAACGCTCAACGGCCTGCTCCGGCGAGATGCCCTTGACCAGCCGGATGTCGATGGAGGCCGTCGCCTCATTCGGAACCACGTTGCGAGACTCGCCGCCCACGCTCGCCGATGCCAATCCGCGAATGTTCAGCGCCGGCTCATTCACCGAAGCGGCCAGCGAGTAATGTTCGGCCTGGGCCAGCAGCAATTCCTTCTTCATCGCCGCGTCCACCGGCGGGGCGGCGTCCAGGGCATCGCGCTCCGTCTTCGAGAGCGGCGCGATCCCATCGTAGAAGCCTTCGATGGCGACACGGTTATCAGCGTTCCGCATCGACGCCAGCAGTTCCGCCAGGCGCATCGCCGCGTTCGGCGCCCAGTTGCCGTAGTGGCCCGAGTGCAGTTCGCGCGAAGCGCCGTACACGGTCAGGTTCAGCCCCACCACGCCTCGCGCGCCGAAGTAGAGCAGAGGCCGCCTCGACTGGTGCACCGGCCCGTCGCAGATCAGCCAGTAATCGGCCTTCAGCGCTGCACTGTTCTGCCGGAGGATTTCGCCGAGATGCGTGGAGCCCGCTTCTTCCTCGCCCTCGAACACGAACTTCAAGTGCACAGTGGGTGTGCGTCCCCGCTGTTTCAGCCGGTCGATGGCGGCCAGCATGGCGACGATCGGCGCTTTGTCGTCTGAAGACGAGCGAGCATAGAGCCTGGCTTCGGGGTCGTCCATGCGCCCGCCGCGCAGCGACGGCTCCCAAGGCGCTGAACCTTTCCACTGCTTCACGTCGGCGGGCTGGCCGTCGTAGTGCGCGTAGAGGACGATGGTCCGCTTCGCCTCCGGCACGGGCCATTCGGCGAAGACAACTGGCGGTGCGCCCGCGGTTTCCAGCAGCCGCGCTTTCAGGCCGCGCTCTATGAACGCATCCCGAATCCACTCGGCGTTGCGGCGGATGTTGGGCGTATCGGAGGCGACGTTGGGGATCTTCAGGAACTCGATGAACTCGGTGAAGACGCGCTCGCGCTCCTGTGCCACGGCGCAGCCGGCCAGCAGCAGAAGTGCGGTCAGCCGTCGCATCGCTACATCTCGCGGCGGTTCTCGAGCGACTTCGACATGGTCACTTCATCGGCATATTCAAGGTCGCTGCCGACGGGAATGCCCATCGCGATTCTGGTGACTCGCACGCCCAGCGGCTTCAGCAGACGTGCCAGATACACGGCGGTCGCCTCGCCTTCCACCGTAGGATTCGTCGCCAGAATCACCTCTTCCACTTCGCCGGATTCGAGCCGCGCCAGCAGTTCCTTGATCCGCAACTGCTCCGGCCCGATGCCCCGCAGCGGGCTGATCGACCCGTGCAGAACATGGTAGAGCCCCTGGAACGTGCGCGTCGTTTCGATCGGCACCAGGTTCAGCGGCTCTTCGACAACGCAAATCTTATGGCGGTCGCGGTGCGGGTCGCGACAATACAGGCACAACTCGGCGTCGGAGATGTTGTTGCAGATGGCGCACAGGCCGAGCTTCTCTTTGACGTCGACCAGCGCGGCGGCCAGGCGTTCGACATCCTCGCGCTGCGCGCGCAGCACGTGAAACGCGATCCGCTGTGCGGACTTCTGCCCGATGCCGGGCAGCCGCTTCACTTCCTGAATCAGCCGCGCGAGGGGTTCGGCGAAATCGGGCATAGGGGAAGAGTTCTCGTGTTAGAACAGGCCCGGGGGCAGGCCCATGCCGCCCAGCATGCCCTGGGTCTTCTTCTGCGCTTCTTCGTCCACCTTGCGCGTGGCCTCGTTGAAGGCCGCCTGGATCATGTCTTGCAGCATTTCGGCGTCGCCGGCCGCTTCGGGATCGATCTTCACGCCCAGGCAATTCTTGTGGCCGTCGAGGGAGACCGTCACCATGCCGCCGCCCGCGGAGGCTTCCACACGGATCGCGGCGATCTCCTCCTGAAGGCGCTGCTGCATCTGTTGCGCCTGCTTCATCATGGCCTGCATGTTTCCACCACCGGGGAATTTCATTGCCGCTATTGCTCCTTCAGGTCCAGCACGCCGTCGATCCGGCCGCCAGGGAATAACTCTTGAAATCTTTGCACATCAGGATGAGCGAGCGCGCGTTTCAGCGTCTCCTCATCGTCCTGCTGCTTCGGGGGCGCGGCCTTTTCCGCCGGCGCCTGGCCCTCGCCCACCTGAATCGTCACCTTCGGAGGCCGCCCGATGAGCTGCGTCAGAGCCTGCGTCACTTCCTTGCCGCGTAGCGTCAGGCCGTGGTGCTTCTCGGCCGTCATCGTTACCGACGTGCCCGAGACCTCCACCGACGCGTGCTCGACGGCGTCCATCGTGAACGTCGACGCATTCATCGACTCCAGCGTCGCAATCAGCCGCTGCTTGAACGGTCCGTCGGTAGGGATCTGCACGGCCGGTTTCGGAGCCGATGCGGGAGGAGGAGGCGGTGGCGGCGCGGCGGCTCTAGCGGGCGCTGGTCCCGCCGTCGGCTTCGGCTGTGCTGGCTCAAAAGGGCGGGGAGCGGGCCTCGCCGGCGGTGGAGCCGCCGAATTCAACTCCTTCAGCGCTTCCTCAACGGGCTTCATGCGGCCCGCGTGGATCAGCCGGAGCAGCCCCAGTTCCAGATGGAATCGCGGCTGGAGCGAATACTGGAGTTGCGAATAGAGGTCGAGCGTCAGTTGCAGCCAGCGCGTCAGATCGTCTTCGGAGAAGCGGGCCGCGGACTCGCGCATGCGAGCCTGTTCGGCGGCGGACGCTCCAATCAGCCGCGTTTCTCCGCCAGCGATCTTCGCGACCAGCAGATTCCGGAACCATCGGGCCAGTTCGCGGGTGAAATGCTGCGTGTTCTTTCCCGCCGATTCAAGCTCCGCGACGACGTCGAGCATCGCTTGAGGCGAATTGCCCTCGAGCGCGGCCGTCACTGCCGACATCGACTCCAGCGAGTACAACCCCAGCAAGTCCCGTACCGCCTGACCGTCTAAGGTATTGCCGCAGCAGGCGATTGCCTGATCGAGCGCCGATAGCGAGTCGCGGACGGAGCCTTCGCCGGCTTGCGCCAGCACGGCCAGCGCCTCGTCGTCGGTGGTAATCCTCTCCTGCTGGCAGATGTACTTCATCCGCTCGACCAACTGCTGGAAATCGACGGAACGGAAGCTGAACTGCTGGCAGCGGGAGGCGATTGTCGTCGGAATCTTGTGCGACTCAGTGGTGCAGAGGATGAAGACGGCCCACTCGGGAGGCTCTTCCAGAGTCTTCAGCAGCGCGTTGAAGGCCTCGTTCGTGATCTGGTGCGCTTCGTCAATGATGAAGACTTTGTAGCGATCTCTCGCGGGGCGGTAGCGAACGTTCTCGCGCAACTCGCGCATCTCGTTGATGCCGCGATTGGAGGCAGCGTCAATCTCGATGACGTCGGGCGCGTTGCCCTGGGTGATCTCCAGGCAGGACGAGCATTTTCCACAGGGCGCGGTCGTCGGCCCCTCAACGCAATTCAGGCAGCGGGCAACGATCCTGGCGATCGTTGTCTTGCCCGTACCTCGTTGACCTGAAAAGATATAGCCGTGCGCGATGCGCCGCAGCGTGATGGCATTTTCAAGCGTTGCCCGGACGTGCTCCTGCCCGATCAGCCCCTCGGTAAAGGTCTGCGGCCGGTATTTCCGGGCGATGACCTGGTAGGGCTGGGGGGCGGGATCTTGGGCGAGGCTGGCCACAGGTGTCCTGAAAATGCCAGACTCCGGGTAATCCGCGGCACACAGGGGGAACTACTACCGTTGCTTCCTTCCGGACCTGGCGGGGTTCGCAGTCTCCTATTGCACGGAGCCCGGAGCCTGACAAGCAACCATCATAGCAGGGGCGGCTGGCGAAAAAAATTGAGATCGCCGCTAACCACCTGAAGCTATCTTGCGTCCTATCGAAAGGTGCATCCACTGTGGCTGTTGGTGCATCCTAAAATCTCGGCGTTCTTTACAGTCCCCACCCAAGACAACCATGAAGAAACTACTCGCGGGCTTTGCCCGGTTCAGGAAAGAAGTGTTCCCGCAACAGGAGGCGCTCTTTCAGCGATTGAAAGGCGAACAGAACCCTGTTGCCCTGTTCATCACTTGCTCTGACTCGCGTGTCGTCCCGTCGCTCTTCACCTCGACGGACCCGGGCGACATCTTCCTTATCCGCAACGCGGGCAATATCGTGCCGGCCTACGGAGAGGTGCATGGCGGCGTCACGGCCACCATCGAGTACGCCATGATGGTCCTGAAAGTCCCCCACATCGTCGTCTGCGGCCACTCGGACTGTGGCGCCGTAAATGCGATGCTCCACCCCGAAAAGCTGACCGACATGCCGAGCGTCTCCGACTGGCTTCGGCACGCCGAGGTTGCCCGGCGTGTCGTGAACGCGCACTACGGCAAAAGCAGCGAAAAGAAGCGCGTCGAGGCGATGACCTACGAGAACATCCTCTGCCAGTTGGAGCATCTCCGGACGCACCCCTCCGTGGCGGTTGCGCTTTCTGAGGGGAAAGTCCAACTCCATGGCTGGGTGTACGACATCGCGCACGGGACGATCAAGGCCTTCGATGCCTCAAAGGGCCACTTCGTCGATCTCGATCATGTTGACGATGTGCCCCACGCGACTCCTCGCGCCAGAAGTCTTCGATACACGGAGGCTGATTGATGAATACGCCAACGGCCCCGAAACAGGAAATGAGCCCACGGGTTCACGATCTGCTCGCCTCGATCGTCGTCTTCCTCGTGGCCCTGCCCCTCTGTATGGGCATCGCCATCGCCAGCGGAGTTTCGCCGGCCGCCGGCATCATCTCCGGCATCATCGGCGGCCTGATCGTCGGCGTCATCTCCGGTTCGCCGCTGCTGGTCAGCGGTCCGGCTGCCGGCCTGGTGGTGCTGGTTTGGGAGCTGATTAAGGACTTCGGACTCGAAGCGCTGGGTCTTGTCATCGCCGGCGCCGGATTGCTCCAGATTCTGGGCGGCGTTCTTGGCGTCGGCCGCTGGTTCCGCGCCGTTTCACCCGCCGTCGTGAACGGCATGCTCGCCGGCATCGGCGTCCTGATCTTCGCCTCGCAGTTCCACGTCATGGTGGACGACACGCCGCGTGCCAGCGGCCTCGCCAATCTGCTCTCGATTCCGGAGGCGATCTACAAGGGCATCGTCCCGATCGACGGCAGTAGCCACCACATCGCCGCCGTGGTCGGACTGATCACCATCATCAGCCTGATCGTCTGGGACAAGTTCAAACCCTCCAAGTTGAAGCTGATCCCCGGCGCGCTGGTGGGCGTCACTATTGCCACCATCCTCGACGCCGCGATGTCACTGCCCATCAAGAACGTCGATCTGCCGGCGAATCTCTTTGAGGCCGCGAGCATCACCCCGCTTTCCGCGTTCTCCGGGTTCACCGATCCCAAACTGCTTTTCGCCATCGTCGGCCTGGCCTTTGTGGCCAGCGCGGAAAGCCTGCTCTCCGCCGTCGCCGTGGACCGCATGCACACGGGTCCGCGCTCGCGTTTCGATCGGGAACTGCTTGCTCAGGGAGTCGGCAACACCCTCTGCGGCATGGTCGGCGCGCTGCCCATCACCGGCGTCATCGTCCGCAGCTCCGCCAACGTGCTGGCCGGCGCTCGCACGCGCCTCTCCACCATCATGCACGGCGTGTGGCTGCTGCTGTTCGTCATCTCCCTGCCGTTCGTTCTCGAAAAGATCCCGATTGCCGCCCTGGCCGCCATCCTGGTCCATACCGGATACAAGCTGGTGAACATCGACAACGCCAAACAGGTCGCCCGCTACGGCTGGATGCCTCTCGGCATCTACCTTGTCACGCTGTCGACTATCGTCGCCGTTGATCTGCTCACCGGTGTGTTGGCCGGTATCGGCCTCAGCCTCCTGAAGCTCATCTATAAGGTCACCCGGCTTTGGGTGCGCGTCGAGGAGGGTAAGGATGGCCGCATCGATCTCTATCTGGAAGGCGCGGCGACCTTCCTGAAGCTGCCGGCCCTGGCCCATGCCCTGGAGAAGATCCCCAACGGCAGCCAGGTGCACCTGCACATCCAGCGCCTGATCTACATCGACCACTCCTGCATGGACCTCCTGCGGATTTGGGAAAAACAGCAGGCCGAAACTGGCACCAAGCTCCTGGTCGAGTGGGATGAGCTCCATCAGCGCTACCACGCGCCGATGATCATTACCCGCGCGGCATAATAGGGAGACGTGTCCGAACAGGGAATTGCCCGCTTCAAATTGAAGATCGCCGGGGCGGAAATCGAGGCCAGCGCCTCTCTGCCCATTGAACCCGTCAGGACTTCGGAGATGCTCCCTGTCTTCCGGAGCCTGACGGACACCATCGTCAACCTCTCCATCGAGGCCGTGAAGGACAAGGGTCTCGCCATCTCCTGCAAGGCCGGCTGCGGCGCCTGCTGCCGCCAGATGGTGCCCATTAGCGAACACGAGGCCCGCAGTCTGGCGGCTCTCGTCGATTCGCTCCCGCCCGAGCGCCAGGCCGTCATCCGCGAACGGTTCCGCCAGGGTCTCGAGAAGCTGGCCGAGGCCGGCGTCATCGACGACATGATGCGCCTCGCCGAAATCAAGCCCGGTCACGAGCGCGCCCAACTCGGCCTGAAGTACTTCCACGCCGGCGTGCCGTGCCCTTTCCTCGAGGACGAATCCTGCGGCATCTACGAGGACCGCCCCCTGCGCTGCCGCGAATACCTGGTCACCTCGCCCCCCGAATTCTGCGCCGAGCCCACGGCCTCCAAAGTGAAGGGCGTGATTCTCCCCGTCATCCCTTCCGTCACCCTCTTCAAACTGGGCGACGGCAATGGCAGCGACCGTCCGGCCATCGTCCCCATGATCGCCGCCCTCGCCTGGGTCGCCACGCAGGAAGAGGAAAAGCTCCCCAACGCCACGCCCCAGGAAGTGCTGCTGAATTTTCTGAACGGGTTGAAGAAGAACTGAGGATTAGGCGGGCCGCACTCCGCCGGCCGTGATGCGGATCTCCTCGCCCGCGTCCGTCTCCAGCATCAGGTAGCCGTCCTCATTGAGCCCGGCCGTCGTGCCGGTCACCGGGCCTTGCGGCAGATCGACCGTCACCCTCCGGCCCGAAACGTAACTCGACGCCGCGCCGAACAGCCGCAGAATTGCCGTCGTGCCCGAGGTCGTCAGCGTCCTGCACGTCGAGTCAATCGACCCGGCAATCGCGCGCAGCAGAAAGCTCGGATCGTATTCCGCGCCAGTTTCGATCTTCAGCGACGTTGCCGTCACGCGCAAATCCTCCGGAAACTCCGGCTGATTCACATTGACGCCGACGCCAGCCAGAATCGCGCCGCCTTGCAGTTGCGTGAGAATGCCGCAGAGCTTTTTCCCGTCATGCGTCAGCACGTCGTTCGGCCAGCGCAGGTCGCACGGCAGCCCGGCGAACAGTTGCAGCGCGTCAGCCACCGCGACGCCCAGCGCGAGCGTGACCACCGGTATTTGCGCCGGCGGTAGTTCGATCCGCAGAATTACCGTGAACCACAACCCGCCTTCAGGCGAATGCCACGCGCGCCCCAGACGCCCCTGTCCCGCCGTCTGCTTCGCGGCCGCGACAATCGTCCCATGCGGAGCCCCTTCGGCCGCCAGTTCCGCGGCGCGCCGCATCGTTGAATCGATCGACTCGTGCCACTCGATGCGCCGCTCGCTCATCGGCTTTACTCCAACGTCAAACGGAAGTTGATGTCCATCGCCCGCGCCGAATGCGTGATGGCGCCGCAGGAAACGTAGTCCGCGCCTGCCTCCGCGTATGCTCGCACCGTTTCGAGCGTGATGCCGCCCGAGAGCTCCACGGCCGCGCGCCCGGCGATGTGCTTGATCCACTCGCGCGCTTCTTCGGGCGTCAGATTGTCCAGCAGCAGCCGCTTCGCGCCGCACGACAGCGCCTCGTCCAGTTCCTCGCGCGTGCGGACCTCGATCTCCGCGTCAATCGGCTGGCCTTGGACGGCCTCCAGCGCCGCGCGAACGCCGCCCGCCGCCGCGATGTGGTTGTTCTTGATCAGAATCGCGTCGTACAGGCCCATGCGATGGTTCGTCACGCCGCCCGCCGCCGCGGCCATCTTCTCCAGCCGCCGCAGCCCCGGAGTCGTCTTGCGCGTGTCGAGAATCCTGCACTTCGTCCCGGCTACCGCGGCCGTGTACGCCCGCGCGCCCGTCGCCACGCCCGACAGCCGCTGCATGAAGTTCAGCGCCGTGCGCTCGCACGTCAACAGCACGCGCGCCGGGCCTTTCACGCGCGCCAGGCACGTGCCCGCATCGACCGGGGTGCCGGACGGCGTCAGAATCTCCAGCCACTCCACCGGTCCGCGCATGCCGTAGATTGTATGCAGCAGTTCGACGCCCGCCACCACCAGCGGCTCCTTCGCGAAGAACGCGCCGGAGGCTTGGCGGTCCGCCGGAATCGTCAGCTCGGTGGTGATGTCGCCTGTGGCGATGTCCTCGTCCAGCGCGCGGCGGACGGCGTCCGTCACCTCGGCATGGTCGATCTCGAAGCTCATTCGCCGAGCTCCGCCAGCGCGGCGCGGCTCTTCTCGACCTGCGCCTCGTACTCGGCCAGCTTCGCCTTGATGCTCTCCACCACGTGCGCCGGAGCCTTCGCGACGAACGACTCGCTACCGAGCTGCTTCTTCGATGAATTGATCACTTTCTCAAGCTGCTCGATCTCCTTCACCAAGCGCTGGCGCATCGCGCTGGCCTGCGCGCCGGACAAGCTCAGCGCCGTGGCGAACTCGTTCTTCTCGCGCACCACGCCGGACTTCAGCGGCTCGGCGGAGATCGTGTTCGTGTTGTTCGTCAGATGGTCGACCAGCGCCAGTTCCCCGGCCAGCAGCGCCTTGGCGCGCGGCGAAATCGGGTACAGCACCGCGCCCACCTTCTGCTTCGGGTCCACTTTGTTGTCCGTGCGGAGCGCGCGCTGCTCCACCACCATCTCCTCGAGGAGTTGGAAGTCCGACGCGGCGTCGGCATTCTCAAACGACGCCTTCGCCACCGGATGCGCCACCACGGAAATCGACTCCGCACGCCCCTCACCCTGCGGCGTCAGCCTCTGCCACAGCTCTTCGGTCAGGAATGGCATCACCGGATGCAGCAGCCGCAGCGCCTGCTCAAACACGCACAGCATGTTCGTCAGGTGCGCGCGAGCCTGTTCCGGCGTCGCCGCTGAGTTGATCCGCAGCTTGTTCAGCTCCACGTACCAGTCGCAGAACTCGTCCCAGATGAAGCCGTAGAGCAGGTCCGCCACTTCGTGATAGCGGAACGTCTCCTGCGCCTTGTTGACGCGCACCGTAGTCTCGTTCAGGCGATGGAAGATCCAGCGGTCTTCGAGCGTCAGCTCCGGCTGCGGCGTCGCCCCTGGTTCCAGGTTCTCCACGCCGAGCTTCTCCATCTGCATGAAGATGAAGCGCGCCGCGTTCCAGATCTTGTTGGCGAAGGCGCGCGAGCTCACCATGCGCTCCTCGCTCAGCACGATGTCCGTGCCCGGAGCCGCGCCGCGCAGCAGCGCGAACCGCACCGCGTCCGTGCCGTACTGCTCGGTCACGATCAGCGGATCGATCGTGTTGCCCTTCGTCTTCGACATCTTCTGCCGCTCTGCGTCGCGCACCAGGCCGTGGATGTACACCGTGCGGAACGGCACGTCGCCCATCATCTCCATGCCCAGCATGATCATTCGCGCCACCCAGAAGAACAGGATGTCGAAGCCGGTGATCAGCAGCGTCGTCGGGTAGTACGTCTTCAGGTCCTCAGTCTGCTCCGGCCAGCCCAGCGTCGAAAACGGCCACAGGCCGGAGCTGAACCATGTATCGAGCACATCTGGGTCCTGTTCGATGTTCTTCGACCCGCACTTCGAGCACGCCTCGGCGTCGGTCCGCGCCACCGTCACGCCGCCGCAGTCCTGGCAGTGCCACGCCGGAATCCGGTGGCCCCACCACAACTGCCGCGACACGCACCAGTCGCGGATGTTGTACATCCACTCGAAGTAGGTCTTCGACCAGTTCTCCGGCACGAAGACGATGCGGCCGTCCTCTACCGCCTTGATGGCCGGCTCGGCCAGCGGCTTCATCTTGCAGAACCACTGCGTCGAGACCAGCGGCTCCACCACCGTCTTGCAGCGCTGGCACTTGCCCACGCTCAGGTTGTAGGGCTCGGTCTTGGCCAGCAGGCCCAGTGCGTCCAGGTCGGCCAGCACGCGCTTGCGCGCTTCATAGCGGTCCAGGCCCGCATAGGCGCCGGCCTCGGCCGTCATCAGGCCATCCTTGTCGATCACCACGACGTGCGGCAGGTTGTGGCGCTTGCCGGCTTCAAAGTCGTTCGGATCGTGCGCCGGAGTCACCTTCACCACGCCGGTGCCGAACTCGGGGTCCGCCAGATCGTCGCAAATGATCGGGATCTCGCGGTTAATCAGCGGCAGCACCACGGACCTGCCGTGCAGGTCCTTGTAGCGTTCGTCCTTGGCGTAGATCGCCACGCCCGTGTCGCCCAGCATCGTCTCGGGACGCGTCGTCGCCACGGTCAGGAACCGCCCCGGCATGTCCTTCACCGGGTAGTTCATGTGCCACAGGTTGCCCTGCGTCTCCTCGTGGACCACTTCCAGGTCGGAGAGCGCCGTGTGGCACCGCGGGCACCAGTTCACCATGTACGCGCCGCGGTAGATCAGCCCCTTCTCGTACAGCCGCACGAAGGTCTCGCGCACGGCCTTCGACAACCCCTCGTCCAGCGTGAAGCGGTTGCGCGACCAGTCGCACGAATCGCCGATGCGCTTCATCTGGCCCGTAATCGTGCCGCCGTACTGCTCTTTCCACTGCCACACGCGCCGCTCGAACTCGGCGCGTCCCAGTTCCTGGCGCGTGACGTTCTCCGTCTCCTTCAAGCTGCGCTCCACCACCATCTGAGTGGCGATGCCCGCGTGGTCCGTGCCCGGCAGCCACAGAGTCTGGTCGCCCATCATTCGGTGCCAGCGCACGGTGACGTCGATCTCCGTGTGCTCCAGCATGTGCCCGATGTGCAGCGATCCGGTGACGTTCGGCGGCGGAATCACCAGCGAAAATACGTTGCGCCCGTCCTGCTTGCCGGAGGGCGCGTGAAAGAATCCGCGGTCAATCCAGAACTGGGCCCAATGCGGCTCAAACCGCTGAGGCTCATAGACTTTTTCCAATTGCATGGGGAAACCATCAGTTTATCACGCGAGGTATTTCCGGCCCCCCGGGGACTGTCCCATTCCGCCAGTCGTACAGTAGTTCTATGCGCATCGCTGAGATTCAGGCTGCCCTCCGCGCCGAGGGGCTGGATGCATGGCTCTTCTTCGACCATCACCGCCGCGACCCCCTCGCCTACCGCGTCCTCCAGTTTGAGCCCGCGCAAAGCGTCTCCCGCCGCTGGTATTACCTGGTCCCCGCCGAAGGCGACCCCCGTGGCCTGGCGCACAAGATCGAGCCGGAGGTCCTGCGCGACCTTCCCGGCGACATCCGCCATTACGCCGGCTGGAAGAGGCAGGGCGAGATGCTCTCCTGGCTGCTCGGCGATTGCCGCCGAGTCGCCATGCAGTATTCGCCCCGCTGCGCCGTGCCCTACATCTCGAACGTCGATGCAGGCACCGTCGAACTGATTCGTGGCGCAGGCGCCGATGTCGTCTCCTCGGCGAACCTCATCCAGATCTTCGAAGCCCGCTGGACCGAAGAGCAGTACCAGTCGCACAAGCAGGCGCAGAAACTCGTTGACGAGATCCGCCGCGACGCGTTTCAGGGCGTGGCCGAAGCCCTGCGCGTCGGCAACGTGCCGAACGAATACGAGGTGCAGCAGTTCATCCTCGAGCGCTTCCGCGTGAAGGGTCTGATCACCGACCATGGCCCCATCGTCGCCGTCAACGGCAACGCCTCCAACCCGCACTACGAGCCCTGCCGCGAGCACATCGTCGAGATCCACAGAGGCGACCTGCTCCTGATCGACCTCTGGGCCAAGCTCAACGAGCCCGGCTCGGTCTACTACGACATCACCTGGACCGGCTACTGCGGCGCCATCGCGTCCGACGAAATGAAGAACGTCTTCAGCGCCGTCGCCGGCGGTCGCGACGCCGCCATCGAGATCGTCCAGAAAGCCGCCGCGGCCGGCACGCCGCTCGCGGGCTACCAGGTCGATGACGCCGCCCGGGGCTTCATCACCAACGCCGGCTTCGGCGACGCCTTCTTCCACCGCACCGGCCACTCCATCGGCGAGGAAGTTCACGGCAACGGCGCCAACATGGACAACTACGAAACCCACGACGAGCGCCAGATCATCCCCGGCCTCTGCTTCTCCGTCGAGCCCGGCATCTACCTCGCCAACTTCGGCATCCGCTCAGAAGTCAACGTCTACCGCGCGCAGAACTCCGCCGAAGTCACCGGCGAGAAACAGGAAAAGCTGCTGGAACTGCTGTGACGTGAGGCGAAGCTCGAGTCCCGCGCCGCCGGCGTGATTTCTCTTCTTTCAATTCGACCACCCGCCCTTATACTGTCCTGAAGCCGGAACGCATCATCTGGGAACTCCGGCGCTAGCCCTGGTTGCAGTCAGGGGGAGGTCTCACTTTGGCCACAATCGCAGCATCCGGGTCAGTCGTCACTGGCAATCGGGATCGAGTCTTCTATGGCGGCATGGCGACCGCCATGGCGCTTACCGTCTTCGCGGGCTTTGCCCCCACCTTCTATCTCCGGAGCGCCTTCGGTTCGCCGCCAACTGTCACTGGAGCCACCACGCTCTCCCCGCTGGCGATCATGCACGGCTTCGTCTTCACCGCCTGGGTGATTCTCTTCCTGGTGCAAACCTCGCTGGTGGCGACACGACGCGTGGCGGTCCATCGCCGCCTGGGCATCGCTGGCGCAGTGCTGGCGCTGGCGATGGTGGTTCTTGGCTCGATCACCGCCATCAAGGCCGTAGTGCGAGGCTCCGCGCCACAAGGTGCGAACCCGTTGGAGTTCATGGCCATCCCCATCGGAGACATGGTCGTTTTCGCGACGTTCGTGGTCTTCGCACTCCGCTCCCGCCGCGACAAGGAGACCCACAAGCGCCTCATGCTGCTGGCTTACATCAGCCTCCTGGGAGCCGCGATCGGACGCCTGCCCGGAGTCCTCGCAATGGGGATCCCCGTTACGCTCGGCCTCACCATGCTCTTCCCGGCTGCAGGAATAGTCTATGACTTGATCTCAAGGAGGCGCGTCCACAAAGCCTACCTTTGGGGAACCGCGTTCCTCGTGGTGTCCATTCCCGTGCGGATCATCATCTCCACGACCGCGGCCTGGCATGCCCTGGCCAAGTCCCTGACCGGCCTGTAGCCGAGCGCTAGAACACCCGGCTCACCATCACATACCAATACCGGTTGTCCGGAATCCGCGGCTGCAGCCCCAACTGCTGCCGGTATCCGGCCTCCAGCGAGTGCTGCCGCCAGCTCAGCACCAGCGCCCCCGCGTACCGCACAACCCGGTTCCCGTTCGTGCCGTAGAAGTTCCACGAGTAGGTGTGTTGCGGCCCGTGCCGCAGCAGAAGCTGAATGGCATCGCGGTTCACCAGCGGATGATCCATCCACACCTGCGTATGCACAAGAGAGCCCTTCGGCAGTGACGACTGCAGCAGCGTCCACGAGTTGCTCTGCACGGTCACCGGCACCGTCTTCAACTTCGTCACGTACGTCGCGTTGTACGTCGTCAGCCAGTCCTGCGTCCCCTTCAGGACCGACGGGAACCGCCACCGCTCCACACCGCCGCCTAGCGTCAGGAAGTGCCCGCGCCTCCCGTACACCCGCGCCCGGTAGACCACCCCGGCCATCCAGTCGTTCGAATGACTCGGCGTATCGAGCGTGTCCGTGCCGGACACCGTGATGGAATCGCCGCCGCGGAACGGGTTGTTCAGGATCACGCTCGCCTTATTCTGGAATGCCGGGCCTTCCCCAAACATGCCGCCCAGCGTGAGCTGGAACGTGTCCGCGAATCCCGTCTGAATCACAGTGGTCCAGTTCCGCGCCGGGCGCGTGCTGGCCAGAGTTTGTTCGGAAACCTTCTGTTCCTCCGCCGTCAGCAGGCAGGGAATCAGCACAAGAAGGGCGGGGAAGCGGCGCAAAAGAGAGAACCTGATCCTTAAATCTATTATATCGGACTGGATCGCCGCATCTTGAATCTGTTACGCTCCAGATTTCCGCGTGCCCAAGTCCCTCCGGATTCTCGCCTGCGCCCTCGCACTGTTCTGGATCGCCAGCCGGTTGCCCTACTTCGAGCCCTACCACTTCGAATGGGATTCGGCCCAATTCACGCTCGGCTTCTACGATTACAATCCCGCCGCCCATCAGCCCCACCCGCCCGGCTACCCCCTCTGGATCCTCGCCATGCACGCCGTGGCGCCCCTCACCGGCCACCCCGCCACCGCCCAGACCCTGCTCGGCTGGCTCTTCCTCCTCGCCGCCATTCCGCCCTTCTACCTGATGCTGCGCGAGCGCTCCGGTCCCGCTGCCGCCTTCGTCACCACCGCCGCCGTCTGGTTTTCGCCTCTTGTTCTGCTCCACGCCTCCGTCCAGAGCGTCTACCCGGTGGACCTGTTCGCCTCTGCCTGGCTGGGCTACTTCGGTGCCCGAATCCTCGCCGGTGAGACCCGGTTCCTCGTCCACATGGCGGTCCTCGCCCCCCTCGTCATGGGCATCCGCCAGAGCGGTGTGGTCTTCCTGGGGCTGCTCCTGGGGCTGGCGGTCTACACTACTATCTCTGCAAATAAATGGCGAATATTGATCGTCTCCGCCGTCGCCAGTCTTGTCTTCCTCCTTGCCTGGCTCATCCCCCTCGCCGAGATCTGCGGCGGCTTTGATCGCCTTAAGCAATTGAATCAAGGGCAGTTCCTGCTCAATGCCCGGCTTACCTCCTGGTTCCTCGGCGCGCATTGGTACACCCATGCGGTCATGCTCACCCGGGGTGCCGCCGTGCTCCTCGCCGGGCTAACCCCGCTGGCCCTGGCCGTCGTGGTGACCCTCCGGAAAAGTGCGAGAACGAACTCAACCCGCACTTCCCCGGCCTGGGACCGCTGGTGGTTCTACCTGCTTTGGGCGCTGCCGTGCGTTGCCTTCAACCTGCTCGTCCACGGCGCCAAGCCCGGCTACTGGCTCCTCGCCCTGCCACCCTTGGCCCTGTGGATCACCCGGCGCTTCCGGCCCGACGCCCGGCTCTGGATGCCGCTCGCCGTCGCCCTCGTCGCTGCCTTCGGACTCCCCCGGCTCATCCCAAGTCCTTACCTCCCCGGCCCCTGGCCCTACCTCTTCCGGGTCTTTTGCATCCACCTCGAGGAGACCGTCCCCCTCGCCGCCGACCGCGCCCTGGACTCCTGGCGCGCCCTCGCCGCCGAGTTCGGCCCCGACGGCTCAAAGGTCCGCGGCGATCTGGTCGTCTGCATCCGCGACCTGCCCTCCGCCCCTAACCGCCGCACCCTGATCGCCGACTTCCCCGAACTCCGCATGGTCACCTTCGACCATGAGGCCCGGCCCGTCGTCGTTCACCGCCGTCAGGCTACGCCGCTCGACCGCATCCCCGTCGGCGTCGAGAGCCTCTGGTGGATCACCGACGGCCAACCATTGCCGGAACAAATGAAAACGGCCCTGCCTTATACGCAGGGCCGTCTTGGACTGCCTTCGTTGATGTTGTGGCGCACCCCGGTCGGCAGCCGTCCGCTGGACGTGCGGATCCGCTACGCCGGGATGGATGTTCGCCTGGCCCGCTGATTACTCAGCCAGGTGGAACGTGCCGACAAAGGCGCTGCGCTTGTCGGGGCTCGACCAGCGCGAATTCAGCGCCTTGCCGTCGAAACGGTGGTTCAGGGCAAAGGCCGGCATCGCATGGTCCACCTTGGTCAGCGGCGTGTACCAGGTCTCCTCGTTCGAGCAGATGTGGTCGCCCGCCTTGATGGCTCGTGTCTGGAGCTTGGCCAGCGTGCCGGCGCTCAGGCTGACGTTCGCGGCGTGGATCGAATCGCCCTTCACCTCAAACTGAATCGGCATGGCCTCGATCTTGACGATGTCCTCCAGCAGGTCGCCCGACATCCGCTGGGCGAAGCGCCGGAGCGCATCCCGCTGCTCCAGGGAGGCCTTCTCGTCCACCATCAACATCGCCTTCACCGGGTACGCGCTGCCGGTCAGATCGCCGAGCGTCGAATTCGCCCGCACCGCCGCCACCACGCTCATCCCGTCCAGGTTCACGCCCTGAAAGCTGCCCTTGTTGATCTGCCAGCCGAAAACCGCCAGGTTGCCGACCAGTTGCACCTCGGAGTTTGCGAAACACGGCCCGGTATACACATCGGCCGTGCGCGCTTCGACGTAATTGCCTGAGATCTCGGTGGTAGGCACGCTCGCCGCCAGCCCCAGACCGGCACAAGCGAGGGCACCAAGGCCCAAGCGAAGAAAAGTCGTCATCTTTCCAGTTCCCCCAGGGAAAGTCTTGCCTCCCATTATAGACTCGCGGGTAGACTATTCGACTCAACAAACACACGACGCCGGCCTGTCCCGAGAGTCTCCGGCCTCTACTTCCTCAGCAAGGACACGGGTTGGGTGATCACCGAGGCGGATCGCATGCTGAAAACGGTGAGCTGAGGCCGGACATCGGCTGAGGTTGAGACTCGTCTGTCGCCGAACCCATCCACCCTGGTGCGGCCGGTGTGGGAATGACCTTGCGTCGAGATCGGGTGGCTACTCGAGATCAGCCAGCTTGACGTTCGCCTTCTTCGCGGCAATCTGGAGCCGTTGATCGAGAGTCCACAGGCTGCATTTTGTCAGCAGGGCCGACGCGATGAGGTGGGCGTCCACCCAACCGATTCCCAGCCCTGAGAGGCGGTGTTTCTCAATTGCCGTGAGAGTCTCCTCGTCGGTTGCCGCCGTCGCGGAGGGCAGCAACTGGAGGTCGGACAGGATTCGGCGCCGGTTCCGGAGATTCCCGCACGCGAGTTCGCCTATGATGAACGGGTGCGTCACGACGAGAATCCCATCGAGGGCCTCCGCGAGACGGGGATCGCTCTCCCGGAAGTGACGGCTCCAGACTGACGTGTCCACCAGGATCACTTTGATCCCTTCGTGCGTCGTGAAGCATCCATGGTGCTTCGGCGTCTTGGAATGAGCGTCAGTTCTCGCTCGGTTCCACCGAGCGCGGCAAGTCTGCGGGCCGCTTCCCGCGCGATCAACGCTTCAAGCCCTGCATGGACGAGCGCGGTCTTCTCCTCGATCCCGGTCAGCTTCCGCGCGCGGCCAAGGAGTTCGTCATTGATGACGAGAGTCGTCCTCATACATATGAGTATGCATCTTTGATGCACGCTCTCGCGCTCAGTTGATGAAGTACGCCCGGTAGAGAGTGTCGCGCTGCTTGGGGACGAAGCCGGCATCGCGGATGATGCGGCGGAGCTCTTCTTCGGTGGCTTTGTTGCGGGCTCCGGCGGCGCTGACGACGTTCTCTTCGATCATGATCGAGCCGACGTCGTTGCCTCCGAATTTCAGGCCCACCTGGCAGGTCTTCAGGCCCTGGGTCACCCAAGAGGACTGCACGTTCAGAATGTTCTCGAGATACAGCCGCGAGATGGCCAGCGTCTTCAGATACTCGACGCCGGTCGCCTCTTCCTTGACGAACCGGCCGAGCGACGTGTTCTCGCGCTGGAAGCTCCAAGGGATGAACGCCGTGAAGCCGCCCGTGTCTTCCTGAATCTGGCGGACGATCTCGAGGTGGTGGACGCGCTGTTCGATCGTCTCGCCGCAGCCGAACATCATCGTCGCCGTCGTCCGCATCCCCAGTTTGTGAGCCGTCCGGTGGACGTCCACCCACTCATCGGTCGAGCACTTCAGCCGGGAGATGCGCTGCCGCACGTCATCGTGCAGGATCTCCGCGCCGCCGCCGGGGATGGAATCCAGCCCGGAGTCCCGCAGCCGGCCGATGGTCTCCTCGAGCGAAATCCCGGAGACTTGCGCGATGTTCTGGATCTCAGGAGCCGAGAAGCAGTGCAGCCAGATGCGGCTACCGAACTGATTCCGGATGGCACTGAGCATGTCCTCGTACCACTCGATCTTCAGGTCCGGATGGAGGCCGCCCTGCATCAGCACGCCGGTGCCGCCCAGGTCCAGCGTCTCCTGGATCTTCTGGAAGATCACCTCGTGCCCGTGCACGTAGCCCTCGCTGTGTCCCATGGGCCGGTAGAAGGCGCAGAAGCTGCAGTACTCGGTGCAGAAGTTCGTGTAGTTGATGTTGCGGTCGATGATGTAAGTGACGACGCCTTCCGGATGCAGCTTGCGCCGCAACGCGTCGGCGGCCATGCCGATTCCCAGTAGATCGTCGCTGCGGAACAGATCAGCGGCTTGCTCGGGCGTCATCATGCGCGAGGGTCTCCGGAAGCAGGGGTGTATCGAGGTCTTGGATGTAGTCGAGGTAGGTCTGGATTCCTTCCATCTCCGCGTCGCCAAGCTGGAAGACCAGGTTGCGCGTCAGATAATGGCGGACCAGGTACTCGGGGAAGCCCCGGCGCTCGGCTTCGACAGCGACAATCGCGTCCATCTCGGCCAAGCCGTGCTCGCAGGAGCCGTGCATCAACTCGGTCAGGCGCGGCGTGATCGCTTCCTTCGGGCCCGCCCACATAGCGGTGACGAAGGGCAGTCCGGTGAGGGAGACCCACTCTTCGCCGAGGTCCAGATAGCGATGTTCGAGCGAGGGCGGGTCCAGGCGCAGCGCCGCATCGCCGATCACAAGCGCGGCGTCAGCCAGTTCCAGCATCCGCACCAGGTCCGGCTCATGCCGGATCAGGGCAGGGGAAGAACCGTAGCGCCGCTGCAGAATGATGCGCGCCAACTGCACAGACGTTCGCGAGCCGATGTCTACCGCAAGAGTGGTGATGCGGTCGTACGGAACCTTGGAGATCAGCAGGATGGTCCGGACTGCCTCGCGGAACGCAATGCCGATGCCCGGAATGGGCGTGAGCCCCAGACGGGCCATTTCGATCACCGGGACCAGGCCGATGTCGGCCAAGCCGCCAGCCACGCGCTCGGAACAGATCGACGGGATGGCGAAGGAAAGGTCAAGTTCGCCCTGTTGCGGCCCGTGGAGGGCGCCCCACACCAGCGGGGCCGTGTTCAGGTAGCTGACCGCACAGACGCGCGGCTTCCGGACGTTGTGATGGGCCTGAATCAAATCAGAGTTTACCACCTCGGGCGTACTGTCCGGTGTGGTACGCAGGCTCTACCGCAAGGTAGGCGATTGGTGTTATGTTTATCGGATGCAGGATGGGGATTCTTAATAAAATAATGAAAAATGGACAGTTAGCTATCCTGTTGGCTCTGGTGGTATTGCTCGGAGGATTCGCAGCGGCTCAGATCACGCCGAATCCCATTCCATCCAGAATTCTGGGGCAATTACCGCCGCCTTCCGGAGAAATTCCGCAGGCGCCTGGCACGGCGCCGAACCTGCTGGAGGGTCGAGAACTGTTCGGGCCCCTCGCCGTGGCCGTGGACAATTCGGTGGCGCCTCCGGCCGTCTATGTCGCCGATACGAACAACAACCGTGTTTTAGGCTGGCGAAATTCCAGCGAATTCCAGAACGGCGCGCCCGCCAATGTCGTTCTCGGCCAGAAGAACCTGCAGTCGAGCATCGCCTATGCGGCGCTGGAGGCGTCCTTTTACAGCGCCCTTTCGACGCCGACCAGCGTCGCCGTGGATGCCCAGGGCAATGTCTTTGTCATGGATGCCGGCGGCAACCGGATTCTGCGGTTTCCACGCCCCTGGCAAGGATTGCAGGGCAGCGCCGGTCCCGCGGCCGACCTGATTATCGGCCAGCGCGGCCGCACGGACCGCCTGCCGAACCAGAGCACCTCTGCCTCCGCGCCTCCGAACGCCTCAACGCTGCGGACCGCCTCCTCGAGCATCGGCGTGCAACTCGCCAGCCTGACGTTCGATCCCGATGGAAATCTCTGGGTTTCGGACTCGGGCAACCACAGGCTGCTGCGCTATCACCGCGATGCCGTAAGCGGACCTTCGAACATCACCGGCAGCGGCACGGTCCAGCCGGTCATCGAAGCATCGCTGGTCATCGGGCAGGCGGGTTTTGACACGAACACGGCCAATCCTGGCAATTCGCTCGCCGCGCGCCGCGACAAGACCCGGCTGCGTTACGGCGGCGCCATCACCTTCGATCCGGCGGGAAACCTCTACTATGCCGACGACCTGGCCCGCGTGCTCTTCTATCAGGCGCCGCTCGCGAACGGCAAGGCGGCGGACCGGATTGTCGGCGCAAACGACCAGCCTGTGCCTGCCGGCGCCAACAGCATCTACTTCGGTGGACGCGTCTCCGGCACGACGCTCGTCGGCGGCCCGCGCGGGCTGTTCGTCATCGACGGCCGGCTGTTTGTCAGCGACACGTATAACAACCGCATCGTGCGCTTCGATCCGCCCGTCCAGTGGCCCGCCGAAGCGACCATGTTTTCCCCCGTGGCGACGGGCGTATGGGCCCAGCCGAATCTCTGGACCGGACAGCCGAACCGTTGGACGACCTTCGAACCCGGCGCGGATACGCTGAATTCTCCCGGCGCCGCCGTCTTCGCCAACAACGAGGTCTGGATCGCCGATACGGGCAACAATCGAGTGCTCGCCGTTCCGAACCTGCAAACCGGCGGGAATCTCACCAAGGCTCGCGGCGTTCTCGGGCAGGTTTCGTTCGAGTTCCGCGCCCCTAACTTCATCCAGGGCAGGGAGTTTTCGGCCGGCACGCTGCGGGCCAGTATCACGGGCGGCGTCATCGAAGTGCCCGTCGGGCCGAACGTCGCCATCGACCGAAGCTCCGACACGCCGCACCTCTACATCGCCGACACCGGCAACAACCGGATTCTGGGCTTCCGCGATGCCCGCACGTTCCAAACCGGCGGCTTCGCCGACCTGGTGATCGGGCAGGTGGACGTCTTCCGCAACCTCGTGAACTCGCCGTTCAACGACGCCACCGCCGCCACCGCTAACGGCCTTTCGCTGCCGGGCGCGGTGGCCGTCGACGCCGAAGGGAATCTATGGGTGGCCGACAGCGGCAACGCCCGCGTGCTGATGTTCCGGCGGCCGTACGACGATCCGTCGCGCTTCCACCGGCCCGCGGATCTGGTGATCGGCCAGAACGACTTCCAGGCGAAGCCGCTGCCGGAGGCCACGCAGCGCAACCTGTCGCGTCCAGTCTCGCTGGCGTTTACCAGCGCCGGCCAGCTTGTGGTGGCCGACATCGGCCACAACCGCGTGCTGCGCTACGATCCGCCATTCACCAACGGCATGCAGGCCTCGCTCGTGCTGGGCCAGCCCGACTTCACTTCGACGGCCACCGGCAACGGACTGAACCAGTTCTCGCTGCCATTGGCGGTCGCGCGCGATGCCGACGACCGGCTGTATGTCGCTGACACGACAAACCGGCGCGTCCTGATCTTCGACCGCATCAGCGCGGGTTCCGTGCAGAACGGCGCCAATGCGGCCTATTCGCTGGTTCCCTCGTCCGGCTCGCATCAGCCTATCGGACTGACTGTCAGCCGCACGACCGGAGAGATCTTCGTCGCCGATCCGACGACCGGCAGCGTGCGTAAGTATCCGAACTACCTGACACTGCTCGGCTCGGCGACCGTGACTTCGGTGAACATGCTCGCTTACGGACCGCGTGCGCTGGAAATCGACGGCCGGGGCAGCCTGTACGTCATCGACGCCGCCAGCCGGCTGACCGTCCATTCCCCGGCCATCAACGCCGTGAATGCTGCGAATCTGTTCGAACGCATCGCGCCGGGCACGATCACGGAGATCGAGGCTAAGGGCGTCACTCTCGCGTCATCGCCGGGTACGGCTTCGGGATCTCCGCTGCCGAAAGACCTGGCCGGCGTCGAGGTGCTGGTGAACGGCCTTCACGCGCCGCTGATCTCGGTCGACGGCGAAAAGATCCGTTGCGTCCTGCCCTGGGCGCTGCCGGTGAACAAGCCGCTCGAGTTCATCGTTCGCAGCGTCGAGACTGGCGAGATCCTCGGCTATGAATGGCTTATCCTGGATGTCGCCTCGCCGGGCTTCCTGATGCGCAGCGGAACGGGCGCCGGAGCCGTCAAGGCTCTGAACTCCGATGGTTCCGAGAACACGTCGACGAATCCGGCCGCGCGCGGCTCGGAGATCACGCTGCTGCTGACCGGTTACGGCCAGCTCCAAGGCGCGCCGGAAGACGGTACCGCGGCGGCCATTGAAGCGCCGCTCGACGGTGGCACGGTGCTACTAGGAGTCCGACAGGCGACGGTGCTTTCGTCCACCCTTGATCCAGCCGAGCCGGGCGTCTGGCGCGTTCGCATCCGGCTGCCATCCGAGGTTGCGGGCACGGCCCAGGGCGGCTACGCCTTTGGACCCGTGGTTCTGGTGCACCGCAGCATCCCCACGAACCGCAACCCTGTGACCGGCCAGATCCTGGTCCACACGGTGGCCATCAGGCCCTGATTAAACTATGCCGGCGGGACTCGATCTCAAGCTTCTTGCCTGCCGGATTACCCTGTCACCACGCCGGCCGTTGCGTTTCCCGGTGCCTGCCTCGAACACGTTGCGAGGCGCGCTCGGCTACCATCTTCCGGCGCAGTGGTTCCGCCCGTCCAACGGCAACGGACCCAGCGGATTGCGAGACCGCCCGCGCCCGTTCGTGCTGCGCGCCGCGGCGCTGGACGGAGCGGAGATCCCAGCGTGCCAGCCCTTCCAGTTCGACCTGAACCTGTTTGCGCCGGAGGCGCTTGAGCCGTTCTACGATGCGCTGCTCGCCGTTTGCAGGGAAGGCATTACGGCCGAGCGTGTCCGCCTGGACCCGCTCGACTGGCAGTACGAGGAGTTGAAGCTCGATCTCTCACCGCGCGCCGTTGTTCCGGAGAGCCTGCGTGTGCGCTTCCTGACGCCGACTGAGCTGAAAGGCTATGGCGATGAGCGGACGGCTCCGCCCTTCGATATCTTGCTCGCCCGGCTGCGTGACCGCGTCAGCGCGCTCCGCAGCTTCTATGGCTCCGGGCCGCTCGACATCGACCATGCCGCGCTGGGCGAACGAGCCGGGGCCGTGACGCTGGCGGGATCGCATCTCGAGGCCGTCCAGGCGCGGAGACGTAGCGCATTTACGCATCAGTCTCATCCACTTAGCGGCTTTGCAGGTTGGGCAGACTACAGCGGTCCGTTTGGCGAGTTTCTGCCCTTTCTCGAAGCAGGCCACTGGACGGGCGTCGGCCGGCAGACGGTGTGGGGCAAGGGCTGGATCAGCGTGGAGGCGCCGAAATAACCACACGCGTCTCCGGCCGGCCCTCGATCTCCGCCACCAGTTCGGCGGGGCCGGATTCCGGAGGCGTCCACCACAGCCACATCAGGCCGTCTTCGAGCGTGACGAAGCTCGTGTTGTGGTCCTCGACGAATTCAATGATGCCTGGCGCGCTGACGCGGACCGGCACGTTCGAGACGTTCACCTCTGTCCCGGCCGCGACGCGCAGCACGATGGGGCCCGCGGCATAGTGGACGATCAACCGTAGCGCGGATTTCGATTCGAAGACCTGGACTCGGGTGTGAACGGACTCATAGGCGGATCTCTCCGCCTCGGCGGTCAGGTCCGCGACACCTGCCGCCAGGCCCTTCATCGGGAAACGGACGCGGCGTTGGCCTTGGCGAATGGTCACCTTGTCCGGCGCGCTGACGAAGCCGCCGGTGGTCTTCAATGCGATGGTCAGGTCTTCTACGGCCGGGCGCTCGACCTCGACTGACACGAGCGCCGTCTCTCCGGCCACGACGCCCGTCGCCGGCCACGCCGAGAGCTTGAGACTCTTGCGTAGCGCGGTGTCCGCGACGCCGCGTCCGTCGGTGGATTGGTGGAAGTATGTCTCGAAGTCCTGGCGGTAGCGCTCGACCTGGGCGATCTGCTCGGGCGTTGCTTGCTCGCCTTCGCGCGTCACCAGGAGGAAGGCGAAGCGGAAACGGCGCTGAGCGATGGTGTGGTCAGGGATGCGCTGTCCTTCGGCGGCGACGATCTCCTCAATGGTGACGTCACGCCGTGTGCCGGAGATCGGCACGCCGCGCTGCGGCAGGCGGATGGCCGGCTGGCTGCCCGGATAGACTACAAAACCAGGCGGCACTTCGGAGGGCGCGCGAAGTCCCATCAGGTATTGGTCGAGGGCGGAGTAGCGCTCGACCGTGGCCGTCGTCGCGAAGCGCGGATTCGCACCATTGCCGAGGTCCGCGATCCGATTGCCTTCGAGGAACGAAGCGTCGGAATTGTAGTTGAAGCTCCAGTGCACGAAACCCTGGCCGAGCATGGGCCGCGCGAACGGGTCGTTCGGGTCGCGCACGGAGGCGAGCGCCAGGAATAGGTGCCCTGTTTCGTGGCTGAGCAGCGTCATCGTGTTGTCGCCGGTGATCAACCCGCGATTCCCGACCGGCGCCAGCGGATCAACCGGGTACTGGTTGAGCGGGCCCATGTCCAGCACGGCTTGCAGCCGGTACATCGAGCCGTAGTACAAGCCCGTGTCTATCGGGACGTCGCCGAGCCCCCAGCGCAGGCTTCGCACGGGTGTCGCGGACGCGAGAGCGGTGGGGGCGGGCCGGAGTCCGGCCGTGTTGAAGATCACCAGGTAGTCGTAAGCGTCGTCGTGCGATTCGTAGAAGCGCTGCGCGACGCGCATCTGGTCCAGGCGGTAATCGAGGTCGAAAGGCTCGGCCAGCGTGTTGTCGAAGCGCAGGCCGCCGGATTCACCAAGGTCCACGACTTGCGTCTCGCTCGCGCCGCGGCCAGGCGCCATGCCCACCACCATTGAGTTTGCGCGAACGCGGTCCCAACTCATCTCAATGGAGCCATCGGCGTACAAGCGCACCTGGAATGTCTGCTGCGGGCCGGCGCCGAAGCTTCGGAATTCGGGCACGTCCAGCCAACTGACGGTGACTGCGCCGGGTGTCACCAGCACGCGGACGGAGTCCGGCGCCTGGGACGGGTCGAGATCGTTGAACTGCGGCGCGATGCGCGGCGGACCGGTCACCAGCCTGCCGAGTGAGCGCTCTCCCGGCTGGGCATCCGGCTGTTCGAAGGTGAGGGTGCCGTCGGAGTGCACCCACACCTGGCGATGCCGCCCGCCATAGAACGGGAAGGCGAAGGGCAGGTCCACTGAGCGGGCTTCGTCGTCGCCCAGTCCGGTGAGCGGTGTGCCGGAGGCGGCGTCCTCGGGCCGGTAGCCGCCGTCCAGAATGTGCACGCGATATCCGGGGCTCAGGCGCTCCATGCGAAGCGTCTTTCCGGCCAGGTCGAACCGGCTCCCGCCGGTGAAGACGCCAGCGGTACCTTCGATGACGGCCACGCCGCCAGAGTCGAAGTCGTTCGGCGGAGGGTCGCCGTACATCAGGCCGCGCAGCGCCAGCCGTGCGTATTCCAGTTCGCCCGACAGCTTGTGCAGATGGGCCTGCGTTCGCCAGCCTTCACGGTCGGTTCCGCACACGGAATCAGGGGGTGCCGCCAGTGCCGCCTGCGCCAGAATCAGTGAACAAACGCCGGCGAACACACGTCCTCTCATATGCTGTTGCCCATGCCTTCGCTTGCTAGGATATCTATTCGAAACCAGTGAGGAGAACCTGATGCCATTCTGTACGACCTGCGGCACTGAAATTGCCGACAACGCGCGGTTCTGCGCCCGCTGCGGAACCCAGATGGGGGCCGGGCCCGTGGCCACCGCCGCGCCATTCATTTCCGCCGAGCCGCTCGACTACACCATCCAGGGGGACAACCTTCAGGTAGCCCGGCTGCGCCTGAAGCCCGGGCAGGAAGTTTACGCCGAAGCCGGCAAGATGGTCTACAAGTCCACGAACGTGAACTGGGAAACCAGGATGACCGGCGAGACCATTGGCCAGAAGATCATGGGCGCCATCAAACGCAAGCTGAGCGGCGAATCTCTGTTCCTCACTTACTTCCGGGGCAATGGAGAAGTTGGCTTCGCGGGCGATTATCCTGGCCGCATTCAGACCTTCGACCTGCGGCCGGGGCAGTCCGTTCTGGTGCAGCGCGATAGCTTCGTCTGTGCGCAGTCCACGGTAAATTTCAGCATCGCGCTTGTAAGGAAACTCGGCTCCGGCCTGTTTGGCGGCGAGGGCTTTATTCTTCAAAAGCTTACCGGCCCCGGCACCGCCTTCATCCACGGCGGCGGCGATTTCATCGAGTTTAACCTCGCTCCCGGCGAACGGCTCCAGGTGGACACCGGCTGCATCGTCGCTTTCGACGAGTCCGTGGACTACGACATCCAACTCGCCGGTGGCATCAAGACCGCCATCTTCGGCGGCGAGGGCCTGTTCCTGGCCACGCTGACCGGTCCCGGCCGCGCCATCGTCCAGAGCATGACCCTCGAAAAACTGCGCCGCCAGATGCAGCCCGGCCGCACCGGCGGCGACGAACGCGGCCCGCTTGGTGCGCTGAGCGGGATTCTGTCGAGCGAGGATTAACGACACTCGGCTACAGCACTCGTAAACCCAGGTGATCGCGGAAGGGATCGAAGTCGCGGTCGCTGTGGAGAAGGTCGTGGCCGCTCACAATGCATCGCGTTGCGATGATGCAATCGATGGTCTTGCGCACGGTGATGCCGAGCTTGCGGAGGCGGCGAAAGTTCTTCGCCGCCTCGATCGCGATCTGCTCGCCGCCCAATTCGACGGCAGGCAGCGCGGCGAGCGCCTTGCGGGCCGTCTCGAAGTCCCGATCCAGGTTGAATCCCTGGAGGACCTCCGTCAGGATCAAATCCCCCATCACGAGTTCTTCAGATCCGAGCAAGTCGTCGAGCTTGTCCGTCTGCGGGGTCCGAACGCCATTGAAGAAATCGATCCAGACGCTGGAATCCACTAGAATCAACGGTCGGACCTCAGTTCACCTAAGGCGCCTGTCCACTGCAACTTGCCGCGCAATTGCCGGATCTGTTCCTGCTTCTTCAGGCGGATCACCGTGCGCAGTCCATACTCGACGGCTTCCCGCTTGGTCTTCAGGCCGGTGGCCCGCAGCGTTTCGCGCATCAATTTGTCGTCGATCACAATGTTCGTCCGCATGATGTGTACGATCACTTTAGATTGTACACATTGTACCTGAATCCAACCCGGGGGCATCCAAGAGGACGGATGTTGGGGGAGCCCCTCCAACCCCCTGCGGTATCATGGTTGATGCAGCTTTGTTATGATTGACAACCTTCTAGCGAAGATCTTCGGCACAAAGCACGAGCGCGAAATCAAGAAGATTCTGCCGCTCGTCGCCGAGATCAACGAGCGGGAGCCTTCGCTGAAGGCCCTCACGGACCAGGAACTCGCCGCAAAGACAGTCGAATTCAAGCAGAAACTCGAGCAGGGGGCCACGCTCGACGACATCATGCTGGATGCCTTCGCCGTGTGCCGCGAGGCCGGCGGCCGCGTCCTCGGCATGCGGCACTTCGACGTTCAGTTGATCGGCGGCATCGTGCTGCACCGCGGCATGATTTCCGAAATGAAGACCGGTGAGGGTAAAACGCTGGTCGCCACGCTGCCCGTCTACCTGAACGCACTCACTGGCAAGGGCGTCCACGTCGTCACTGTCAACGATTACCTTGCTCGCCGCGACTCGGAGTGGATGGGCCGCCTATACAAGTTCCTCGGTCTGACTGTCGGCCTGATCGTCCACGGCCTCGACGACGACGAGCGCCGCGAATCCTACAACTGCGACGTCACCTACGGCACCAACAACGAATTCGGCTTCGACTACCTGCGCGACAACATGAAGTTCCGCTTGGACGACTGCGTCCAGCGCGAGCATCACTATGCCATCGTCGACGAAGTCGACTCGATCCTGATCGACGAAGCCCGTACGCCGCTCATCATCTCCGGTCCCAGCGAGGAGTCCACCGATAAATACTACAAGGTGAACGGAATCATCCCGCGGCTGGTGCGCGGCGAGGTGATCGAAGGCAAGGAACCGGGGCAGAAATACACGACGGGCGACTTCACCGTCGACGAAAGACATCGCTCCGTGGCGCTCACCGAAGAGGGAGTCGCCAAGTGTGAAAGGCTGTTGAACGTCCCGAACCTCTACGACCCCGAATACATCGAGCTGAATCATCACGTGCAGCAGGGGTTGCGCGCGCATGTCCTTTACACGCGCGACCGCGACTACCTTGTGAAGGACGGCGAGGTGATTATCG
Organism: Bryobacteraceae bacterium; assembly: GCA_050789245.1. Taxonomy (GTDB): domain Bacteria; phylum Acidobacteriota; class Terriglobia; order Bryobacterales; family Bryobacteraceae; genus PNKE01. The sequence continues at coordinate 51,392 of JBOZRR010000009.1, read as the reverse complement.
TCGACGAGTTCACGGGCCGCCTGATGCCGGGCCGCCGCTGGTCCGACGGTCTGCACCAGGCTGTCGAAGCGAAGGAAGGCGTCAAGATCGAGCGCGAGAACCAGACGCTCGCCACAATTACCTTCCAGAACTACTTCCGCATGTACAAGAAGCTGGCCGGCATGACCGGCACGGCCGACACGGAAGCCCCCGAATTCTCCAAGATCTACAACCTGGAAGTCGTCGTCATTCCGACCAACAGGCCCTCCGGCCGCCGGGACGGCGACGACATCGTATACCGCACAGAGGATGAGAAGTGGCGCAATGCGGCGAAGGAGATCGCCGAGAAACACGCCAAGGGCCAGCCGGTGTTGGTTGGTACCGTGTCGGTGGAACGTTCTGAGAAACTCTCGGGGATTCTCAAGCGCAATGGCGTCCGTCACGAAGTCCTCAACGCCAAGAACCACGAGCGCGAAGCGTATATCATCGCCCAGGCTGGACGGAAGGGCGCGGTGACGGTCTCCACCAACATGGCCGGCCGCGGTACCGACATCCTGCTTGGCGGCAACCCGGAGTTCCTGGCGCAGGAAGACTGCCTCAAGAACAAGTGGGTGGAGTCGATCCCCAAGGAACAGGCGCAGATGGTTGCGGACCAGCACTATTACTGGTTCAACCGGGGCGACATGCACTACCGCGTGCCGATGGAGCGCTGGCGCGAAGCATTCCAGGGCCACAAAGCAGTATGCGACCCCGAGCATAAAGAAGTGGTCGCCGCCGGCGGCTTGCACATCGTCGGCACGGAGCGCCACGAATCCCGCCGTATCGACAACCAGCTCCGTGGACGGGCCGGACGCCAGGGCGACCCCGGATCGTCTCGTTTTTACCTCTCGTTGCAGGACAATCTGCTCCGCGTTTTCGGTGGGGACCGCATCCAGAACCTGATGCTCCGCCTGGGCATGGAAGAGGATGTGCCCATCGAGTCGAAGATGATCACCAAGCGCATCGAGGCCGCGCAAAAGGCCGTCGAAGCGCAACACTTCGCCATGCGCAAACACGTCCTCGAATACGACGACGTGATGAACAAGCAGCGCCAGGCCGTTTACGGCCTTCGCCGCAACCTGCTCGAAGGGCAGGACATGAAGGAGCGCATCTTCGAGATCGTGGACGGCATCCTGGCCACGTTCATCGACACGCGCTGCCCGGAAGGCGCACACCCCACGACATGGGACATGATCGGCCTCCAGACCGACGTGCAGAGCCAGTTCGGCCTGCGCGTGACTCCGGCCGATGTCGACGACATGGGTCGGGACGCGATCGAGGAGCACATCCTCGGCCGTCTGCGCCAGCGTTACGAGGAGAAGGAAGAGGTCGTCGGCGCGGCCGTGATGCGCGAAACCGAGCGCATGATCTGGCTCTCGGTCATCGACGCTCAGTGGAAAGACAACCTGCTGTCGATGGACCACCTGAAAGAGGGCATCGGCATGCGGGCCTACGGCCAGAAGGATCCGCTGGTCGAGTACAAGAAGGAAGCCTTCACCATCTTCCAGGACATGATGGACCGGATCGAGGACGAGACGATCCGCTTCCTGTTCTTCCTCCAGCCCGTGGTCGGCGAGCGCCCGCTGGTGCCCATGCCGGACGACGAGTGGGAGCAGGAACAGATCCCTCAGGCCACCGATGGTGCCCAGGCTCAGCCAACCCAGGAAGACCGCAAAGAGGCCAAAGACCAGTTTGTCGATCTCACCAAGAACATCCTGCGCAAGAAAGAGCGCGAGATGGAGGCCTTGCAGTTCGCCGGCGGAGCCACCGCCGCAACGCCCGGCCAACAGGTGATCAAGTCCGACAAAGTCGGGCGGAATGACCCTTGCCCGTGCGGCAGCGGCAAAAAATACAAGAAATGCTGCGGCGCTTAACCGGCCCGCGGTGTCAAAAAAGGCAGGAGCGCTGCATGGCCCGACTTGCCCTACTGATCGCCATTGCCTCCCTCCCACTGCCGGGCGCCATTCTGCCCCAGCAGTGGCGGGAACACAAGCAAACCCGCGTCGAGCCCGTGGTGATCGCGGACGCCGACAAGGACCTCTGGACCGAATACCAGGGCGACGCCGCCGAGAAGGCGCGCTACAACGGCCCCATCGGGCCATTCTCCGTCACCGCCTGGCGCCTGTCGGACTCCACGAGCGCCCTGGCCTGGTTCCAGCAGATCCGCCCCGCCAATTGCATCCCGGCGCGAGACTCCATCACCCTCTGCACCACTCCGGGCACCCAGGTGATGGCTCACCAGAACTACGTGCTCCAGTTCGAGGGCTGGCGTCCGCTGGACAAGGAACTGACCGACCTCTACGCCGCTCTGCCGGGCACCCGCTCCGGTGGAGGGCTGCCGAAGCTCCCGGCCTTTCTGCCCGAGAAGAACCGCGTCCGGAACTCCGAGCGGTACATCCTGGGTGTCCAGAGCCTCTCGCGCTTTGAGCCGCGAATCACCCCGGAGTCGGTCGGGTTTGAGGACGCCGCCGAGGCCCAGTTCGTTTTGTACAAAACGCCCGAAGGCGACGTGGCACTGACGCTCTTCCACTACCCGAACCCCCAGCTTGCGAAGAAGTACCAGGCTGCCCTGGAGCGGCAGCCTGGCGTTGCGGTGCGCCGCAACGGGAGCCTCATCGCGGTCATTCCCGGCGCGCAGGACGCTAAGATTCTGGCTCCGATCTTCGATTCCATCGTCTACGACCTGAACTTCACCTGGAACGAAGCGACCAAGCCGCCGCCAATGCCCGACGTCGCGGGCATGTTGATCTCCATCTTCGAGCTCACCGGCCTGCTGCTAGTGATCTGCGTTGGCGGGGGCCTCCTCTTCGCCGGTCTTACGATTTATCTTCGCCGTCGGCAGGGGCGCCTTACGGGCGACGAAAACCCGATGACCTTCATCCGGATCTAAGACGGATAAGCCGCCTTATATCTCTCGCTTACAGCGAATCCGCACCCGCCGCGAGGCCGGAGCGTCCGCGCGCCTGCCACGAACCGCCGCTCGTGTCAATCCCTGTAATTTATTGAAACTAAATGACATAACGACGAATGTCGGCTAATCCGATTTTTCCTTGACTTACCTCTTTCGAGGCTCTACCCTCAAAGCACACACAGATTTTTCGGTTGCGAGACCGTTGAATCTGTTTCTCCCATTGAACATCAGAGCCCGGGAGACCGGGTTATAGAAAAGGCCTGCGAGTAGCGCAGGCCTTTTCGCTGCTCTGGGCCGAAACTGGCCGTTTTCGTCTTGTCTTCACCTGCTCTGTCTTCGTGGATCATGTGTTAGGCTTAACTTTTCGGAGTACCGCCTCCCTCCCGCACGCGTATGCCCGACCACAAGCTGCAAGTCATCCCCCTTGGGGGCCTCGGCGAGTTCGGAATGAACTGCATGGCCCTCCGCTACGGCGCAGATATCCTGGTGATCGACGCCGGCATGATGTTCCCAGACGCGGAGCTGCTCGGCGTGGACATCGTCACGCCGGACTTCAGCTTCCTCGAGGAGAACCGGGAACACGTCCGCGGGCTGGTGCTCACTCACGGTCACGAGGACCACATCGGCGGCGTCCCGTTCCTGCTCGCCGAGTTGAGCATCCCGGTCTACGCCACGAAGTTCACCCTCGCCCTAGTAGAGCGGCGCCTGGAAGAGCACGAAATGCTCGAGGACGCCGACCTAAACCCCATCAAACCCGGCGACCGCATCGAGCTCGGCCCCTTCCAGATCGAGTTCATCCAGGTGACGCACTCCATCGTCTCCTGTGTGGCCCTGGCCGTCACTACGCCCCTGGGCGTCGTCATCCATACGGGCGACTTCAAGGTAGACCCCACCCCCACCGACAACCAGCTCTTCGACCTGCACACGCTGGCGGGCTACGGGAAGCGCGGCGTCCTGCTGCTCCTCTCTGACTCCACGAACGTCGACCGCCCCGGCTACACGCCTTCCGAGCGCGCCATCCTGCCCCGTTTCGAGGAGATCTTCAACCGCGCCGACCGCCGGATCGTCATCGCGGCCTTCTCGTCGTCCATCCACCGCCTGCAGCAGATCCTCGACGTGGCCTCCGAGTACGGACGTAAAGTCGCCTTCCTCGGCCGGTCCATGTTGTCGGCCACCGAGATTGCCCACAACCTCGGACTGCTCCACATTCCAGACGGTATCTTGTTGCGTCCGCAGGACTTGATGTCCGCCCACCCGTCGAAAGTGGTGGCTGTTGTCTCCGGCACGCAGGGCGAGCCAATGTCGGCCATGTCCCGCGTTGCCGTCGATAACCACAAGAATCTGTCGCTCGAAAAGGGCGATCTGGTGGTTCATTCCGCCCGTATCATCCCCGGCAACGAAAAGGCCATCGGGCGCATGATGAACCACATCGCACGGCGCGGCGCCGAAGTGGTTTCGGGTTCCATGAACCCGCCGGTTCACGTCTCCGGCCACGGCGCACAGGAGGAGCTGAAGCTCATCCTGAACCTCGTCCGGCCGCGCTACTTCGTGCCCATCCACGGCGAGTACTCACAGATGGCAAAGCACGCGACTCTGGCCTCGCATCTCAAGAACTGCGGCCTGGAGGACTCCTTCGTCCTCGAGACCGGCCAGACGCTCGAGATCGACAAGCACGGCGCCCGCCGGGGGCAGCGGATCACGGTCGGCCGAGTCTGCATAGATTCCGGCTCCATCGACGAAGTCGTTGAGGACATGGTCATCCGCGACCGCCGCCACCTCTCCGAGGACGGCTTCGTCATTCCGATCATCGCCATCGACAAGAACACCGGGAGGTGCGAGGGGCTCCCTGAGCTCGTCTCCCGCGGTTTCGTCGCCAAGGAAGACACCGCGGGGCTGCTCACCCAGGCCCGCCAGGTGGTGCTCCGGACGCTCGAGTCCTCCACCAGCGAGGAACGCGCCGACTGGGGCGTGATGCAGGAAAAGATCCGGGCCGACCTGAAGCGGTTCCTCAACAAGGAAACCTCGCGCCGCCCGCTGATCATGCCCGTCATCCTGGAGGTCTAGGACCCGTGCCTGGAATGCCTCGGATCGTCGAGGACGCTTCCGGATATCAGGGACTGGCCGACCAGGTCCTTGTGCCCTCCAGCGCCGAGGATGTCAGCCGGATTCTGCGGGACTGCTCGGACATTCAGATGCCCGTCACGCTCGCCGGCGCGCTCACAGGAGTCACGGGCGCCGGGTGTCCCGAGCTCGGGGCTTCGGTTAGGCTCGACCGCCTGCGCCGTCTCGAGATCCACGACGGCTTCGCCATCGCCGGCGCGGGCCTTCCGCTGGCTGAACTCCACGCTGCTGCCCACGGCACAGGCCAATTCTTTCCGCCGGACCCCACCGAATGGTCCGCCTCGGCCGGCGGAGCGATCTCGACGAACGCCTCCGGCTCGCGTTCGTTCCTTTACGGCTCCACACGCCGGTGGATTCGCAGTCTCACTGCCGTCTTCATGGACGGCAGCATCCGCACGTTCAAGCGCGGCAACCGGCTCGACTTCGACTACCGGCCGCTTCCCGCACCCCGCACGACGAAATCCACCGCCGGCTACTATCTGCGTGAAAACACAGGCTGGGTGGACCTGCTCGCCGGTTCCGAAGGTACACTCGCCGCCGTGGTCGAGGCCGAATTCGACCTCCTGCCCCAGCCGCAACGCCTGCTCACGGGCGTCGTGTTCTTCCCCGACGAATCGGCCTCTATCCAGGCCGTCGACGCATGGCGCGCCGCGCCCCGGCTCCGGATGCTGGAGTTCTTCGACGGCCCCTCGCTGGACTTGCTGCGGCGAAAGTACGCAGAGATCCCGGCCGCCGCGCAGTCGGCTTTGCTGATTGAGCAGGAACTCGATCAACTCCCCGGCGATCCGATCGATGCGTGGCTGGAACGGCTCGACTCGGCGGGCGCTCTCGACGATTCTTGGTTCGGCGAGACCGCCCAGGACCGCGAGCGCTTCCGCGTCCTCCGGCACGCACTGCCTGAGTTGGTGAACGACACCGTCCGCCGCAACGGCCTCCAGAAGCTCGGCTCGGACTTCGCGGTCCCGGTCGACCAGAATGCGGCGATGATGCGGATCTACCGCGAGGCGTTGACGCGCGAATTCCCCAGCGTGGCGGTCATCTTCGGCCACATCGGCGACGCGCACGTCCACGTCAACCTGCTGCCCGAAACACAGGCGCAATCGGACCAGGGCAGGGAACTCATGATTGAATTCGCCCGCCAGGCGGTCGCGCTCGGCGGCACCGTCTCCGCCGAACATGGCCTCGGCAAGCGGAAGCGCCACCTGCTGGAGTTACAGTTCTCGCCGGCGGAGATCGAAGCGATGAAGGCCGTAAAGCGCCGCCTCGATCCTCAATGGCTCCTCGGCCAGGGGACGCTGTTCGACGTTCCGCAACCCCGCTAGTAACCCAAACCAACTACTTGTAGCGATTCTCTACGCCCTCTGTAGCAAAATTCATCGCACAAACGTACACTTTCGCTTGCCTATTTCAGAGTTTGGGGTTTGAATAGGCCTGTAAGGTTTCTTTTGCCTGGGCCTGCGCTTGGGCTGTCCGCAAGGTGTCTTATGGATAACAATCGTCTTACCATCACCGACCACCGCACCGGTAAGCAGTACGAGATCCCGGTCGAGAATGGCAACATCCGCGCCAAAGACCTGAAGCAGATCAAGGTCAATCCTGACGATTTCGGGATGATGGCCTACGATCCAGCTTTTCTGAACACCGCTTCCTGCCGCAGTTCCATCACCTTCATTGACGGCGACCGCGGCATCCTTCGCTATCGCGGCTACCCCATCGAGGAACTGGCCGAGAAGTGTTCCTTCCTCGAAGTCGCATGGCTGCTGCTGAATGGCGAGCTGCCCACAGCCGACCAGCTCGAAACCTGGGAAGCCAAAGTGAAGCGCCACACCATGCTTCACGAGACCACGAAGAAGTTCCTGGAAGGTTTCCGCTACGATGCCCATCCGATGGGGATGCTGATCTCCACGGTCGCTGCCCTCTCCACCGTGTACCCTGAGTCGCGCTACGTCCACGACCCAGAGACCCGCCAGTTGGAGATTACCCGGCTCGTGGCGAAGATGCCCACCATCTGCGCCTACTGCTACCGCCATCACTTCGGGCTGCCGTACGTTTACCCCGACAACGACCTCTCCTTCACGGCCAACTTCATGAACATGATGTGGAAGCTGGTCGAGCCGAAGTACGTTGCCAACCCCACGTTGGCGCGCGTGCTCGACATCCTGTTCATCCTTCACGCCGACCACGAGCAGAACTGCTCCACGAACACCATGCGCTGTGTCGGCTCGGCCTTCGCCGACCCATACGTCTCAGTCGCGGCGGCCGCCTCGGCGCTCTCGGGCCCGCTGCACGGCGGCGCGAACGAGGAAGTGCTGCGGATGCTGGACGAGATCGGCTCGAAGGACCGCATCCCCGCCTACATCGAGCGCGTGAAGCAGGGCGAACTGAAGCTGATGGGCTTCGGCCACAGGGTCTACAAGAACTACGACCCGCGCGCCCGCATCATCAAATGGGCCGCCGACCGCGTATTCGAAGTTACCGGCCAAAACGACCGCATCGAGATCGCGCTCGAACTAGAGCGCATCGCTCTAAGCGACGACTACTTCGTCTCCCGCAAACTCTACCCCAACGTAGACTTCTATTCGGGGATCATCTACCAGGCCATGGGCTTCCGCCCGGACCTGTTCACCGTGCTCTTCGCCATTCCGCGCGTCGTCGGCTGGCTCGCCCAGTGGCAGGAGATGCTGCTCGACCCCGAGCAGAAGATCGCCCGGCCGCGCCAGGTCTATGTCGGCCAGGAAGAGCGTCACGTCCTCCCAATGGGCGAGCGCAACCCGCTGCTCGTCCAAGCTTGATCTCCTCTGTTAGCTGCTGTTGGATTAACTCCTCATGGATTTTCGGCAGGGCCCCGCGGCCCTGCCACTTTTCTGTGCGCTCGCCCCGAACTCGACCCGCTCCCAGCCTAGCCTGTCGCGCCACATTGGTAATGTCCCCTTTGGGCCTCGATAGAAATGTCCCCTAATCTGAAGACCTCATTGGGAGGTCGGATTGGGAAGGACAGCGATGAGCAGCAGGGAGTTGCGACGGGTGGAAGTCCTTGCCCGAGTGAAGAGCGAAGAGCTGAAGCTGGTGGATGCAGGGGAGATGCTGGGGGTGAGCTATCGCCAGGTGAAGCGGCTATGGCGGAGGTACGAGGAAGAAGGGGCGGAAGGGCTGAAGCATCGGAGTGCGGGGCGAAAGTCGAATCGGATGAAGGCAGCCAAGTTTCGCGCCGAAGTGCTGAAGCTGGTGCGGAAGAAGTACTCAGGGGAGGAGGGGGAGCGATTTGGGCCAACCCTGGCAGCTGAGCACTTGGCGAGCGACGATGGGGTTGAGGTGCACCCGGAGACGCTGCGGCGCTGGATGCTCGAAGAGGGGCTGTGGAGCCGAACACGAAAGCGGCGCGCGCACCGGAAGCGGCGGGAACGGAAGGTGCATTTCGGGGAACTGGTGCAGTTGGACGGGAGCTTTCACGATTGGTTTGAAGGGCGGGGGCCGCGGGGATGCCTGATGAACCTGGTGGACGATGCAACCGGCACGACGATGACCCGCATTGGGGCACAGGAGACGACGTGGGCGGCGGCGGGGGTGCTGCGGGAGTGGATCGAGAAGTATGGCGTTCCCCAGGCGCTCTACACGGATTGGAAGAATGTGTATGTTCGGGAACCGACCGAAAGGGAGTTGCTGCGAGGGGAGGCGCCGGTTAGCCAGTTTGGACGGATGTGCGAACGGCTGGGGATTCGGATCATTGCCGCCAGTTCGCCGCAAGCCAAAGGGCGCGTGGAGCGCAATCACGGCACGCACCAGGACCGGCTGGTGAAGAAGATGCGGCTGAAGGGAATCGGCAGCTACGAAGTGGCGAATGAGTACCTGCAGAAGGAGTACCTGCCGGATCACAACCGGCGCTTCTCCATCGAGCCGGGTTCTACGGAGAACTACCATTTGAAACGACCCAGACGAACTGATCTGGATGATATATTCCGGCTGGAGACGGAGCGGGTGATCGGCAACGACTGGGTGGTGCGGTATGAAAATCGGTACTTTCAAGTAAGCCGGCACGGGCGTCACTATGCGCCCGCGAAGGCCAAGGTCACGGTATGCGAGTGGGAGGACGGCCGGCTGCAGATCCGCTACCGGGGCGAGACGGTGAAGTGGGAGGAGATCGCGGCGCCGCCGGTCCGCAAAAGCTCGGCAGCAAGGACCGCCCAAGTCCCCGACCATGGTACGGCAACGCCGAGGGCAGAACATCCCTGGAGGCAGGAGTACCGAAAAATGCAACCCAGGCCGGCACGGTCGGGGGCTTCTCGGGCGCCTGTCGTTGAGGCTTCCGACTACGCTCCGCCCTAAACGCGCCTGCGGCGCAGGGCTCCGCTTCGGCGGAAGCCTCAACGACAGAATGGAACCCAAGGGGACACTTCTAACGAGTTAACGGAGGGGACATTTCTAACGAGGCTTGACACGCTCCCAGCCTAGCCTTGTCCCTCGGACCTGCATCCACTACACTGAACGTGTCCGAATTCCTTTACTGGGGGGTATTGAATCGATGAAGAAACTGGGTCTGTTCTTTGCCATTGCCGCGGTCTCGGCCTTCGCCGGGGATTGGACCGGCTACATCTCCGAGTCCAAGTGCGGTGCTTCGCACGCCGACGCTTCCGCGAAGTCCGTCTCCTGCGTCAAAGCCTGCATCAAGAATGGCGCCAAGCCGGTTTTTGTGGCAGACGGCAAGGTCATCAAGATCGCCAATGCGGACAAGGTCACTGAGGACCTTTACGGGCAGAAGGTGAAGCTCTCCGGCAACCGGGAGGGTGACACCGTCACCATCACCTCCGTCGCCAAGGCGGAGTAACTCTACCGCGATCCATTGGGCGCGCCCGGGCTGCCTATTGCAGCTTGCCGCGCCCTTTCACCTCCCAGATGTGCTCCACCTGCCCGCCGCGTACGCCGTAGATTCGCTCCTGTAAGTTCACCGCCACGCACACGTGGTTCATCAGCACCTGGACCTGGTCCCCCACCTTGAAGGTCCGTGCGCACTCACGGATGTCCACGTACCCATGCTCTTCGTTCATTTTGTGGAACTTCGCGCCTGGAGCGTCCACCAGCTCGCCGAACCCTTCGCCGCCCGTCGCCAGGCGGTCTGACGAGAACGTCTTCGAACCTCCGTCGATCATCATGCGCCCGCCCTGGACCGATACGACGGTACACAGCAACGCGGCCGCGCAGTCCTCCCGCGCGCACGCCCCCATCGCCCATGTGTTGCGGTCGTTGAAGATGTAAGTGCCCGGCCTGATCTCGTTCATCCCCTCAATCGTGTGGGATTGCCACAGCAGCGGCGTGGAGCCTCCGCTGACAATCGCCGGCGGCAGCCGCAAGGCGGTGAACGTATCCACCAAGTCCAGCACCGTCCTTCGGAGCGTCTCGATCTGCGGCTGATCTTCGTCGCCCAGACCCTTGATGTGCCCCGGGTAGAACGCCAGCCCTTCCCAGTGCAGGTTCGGCAGTTTCTCGATCTCCTGGACCAACGCCGGCGCCTCCTGCGGCTTCACGCCGACACGCCCCAGGCCCACGTCGACCTCCACCAGCACGCCGATTTTCGCGTGCAGATCGTTCAGCGTCTTCGCGGTCTCCAGCGAATCCAGCGCCACGCTGACGTGCGTCGCCTCAGACATCGCTTTCAGCCGCACCAGCTTCTGCTGCCCTACCACCGGATACGCCACCAGCAGATCCGGCGTGCCGGACTCCAGCATCACCTCGCCTTCAGTCGTCTTCGCGACCGTCAACCCGGCCGCCCCCAGCGCAAGCTGCCGTTTCCCGAGCGTCGGAATCTTATGGGTCTTCGTATGCGGCCGCAGCCGCAACCCGTGCTCCCGCGCGTACCCCGCCACCCGCGACAAGTTTTTCTCCATCACGTCCAGGTCGACAAGGAGCGCTGGCGTGTCGAGTTCCGAAAAGTGCATTCCTAGATTATTTCGCCTTTAGAGGCTCAATGAAGCGCACGCTCGCGCGAGGCGGCCACTTGCTGTAGACCAGCTCGTACTGCTTCACCTTGTGCTTGCCTTCGAAGGAGAAGTAGAGCAGCCCGGTCACTGGTCCCTTGATCTCGCCGTCTTGCAGCATCTTCTGCTTCAGCACATCCAGGAGCTTCACCTGCTCCTTCGTGGCTTTCTGCTCCTCGATGCTGGCGCGTGCCTCTGATGTATCCGCCGTCGCCGCTCCTCCCGCGCCTTGGTTCGGCATCGGCAGCGATTGCGGAGTTCTTCCGGTGCCCGGAATCCCAGGCACGCCGTACGGCTGCCGACGGTTGCCCGACATCACCTGCCCCTGCGTTCCGCCCTGCGAACTGATCACCATCACCGAGCTTCCCGCAATCTGCGTCGGCGCCAGGGGTGTGGCGCGCTGCCCGTCCTTGTCCGACCGCAGCAGGAATTCGTCGTTGTTCAACATGAACGGCTCATCGCCCTTCGGCGTCACCGTCACTTCCACTACCACCACGTTTTCGCCCGGATCCACACCCAGCGCCGCCATTGCCGCTTCCCGCGTGAAATACCCCTTGGCTTCGATGGCAACCTTCGCATTGTCGCCTTTGCCGGAAGGCGCCTGAGCTAGCGCCATGCCCGCCGCCATCAGAACTGCGATTGCGTATCTCATCGCCGACTCCTTCGCCCTCTCACAGCGCCTGCGCCGCCGCATACGCCGACGCCCACGCCCACTGAAAATTGTATCCCCCCAACCATCCCGTGACGTCCACTACTTCTCCGACGAAGAAGAGCCCCGGTACGTTGCGCGCCATCATCGTCTGGGATGACAATTCTCCCGTCGCCACCCCGCCGCCGGTCACTTCAGCCTTGTCGAAACCCTCCGTCCCCGCCGGCCTCACCGTCCACTCGTGCAACCGTTCTTCGACTTTTTTCACCGGCAGCACCGGCTGCGTGAACCCTTCGTTTGTCATCCAGCGTTCGGCGAAGCGTCGCGGAAGGCGCTCCAGCAGCGCCTTTCGCAGCTCCGGAGGCGCGACGTCCTCCACCGTGCCGCCCGGCATCAGGTCCAGCCGGATCGGCTGCGGGGCCTTCCAGTACGACGAAATTTGCAGGATCGCCGGACCGCTCAATCCCCGGTGCGTCACAAGCATCTTTTCGCGGAATTGCGCCTTCCCCGCGGACGCCGTCACTTCCAGCGACACCCCGGCCAGGTCGCACCACTTCGCCCGGCCTTCGCCGTCGAAGGTCAGCGGCACCAGCGCCGGATAGGGCGTCTCCACCCGCAGCCCGAACTGCTTGGCGATCTCATACCCCATCCCCGTCGCACCCATCTTAGGAATCGACAGTCCGCCCGTTGCCACCACGAGCGACGCCGTTTCCATTGGCCCTTGCGATGTCTCGACCACGAAACGCGTGTTGCGGCTCACGCCTGTCACCGTACATCCCGTCCGCACGTCGACATTGCCTGCCTTGCACTCATCCAGGCACAGGTCCAGAATCTGCGATGACGAATCGTCGCAGAACAACTGCCCCAGCGTCTTCTCGTGGAACGCAATCCGGTGCTTCTTCACCAGGGCGACGAAGTCTTCAGGCGTGAATCGCGCGAGCGCCGACTTCGCGAAGTGCGCATTCTTCGAGAGGAAATTCTCCGATTTCACCCGCAGATTCGTGAAGTTGCACCGGCCGCCACCGGAGATCAGGATCTTCTTCCCGCACTTTTCGGTGTGCTCGATGAGCGCCACCCGCCGCCCACGCTGTCCCGCCAAAGCCGCGCAGAACAGGCCCGCCGCGCCACCGCCCAACACAATCGCATCGTAGGTCAATCCACGTAAGAGTGTACCGTCTTGCACAGTGGTGATACGCTGATCCCCGACACTCATTCACCCAGGGAGGTTCCCCTTCATGACCCGTTCCAATCCCGCTCGCCGCGGCTTCCTCCAGCGCGTGCTCTCGACCGTCGGACTCGGCGCCGCCGCCACCGCCGTCTCAGCCCCTGCCGGCGCGCAGTCCGCATCTGCCGCTGGCTCTTTCGATTACCTGCCGAAGTATGCCCGAGCCCAGAACTACCGCTCGCTGAAGCAGTCCTCCTATGACACCACCGGCGGCAACGCCGACCGCTGGCCCATCAAGCCCGGCGTCACTCAGGAGATCTTCAATCAGAAGGGCCCCGGCGTCATCTCCCACATCTGGTTCACCATCGCCGCCTCCAGCCCGCATCACCTGAAGGAACTGGTCCTCCGCGCGTGGTGGGACGGCAACTCGAAGCCCTCCATCGAAGTGCCTGTGGGCGACTTCTTCGGCCTGAACCTCGCCGACTACGTCATCTACGAATCGCAGTACCTTGCCTGCTCGCCCGGCAAGTCTCTCAACTGCTACTTCGCCATGCCCTACAAGACCGCGGCCCGCATGACCGTCACCAACGAGGGCTCGCGCGATGTCGGCGCCTTCTACTCGAACATCGACTTCATGTCCGTCCCTTCGCTCCCCGCCGACACGCTCTACTTCCACGCCCAGTACCGCCAGGAGACGCCCACCAAGGCCATCCACGGGCCTGACGGCAAGGACGTTCTCAACCCTGACGGCAAAGAAAACTACGTCTACTGCGAGACCCGCGGACGCGGCAACCTCATGGGCGTCACCCTCGGCTGGGTCCAGAACTCCGAATACTGGATGGGCGAAGGCGACGACATGATCTTCGTCGACGATGACTCGAAGCCGCTCATCATCGGCACCGGCTCGGAAGACTACTTCCTCGGCTCCTGGAACTTCGGCGGACGCGAGGGCGCCCGCGCCTTTTCTCACCACCAATACGGCGCGCAACTCATCCAGTCCCCCGAGCGCACCGGCGGCCGCTACTGCTGCTACCGCTTCCACGGCGACAACCCCGTTACCTTCACGAAGTACCTGAAGCACACCATGGAGCACGGCCACGCCAACAACCGCTCCGACATGTACTACTCCTGCGCCTACTGGTATCAGGACCGCCCCGCCGACGGCTTTCTGGCACTGCCGCCGGTCGCCGACCGCATCCCTAAGGTTGTGGCCATCTGACGGCGTTGGGAGGCTTAGAAACCGAAGATGATGAAACGTATTCTCGGCTCGCTCGCCCTTCTATTCCTGGGGTGCGCGGCCATGACGGCGGAGTCCGCCGAAGATCGCGATGCGCGGATGAAGTGGTGGCGCGAGGCGCGGTTCGGCATGTTCGTGCACTGGGGATTGTACTCGGGGCTAGCCGGCACGTGGGAGGGCAAGCCCGTGGCCACGCGCGGGGGAATGGAATGGATCCAGCAGCGCGTCAAAGCCAACACCGAGGCGTATGCGAAGGCCGCGATTCCCCTGTTCAAGCCCGCTCCAGGATTCGCTCGCGAATGGGCGCGCCTCGCCAGAGAGGCCGGCTGCCGCTATATCGTCATTACCACCAAGCATCACGACGGCTTTGCCCTGCACGATTCGGCGGTCAGCGACTTCGACGCGGGTTCGGTGCTGCACCGCGACCTCCTGAAGGAGTTCGTCGACGCCGCTCGCGCCGAGGGCCTTCGCGTCGGCTTCTACCACTCCGTCATCGACTGGCATCATGACCAGTACGCGTACGAAAAGTCCAAGCAATTGCCGCACCCGCTTCGAGGGTTGCCTTATCCCAACGGCGCGCGCGATCACGCCAAGTACCAGGAGTTCCTGCACGCACAGGTGAACGAACTCGTTTCCAACTACGGTCCGGTGGACGTTCTCTGGTGGGACTACAGCGCGGTGGACTTCCAGGGCGACGAGGCCTGGCGCGCGTTCGACCTGATGGCCAAGGTTCGTGCCAAACAGCCGCGGATCGTGATGAACAACCGCCTGTTCCGCATTCCGGAGGCTGGCTTCAGGGGGATGGGTACCGAGGCCATTTCGGCCCAGCTCGACCCCAAATACGGCGACTTCATCACTCCCGAGCAGCACATCCCGGCCACCGGCATGCCCGGCGTGGATTGGGAAACCTGTATGACGATGAACACGACGTGGGGCTTCAGCGACCACGACCATGCCTGGAAAACCAGCGAAATGCTGATCCGCAATCTCATCGACATCGCAAGCAAGGGCGGCAATTACCTGCTGAACATCGGACCCAAAGGGGACGGCAGCGTGCCGCAACCGAGCGTCGAGTCCCTGCGGGCGATCGGAGCGTGGATGAAGGTGAACGGCGAATCGATCTACGGGACAACGGCGAGTCCGTTCGAGAAGCTCGATTGGGGGCGCTGCACCCGGAAACAACTGCCCGGAGGCCGGACCCGGCTGTACCTGCACGTGTTCGATTGGCCTAAGGATGGGAAGCTGGTTGCGCCGGTAGCGGCAGGATCGCGGTTCCGTGCGAGCCTTCTCGCCGGAGGGAAATCGTTGAAGGTCACGCGCGGCGCGGATTCGGTCTCGATTGCGGTTGGAGACAAAGCGCCGGATAAGATCGCCAGCGTCATCGTGCTCGATGTGGACGGCCAGGTGCGCTGAGCCCTTCGATCCGATACTATATCCGTAACGGATACAAGGTGTAGCCCATGACCCTGCAAGAACGCATCTACCGCCGGCTGCTGCGGTCTTACGCGTGGGAAACGCGCGAAGCCTACGGTGACGAAATGCTCCAACTCTTCCGCGACCAGCTTCGCGACGCCCGCGCCGCCGGAACCGTCCCCCGCTTCTGGCTCCACATCCTCGCCGACTGGGCGCGCAGCGCTGTCCAGCGCCCCGAGCCGCCGCTCCACCGAACCCTTCTTCTGGCCGCCCTGCTCATTCCCAACTTCACCCTCTTTGTCCTTGTCGCAACCGGCCTCATCCTCGATCGGTTCATCCACCCCCCATCCGCAGCACGGAATTAGTCGGTACCAAGTGGGGCAGGTTGGCCGGAAGCAACCTGCTGGCCCATTGCCAATCGGCCCTGCGCTGAAGCTCAGCAATCGGCATCGCCGTGATCTCCGGAAAGTCCTCAGGCACATCAAGAACCGGGAGTTCATTCAACCTTCGAGGTTTCAATTCGAACCGCCCCCGCCGTACGAGTTCCGACGCCGCTCTCCCGAGTGAAGATCGGTGTTTCCTGTCGTAAGCACGCATTCCATGCGTGGTATCGTCGTCAACGGTCAACGCGAGTTGCGGATCTAGGCACCATGGTGACGCAGAAGGGTGGGACCCGCTTTCGGGCCAGGAACAACGGGTTTGCAGACCTCGCTGACTTCACGAGGCCACCCCGGCCCACGGGCCCGTCATCAAATCCCACCGTGATCGGCCCATTATGGAAGAGAACGGTTAATAACGGGGCTCTTGAAGATGGCCGCGTCTCTGACAGGAACAGCGAGGCTCACCTGTCCCCAAATAAGGATATTGAAGTCCGAATAGAACGATGAAATACTGAGGCTTCGGGTGAATCCGACTTCAATTTCCTGACTGTTGAACACCTGGAAAATCTGCTGTTGAGCCTGGATGGTCGACTTCAGCGAAGATTGCTCCCGATCCTGCGGTTCGGGGCAGGACTTGCGCCATGACGTTCAGAGAGCAAGCACAAGGCCGCTTGATCTTGATCGAGACTGCCATCCGGCAAATCCCGGCAACGGTGGGACGGCTCGCGTACTTGGCAGCACTTCGGGACCAAAACACCGGCGCATATTCTCATTCCATCGCCAACACAGCGGCTCACAAAGAGGAGGCCGCCCAAATGCTCAAGCATCTGCACGAGCAAGCGTTTCGGTCGTGGTTGAATTACCACATCGAGGAGCAGAGGGCTGATCTCGATTTGTACTTCTCCAATCTGGATTGCGGTGGGGCCAAAGTCGCGCAGACCTGGCTGGACCTCGAATCATACCGTTCCTTCGTCCCGGCATCGGCCACGGCAGCCGAGAAGCAACTGTTCCTCGCGGATTTGGAGACGCTGCTCCGCACGATGTCGGGTCCGGTACACCGCACCCTGGAACAGGTGACGCCACGAGCCAATAACGTTCGATTGATGGCGACGGAAGAAGTCTCGAAATGGCTCGGCGTTTCCCCGCGCGCCGTTCGCCTCTGGGCTGAGTGCGGCGATATCCCGGCTGTCAAGGTTCGCCGGCAGTGGCGCTTCCGGCAAGAGGAGGTTGCGAAATGGTTGGAACAACGAAACGGCAACAGCGCATGAGGGCTGCTGCGCCTCTCGGCATCGACGGCAACAACGGCATTTACGGCATTGAATTGCGCGCCTGGTGTGACAATGTAAGTGGTGCGTGTACCGCTATGCACCTGATGAATAATGCAATCCACCGCGGCGTGCTGCTGCTCGCCGCCATGATCGCAGCGAGCGCGGCGAGCGCCCAGAATCCGAGATCGAGCCTGCGCGCCGTAACTGCCTCAACTGCGCCCGAACGTGTGGTCTATGAGGTGTTCACTGCTGAAGTTATCGCAAACGATCGCAGCAGCGCCGATCCAACATTGACGCCGGATCGTCGCAGGCAGATTGCCGGCAGGCTGCAAGCGGTCACCGGCTTGTCGGATGGCGACTATTCCGTACTCAAAGGCATTTCCGAGAGGCTCCACTTTGCCCTGGAGTCCAACGCAAGAGCGGGTGATGCATCGCTCAATGATCCTCGGCTGAGCACCGCACAGCGCGGCGGCGCGATAGCGGCTCTGCGGAAAGAGCGCAACGAAGCAATCGACAGGGCGATCGATGAGTGGCGTACGCATCTCGGCGCACCGTTTCGATGGATCGATGACAGGATTCGAGCGCACGTCGCTCGTGGTCTTAGGATCACTGACGATTCCTCCATATACTCATCGCAGGCGGAAGGAGGGAGGTCAAGATGAAGTCGAAAGCGATCCTCTTGGCAGCAGTTGCCATGCTGGCGCCTGCGCCGGTGTTCGGGCAGATGACCTACTACAGTCAGATGTACGTCGACAGGTCTGGCGCGGGAGGATACTCCTATGCGGTCGTTCCGTATGGATGGATACTCTCGAGTACGCTCGAGCTATCCGAAAACGGAAATCTGGTAGATTACAGATCTGGCCAGAGCCAGTACTTCGGCCAAGCAGTGTACCTGACAGTGTCGTCCCACACAGATCCACCCGCGTATACACTTTACGAACAATACGGTGAGGCATATGGCGAGTTGGAGGACTATGGCTGGTTTTGGGAGCCTTCGTGGTTAAGTGGTATAACGCCGCCTCCGAGTGTATCCATCACGGGGGATTCGGATGAATGGGATGGCGGATCTGGACACTTCAGTCTATTAGTAGAGGGGGGAACTCCGAGCGAATATACGTGGGACGCCTCGTGGCCTTACGGTGCGGGCAACGACCCATTCGTGTCCTTCGTTAGCAGCGGCGCCGATACTTGGACCAACGCCCACTGGTTCGCATATCCAGACATGGAGTGTGCCGGCAGCCCGAGTGAGTATCAAGTTAATGGGGCCGCGTTCATCGATTCTACACCGTATACGGATTCTACTCCGTTCAGGGTGCATATACCAAACACCGGAGGGAGAACCCATTCCCCGCGAGTTGCCGGATCTGTCATGCTGATTCCTCCCGGGGCAAACGGACTGTGGACAGTTGGCCAGAATAATTACTATAGAACGCAGCCTCTAGTTATTATAAACGTGTTGCCGTCAAGTCAGTTCCGAAATAAAGTCGAAACGCACGAAAATGTGCATGTCGCTCAATTTATGACCGGAATGTTTGCATTCTATTGGGATCCCCTGGTGGCATATAATCGCATAAAAAACTTCACTGACACGTCGTTTGCGTTATTGAGTGCGCGAATTGAAAATGAAATTGGGACATACAATAATGAGCAAGATACATTGGCAAGGCTCCAGCTACAGGAGTTTGAATTGCAAGCTTACGCCGTATCCGACAGCATTGCGCCGCGTTTCTACTATCAGGACGTTTGTGTTGGATACTGAAAATACAATATGGAGTAATCTGATGAAAACAATAGTTCTTGCGGTGATAAGTGGAGCCGTATCGATGGCATCTGGACAGTTTTCATCTCCTATGATCGGCGGAGCGAACCCGGAGTACCGGCATCTATATGACCGTGTTTCCAGAAGCGCAATTGTTGTCCAAGGCAAAATCGTTGAGCAACAGTTTGTGCGGAAACGTGGGGTTCCTGCTGTCGTCAGAGAGGGGCCGACTGGGTATAGGACCGCCGATATAGATGATATTACAGGCGGCAGGCTCTATACCGTTGATATTTCCGTGCCTCTGTGTAGACAGGAGGACTTCATTCCCGGAATGGAACAAAAGCGAAAACTGCAAAACACAATGCAGGTGTTTGTCTCGTCTGATCCGTTCAGGGATAGCGATCTTTTCCCGGGCATTGACGCCGGCATCGAGCAGTTGTTTAAGGGGGGCGAGTACCTTTTGTTTCTTTTCCCGTACCCGCGGCAAGAGGAGCTGCAAAAGAAGTACGAGCTTGGCCCGGAAGTGACGTACTACAAGGTGTTCGACGGATACTTCGGGGCGCGCGAACTGGCCGCTCCAGTAAGCCGAGGTACTGACGCCGATCGAACGACGCCGCTAATCTCGGCTGTCTCGGCGCTCTGCGAGGCTGTGAAGCCCACGGATGTAAAAGCGAAGTTGTCGGGACTCCGCGAGTTGAGGGGCCGCGCCGATTCCCGGTGGCGGGACAGCGTGGATGCCGCTATCCGAGCGCTGGAAGCGTACGATTCCGCTCAACCGCTGAGGTGACGTCCCACCGTCTGGGGGCGAGTCCGGCGGTCGCTTACCACTTATTCAGTAGCGTTGCCAGTGAGACCCCGCCGGGTTCACCGGCGATGGCCCTATCTGGGAATACAACTTCTCGTATGCTTGCGGCCCTCCGCCATCGCAACCGGAACAGCACGCCCTCCATGCTGCACTCGGCCTCGAACCACGACAGACCCCGCACGCCACTCACCCCACGCTGATCAACGCGAGAAAAACCGCGCAAATCGTCCGAGAACAAATCACCCCTTCGCTGCGTTTCAGTAGACGAGGCTGAAGGAGCCATCCGGCCGTACCAGGGCGGCGGCAAGGCTCCACATAGGCACGCCTTCCGCCCTGCCGTTCTCCCCCGTGGGCGTGCCTCCTTTTGAGAAGACCTGCCACGCCAGGGAGCCGCCCTTCTTCCATCCCGTGCCCTCCACCCACGCCACCAGCGTCTCGCCCTTCGCGTTTCGCACGGCCACCGGATGCTTGCGCTTGGCCTCGCCCGGCGGCGTCAGCACCTTGTCACCCGCCGACACGTGCACCTGCTCGCGCGTCTCCCAACCGGCCAGCCCGCCGTTCAGCACGGCGCTGCTCATCACGCACTGCCCGACGTTCCACTCATCCACCTTCCGGCCCGCGAACGTCTTGCCGCCGTCGCGCGATTCCAGCAGGTACATGTCGCGATGCATCATCTCGCGCGCGCCGCGATACAGCACCCGCAGCACGCCGTCCGACGCCGCCGCCCGCATCCCGCAACACGCGCAGGAGCCCGTCGGCTCGCTCCACGCCGCATGCTCCGCCGCGAACGTCGCGCCATCGTCCTTCGATGCGGCAACCCAAATCTTGCGGTGCGCCTCGTCGTGCGGATCGTCCTTGCCCGGAGCGTGCCACGCCACCCAGACGTTGCCCTGGGCGTCCGCCGCCACACTGCCGCCGCCGTCCAGTCCCCATGCGTTCGTGATGACGTTCCGCTCCTTCTCAAACGCCTTCCCGCCCGCGTCGAGCCTCGTGTACAACATCGGCGTGGGCTTCGACGTCTTCGACGATCCCATCCACGCCACGTGCACGCGCCCGCCGCGGCCCACGGCGATGTGCGGCCCGCGAATCGTGCCCGCCGCGATCGCCGCGCCGGGCGTCGAATTCACTTTGATCGGCGGCGCGAACGTCTGGCCGTCGCGCGACTTCGTGTACCAAATATCGGAGCTCGACGCATCGCCCGACAGGTAGATCATGTGCGTGACGCCGTCGCGCGCCTGCACCACCTGTGGCTGAATGCCCCCCTCGGGCACGCGCAGCAGGCTCACCATCGCCAGTAACAGCAGCATCCCTCAGACCTCTTTCCAGTGTAATTCAGCGTCGCTGCGCCGGACGTAGTTCGCGTCCAGCGCCGCTGGATCTCTCAATTCTGCCACCGCGATCCGGCCGATGGCGGCGGCCAGAGTCCGGGGGCAGACCGTCACGTTCCGGCCGTCGAGCGCCGCGCCGAAATGCCCGGGGTCGGGCGTGATCAATTCGACGCCGCCCGGCGGCAATTCCTCGAGAAACCTCTCGAGCGGAACGGCGATTTCCTCGACGAGACTCTCGAGAGAATCGTCGTACAACGCGCCGTAAATTTCCGAGCGCCTCGCGTCGTAAAACGGCGCCCGCATTCGTGCCGTTCCGAACGAAGCCATCGCCCGCAGATTCGACACTGCCGCCGCTTTTGCCCCCGCCGCCTCGGCCAATCCCTTCACCGCCGCCAGCCCGACACGCACGCCCGTGAATGAGCCAGGGCCCGCGCCCGCCGCGTAGCCCGTCACGCTCTCGTGCGTCCAGCCGTGGCGCTCCATCAATCGCTGCAATGCCCCGAAAAGCACATGGCCGAAGCCGTCCGGCGCTTCGAGCGGCATCACTTCGACCACACGGCCGTCTTCGAGCAGCGCCAGGCTGCCGTGCTCGGAGACGGTATCCATCGCGACGATCCGCACCCTCACTTCTTGGTCACCTGGAACACGTAGTCCAGCGCGTAGACCTTGCCGGGCGCGTTCAGCGCGAAGACGCGCAGCATGAGCGTTGTCGGTCCCGATTCGAAGACCTCCGGCGGCACCGTGAACGTGCCCTTCTCGCCCGACGCATAGTAGCGGAAGCCCTGGCGGCCAGCCGCGACGTCGCCCTTGATGAGATAGGTCATGCGGCGAGTGCCGGGCGTCTTCTTCGTCGTGCGGATCTCGAAGGGCACGGGCTGGTCGGCGACGACGGTCTCACCGTTCTTCGGCGTCACTAGCTCGAACGGCATGTTGCGCGGGTTCAACTCGGGCTCCTGCGGCAGAATCGGCCGCGACTCGAACTTGTAGCTGTTCAACATTCCTTCCTTACGGCCGTCCCGCGAAAGGTGCAGCACCCAGTCGCGGTCGTTCGTCGGCGGCGAACCCTTCCAGACGAAGTCCTTGAAGTCCTTCTTCTCCTTGGTGATTTCACCAGTCGCCGGGTCAAGCCAATAGACCTGGTAGGAGTGCTTCTCCACCTGGATCTCGACAGGCCCAGGCTTCTCGATGTAGACGATGTACTCGACGTCGGGCAGCGCGAAGGCGCGCCCGCCATCCACGTCGAAGTAAGGTTCCAGCTCCCAGTAGCGCGTCTTCGAAAAGAAGTCGAACCACGCTGTCATCACCTTGGGATCGCCTCCGGCGACCGTGGGCCACTGGCCGTTCATCGTCGCATTCCACAGGCGCTTGCGGAAGGCGGCCGGGTCGCTCGACGTCACCCCGGCATTCACGCGCGGCAATCCGTATTGCTGAGATTCGAGAATGCCGAGCGCGTCGTCCGTGGAGTTGTACAGAATGTAGTCCATCCAGCCGTCGTCGACTAGCACTCCGGAGGAATGCTGAGTGTGCGTGGACTTCGGGTGACGGGCGTAATCCAGCTCCTTCAGCCGTAAGCCGAGTTCGCGCGCAAAGTCCCGGGCATGCTCGTAGCTTTCGTAATCCTCGACAAGCTGCCACGTCACGTTGTACGGCGTGTAGCGCGCCACGACGTAGTCCAGGTAGCGCTCGCGCTGCGCCCGGTCAACAAAGAACTTCGTGAGCGTGTTCGAACTCCCGCCGAGCACGAGGTCGGTGATGATGCCCTTCGCATTGATGAACGCAACGCGAGAGTCGAGTTCGCGGAAGTAGGCCGCGTCGGGCGTGTCCGGACTCGGGTAGGCGCGCTTGGTTCCGTCGCCCCAAGGCATCACCGGCATGCGGATGTGCGTGAACTTCGCCTCCGCCATCCGGTTGACGGTCTGCTCAAATTGGGCGCGGTCCATCGATGCGCACGCCTCGCACGTGTCGCCCATCCAAAGGTGCGGCTTACGGTTCTCCGTACGGATCCAGTGGTGGACATTGGCAGGGCGGATAAAGCCGAGGCTGTCCGACTTCGTGGCCGTGAACTTGCCTGTCTTGGCGTCCGCCGAGGCGAGGTTCGACGTGATGCGGTACGTCCAATCGCCCGGCTCGTCGGGAGAGAAGCGCAAAACCATCTTCGAGCCGTCCCAGAAGGCCGGAACACGATACGTCTTGTATTCGGGAGAACGCACCTCGGCGTAGAGTTCGACTGTGCGATACGGGTTAGGGTGCTGCTGCGCCTCCTGCGGAGTGAGTTGGACGGTGATCTCGCAAGGGGTGTACGTGGGCGTGGCCGGGCAGGGCGTCTGCGCCGAGGCCGAAGCGCTCAGCAGGAGCAGGACCGGAATCAACAGCCGCATGGTTTCAGTGTACTGTCCCGGTGGTCCGGGGCTTGGCCGCGGGCCCGAAAGGAGGTGTCGCATTTCATTCAGGACCCTTCAGGTCGCATATGCTACGATTGAAACTGAGTTGCAGATGGTTCGACGGAAAGGGCATGCAAAGCGCCATTTTCCGGAGTATTCTGCAAGTGGCATACAGTTGTGACTCCGGCTCCGGCCGTCGAAGGGACCATTTATGTTACGTTCGGCTTCCTCTTTTCTTGTTCGCGGCGCGCTCCTGGGCGCGCTGCTCTCGGCATCCCTGCTGGCTCCTCTCCAGGCGGAACTGCTCGCCGTGGTGGCCGGCAAAGTGCTCGACCCGAGCGGCACCCCAATCGCTGGGGCCACAGTGACTGCGACGGTTGAAGGCGGTGGCAGGACCGTGTCGGCGCAGACCGGCGCCACAGGCGAGTTCTCCCTGCCGCTCGACCCCAGGACGTATCTCATCCGGGTCGCGGCGGACGGCTTCCAGGACTCTCTCCAGTCCGTGGCCGCTGGAAGCGCGTTCGCCAACCAATTGCAAATCGTCCTGCCGGTGGCGCCGCGGAAGGATGTCGTGACGGTGACGGAAAGCCTGAACTATCAGATCGTCACCAGCAACTCGACCCGGACTCCCGTGCTCCTCCGCGATGTCCCGCAATCCATCACGGTGGTCTCGCAGGATCTCATGCGGGACCAGGGCATGCAGAACATGGCCGACGTCGTGCGATACGTACCCGGCATCACGATGGCGCAGGGGGAAGGGCACCGCGACGCTCCCGTCATTCGCGGAAACACCTCTACAGCCGACTTCTACGTCAACGGTGTCCGGGATGACGTCCAGTACCTGCGTGACCTCTATAACCTGGAACGCGTGGAGGCCGTGAAAGGGGCGAATGCGCTGACCTTCGGCCGCGGCGGTGGGGGCGGCGTGATCAACCGCGTGACGAAGGAAGCCAACTTCGCCCCAATCCGCGAAATCGCCATTCAAGGCGGAACTTTCGGCAACAAGCGGATCACCAGCGACTTCGGCCATGACCTCAACGAGAAGATCTCGCTCCGGCTAAACGCGCTCTATGAGAACTCGAACAGCTTCCGTCACGACGTGAATGTCGAGCGCTATGGCGTCTCGCCGCGGGTGACAATCAAGCCGGGAGAGCAGACGCTGCTGCGTTTCGGCTATGAGTACTTCAACGACGGGCGGGTCATCGATCGCGGCATTCCTTCCTTTGCCGGCCGGCCCTCCGATGCCCATCGGTCGACGTTCTTCGGCGACCCGGGCCGCAATCAATCCAGCGCCGGCGTGAACCTCGGCAACGTCACCCTCGAGCATCAGACCAGCGTGTTCAACATCCGGAACACGACACTGGTCGGCGATTACGACAAGTTCTATGGCAACCTCGTGCCCGGCGCCGTGAATGCAACTCAGTCGCTTGTCAGCCTCACAGGCTACGACAACACGACGTATCGCCGCAATCTCTTCAACCAGACCGATGCCAGCGGAGTGGTGCGCACCGGCGGGATCCGGCACACGCTGCTGATCGGTTCCGAACTTGGCCGGCAGCGGACCAGCAACTTCCGGAATACCGGATACTTTTACGACCAGGTGACGAGCGTGATGGTGCCGTTCGCGAATCCCAGGTTCACGGGGCCGGTCACGTTCCGGCAGTCGGCGACCGACGCCGACAACGCCGCGACGAACTACGTCGCCTCGGTGTACGTGCAGGACCAGGTGGAGTTGAACCGCTACGTGCAACTGGTTGGCGGTGTGCGCTACGACCACTTCACCATCGACTTTCTGAATCACCGGACGAACGAGACCCTTGGCCGCGAGGACAACATGGCGTCGCCGCGCGCCGGAGTCGTGGTGAAGCCCTTCGCGCCGCTTTCGCTTTACTCCAGTTACAGCGTCTCCTACCTGCCTAGTTCCGGCGACCAGTTCTCGTCTCTGACGGCGACGAGCCAGACGCTGAAGCCCGAGAAATTCACGAACTACGAAGTGGGCGCGAAGTGGGACATCGCCCGGGCGCTGTCGCTCACTGCCGCGGCCTATCGCCTGGACCGGACGAATACCACCGCGCGCGATCCGAACAACCCGGCCATCACGGTGCAAACCGGAAGCCAGCGCACGAACGGGTATGAGCTGAGCGTGAACGGCAACCTCACCAGCCGGTGGATGGTGGTTGGCGGCTATGCTTACCAGGATGCCTTCGTCAGCAGCGCCACCACCGCGGCCCGCGCCGGCGCCAGAGTGGCCCTGGTCCCGTACAATACCGTTTCCCTGTGGAACAACTACCGGGTTCTGCCGCGCCTCAGCATGGGACTCGGCATCATCCATCAGGGCGAGATGTTCGCCGGCATCGACAACGCCGTCCGGTTGCCGAATTTCACGCGCGCCGACGTGGCCGCCTTCTACACCGTCACGGAGACGGTCCGGCTCCAGGCGAATCTCGAAAACCTGTTCGACAACGCCTACTACGCCACCGCCCACAGCAACAACAACATCATGCCCGGCTCCGCGCGAGCGCTAAGAATCGGGCTGGTCTACCGGTTCTAGTGGATCTCGATCTTCGACGAACGCGTATCCAGGTCGACCAGCGGCCCGCCTGAGCCGACCTGGGCCTTCAACGTGTGTCCGTCCGGCGTGCGTTGCGATGTGACGCCGGACGGGCCGAAGACCTTGCCGGAGCCGGACTGCGCATCGAGTTGGTAGCCGCCACCCGCGGCCAGCGTGACCTTGATCGCGCCGGACCCCGAGATTGCGCGGATGGCGGCGGGATTCGTCTGCGTGATCCGGATGGCTCCGGAGTTCGTCTGTGCATGAACCGAGCCACCGATCTGGAGAGCCGTGATGCTCGCCGATGTCGCGGTCGAGCGAACTCCGCCTGCAACGTCAGTCATCTCCGTTCTACCTGAAGATGTATCGACTTCGACAGCTCCTCTAACGCTTGCGAGTTCAACTCCGCCGGACTGAGTCCGGACGAAGACCTGAGCGCCCGCATTCCTGATCGTCACTGCGCCAGACCCGCCATTCACTCTGATCTCCGAAGCGACGTTGCTGATCTCGGTCCGGCCTGAGCCGGTCGTGGCCGCGACCGGCCCTGAGATGCCGTCAACTCGAATCTGCCCCGATCGCGTTCGGGCCTGAACCTCCGTCGTCTGCGGCGTTTCAATCTCAAACCGGATGCTGACGGCCCGCAGCAGCGACGGGTCCTTCACGTACCCGATGCGAATGCGGTTGCCGTCCTGTTCGATGGGCGGGTCTTTCTCCAGCGCGCGAATATTGGCCTCGGCCACATTGAGATCGAATTGGCCGAGGAGGGGCTTGATCACGACGTGCACGCGAACCGACGTCGAAGCACCGGCGCGGATAATGACACCGCCCGGATCGCTCCTCACATCAAGAACCACCGGCCCGGAGACGGTGAGAGTCCGATCAACCGAACGCGATTCAGAGCCCAAGGCCAGGCAGGTGCAGACGAGCAGCGCGCTGACACAACGGAGGCTCATGGCTCCTAGCCTACAGGAGATTGGGCCAGCGGGATTAGGCCGGAGAGTTTGCCCGACGGGCCTTTGGGGGCGAAGGGGTGCAATAGTCTGAACAGTCGGCCGACTGGGCGAGGCGCCCGCATCAGTTTATCTTGCTCGGTCCTCTTCCCAATCCATCAGGCGGCACCGGGATTCGAACTTCAAGATCAGACCATGTTTCGAAAGCCCGCTGGAGGCGACGGCCAGCACAAGGTCGACGAGTTCCTGCTCATCGAATGTCGGCTCCCAATCGTTCATGAGGAGGAAGGCAATCGCGGCGTTGGCGCCAGCCCGCTTGTTTCCATCGATGAATGGATGGTTCTGGCACAAGTGAAATAGGTATGCTGCCGCCATGGCAGGGATCGTCGGGTGGAGGAACTCACCTCCGAACGTCGCTTTCGGCATGGCGATTGCCGACTCGATCCCGGCCGGATCGCGAACGCCCGCTGATCCGCCGTACCGCTCGATTTGTTGCTCGTGGATCTCGAGAACTTCGTCGAGTGATAGGAAGATGGGCTCCATAAGGTAGCGCAGGCCGCTTACTCAGCGAGTTTCTTGAAGGCCTTGCCGTATCGCTTGTGTGCCCACTCCTGTGCGGCCTCGAATCTTCTCCGGCGCGCGGAGTCTTCCGCGGGTGCGATAATCAGCCGCTTGCCGTCGGTACTAACGTCCAGCGCCGTTTCCGGATCGATCTTCAGGAGGTCCAGGATGGGCCGGTCAATCACCAGCGCGAGGCTGTTTCCGTGTTTTGTCAGCTTCTTGCGCATACGTCATTCCGTACATCCAATGTAGCACCAATGGAGATACTATTCCATGGGGGGACGGAGCGAGTGGTAAGCGTGCCCAAATCGAGGAATCCCGCCGCTGCCAACGGGACTGAGCCAGTTGACCTGGTGGAGACTCTCACACAGAACTTCCATCTGGCTGACTTTCCCGGCCCAGGTGTGAAAGACAATCAGTTTGCTCTATAGCTGAAGAAAGTCCCTAGTCGAACCGCCTGGCAGTCTTCGAGAGTCTCCTCGATCATCCCGTTTACCTCGTCACCGTAGTCCCGTGGTGGCTTTACTCGCTCAATGTTTTCAAGCGCGAGAGGCTGCCCGCCGTACTTCTCGAGGTAGGCTCGCACTCTCTCGACAAAGTCGCTCTCCGACAGAGCCCACATCGTGATCTTCATGAAGCCCAGCGTGTCACCACTAGGCATATCTCGTGGCTGCACCGCGACTTCTGCTGTTGCTATCCACACATTCATGCTGGCCTCAATCGACAGCAAACAGCGAGAGTCGCCACACGCGGGTTTGTACTAATCCTTGGGGAACTGGTTCATGAGCGGCCACATGCCCTGAGTGTAGCCGGTCGCCCCGATGAGATCCCCGGCGGTTGGGACGCAATGCGATGGGTGTATATTCGGAGCAGGCAGTCCAGATTCGGCGGAAGGGAGTGGCCCATGGAATTCGATCGTAGAGCGTGGATAAAAGGGATGATCGGATCTGTTCCTCTTGTCGGTGCCGCGCAGACGGCGGGCAAGAAACTCGGGATTCCAGGGCCGTTCCCTGGGCGGGTTGCGGCCGTGGAACACCCAGGGAGTGTCATCGAGGGCAAACACCAGGCGGAGCCGGTCCGGGACATGGTGGCCCGCGGGATGATGGAGTTGACCGGCGCGCCGACGGCGACCGACGCGTGGCGATACTTCTTCGAGCCGGGCGACGTCGTCGGCATCAAGCCGAATGCGGCGGGGCGGCCGTATCTCATCTCGTCGCCTCTCGTGATGCAGGAAATCGTCGCGGGCCTGGAATCGGCCGGCGTCAAGCGCAAGGACATCTTCGCCTACGACCGTTTCCGCACCGAGTTTCTCGGCGCCGGCGTGGACAAGTGGCTGCCCGACGGCGTCCGCTGGGTGACAGCGACGGAGAAGGTGCTGAACGGTCTGCAACTCGACATGGAGGGCTACGACCGCGACGTCTACATGGAGATGGCGCTGGTCGCCGCGAACGGCGATCCGTCGAACGCGCACCATCGCCGGTCGTATGTCGCCCGGTTCCTCACGCAGCAGGCGAACAAGGTGGTGACGCTCGGCGTGGTGAAGCATCACCAGTCGGCCGGGGCCACCATCGCGTTGAAGAACATCTCGCACGGGTTTGTGAATAACGTGGCGCGCAGCCATGTCAGCTCCACGATGAATGCCTGCGGCATGTTCATCCCGACGGTGGTCGATCTGCCGGTCTTTCGGCAGAAGGTGGTGCTGCACGTCATTGACGGCATCATGGGCGCGTATCACGGCGGGCCGAACCGCAAGGTGGCGCGCTACCTGTGGGAACACAAGACCATGTACTTCTCGACGGACCCGGTGGCGGTGGACACCGTGGGCCTGGCCGTGATCGACGCCAAGCGCGGCCAGATGGGCATGGAGCCCATCGTCGACGCCAAGCCGGACCAGGACAGCGTCTTCGCGCGCATGCAGCCGGAGTTCATTGAACTCGCGGGCCTGCTTGGGCTCGGCGTCGGCGACGAGTCGAAGATCGACGTGCGGAAGATCAAGCTGGGTTAGGCCGTCGCGGTGAGCGCCGTCACGCGGAGGATGGTGAACTCCGCGGGCCGCTTCATGGCGAGGCCCATCAGCACGATCAGGCGGCCGGAGTCCACGTCGTCCTGGGTCATCGTCTGGCCTAGGCCGCATTTCACGAAGAAAGCCTCGTCTGCCTTCACGCCTTGCAGCGCGCCGCCGTGCCACTCCATCGTCAGGAAGTTCTGGATGGCGGTCAGGACACGAAGCCAGGTGTTCGCGACGTTGGGTTCGAAGACCACCCACTGGATGCTCTTCTCAACGGACCGCTCGACGTAGATGAAGTAGCGCCGGACGTTGACGTACTTCCACTCGTTGTCGCGCGAAAGCGTGCGCCCGCCCCAGACGAGGATGCCGCGGCCGGGGAAGGAATGGATGGCATTCACGCCTTCGGGGTTCAGGATGTCCTGCTCCGCCTTGACGATGTCGCGTTCGAGAGCCGTGGCGCTCACGAGCGCCATGCCCGCCGGGGTCTTGTGTGGCGGCGTCTTCGAGAGCACTCCGGCGACGAAGGGACTCGGCGGAATCAGGTCCGTGCCGGCGAAGACCCAAGGCGCGTAAAGTGCGGCGAAGCTTGTGTCGAACATCGAGCGGAAGGCGAGGAGTGCGGCTTGCGTCGAGGCCGCGTCGGCGTCGAGTAGCGCGATGCAGTCGCGGCGTGCGGCGGCGTTTGCGGCGAGCTTCGGCGCGGCCATCGCGGCGGGCGCGAACGGCGCGGCGACGGTGGAGATCTCGTCGATGGAGCCGAGAACGTTGAGTGCGTCGTCGATCGCGACGGGCGTCCACTCGAGGACTGGTGCGATCCAGAGGGTGCGTCCGCCTTCTGCGAAATAAGCGCGCGCGGCGAGCCAGAGCGGGCCGCCACGTTCGTAGTTTTGTTCAAATTCGGCGAGCGACGCGACGCGGCCCAGGACGCCGGTCGAGATCCCGAGAAATGCGGCGACGCTCATGTCCCGTCCGGTAACGGCGGGTGGGAAGCTGATCTCCTCGATGGGCACGCCGGGCGACATTTGCCCATCATCGCGCGTTCCTGCACAATGGGGGAATTCCTTCGACGGAGGTCCTTCCCATGCGCCTGATTCTGGCCTGCCTTCTGTGCTTCGGTACGCTTGCCGCGGCCACGCCCGGCATCTCCGAAAAGACGAAAGGCATGAAGAAGCACGAGGGCTTTCAAACCTTCTATTGGGACGAGGAGCAGGGCAAGGTGTGGCTGGAAGTTTCGCGCTTCAGCGAGGAGTTTCTGTACGTCAGTTCGCTGCCGGCGGGGATCGGGTCGAACGACATCGGGCTGGATCGTGGACAGCTTGGACAGACGCGCGTAGTGCGATGGGAGCGCAGCGGACCGAAGGTGCTGCTGGTGCAGTCGAACTACGACTACCGGGCGCGGACCGAGAACGCCGATGAGCGGCGGGCGGTGAAGGACAGCTTCGCCGAGTCCGTCGTGTGGGGTTTCCGTGTGGAGGCCCTCGATGGCGAACGCGTCCTGGTGGATGCGACGGACTTCTACCTGAACGACGCGCACAATGTCGCGGGGCGCTTGCAGCAGGCGCGGCAGGGCTCCTGGCGGACGGACCCCGGGCGCAGCGCGATCTACCTGGAGCGCACTCGGAACTTTCCCGACAACACGGAGGTCGAGGCGACGGTAACATTCACCGGCGGGCCTGCGGGCGAGTGGCTGAGCAGAGTGTCGCCGAGCGGCAGCAGTGTCACGGTGCGCGAGCATCACAGCTTCGTGCGGCTGCCGGGGCCTGGGTTCGAGCCGCGCGAGTTCGACCCGCGCTCGGGCTACTTCGCACTGGATTTCTACGACTATTCGACGCCCGTCAGCGAATCCGTCGTGAAGCGCTACATCCGGCGGCACCGGTTGCAGAAGAAAGATCCCGGGGCAGCGGTCAGCGAAGCGGTGAAGCCCATCGTGTACTACCTGGACCGTGGGACGCCGGAGCCGGTGCAGTCCGCGCTGCTGGATGGGGCGCGGTGGTGGGCGGCGGCGTTCGAGGCGGCGGGCTTCCGGAATGCGTTCCGCGTCGAGATGATGCCGGAAGACGCCGATCCGATGGACGTGCGGTACAACGTCATCCAGTGGGTGCACCGCTCGACGCGCGGATGGTCGTACGGCGCCAGCGTGACGGACCCGCGGACGGGCGAGATCCTCAAGGGCCACGTGACGCTGGGCAGCTTGCGCGTGCGGCAGGATTACCTGATCGCAGAGGCGTTTCTGGCGCCCTATGCGGGCGGGACGGGGAACCCTTCGATGCTGGAGATGTCGCTGGCGCGGCTCCGGCAGTTGTCGGCGCACGAAGTGGGGCACACGCTGGGGCTGGGGCATAACTACATCGCGAGCGCGCAGCGCGATGCGTCGGTGATGGACTACCCGCATCCCTACATCACGATGGGCGCGAACGGTGTGCCGGATCTTTCGAAGGCGTACGGGACGGCGATCGGCGAGTGGGACAAGGTGGCGATCAACTGGGGATACCGCGAGTTCGCGAAGGGCGCGGATGCGAAGCCGCGCCTGAACGCGATCATCGACGAAGCACGCGGGCGCGGGTTGACGTTTCTCACCGATCAGGACGCGCGGCCCGCGGGCAGCGCGCATCCGGAGGCGCACCTGTGGGACAACGGCGCGAATGCGGCGGCTGAGTTGACTCGTCTGTTGGATGTCCGCGCGAAGGCAATCGCGCGGTTCGGCGAGAACAACATCAAGCCGGGCATGCCGATGGCGTTGCTCGAGGATGTCTTCGTGCCGTTGTACTTCTCGCACCGGTACCAAGCCGAGGCGGCGGTGAAGGCGTTGGGCGGTCTGCGGTACACGTACGCGCTGCGCGGCGATGGCCAGGCTGCGACGACCGCGGTCCCGGTGAAGGAACAGATGGCCGCGCTGGACGCTCTGCTGGCGGTGCTCAAGCCGGAGACGCTGGAAGTGCCGAAGCGCATTGTGGACCTGATTCCGCCGAGGCCGGAAGGGTACGAGCAGACGCGCGAGCTGTTCAAGGGACGGACGGGAATGACCTTCGATCCTCTGGCGGCGGCGGAGAGCGCGGCGGACATGGTGCTGGGCCTGGTGCTGGATGCGGAACGGGCCGCGAGGCTGGCGCAGAGCGGAGCCGCTCCCGCCGACTTGAAGGGCGTGCTGGCGCGGCTGACGCAGGAACTGGTGAAGTCGCCGGGCGGAGGCGCGGTTCGCGGCGCGGTGGCGGCACAGTATCTGCGGCGGCTGATGGCGCTGGCGGCGCACGAAACCGCGCCGGCCCGCGTGCGCGATGCCGCGCTGGCGGAGATCGACGCGGTGAAGCTGTACTACACACAGGGCGATGCGCCGCTGCGGCGGTTCATGCTGTCCCAGATTGCCGCATTCGAGAAAGACCCGAAGCAGATGAGCCTGCCGCGCGCGCCGGAGCCGCCGCCTGGAATGCCCATTGGGATGGACGACGGTTGCGGGATTCAGAACGGCCAATAAAAGGCGTTCATTTGCACGTTGAAGTTTCCGCAGTTCGTAAGAACAGGTCAAGAGTTTACACTCGTTTGCGCTGAAGTACCGTGCTGTAACCTCGGCTGGCGTGGGTTCGCCGTCTTGAGTAGCCGCCAAAACAATTGCACTGCATCGCGTGTAGCAGAGCGCGGTTGAGCAGTGCGAGGGCGCGGTGTCATTCCATGCCGAACTTACTCGCTATTTCTCTGTTTGCACTCATACCGTCCGCCTTCGCCGGCATCACGTTCGTCGAGATCCCGGCCAATAAGAACTTTCCGAACGCGCGCGAGGCTGGGTCTCTGCGCTTTGCCTGCGCGCCGGCGCAGAAGGAGTTGTCCTCCTACTTTGCCTCCGAGGGTCTGCGTTTCGATGCGGCCCTGGTGCGCGTGAACAAGGACAGCGTGTGCCACGTCCACTACGTTCCGACGCTGAAGGGCTTTCGCGCGCATGCGGAGTCTGTCCCGGCCCGCGAGCTGTTTCTCGATCTTGAACACAAGTCGCTGCTCAGCCAGCGCACGATGGAATTCGGCGACAACCTCGACATGGCGAAGGCGATTCTTGCCGAACTGCCGCGTCCGATGGACGTCACGTTGAGCGTGCCGCTAAAGGTGAAGGGCTCGTATTACGAAAGTGCGGTGCAGGCGCATTTTCCGGCCAACGCGGCACACATCTGGCTGAGAGACCGTCCGTTGGAGGCCCACCAGACCTGGGCGCAGGACTACATGAAAAGCGGCGAGGTTCGCGGAGAGATGCGCATGCTGATGCCGCGCCGCGCCTTTGAGGGACAGTCCGGGTATGGCGAGACCTTCAAAGGGCTGTTGAAGACGTTCACCGAGAAGGCCTGGGCACGGTCGAAGCTGGCGTGGGACGGGGGCGACCTGATCTTCACGCACGACCCGCGCGATCCGTCGCGCCTGCTTTTGTTCTATGGCGATGCGGCACGGCAATACTGGGGCAGCACGCTGACGGGCGCGGAGTACGGCTACGTGCTGGCGACCGAGTTCGGCGCGGACGCGGCGCACTACTTCGGCGGGATTTCGCCGCACGTCGATTACTTCGTGGCCTTTCTGCCGGAGGACGACATCGCACTGGTGTCGACGCCGCTGCAGGAGGACTTTGAGGTGAGCCGCAACGCGCTGGAGTTGTTGACGTCGTCGCTGGCCACGCCGCTGCCGCCGGTTCTGGAGAGGTTGAAGGCGGTGTTTGTCTCGCAGGAATCCGCATTTGGCGAAAACGCGGAGTTGGCGCGTGCCTTGATTGCGCAGGCGCGCGCGGAGTCGCCGGGGTGGCAGACGCCGGTGAGCGCGGATGTGTACCAGCGGCTGGAGGCGCACATCGGAGCGAATTGCGAAGGCAACCCGGCGGATTGCCTGTCGGAGGCACGGCTGCCGGCGCTGCTGGAGAGCCAGCCGGAGGTACTGCGCGACTGGGTGGAGATGTCGTCGGTGGTGCGCTCGGCGGCGATGCTGCCTCGCGCGCTGCTTTCGATCATGGAGAGCCAGATTCCGGGATCCCCGATGCCGAGCCAGGAGCGGGCGGAGGAGAGGATCAAGGAGCTGAAAGCGATGGGCTACACGGTGATCCGTGTGCCGGGCATTGGCGCGGACCTGTCGTCGGAGACGCGCTGGGCGGGCATCAGCTACGTCAACCTTGCGTTGATCGACCGGACGCTGTTCGTGCCGGTTTTCGGTCTCGGCGCGCCGGAGCAACGGTACCTGAACCTGCTGCAGGCGAAATTGCCGGAGCATTATCGCGTCGTGCCAGTGTACTCGCGCTATTCGCAGCTTTATAACGGCGGCGCGCATTGCATCCTGGCGTTCATCCGAGAACCGCATGCCAGGCCGATGATGACGGAGAGCGAGGAAGCGCGTCCGGGCAAGGCGGCGCCGCACCCGGTGGAGACGCAGATCCCGGCCATCCGTTTTACCGACGAGATCCGCTAATCGGAACGGCTGGAGGAGCCCCGGTTCTTCCGGCCGATCCAGAACGCGGCGGCCTGCGTAACCGCGCTGACGGCGAACCACGGCTGCCAGTGCGAGAACGGCCCACGCTTGACCGGGAACCAGGGAATGACGTTGAGGTCCGCCGCGAGGCGCCACAACGCGACCGCCATCAGAGCCACGGCAAGGCGTGTGATGGGCCGGTGAGAGAGCCGGAAGCGCAGGCGCACAATCATGGGAGCGAGTGAGTGTCAGGGCGGGGCCCGTCTGATATACAGTGTAGGAGTTTAGAGACACCGACCGGAATTGGTCACCCGAGGAAGAGGAGATATGCAGAAACTCAAAGCGGCAGTCATCGGCGCGGGATTCATGGGCCGGACGCACGTGGAGGCCCTGCGGCGGCTGGGCTTCGTGGATGTGGCGGCGGTGGCGGCAATCACCGAGGACGAGGCGACAAGGTTCGCGGCTTCGAATTTTATCGAGAGCGCGACGGGGGATGTCGACAAACTGCTGGCAGACCCTTCGATCGACGGCGTTCACATCTGCACGCCGAACGCGACGCACTTCCCGATTGCGATGAAGGCTCTGAAGGCGGGCAAGCACGTGTTGTGCGAGAAGCCGCTGGCGATGTCGGCGAATGAGGCCCGCCAGATGGTGGAACTGGCCGAGAAGAAGGGCCTGTGCCATGCGACGAATCACAACCTGCGCTACTATCCCGCGACGCAGCAGATCCGGCGGATGATCGAGAACGGCGACCTCGGCGAGATCCTGGTGGTGCAGGGCACCTACTCGCAGGACTGGCTGCT
Source organism: Bryobacteraceae bacterium (assembly GCA_050789245.1). Lineage (GTDB taxonomy): Bacteria > Acidobacteriota > Terriglobia > Bryobacterales > Bryobacteraceae > PNKE01. Next base: position 15,688 of record JBOZRR010000009.1, on the reverse strand, counting down.
GTACGACACCGATTTCAACTGGCGCATCCTGCGGAAGCACAACGGCCCGCTGCGCGTGGTGGGCGACATCGGCTCACACTGGATGGACATGATCCAGCACGTGACGGGGCTGTCGATCACCGAACTGTGCGCCGACCTGAGCATCATCCACAAGACGCGCAAGCAGCCGAAGGTGGCGATTGAGACCTTCGCCGGCAAGACGCTGAAGCCCGAGGACTACAACCAGGTGCGGATCGACACCGAGGACTTCGGGATGGTGATGCTGCACATGGGCAAGAACTGCCGCGGCGCATACACGGTGAGCCAGATGGCAGCCGGCTGCAAGAACCGGTTCGAGTTCATGATCTGCGGCTCGAAGGCGAGCGTGAGCTGGAACCAGGAGCGTCCGGACGAGATCTGGATCGGCAGGCGCAACGAGCCGAACGGGATCATCCTGAAGGACGGGTCGCTGTTCTACCCGAAGGCGGCCGCCTACGCCGACCTGCCGGGCGGCCACAGCGAAGGCTACGACGACTGCCACAAGCAGTTGTTCCGCCGCTTCTGGAGCCGTGTGGCCGACAAGAAGATTCCGGTGGAGTATCCGACATTCGCCGACGGCCTGCGCGGCATGGAGCTGCTCGAGAAGGTGACCGAGAGCCACAAGAAGCGCGGCTGGGTGGAGTGCGCTCCAGTCAAATCAAAGAAGAAGAAGTAAGACGAACGCCCGAGAAGGCGAAAAGGGCGCCGGAGAAATCCGGCGCCCTTTTCGCATTTATGCAGTGTATCCTCGTCGAATTATGACGACTTCGTGTTAAAGTCGTGCCAACGGAGGGGCAATGGCCGACTATAAATGCACGAAGTGCAACGAGGTGAAGGTCAACGTCAACGACGAGGGGAAGAAGGGGTTCTGCCCGAAGTGCCGTCTGTACACGATGCAGCGTCTGGTGGGCGGGCCGCCGAAGGCGCTATCGCTGGTGACGAAGGGAGGATCGACCTCCTCGCCTCCGGCCCCGGAGACCTGGGGCGCGATGAGCAACGAGTTTCTGACGCGCATCTTCATGCTGCTGGACGAGCGCGCGCTTGGGCTGGTGTCGCTGGTGTGCCGCCGTTGGAGGATTGCGGGCGCTGAACTGCTGAAGCTGTTCGTGCCAGCGATGACCGGCTTCGGCTCGGGCACGACGCAGTTGAAGGGACAGTTGATCCGGTACATGACCGGCGCGAGGACACTCGACATGGCGGTGGACAAGTTCCCGTGCCCGAGCCGGTACAACCACAAGGGGAGCGTGCTGGAGTACCTGCTGAAGTACAAGATCCGCGTAAATCTGCTGCTCGGAACGAAAGACGAGGACACGATGCAAAGGCTCGTCAAGGCCGGCAACAGCGCGAGTTTGGCGACGGCGTTCCACAAGATGCACAACAAGTTCCTGGTGATCGACGGCGAAGGCTTGATTCTGGGCTCGCCGAACGTGAGCCTGTCGGGTTTGGAGGACGGAAACCTGGAGAGTTGCATCCTCATCCGCAGCCCGCGCGTGGGCGGGCTGTTCATCAAGTACCTGGAACTGATGAAGTCGCCGGATCCGCGAAAGAGCCTGCTGTGGAACGAAGTGAGGAACGGTCTGGTGAAGTACAACTCGGAGCAGCACAACCTGAAGATCGCCTTCGCGCCGGTCATGAACATCACCAACTTCATCGTGAAGCAGCTTGGCGGAGCGACGAAGATCATCATCCGGCAATACCTGATTAGCCCCAAGCGGGACAGCGGGCCGGGCGACGACATTCTGGAAATTCTCTGCGAAATGGCGCGGAATAAGGTGGAGATCGAGGTTTACATCGACGAATCGGCTTATGAAACGCAGGGCTTCGTGAAGGAGGCCTGCACGGCGATGGTGAAGTCCGGCATCAAGGTGTACACGCAGAAATCGGTGGTTGTGGTGAACTTCCAGAGCGAATCCCTGCAGCACGACAAGCTGATTCTGGCCACGCTCCATACGGGTGTGTGCCGGACGCTGATCGGCAGCGCGGGCTTCACGTCGGACGTGATCGCGAACAATAACGCCGAGAACTTCATCTGCACCGAACTGCCCTGGGTGGCCGAGGGGCTGATGGCCCACCACCAGGCGACGCTGAAATCGGAGGTCGCGCGGACGAAGGAGATTACGCAGTAGCGACGCCGGAGAGCAGCGTCTCGATGACGTCGGCGGCGGTGTAATGCGTCGAGCCGTTCTTCATGAAGCGGGCGATTTCGGGGAGGCTGTCGCCGGAGGTGATGATGCCGGCTTCGAGCCACTTGCCGCCGGCGCGGACCTGGGGCGAGCCGACGGTAGCCATCAGCGCGTTGCAGATGCACTTGCGGCCTTCGGTGTCCTCGATCTTGCCGCCCTTGGCGAGGTAGGTGGTGACGGGCTCGGACGGGCAGCGGAAGTCGATGCGGCCGTCGGGCGTGCGGTAGGCTTCGCGCAAGTAGCCGAGGTCGCAGATGCGCGGGCGGGCCTGGAAGACCTCGTCGTCGGAGATGGTGCCGGAGACCTGCGCGACCTTGAACGGGAAGCCGGAGGGCGAGGCGAGCGGATCGGTGAGGACATCGACCTTGCCTTCGGCCACCATGGCGAGCACGGCCTGCTTGTAGTCGTCGCGGAGGCCGGATTCGGCGCAGAAGGCGAAGGCCGAGCCGACCTGGATGCCGGCCGCGCCATCGTCGAGAGCCTGGCGCATGGTCTCGGGCGAGCCGTAGCCACCGGCGAGCCAGAAGGGCGAGCCGAGCTCGCGCATTTTGGCGAGATCGACGACGTCGCGATCGCCGTAGATGGGTTCGCCGCGCTCGTTGAGCTGGAGTTTGCCGCGCGGCGGAGCGTTGTGGCCGCCGGCGGTGGGGCCTTCGATGATGAAGCCGTCGACGCGGCCGTTGGCCTTCTTGAGCAGCGTGAGCGCGAGGGTGTTGGACGAGATGATGGCGAGGAACTTGGGGCGTTCGAGCGAGGGCAGATCGGTTTCCATGAACTCCTTCGGATCGAAGGTCATGGTGGTGTCGTCGCCTTCCTGCGCGCCGGTGACATAGAGCGGATAGGTGGCCGGCTGGTGGGTGACGTAGTTGTCGAGAACGCCGGGGATCTTCATCGGGATTCCAGCACCCATCAGGATGAAGCCGACGCCGGCGAGCATGGCGCCATAGATGGAGATCAGGTGCGGGGTTTGGATCTTCTCGAGGTAGTTGATGCCGACGGGATTGGAGTGGCCTTCGCGGGCGAGGAAGACTTCGACGAAATTCGAGATGAGGGTGAGCTCGGCGAGGTCGCGGGGCGCGTCCTTGGCGTGGACGGGGACGTTGGCGTAGGACTCGTTCGGAGCTTTGCCGCCGGGAACGAAGTAGCGGTTCCAGACGCGCTCGGCCATGGCGCGGAAGGGGAAGGCGTCGAAGGCGCGGCGCATGTGGCCGCCGAGGTCGCCCTCCATGAGGCGGCGGGCCATGACGGTGTCGAGGGCGGTGCCGGAGACGACACCGAGGTGGCCGAGTCGGGCGACGGCGTTGGCGAGTTTCCAGTTCGAGACGCCGACGCCCATTCCACCCTGAATGATCTTGGGAAGGCCGGACATACAGTACCATGATCGCACGGTAGGCAATACTTTACACGGGAGTTATGTACCCTTTGATCTGAGAGAAGCGGCGGGACGTGGACGTGCGCGCGCGGGCCTGGAGGCCCACTCTACCCAGACTCCGGTCACACACGGCGAAAATAAACACCGGCGAAGGTCCAATGTGTTGATTCGTGGGAGGTTGTGTGGCGGTTCAGAGGCGGTGCTGACGTGCTTTGGCCACGAAAATTTGGAGAAGCGCGGCTATACTCTTGGGCGGGTGGGAGGAGTCTACGAGATGTGGGGCGGGAGGTCGGACATGGAGTCGAGGAGGATGTCGGGTGGCGCGTCGTTGAGGGATTCGGGTTTGATGCCGTAGGTGACGCCGATTGAGCGGACTTTGGCGTTGCGGGCGGTGAGGATGTCGGTGGAGGAGTCGCCGACCATCCAAGTGCGATCAGGGGCGGCTTTTGCCTCCTGCATCAGGGTCTGGATGCCGATGGGGTGGGGCTTCTTCTCCTCGAAGCTGTTGCCGCCGTATACCTGGAAGAAGAACCTGTCGAGGCCGAGGCCGGCGACGAGGTCGCGGGAGAAGCGGACGGGCTTGTTGGTGAGGACGGCCATGGCGACGCCCCGGGCCTGGAGGGCCTGGAGGGCGTCGCGCACGCCTGGATAGTCGCGAGTGGTGTCGAGCATGTGCTCGCGGTAGTAGCCGAGGAAGTAGGCCAGGGCCTCTTCGAGCTGGGCGCGCGAGGCTTCGGGACCCATGGCGCGGCGGATGAGGACCGGCGCGCCGTCGCCGACGTAGCTGGCGACGAGGTCATGGGGCAGAGGGTCGAGGCCCAAATAGCGGCGGGTGGCGTTGACGGAGGAGACGAGGTCTTCCTTCGAGTCAACGAGCGTGCCGTCGAGGTCGAAGATCACAAGGCTCATGCAGGCGGTACTTCCAGTTTAGCCCGCGGCCGCGCCTCAGAATTCGAGGCGCAGCGCGAACTGGCCCTGGCGGGGGGTGTTGGCCTGGGCGGAGATGCGGCCGAAGTCGGCGGCGGAGATGTTGGAGGCCGCGCCGCGGAAGACGGTCCGGTTGAAGGCGTTGAAGAACTCGGCGCGGAAGACGAGCATGAGGCGCTCGCCGAGCGGGGTGCGCTTGAGGAGGCCGAAGCTCTCGTTGAGGAACGCGGGCGAGCGGAGGTCGGAGTAGGACCGGGCCGAGGTGCCGAAGCGATAGGCGCCGGGGATGCCGAAGGCGGCGGGGTTGATCCAGCGGTCGGTGGCGGGATCGGAGAAGCTGCTGGCGCGATCGGCGCCGGGGACGACGTCGGGACGGAGGACGCCATTGAAGAGGCCGAGGGTGTTGTTGGCGGTGAGGACGAGCGGCGCGCCGGCGGAGTACTGGAGGATGCCGGTGAGGCTCCACCCTCCGGCGAGGTGTGAGGCGAAGCCGGTGGTGGCCCAGCGCTTGCCCTTGCCCCAGGGGAGTTCGTAGAGGCCGGAGAAGGCGAAGGTGTGGGGCACGTCCATGGTGGAGATGGTCTTCTCGAGTCGGCGGTTGAAGGCGGACTGGCCGTTGACGCCGCCGCCGGCCATGACGTTGCCGTCGGAGATGGACTTGGACCAGGTGTAAGCGGCGAGCCAGGTGAGGCCCTTGGCCATGCGGCGTTCGAGTTTGGTCTGGAAGGAGTGGTAGGTGGAGTTGCCGTTGGGCTGCGAGTTGGCGTTGATGTCGAGGACCTGCGGGAACTCGCGGAGGGCCTGGGCGACGGAGCCGTTGAAGGTGGGGTACGGCTTCACGATGCCGGCTGCCTGGGCAGCGGCGCTGTTGATGTTCTGGGTGAGGATGTTGCCAAGGTACAGGTAACCAGGGTCGACCTCATTGGGGCGGATGAGCGAGGTGCCGAGGCGAGTGCCTTTGACCGCGACGTAGCCGACGTCGAGGAGCATGCCGCCGGGGACCTCACGCTGGATGTTGGCGGACCAGTTCTGGAAGTAGGGCGGGCGGCCGTCGGCGGGAAGCATCATGTAGACGCTGGTGCCGTTGCCGACGGTGGGGTTGATGAAGGGCGGGCGGGGCCAGTTGGCGGGGAAGCCGCCGTCCCAGTTGAAGGCGGGGGTGACGCCCTGGTCGAGGGTTGAATACGAAGGCGCGGCGTTAAAGCCGAGGGCGAAGCGCTGCGACGAGCGGAGTCCGGTGGTGGCGTTGCCGGGGCCGTAGAAGATGCCGTAGCCGGCGCGCAGGACGGTCTTCGAATCGATGGAGTAGGCGAGGCCGAGACGCGGGCCGAAGTTCTTGTAGTAGTTGTCGGCGAAGCTCTTGCGGCTGCTGTCGCGGCCGGGGCCGTCACCGAGGAAGGCGATGGCGCCTGGGATGTTGCCCGCGCCGGGGTTGGGCAGGGAGGGATCGAAGCCGGACATGTTGCCGTAGGCGTCGAAGCGGGTGAAGTAGATGTCGTAGCGGAAGCCGTAGTTGAGGGTGAGCTTGCGGGAGACGCGCCAGTCGTCCTGCGCGAAGAAAGCGAGATAGCGGTAGCGGTTGGCGGGGACGACGAAGAGGCCGTCGTAGTTGCCGTTGTTCACGTTGCCGAGCAGGAAGCTGGCCCAGGCATGGCCGGTGGCAGCGCGCCCGGCGGCGGTAGGCAGGGCGGTCTCCAGCGAGTTGAAGTTGAAGGTGCCCATGGAGTTGGCGGGGTCCGCGCCGTTGGTCTGGAGCCAGCGGGCCTCGACGCCGAACTTCATGCTGTGATTGCCGCGGACGTGCGAGAGCGAGTTGTTGACCTGGAAGGCGTTGTTGACCTGCGCTCCGGCGGTCTTGGGTTCCTGGCCCCAGCCGGTGAGGCCATCGGTGAAGCCGACTCGCGGAAAGCGGTTACCATCGCCGGTATTGACGCCGGTGAGGCCGATCTCAGCGGGCCAACCCTGGTTGGCGGAGAGGTGGGTGAAGTACTCGCCCTCGCGGGTGAAGCCGTAGATGAAGTGGTTGAGGGTGGTGGGGCTGAGGATTGTGTCGTGGTTGAAGCGGAGCCAGTAGGACTTGCGGGTGCGGTCGAGCGCAGCGGTGAAGGGGACGGGGAGGCGCTCGGGGTCGATGTTCTTCTGGTCGCCGATGTAGGCGAAGAAGCTGGAGCGGTTGCGGTCAGAGAAGTTGTGGTCGACGCGGAAGTTGACCTGGTCCTTGTCGAAGCGCTGCGCACCAACGCTGAGGAAGTTGTTCACCAGACTGGCGTTGCTGTTGGCCGGAAGGCTTGGCAGGATTTTGGTTGAGACGGCGGAGAAGCGGCTTTGGGGGATGAGCGCATTGGGGAAGGGATCACGGGTGAAGCCGGAGCCGTCGGGGCGGGTGGTGGAGGGGTCGTAGATGGCAAGAGGCTGGCCGTTGCGGTTGCGCAGGGCGGAGAAGTCGCCTTGCCGCATGGCGTCCGTGGGGAGAGTGAACTGCTCGTTCAGGGCGCCGGCGCGGTAACGGAAGCCGGTGTAGTTGAAGAAGAAGAAGCTCTTGTCCTTGCCGTCGTAAAGGCCGGGGATCTTGATGGGGCCGCCGAGGTTGGCGCCGAACTCGTTCTGGCGGTTGACGGGCGTCGTGCGGGCGTAGAAGCCGCGGGCGTCGAGGGCGTCGTTGCGGAAGTAGTCGAAGATTGCGCCGTGGAACTGGTTGGTGCCGGACTTGGTGGTGAAGACCTGGAAGCCGCCGCCGGTGCGGCCGAACTCGGCGTTGAAGTTGGCTCCGACGAGCTTGAATTCGCTGATGGCTTCGACGCTGGGGTAGGTGAAGAGCGTGCCGCCGGATTCAGGGCTGGTTGCGCCTGCGCCGTCGAGGATGACTTCCTTTGCGCGCGACTGAGAGCCGTTGATGTTGGTGTCGCCGACTGTGCCGGAGACGCCGGGCGTGAGGAAGATGAAGGCCTCTGGGTTGCGCATGTTGCCGGCGACGGCGAGGGGCAGGTCCATGACGCGCTCCCGCGAGACGAGGGTGCCAACATCGGATGTCGAGGTTTCGAGCTGGACTCCTCCGGCGACGACCTCGACGGATTGTTCGACGGCGCCGACTTCGAGGGCCAGATCGAGGGCGAGAGTCTGCGCGATGTTCAGAGTGAGATCGCGGCGGAGAGCTTTCTTGAAGCCAGGGGCTTCGACGCTGACCTCATAGACGCCGACGGGCAACTGGGGGATGAGGTAGTTGCCGGTTTCACTCGTGCGGGTTGTGCTGCGCACGTTGGTGGCGGTGTTGGTTGCGGTGACCTGTGCGGCGGGAACGGCGGCGCCGGAGGGATCGAGGACGCGGCCCGTGATGGAGCCGCGGTCGGATTGAGCGAAGAGTGCAAGCGAACAGAGCAGCAGTGTGCAGACGAAGCGCATGAGGGCAACAGTCTCCTAGGACTTAGGGGCGGGTACGAGTCCGGCCTCTGGCTTAATTATCTCCCGAAGCGCGGACCAGGGGAGAGCGAACTCCGTGGGCCCTTCGGAATAGGGCGCGATTTCGTACGAATTGAAGTAGAAAATCAGACCGTTTTCAGTGGCGCCCCACTGCCTTGGCAGGGTGAAGGCGCCGTTGGGGAAAGTGAAGCCGGCTTCGGAAAAAGACCTGCCCACTGGGATGCCGCGCACGCGACGGAAGGCGGTTTCAGCGAGGGCGTTGAGCTTGGGCGCCGCCTCCGGTGCAAGGAGTTCGTTCAGGTTGAGGGTGAGGCCGGTGGATGGGTGGAGGTTGATGTAGGAGCGGAAGGCGTTGGGGTGTGCGCCGCCGGTATAGGATTCGTCGGTAACTTCGATGCTGAGGATGTGGGCGGTGCTGCGATGGATCTCGGCGGAGCGGCGGACGTAAAAGGCAATGGAGGTGTCGTCGAAGTCCTCGCGGGATTTCCGGAAATCGTCGATCAGGCTCTCGGCTTCGGCCTGGAAGCCGTGGGGAGCGTCCTTGGCGTGGAGGGCGGCAAGGATCTCGGCGTTGACGTGGAGACGGATGGCATCCGTGGGCGCGGCGATGGCTTCCGGGTAGGAGACTCGGAAGGTGACACAAGGCTCTTCACGCTTCTCTTTGTCGCCACAGCCGGGAAAGAGCCGCTGGTACTGCCGGGTCTCGAAGCGAAGCGGCGACGGGGCAGCCGGGTCCGGCGGCTTACGGCAGCCGGAACACGCGAGGGCGAGTAGGATGATGAGGACGCTAAACGACCTGAACATAATGAGAAGGAACTACTCGACAACGACAGAGCTACGAACATGATTCTAGTCTTTGGAGCGACGGGACAGTTAGGGACGGCAGTGGTGAAGTTGCTGCGCGCGGAGGGCAGGGAAGTCAGGGTGTTTGTGCGGAGCGAAGCGGCGGCGCAACGGTTCGAGGCGATGGGCTGCGAGAGCTACATCGGCGACATGACGCACCAGGGGATGGCGAAGGGGCCATTTCCGAGAGTCGGGACGGTGATCGCCACGGCGAACGCGTCGATCCCGACGAGGAAGGGCGACACGCTGAGCGCGGTGGACGACCTGGGCTACCGGAACGTGATTGAGGCGGCGCGGGACTCAGGCGCGGTGAGGCAGTTCATCTACGTCTCGGTGACGGGCGGGCCGGAGGTGGAGCGCGTGCCAATCCTGAGGTTCAAGCGGTTGAACGAGTCGCGGTTGGAGGGGAGCGGGCTGGGCTTCACAGTCGTGCGAGTTCCGGCCTTCATGGATGTGGCATTTCCGATGATGGGGAGCGGCCTGGCGGTGCGTGGGACGGAGAACGCGAGTGTGGCGCGCGACTTTGCGTTTGTCCGAAGCCAGTTCGAGAAGATCCGCCACGCAGTGGAGCGTGACGGGGTGATTCATCTGGGGGGCGACGGTTCACGGCGTCATGCGTACATCGCCGTGGACGATGTGGCGAAGCTTCTGGTCGCGTGCGCCGGCCGGCCGGAGATGATCAAGAGGGTGATTGAAGTGACGGGGCCGGAGAGCCTGTCGGGCGAGGAAGTGGCGCAGATCCACGAGAAGGTCCTGGGACGGATGCTGAAGCGGAAGTACACGCCGGCGATGGTGTTCGGTGTGTTGTCGAAGATCTTGGCGCCGTTCAATCCGGCGGCTGCAAACCTGATGGCGATCAATCACCTGTCGGTGACGACGGACACGCCCGTGATGGGGCAGGAGAAGGCGAAGGAACTCGGGGTGGAGTTGAAAACCGTGGAGGCGTTTCTGCGCGAGAAACTGGCGCTCTCGAATGGAACGAAGCCGCCGGCGGATGCGGCGGCTTCAGTGCGGTTAGCGAGTGAGGAGTCTTAGTCCGACTGTTTCGTCTGCTGCGCGGCGGGCTTGCGAGTCGCGGCGATGTCGATGGTGATCTTGACTTCATCGCTGATGGCGACTCCGCCGGTTTCGAGCACGCTGTTGTAGGCCAGGCCGAAGTCCTTGCGGTTGATGGTGGTGGTAGCGGTGGCGCCGCGGCGCAGGAGGCCCCAGGCATCTTTCAGTTCAACCGTGGGCTGTTCCACGGTTAGCGTGACTTCCTTCGTGACGCCGTGGATGGTGAGGTCGCCGAGCACCGCAAGGTTGCTGCCCTGTTTCCAAGCCTTCCTGGATTTGAAGGTGATCTGCGGGAACTTGGCGGCGTCAAAGAAATCGGCGCTCTTGAGGTGTTCGTCGCGCTTCGTGTTGCCGGTGTTGACGGTGGCGATGTTGAGCGCCGCCTCGACCTTCGTGGCGGCCGGGTTCTTTTCGTCGAATGAGACGGTGCCGGACGCGATTGTGATCTCGCCGCGAACGGTGGAGACCATCATGTGCTTGACGGCAAAGCCGGCGCTGGAGTGAGCCGTGTCAATTGTGTAGTCGGCCGCGGCCAGGGGCAGGGCCAGGAGAAGGGAGGCAAAGATGAATCGCATGGTGGTCTCTTCCTTTGTTCGCCGGTTTGGGCTTACTTGCCGTAGTAGAAGCGTTCCTGGGCGACCTGTCCGTCTTTCCAGCGGCGGACGACGGCCTGCTCGAGTTTGTAGCGCTGGCCGCCCTTGAAGGTGACGTCCATGACCCACTCGGAAAAGGCGACGTCGCCGTTGACGGCGGAGGATAGCACCTGGGCGCCGTGGAACTGCTCGATGGAGCTGAAGAATTCGATTTCGCGCTGGCGGTTGGCGTCTTTGCCGACCGTGGGCGGCTGGTTGTTTTCCTGCATGACGACATCGGCGGCGTAGAGTTCTTCGTAGGCCTCCATGGCCTTGCCGGAGAGGATGGCGTCGTTGAGTTTCTGATCAAGCTGCTGGACGTTTTGGTTGCTCACTGATTTGTTCTCCTTGTCACGTTTGATGACTAATCAAGCATTTGGTCACAAAAAAGCGACTGCTACTCCTCGATGGCGTTGCGGATCTGATCGAGGGAGCGGATGAGGTTGGCGGTTTCGGACTCGGAGAGTCCGGAGACGAGTTCGTTTTCAGAGTTATTGACGACAGGGTCGATGGAGGCAAGGAGGTCGAATCCTGCCTGTGTGAGATAGCAGAGTACCTGGCGGCGGTCGTTGACGCAGCGCTCGCGGCGGACAAGCCCTTTGGCGTCGAGACGGTCGAGGAGGCGCGTCATTCCCGGAGTTTCCTCGATGAGGCGCTCACCAATCGCAAGCGTGGGAAGGCCCGCGGGGCCGGCGCCGCGGAGGATGCGAAGGACGTTGTACTGCTGGACGGTGACGTCGAAAGGTTCGAGCAGGCGGGTCATGCGGCGGCGCAGGATGTCGGCGGTGCGGAGCAGAGACAGAAACGCTTCCTGGCGGGCGGAGCGGAAGGGCTTGGCCTGTTTGATCTCGCGCTGGAGTTTGGAAGCGGAACCACTCATGTCCTTAATGTACACTGCAACAAATGACTAGTCAAGCATTTTCTGCTTCGCCACATGAAACGGCGTGGGCAGAGGCCGGAATCAGGTGAGGACGGGGAGTTCGGGGCGGCGGAGATCCTCTGGGATTTCAACGTGATGCGGGGTTGTGTACCTCGGCGGGGCGTCGCTGGCGAAGTCGAGGTACAGATGGCGGCGGAGGTAGCGCTCGGGGACGTGAGCGAGGCGATACAGCGGGTACTTAATGGCCGGGCCGAAGAGCTTACGGCCGAGGCCGTAGTAGTAAAGCGGGATACCGAGGTTGAACTTCCACTGGACGCTCTTTTCGCGCCGGAAGAAGTCGATGTTGTAGCGCCAGCAAGTGAAGAAGAACTCCCACTGAAGGTCCGTCAGTTGAGCGACATGGGCGCTTTCCTTGGACTGGAGGCGCGTATCGTCGAGCGGAACGAATAACGTGGGGATGACGCACCACTTGGCTCCGCGCAGCGAGTGGAGGAGATCGAGCGAGGCCTTGGTGTCCTCGCGGGTTTCGCCGGGGAGGCCGATGATGAAGGTGCACATCGGGAACCAGTTGCGGCGGTTCATGATCTCCATGCCCTTCAGAACGACGTCGGGCCATTGTTCGGGGCGGAAGGGGTAGCTCTTGCCCTTCATGAACTGCTTGAAGAGGCGCACGGAGCCGGTTTCGAGACCGACGAACATCATGGCGTAGCGGTTCTCGGGGTGCGTGGAGTCCGGGTGCACGTTGACGCTCTTGTCGACGGCGAGGTGAAGTTCATCGACGATCTCAGGGCGCACGACCACTGGGGCCATTGTCCCGTGGGTCATCATGATGTGCTTCACGCCGGGCACGGCGGCCACAGACTCGAAAAGGCGCCGGAGCGCCGGAATATTAGTCTGGAACTTCTTGCCCTGCTCGTAGAGGAACAGATCCTCGGTGGTGAGGGTGATGGTGTCGGCGCCCTGGGTCACGGCGCGGCGGACGTTTTCGAGGATGTGTTCGAGCGGGATGCTCTTGCCGTCACGAAGCGCGACGGAGCAGAACTGACAGCCGCGGCCGCAGCCGCGCGTGATCTCAACGACGCCGAAGGTGGACCGGTTGACGCCATGAGGAATGGACTCGAGGCGCGGGCTATGGCACTCAATCCGCGGCGGGATCGACTCTCCGCTGACAGCGGCCTCGAAGAGCGAGACAGCGGACTCTTCGGCCTCGCCGTGGACCAGCGTATCGATGTCCCAGGAGGCCTGGAGGTTCTTGTGCTCGATCTGCCACGCTCCGGGGCCGCCGACGATGAGCTTCAGGTTCTTCCGATGCTTCGCGATGGCAGGGTGGAGGATCATCCGGCGGAATTCAGCCGCATTGATGGGCTCGCAGGCTGCGCCGTACAAGCCCGCGTAGACATCCGTGGCGAAGGTAATGCCCAGCGGGTTATGCGCGTGGATTCCGACGGCTCGCGTGTCCGGGCCTACGAATTCGTCGAGATGGTCGGGATAACAGACGGCGACGTTCTCTTCGCCGAAGCGCCGCGCGAGCAGCGCTTCGATGACGCGGAGTCCGTTGGGGACGTACTTCGCGGTTCCTTCGGGATTGGTCTCGACCATCGTGGACCAATCGGTCCCCATGGCCCGCGCATATCGGGCCGGCAGGGCTGCCAGCAGCATTTGCCGCCACGTGCTGCGTTGGTATTCAGTGGACTCCGACGTGCTTGCGGCCAGGACGATGAGTTTCCCGCGATTAGACACCGAGGCCAACCTCCCATGAACTACCGTGGATACAGCAAGATACTGAGAGATGAAAGAGTCAGTATAGCCGGGGGAGGGGCCTCCCGGGGGAGGGGTGCGAAACTTAACTAAAAGGTAGCTGTTTCGGCACTCCGTTTTTTGTGGGGCGGAACGTTGTCGGCCCAGAACTCTTTCAGGCGGTCGTATGTGGCCTGAAATGCAACGGTGAACTCTCTTGGGGCGATGTAGGAGAGGACTTGAGCGCTCTCAATGGCGTACGGCGCGATGCGAGATCCAGCGACGGACTCCGGGACCTGCTTTAACGGGAAAGCCATGAGGAGCATAACCAAGGCGATGCCGATGAGCGCCGCCTTCACCGCACCGAAGAGTCCACCCAGAGCGCGGTCGAGCGGCGACAGGCCGGTCCACTTGAAGAGCTTGGAGACGCCCCAGGCGAGGATTGCGCCGAGGATCTGGATCACCACGAAGACGACGATGAAGCCGATGACGTTCGAGACTGCCGTGGATTTGACGAACGGCTCGAAGAACGATCCCGCGACGCCATAGGTCCAGGCGGCGAAGAGGATTCCGAGCACCGTCGAGATGAGGCCGATCACCACTCGGGAGAAGCCCTGCGTGAACCCTTCGACCACGAATGCGACGAAGAAGATGACCAGCAGGATATCCAACCAGTTGAAGCTCATAGCTGCCTTCCTGTAAGCAGTTGGTACGCCTCGACGTACTTGTCACGAGTGCGTGCAACAACGTCATCAGGAAGTACGGGAGCCGGGGGCTGTTTGTTCCAATGCAGAGTCTCGAGCCAATCGCGGACATACTGCTTGTCGAACGACGGTTGGGGGCCTCCGGGTTGGTACTCGTCCTGGGGCCAGAAGCGGGAACTGTCGGGGGTGAGGGCTTCGTCGCCGAGGACGATTTTGCCGTCGATGAGGCCGAATTCGAACTTGGTGTCGGCGATGATGATGCCCTTCGAGAGGGCGTACTCGGCGGCGCGGCGATAGAGGGTGAGCGTCAGGTCGCGGAGGCGGCCGGCCGTCTCTTGGCCGAGGATCTCGGATGCGCGCTCGAAGGAGATGTTCTCGTCGTGGCCGGAGACCGCCTTGGTGGCGGGGGTGAAGATGGGCTCCGGGAGCCGGTCGCTTTCATGGAGGCCCTTGGGAAGCGGAATACCGCAGACGGTGCCCTGGGCCTTGTACTCCTTCCATCCGGAGCCGGAGAGGTAGCCTCGGGCGACGCACTCGACGGGGAACATTTCAGCGCGCCGGACAAGCATGGAGCGGCCTTCGAGCTGGTCGCGATAGGGCTGGAGAATGGCGGGGTAGCGCGAGGCGTCGGCGGTGATCAGATGGTTCGGGACGATCTCCGAGAGCAAATCGAACCAAAAGAGGCTGATCTGCGTGAGGACCTGGCCCTTGTCGGGGATGGGTGAGCCGAGGATGCAGTCGAAAGCGGAGATACGGTCGGTGGCGACCATGAGGATCTGGGTGTCTCCGACCGCGTAGACGTCGCGGACCTTGCCTCGGGCGATGAGGGGAAGCACGTCGATGTGGGTGTCGGTGAGGGTGGGCATGGTGGTCATGGCTCCAGGCAGATGCGGATGGCGCGAGATTCGAACTCGGGGCCGAGGGCAGTCAGGGTTTCGGGAGAGAGGCGGCCCTGGATCTCTTCGAAGAGTTCGTTTTCCTCTTTTCGGATATGAGTGCGGAGAAGCGAATAGAAGGCGGTGAGAGTTTCGAGCTGGGGTTGAGCGCGGAGTTGCCCGATGAACTGTTCCATCTGGCGGTGTTCGGCGATGAGGGTCTGGACGAGATCGTGGGTGCCGAGTTCGTTTTCGATGGCAGGGAAGAGGAGCGTTTCTTCAAGCTCGAAGTGGTTCCGGAGTTCGAGTTCGTATCGGTCGACGGCACGGCGGCAGTGGTGGGCGATGTTGGCGGGAGAAGGGTCCGAAGCGAGCGAGCGCTCGCCGAGGACGCAGAGCGCCAGGCCGTTGTGGTGCTGATGCGAGAGAGGGTGAAGACTCTTGTGCCTGAGCATGGCTCTAACAATTGAGGGGTAACACTTCGCGCCTGGGGCTGCAAGCGAAAAACGGGCGGATCGGAAACAAAAACGGGGAGTTTTGTTTGATGCGGACCGCGCTTGAGTGATGTATATTAAAAGGGTTGTCCTCTGGCAGTTCGTGGACAGGTGGGTGAGCGGCTAAAACCAACAGACTGTAAATCTGTCGCCCCTTGCGGGCTACGGAGGTTCGAATCCTCCCCTGTCCACCATTCGCGTTCAACCCGGCAGCCGGGGGAGGCGAGTGCAGTCACTTGCCAATGGGTTGAGCGAATCATTAGAGTAGTGCTGAAGGGCCGATGTAGCTCAGTTGGTAGAGCGCGTCCTTGGTAAGGACGAGGTCACCGGTTCAAGCCCGGTCATCGGCTCCAGAGTTTTGGTGGTGAAACCATCCCGGTAGCGGCAAAACCGGCCGCCCTCCACGCCCAGACTCAAAGCCAGAATACGGAAGACGTTCTAGGGAGCCGCACGCATGGCGAAAGAGAAATTTGATCGCAGCAAACCGCACGTCAACATCGGGACGATCGGGCACATTGACCACGGGAAGACGACGCTGACGGCGGCGATC
>JBOZRR010000008.1:0-60291 GCA_050789245.1 Bryobacteraceae bacterium | reverse complement strand
GGCCCGCACCGGCCGGCTTCCATCTGGAGGAGATATTCCACCCCGGCAAGCCCTTGGAGACGCCATCCACGGCCTCCGGCCTTTCGTGGCCCGGCTTTTTCCATACGCTGAACGGTTACCTGAAGCGCCAGGAGGGCCGCGCCCCTGATGCCCGCCGCCTTCGCGCCCTGGAACAGGCCAAACGCTGGATTCTGCGGCATCTCGACAAGAGCGACGGTCTCGCAGCCATCTACCCGGCCATGCAGTACACCGTGATGGCGCTGGAGGCGCTCGGCCTCCCGGCTGACTCGCCCGAGCGCGCCAAAGCGCAGCGCGAGTTCGATCGCCTGCTGACCGACGACGGGCGCAGATTCTATTTCCAGCCCTGCTTCTCTCCCATTTGGGATACCGCGATCGCAGCCTACACGCTGGCCGTGGCGGGGGACGCCGGCTCGAATGAACTCCGGCGGGCCTCGGAGTGGCTGGTTTCGAAGGAAGTGCGTTCCAAAGGCGATTGGAGCGTCCGGCGCCCGGACATTGAGCCCTCCGGCTGGTATTTCGAGTTCGCCAACGAGTTCTACCCCGACGTCGACGACACCGCCATGGTTCTGCTTGCGCTGAAGCACGCCGCGCCGGAGCACGGCGGCGCGGGGCAGGCTGCCGCCCGAGCCATCCACTGGGTCGAGTCCATGCAGGCCCCGAGCGGCGGTTGGGCCGCCTTCGACGGCGGCGACAACTGGGCCTTTCTCGAACACGTTCCCTTCGCCGACCACAACGCCATGCTGGACCCCGCCTGCCCGGACATCACCGGCCGGGTGCTTGAAGCTTTGTGCGCCTGGGGCGCCACTCCGTCGAGTCCCGCGGTCCAGCGCGGCATCCAATTCCTGTTGGACTCTCAGGAACAGCGCGACGGAAGCTGGTACGGCCGCTGGGGCGTGAACTACATCTACGGCACCTGCCATGCGCTGCGCGGGTTGCGCGCCGCCGGATACGACGACCACGAAGCCGCCGTCCTGCGCGGCGGCGAGTGGCTCCGCTCCGTCCAGAACGCCGACGGCGGCTGGGGCGAGAGCTGCGCCAGTTACGATGAAGGCGCCTTCGTTCCCGCGCCAAGCACTCCTTCGCAGACCGCCTGGGCCGTCATGGGCCTGATCGCCGGCGGCGACACCACCAGCGAAAGCGTCCGCAAGGGCGTCGAGTACCTGGCCTCCACGCAACGGGAAGACGGCTCCTGGCCGGAAGATGCCGCAACCGGCACAGGCTTCCCTCGCGTTTTCTATTTGCGGTACCACCTTTACCCGCAGGCATTCCCCGTGCTTGCGCTCACGGAATTTATGAAGACACGGACTCAATTCGGAGGGGACAGAGGATGAGATTTCCGCTTTCCCTCACCGCCGGAATGGCCGGCTACATCGCGAAGAACAAACTGTGGCCGAGGCCGGAGTGGCAGAAGAACAACGCCAAGGAGCCGGACCCCAACAATCCGTTCCGCATCCTGCACGCGTCGCTGGGCAGCGAGAAGCGCGAGCCGCACCCCATGATCAACAAGCGCTTCCCGCTGGTGCTGATGCTGGAGCCGCTGCACGCGTGCAATCTCACCTGCACCGGCTGCGGGCGTATTCGCGAATACGAGTCCACCATCACCGAGCAACTTCCGCTGGAACAGTGCCTGCAGGCCGTCGACGAATGCGGCGCGCCCATCGTCGCCATCGCCGGCGGCGAGCCGTTCCTCTACAAGGACATCGTTCCGCTGGTGAACCAGGTCCTCGCCCGCGGCAAGCACATCTACCTGTGCACCAACGGCATGTTCCTGCGCAAGCGCGCTAAAGAGTTCACGCCGAACAAGCGCCTCTACTTCAACGTCCACCTCGACGGGCTCGAGGAGAGCCACGACATTGCCGTCGAGCGCAAAGGCGTCTTCCGTGAGGCCGTCGAGGGCATCAAGGTCGCCAAGGGTCTCGGTTTCAAGATCTGCACCAACACCACGGTGTACAAGGAAACCGACATGGACGAGATCTGGAAGCTCTACGAGTTCCTGGAGACCCTGGGCGTCGACAGCCACCAGATCGCCCCCGGCTACGGTTACTCCGCCGTGAACGAGCGCGAGATCTTCCTCACGCGGGACGACATCCTGGAGAAGTTCAAGGACATCGACAAGATGGGCGCGCGCTTCCCCATCAACAACTCGCCGCTCTACCTGGACTTCCTGCGCGGCGAGCGCGACCTGCCCTGCACCGCCTGGGGCAACCCCACATACAACACCAAGGGGTGGAAAGGTCCCTGCTACCTCATCACCGACGCGCACTACAAGACCTTCGAAGAGTTGATGACACGCACCCCCTGGGAGCAGTACGGCGCGGGCAACGATCCGCGCTGTGAGCACTGCATGGTGCACTGCGGCTACGAAGCCTCCGCCGCGCTCGGCATCAATTCGCGCAGCGGCGACAATCTCAAGCTACTGAAGTGGGCGCTGAAATAGCACCCGGGCCGGGCCTCGGCTCCGCGCGGGAGGCGTTGCGGTGAAGCAGGCTCTGGTCACAGGGGTTTCAGGCTTTCTCGGCTGGCATGTCGCCCAGGTTCTGATCGAAGACGGTTGGGCCGTGCGCGGCCTCGTGCGCAAACCCGCCTCGGTTCCAGACCCAGGCATGGAACTCGTGCAGGGCGACTTGCGCGACCCGGCGTCCCTGCGCCGCGCCGTTGATGGCTGCCAGGCCGTCTTCCACGTCGCCGCCGACTACCGCCTGTGGGCGAAGGACCCGGCCGTGATGTACCGCTCCAACGTCGAAGGCACCCGCAACCTGATCGAGGCCGCGCGCGAGGCGCAGGTCGAGCGCGTCGTCTATACCAGCACGGTCGGCTGCATCGGCTTCATCCCCGGCGGCTTGGGCGACGAGACCACGCCCGTCACCCTCGACGACATGACAGGCCACTATAAACGCTCCAAGTTTATGGCCGAACAGGTGGCTTTGGACTATGCTCAGAGGGGATTCCCGGTGGTGATCGTCAATCCCACGGCGCCGGTCGGAGACCACGACGTGAAGCCTACGCCCACGGGCCGAACGATTCTCGAGTTCCTGCAGGGCCGCATGCCGGCCTACCTCGATACGGGGCTCAACGTCGTCGACGCCCGCGAAACCGCCCGAGGGCACCTGCTGGCATACCAGCGCGGCATCCCGGGCGAGCGCTACATCCTGGGCAGCGAGAATCTGACATTAGCCCAAATTTTTCAAAGACTTGCAGCCATAAGCGGACGCCCCGCGCCGACAGCGCGAATCCCCTATGCCGTCGCCTATACGGCTGGGCTGTTCTCTACCGGCTGGGCCAACCTGACGGGAGCCGAACCGCGCGTGCCGCTCGACGCCGTCCGCATGGCCCGAAAGAAGATGTGGGTTACCCACGAAAAGGCCCGCAAAGGGCTCGGATTCGAGCCCTCCCCGGCCGAAACCGGGCTGCGAAATGCGGTGGAATGGTTCAGGAGCCATGGCTACTGCTGAAAACACAGCTCCTGTCCTCGCCGTGGCCGCGGTCGCCCAGGAATTCCGCGGACTGCTGAAGCGCTCCGCCGAGCCGCGCGACCTCCGCTGGCCGCTGAGCTTCGCCCGGGAGACCAGCGTCGGCGGCAACCGGTGGCTGCTTCTCGCCAACGGCCCAGGGCCGCGCCTGGCGGCCGAGGCCATGCGAGTAGCCCTGGAGCACGGCAGGGAGCACGGCAAGCTCCGCGCCGTCGTCAGCACGGGCTACTGCGGCGCTCTGGACCCCGCTCTGCGCGCTGGGGAGGTCTTTGTGGCCACCGAGGTTGTGGCGGCCCCTGGAGGGGCTCGCTACGCCGCCGGGAGACCCCAGGCACGCTTGCCCTATGCCAGCGGCCCGCTCGTTTCGCTGGACCGCGTGGCGGTCACGGCCGGCGAAAAGGCCCGGCTCCACCGGGACGGTTGTGCGGCCGTGGAAATGGAAGCCGCCGCCGTCGCCCGCGCAGCCGGGGACCAGGGCCTGCCCTTTTACTGCATCCGGGCGGTGAGCGATACCGCCGAAGAGGACATGCCCCTCGATTTCAATCAGTACCGCGACAGGGACGGGCGCTTTCAGAACGGGCGTATCGCCGTCTCCGCCCTGCTCCGCCCCTCAAGACTGCCCGGCCTCGTCCGGCTGGCACGCGCCTCCGGACTGGCTTCGGCGAATTTAGGAGAATTCCTTGCCTGCTGCCCCTTTTAGCACCAACGGCAAAATGCAAGCTGCCGTCTACGTCGGTGACGGGGATGTCGATATTCGCGAAGTCCCTCTGCCCCAGATCGGACCAGGAGAACTCCTGGTCCGCGTCGAAGCCTGCGGCATCTGTCACACCGACTTGAAGAAGATCGAGCACGACCTGCTCCCCGCCCCACGCATCTACGGCCATGAGACCGCAGGCGTGGTGGCCGCGGCCGGAGCCGGCGTCACGAAGTTCGCTCCGGGAGACAGGGTGGTGGCCTTCCACCACATCCCCTGCCGCGACTGCTTCTATTGCAGCCGCAAGCTGTACGCCCAGTGCGACGGCTACAAGAAAGTCGGTATCACTGCCGGCTACGAGCCCGCCGGCGGAGGGTTCGCCCAATACATCCGCATCATGGACTGGATTGTCCGCGATGGCGTTGAAAAGATCCCCGAGGGCGTCCCGTTCGACGTCGCCAGCTTCGTCGAGCCGGTGAATACCTGCTTGAAAGCGTCCGTCGAGATGGACCCGCAGCCCGGCGACCTGGTGCTGATCCAGGGCCAGGGGCCGATCGGCCTGATCTTCACCATGCTGGTGGCCCGCATCGGGGCACGCATCGTCGCCACGGACACCATTCCCGAACGACTTGCCCTGGCACGCCGCTTCGGTGCCGAGTTCGCCTGGGACCCGCGCGAGGTGGATGTGGCCGCCGAGTGCAAACGCCTGACTGGCGGCCGCGGCGCGGACCAGGTCTTCGTCGCCGCCTCGGCCCGCGGCATCGTCGATGAGGCCATGCGCGCCACCCGGCCCGGCGCCCGCGTCCTGCTCTTCGCCCAGACCTCCGATACCGAGAGGATCGAGCTCTCTGGCGCGGACATCTGTAAGGGTGAAAGAATATTACTGGGTGTTTACAGCGCGTCTGCCGACCTCCAGGCGGAGTCGGCGCGGCTGGTATTTAGCGGCGATTTGCCAGTGGGGGACCTCATCTCGCACCGCTTGCCGCTCAATGAGATCCGGGAAGGCATCCGGCTCGCGTTGCATCCAGATGGCAAATCGCTGAAAATAATGGTTCAGCCACAGAGGTTGTCTTAAGTGAATACCGAAATGCTGGCCGCGGTGCTCTACGGCAAAGAACAAGTGCGTGTAGAGCGCGTGGCCGTCCCCACAATCGAAAAGGGTGATCTGCTGGTGCGGGTCCGTGCCGCGCTCACCTGCGGGACCGACGTGAAAGTCTTCCGCCGGGGGTATCACGCCCGCATGATTGTCCCGCCAGCCCTCTTTGGGCATGAACTGGCTGGTGACATCGTCGCCATGGGTGACCACGTCGAAGGTTTCCGCCTCGGCGAGCGTGTTGTCTCCGCGAATTCGGCCCCCTGCCTGAACTGTTTCTACTGCAAGAAGGGTCTCGAGAACCTCTGCGAGGATCTGCTCTTCAACAACGGCGCCTATGCCGAATACATCCGTATCCCGGCCCGCATCGTTCAGAGGAATACCTACGAGATCCCGGCTCACCTCAGCTACCAGGACGCCGCTCTGGCTGAGCCCCTGGCGTGCGTTCTGAAGGGCCTTGAAGAGACCAATATCCGCCCCGGCGACAACGTCGTCGTGATCGGCCAGGGCCCCATCGGCCTGATGTTCGTCCGCCTGGCCAAGGTCTACGGCGCGCGGGTCATCGCGCTCGGCCGCCGCACCTCACAGCTCGACCGCGCCCTTCGCATGGGCGCCGACGATGCGCTGCTGAACACCGGCGGCGATGACGTCCAGCGGCAGGTCCGCGGCCTCACCGGCGGTTACGGCGCCGATATCGTCATCGAGGCGGTGGGCAATCCCGAGACCTGGGAACTCGCAGTGAAGCTTCTGCGCCGCGGCGGCACCGTCAACTTCTTCGGAGGCTGCCCCAACGACACGCGCGTCAGCCTGGAGACTTCGCTGATGCACTACTCCGAGATCAGTTGTCTGGCCAGTTTCCATCACACACCGGCTTATATCCGCAAGGCGCTGGATATCGTCGCCAAGGGCCACATCACCGCCCGCGATTTCGTCAACAACGAAGAACCGCTCTCGAACCTGCTGGGTGTGATGAAACACCTGATGAGCCACAACGGGCACATGAAGACGGCGATCATCCCTTAAAAGGTGAATTTCCAGCCTAAAGATTTCCTATCTTCCCCGGAGGCGATGGGCAGGTCTTGGTCCTCCCCGGAGGCCCGTTCCTACACTGCCTGGCTGGCCAATCACCACTACGAGAACTTCCACGTCGTCAGCTTCCTGCTGCCCAAGCACCTGCACCAGGACTTCTACAACGTATACGCCTTCTGCCGATGGTCGGACGACCTCGGCGACGAGATCGGGGACACGCGGGAAAGCCTCCGCCTGCTCGACTGGTGGCGGGGGCTGCTCCACGCGCTCTACCGGGGCGAAGCGGCGGCTCATCCGGTCTTCGTCGCGCTGAAGGAGACCATCGCGCGCCACGAACTGCCCGTCCAGCCATTTGATGATCTGATCACGGCCTTCATCCAGGACCAGACAGTGACGCGCTACGCCGATTGGGACGGCGTCTTCGGCTATTGCGTGAACTCGGCCAATCCCGTCGGCCGTTTGGTGCTCTATCTCGGCGGCTACCGCGACGAGGAGCGCCAGCGGCTCTCCGACGCCACCTGCACGGCCCTGCAACTCGCCAACTTCTGGCAGGACGTCACCGTCGACCTGAAGAAAGACCGCGTCTACCTGCCGCTTCACCTGTTCGAAAAGCACGGCTACACGGTCGACGAATTGTTCGCGCTGAAGTGCACGCCGGCATTCAAGGCGGTGATGCGAGAGGCCGTCGATGTCGCGCAGGAACTCTTCGAGCGCGGCCTGCCATTGGCGCGCAAGCTCGACCGGCGTTTGGCGCTGGACATCGACCTGTTCAGCCGCGGCGGCATGAAGGTGCTCGACAAGATTCGCGCGCAGGATTACGACGTCCTTCGCGGGCGTCCCGCCATTTCGAAATCCGAGAGGGTCCGGCTGCTGGTGGCAAGCCTGGTCCGGGTGGCCCTGGCCGCATGACGAGCGTTGCGGAGTCTTACGCCCACTGCGAGCGCATCGCGCGTTCGCGTGCCAAGAACTTCTATTACTCGTTTCTGCTGCTGCCGAAACAAAAGCGGCTCGCCATGTGCGCGATATACGCGTACATGCGGCGCTGCGACGACTTGAGCGACGAGGTAGGCGCCTCGCTCGACGGTCTCGGCGAATGGCGCGCAAATCTCGAGCAAACTCTCGAGGGAAGCCCCGGAAAAGACCCGATTTGGCCCGCTTTTCTCGACACCGTCCGGCGCTACACGATTCCGCCGAGGTTCTTCCGAGAGATGCTCGACGGAGTCTCGAGCGATCTCTCGAGAAACAGCGTCGAGTCCTTCGAGGATCTGTACCGGTATTGCTACCTTGTCGCGTCGGTCGTCGGGCTGACGGTGACGCACATCTTCGAGTTCGAAGACCCGAAAGCACTCGAACTGGCCGAGAAATGCGGCATCGCGTTCCAGTTGACGAACATCCTCCGCGACGTTCGCGAGGACGCCGCGAACGGCCGTATCTACTTGCCGCAAGAGGACTTACGCCGTTTCGGCGTCAACTCCGTCGAAAGCGAGTCGCCCGCGCTCAAGGAACTGCTGCGCTTCGAGGGCGCCCGGGCCCGGCGGTACTACGAGGAGTCACGCCCACTGATCGGGATGGTCCACGAAGATTCGCGTGCGGCGTTGTGGGCCCTGATGGAGATTTACTCGCAGCTCCTAAGCCGCCTGGAATCAGAGGATTATCCCGTACTTGAGAAGCGCGTCCGGCTCTCCACGGCCGAGAAGCTATGGATTCTGGCGCGTGCCGGATTCGGCCGGCGCGGCTGAGCTCTCGGCAGCCCCAGCCTTCATCTGCTCGTTGATGCCGAGAATCAGCGACTCCCAGGCGTCGCGGGCTTCAGGCGTGAAGCCGCCTTCCATCGCTTGCGTCAGGCTCCACAGAAACGCCCGTGTCAGCGTGTCGTAGTATTCGAGTTTCACGCCGTAGCCGGCGTGCTTCCTGCCGAGTTCTCTTAGCTCGGCCTGCATGGCTTCGGGCTGTTCGAGGCCTTTGACGATGGAGTCGAACATCGACATCAGCTTCTGGCCCTGGGTCTTCATGTCGCTTGGGAAGAGGGCGCGGAGCCTGGGGTCGAGGTCGAAGAGCCGGCCGTAGAACAGCAGGGCCACGGGGCCGGTGATCTCCTTCAAACCCGCAAAGCTCTCGCGGACGAGCGACTTTTGCTGTTCGGTCATGGCTTGATCCCTTTGAGTGCGGCGCGGACTTCGTCCCAGTCGGCGCGATGGCTCTTGCTGAAACCCGGCCTGGACGCGAGTCCGGCCCAGGCGGCGTCGGCCTTCCGCCAATAGTCGAGCGCCTCGGCGGAGCGGCCGGTCTTGCCGATAATGGATGCCGCGGCGGCATAGGCCCGTGGGCGCAGCGCGAGCATGCTGAGCGAGGCGCCATCGCGGGCGGCGGTCCCCTCGCCCTGCTTCACGGCCTTGGCGGCCCAGGAGAGCGCTTCCTCGCGCTGGCCTCGAGCGGCTGCGGCCTCGCCGAGACGGCGGCTGGAGTCGACGAAGATCCGCGCCGGGGTGAACTGTCCGGAGGCGGAGAGATGCTCGGCGTTGGCCGAGGATTTACGCCACCAATCGAGGCTTTCTTTGCCCCGGCCATGCCTGGAGAGCAGTTCGCCGAGTTGATACTCCACGAAGGCCAGATTAACTCGATTGGGCTGGTTGCTTGCGTCCGCGGAAGAGGCCTCGGCCAGGAGGCGGTGGGCATCCTGATAGGCCTGAAGCTTGTTCGGGAATCGCGAGGCCGGCGTGGCTCCGGCGACCCTCATCAAGGCGATGCCGTAGTCGCTGCGTGCACGTTGGTCGGCGGTGTCGTGTTCGTAGAGCTCCCGCGCGATGACCGCCATGTTGGCGTAGGCGCGCAGGCTGCTGCCGTCGTCGTGGTTCGAGTTGTCGTAGCGCGTGCTGGTGGCGTCGCCGACATGGCTCCAGGCCAGCATAAGCTGGCGGCGCAGGCCGACACTCGACGGGTTCTCGGTTGCCGCCGAAGCCAGCAGGGCGACCGAGCGGTTGAAGTATTCCAGCGCCTTTCCTGGCTGGCCGAGACGCTGTTCCGCCATACCAACGGCCGAAAGCGCATTGCTGCGACGGGTGACGATTTCCGGATCGTTCGGAGCACCGCCGACGAACTGCTCCACGACGCGCAGCGCGGTTTGGGCGCTTTCGAGCGAGCCGGAGGCGTTCTCGGCCAGCCGGCGGACGCGGGCCTCGCCGAGCGCGGTGTCCACCAGCAGGAGCTTCAGCCGGGCCTGGTGTTCAAACGGCGTCTTCGGCAGCATCTCGGCAGCTTCGGTGCGCGCGGCGCCGAACTGCTCGAGGGCCTCGTTGGTGCTCCTTGTGTAGCTCAGCAAATCACCCAATTTGCGGCGCAGTTCGATGCGCTCGAGCGCCAGTTCGGGCGTCGGCGTCTGCACGGCCGCCGCGGCCAGGTGGAGTTTCAGGGAGTGTCTGTAGCTCTCAAGCGCGCCGGAGCTGTCGCCGAGGTTCGAGCCCATGACACCGCCCTGCACATCGCCGAGCCTCTGATAGGCACGGGCCAAATCGAACATGAGGTTGGCGTCGTTGCGGGTGTTTCGGGCCAGGCCACCGAGGTAGTTGAGCGCGTTTCTGACGAGGACGTGGCGGGCGTTCGTCGCGCCCTGCACATCGCGCAGCGCGTCGTGGACCTCGAAGAGAAGCGTGTTCGCCAGACGGCGCGTCTCTTCGGCGCGAACTCGTTCGAGACGCGCTTCCCGGACGGCCATGCCGGCTGCGACGGCCAGGCCCGCCATGGCAACGGCGGCGCCCGCGACAGCGATGCGGTGGCGGCGAACGAACTTGCCGAGCCGGTAGAGGCGCGAATCGGCGCGGGCGTGGACGGGCCTGTTTGAGAGGTAACGCCGGATGTCGTCGGCAAGTTCGGCGGCGGTGCCGTAGCGGCGGGCCGGATCTTTGTGCAGCGCTCGCATCAAGATGTTGTCGAGATCGCCGCTGAGGCGCTTCCGCAAAATGGGATCGGCGGTGCTGCGGCTGGGCAGGACCGTTTCCTGCTCGCAGATGGCGCGCTCGACGCCGGCGGCCGAATACTGCGTGATGCGATGAGGCCGCGTTCCGGTGAGCAACTCGTAGAGCACGGCGCCGAGCGAGTAAATGTCGGAGGCGATGGTGACGGCCTCGCCGCGGACCTGTTCGGGGCTGGCGTAGTCCGGCGTCATCGGTGCGACGGCGCCGGTCAACGTGGCGTCGGGCTCCTGCTCGAAGCCGGAGTACAGGAGCTTGCAGATGCCGAAGTCGAGCAGTTTGGGGGTGCCCCCTTCATCCACCAGGATGTTGCCGGGCTTAATGTCCCGATGGACGACGAAGCGGCGGTGGGCGTATTCAACGGCGGCGCAGACATCGCGGAAGAGATCAAGCCGGGCTTCCAGGCCGAGCGCCCGTTCGCGGCAATACTCCGTGATGCGCGGGCCGTTGACGTACTCCATGACGATGTAGGGCAGGTCGTCATCGGTGGTGCCGCCATCGAGCAGCCGGGCGATGTTGGGGTGCTGGAAGGTGGCCAGGATCTGGCGTTCGCGCTTGAAGCGCATGAACAGGAAATCCGTATCCAGTCCGGGCCGGACCAGCTTGATGGCCACCTGGTTCTGGAAATGGTCGTCGGCGCGGCGGGCAAGGTAGACCGTACCCATGCCACCCCGGCCAAGCTCGCGGACGATTTCATACGGGCCGACGCGCTGCATGGTGCGCGGCGGCGCAACCACTGCGGCGGCGGCGCCGGCGACCTTGCTTTCAAGGAAACCCTGTTCGTGTTCCTGGTCGCTGGCCAGAAGCGATTCCACTTCACGGCGCAGTTCCGCGTCATCTCCGCAGTTTTGTTGGAGCCAGGCCGCCCGTTGCGATGGATCGAGCTCGAGCGCTTCGACAAAGAGCCGTTCGATCTCTCGCCAGCGGCCGCTGTCCATCAGGCTTCCTCGCTCCGGAGCTCACGGTAGAGCCATGCTTCGGCGAGGCGCTGTTCGCGGCCGATGGTGGCAACGGAGACGCCCAGCGTGGCGGCGGTCTCCTCCACGCTGAGCCCTCCAAAGAAGCGGAGTTCGATGATTTTCGCTTTCCGTTCGTCCACTTGCTGCAAGGCGTTCAAGGCGTCTTCGAGGGCCAGGATTTCGGCGCTCTTTTCGGGGGCGAAACAGACCGCGTCCTCAACGGAGACGTTCTGGGCGCGCGCGCCGCGTTTCTGGCTCATCTGTTTACGCGCATGATCCACCAGAATCTGGCGCATCAGGCGGGCGGCAACACCATAAAAATGCGCCCGGCTCTCCCATCCGGGCTGTTCGTTGCCGACGAGGCGGAGCCAGGCCTCGTGGACCAGAGCGGTGGGCTGAAGCGTGTCCGCCTGGCGTTCGCGGCGGAGATAGCGGTCGGCGAGCCGGCGAAGTTCCTGGTAGACGAGCGGGGTAACCATCTCCTCTGCGTCGCGGCTTCCGCCACGCCACGCCATAAGCAGGCGCGTTACGGTTTCCTGATCCGACATGTGTGCGTGAAATCCCTCCGGCCTTTCAAAAGATTCTAACTAGCCATCCAAAAAGTTGCTAATGGGAACGCGGAAAACGTTGATCGTTTTGGGCGAGCTTTCTCGCATTACTGATCGGAGCAGGAGGAATATTGAAATGCTCAACGAAAAACAGAAAGAGCTGGTCCGAACGAGCTTTGCCGCTGTGGCGCCGATCGCGCCGACTGCAGCGGCTCTCTTTTACCGTAGGTTGTTCGAATTGGACCCAACCCTGCGGGGGATGTTCCGGCAGGCGAACATGGAGGAGCAGGGCCGGAAGTTGATGCAGGCCCTTTCGATGGCAGTAGCGTCGCTGGACCGGCTGGAGACACTGATCCAGCCGCTCAAGGCGATGGGGCGCCGGCATGCGGAATATGGGGTGGAGACGGGCCATTACGAGACCGTGGCAGCGGCGCTGCTGCTGACCCTCGAGGAGGGACTGGGCAAGCTCTTCACGGAAGAGGTGAGAGACGCCTGGACCCAGGTCTACGCGTTACTAGCGCAGACCATGCAGGAGGGAGCACGGGAATGGAACGTGACAGCCGCGGCACGGTTGACCGCCTGAGAGAAAGCGCCGTCCCGGAGCCACCCGGGGCGGACGAGGAAGTGTACCAGTCGCTGGCGCTGTTGTTGAAGGAACTGGACCGGCGGAGACGGTCCAGGGACCGGTCGGCAGCGCCCCGGCCAGAGGAGACGGCAACCTCCGTTTATATCGATTCATCGCCGACGGAGTGGTGAGGGGCTGCTCTTTCGGTCACGTATTGAAATCCTCAAGATACCCGTGAAATGGAGGCTCGGCTGGAGCCTTCGTTTGTGGTAATCTGTATGGGCTGATGTACGGGTCTCAATGGTGTCCGTCCATGGAGAGGAGGTGCGCCTGCGTGCAAATGCGCGAAATGGAGCACCGACTAAGACAGGGGTCTCGTGATGGGACACTGCAAATCCGTGATCTGTACATCTGTCCAACGGCGTCCAGTCTCAGGACGCAATCCCAGAGGAGAATATGATGACCAAGAGAAGCAGTCTCGCGCTTCTTCTGGCTGTCCTACTATTGGCAGCCATGGCCCCCTGGCCAGCAAGCGCTCAGGTGCTCTACGGTTCCATTGTGGGAACGGTGGAGGACCCGACAGGCGCAGTGGTCCCCAACGCGACCATCACAATCACCAGCAGCGCAACCGGTGCAATTCGTGAAACCACGTCCGACAATGCCGGCCGCTACTCCATCCTGAACGTGCTTCCCGGCACGTACGAGATGAAGATCACGGCCACCGGCTTCCGGACTCTCGTCCGGACCGGCGTGGAAGTCACGATCAACACCGTCACCCGTATCGAAGGCAAACTGGAAGTGGGCCAGTTGGCCGAGCAGGTTACTGTTTCGGCGGCGGCCTCACAGTTGCAGACGGACAAATCGGATGTCCGGTCCGAGCTTGCTTCGCAGGCGCTGACCAGCATGCCGCTGCCCGGCTACCGCAACTACCAGTCGCTGATCAACCTCGTGCCTGGTTCGACCCCCGCGGCGTTTCAGAACGCGGTTGTCGACACGCCGGGCCGTGCGCTGACTACGAACATCAACGGCACTGCGCGCAACACCAACAACACGTTGACTGACGGCGCAGTGAATATCAACATCTGGCTGCCGCATCACACCGCCTACACGCAGCCGATCGAGTCGATCGACACGGTGAACATCTCCACCAACTCGTTCGACGCCGAGCAGGGCATGGCGGGCGGCGCGGCCATCACGGTGGTCACCAAGTCCGGCACCAACGAACTGCATGGCGTGGGCTTCTGGTTCCACAACAACAACCGGCTGAATACGGCTCCGTTCTTCCGTTCGACCACCTTCAAGATGCCGAAGACCACGCTGAACATCGGCGGCGGCACAATCGGCGGACCGATCAAGAAGGACAAGCTGTTCTACTTCTTCTCGTATGAGAGGACGATGGAAGGCACCGGTTACTCCGGTAACTACTCCGTCGCTCCGCAGGACTTCCGCGACGGCGACTTCAGCAAATGGACCAGCTATTCGATCGTGCGTGATCCGCTGAGCGCACCCCAGGACCAGGCGGTCAACCGCACACCGTTCGCGAACAACATCGTTCCCCGAGCCCGGTGGAACTCCATTTTCCCGAACATCTACAAAGACATGCCTCTGCCGAACCAGACGTCGCCCACGGATCCGAACAATCTGCAGGGCAACTACTTCAAGTCCGGCGTGCTCTCTCTGACCCGCAACCAGTACGACTTCAAGTCCAACTGGAACGTGAGTCAGAAGCTGGCCATCTGGGGCAAGTACAGCCGCATGGACGCGCCGGTCAGCGGCGTCTACCCGTTCGGCGACCTGGGCGGCAGCGCCCTCGGTACGGCAGGCTTTGGCGACACCACGACTCAGCTTGTGACGGCCGGCCACACCTACACCTTCTCGCCGACCTTCTTCATGGACGGCGTGTTCGGTTACACCCGAATGGACCAGGTAGTGGGTATTCCGCAGCAGGACACCAACGTCGGTCTGGATGTCTGGAAGATCCCGGGCACCAACGGCGGTGCGCAGTACGCGAACGATCCTCGGTACGGCGGCCTTCCTCAGGTTGACGGCTTCGGCTTCAGCTATATCGGCGCCGGCGATACGTGGACTCCGCTCGACCGCAAGGAGCGCAGCTACACTTACCAGGCCAACTTCAGCATCCTCAAGGGCGCTCACCAGATCCGCTTCGGATTTGAGCCGCGCCGCATGGAGCTGAACCACTGGCAGCCGGAAACGGCCAACCCGCGCGGCTACATCGGCTTCAGCGGCGGCACGACAATTGCCACGGGTCAGGTCAGCCGTGAGCCCAACCAGTTCGCAGCGGCACTGCTGGGCTACGTCAACAACTACAGCAAGTCGATCCAGTACTTCGACATGAAGACGCGTGAGTGGCAGATGGCATGGTACGTCCGCGATCAGTGGCAGGTGAACCGCAATCTGACGCTCAATCTCGGTCTGCGGTACGAGTACTACCCGCTGATCAATCGTGGCGACCGCGGCATGGAACGCTGGGATCCGTACACGAACATCGTGTATCTCGGCGGTCTGGGCAACACTCCCAGCAATGCGGGCATTGAGGTCAGCAAGAAGCTGTTCGCTCCGCGCGTCGGCTTCGCCTACCGCATGGGCCAGAACTGGGTGATCCGTTCGGGCTATGGCATCACGTACGACGCCGTGCCGTTCGGCCGTCCGCTCCGCGGCCTGTACCCCGCCACCCTCACCGGGGGCTGGGTGCCAACTGTCGGCACATACGGTTGGTACAACAGCATCGATCAGGGCATTCCGGAAGTGCCCATCCCGACCGGCATCGAGTCGGGCCAGATCAAGCTGCCCAACAACGTGGACATGGGTCCGCGCAGCCCGTGGGGCGGCATGCTGCACCGCGGCTATATCCAGAGCTGGAACTTTACGGTGGAACGCAAGCTGCCGGGCGACATTATCGGTTCGGTCGGCTACGTGGCCACGCGTACCATCAAGCAGTTGATGGACCGCAACATCAACACCGTTGGACCAGGCCTGGGCGTCTCCACAGCCAACCTGCCACTCGCCAAGCTGTACGGCCGCACCATCTCCGCGAACATGTGGGATGGCATCGGCTATGCCGCGTACGATTCGATGCAGGTAGCCGTGAACAAGTCCTTCTCGAAGGGCCTCTTCCTCAAGGGTTCTTACACCTGGGGCAAGGCGCTCAACATGGCTGACGACACCGGCTGGACCGGTCCGAAGGCCTTCAACTGGGAAGGCATGCTGGCCCGCAACTACTCGCCCGCCGGGTATGACCGCCGCCACATGTTCACCCTGGGATGGGTCTACGAGATGCCGTTCGGCAAGGGCCGCCAGTGGAACTTGAACGGCGTTGCCGATCACATCTTTGGCGGTTGGCGCTTCAACGGTATGCTCAGCGCCTACACCGGCACCCCGTTCACGGTCAGCGGCAGCGGCCAGTCCCTGCAGTGCAATGGCTGCACGCAGACCGCTCACCAGATCGGTGAGGTCAAGAAGCTCGGTGGTACGGGCCCACTCCAGCCCTACTATGACCCGAGTTCCTTCCGCGACCCGCTGTTCTACTTCAACTCGGCCAATCCGGTCTACACGCCGGGCACGATGGGCATCAACGCCCTTTACGGTCCGGGTTACTGGAGACTGGATCCGGCCATGTTCAAGAACTTCTCGCTCACCGAGCGGGTGAATCTTGAGTTCCGCGCCGAAGCGACGAACGTGACGCACGGCTCCCGCTGGAGCAATCCGAGCGGCTCGTCGGCCAACATGCGCCTCGACTCGAACGGCAACCTGAGGACCGATATCGCCAACCCGTTGAATGGCTTCATGACCATCACGGGCAACGATTCGACCCGTCAGTTCCGTTTCGGCCTGCGCCTGTCGTTCTAAGGCACAGCCAATCCAAAACGAAGGGCCGGTCCCGCGAGGGGC
This sequence comes from Bryobacteraceae bacterium, assembly GCA_050789245.1. GTDB lineage: Bacteria > Acidobacteriota > Terriglobia > Bryobacterales > Bryobacteraceae > PNKE01. The sequence goes on along the minus strand of JBOZRR010000008.1, from coordinate 44,035 downwards.
CGGCCCTTTCGACTTTTGCGGGACTACTGCTTCGGGCCCGTGATGGTGACTTCGGTCTCAGGCTGCGAGCGGGTAATCTCCTGGTACTTCTTCAACATCTCGGCAGACTTCTCCGCCTGGCCCGTGCTGCGATACGCCTGGCTGAGCTGGAAGTATTGGCTGCCGTCTTCGTCGAGGGCGAGGGACGCTTCCAGGTGAGGCAACGCCTCCGCCGGCTTGCCGGTTTCAAGCAGCGCCTTGCCTAGCGCGGCGCGGGCCGGAAGATTGTCGGGTCCCAGTTTTAGTGCGGCCTCGAGCGCCGGAATGGCCTCGTCGGGCTTCTGCTGATTGAGCAGGGAGACGCCGAGCATGAAGTGCAACTCGGGTAGCTTGGGATACCGGTTCAAAAGCGCCCGGAGATTGCGCTCCGCGACGGGGTAGTCGCGGCTCAGGTAGACCGAGGTGGTCAGCTCGAGTTCGAGTTGCGGGTCGTCCGGAGCCATTTCCATGGCCGCGCGCCACTCCCTGATCGACTCCGCATGGCGACCTGTGTTGCGAAAAAACTCGGCCAGCATCCGGTGGGCTTCCAGTGACGGCGGCAGCTTGGAGAGCCGGTTGAACGAATCGCGGGCCAGTTCGTTTGCGGCGCGGGCCCGCCAGTAAATGCCCTCAGGCGTCTTCGCGGCCAGGCCAAGGCTCAGGGCTTGCGTGAATCGGCCATTCGCGAAGTGGCACTCGGCCGTGGGCGGAGCGCAGCGCGGCGGAGGCAGCTTCTTTTCCTCCTGCTCCTCCGTAGCTGCCCAATCCTCGTGTCCGGTCTTGCGATAGACCTCGGCCAGCCCGGCATGGGCGCCGCGGAACGTAGGCGCCTTTTCGAGCACCGCCCGGTAAAGCGTGAAAGCCGCCGTGTTGCGGCCTCCGCTGGCTCGCGCGCCGGCGGCGAGCATCAGCCAGTAGGGCGAATCGGGGCCCATCTTGCCCAACTCTTCGAAGGCGCGGACGGTGATGGCTTCGTAGGCTCGTCCGAGGCCGTACCAGGATTTGGGATCTTCCGGATTCTGCGTCGCAATCCGCTGCAAATGCGGGATGGCGGCTTCATAACGGTCGAGCATGAGAAGCGCATCGGCCAGCATCACCCGGCCTTCGGGTTCATCCGGCTGCAGCTTCAGGCCGCGCTCGAAGAGGGGCACGGCCTTCGCTGGCTGATTGGTGCGCATGTACGTCGCGCCCAGCAGCATCAGTGCCGCCAACTCATTGGGCTGCACCTTCAGAACTGCCTCGAGCTGCGGAATCGCCTTCGCGTCCTGACCCGCCAGGTGCAGCGCCATGCCGAGGTTCAGCCTCAACTGCGTGTTGGCCGGCATCGCTTTGACCAGTCGTTCGAGGTACGGAACCGCGTCCTCAAAGCGGCGCTGCGAGAGCAGTTCCCGCGCCTTGTCGGAGTCAGCTTGCAGAGCGGCTGGCTGTGCGCACAGCAGCACCGGAGACAGCAGGGCAACAAGCAGGAGCGGGACAAATCGCATTTCTCCAGTTTGCACGACGTGGCATGTTGTCGGGAGGCTGGGGTATAACCGATGTCTAAGGATGCGCAGGCTCGCGTTGCTCTTGATCTCGGTGTCGGTGACCGCAACCGCGCAAACACCCGCCGTGCGGTTCAGGAATGTCGCCGAGGCCGCGGGCGTGCACTTCAGCGTGCACAACTCGCCGACGCCCAAGAAGCTGCTCTACGAGACGATGGCGGGCGGCCTGGCCATCTTCGACTACAACAACGACGGGCGTCCGGACATCTTCTTCACGAACGGCTCTGCGCATCCGTCGATGAAGAAGACCGGACCCGAGTTCTGGAACCGGCTCTACCGAAACGACGGCGGGATGAAGTTCACCGACGTGACGGAAGAGGCGGGCCTTGCGGGCGAGGGATATTCCATTGCAGCCGCGACTGCCGACTTCGACAACGACGGCAACGTCGACCTGTTCGTCGGCGGCGTGGGCACGAACTCGCTCTATCGAAACCTGGGCAACGGCAAGTTCCAGGATGTTTCGACGAGCGCCGGCGTGCGCGACAATCTGTGGACTGCCGCCGCCACCTGGTTCGACTACGACCACGATGGCCTGCTGGATCTGTGGATCGCGCATTACGTCGTCTGGCCCGCCGAGCAGGACCGCTTCTGCGGAGACTTGGAGCGCAAGATCCGCGTCTACTGCCACCCGAAGTACTTCAAGGGCCTTCCGAACCGGCTCTACCGCAACCTGGGCGGCGGCAAGTTTGAAGACGTCAGCGAGAAAGCCGGCCTGAACAAATTCCCGGGCCGCGGCATGGGCGTGGTGGTGGCTGACTACGACGGCGACGGCTGGGAGGACGTCTTCGTCACCAACGACAAGGAGCCGAATTCGCTCTTCCGCAACCTGGGCAACGGAAAGTTCGAAGAGACCGGACTCACCGCTGGCAGCGCGCTCAAAGACAGCGGCATCGTGATCTCCAGCATGGGCGCCGAATTCCGCGACTATGACGGCGACGGCTTCCCCGACATCTTCGTCGTTGCCCTGGCGGGTGAGACCTTCCCCGTCTTCCGCAACAACGGCAAGGGCGGATTCGTCGATGCCACGTATTCGAGCGGCGTCGCTCGCGCCAGCACGAAGCGAAGCGGCTGGGGTGTCGGCCTCTTCGACCTGAACCAGGACGGCTGGCGCGACCTCTTCGTCACGTGCGCGCATGTGAATGACGAGATCGAAAAGTTCGAGCCGAACGCCTACCGCCTGCCGAATGCGATCTTCCTCAATGAGAAAGGCCAGTTCCGCGACGTCTCGGCCGACGCCGGCGCGGACTTCCAGAAGCCCCAGGCACATCGCGGCCTTGGTTTCGCGGACCTGAATGGCGACGGCAAAATCGATGTCGCCACTTCATCGCTGATGGAGCCCGCCGAGATCTGGGAAAACATCACCGAAACTGACGGTGACTGGCTGATCGTGAAGCTCCAGGGCGTGAAAGCGAATCGGGACGGCATCGGCGCGAAAGTCCGATGGGGCGGGCAGTGGAACACGATGTCGGTGTCGGTGGGCTACGCGTCCTCCAGCCATTTCGGCATTCACTTCGGTGCGCCGAAAGACAAAGGCGGAGACAGTGTGGAGGTGATCTGGCCCGGCGGCAAGAAGCAAACAGTGACGGGTGTGAAGCCGCGCCAGGTGCTGTTGATCAAGGAAGAATAGCGGCCGTTACTGCTTCTGCGCGGGCTGTGCAGGAGTGGAGATCGGCGGCGCGGGCTGCTTGCGGATCTGCTCATAGTACGACTGCACGTAGTGCTGCAAGTGCAGCGGCACTTCGTCGCGATTGATCTCGCCGCCGGCATCCGTGTGCGTGGCCTTTTTGCCCGTAAACGCCGTGCGCACCTGCTGATTCTTCGAGTTGGTGACTTCCACCATCACCTCGCCTTGCAGGTTCTGCGAGCGCTTGCCGAGAATCTCGCTCAATTTGCCCATCGCTTCGGCGTGCTCGGCGAGTTCCGTGTCCTTGCGGCCATCCTGGCTGCCGACACCGCTTTTCTCATTCTTCGACGGGGTATCGTTGTTTTGAGTGCCGGCCTTGGCCGACTGCGTCTGCTGGCCCTCGCCGGTTTGGTCGCCCTGAGCCTGGTCGCCCGGCTCCTGACCCGCTTCGGGCTTGCCCTTCGAGGGCATCCCGCCGTCGCCCTTCTTCTTCCCTTCCCCGCTCTTGCCGCCGCCCTTCTGGTTGGAGGCCATCTGCTGTGCGTCGCCGCTCTTCTGATCGATCTTCAACTTGTCCATCAGATTGGCGAGCGCATCGCGCATCTTGTCCATCAGCCCGCCATCGTTCGGCGGCGGTGGCTGCTTCTCGCGCGGCTGCTTGCCCTCTTTACGGGCCGGATCCTTCGAGCCGGTGGCGGAATCGGAGTCCGCTGCGTCGTCGCCGGAGCCCTCCTCCGAAGCTGTGCCGTCCTCGTCACCAGCGGCGGGGCTCTCGGCCTTGCGGCCGTCCTCACCTTTGCCCGCACGGCCCATTTCGTTCGCCGCGACTTCAAAGTTCTTCAGGTCTTCCTGGCGGAAGACATCTTCGGTGTTGACGTCGGCCTGTTCGCCGTCGGGAACCGAGATCCCCTCCGGCTGAGGCATGCCGGGTTTGCGGCCCTTGCCCTGCTTTTCGGCGGGAGGCAGCGGCGCGCCGGTCAAAGTGTCGAAACGAACTTCAGCAATGGGCCCGCGCAGATCCATGCTCCGCAGCACGCCATAGCGAATGCCAAAGACGCCTCCGGCCAGCACAACCACGCCGAGCAGCGGCCACAGCGCCGCCGGACGTCGCATCGGAATGACATCGGAAACCACGGCGCCGGAGGCCAGGCTCTCGGCCCTTTCCTGGACGGGCGCCAGGAACTCCGTGTTCGGCGTCTGACGCACGTGCTCCCGTTCGAAGTACCACGCCGTCGAGAGCAAGTCGTTCGACTCCAGCGACTCATCGACGCGCCGCGCCGTCTGGTATTCGTTCGGAATGCGCCGGCGGCTCCGCCACCAGCCCACCGCGGCAGTCACCACCACCAGCAGCACCGGCCAATACCATCGCAGCACTTGGGTTCCGGTGATCAGAAGGAGAACAAGGCAGGCCAGCCCCGCCACGGAGCCCCAAGCCAACTGGTCGAGCACGAGTTGGAGATACAGGCGTTTGCGCGCCTGCCGGACCAGGGTTGTCAGGGCGGTGTCGTTTGTCACTGAGAGCTTCTTCCCATTATGGACGGGCTGTGACGGAAAGCGAAAGCAGGCACGGGCCGCCTATCTGTGTTGATGCGGCGAAGTCCGCTCCGGTACCATATAAGTTCAACCACATGTTACGTTTTGAGACCGCCGGGGAGTCGCACGGCGAGTGCCTGGTGGCGACCCTGACGGGTCTGCCCGCGGGCGTTCCCGTCAGCCTGCCCGCCATCAACCGGGAACTTTGGCGCCGCCAGCAGGGCTTTGGCCGCGGCGGCCGGATGAAGATCGAGACCGACACGGTCGAAATCGTCTCCGGCGTTCGTCACTCGCGGACCATCGGATCTCCGGTCGCCATGATCATTCGCAACAGCGACTGGAAGAACTGGACCGACGTCCTGCCAGTCGAGGCGCAGCCGGACAGCGAGGAGAAAAAGAAGAAGCTCACCCGCCCTCGTCCCGGCCACGCGGACCTCGCCGGCGGTATCAAGTACAACTTCCCGGAAGCCCGCTACATCCTGGAACGCGCCAGCGCCCGCGAGACCACCTCGCGTGTCGCCCTGGGCGCGCTGGCGAAGCAGTTGCTCAAGCAGTTTGGGATTGAGGTCTACAGCCACGTTGTACGGGTCGGCGCCGCCAGGCTCGAACGCGACGCGACGTGGGAGGAGATCCGCGCACTGGCCGACAAGGACGAAGTCCTGCTCGGCTGCGTGGACCCGGAAACCGAAGCTCGCATGAAGGAAGTGGTCGACGAGGTCTACCGCACCGGCGACACCGTCGGCGGAATTTTTGAGGTCCGCGCCCACAATCTCCCCATCGGACTCGGGTCGCACATCGCCTGGGACACGCGCCTCGACGGCCGCCTGGCGCAGGCGATTCTGTCGATTCAGGCGGTCAAGGGCGTCGAGATCGGATCGGCCGAGGAGGCCAGCTTCGAATTCGGCTCCAGGGTCCAGGACACCATTCACTACGACCGCGAGCAGCGCGCCTTTTCGCGCGGCGCGAACAAGGCCGGCGGCCTGGAAGGTGGCATCACCAACGGCCAGGACATCGTGGTGCGCGGGCTGCTGAAACCCATCTCCACGCTACGCCGCCCGTTAATGTCGGTGGATCTCGAGACGCGCGAGCCGTCGGCGGCCGCGTACGAGCGTTCCGACGTCTGTGTGGTGCCCGCGGCGGGCGTTATCGGCGAGGCCATGGTCGCCCTGGTCCTCGCTCAGGCAATGATCGAAAAATTCGGCGGGGACTCGCTCGCCGAGATGCGTCGAAACTTCGATGGCTACATCCAACAGGTTAGAGACTATTAGAAACATGACGTTGCGGATCTTGAAGTACGGGGATCCCGTGCTGGAAACACCCTGTAAGAACATTGAGGCGTTCGACACGCCCGAGCTCCACGAGCTGGTCGGGAATATGTTTGAGACGATGTACGCCAACAAGGGCGTCGGCCTGGCCGCGCCCCAGGTGGGCGTGCTCCAGCGCCTGACGGTGATCGACACCTCCGCCGGCGAGCGGCCCGAGGACAAACTGGTGCTGATCAACCCGGAGATCCTCGAGAAGGAAGGCAAACAGTTGGGCGAGGAAGGCTGCCTCTCCATCCCCGGCTTCCGCGAGGATGTCAGCCGCGCCTTCAAGGTGAAGGTACGCGCACAGAACGTCAAGGGCGAGTTTTTCGAAACCGACGGCGAGGAACTGCTGGCCCGTGCCATGCAGCACGAGATGGATCACCTGAATGGGATCCTGTTCCTCCAGCACCTCAGCCCGCTGAAGCGCGACCTGATCCGCCGCAAGATTCGCAAGCTCCAAAAAGCCGGCGAGTGGGACTAGCCCGTCCATGAAGCTCGTCTTTCTCGGCACGCCTCTCTTTGCCGTTCCTACGCTCGAGGCAGTGGTCGCGGCCGGGCATCGTGTGGCTGCCGTGTACACGCAGCCGGACCGCCCGAAGGGCCGGGGCCATGAGTTGGCGCCGCCTCCGGTCAAGGAAGCCGCGCTCCGTTTCGGACTCGACGTCCGCCAACCGGAGCGCATCCGCCGTCCGGAAATCGTCGAAGAGCTGCGCGCCATCGGCGCGGACGCCATGGTCGTCGTCGGCTACGGCCAGATCATTCCTCAGTCGATCATCGATATCCCGCCGTACGGCATCATCAACGTCCACGCCTCGCTGCTGCCGAAGTATCGGGGCGCGGGGCCGATTCAGTGGGCCATCGCGAACGGCGAGACTGTCACCGGCGTCACCACCATGCGCATCAACGCCGGTCTCGATACCGGCGACATGCTGCTGAAGACCCAAGCGCCCATCGGCCCCGACGAAACCGCTTTCGATCTCTCGCACCGGCTGTCGATCCTCGGCGCGCACCTGCTGCTAGACACGTTGAAAGGCCTCGCGGCTGAGGCCATCACACCTATCCCTCAGAACGACGCCGAGGCCAGCTACGCGCCCATCCTCAATCGCGAGGACGGCCTGATCGACTGGACGCAGCCCGCCTCCTCGATTCACAACCGCGCGCGCGGCTTTCTGCCGTGGCCCGGCGCCTGGACCACCCTGCAAGGACTGCGATTCAACGTCTGGCGCAGCCGCCTCACCGGCCTCGAATCGTCCGCCGAACCCGGAGTTCTGTTTACCAGCGCGAAGCGCCTCTACGCCTGCTGCGGCGGGGGCTCCGTGCTGGAACTGTTGGAAGTGCAGATTGAAGGCAAGAAGCGGCTGCCGGCCGAGGCGTTCCTAAACGGCCACCGGCTGCAACCTGGAGAGAAGCTCGGCTCATGAACCTGCCCCTTGGATTTCGCTATTCCGCCCTGTACGCGGGAATCCGCAAAGTGGCCCGCCCCGACCTGGCGCTGATCGTCTCCGATACGCCGGCCTCGGCGGCGGCTGTCTTCACCACGAATCGCGTGCAGGCCGCGCCGGTGCGTCTCTCGAAGAAGCACCTTCAGGTCTCCAGCGGCATCGCCCGCGCGGTGCTGGTGAATGCCGGCAACGCGAACTGCGCCACGCGCACGGGAGATCGTGTCGCCCTCGCCACGTCGAAAGCCGCGGCCAAGGCGCTGAAGTGCCCGGTGGAGCAGGTGCTGCCGTCCTCGACCGGCGTCATCGGCGTTGAGCTCGATCCAGCGCTCATCACGAACGCGCTGCCGGCGCTGGTCGAAGGGCTCTCCCCTGATCGCTTCCTCGACGCCGCCGACGCGATTCTCACCACCGACACCGTTCGCAAAGTCGCCGAAGTTGTGGTCGACGGCATCCGCATCGCCGGCATGACCAAGGGCTCCGGGATGATTCATCCCAACATGGCGACGACGCTGGCCTACGTCATGACCGACGCCGCCATTGCCCCCGCGCTGCTCCGCAAACTGCTGGCTCGCGCCGTAGACGTCAGCTACAACCGCTTGAGCGTCGATGGCGACATGAGCACCAACGACACGCTGCTGGTCCTGGCTAATGGCGCCTCCGGCCGCAAGGTCACGCAGTCGAACGCCGCGCGGTTCGGGAAGGCGCTCAACGAAGTTTGCCAATCTCTAGCCCGCCAGATCGCCCGCGACGGCGAAGGCGCGCGCAAGCTGATTGAGATCGAAGTAACCGGCGCGAAGACTGAGGCCGACGCTACGCGCATCGCTCGCGCCATCGCGAACTCGCCGCTTGTGAAGACTGCCATCGCCGGGTCCGACGCTAACTGGGGCCGCATCCTCTGCGCGGCGGGCTATTCGGGCGTGATTTTCGAGCCGTCCGATGTCGACATCTTGCTGCAAGGCGTCCGCGTCTGCCGCAAGGGCCTGGCGGCGGCCTTCGACGAGGACACGATGAAGTCCAAGCTCGACAAGCCCGAATGCCGCATTCACCTACGCCTCGCGGGCAAGGGCACGGGCCAGGCCACCTTCTGGACCTGCGACCTGACCGAAGGCTACATCGAAATCAACGGCAGCTACCGGACGTAAGCGCAATACTGTTCCTAAACGGCTCAGCACCCGGATACCGCCGCGGATCGCCGGTTGTGAGGCCGACTGCCGACTGGCCGACGATCCGGGACCATTGCTCGCGGCACCTCCGCGTGTTGGGCGTTACAGGTCAACTGATCTGTTTCTGCTCTCCCACCTGGTGGAGTCGTCCGTCCATCGGGTTCCGGCTCGCCACATTCTCTGGGAACGCTGTTTGCTGCTCGCAAACTCCGCGAAATCCAGTCCGGACAGGCGCGCGGTCACAAAGGATTTCATTATGCGATCAACCTTTCCGCGGCAACTTGCATTCCGTCGCGGCGCACCGTGGCCGCGATGGAACGGGCACGCGCAGTCATTTCAGGCCGCAGCGTCCGCTCAAGAGCGCTAGCCAGTGAATCAATCGTGGGCGCGCCCGGCGCGTGCGCGGCGCCGATGCCGAGAATGTCGACTCGCTGTGCCCAGTAGTGCTGGTCGTAGAGATTCGGGATGACCACCTGCGGGGCGCCGGCGAGGGCCGCCGCGGTCGTCGTTCCCGCGCCGCCGTGATGGACGACCGCAGAGACGCGTGAGAACAGGGCGTGCACGTTAACCTCACCGATAGACAAACAGTCGGCATCGTTCTCGACGAGTGATACGTCGAACCAGCCTCGCGACACGATCACCCGTCGCCCCAGAGCGCGAGCGGCCTGGCGCATGACGTGGCCCGCATCCTTCGGCGTCTGAGTGCTGCCGAAGCCGAAGTAAATCGGGGGCTCGCCGCTCTCGAGAAATGTCTCCAACTCGCGCGACAGCGGACGCTGGTCCGGCATGATCCAGGCTCCGGTCTGAAATACTCCCTCGTCTGCGGGATCGGGCCAGGGTCCGAGTATCGGATCCGCCGCGAGCCACGGGCGGTCAGTGATCATGTGGCTCCGTAGGTCGCTGACTGGCGCCAGTCCCAGGGATGCACGATTGGCGTTGACCGCCGCCCCGAAGAGGTCGTTAAAACGTGCCGCATCCCGCGCCCAGAGCTCACGGTTGTCGCTCGTCGCGGGCGCCGCCTGTCCCGGTAAGGACGGCAAGGGCGGCGGCGGATGGTGCAACGACGGCAGCACGATCGGCGAGTAGGCGACGAAAATGTATGGAATTCCCATCTTCTCCGCGACCGATCGCGCGGCGATCTGCAGCGCGGTGGCCGCCACGATCCTGTCGCACTCTTGCGCGGCGGCGGTGACCGTCTCGAATTGCGTGGCGACAATCGTTTCCGCCATCAGACGCCGCTGCTCGGGTGTTGGTGGTGGTTGGAGCTGCCTGGCCATCGGTCGGGAGGCCGCGAACTTGCGCACCTCTGGACCAATGGGTGTGACCGGGATGCCAAGGCTTTCAATCCACTCGCGGAAATCGGGCGGCACGCAGACGCGGACTCCATTACCGAGCGCCTTGACGTGCGACGCCAGCGCCACCAGCGGTTGGACATCGCCGCGCGACCCGATTGTCGAAAATAGTATGCGCATTCGAACTCCCTGGTTATGGTATTCGATATCAGGGTCGCAAACCACTTCTAAGATTCGCTTCGGTGCATCTCTATTTTGCTTCTTTTCAGCGGTTTAGACTTCCGGATCGAGGCCCTGCTATCCTGGAAATGGCAGTACGGCGCGTCCTCGCGTGTGGCGGGGCTGGTGTTATCGATTCCGCTTGTACAGTCCGGTTACCGGAATGTGACATCCCGTGGAGCACCACCCACGATCCACATGAGTGTGAAGTCGCCTACGGTGAGAACTGCCACTCGGATAGAGTACGCTTGGTCGCCTGGCATTTGCGGATTTCTGGCGGATTACGGCCATTCGGGAACTGGTCCATCACCGCCGCGAGCAAGCGCCGGTTACTACCGCCCGGTGGCTTAAGGGAACAGCATTTGAACTTAGGCGCTATTCGGACTTCTTCTCGCCCGCGCCTTCCGAGATCGAGAACAACTGGTTCCGATTCGCAATGAGCAGTGACCCGTTGGCGGCGACGGGCGTGCAGTACACCGAGCTGCCCATGTTGATCTCGGCGATCAGCTTCTTAGCCTTGCCTGTCTGCAGGATTGCCACATCGCCATCCTCATCGCCCAGATAGACCTTGTCGTTGATCACCACGGGTGAACCCCAGATGGCCGCCAGCATATCGTGCGTCCAGTGGACTTGTCCCGTCTCGGCGTCCAGAGCGTGCAGGAAGCCGCTGAAGTCGGAGATGTAGACGATGCCCTCATGGATCGCCGCCGTCGAGATCGTTCGCCGGATCTTGTCGTAGCGCCACAGCAGCCCGGTCTTGGTGATGTCGCCGCGCTTGGTGGCATCAATCGCGTAGAAGTGGCCCGGACCTTCGCCGTGCTCGGGATCTTGGCCGTTGCCGATGTACACGCGGCTCTTCCAGATCACCGGCGTCGCAATCAGTTCGTTCCGCGTTTTCGGCCAGACGCTGTCCTTCGGATTCGAATCGAACTCCCACAGCTTCTTGCCGGACTCCGCTTCATACCCTCGAACCCAGCCGTCGCCCTGAGCGCTCACCACCTGCATCACTCCGCCGATTTCGCCGACCGACGGCGAGGACCATTGCCCGTGCAGAATACGGTCCTCGACTGAGTTGTCCTCCCACACCAGCTTGCCCGTCGTCTTGTCGATGGCAATGATCGACGGGGCCTTCGGCGAAGGGATATTGACGTGGCTCTCGTCCTGGCCGTTGGAAGTCGAGAAGTACAGCAGGTTCTTGTACATCACCGGCGACGAGTTCGCCAGGTTGTGCGGGTGCGCGCCGACCTCTTCCATCATGTCGAACTTCCAAATGACGGTGCCGTCCTTGAGATTCGCGCAGATGATCTCGGCCCGGTTGTTCACCCAGTAGGCGCGGTCGCCGTCGATCAGCGGCGACGACGCCACCCCCTGGTACGGCCAGTCGTTGACGCGGCCGACAGGCAGCTTGTCGGAGACCACCTGCCACAGGAACTGGCCATCCGATTCACGGAAGGCCATCACCACGCCCTTGTCACCCTTGACCTTGGGGTCGCGCGCGGCTTCGTTGTTCGTGCCGACCAGCACCACCCCGTTCGCCACCACGGGGTTGCCGTAGCTCTGCGAGCCGAGCGCGGCTACCCACTTCACGTTCGTCTTTTTGGCGACATCCCAGTTCGTGGCGATCCCTTTCATGGCGGATACCATGTTGCGATCCGCCGTGCCGCCCCACATCGGCCAGTTGCCGGTTCCGGGATCGGCGCCAGACATGGCGGCGGAGGCCGCCAGAAGCGTGAGCGTCAGTCTCTGTTTCATCGGTTGGCCGTCACTTTCAAGTTGTCGTAATACACGCCGGACTGCGAATCGCCAAACAGGCCAGGGCTGCCTTCGCGGTTGCCGATCGGGTCGGTCCGGTCAATCATCCAGCCCTGCGGTTCCGGTTCATCCCGCTTCCATGCTTTGCCGAGCGTTCGAACCTTGCCGTCAGCCAGGTTCTCTACCCTGAGCTTCAAGCGATACCATGTGTCCTTCTGCCAAGCGAACTTCGCCGTCGCCGTCCGCGACGTCTCCGGCTGCCAGGGCTGCAATTCCAGCCTCTGGCTCGCGCCGAACAGGACCAGCGCATAGCGTTGCGCGAAGATGCCGACGTCGCCAAGCTGCCTGCGCCGCTCGGGCGACCGCACATCCGCTTCCACGGTGTAATCGTGCAGATCGTTCGGACCGAAGAAGAGGCGCATCCGGCGGAACAGCGTCTCGTCCGGCGACTTCATCAGCACCTTGCTGCCTTCCAGATCCGCCACCTTGTACTTTCCGGCCACTGCGCTCACCCAGCCGGGCGGAACCGCGTCCACGGCGTACCCTTCAAAATTCTCGGAGTACTCCGGCACCGCGGCCACGCGAACCTTTGATTCACCCGTAACGCCGTCCACCACGGCTTTGACGTATCCGGCCTGGAAGATGTTGGCCTTCTCCACCGTCAGCTTGCTCCCCGCCAGGTTGCCTTTCACGCCGTCCACCGACCACTGCGCCGTCTTCTCGCCGATCAGACGCCCTTGTGCGTCGTATGCCAGCGCGCGGAATGCGACGGTTTCGCCCGGCTTCGCGACCAGTTCCGAAGGCCGCACCTGCACCCACGCCACATCGCCGGAGCCGGCGGGCAGCGGCGCAGGCTTCGCCTCCGGTGTCTTCGCCGCGCCTTTCTTTCCGATGCAATACACCGTGTCCACCGATGCGAAAATCACGCGGCCGTCGGCGATCGCCGTCGCGCCAAGCACCGGCTCGGGCGTTCCCGCCGAATACAGCCCCACCTGGCTCACGGGCAATTCCACTTCGCTCAGCACGTCCACGCCATCGGCGCGTGGGCGAAGGATGAAGTACTTGCCCTGCTCGGTGCCGACGTAGATCTTGCCGTCGGCAAACGTCGGCGACGCCTTCTGCAGCGTCCCGAGGTTGTGCTTCCACAGTTCGCGTCCGGTCTCGACGTCGAACGCCGCGATGTTGGCGTTGTTGTCGAGCGCGTAGACACGGTCGCCTTGGAGAATCGGCGATGAATACGTTCCTTCAAAGCCGATATTGGCCCACTTCGTCTGCGGCTTGCCGAGCTCGCCTTTGCCGGAGCCGTCGAAAGCCATGATCATGCCCATCACAGTGGAATCCAGGTTCTCGTCGCCGTGCACGGCGATCACCCATTTCCCGTTCACCACCGCCGCCGTGTTGATGCCGCGCTTGGCCAGCACCATGCGCCACACTGGCTCGCCCGTCTGTGGCTTTACCGCAACCACGCTGCCGTCGCCAAGCCCGTTGATCAGCAGCCGCGTCCCGTTGATCTCCGTGATCACCGGATTCGAATAGCTCGTGTCATACGGACGCCCGCCGGGCGTCGAAACCCACACCGTCTCGCCAGTGCGCTTGTCGAAGGCCATCAGGCGGTGCGAACGGTTCGCTTCCTTGCCCCACGTCGAACTGACGGCGCTGACGATCACCAGGTCTCCATCCACGATCGGCGACGAAGTGCGCCCGCCGTGCGTCGTGAACAGCCCGTAGTCTTCCGCCAGCGAGCGCTTCCACAAAGGCTTGCCCGTGGACGTGAACCCCAGCAGCGAACCGTTGCCGCCAAAGGCGTAGACGTTGCCTGTCGCCCCGTCGACCACGGGCGAGGCCCACGCGATCCGGTGCGGCGGCACGTCGCTCATGTAGAGGTTCCAGCGCTGCTCCCATAGCAGCTTCCCGGTGTTGACGTCCAGGCAGAGCAGGCGCTCCTGCAGCGTCTCCTTGGCGCCGGCCCCGTTCAGGATGTACACATGGCCGCCATGCACCACGGGCGTCGAACGAGCCCCGTACGGCGCTTTCCATAGCAGGTTTTCGCCGTTCAGCGACCACTTCTCCGGAAGGTTCTTCTCAGTGGAAATGCCGTCCCTGTTCGGACCGCGCCACTCCGGCCAATCGGCGGAGAAGGCCGGAAGGGCGAACGCCAGCAACGCCCAGAGGCAGGCTGTTCTCATGCTCCACATTCTACAATGTGGGTTTCGGCATGCGATCCCTGTTGTCCCTCCTCCTCACATTGAGCCTCTGTGTCCCGGCTCCGGCGCAGACTCTGAAACTGACTGTCGATGAGATCATGCGCGGCCCCGGACTCTACGGGACGGCGCCCTCCGGCGTGCGCTGGTCCGGCGACGGAAAGCGCATCTATTTCGAGTGGAAGCAGTGGTCCGATCCGATCGAGAAGGACGCGGACACCTACGTCGCGAACCGTGACGGCAGCGGCTTGCGCAAGCTCACCGATGAGGAGCGCCGCCAGGCGCCGCCCGTCTCTGGCCACGAGACGCCCGACCGCAAGCGGATCGCCTTCGCTGAGCGCGGCGACATCTACGTCTACGACCGCGAAACCGACGTGCGCCGCCGGGTGACTCGCACGAGCGACGTCGAATCAAATCCGCGCTTTTTTCGGGACGGCAATCGAGTCTCCTACGTGAAAAGCGGCAACCTGTACGTGGTTTCTCTCGAGAACGGCTCGACGGAACAACTCACTGACATCCGGCCCGCCGGGTCGCCGCCGGACCCCGACGAGCGGAAGCTGACCTCCAGCCAGGAGACAGTCAAGAAGGAAGAACGCGCGCTGTTCGAAGCAGTCGACCGCCGCGCCAAACAGCGCGAGGAACGTAAAGCCAAGGAAAAACAGGAGAATCCGCGTAAACCGTGGCGCCTGACCGGACGGCAGACGGTCACCGCACTTGTGCTCTCGCCCGACGAAAAGTACATCCTCGCGACGATCTCCGAACGCGGCGCCGACGCGAAGACGACCGTCGTCCCGAACTACGTCACCGAGGACGGCTACACGGTGGATATCCCAGGCCGAACGAAGGTCGGTGATGCGCAGACAGTCGTGAAGATGGCCGTGCTCCAGGTCGAAAGCGGCGAGTGGAAGTGGATCGACCACGGGCAGAAACAGAAGGAGAGCGAGCGTCCGGCTCAACTGGTGAATCCGCAGTGGAGCGACGACGGCACAAAACTGGCGGTGCTCGGCGACTCGGCCGACAACAAGGACCGCTGGGTCTTCGCGGTGAATCCGGCGGACAGCTCGACGCGCGTCCTGTTCCACGAGCACGACGACGCGTGGGTGAACGGCCCCGGCGGCTTCACGCTCGGCTGGCTTGGGGACAACCGGACAGTCTATTTCCAGAGCGAAAAGGACGGCTGGTCGCACCTCTATACGGCGGATTTCGATTCGGGCGAAATACGGCAACTCACGAGCGGGAAATGGGAAGTGCACCGCGTGCGGCTGTCGCGCGACAAGCGGACGTTCTGGCTCGAAACCAGCGAGCACAGCTTGCACGAGCGGCACGTCTACACGATGCCCGTCACCGGCGGCGCACGCACGAAGGTCTCAACCCTGCCCGGCAGCCATGAGGCGGTGCTCTCGCCAGACGAATCCGCGCTGGCGGAGATCTACAGCTACACGAACAAACCTCCGGAACTCTTCGTGACGGAGAGCCGCCCAGGCGCGGAGATGAAGCGCGTTACCACGTCCCCGGCCCCGGAGTTCTCGACGTACCCGTGGCTGGACGCGCCCATCGTGAAGATTCCGGCCCGCGACGGCGCGGAGGTCCCAGCGAGGCTCTACAAGCCGAAGAACTGGAAGCCCGGCGGGCCGGCGGTGGTCTTCGTCCACGGCGCGGGGTATTTGCAGAACGTGCACCGCTGGTGGTCGCAGTACGCCCGCGAATACATGTTCCACCACCTGCTGATGGAACGAGGCTACATGGTGGCGGACCTCGACTACCGCGCTTCCGCCGGCTATGGCCGGGACTGGCGAGCAGCCATCTATCGCCACATGGGCGGCAAGGATTTGGACGACCAGGTGGATGCGGCCAAATGGCTGGTGAAGCAGCACGGCGTCGACGCGAAGCGCATCGGCATCTACGGCGGCAGTTACGGCGGCTTCATCACGCTGATGGCGCTATTCACTCAACCGGGCGTCTTCGCGGCGGGCGCGGCGCTGAGGCCCGTCACCGACTGGGCGCACTACAACCACGGCTATACGTCGAACATCCTGAATGTCCCGCAAAGCGACGAAGAGGCCTACAAGCGCAGCTCACCTATCTATCACGCCAAGGGTTTGCAGGGCGCGCTGCTGATCTGCCACGGGATGGTGGACGTGAACGTCCACTTTCAGGACACCGTGCGCCTCGTACAGAAGCTGATCGAACTCCGGAAAGAGAACTGGGAGGCCGCGATGTACCCGGCTGAGGACCATGGCTTCGTCCAGCCCACCAGTTGGGCGGATGAGTACAAGCGGATTCTGAAATTGTTCGAAACGAACTTAAAACCGACCTCGAAGTAAAGATTAATCGGCGATGCGGCCGTCGCGCATGTGAACGGTGCGATGGCCGTAAGCGGCGGCTTCGGGGTTGTGGGTGATCATCAGGATGGTCTGGCCTATCCGCTCGTTCAGATCCCGCAGCAGGCGCAGGACGATGTCGGAATTCTCGGTGTCGAGGTTCCCGGTGGGCTCATCCGCCAGCAGGATGGCCGGCTGATTTACCAGCGCGCGGGCGATGGCGACCCGCTGCTGTTCGCCGCCGGACATGGCCCGCGGCTTGTGATGCAGGCGGTGCTGGATTCCCAAGCCCTTCAGAAGTTCTTTGAATTGAGTGGTTTCCGTCCGATCCTTGCCGCCCAGAAACTGCGCCATCCGGATGTTGTCCTGCGCGGTGAGCGTCGGAAGCAGGTTGTACTTTTGAAAAACGAACCCGACCTTCGCACGGCGCAGACGGGTCCGTTCGCCTTCTGAGACGGCGCCCAGATCCTGGCCGTCGATCACGACGGTCCCGGAGGTCGGCGAGGTGAGCCCGCCGAGAATGTGAAACAGCGTCGACTTGCCGGAGCCTGAGGGTCCAACGATGGAAACGAACTCACCGCGCTGCACGTCGAGCGAGACGCCGCGTAGCGCGGGCACGTCCACGTCGCCGACATGGTAGATCTTGCGCAGATCCTTGACGTGGATGATGGGGTTACTCATACGCCAGAGCCTCAATTGCGTCCTGGCGGGCGGCGCGCAGGCCTGGGTAGATGGCCCCAAGCAGGCTGGCCACAACGGCGATCACCAGTGTGATGGGCCACCACTCATAAGCGATCACCGATTGCAGGCTTGCCCGCACAAGACCGTTGATCGCCCCATTGGCGGCGAACGAGAGCAGCAGACCGGCGATCCACCCGCCGAAGGCCAGCACCAGCGTCTCCCGGGCGATAATGTTCAGGACATCCGCGGGCGCAGCACCCAAGGCCTTGAGGATGCCGATCTCGCGAGTCCGCTCCAGCACTGTGGTGTACATCGTCAGCCAGACGACAAGGAAGCCGATGACCACGGAGAGCCCGATGATCACGTAGATGAATGCCCGCAGACCGGGAATGTTGTTCACGGAGAACAGGCTGACGAACTCGTCGATGGAGTAGACAGAATAGTCGGGCAAATCCTGTTTGAACCGGGCGATCACCGCCTTGGTGTT
This sequence comes from Bryobacteraceae bacterium, assembly GCA_050789245.1. GTDB lineage: Bacteria > Acidobacteriota > Terriglobia > Bryobacterales > Bryobacteraceae > PNKE01. The sequence continues at coordinate 26,454 of JBOZRR010000008.1, read as the reverse complement.
GGCCTGATCGTCCAGCTTCACAAATCCCTGACTAATGAATCCGGTATTGCCCGGCACGAGTTCCTGAAGCCGGTTCAGTTGCACGAACATGCGGCCCAACTTGCCAGCGGCGACGATTCCGCAGACGCGCCACTGATGGTTCAGGACAGTGACGGTATCGCCGACCGCCTTCTTCGACTGCCGGGCGTACCATTCGTCGACGATCATGTCGTCCGGCTGCTGAAAGCGTCCCCCAGCGAGGAAGCGGAACGGCCCGCTCAGGGCGACAAACCGGTCGAAATCAACACCCGTGATCGTGCTCAGCCCCTCGACGGGAAGCACCAGCGTCCCAGCCGCTTGCACGACGTGATCCTGCTTCATGAAGTAGCCGGGTAGGAGCTTCTCCGGCATCTTCGCGCCGCTCAGGCTGATGGCGGAGGCGCCAGGAGGTTTGATCCAGATGTCCGCGCCAACGCCCTTGGCCCGGTTGATCGAATCCTCCAGCATGCCCCGGCTGATACCAACGACAGCGAGGATCATTGTCACCTGAAAGCCAATGGACAGTGCGCTGAGGATGGTGCGCAGTTTGCGATGCTTCAGGTTTTCGAGAACGAGCCGATTGATCAAACGCGGAACTTTCCTTTAGGCCAAACTCTTATTGTACAGTGTGAGGACTCAATTCCTGGAGCCCCCGGAAGCCTCCAGAAGCGAGATCGCCGCGCCCAGCAACTGGAGAACCGCCGCCGCGCCGCATCCGGGCGCTGAGTTGAGGCCGAGTGCGATCTGCGGCGTCACGTCCAGCGAGGTGAACAGGTTCCGGTGCGCCGGATCGCCGCTGTCGTGAGCGAAGATCGCGACGTCCAGGCTGTCGGCGCACAGGCCCCGCGCCATCATCGCCGCCACGCCGGCGGCAAAATCGTCAAGGACCACGGGGAGCCGCAGAGCGGCCGCACCGAGCAGGAATCCGGTCATCATCGCGAGGTCGAGGCCGCCCACGGCACGTAGCACGCCGAAAGGAATAAAGAAATCGCTGTTGTGCCGGTTGAGCGCCGTGCGAATGAAAGCGACTTTGCGGTGAAACGCCGCCTCCGGCAGTCCGGGCGGCCGGGTCGTGGTGCCCCGGGGGTCGCGACCGCTCAGTGCGGCGAGGACCGCCGAGGCGGGGGTGCTGCCGCCCACCCCAATCTGCGCCAAACCGGCGGCGTCGAAGCGTTCCGCCGCGTCGTGCGCCAGGACAATACCGGATTCCAGCGCCTGGTTGGTCTGCTCGACGGTCATCGCCTGACCCTTCGTGAGGTTCGCGCTGCCGGACGCGACGCGGGCATCGATCACGCTCATGAAACGCGGTCCGGTCATCCCGGCATCCACCACCTGCGCCTCGATACCGAAGCGGCGGCACAAAACGCTGCCGGGGAGTTCGCCGCGCGCGAAGCCCATTGCCAGTTCGGCTGTTGTGACCTCGGGCGTGGAACTCACCTGGTCTTCGGCGACACCGTGGTCGGAGCAGATGACATACATCCCCATCCGTCCGATGCGCGGCGTGGCGGTGCCCCGGATGATTGCGAAGTGCGTGGCCAGCGTCTCAAAACGTCCCAGCGCTCCGGGCGGCGCCGGAATTTCCATCCAACGGCGGCCAAGCTCGTCGGCGACGTCCGCATTGAACAGCGGTTCGATGGCTTCGATGGTTTCGCGGACTCTCGCGGAGATCATGCCGGCAATCCTCCTATCGTCACATCCACAGGCTCTTCCTCCGGCTTCGCAGAAGCGCGATGAAGAACGGACCGCCGATCAGCGCGGTCACCACGCTGACTGGGATCTCTACGTCGAGCAAGGTCCGCGCGACCGTGTCGCACACAATCAGAAACGCAGCGCCGAAGAGGAACGAAGCCGGCATCAACAGCCGGTGATCGCCGCCCAGGCGCAGCCGTAAGGCGTGCGGCACGACAAGACCGACAAACCCGATGGGTCCGGTCACGGCCGTCACCGTCGCCGTCAGCAGAGACCCGGCCAGGTAGCCCCATAGCATCAGCCGCGCCGGGGAGGCTCCGCGCGCCGCGGCCCATTCCTCGCCGGCCGCCATCAGATTCCACTGCCGGCCAAAAACGCAGATGCCCAGCGCCACAGGGATGACCACGGCCGCAATGACGAGAATCGTTGTGGTCTCCATCGGCTCGATGCCGCCCATCAGCCAGTGCACGATGGCGAATGACTGTCCTACGTTCGCCATGTTGTGCAGCAGCATGATGATGGACATCACGATGCTGTTGATAGTGACACCAGAAAGCAGCAGCGTAAATGAAGACATGCGGCGGCCCTCGGCGGCAATCATCATGACCAGCGCCAGCACCAGCGCCGCACCCACAAACGCCGCCAGCCAGATGACAGGCATTCCGGCCAGCGTGCGCCAGCCGAACGAGATGGCGATCACCGCGCCGAGCGAGGCTCCGCTCGAAACGCCCAATGTGAACGGCGTGGCCAGCGCGTCGCGCAACAGCGCCTGAAAGAGCACCCCGGCAAGCGATAGCGCTCCGCCCGCCAGCGCCGCCAGCAGCACGCGCGGCCAGCGAAGCCCGAAGAAGATCTCGGCGTCGGGCGAAAGCCCCGCCCAAGCCCGGCTGAGACTGATGCTCGAACTGCCCAGGAGAGGCGCGGCGATGGCAACGATGGTCAGAATCACGAGAGAAACCAGCAGCACGCGCACGGTGCGGGCGGGCGTGGCGGGCTTCAGCGTCATTCCTCAGGCTCCGAATGAGATCCAGGGGCGGCCGTCGGCTCGTGAGAGCCATTCAGCTTCGACGTGGAAGATAGTGCGGATCCGCTCGACGGTCAGCGCGTCGCAGGGCTGCGCATCGGCGACCAGCCGTCCGCGTTCCAGCACAAGGACGCGGTCAGAGTAAGCCGCCGCCAGGTTCAGATCGTGCGTCACGGCCACCACCAGCATGCCCTCGCGCGCCAATTCGCGCAGCAGGCGGTAGATGGCTACCTGGTGCTGCAAGTCGAGAAACGTCGTGGGCTCGTCGAGCAGCAGCACTTCCGGCTCCTGAGCCAGCGCCGAGGCCAACACCACACGCTGCCGCTCGCCGCCGCTAAGCGACCGAAAGTCACGGTCGCGGAACACCGTGGTGTCGGTCAGGCTCATGGCACGGGAGACGGCGGCCCAGTCACGGTCATTCTCGAAGTAGCCGCCCGCGTATGGTGTGCGCCCCATCAGCACCACCTGCTCCGCCGTGAAAGGAAATTCGAGCCGCAGGCTCTGCGGGACGAACGAGACGCGCTTCGCGAATTCGGAGCGGCTCCAGCGCGAGACCTCAGTGCCCTGAAACCGGCAGGAGCCGTCGTGCCCGTGCCGCAGGCCGGCCATAATCCCGAGCAGCGTGGACTTCCCCGCCCCATTCGGCCCCGTGAGCGCCACCATCGCGGGACGGTCAAGCCTGAGCGAGATGTCCTCCAGGACACGCGACTCGCCGTAGCGCAAGCCGGCGCCGTCGAGTTGGTAGCACTCTGTCATCGCCCGGCCTCGGGATGGAGCAGCCGTTTGAATTCACGCGCCGCGTTGACCATACGAGGCCCGGCGACGACGAAATGGTCGGCGGAAACATCATAGACCCGCTTGCTCTGGACCGCCCGCAGCGTGGTGTACTTGCTCCACAGCTTCAGCTTTTCCGCCTGGCTGGCCGTACTGACGGCTCGTCCGTGTGAATAGTCGCCCATGTCGATGATCACGTCGGGATCGGCGGCAAGGATCTGCTCGAGCGAGAGCTTCGGATAGAGCATCGTGGTGCTTGTCAGCACGTTGCGCCCGCCCGCGATGGTCAGCAACTCATCGAGATAGGAGCCCGGCCCCGCGCCGAACATGCCTTGCAGGGTGCCCGGCGTGCGATCGATGACGAACAGGACGCTGGTGGGCTTCTTCCCGCGGACGCTTGCGCGGATGGACTCGAGGTCGTCGTGAAGGCGTGTGGCCAGCCTCTCGGCATCCGTTTCGCGGTGTGTCACGCGGCCGATGGTGCGGATGGACTCGAGGATGCCCGCGATCGAATCCTGGTTCAACTCCTCGGTCCGCAGCCCGAGCCGCCGGAGCTTCGCCGCCAGATCGATGGGGTTCTTGATGATGAACACGACGTCGGGCTTGAGGGCGACAATGCGCTCGAAGTCCGGCTGGATGAAGGTGCCGACCTTCGGCTTCTTCATCGCCTCAGGCGGGAACCGGCAGAATGTCGTCACGCCGGCGACGTTGGGACCCAGTCCCAGCGCGTAGAGCATCTCGGTGACGCTGGGTGCGGTGGAGACGATACGCGGAGTCTGTGCCGCCGCGGGCAGAAGCGCTAGCAGGACCGCTAGCGCGGCTCGCAAAAGAACTCCTTGGCGGCTTCGACGAACCGCTCGTTCTCGGGCCGCGTGCGAACCGCAAGGCGGATGGCCTCGCCCTCCACGCCGGGCAGTCCTGTGCAGTTGCGAAGGATGATCCGGCGGTCGAGGAACCAATCACAGATCTCGCGCGCGGGCAGATCCGTCGAGGCGAACAGGTAATTGGCGACGGCGTCGGAGAAGCGCAGGCCGGGCAGATCCGTCAGTTGCTCCAGTAACCAGGCGCGCTCCGTCTCCACGAGTTCGAGCGTTCGGCGGGCGTGCTCCTTGTCGGCCAGCGCGGCACGGGCGGCTGCTTCGGCCAGCACGTTCACCCGCCAAGGCTCGCGGCGCAGCCGCAGCTTTCGCATCCAGTCGCCGGAGCTGACAATCGCGCCAATCCGCAGTCCCGGAAGCGCATGGAACTTCGAGAGCGATAGCAGCACAAGCAGGTTCGGATGGTTTTCACACCAGTGGATGGAGGAGTCCAGTCGCGTGAACTCGATGAAGGATTCGTCGATCAGCACGGGGCCCTCGCGCCCCGCTATTGCACGGCGGAGGACCTCCTCCGGAATCGCTTCGCCCGTCGGGTTCACCGGCTGGCTGACGATCAGAAGTCCGCGCTGGGGCCAGCGTTCCGGATCGTCCAGAGGAAGGCGCAGTGCGTGCGGGAAGGCACGGTAGAACTCACTCCAGACCGGGGTGACCAGCGCCACGGGGCCTTGCCACCCGGCGCGCGCGACGAAATGGACCAGTTCGGTGGCTCCACTGCCCGCCAGCACGGATTCGCGGGGGACGTTCCAGACTTCCGAAAGCGCCTGCTCCAGTTCCCGCGGTTCCTGCCCGGGATAGTGGGAAATGCGGTCCAACGCGGCCTCGATGGCCGGGCGAACGCCGGGAGCCGGCCCGAGCGGATTAATGCTGGCACTCAGATCCAGAACCTCGTGCCAGTCCCAGCCGTGGTCACGGCTGACGGCGAACAGGTTCCCTCCGTGGGTGATATTCAACCTTGCCTCCAGGCATTCTGTGCAACGAGAATCCGGCTTTCGGCCGGGCAGCCGGTTCAGTGCCGGGGTCACGCCGCCGGCGCTGCGGCTCTGGACTTCCGAGGCCCGGCGCACTCTCCGGCCCACTCGCCGGAGGCGATACGCCCGCCTACATCAACTACTCTACTATCAACCCGGAGCCGTGACGCAGGGCGTGCTCCAGGCGGGAGATCTCCAAGTGTCCGGCGATCCAGGCGGCCAGCCGGTCGTAGTCTTCCTCGGATGGCAGCGGTGCCGGAATTCGCGCTCCGATGATCACTGAGAGCTGCCGGTAATCCTGAACGGCGTCCGGATCTTCGACCCGAGCCTGCGGGGCAAGTCCTCCGGAAAACGCCACTAAACGGCAGCCGGAAAGCTTCTGCATCACCAGCCACTCATGCAGCCCCTGCTCTCCCAGCCACTGGCGGTCGGAGGGGACGTTCCCCGATTCGGGCAGCAGGATAACGTCGAAGTTGCCTGGCAGGATGCCGGCGATCCATTCCGAACCGCGAATCACCGAGTACGCCGGGAAATTCGTGATGTGCGGCAGCGACACGATGCCGATTCGCGGGCGGCCGGGCACCTGAAGCGGCAAACCGGAGAGTTCCGGCGCGCCGGCCGGGAATAAGTCTTCGACTGGAACAGAGCTCAGGACGCCGAGCGAGTCCGCACCCAGCGCCACACGAAGGCCTTCGACATTCTCCGTGACGGTCAGGCGGAGCGCGTTCGGCGCATCCAGGCCGACAGCGATGACGGTTTCGAAGTCGTTCAGAGCTTCCAGCGCCTTTGCGATATCGCCGCCGTGACAGACAAAGCGGTCCTCGGGCCCAAGATGGCAGGCTTCGGCAAGCACGCAGGCCAGCCGGGAGTTCGTGGTGCCGCCGATGCGTTCCGACAGGGGTGGAGCGGCGGATGGTGCGCTCAACGGGGCGACACGCCAACCCTGGCGCGCCAGACAGGCGCCCAGAGCGCCCGCCACGGCGGCGTTGAGCGCCGGCGCGGCATCTCCTTCAACGATCAACAGGCTCAACGGCGGGACCCTCCGGAACTCTCAGCTTAGCGTTCCGACGAAGGTTGCCGCGACAGTCTCGGGCTTTTTGCCTTCCACGGTCACCTGGCGGTTCATGGATTGCATGGCCGCAAACGGGATCTTCCCGGTCAGCGCATTCAGCGTGCCGGCCAGCGCCGGAGCTTCGCTGAGCGCGTCCAGCCGCACGGCGATTCCGGCCTCTTCGGCGCGATGCACTAGGAGATCGTCCTCCAGTGCCACATATTTGGAATCGGACAACTGGCCGTCTGTGGCACGGCCGATGACGATGTCGACTCGACCGTCATCCAGAGCCCGGTAGAGATCGGCCTCTTCCAGCGCCTCGTGAGACCGTTTCTGGTAAAGCTGCGTCTGACCCAGAAACTGCGGCAGTCCGTCCTTGGCAGCCGCATAGTCCCGCCGCGCGCCCAATACCCATCCGTTGGCGGGAAGTGCGGCTTCAGACAAAGTTCGGATGCCGAGTTGCTCCGCTTTCGCGCGAGTCACAACGGCCACGAAGCGGTTGTCGAAGCCCAGAGGGCCGATCCATTCGCATTGCAACTGGCGGCGGTAGGCCTCCTTTAGCCGCTCCCGCACCAGTTCGCGGTCCGCGCCTGTGTCGAAGATGATCTTCCTGCGGAATCCGATCCCCGCGTACTCCGGACAGACGTCAATTTGCCCGGCCAGCATCGCCTCCATCTGCAGTGGAGCTTCGCCAAGGCCGTAACGGCGCGTGAATTCGCTGCCCTCCAGGCGCTTCCCAACCCATGCGGCGATGATCTCGGCCAGGATGAGGGTTTCGTTCTCGGTTTCGGCGCCGATGGTGAGCGAGGGTCCGCGGCGGCGGCGGCAGGCGCTCCCGAACAATGCAGCGCCAAACGCCAACAGCGCCGAGCGGCGTTGCAAATTGGGCATGGATTTTAGATTAGAACAGTCCCCAAGCCGCGCATTGGAAGGAGCGCGCAGGCGGGCCGTCAACAGGATACGGAGCCGGTCAGACGACAGGCGCGTGCGCCGATTCGGCCATCTCCGCGGCTGCCACTTGCATGCGGTGCTGCAGGAAATCGACCATCTCGGTCTCGGACCGCAACAGGTCCTTCAGCGTCGTCTTCATCAGGATTCCGTCCAGTGTCTTCTGGACGGTGCTCCAGAGCAGGCGCAGGGAACAGTCTCCGGAATGGGCGCAAGACCGGCCCAACCCCGCATGCCTGTCGCAGAACTGGGAGCCGAAGAAATGCCCGCCGAGCAGACCGAGCACCTCCGCGATCGACACTCTGTCGGCCGGCCGGGAGAGCGTATAGCCTCCGGCCTGCCCCCTGACGCTCGCCACCAAGCCTCCCAAACGCAGAATGCGCATCAACTTGGCCACATTGGGGACTGAAAGGCCTTCCGCCCGGCTGATCTCGGGGATGCTATGGCTCTTTTCTTCCCCGTGTCGTGCCATGTAGAGAAGACACCGCAGCCCGTACTCTTCTTGGGCACTGAGCTTCATGACCGTATTGTAAGTCCTTTTGAATCAAATAGGTAAAAAAGATTTTGTTATGGCGAAAGCATTAGTATTTTCATACTAGATTTCAGACCTTATTGTCCCTTTTTCGCCGTCTGGTATCCTGGATCGAAGGAAGAACCTGAGCGCCCGCCTCCCCGTTCGAGCACATCAAGGCTCGTCCGAAGTGAAAGAGAACTGTCATCGCCTATGGCCTTTCAAATCCGTCCGGTCAAGGAGTTCCTGGTCAGCCCGGCACTTCCACCGGCTCTGTCCCGACTGAGTGAGCTGGCGAACAACCTTCTGTGGAGTTGGGAGTACACCATCCGGACGCTCTTCAGGAGGCTGGACCCGGTGCTGTGGACGCAGAGCGGCCACAACCCGGTGCTGATGCTCGCCCGCATCCCGCAGCAGACGCTCGAAAACGCCGCGGCCGACGCCCGCTTTCTGGCCGCTTATCGACGCGCGTGCGAGAGCTATGACAACTATCTGAATCAGGGACGGTCCGACAGCCAGCGCAAGGACTCGATGGTGGTCGCCTACTTCTCGATGGAGTACGGGCTGCTCGAATCGCTCACCATCTATTCCGGCGGCCTCGGCATTCTGTCCGGCGATCACCTGAAAGCGGCCAGCGACGCAGTCCTGCCTCTCTACGGCGTCGGTCTGCTCTACCAGACGGGCTATTTCCAGCAGCATCTCAATCCCGACGGCTGGCAGGTGGAGCGATATCCCGTCAACGACTTCTACACGTGGCCGGTGCAGCCGGCGCGGGACGCCGACGGCAACGAAGTCCATGTGGAAGTCCGGATGCCGCAGGGCGTCGTCACGATCAAGGTGTGGCAGGTACAGGTCGGGCGCGTCACGCTGCTGCTGCTCGACACGAACATTCCCGAGAATCACATCCCGGAACTGCGCGACATCACCGACCAGCTCTACGGCGGCGATACCGCGACGCGCATCCGCCAGGAGATGGTCCTCGGGGTGGGCGGACTGCGAGCTCTCAAAGCCCTGGGCATCGAGCCCACCGTCTACCACATGAACGAAGGCCACTCGGCCTTTCTGGGACTGGAGCGCGTGCGCTTGCTGATGAAGGAGCAGAAGCTCACCTTCGACGAAGCTCTGGACGCCGCCCGCACGAACAACGTCTTTACCACGCACACGCCCGTCCCGGCCGGCATCGACCATTTCGATCCGCAGCTCGTCTACGAGTACACGCACAAGTTCTGCGACGAGGCCGGCTTCCCCTTCGAACGTGTCCTTGCGCTGGGCCAGAAGCACCCACACGACCACTTCTCGATGGCGATCCTCGCTCTCACGACGTCGTCCTATCGAAACGCCGTCAGCCGCTTGCACAGCGAGATCTCGCAGGACATGTTCCACGACCTGTGGCCCAACCTGCCGGTGCTCGAAGTGCCCATCACGCCCGTCACCAACGGCGTCCACCTGCCGACGTGGCTGAATGGCGACTTGGCACAGCTTTACGACAACTATCTTCAGCCGGACTGGCGCGAGCGCTACCCGGAGGACTCCGTCTGGGATCACGTCCCCGACATCCCCAACCGCGAGTTGTGGGAAGCCCGCCGCCGCCGCAAGCGCCAGCTCATCGCCTTCGTCCGCGAACGCCTCACCGAGCGCGCCGTCGAGCGGCACGCTCCCTCCATGGAGCTGAAGCGCATGGGCGAGATCTTCGACCCCGACGTCTTCACCATCGGCTTCTCGCGCCGCTTCGCCACCTACAAGCGCGCCACGCTGATGTTCCGTGACATCGAGCGCCTGCGGAAGATCGTCACGAACTCCGAAATGCCGGTGCAGATCATCATCGCCGGTAAGGCGCACCCGAAGGACAATCCGGGCAAGCAACTCGTACGTGAGATCTACCAGCTCACGCGCGATCCGCAGCTCTCAAAGCACGTCGTCTTCATTGAGGACTACGACATCCAGGTGGGCCGCGAGCTGGTGCAGGGCGTCGATCTCTGGCTCAACAATCCGCGGCGCGGCGAGGAAGCCTGCGGCACCAGCGGCATGAAGGCCGCCATCAACGGCACGCTGAACTGCTCCATTCTCGACGGCTGGTTCGATGAGGCCTACGAGATCTCAGGCGGCTGGGCGCTGGGCGACCGCGCTCTCTACAGCGACGAAATGGACGACCTCCACGCCAGCTCGTTCTACTCGCTACTCGAGAACGAGATCCTTCCGCTCTACTACCGCAACCGCGAAGACGGCGTCCCGAACCAGTGGATGCAGCGCGTGAAGATCTCGCTGATGAACCTCAGCCCGGCCTTCAACTGCCAGCGCATGATCCGCGAATACCGGACGCGCCTCTACGAGCCCGCGCACGAAGCCTACGTCAAGCTGAAGCGCGGCCAGTTCGAGGATTCCCGCGAGAAGATCCAGTGGCAGAAGCGCGTCGACTCCCTCTGGCCGCACGTGCGCATTCAGGACGCGGGCGGCATTCCCGGCCCGTGCCATTTGAGCGGCACACCGCTCGAGCTTCGCGCCGACGTCGAACTTCACGGCCTCGGGCCGCAGGATGTCCGCGTGGAGGCCGTCGTCGGCCGCGTTGGCGCCACCGGCCAACTTGAGGACGTTAGCATCCTGGTCCTCCATCCGGCGGGCGAGGACGGCACTCGCTATACCTTTACCCGCGAGTTCGTACCGCACCAGACCGGGCGTCTGGGCTACACGCTGCGCATCAGCCCGAATCACAGCGACGATCCTTTGACGCGGCCGTGCCACGCCCAACTCAAGTGGGCGCATAGCTAACCCCAGGGAGCTCCCTGCCTGTTGAAATGACGCTGGATTCCGGCCCGCGTTCGTGTTAAGAAAGATGTAGCCGGAGTTGCGGAGCATTCCTGGGGGCCGCTAGAAGTTCCGAAGGAAGCCCGCCCGGCGCCAGCCAGCCATTCCTCCCTGAACTCTTCTGCGGAAGTTCGTATATCGAACCGCCGGCGGAAATGGATTCTCGCCCGGCTGGCATGAATCCCGACAAGAATGTGTTTCCTCCGAAGGAGCGAGTACCCTGATGGACGGCGACCGCAAGTACAAACAACACGGATACATGGATTCTGAAGCCGAATCCTCGTCTTCGCGGCTCGATGACCGCCAGAAACCGAGGGGCCCCAGGCCGCCCATTGACGTCACCGGACCCAGGCTCCCTCGCATGGTCGCCGCTGTCACCGCTTCCCGCTGTTACAACTGCGCCACGCCGCTGCCTCCTGGCTTCGACTTCACCGGCGAGTGCCCCAAGTGCAAAGTCGCTCTCCACTGCTGCAAGCAGTGCACTTACTTTGAACCCTCCACTCGCTTCCAGTGCACGAAGCCCATCCCCGTGCGCATCGCGAGCAAGGACTCGAATAACGACTGCGAGTTCTTCCGCGCCCGCGTCACGGTGGCGCGCGACAGCGCCCCCGCCGCTTCGGCCGGGACAGGCCCCGGCGCGCGCCCCGATGTCCTCGCGCCGAAGACGCCCAACGACGCCCGCATCGCCTTCGACAACCTCTTCAAGAAGTAACCTGAAAACATGGCCGTTGCTGAGCTTTGCGCGCAAAGGCAGTTCCGCCTGCGCGACCAGACCCTGAATCCGCCCGCGCCCGGTGAAGTGCAGGTGAGCGTCGAATCCGTCGGCATCTGCGGAAGCGATCTGCACTACTTCCTCGACGGGCACATCGGCGAAACGCCCGCCGCGTATCCTCAGGTGCTCGGGCACGAGCCCGCGGGCCGCATTCTCGCCATCGGCAACGGCGTCACCGGCTGGTCCATTGGAGACCGCGTCGCTCTCGAACCGCCCATCTACTGCTACCACTGCGAATGGTGCATGAAGGGCCGCCACAACCTTTGCGAGAGCGTCCGCTTCTTTAGCTCTCCCGGCGAGCCCGGCTTCTTTCGCGACCGCGCCAACCTGCCCGCCGAAAACCTGCTCGGCCTGCCCACGTCGCTCAACTTCGACGAAGGCTCGCTCTTCGAGCCCGTGTCGATCATTCTCCACTCGTTCCGCTTTGGCCAGCCGAAGATGGGCGAGACCGCCGTCGTCTTCGGGGCCGGGCCCATCGGCCTTTCCACCATCGGCTGCCTGCGCGTCGCCGGCGTCAAGCGCATCTTCTCCGTGGAGCCCGTTGCCCATCGCCGCGAGTTGGCGCTAAAGCTCGGAGCCGACGCGGCCATCGATCCGAACCAGGTGGATCCGGCGAAGGAGATCCTTCGCGAAACTGGCGGCCGCGGCGCGGATGTCACCTTCGACTGTGCGACACAGGCAGATACTGTGAACCAGTCGATGTACGTCACGTGCTCCGGCGGCCGCGCCGTCATCACCGGCGTTCCTCAAGATGATCGCGTCTCGCTCGACTTCCACCACATGCGCCGGAAAGAGCTCGGCTTCTTCAGCGTCCGCCGAGCCAACCATACCGGCGGCGCCGCCGTGCAGTTGCTCGAAGAGCACATCGACCGCTTCCGCCCAATGATCACCCACGTCATGCCGCTCACCGAAGTCCAGAAGGCCTTCGAAATACTCGGCGACTACGCCGACAACGTGGGCAAGGTCGTGCTGCGCCCGTAAGATCCATGTGGGGTGGGCCTCCAGGTCGCGCAAACACGGGTCCGGCGCTCCTGAAGCACCGCAATACCAAGTTGATAATCGGCCTATGGGGAACCCGTCTGCGATCCTGATGAGCGGCTGACCACAAAGTCTCGAAAGACAGACAGAATCTCCGCCAAACGTGATGAGTCACCGTAGCCGCAAAAGACTCCATCCGCGATCTTGCACACGACCCAGTCGTCTTCGCTAGTCTCGCGATGCACGAGCACTTGGGCTGAAGAGTCAACAGATAGCGGAAGATCTATACGAACTTCCCATCCAGGATTGTCGAGCGTCTCGATGTGAATGCCAGATGCATGTTCCCACTCGCCATCGCACTGTGATCGGAACCAGTGTTGAAGCCAGGCAACGTCGCTCATCGAGGCTCGCTCGTCCGCCCCCACTTGGGCACATCAATGACAACACACTTCTCACACGGCGCACGCCGGCCGCTACTGGCCCTGCTCCATGAAGTAATACCCGATCATGTGGCACACGATCATGTGGCCGTCTTCGATGCGGCCCATGTGCGGGTCGGGCACGTTGATCTCGAGCTGCGACAGCTTGCCGAGCTTGCCGCCGTCGCGGCCGGTCAGGCCGATGGTCTTCATGCCGTTCTCGTTAGCCCACTTCACCGCTTCCAGCACGTTCGGCGAATTGCCGGAGCCGGAGATCGCCAGCAGAATGTCGCCCGGCTGGCCGAAGTTCTTGAGCTGCTCGAGGAACACGATGTCGTAGCTGACGTCGTTCGAATAGGCCGTGATGGTCGGCAGCGAATCGGTCAGCGCCATGATTTTGAACTTCTTGTTCCGCTTGTAGCTCGCGCCCTTCACCATGTCACAGACGAAGTGCGACGCCGTCGACGCGCTGCCTCCGTTGCCGCAGGTGAAGACGCGGTTGCCGGCGTCGCGAGCGGCATCAAGCCACTCGATCGCCTGCTCCACTTTGTCCATCGGGATCGTTTCCAGCGTTGCCGTCAGCTTTGTTCTGTAGTCAGTCGCAAATCCGCTCATAGTTCTTCCTTGCCAATTTCCTCAGCCAATACAAGTGCGCCGTACAGCACGCTGTCGTCGCCCAATGCCGCGGGCGCCATGTCAAGCCGCGCCCGGGACCAACTCGTCACCTGCCGCCGCAGTTCCGCGCGCAGCGGCCCAAACAATCTGTCGCCTGCCTTGCCGATGCCGCCGCCGATCACGATCCGAGCCGGGTTCAGCAGCATCACCGCCGCCTTCAAACCTCTCGCGAGGTCCACGACGTAGCGGCCGACAAAGTCGGCGTCGTCCATCAGCTCTTTCGCGGGCTTGCCGTAATCGCGCTCCAGCCACAGCCCGCAGCACATCCGTTCAAAGCAGCCGTTCGATCCGCACAGGCACTCCGGCCCGTCCGGCCTGACGTTCAGATGCCCGATCTCGCCGGCATACGAATCCGCGCCGCGATAGACACCATGTTCGGTCAGGATGCCTCCGCCGATACCGGTTGACAGCGTCATGTAGAACAGCGGCCGCAGGCCCTGCCCCGCGCCGAAGTGCCCTTCGCCGATGGCGCCGACGTTCGCGTCGTTGTCCATCCGCACGGGCACGCCGAAGGTCTCTTTCACGAAGCCCGTCAGGTCGAAATCGTTCCAGCCGCCGACGTGCGTGGAGAGCACCACCTGCTGCGTCGTGAAGTCCACCGGACCGCCGAAGCCCACGCCCACTGACGCCAGCTTGTGCGTCCGCGCCCAGTCCAGGCCGATCTCCCGAATCTGCTGCGTCATCCACGCCGGGCCGCCATCGCGGTCCGTGGCGCGCGACTCCCGGCGGATCATGCGGCGCTCCTCGAAGAGCGCCATCGAGAACTTCGTTCCGCCGATGTCGATCGCCAGGTGGTTCACAGCCGCCGATCGGCCTCCAGGACCTCACTTGGAGACGCCGTCCCCGTGCCCTTCTTCATGATGGTGACCGACGCCACCAGGTTGCCGAAGCGCGCGGCCTCGGCCGGGGTCGCGCCAGCAGCCAGCGCCGTCACGGCGCCCGCCGAGAAGCTGTCGCCCGCGCCGCAGATGTCCACCGGGTTCTCGACGGGCTTCGTCTTCACCCAGGTCTCTTCGGCGCCGTCCATCACCAGCACGCCCTGCTGCCCGTGCGTCACCATCATCAGCTTGTGGCCGACCGTGTCGCGCAGCGCCTGGAACGAATCCACGCCGAGCCGCGCGCAGGCCTCTTTCGCTTCGCGCTCGTTGGGCTTCACCATCACGTCGCGGAACCGTTCCGCGCGCAGCCGCGAATCCACCCAGATCAACAGTGACGGGTGCTTCCGCGCCAACTCCGTCAGAGCCGTGCGGACCGCCGGCGTCACCACGCCGCCCGTCTCCGTCTCCATCTGGTCCGACACCATCACGACATCGAACTCATGCGCGTGCTCGGTCAGCCGCTTCACGATCTCCGCTTCGTTCTCGTGCGGCGGAGGAGGAGCGATGAAATCGATGCGCCCCAGATCCTCTTCACCCGTCACGGCATTCAGCAGCTTCGTGTAAGTGAACGTCGCGCCCGGCGTCGGCACCAGCAGCGACGAGTCGATCTTCGCAGCGGAAAGCGCCTGCTTCAATTCGTAACCGTAGCCGTCATCACCTACCGCGCCCAGAACCGCCACCAGCGGCACCCCGAGCGCCGCCAGGTTATTGGCCACCGTGCCGCCCGCGCCCGCTGTGATCTGTGTCGAAACCACAGCCACGCGATCCAGCCCGGTTTCGCGGGAAGGCTCCGCCAGCGACGGGTCGTACGCGCACCAGCGGTCCAGACAGATGTCGCCGACCACCAGCACGCGCAACGACCGGATGCGCTGAAGGATCTCGGCCGCCGTCATTCTCCCGCGGCCTCCAGGTAGGCTTTGCGCAGAGCGGGGAACGTCGCGCGGTGCTGTCCGCTGAAGTAGAAGCTCTCGCCGCCATCGGCGACGGTCCGCACCAGCAGCGTCTTGTGCGGGCGGAAATAGTAGCCCGGATCGGTCTTCGGCAGCTCATGCCGCCAGTCGCCCAGAATGGGCACCATGTCGAAGACCGCCGTGGTGAACTTCCGGATAGAGCGGCCTTGGCCGTGTGCGACGTTGCGGGCCATCGCCAGTGCTTTGAGAAACACTTCCGGCCCCATGATGGCGGAGCCGAAGCTCAACAGCAGGCCGCCCTCCAGGTTCTCCACCACGTGGGCGAAGATCAGAAAATCCCGGTAGCTGGCGGCGCCCAGCGCGGCGCCGTCGCAGTTCGGATGCTCGTGCAGAATGTCGTAGCCGATGCCGACGTGGCTGGTGACGGGCACGCCCGCGCCCCACGCCGCCGCCAACACGCTCATGTCCTTGTGCGGAAAATCGGACTCCGCGATCTTGCGACCGACTGTCTCGCCCAAGCCGCTCTCCGTCGCGGCGGCTTCGCGAATCCAGTCGTTCAACTCGCCGGTCTCGCGCCACAGTCCGAATTCGCCCGATTGGATGTAGCGGGCCACGCTCTCCGTGGTGGCGCCGATGCGCGCGAGTTCGTAGTCGTGGATCACGCCCGCGCCGTTCATCGCGATGATGGAGATGGCGCCGCGCTCGATCAGATCGATGATGTGACGGTTCGTGCCGCCGCGCAGCAAGTGCGCGCCCATCATCAGGATGCGGGACGCGCCGCTCTTTTGTGCCGCCGCCCAGCGCTGGCCGACCTCGGCGAGGTTTTCGTGCTCATACGGCGGAGCCGCCTCGTCCAGCGTCATCCAACGGCTAAGATCCAGATCGTTGGTGCGGTTCGCCAGCGGCTGGATGTGCAACCTGCCGCGATCGAAAAGCGGATATTTTGAGCCCATGGCCTACTCGGGGAAGAGGAGCTGGAACAGTTCGCCGTGGCAGAGGAAGTTCGGAATGATGTAGTCCGCGCCGACGCCAGCGAGGCGGTTCCTCTTCCAGTCGTCCACCTTCAGGCAATCCGGTTCGTCGGTGGCCACGCCCACGGTGACGCCGCCGACTTGCTTCACGTTTTCGATCTCGACGTAGCCGTCGCCGAAGCCCAGAAACTCATCGCCAGCGAAGCCCGCGTTCTCGATCAGTTGCTTGATCAGAATCGCCTTCGAGAAGCTCTTGTAGTCGTCCAGCGCGCCGTAGACGCCGCCGTCGAAGTAGCGAGTCAGGTCCAGCAGATTCGCTTCGTCCTGAACGTACTTGTCGTCGGTGCCGCTCGCCAGGAACAGCTTGAAGCCGCGTTCCTTCAGGCCTTCCAGCAGCGCGCGAGAGCCGGGCACCAGGTAGTCCTCGGGCGAGGCCTTGCCGCTGCGCAGGTCGTCCAGGCGCGTGTGGATCTTCTCCATCAGCAGGTCGAGATACCGGTGCTTGTAAACAAGCGCATCCTTGGGCGTGCCGCCGCGCTTCTCGATCTCTTCGCACAGCGCGAACATCTGGTAAATCGTTTGCTTGCCCGTCAACCGGCCGACGAATTCCTTCACGATGGCGGTCAACTCTTCTTCGCTCTCGCCGGTCTTGAGGGCGGCCAGCTCTTCCACCATCATCGGCACCATCACTTCCACCCAGCCGGAGCGGATTACGGAGACTGTGCCGTCAAAGTCGAACAGCGCGACGCGGGCGCGGGTCGCCACGGCTCCTTCGCGCAGGATTTCAATCGTATTGTTCATGTGTAAATCGAAAGGCCTCGAGCCTGGGGCCTTCACATCCAATATTCCCAACGGCCTGTGGCGAGAACGTAGGCTGCGAGGCAGGCATTGGTGACCGAGTGAGCGAGTACTAAATCTGAAACGCGTTTCACTCTCACCATCCACCAATTGTAAACCGCGCCGCTGAGAAATCCTACTTCCCAATAGGGCCCGTGCTCCAGCGCGAACAGGCCCGCGGTGATCCAAAACGCCGCCGGAGCATACGTTCCGAGCGGCACTTCCTCGAACTTGTGGCGGATGATCCAGCGCATCAGCCAGCCTCGCCAGAACAGCTCTTCGACGATCGGTACCAGCACGGCCGCCCGCAGCACGCGCATCAGAATCGACAGGCCGTCGTTGCGCGCCTCGGCCGGCATAGAGAACGTGAGGCTGCCGGTAAGCGAATTCTGAAACAGCCAGTGGCTCCGGTAGCCCGCAAACAGCGCGTCCGGGGCGATCCAGATCAGGAAGACGGCGATGCCCACCAGGCTGCTGGCGCAGAGGCGGTTGAACCGGAACTCAATCAGGTGCAGAGAGAAGGCCAGGAGCACGGCCAGGGGCAGCCCGAGCCGCAACAGAAGTTCGGCGCGCGGCGGCAGCCCCAGCGAGGGCGCCACCGTCAGCGCGATCATGAAGGCCGCAAATGGAGCGACCCAAGGGAAAGAAGGGTGCCGCTGCATGCAGGTGGGGGCTGCGCTAACTCACCTTGCCGAGCAGTTCGCGAATCTTGTCTTCGTGCTCCTTGGGCGGCTTCAAGGCCAGGGCGCTCTGGAGGCTGCGCTTCGCGCCCTCCCGGTCGCCCTTCTGGTAGAGCGCCATCGCCAGGTGGTAGTGATACACGGGGTTGGCGCGGTACTTCTTCGTCAGGTCCTTGAAGATCGAGACGGCGTTATCGCTCAGGTTTTTACGGATGTAAATCCAGCCCAGCGTATCGGCGATGTCCGGGTTGTCGGGCAACTGCTGCCGCGCCCTTTGGGCGTAGGTGAGCGCCTGGTCCAGATCTCGGCCATCCTCGGCCATCATGAAAGCCAGGTTGTTCAGCGCGATCGGGTTGTCGGGCTGGTTCTTCACGATGCTCTCGTAGATCGGCAGGGACTCGCGCTTCAGTCCGGCAGCGTCCAGCGTCAAAGCCAACTGCAGGTTCGTCGACGGGTCGTTCGGCTGCAACTGCTGGCCCTTGCGCAGCACGTCGATGGAGGCCTGCGTGTTGCCTTTGCGCCGCAAGGTCTCGCCCAGCCGCATGTAGAGTTCGGTGTTGCGCGGCTCCTTCCCGATCAGGAAGCGGTACTGATCCTCAGCCAGGTCCAATGCGCCAGTGCGCATCGAGATGTTGCCCACCGCCTTGTACACTTCCAGGTTGTCCGGGAAGCGCTTCTGCTCGTCGAGCAGGAAGCGCAGCGCCTCATCGGGACGTCCCGTCTGCAAGAAGACTTCGGCGATGGCGTAGGCCAGCCGCAGGTCGTTCGGATACTTCTGGCGCAGGGCGCGGAATGTCGCCTCGGCGGTCTTGAAGTCGCGCTCATAGAAGCTGACCAGCGCGGACTGGAACTGCAAGTCCGGCGATTCAGGATTCGCCTTCTTGTACAACTCCAGGTCGGCGCGGGCCTGCCGCAGGTTGCCGCTGTTGATCAGCGCATTCGTCTTGATGACGCGGCCCTGGAGGTTCTCCGGGTCCAGGCGCAGGATGTTCTCGCCCTCTTCAAGCGCCTTGCCATATTCGCGCTTGAACAGCAGCACCTGGCCGAGGCCGACGTGCGCCCCCAGGAAGTCCGGGCGGAGCTTGATGGCCTCCTGATACTGCACGCGCGCCGCATCCCATTCCTCGCGGCCCTGGTAGGCGCGGGCCAGGTTGTAGCGAATCACCGCGTTGCCCGGAGCGCGGCTCAACAGGGACTGCAAGTCCGTGATGGCGGCTTGGGTCAATGCGCGGTCGCCGGTCTGAAGCTGCAATGACGCACGCATGGAGAGCGCGTCGTCGTTCTTGGGATCGTCGCGCAGCGCCCGCTCGACTTTGTCCAGCGCCGGCTTCAGCTTGCTCTGCGCCACGTCGATCAGCGCCGACTTCAACCGGTAGTTCGTGCGCTGGCCTTCGTCCTGTTTGGCTCCTTCCTCGAAGATCTCCTGGGCGCGGCTGTAATTGCGGATCCGGTAATAGTACTCGCCGGCCTCCATGCGGGCGCCTTCGATCTCCTTCTCCTTGGCCATCAGCTCGCCGATCACCTTTTCGCTCTCGGCCGTCTTCTGCTCGGCATAGTAGAGCGATGCGAGCTGGGTGCGGAAGCGCGCGGTCTTCGGATTGTTCTCGACCTTCTTCAGAAGCACCTGTTCGGCCTTGTCGCGCTGGTCGCGCTTCAGGTACTCCATCAGCATGAAGTCGTAGGTGGGGATGTGGTTCGGCGAGTTCGCCATCACCTCTTTGGCCAGCTTCTCGGCCTCTTCCCACTGCCCTTCCTGGCTGAGCACCTGCGCCAGGGCATACTTCACCTCGGGCTGCTTCGGCTTCACCGAATCGGCTTTGCGGAAGGACTCGATGGCCTCCTTCGGCTCCTGCTTCGCGATGTGCACGAAGCCCTGGAGCCTGAGCCCATGGAAGCTGTTCGGATTCTTCTTGAGCAGGCTCTGGGTAAGGTCCTCCACCTCGGCCAGAAGCTCCTTGCTGCTCTGCGTGAAGATGGCGTAGCCGGCAAGGTAGATGTCCGCCAAGCGGCCGGCCGGATCTTCGTTGTCCGGCAGCAGTTCAATGGCCCGGCGATAGGCGTTGATCGCTCGCCTGATCTCGCCGCGCCGCAGTTCCGTGTCGCCGAGCTTGAGGTAGGCTTCGCCGAACTTCGGGTCCTGCTTCAGGGCGTTGCCATACATGATGGCCGCCTGCTTGAACTTGCCTTGCGCATAGTACTTGTCTCCGGTTTCAACGTACTTGCGCTTCACCTTCTCGGGATCCCGGGTACAGCCCGCGAAGGCCGCCAGCAGGATCAACAACACAACGGTGATTTGTTTCCTCATTCCCATCTCCGAGAGCTCCAGGGACTGCCTCCCCATCCTTATCTCCAATAGTTCATCACACCTGAGTTCATCACACACGGAGCGGACGTTGAAAGCCGAAAAGTCCCAGGCTAGTTCAGTGCGGCGGTCAGGCGGTTGGTCTGCTTCAGCAGCGCGAGGCGGGCCCGTTCGAGTTCGTAGCGGGCTTCGAAGTAGTCGCGCCAGCGCTCGTGCTCGGTGAAGCGGGCTTCTTCGAGCTGCTTCAGCGAAGTGCGGCCCTCCTCGTTGCGGGCCAGCAGCAGCGATACCTGGTCGCGGGCGACATCGAGGTCCATCCTGGAGACGTCGCGGGCCATCTCGGCGTCGCGGACGTCCTGCCAGGCCTTACGGGTTTCGGACTGAATGCGGCCGCGGGCGTCCCTCATCTCCACCTCAAGGCGCCGGGCTTCAATCAGCGATTGCGAGGCGCGGGCCTCATCCGACGCGCTGGCGAACAGAGGGATGGCGATGGATGCGCCGATCTGGCCGTTGTGCATCTGGTAGCGGTTGAAGAACTCTTCGTAGTTGTTGAACCGCGCGAGCAGGCCATACTGCGCCACCAGGTCGACCTTCGGGAGACGCGCGGCCTTGAAGCTCTTCGCCTGGAAGCGCTTCCCCGCCAGCGAGGACTCCAGGCGGCGCAGGTCGCGGCTCTCACTGATGGCCGCTGTGATCGACGCCTCTTCGTTCTCCGGCAGCAGCGGCTCGGGCCGCTCCTCCATAGCCGGAACGAGCTCGTCCGCCGCATCCAGCCCGAGGACGCGGGCCAGCGCGGCGGCCTGTGTCCGCTGGCTGCCTTTGAAGATCTCGAGTTGCTGCCTTGCCCGTGCGACGTTCACCTTGGCGCGCTTCTGCTCGATGGGAAGCTCGCGGCCCTCTTCGACCCTGGCGGCGACGGTCTTCTCGATGCGCTCGAGGATCTCGACCTGTTTTGAGGCGATTTCGGCAAGGCGGGCGGAGCGCTCCAGGTCGAGGAACAGCACGGCGGTGCGCAGCGCCACGTCCTCTCGTGCCGCCTCCGCGCCGTGTCCGGCGGCCTTGGCGTCGGCGCGGGCCTGCTCCGTCAGATAAGCCTGGGGCCTGTTCCAGAGTGAGCGGATGGCCTTGGCCTGCACGACGGCCGGGGTGGCGCCCTCGATGCTCATCGGCATGCCGTTCGAGTAAGCCAGACCGCTGCCGACGATGATGCGGGGCAGGAGCGGCTCGCGGACGGCAGTCACCTCGAGCTCGGCCTTCTGGGCGTCAAGGCGGGCGAGCAGCAGATCGGGGCTCTGCTGCTGCGCGAGATCGACAGCCTGCTTCAGCGTCAGGCTGCGCGGCTCCCCGTGGAGAGCGGCGCAGCTCAGGAAGAGGACAAGCGAAGTGGCACGGCGCATCACTCGTAGCGTAGCGCGGACAGCGGGTCGACCCGCGCCGCGCGCCGCGCCGGCAATGCTCCGGAGATGAGGGCGACGATGACGATCAGCAGCGTGGCTCCGGCCACGGTGAGCGGGTCGTTGGGACTGAGGCCGTAAAGCTGCGATTCGAGGAGCCTCGACAGCCACAGGGACAGGGGCAATCCGATCCCGACGCCGAACAGGGCCATCCAGCCCACCTCACGCATGATCATCCGCAACACCTGGCCGCGCTCGGCGCCGAGAGCGACGCGGATGCCGATCTCCCTGGTGCGGCGGGCCACGGAGTAGGCCATGACACCGTAAAGCCCGATGGCGGCCAGCAGCGTGGCGAGCGCGCCGAACATGGTGCAGAGCGTGGCGATGAGGCGGTCGATCATGAGCGACTCATCCACCTGTCGTTCCACCGTCTTGTTGTTGAACATGGCCATGCCGGGCGCGGCGGAGGCCACTTCGCGGCGGAGCATGGAGAAGGCTTGCGCGGGGTCGAAGCCGGTGCGGACGTAGATGGTGACCTGACCCAGCCGCTCGGTTTGCCGCCACGGCAGGTAGAACATGCGCGTGGGCTTGTCGCGCATCGAGTTGTACTTGCCGTCCTTGACGACGCCGACAATCTCGAAGTCGTTGTTGCTACCACCGCGGCCGAACCGGCGGCCCAGCGGGCTGCCGCCCTTGAAGAAGTACCTGGCGAAGCTCTCGTTGACGATGGCTACCTTGGGCGAGCCCTGGATATCGGCGTCGGTGAACTCGCGGCCGTAGAGCAGCGGAATGCCCATGGCGCGGAAGAAGCCGCGGCCGACGGAGTTCGTCTGCGGATTCATGTCCTCGCCGGGCTTGTGCTCGTAACCCTGGACACGGACGGTGGAGAAGTTCTCCTGGCCGGCGATGAGGGCGGTCTCGGCAATGGTCGCGCCGGTGACGCCGGGAAGCGTGGCCAGGCGCTGTTCGAGAGTCGAATAGACCTGTTGGACGCGCTCCGGTGGATAGGCGGCGAGTGAGGCGTCGACGTCGAACGCAATCAGGTTGGCCGTGGAGAAGCCGGGGTCGAGCGAACGAAGGTTCTGAAGGCTGCGAACGAACAGGCCGCTGCCGACCAGCAGCAGGAGCGAGAGGGCGACCTGGGCGACGACCAGGGCCTTTCTGGACTTGAGGCCGCGCCAGCCGCCGATGACGCTGCCGGCCTGGTCTTTCAGGGTGGGGGCGACGTCGGGGCGTGTAGCCTGGAGCGCCGGCACAAGTCCGAAGAGCAGGCCGGTGGCGATGGCCAGCAGCATGCTGAAGCCGAGGACGCGAAGATCGAGGCCGGTGACCAGGTTGCTTTGGGCCAGTTCTTCAGGCAGGAAGCTGACGATGCCCTCGACGGTCCAGGAGGCGACCAGCAAGCCCATGGCGCCGCCAAGGACGGAGAGCAAGGCGCTTTCGACGAGCAACTGGCGGACGATTCTCCAACGGCCGGCGCCGAGCGCCAGACGGATGGCGATCTCCTTCTGCCGGGAGGCGGCCCGGGCCATCAGCAGGTTGGCGACGTTGGCGCAGGCGATGAGGAGCACCAGGCCGACCATGGCCATCAGCATGACCAGCGGCTTGCCGGCGAACTCCCGAACGTTCTCGACGCCCTTGCCGCCGGGCTTCACGAGCAGCGGTTTTTGAACGTACCTTTCCGCGAAGCGCTTGGGCACGCCGCCGCCCATCTGGGCCACTTCCTGTTCGAGGATGGGCCGGAGGACCGGCTTGAGCGAGGCTTCGGCCTGCTGGAGCGTGACGCCGGGCTTGAGGCGTCCGAACATATTCACCCAGAATGTTCTGCTGTTCTCCATCTCGTCCCAGGTAGGCGTGATGGCGGCCTTCATCATCATGGGGACGAAAAGCTCAGAGCGGCGGCCGACCTCGGCGCCGAAGAAGCCGGGCCTGGCGATGCCGACGACGGTGAAGGCGCGGCCGTTGAGGCGGATGTCCTTGCCGAGCAGGGCGGGGTCGCCGCCGAAGCGGCGCATCCAGGAGTCGTAGCTGAGGACGGCTACGGGGTGCTCGCCCTTGCGGAGATCGTCCTCCGGGAGGAGCGTTCGGCCAAGGGCGGCGCCGACGCCGAGCACCTGGAAGTAGTTGCCGCTGACGATCTCACCGCGGACGGAATCGGCCTGGCCGGAGGTCTGAAGGTTGACCGAGACGGGGAAGCGGCCGGCGAGTCCGGTGAAGACCTGGTTGCGGTCGCGGATGTCGCGATACATGGGGTAGCTGAAGCAGGTCTCGCCGCAGAAGAACATGCCCATGTTGGGCCCGTTGGTTTCGAGCAGGACGAGGCGCTCTGGTTCGGCGATGGGGAGGGGGCGGAGGAGCAGGCGGTCGAGGATAGAGAAGATCGCGGTATTGGCTCCAAGGCCGAGGGCGAGCGAGGTAATGGCGACGGCAGCGAAGAGGGGCGCCCGCCGGAGGGTCCGGAAGGCGAAGAGGAGGTCGGACCAGAATGAAGCTTTCATCTCTCCACGAGCCTGATGCACGGGCAGGCCCCTAATGCAACATATTCATAATAAACGACTTATATAGATGTAACGACGCACTGAAGATTCACTTCCGGGACACGGCCATCCCAACAGCGGACACTTTCCGGGGGCCTTATTCGTAGCGCAGCGCTTCAGTGGGGTTCAGCCGGGCGGCGCGGTTGGCGGGCAGCAGACCGAAGATGATGCCGACCCCGAAGGAGACGCCGAAGGCGATGACGACCGAGAGGGCGGAGACGGGGACATGGACCTCGGTCTGGAGGAGATTGGCGGTGACGGGGACGGCGATGCCGGCAAGGATACCGAGGAGGCCTCCACCGATGGAGATGAGGACGGATTCGAGGAGGAACTGGGTGAGGACATCCTGCCGCGAGGCGCCGAGCGACATGCGGAGGCCGATCTCGCGGGTCCGCTCGGTAACGGTGACGAGCATGATGTTCATGATGCCGATGCCGGAGATGATGAGGGCGATGGCGGAGACGACGATGAGGACGCCGGTAAGGACGAGGCTGACCGAGTTCGCGGTGTCGAGGATGGAGCTGAGGTTCTGGACGGTGTACTCGGCGCCATCGCGATGGCGGGCGCGGAGGATCTGGAGGACGTCATTGCTGACGTGTTCGACGTCATCGGAGTCGCGGACCTGGAGGTACATGGGGTCGACGCGCTCGATGGGGAGGAAGAGGCGCTGGACGGTGATGGGGATGAGGGCTGCGCCGGAGTCCCCCAATTCGCTGAGGCCGAAGGTCTGAGTTCGTTCCTTGAAGACGCCGATGACGGTGAACTGGAGGCCGTAGATCTTGAGGATCTGGCCGACGGAAGCGCCGGGGGAGCCGAACTGGGTGCGGGCGAGCTTGTCGTCGACGAGGGCGACTTTCTGGCGGAGGGTGACGTCGCTCGAGTCGAGGAAGCGGCCGGCGAGGAGGACGAGGTTGCGGACCTCGGAGTAGTACTCATCGGAGCCGAGGATGCGGATGTCGCGTTCGCGGCCGGCGATGGTGATGCGGTCGACGCGGTTCATGACGGCGGTGGCGGCGACGATGCGGGCGCCGAGGTCTTCGCGGACGGCATCGACGTCGGCGAGTTTGACGTAGTCGGCGCTGGCCGTGGCGGAGTCCTGTCCGGCGCCTTCGTAGTAGGCGTAGACGAGGTTGGAGCCGATGCCTCGGATCTTGTCGAGGATGAGGTCGCGGCTGGTAATGGAGATGGTGACGACGAGGATGACGCTGGCGTTGCCGATGAGCAGGCCGAGAGCGGTGAGCAGCGTGCGGACCTTATTGGCGCGGAGGGCGTGGTAGCTGAAGCGGAGCGCCTCGAGGAGCCGGGTGCTGGAGGTGACTTCCATGGGCTATGATCCGATCTTCCTGAGCAGGCCGCGGGCCTCCTCGCGGGTGGGGTCATCGGGGGTGAGGGGGCCGCTGATGTAGTCGTTGAGAAGGCGGCGGGCCTCGGCGGAGTTGCGCTTGGCGTCGATCCAGGCGGCGGCCTGGGAGTAGCGCCACTTGGGGCTGGCGGGGTCGAGTTTGGCGGCTTGCTGGAAGAGCTTGTCGCTTTCGTCGTGGCGGCCGCGGCGGGCGAGGAAGCGGGCGAGGTCGCACCAGCGGCCGACGGATTTGGGTTCGAGTTCGGTGGCGCGGCGGAGGCGCTTTTCGGCCTCGGCGTCCTGTTTGCGGTCCTGGGCGAGCTGGGCTTGAAGGTATTCGTACTCGGCGAGGTTGCGGCCCTTGACGGTTTCGGCGAGCGCGGCGGCCTTATCCGAACCGCCGCCGAGGAAGCCGGGGGCCTCCATGTAGTACTGGAAGAGATCGGAGACGGCTTCGAGGTTGGCGGGGTCGAGCTTGACGGCCTTTTCGAAGGAGTCTCGGGCGTGGCGGGCGAATCCGGGCGCCTGGAAGACGTTGGCATTTTCGGCGCGGCGGCCCCAGGCGCGGCCCAGCCAGTGGTGATTGGCGGCGCTGGAGGGGGCGGCGGCGACGGCCTTTTCGAGGAGCTCGACGGCACGCTTATAGTCGCCGAGGCCGTAGTAGCACTTGCCCTGGAGAGCGAGGACCTCGGCGCTGGCGGATGCGCCTTTGAGAGCACTGAGCGCGGCGGAGTAGCCGGTGGTCTCGTAGAGCTTCCGGGCAGAGTCCACCTGAGGGCTTTGTCCTGGAAGGAGGCTCGCGGCGGCCAGGCAGAGCAGGAGCGCTCGTGTCATCTCATTCATTGTAGAAGCCGCCGATGTTTCAGGGGTTTCCGGTCATGCGGCGATGCAGTCCTCCAGCCAGCCTCGGGCTCCTTTGGGCTTTTTGGCGAGCAACCGGAGGGCGCCGGGGGCGCGGGTTGAGTTCGTTTTTGAGTTTTCCAGGAGGCTGTCCAGGGCGGGGTCGGAAGTGCAATGGATTGTTGCAGTTTCGAGGTCTACGCCGATTTCGACGTGTTCGGTTTCAGCTTCCTTCGCCTGTTTCTGGCGGGCTTC
>JBOZRR010000007.1:0-39394 GCA_050789245.1 Bryobacteraceae bacterium | reverse complement strand
GGATGAACGGTGACGCTGCGCTTACAGCACCGCCGTGTAAACTCATCACACCATCAGGAGAACCTTCTCGCATCTCCAGCCATAGACATTCAAACAGGTGTCGCGGACGATAAGGCAATCTATGCCTACGTTCCGAAGATCGTACGGTACTACCTTGGGCAAGATCCGATTATCGACAACGTGGAAACGCACCTTCTGTCGGACGACAAGGAGCGCGCGTATGTCCTCGACAACCTAGACAAGCTGGTGGTCAAGGCGGTCGGCGAAAGCGGAGGGTATGGGATGCTCATCGGCCCGCACTCGACGGAGAAGGAGCGGGCAGAGTTCCGCGAGCGGATCGTTGCCAACCCGCGCAATTACATCGCGCAGCCGACATTGCAGCTCTCAAAGGCACCGTGTCTAGTCGAAGGCTTTGCGATTGAACCACGCCACGTGGACTTACGGCCATACGTCTTGTATGGAGACAAAGTGACGATCGTTCCTGGAGGGCTCACGCGCGTTGCGCTCCGTCGCGGCTCGCTCGTGGTTAACAGTTCACAAGGTGGAGGCAGCAAGGACACATGGGTCCTTCAGTAATCCGCGGGGAGAGAGGCGCCACCATGCTTTCGAGAGTCGCCGACAGCCTGTATTGGATGAGCCGCTATCTCGAGCGGGCCGAACACACCGCGCGCGTACTTCATGTGCACTTGAACCTCGTTCTGGAGCAGCCGCCCGAGATAAACGCAGGGCGTTGGCCACTGGTCTACGGGGTATTGGGCATGGCGCGGGATCCTGAGAGCGAACGCTCCACGCATCGCATGACCCGCCATCTCTGCTTCGATGCGGCCGAGCGCTCGTCGATTGCCGGCTCCATTACGGCGGCCCGCTTCAACGCCCGTCAGGTGCGTGAGCAAATCAGCTCCGAGATGTGGGAGCAACTGAACCGTCTCTACCACGACATCCGCAACGTGCAATACGGAGAACAGCCTGACGTGGACCCGCACGAGTTCCTGACGTCCGTCACCGACGGTTCGGCCTTCTTTCAAGGCATCACGGACTCAACCATGAGCCACGGCGAGGGGTGGCAATTCATCCAGCTTGGGCGCTACATCGAGCGCGCGCAGCGGCTCGCGAAGATGCTGGATGTTCATTACCGCCACTATTGGCCGGCGCACAACGCGACCGACACTGAGCCGAGTCCCAACGACTATCCCGAATGGATCGGCCTGCTGCAGTGCGCAACCGCCTTCGAAGCGTACTGCAAGGTGCACACGCCGATCATCTACCCTCGCCACGTCGCCGACTTCCTCATGCTGAGCGACAACTTCCCGCACTCGCTTCGTTTCTCGGTTGAGCGAATGCATTTAGCGTTGAGCGCAATTAGTGAAGTCAGCCCGAGCAGGCGTGGCAGCAAGGTTGTCCGGCTTGCCGGCCGTTTGAAGTCGATGCTCGGCTTCTCACAGATAGATGAAATCCTGGCGCCGGGTCTTGGGGTCACCATTGAGGACCTCGGACGCCAATGCGTGCAGATCCACGATGGGATCTACCAGGCGTTCCTCACCTACCCGATCGAAGCGGCGTTGGAGGTATAGCGGTGTATTACCGGATCCGGCATCTCACCAGGTTTCGCTACTCCGCTCCAGTGTCGGAGATTCTGATGGAAGTGCGGATGCATCCTCGCACCGAAGCCCAGCAGCGCTGCCTGGACTACCAGCTCACGATCACTCCGAAGGCGTCTGTTCACACCTATCGCGATTTTCTTGGCAATTCCATCCACCACTTCGACGTTCCCGCCCTGAACCAGTCGCTGCAGATCATGGCCGAAAGCGTTGTCGAGATGAAGTCCTGGCCAGCAATGCCGCGATCGTTGTCTCCGGGGGCGTGGGCTGATCTCGACTGCCTCATCCGTAACGGCGACTACATGGAGATGCTGCTGCCGTCGACGTTTGCCAGACCCACATCGCTTCTCGATCCCCTTATGGCCGCGTTCGAAGCCGTGCGCCGGGATGATCCGCTCAGTCTGCTGCTTGAAATCAACAGCCGGGTCTACGATGCCTTCGAGTATGTGCCTCGATCGACGCGGGTGGATTCGCCGATCGATGAGGCGCTAGCACAGCGGGCCGGAGTCTGTCAGGACTTTGCACACATTATGACGGCCATTGTGCGGCAGCTAGGGATTCCGTGCCGATACGTCAGCGGGTACCTCCACCACCGCGAAGAGGACCACGACCGTTCGGTCGACGGCGCCACGCACGCCTGGGTTGAGGCGCTGTTGCCGGGTCTGGGATGGGTGGGTTTCGATCCAACCAACAACATCGTCGCTGGGCAAAGGCACATTCGCACTGCAATCGGGCGCGACTATGCCGACGTTCCGCCGACACGCGGCGTCTACAAGGGAGATGCGCGCTCGGAATTGAGTGTCGCCGTGCGGGTGAGCCCGTGTGAGGAGTTGCCGCCGGAATTGGCCGAGATGGCGATGCCGGAGGACTCGGCCTTTCACGCCGAGGTTCTTGGCATCCATGCCGACGAGCAGGCGGCAGCCGAGGCCGCGCTCATCGCGCAGCAGCAGCAGCAACAGTAGGGCGAATCTCTTCCTCTCAGCCCCGATCCAGATCGCCTGCCACACGCCACTGCCTATGCCTGGCGGAATCAGGCGTTGCAGCCCACGGCTCCCCGGCAGGGCGGCCCGAAGTCCAAATACACCGGCACGAACCTGTCGGCGAGAAATTGACCTAACCGCGTCTCCCAGGCCATCGATCCGAGCAACTTCGATCAACACATCGGGTCTCGATCCAGCGCCCAGTCGCGGTGGGGTGGATCTGAATTATTGATGACGCGATCGCGTCGCGGGGCTGACTCGGACAGCCATTGAGGTGGGAGCCGTCTGGACTTGCTTAACCGTCGTTGGCGAGAATCGTCGACGCAACTTGCGCGATCCCCTGTGCAAAGTGCCTCGCCAACGGGGTGGCACTCTCCTCGGTGTGCCGTAGAGTGGCGAGCCAGAACCCGTAGGCCATGCAGACATTCACAGGGAAGGTGCCAAGGTGGATCGTGAGCGCGGCAACCGCGGGTGAGTGTGGGAAGCGCCTCTCCAACTCACTCCGCCACAGGCTCGATACTTCTCCGACCTCTTCCCGGTAGAGGTTGATGACGTGATCGGGCGTCTCCATCAAGCCCCAGTTGGTCAGGCGCGTGTTCGTCGTGACGCAGACGCAGACCGCCACCGTCTGTTGTGCCATGTGCTCGACACACTGGTTCAGTGAAACAGCAGGAATGGCCGACAGACGCTGGGCGAGCAATGTGAGCCGATCCTCAATGTTGGCCTGGACGACCGCACCGAAAAGGCCCGCTTTGCTTTTGAAGTGGGCATACAGAACGGGCTCGGTGACGCCCGCGGCTCCGGCGAGTGTCTGGGTTGTGGTCTCGTGCAGTCCCTTCTCCACGAACTCGGTTGTGGCTACGCGGAGGATCTGATCGCGCCGGTCACTGCCCGCCATGCGTTTCGCGCGTGTGCGCGGAGGAGTTCCCCGTCGCCGCTTGGCTGAAGCGCGCCCGGCTCCTTCGGATGACTTCCAGATCATCGGCCTATCCTTGAGTCGATCTCGAGCGAGGGTACGCCGCCTCTCGCACGACGTACTCGGTATAAACGCCACTTGCCAACAGGCGCACGCCCTTGGCGGCCAGCCGGCACAGTAATGCCCGGCAGGGGGTGTCGATCTCCGAGACGTCACGCAGGAACAACTCGACCGGCTTTCCTTTCGCCATGGCCTGATCGCAGGTCGCCTCGAGAACCTCGATCTGGCCGCCAATCAGTTGTCCCTCAACAGTGACAACAGTGCGCGTTGAGTCTTCCGCGCTGCTGACTCTGAACATGGCGAATCACCTTTCGATGGCAGATATGCACGCCACTGCCCAATCCGGTTCCACCCGATTTGCGCCCATGGCGACCGCAGCCCGAGTTCGTTTACGCAAATCACTGAGCAGACAGGAGATATGGCAAGAAACAAGGTTCTATGCCGTTGCGGATCTCGCAGAGCGCGTGGCATCAGCCGAGAGTGGCGGTGCCGAGATCATCATGTGCCATCGTCAATTGCCGAACTCGGCATTGCCTGTTAGGATACTTGTCATGAGAGCTTCAGATGCGGAGATCTACAAGGCGCTCTTCGGTCTCTCTCAGGCGATTGCCGGCCACACCGACCTGGAGACGCTCTGCAACTCGGTAGCAGACTGGCTCCGCCCGGTGATTTCATTCGACTACCTGGCGCTGGTCCTCTACGATCGCGCTCACGACAACTTGCGGCTGCACGCGGTGAGCGCTGACCGACCCATTGATCGTCGTGAGAGGGTGGTCGCGGTGGATGGGGAACTCGCGGGCTCAGTAGTCTGGCGCAGCCAGAAGCCCATGGTCATCTCACCGATCGAGGAAACGGCTCTTCCGGGAGATATCGGCCGCGAAGCCAAGGATGCGGGGATCCGGGCGATGGTCCTCTTACCGCTTTCGAACGCGGATCACCGTCTCGGGATCCTCGTCTTCGGATTCACGGAGCTGTTCCATCCCGACGAGGCGGCATTGTCGTTCCTGCAGCGCGTCACCTCCGAACTGGCAGTTTCGGTCGAGGGGTATCTAAACAGGCAGGCTCTGCTGCTGGAGCGCGACCGCACCCGGGTGCTATTCGAGGTCACAAATGCGCTCTTCTCCAAGCTTCCGTTGGAGGACCTGATCCCGGCCATCTCCGCGCAGCTCAGCAGGGTTGTCACTCACGACGTTGTATTCGTCGGGTTGCTGGATCGGTCGACGGGTGACGTGCACCTCACAGGACTGCACTCGCCGAGCGGCATGGAAGTCGAGATCGATAGCGATTCCGCCCCCCCTAAAGGGCTACCCATCGGTGAGGCGCTCGAAACGGGACGGCCGGTTGTTGCGACTGGGTTCGATTTTGAGCGTTTTCCCTCGCCCCTGTACCGCAAGTACGTCGGGTTGGGTGTGCGTTCGAGTTGCGCGGTTCCCATGATCGGTCCGAATGGGACGCTCGGGGTTCTCGACCTGGTTCGAATGAGCCAGGACCCCTTCACGAATGAGGAGGTGGGCCTTCTCGTCCAGGTCGCCAACCAGATCGCGATTGCGACCGAGAACGCCTTGGCCTACGCGGAGTTGACGCGGCTCAAAGACAAGCTGGCCACAGAGAAGCTCTACCTTGAAGACGAGATCAATGTCGAGCAAAACTTCGGCAACATGATTGGGGAAAGCCCTGCATTTCAAGCCGTGCTTGCCAGCATCCAGGTGGTGGCGCCAACGGACGCGACCGTGCTGGTTGAGGGCGAAACTGGCACCGGCAAGGAATTGGTGGCTCGCGCGCTGCATGATCACAGCAATCGCCGCAACGGTTCGTTCATCAAAGTGAATTGCGCCGCGATTCCGCCCACGCTGCTCGAAAGCGAGTTGTTCGGCCACGAGAAAGGGTCCTTCACGGGCGCATTCGCACAGAAGATCGGACGGTTCGAACTCGCCCACGAGGGGACACTGTTTCTGGATGAGATTGGCGAAATCCCGTTGGAACTGCAATCCAAGCTCCTGCGCGCAATCCAGGAGCAGGAGTTGGAGCGGCTGGGCGGAACTCGGACGATTCGTGTGGATGCGCGCTTTATAGCGGCCACCAACCGGAGCCTGAAGCAGATGGTGGACGAAGGCAAGTTCCGCAGCGACCTGTATTACCGTCTCCACGTCTTCCCGCTCAAGGTTCCACCGCTGAGGGAGAGGAGAGAAGACATCCCGCTGTTGATTCGTTACTTCACGCAGCGTTACGCCAAGCGGCTCAACCGGCGTATCGAATCGATCCCTTCATCTGTCATCGATGCGCTGTCCAAATACAATTGGCCGGGGAATATCCGTGAACTGCAGAACCTGATCGAGCGGTCGGTGATTCTTACTCAGGGGCCGGTGCTTCAAGTTGCACCTCATGAGCTGCCAAACGATACGGTTGTCGCATCAGCGCAAACCCGCCGTGTCGAAGACTCAATCGAACGTGAGCGAATACTGCACGCTCTTCAGGAATCGCACGGGAAAGTGTCAGGTCCCGACGGTGCTGCAGCCCGGCTTGGGCTACGACGAACCACGCTTCAGTCTCGGATGAAGAGGCTCAACATAGAGCGGCGTTACAAGTAGCATCGGCAATTGACGTGGCAACTGCCGAGACTGCCGACTCGGCGGTCGGCAGGCGGTTGCTAACTCTCTCATTCCACACCTCCTTCCGAATGGCTGCGGACTTGCATTCACCCTTGCGTCCACCGAGAGAGAGGATCAAGCACTAATCGGTACTGAACATCCGTTGCTGCCCGGCGGTGAAGGAACCGGTGGGGATCCTTCGTGTGCCACGCGGTCCTAAGGAGCCGACTGAGATGAAGTCGTTCGATAAGAAGTTCAAGTTACTAGCCGTCGCCGGACTCGCCATCGCGGGTTTGGCAGTGTCCGGCTGCACGCAAAAGGCCGCCGGTCCGCCGCCGGGTGGTCCCGTCGAGGTGTCGGTCTCCACCGTCGCCCCCCAGCGCGCGGTCTTGACCACTGAGTTGCCCGGACGGACATCCGCGTACCTGGTGGCGGAGATCCGGCCCCAGGTAAATGGGCTGATCCAAAAGCGATTGTTCGAGGAGGGCGCCTTTGTCCAGGCCGGACAACTGCTCTATCAGATCGACCCCGCGCCCTACGAAGCGGCGTACGCCCAGGCCAAGGCGGCGCTGACCACCGCCGAAGCGGAGTTGGTGACGGCCGAAGCCAATCTGCCGGCAATCCGCCTGCGCGAGGGGCGGCTGAAGAACCTGGTGGCCACGAACGCCGTGGCTCGGCAGGACTACGACGATGCGAGCGCGGCTCTTAAGCAGGCCGAGGCCAATCTGAATGCCCGGAAAGCCGCCGTCGAGATCAGCCGGGCGGCGGTGGAGAGCGCGCGCATCAACCTCTCCTACACGCCGATCCGAGCGCCTATCTCCGGTCGCATCGGAATCTCCAACGTCACAGTCGGCGCACTGGCAACCGCGTATCAGCCGGCGCCGTTCGCGGTCATCCAGCAGATTGATCCGATCTACGTCGATGTGGCTCAGGCGAACGCAGAACTCCTCGATCTTCGAAAGCGGATGGAACAGGGTGTCCTGAAGCGGAATCGCTCGACCCAGAGCAAAGTCAGGCTATTGCTCGAGGATGGAACCACGTACGTGCACCAGGGTGCGCTCAAATTCCAGGACGTCACTGTCGATCCGACTACGGGCACAGTCACGCTGCGAATGGTGTTCCCGAATCCGCATCAAGTGCTGCTGCCCGGCACGTTCGTTCGGGCGGTCGTGGAGGAAGGTGTGAGCAACGAGGCGCTTCTCGTGCCTCAGCAGGGGATCACCCGGAATCGTAAGGGTATCCCGGTCGCCTTAGTTGTGAACGCGCAGAACAGAGTCGAGGAGAGGCTACTCGATCTCGACCGCGCCATCGGAGACACCTGGTTGGTGACCAAAGGCCTCGTGGCGGGCGACCGGGTGATTGTCGAAGGCCTTCAGAAGGTACGGCCGGGCTCCGAGGTTCGCCCGGTTCCGTTTCTGCCTTCTGGAGGAGTGATCCAGTCTACCGCCCAATCCAACTCGAAGGATGGAGGCAAGTAATGCTCTCCAAGTTCTTCCTTCACCGTCCGGTCTTCGCCTGGGTGGTCGCCATCGCAATGATGCTCGGCGGCGTTCTGGCTATTTACAATCTGCCCATTTCTCAGTACCCGCCGATTGCGCCGCCTTCGATTTCGGTCCGCGCCGTGTATCCCGGCGCCACTGCCAAGACCGTGGAAGACAGCGTCGTTCAAATCATCGAGCAGAAGATGACCGGATTGGACCGGATGTTGTACCTGTCCGCGACAAGCGACTCGTCCGGAAGCGGGGCGCTGGAACTCACGTTTGCGCCTGGCGTGGACCCCGACCTGGCATGGTCGAAGGTCCAGAACAAGTTGCAGCTTGCCATGCCGATGTTGCCTGAAGTGGTTCAGAGGCAGGGAGTCTCCGTCAGCAAATCGACGCGCAACTACCTGATGCTCGTCGGCCTGGTCTCTGACGATCCGTCGCTAACTCAGCATGATCTCAACGACTACGCCGTCTCCCAGATCCAGCCCACGCTGGCGCGAGTCCGGGGCGTCGGCGAGGTGGAGGCATTCGGCTCCCAGTACTCGATGCGAGTCTGGCTGAATCCCGACAAGCTGAATCAGTACAACATGACCATCGGGGACATCATCACGGCGATCCGCACGTATAACGTGCAGGTCTCCGCAGGACAGTTCGGCGGCGCGCCGTCGATTCCCGGCCAGAGAATGAACGCCTCCATCCTGGTTCAGTCGCTACTGAAGACGCCGGAAGAGTTTGGCGCCATCCCGTTGCGCAACAACGCTGACGGCTCCATCGTGCGCGTCCGTGACGTTGCCAGGACGGAACTAGGCACTGAGTTTTACGACGTGAAGTCGGAGCACAACGGCAATCCGGCCGGTGCGCTTGCGGTTCGTCAGGAGCCAGGCGCGAATGCCCTCGACACGGCGGCCGCGGTGAAGGCCAAGATGGAAGAGCTGTCCGGCTACTTCCCGCCCGGAATGCGCGTGGTCTATCCCTACGACACCACCCCGTTCGTCAAGGTCGCCATCGGCCAGGTGGTGCGAACCCTATTCGAGGCGATCATCCTGGTCTTCCTCATCATGTACCTCTTCCTCGGCAACCTGCGCGCTACCCTGATTCCGACAATCGCCGTACCCGTCGTGATTCTGGGAACCTTCGGCGTGCTGGCGCTGTTCGGCTATTCCATTAACATGCTCACCATGTTCGCGATGGTTCTCGCCATCGGCCTGCTGGTCGACGACGCCATCGTCGTCGTGGAGAACGTCGAGCGCATCATGAGCGAAGAGGGGCTCTCTCCGTGGGAAGCCACGATGAAGTCTATGGATGAAATTACGGGGGCGCTGGTCGGCATCGGCCTTGTTCTGTCGGCCGTGTTTGCTCCGATGATGTTCTTCCCCGGTTCCACGGGCATCATCTACCGTCAGTTCTCCGCCACGATCATCGCATCCATGCTCTTGTCGGTTGTCGTCGCCCTGGTGTTGACTCCCGTTCTCTGCGCCTCGCTCCTGAAGCCTGTCGAGAAGGGCCATGAGGCCGCCGAAACCGGGTGGCGCGTATTGCGGCCGTTCTTCCTTGCATTCGACCGCGCATTCAACCGGTTCCGCGACGTCTACATCGGAGTCGTGCGGCGGGTACTGGGGGCGCGCACCGTGTCGCTCACCGGGTTTGCCGTGATCGTCGTCGCCATGGGCATTCTCTTCGGCCGCATGCCCACCGCGTATCTCCCGGATGAGGACCAGGGAATGCTCATGGCAATGGTCCAGTTGCCGGCCGGATCAACGCGGGAGCAGACGGAGAAAGTGCTGACCGAAATGCGGCGGCATTTAACCGAAGATCAGAAGGAGGCCGTGGAATCCGTGATGGCTATCGCCGGATTCAGTATGGCTGGCCGCGGCCAGAATCAGGGCATGGCGTTCATCAAGCTCAGAGATTGGGAGCTGCGCAATCGCCCCGATCTACGCGTGAAGGCCGTCGCGGAAAAGGCAAACAAACACTTCTCGAAACTGCGGAACGCGGTCGCGTTCGCGTTCGCTCCACCGGCAGTCGTGGAACTCGGTCAGGCGACGGGCTTCGACTTCATGTTGCAGGATCGGGGAGGTGTGGGTCACGAGAAACTCATGGAGGCCCGCCGCGAGCTTCTGGATCTGGCGTCGAAAGATCCTCGTCTGACCAGGGTCAGGCCCAACGGACTGGAAGACGTCCCGGAGTACCACAGCGATGTGGACTGGGAAAAGGCAGGCACCCTCGGGGTGCCCATTGGCAATATCCACCAGACTATCTCGGCGGCGTTCGGCAGCGCGTATGTCAATGACTTCATTCAAGCCGGACGCGTCAAGCGGGTGTACGTTCAGGCGGACGCCGAGCACAGAATGCTGCCGGGCGACCTCGAACACCTGTATGTCAGAAACAACATGGGTGGAATGGCTCCCGTCTCCGCGCTGACCAACGGCCGCTGGGTCTTCGACTCTCCACGTCTCGAGAGATTCAACGCGTTTCCGGCCCTGAACTTCCTGGGTGAAGCGGCTCCGGGAAGGAGCTCCGGTGAAGCGATGAAGGCAATGGAGGAGATTGTCGCAAAGTTGCCTCAAGGCATCGGCTACGACTGGACTGGGCTGTCCTACCAGGAACGAGCCAGCCAGGCACAAACCGGGCTGCTGTTCTCGTTCTCCATTCTCGTCATCTTCCTCGTGCTGGCGGCTCTGTACGAAAGTTGGTCGATCCCGATCTCCGTCATGCTGGCGCTACCGCTTGGCGTGATCGGCGGTGTGCTGGCTTCGTCGGGTCGAGGACTGCCGAACGACGTCTATTTCCAGATCGGTCTGCTGACCGTTCTAGGGCTCACCACGAAGAACGCAATCCTGATTGTCCAGTTCGCCCAGATGCGTCTGGAAGCGGGCGAAGGCCTTGTCCAGGCCACGCTCGAGGCGGCCAAGCTGCGGCTTCGCCCGATTGTGATGACATCGCTGGCGTTCGGCTTCGGGGTATTGCCTCTGGCGCTCGCAAGTGGTGCGGGCGGCGGAGCCCAGCAGGCGATTGGGACCAGCGTGCTCGGCGGGATGATTACGGGCACGTTCCTTGCGCTCCTCTTCATCCCGCTCTTCTACGTCCTGGTGATGAAGCTCTTCAGAACAAAGGAGGATCGCGGAACAGCGCCGGCCGCCTCCAACGAAGCGGCGCCGGCGGAGGGCCGTTAACATGAACCGCATTCTCATCGTCTTTACCGCGGCTGCCCTCCTCTCCGGTTGCATACGCGCTCCGAAGTACCAACAGCCGGCGATGCCGGTTCCCGCCGCCTGGCCGGACAGTGCCACACCCGCAGGGGGCGCCGGTGCCGGGCCAGCCGCGGCCGACGTCAAGTGGAACGAGTTTTTCGCTGATCAGAAGCTGCGGTCGATCATCGAACTCGCGCTGATGAACAACCTAGACATTCGCGCGGCCGCGCTCAATGTGGAAAAGGTCCACGCGATGTACCGTATTCAGCGGTCCGAGCAGTTTCCGACGGTCAGCGCAACCGCCTCTGGCAACGTCTACCGGCTGCCGAGCACTTCGACATTCGGCGCGTTCGGTGTCCCGAACGCTGTCACCGTTCAGCAGTACAACGTGAATGTGGGTGCGGCCTCTTGGGAGTTGGATCTCTTCGGCCGCATCCGAAGCCTGAAGAGCGCCGCCCTGGAACAGTATCTGGCCACCGAGCAGGCTCATGTGGCCACTCAGATTGCTCTCGTGGGAGCAGTCGCCGGCAGCTACCTGACCTGGGCCGCGGACCGGGAAAACCTGCGTCTCGCGCAGGAGACCCTGGTGACCCAGCAGGCTACCTATGACCTGATCAAGAGCACACGCGATGCGGGGCTCGCCTCGGATCTCGAGGTCCGACAGGCGGAGAGCCAGGTGGAAGCTGCCCGCGTCGACATTGCCCGCTACACAGGGCAAGTGGCTCTGGATGAGAATGCGTTGAGTGTGTTAGCCGGGCTCTCCATTCCGGCGGATCTTGCGCCAACCGAGCCCGTCAACGAGCGTGCGTTGAAAGAAATTTCAGCCGGATTGCCCTCCGATGTGCTCCTGCACCGGCCCGACATTCTGATGGCGGAGCACCAGTTGAAGTCCAGCTACGCCAACATCGGCGCTGCCCGTGCCCGGTTCTTCCCACGGATCGCCCTCACGGCCGCAACCGGAGTGATGAGCAGCGATTTGAGCGAGCTGTTCAACACAGGGTCGGGTACATGGAGTTTCGCTCCTCAGATATCGCTGCCTATCTTCGATGCGGGCGCCAGGAAGGCCAACCTCAAGATCGCCGAGACGGATCGGGATATCGCCATCGCAGACTATGAGAAGGCGATTCAATCGGCTTTCAGGGAGGTGAGTGATTCGCTTGTCCTGCGAACACGGCTCATGGAGCAGGAGCAGGCCCAGCAAGCGTTGGTCAAGGCGTTGGATGAGGCATACAAGATTTCCGATGCCCGGTACAAGGCGGGAATTGACAGCTACCTGAGCGTGCTGATCGCCCAGCGCTCTCTGTACGTTTCGCAGCAGGCACTGGTCAGCACCCGGTTGGCCCGGTTGGCCAATCTCGTCAACCTGTACAAGGTGCTTGGGGGCGGTGCGTAGTCAACTCGCATGGTCGCGTCGACTGGTGAAGCGCCCCAATTTGCGCGGCGCCCGCTGCAGCGGCTTCGCGTGGTCCGCGACCTCCCGAGTTCGTCTCGAACCGCCATCGATCGGGATCCGGGGCCGTGATAATGTTCTAGTCGATGGAATGGCCCGCGGGTCTCAGTGCCGCGGGCCATTCCCGGAGAAAAGCATGCGACTCGCCGGATCGAACGAGGAGAATTGGCACAAGAGCCACAGCCGACGGAGCTTCATGGCGCTGGCCTGTGCCGCCGCGACCGGCACTGCTCATGCGCAAGGCTCATCCGCTCCGGTCGATTCCGGCTTGCCCCAGATCGGCATCCTGCTCGCCACCACCTACACGACGGGGACGCTAGAGTCGCGGCTGGAGGAGGCGAAAGCCCATGGCCTCGCATGCGCGCAGGTGAGCATGGCCTGCGCGGGTTTGCCCGACATGCCCGATGAGATCCCTTCGGAACTTCCAGAAAGGTTCCGCCGGGAGGCAGCGGCTCGCGGCATCAGGATCGCAAGCGTGCAAGGCACGTTCAACATGTGTCATCCCGATGCGGAGCACCGTCGTAGCGGTCTGCGAAGGTTGCGGGTGTTGGCCGCAGCGTGCGCACAGATGGGTACATCGGCGATACACATTTGCACCGGAACTCGCGACCGGAACAGCATGTGGAGGCGCCATCCCGAGAACAACTCCCCGGAGGCGTGGAGGGACATGGCCGCTTGCATTCGCGAAGCCGCCGAAATCGCCCGGCAGTCCAAGGTGGTCCTCGCCTTCGAGCCGGAGATCAACAACATCGTGGACACGGCCCGAAAGGCGCGCCAGCTTCTGGATGAGGTCGGTTCTCCTCATCTGAAAGTCACGATCGACGCCGCAAATCTCTTCCACACGGGCGAACTTCCCCGCATGAAGGAGATCCTCGAAGAGGCGTTCGCGCTGCTGGGTAGGGACATCGTGCTGGCGCATGCGAAGGACCTTGACCACGACGGTGATGCCGGGCACAAGGCAGCAGGCGAGGGCGTGCTCGACTACGACCTATACCTCCGCCTGTTGCGCGCCAGCCGATTCAACGGACCGCTCCTGCTCCACGGCCTGACCAGGGCGCAAGTGCCGGGCTGCGTGGCCTTTCTCCGCGCGAAGCTGGCGCGCTCGGCGGGGTAATTCGGAAAGGCATTTACTGCGATGACGATAAGTCTCGGAGTGCGCGTGCGTGTGGCCTTAGGCCTCCTGCTCCGTGCTATGCCTCGGGTCCAGGCTCGTCCACGCATGGACTAGCTTGACTTCTTCCTCGTTTCTGATGGGTCGTGTGGGGGGACTCGCCGTCATTCCGTCGAAGGTGATTGCGGCTCGAATGGTCTTCGCGCCGCGAGGCACTATCATCGAGCTCGACAGAGGCGAGGTTCGATGTTTGGTCGTCAACTTGGCTGTCAAACTGGGAATTCGGGAAGGTGGGTTAACGCTAAACCGTTGAAAAGATTGGAGCCACCCGCCGGGATCGAACCGGCGACCTGCCAATTATGAACCCGTTGGACTGGCGCTCCGAGGAGACCTGACTTTCGTCCTCGGTCCACGCCGACGTACGGGTTTGGGAAAGCGGCCGACAAACATTCACGAAGACCGTCACGATGATATCCCTATTTGATTGACTCGGTCGGCGCAACTACTTCGCGCACTACAGGCGAAGATGCAGGGGGTTCAGTTCGTTCTCATTCCGAGGTGTATCGAGCAGTCCCAGGCCCACTGGAACGTCGTAAAGCCGTCCTGGCGCGAATCGTGCCCAATGGGGGCGGAGGCCGGGCACCACGACCTTCGCGACAGGCAGTCCGATCGCGGGGCGTGTCAGATTCACTGCGATGACCTCAAGACCCTTTTCGGAGAGGGAGTTTACGACTTGGGACAGTTCGTCCTGAACTTCGCCGCGCGGAGCTCGAACGTAACTCGCCGAGTTCAACGGCGTGCCAGAGGAACGCAGATAGTCCCAATCACCCTTCGATCTCGGGAGGAGCCCGCGGACCCCGCGTCCTTCGGATGCGGCGTAGATCTGATACATCTCCAGAAGGGCCCCCTCCAGCGCGAGGCGGGCCTCGACGTGGGCACCGAATCCGATGAGTGGAGCCGACGAGTCCCCAGTGCGCGTCGATAGTGCAACAAAGGCCGGCACGCCCAAGTCGAAGGTCAGGTCGAGAGCCCAAGTCTTATGGCGTTCCGACTGGAAGAACTCCACCATTGACTGCGCTGATTCGCCGAAGGAAGTGATGTCGACCCCGGCGCGGGGAATTCGATTATACCACCAAAGCGCCACGGAATCACGCTCGACCAGTTCCATCAGGCCATTGAAGATGGCATCGAACAGAGTCACACCGGCTGCGTTGCCGTTGGAATCCGCGCGGCAATAGTCGTGAGCCGGATCGTGAGGATAACCGTAATACACCCACGCGGCGGGAAGAAGGCGCCTACGTCTTTCGGTCAGCGACCAGCCTGGGACCCATTCGATTCGGCTTCGTTCGTCGAAGCGATCTGGAACCCAATTGAACGTGGTTTCAGTGAGGTTCCAAGCGTCTCGGGTTGCGTACTGCTTCTCACTGAAATGGAGAAGCTGCAGGGGATGCACTGCTTCATGCCTTAACTCGTCCCAACTTCCTGTCAGGAGATTGCCGGCGGGCGACACGCATGAAAAGCGTTCGAGCGCCTCGCACAGCGCACCTTTCCTCGCAGCCGCCTCAGTCCAGCCCTTGCCGAAGCTTCGCGCAGTCGGGATCTGCGCATGGGGTCTGACTTGAAATGCGTGCACGGCGGCGGCGCATGCTGCCGGGGCAGCCTCGCCCGCTTCGAGGAGATTGACTGACGCGACAAGGCCCGTCAGGGGGCTGATCCACCGTTCGAGGTTTGCTACCGCCGGATGCGGTGCGCGTGGACAGCCGGGGGTGCAAAGTGCGGGATGCCGTTGAATGCGGCCGGAGGTTGAGTCATACACTACCAGCGCGGGCACCTCCGCGTGAGCCGCCTCGCTGATGGCAACGGCGACAGCTTCCGCGTCGACGCCTGTGAGAGGAGCATCCGTCCACAAGCGATACCGGGGATTATCACGCAGACGTGAACTGATGCATGACCAACAGGGAGCCCCCGGCATCCGCATCAGGGGGCCGGCAAACACGAACTTCCCGCTCACCATCACCGGCAGCCATGGTTGCGCGTCCGGCGGTATTGACGCGAGTCTCATATCAAGCAGATCGTCCACGTGGACGACGGTCGCGCCATTAGCCCTGGCGATGATCGGTGCCGGACTGGGCGCGTCGCCAATCTCCAGCACTCCAAGTTGCTCCAGCTTCAGCAGGCCCCACGCGACTTCCTCCGGATCGAGAATCCCCGCAAGGCGTTGCGTGAGTTCTTCGGGACGGGAGCCGTCCAGCGCGGCAATCAGAGCAGGGAAGAGTCCAAGTTCCAGCGCGTGGAACTCGGATTCAGACATCAGGTATGCGGCCTGTCCGGCCACGGTGTGCACGAAGAACCGGTGTTGAACTCGAATCCCCATCCAGTGAAGATCAGTATTCCTCAGAAGATGAACTTGAGGGCAAGCTGAATCTGCCTGGGAGGCTTGGTGCCGTAAGCGTTCGAGGAGCGAACACGAGCAAAGGTAAGCGAATCAAATACCCGGTCGGGTAGGTCGAAGTTGGGGTGATTAAGCAGATTGAACGCCTCCGCCCGGAACTGCAGGCGCCGCGTCTCGCCACTGAGAGGGATGTCCTTGAGTAACGCCAAATCGAGGTTCACCAGGCGCGGCCCAACCAGGTTGTTCCGGCCAGCATTACCGAACCTCCCATTGGCTGCCGAGAAGGCACAAGCGTTGAACCAGCTAGATGGGTCTCGAACGACATCCGCGGCTCGCCCGCCTTGGGAAATCGTCCTTCCGCACGCGGGGTCGGGGTTGGCTGGAACGGGGCCGGGAACAAATGGGTCGGCCACCAGATCCGGGCGGTCGGCCGCCGCCCAGGCGATTGTGCCCGTGCCGCTCTGATCAATGGCCCGTGTCACTGTGAATGGCCGCCCGGCCTGAGCCGCGAGAATTCCGGACGTGCTCCATCCTCCAAACAGTGCGGCGGCTGCACCCCCGCCTGTCAACCAGCGGCGCCCTTTGCCGAAGGGTAGTTCGTAGAGTCCGCTCACGGCCAAACGGTGGCGTGCGTCGAATGACGATGGTCCGTGCTCCGCTCTCAAGTTGTAGGAGTCCTGAGGAAACGCTGCCTCTCCTAACGACGGCCCGTATGACGAAGCGTTGTCCAGAGACTTCGAAAATGTGTACGCCGAGAGGAACGTCATCCCCCGGCTCAGGCGCTTCTCTACTCGAAATTGCAGTGAGTGGTAGGTGCTGAGCGCCGAGGACTCCACCGACTGCCAAGCGCCGAACTGCGGATAGATAGGTGCTCCGCCTGGCCGGCCCTGGTTTGGGTTTCTCCTGGTAAAGAGTCTTGTGCCTTTGGAGCCAGCATAGGCGGCCTCACCCACAAAGCCCTTCCCCAAGTCCCGCTGAACGTTCAGGTTCCACTGCTGGATATATGGGTCCCGGTAGTCGCTTGCGATCAGCATGGGAGATGGCGGCAGCGGAAACGCAGGCTGATCCAGGATTGTCTGGATCGTGCCATTCCCGAAATTCGGGTGGAACGTCGTTTGGAAGAAGGGAGGGTTGAATCGTCCGCCGATGAAGACGTTAAGAATCGAGAGGTCATAGAACATGCCGTAGGCCGCTCTCACGACCGTGCGC
Source organism: Bryobacteraceae bacterium (assembly GCA_050789245.1). Lineage (GTDB taxonomy): Bacteria > Acidobacteriota > Terriglobia > Bryobacterales > Bryobacteraceae > PNKE01. The sequence continues at coordinate 22,415 of JBOZRR010000007.1, read as the reverse complement.
CCGTATTCGTCCGCGCGCCACGCCAGTCCGACGCGCGGCGCGAAGTTGTTGCGGTCCGAACCGAAGCCGGCACGCGGAACACCCTCGGTTCCGACACGAATGAAGAGGCAATCGGGTGTCGGCGCACAACCGCCCGCCGGCGGCGGGATCCTCGGAACGGACATGCGATCCTCGGTTTCGACAGGTGGCCGGTTGTACTCATACCGGAGTCCGAGATTCAGCGTCAGCCGGGGATGGAGCCGGATGTCATCTTGAATGAAGTAGTTCTGCGAGTGGGTCCGGAAGCCGGAATCCGTCGTGCCCTTGACGCCGACGGCGAAGTCCGGCAGCCCGCGGAGCAGGAAGCCGAGCGAGTCACCTGTGCCAGCGCCCAGGAACATCCACTGGCCTCGCGCCAGGACATAGAGGTAGAAATCCAGATCGACGTGCCTGAACTCCGCGCCTACCTTGATCCGATGCCTCCCTCCATGGAAACTCGGAGACCAAGCCCAGACGTTGGAGACCTGCATCGTCGTGGTCGTGCGCTCCTGAGGAGTATTGGTGGGTTCGCCGATGCCGTCGAAGCCGAGCACACCGACATTCGGGTAGCCCCACGTGATTGGATCGCTCAGCACCGTAGGGAAGCCAAGCTCCTCGCTGTGATTGATGCCGGAGCTTTCGTTGAGAATCCTCGCGCGGAGGCGGCCGAACCCTCCACGGAGCTCATTGACTGAGTTCGAACTGAAAGTGTGGATCCACGACCCGCCGGCGTTCTGTCCTTTGTTCTTTGATTCCGTGCCGAAGCCCGGCAGATTCGTGAACGCCGTGAACGGGTCAAACGGGTTGTAACGATCCTCGTCGAAGTGGCCGTAATGAGCGTAGGCCATGTCGCGCGGAGAGAAGGAATGATCCAGCCGGCCCAACACCTGGTGGATAGTGTTCTTCTGGAGCGGCTGGCTCACGAAGATGTTCGAAGTCGACAGGTTTTGACCTGCGTTGGCCGCTGGATAGAGATTGAGCAGGCCCACGCCGGCGGAGTTCCGCTGCCCGATCGGGACCGAACTCAGCGCAGCGTCCTTCTGCGCGTGAGAGGGTACAGTCGCCGCCCTGGTGAGCGCGTGGTTCAGGCGGAGTCCTTCGTACGACCCGAAAGCGAATGTCCGGTCCCGGCGTATGGGGCCGCCGAGGGTGCCGCCAAACTGGGTGCGGTCCAGTCGCGGGATTTCGCCGCAAGTGCCCGGAGCCGAACTGGAGGTGCAATCCGGAAGATCAAAGTAGTTCCGCGCGTCGAGATGGCGATTGCGTAGGAACCCGAACGCCGTACCCCGCACGCGGTTCGAACCGCTGCGCAGTACGACGTTGACTTGCGCTCCCGCCGTCCGGCCAAATTCCGCCGACGAGTTGGCCGTCTGAACCTGGAACTCCTCGATGGCGTCCACCGACGGCAGCATCGCGTAGAAATTGATGGACGGGTCGTTGTTGTCGATGCCGTTCAAAAGGAATGTATTCGACTGCTCACGGGCACCGTTGACGCTGACGGCAAAGCCCTGCGTCGAATTCTGGGAACCGTCGGCCGGCATCTGAGCTCCTGGCACCAGAAGTGAAAAAGTCAGGAAATTGCGCTCATTGAGGGGCAGTCCCACTACCCTGCGCCTGTCCAGGATATGGCCGATCATCGACGTCTCGCCGTTCACGGGAGGAGGAGTGTCAGTTACTGTCAGAGTGGAACTGGTCTCGCCCAGGACGAGTTGAAAATCCGCCCGCGTGACGTCGTTGACGTTGACGACAACCCCCTTGCGGACGGCTGTTCGGAAGTTCGGCGCCTCCACGGCAATCTCGTACGATCCCGGCGGGAGCAGCGGCGCCGAGAAGTCTCCCTCGGACCTTGTGACGGTCACGCGCGAGGCGCCTGTCGCCTCGTTGCGGATCTCCACTTTCGCGTCCCTGACTACCGCGCCTGAGGGGTCCACGACGGTTCCCACGATGGAGCCCAGGGGCCCCGAGGCCCAGGCGGCAAATCCGCAAACCAGCAGCAGTACTAACCAGGAAACGTCAGAGATCTTGCGCATGTAACTCCTCTGCCGGTGGCGCGGCCACTTTCGCAGCCGTCGCCCCCGGCCCCAAGCCAATCGCATGATATTAAGTAGTAACTACCCAGAAATCAAGTGAATAACGAGCTTCACACTGATCGGATGGCCTCGGCGAAGCGGATTCTCGTTTGCGGGTCGAGCTATGGCCGGGCCTACTTCCAGGCCCTACGTGGTTCTTCGCGCTACGTGGCGGCAGGGTTGCTGGCGGCAGGCAGTTCCCGATCCCGGAATCTGGCGGTGAAGTACAGAATACCACTCTACCTTCGGGTGGACGAGATCCCTTTAGGCTATGATCTCGCTTGCTTTGCGCTCCCGTCCGCATCGAGCGAGATTGCTCTCGATCTCCTGCGCAGGGAGATACCTGTACTTTGCGAGCACCCCCGGAACGGCGCCTTCGTCCAGGCGGCGATCGCTGAGGCGCATCGGAGTTTGGTGCCCTTCCACGTCAACGCCCATTTTGGCGATCTCAGCGCGGGACGGGCATTCGCTAGAGAGTCGAGGCGACTGATGCGCGAGGCCGCGCCGGTCCGGGTTGAGATTGCCGCCACGGAGCGCTCTCTCTACGCAGCGCTGGACCTCCTTGGTCGTGCATCGGTCCTACCGCAGACTCAGTTTTCCGCCACCCGCGACCACGACTGGATCAGCCTACGGGCCTTCTGTGGTGGAATCCCAGCGGACTTCAAGATCCATGCGCCAGGCTCCCGCCCTTTGGACGGCAGCCCATCCTATCTCGTCGACATCCGCGTGTCGGTCTACTTCGAGTCCGGCGTCCTAAGCATGCTTTCCGTTGCGGGGCCGGTGGTTTGGAATTCGAACCTCTCGGTCGCGGCTGACAGAGGCGCGATCCTCTGGCGGTTCGTGACAGGCGGCGGGAGAGCCGCCACGCCGCACTTGTTGGAGGAACGCTCTCGCGCCAACTTGTTGGCCATCGCCGCGTTGGATCGGGAAACCCGCGGCGCCGGAGGACTGCCATGGCAGCAACCGGATCACCTGCTTGCTGTCAGCCGTGCCTGGGATGCGGCCTTGTCTGCGATGAACGGCTTGACCGAATAGCCTCTCACTTTCCCCGGAGCGCTCGGAGGAGCGCCCTCCCATCCGGACTGCCCCAGCCGCAGCACGGATCCCACCCCTTCCGGGCTCGGAAGTTCGGGCCATTTTCCCCGCTGGTGACATCGTTCATGACGCCCAGAAACTGGCTTGTATACAGGAGTGCTGTCAGCAGGCCGACGCGGCGGCCAAGGGCCTGGTTCATTCTCGCGATCAGCGCAGCCCACAGGGGCGCCGCGGCGCTTGTCCCACCCATCGAGATCGTGATTCCGCCCACCTCAACGGCATAGCCTTGTCCCAAGTCGGCCTTCGCCGATATGTCGGGTACCGCCCGGCCCTCGTGGCCACAGAGCTTGGCGATGTCCAAAGGCTGTTGCCACTTCGGAGTCGAAAAGCGCCGGCTAGCTCCGCCAGTGCTCGCCATGCGGAACCCGCCGATGCTCTCATCCCACACCACTTCTTTTCGCGCCCGTGTGCCCTTCATGTGGAGAATGGTGCCCCCGCAGGCCAGCGCATATGGGAAAGTTGACGGGCTGTGCACACTTGGCTTCTCTCCATTGGGTTGTCCGTTTGGCAGGAATGTTCCATCGCCGTCATCGCCCGTAGAGCAGCAGACCGTAATCCCCATCAGCGCCGCCGACTCGAGCACTCGCTGCATGGCCACTGTAACCGGGCCGGTCATCCGCATTTCGTCCGATCCCCAACTGCAGGAAAGGACTGAGGGGTTGTGCTTTCGGTCCATGACCGCCTTGCTGAGCCCCAGATGTTTGCCTTGCGCCGTGTTCGGAGCAAAGTAGGCGACCAGGTCCGCTTCGGGGGCCAGAAGACCCGCGAGTTGGATGTCCATTGTCGCCTCGATTGTCCATTTCACTAGCAGGTCCATTTCAGCGTCGCCTGTGAGCGGCCCGGAAGGTGGCTGCCCGGATTCCAGGAGTTCGAGGGACTTCCGCCAGAAGCGCCGGATCATCGACTTCGGGGCAGGGTTGTTCTTTGCTCCCCCGATCTCCACGACATTCACGCGGCGGGGCGCGAGACCGTGCCTGGCAAAGAACTGCTGGACGTCCGATCGGTGAAACCCGCCACCGAGCTCGATGATTCCGATCGTCTGACCTTTCCCGGTCTGGGCGGGGAAGCGGTACGCCCGAAGCACCTTCGTTGGATCCACCGGCCTCAGTTCGTGCACGGGGGCGCTGAAGAAGTGATGGTCGGCCAGTGTTCTCGTATCAAGGCCGACAACCGTGTCGATCACCCCGCGCAGGCTTTCCGGTACACGCAAACCACCCTTGTGTGAAGTGTAAGAGCCTTCGGGATGGTCGTAATGCTCGAAGCTCGCGCCGAACGCTGCTGAGAAGCTCCGAAGCGGACCGGAAACCAGCAGATAATGCCCCTCTGCCGAGGACTCTTCAACGCTGAGTCCGTTCTGTGTCACGTACTGAGCGACTGCCCGAAGATCCTCCGGCGAAGAACCGTACTTCGCCCGATACTCGTCGAGATTGCAGTACTCGCGGGCGCCGGGCAACTGGAGTTCCATAGCCCGTAGCGTGGCGGCTCTCGCCCCCTTGCCCTGATTCGGCCGGAGGATGATCGCTGCGGGCAGGCGGTCGACTCGGATACGAGCGCGCTTTAGGAGCACAGCGGACTTCTCGTGCTGAGGCCTCGCGCGATCGATCAGGACCATGGGTTGTCGCGGCATGAGGATCACATTCTCCTATGGAACTCCACCAATGAAAAGCCAAATTCACGCTTTGAAGCGCGAAATCCGGTACTGGCACTCACCGGACTCAAGGGCGCGCCGAACCACCTCGTTGGCTTCAAGAATCCGCGCCAGCAAAGCCCCATTCCGCTTCGTACGGCAGCTCTCGACGACCGAAGAGATGCCTGCTCTGTGCCTGATAGCCTTCGCCACCAGTCTCGAGACATCGTATTCGACCTGAAGCTCCAGGCCGCAACGTCGTATCTGCCGTTCACGCGTCCGCCAGTCCCATGGGAAGTCGTTCAACCCCCAGAAATCGGCCCAAGCGAAGATCCCTCCGGGCCTGAGAACCCGTTTTGCCTCTTGAAGAAATCGGTCGAAGCCTGCGTAGCAGTGCGAAGATTCGAGATTCAACACGACATCGAAGCACTTCGACTCAAACGGCAGCGCCTCGGCGTCGCCACGGACAAATCGAGCGGCCAGCCCTTCATGCAACTCTCGGCAAAGCCGGATGTTTGCTTCTGACTGATCCAGTCCCACGACCTCGCTTGCGTCGGTATACCGGCAGAGATAGGAACAATTCCCGCCCCGGCCGCAGCCGACTTCCAGCACCCCCTTTCCCTCCAGGTCAACGCCCTCCAGAGTCCTTCTCACCAGCGCGAGGAAGAGCCTGTTTGCCCGATCCTCACGGCGCACCCAGGAAGAGCCGCCTCGACCTTCAATGGCCAGGCCGTAGTTCAGAAACAGCAGGCGACGATCCCGAAACAGGCGTCCCAGATCCTCGTAGAACCCATTCACGAAGTGAGCCCCATATGAACAAGGTAGTCCGTGACCATCGGATCGTTGCGCGAGATCGCCCAGTCGGGGCAAGTGGCCAACGCCAGCATGTAGTCGCGTTCATCACGGGCGCGGCTGAACCATCGAGCGGCCTCTTCACGCTCGCCCAGAGACAGGTAGATCCACGCAATTTCCGACGGACGCCACGTGAGTTTGTTCTTGGGATCGAGCAGCCGGTCGAGCTCGACCCGCGCCGCCTCTGGATTGTTGTCCATGAGGTGCGTGATCGCCACACTCGTTCGCCGCCAGCTCCACTGCTCGATGTCTTTGATCGCTTGGTCTCTGTCGCCGACGAGGAACCGCCCCAGGCCGAGAATGCTCTTGGCCGGGAGATAACTCGGATCGAAATCCAGCGTCTTCTCAAGCAAGGCAATTCCTTCCTGGAAGCGGCTGGCAAAGATCAGGGTCCAGCCGAGGTTGGTGGCAGCCATGCCCGAGAGCGGATCCAGCTCATAGGCGCGGCGAGCATCCGTCACGGCCTCCTCCCACTGTCTTCGCATGGTCCACATCCAGCTCGAATATGTGTACGCCTCAACAGAGTTGGCATCCAGTTGGATCGCCTTTCGGAAGCTGGCTTCCGCACCGGACCAATCCCACTCGTAGAAGATCTGACAAAGCCCTCGGGCCGAGTGCGCCTCGGCGATATTGGCATCGAGCTGAATCGCATTCCGGGCCGCGACCATGGCCTTGGAAAAGGCTTCGCGGGGCGGCATGAAGTCGAAATGCCCGCAGCTTGCGTAGCTCGTCGCCAGGCCGGCGTAGCTCCGCGCAAACGTAGGGTCGAGGTCGATAGATTCGCGGAATTTCTCAATGGCGGTGGCAACGCTGTCCGGAGTGAACTTGTGCAGGAAATGACGGCCCTTGAGATAGAGGTGATAGACCTCCATGTTGCGGGGAGCAACTTTAACGCCGCTGCGTGGCGTCGGGGAAAGCGTCATGCTGAGCGCCGCCGCGATCCGTTTCGCCACCTCGCTCTGGAGCGCGAAGACATCGTCAAGATCTCTGTCGAACGTCTCCGCCCACCGATGCTCGCGTGTGCCCGCATCCACCAGCGCCGCGTTGATTCGAACGCGCTTGCCAGCCCGTCGCACGCTGCCTTCCAGGACGTTCGCCACCATCAATTCGCGGCCTATCTCAAAGGCGTCCTTGCTCGCGCCCTTGAATCGCATCACAGACGTTCGTGCAATCACCTTGAAGCCCTGGATGCGCGATAGCTCCGCGATGATGTCTTCCGTGATGCCGTCGCTAAAGTACTCCTGCTCAGGATCCGCGCTCATGTTGATGAAGGGCAGGACGGCGATGGAGGGAAGCTCCGGGACCCGGTCCATCGAGCGAACGGAGATCGACGTCACCGTCTGATTCACCCCGGCTCCGTGCCAGACGTCCATGGCCTCGCGGGCGCTCTGATACCGGTGGGCGGGCGCTTTAGCGAGCATCCGGTCCACGAACTCGTCCAACTCCTCCGCGATGTCCCGTATGTACCTCGACACGCGCGGGGGATGCTCGTGCATGATCGCGTACATCGTTTCCACAGTGGAGGCGCGGCGGAAGGGATGCCGGCCGGTAAACATCTCATAGAGGATCACGCCGAGGCTAAAGAGGTCGGAACGGGCGTCCGCCGCCTGTCCCTGGGTCTGTTCGGGGGACATGTACGCTGGCGTGCCCAGAATTACGCCCTCGGCCGTGATGGTGTCGCTTGCCACCGTGACGTCGGAGTCCGTGCTCAAACGGCGAGCGAGGCCGAAATCGAGCACCTTCACGTGCCCGCTGGCGAGCAGCATGATATTCGAGGGTTTCAGGTCCCGATGCACCAGACCGCGCTGATGCGCCGCCGTCAGGGCTTCCAGCAGTTCTCCTGCCACCTGAGAAGCTTCGCGCAGAGGGAGCGCGCCTGTCCGCAGGCGGTCATCGAGCGTGTGTCCTTCGACGTACTCCATGGCGAAGAAGGCGACGCCCTCTGATTCGCCGACATCGTAGATTTTGCAGATATAAGGATGGTCGATCGATGCGGCAGCACGGGCCTCCCGCAAAAATCGGTCGCGAGCCCAAGCCTCATCGCGGAGGGATTGGGGAAGGAGCTTCAGGGCTACCTTCCGTTCTAGGGATTTGTCATGGGCGAGATAGACCTCGCCCATGCCGCCTTGTCCAATTTTGGAGAGAACGGTGTACCGGCCAATCTGTTTGCCAGTCATTCACCGCCCCCGAACTGACTCAAATGCCCCTCGGGCCGCGCCCTAACGTCCGGGCGCCTCCGAGAAGAAGCAGGTGAAAGGCTCGTCGTGTTCCGCCCGGTGTACGGGCTTCCCCCACTTCTTCGTGACCGCCTTTTCCAGTTCTTCGGCCGTAAACTTATGGCCGTGCTTCTTCCCAACTTCAACGACGCCTTTGACGGCCTCACGGACCGCTGCCTTGACTGCCCTATCTTTGTCGATACGGTCCAAGAACTCACCTGCAGCTTTTTGCGACATTCAGTTCTCTCCTCTTCTCCTAAGCGGTCGTAGCCCCTCGCGGGACCGCGCCAGTGAAACTATGGTAAAGAGACGGAATCCCGGACGCAACGGGAATACCTGATATGGACCTATCTTTTTTCTGCAAACCGCGGATCAGCCAATCCAACGGTCCCCGAACCTGGGGGGAACTCGCCAGTTCACCTCCAGATTTGACATCATCTCGGAAAGGAATGGGCCCGCTGAATCCGATTCCGGACGCCGGCACAGAACTCCCGATAGGAGCAAATTCGTGCACCTGACACGCCGCGGATTCTTGGGATCCGCTCTCCTTAGCACGGCCGGGCGTAGTCCGGCAGCCGAGACAAGCGAGCGCCCCAACTTCGTCATCATTTTTCTCGACGACGCCGGCTACGCCGATTTCCACCCATTTGCCAAGCCCGACTACGCTACCCCGAATGTCGCGCGGCTCGCCGGTCAGGGTTGCCGATTCACCAACTTCTATGTCCCCCAAGCGGTTTGCTCCGCGTCGCGATCCGCCCTGATGAGCGGCTGCTATCCCGGCAGAACTAAGGTCTTCGGCGCCCACGGGCCTCGAGCCCGTGGGCTTGATCCCTCCTTCGCGACCCTCGGCAACGTTCTCCAAACGGCGGGGTACCGTACGGCTGTCTTCGGGAAGTGGCACATCGGCGATCAGGAGGACACCCGCCCCCCGGCTCGCGGATTCGATGAGTCCTGCGGACTTATGTACTCCAACGACATGTGGGAGCACCATCCCGAGAACCCCCAAGCCTACAGTAAATACCCGCTGCAGTATTGGAACAACGGGAAGGTCTCCATCGAACGTGTCACCCCCGATCATCAGCAGCACCTCACTTCCTGGTACACGGACCGAGCCGTCGACTTCATTCGCAGCAATAGGAAGGATCCTTTCCTCCTCTACGTCCCCCATTCCATGCCGCACGTGCCGCTGTTCTGCAGCAAACGCTTTCGCGGGAAATCCGGCAAGGGGCTCTATGCCGACGTGATGATGGAACTCGACTGGTCGGTCGGCGAGATCAACAAGGCGCTCAAGCAGGCTGACGTCGAGAACAACACCCTGGTTATGTTCACCTCCGACAATGGCCCATGGACATCCTACGGCAACCACGCGGGACGCACACCGTTCCGTGAAGCCAAGGGCACGGGCTTCGACGGAGGGACTCGAAGCCCGTGCATCGTCAAGTTCCCCGGACGGATCAAGCCGGGAACTGTATCGAGCAAGGCTTGGTGCACCGTTGATGTCCTGCCCACATTTGCGGCGCTGGCCGGAGCCGGTCTGCCCCGAAACCCGATCGACGGCCAGAACCTGTGGGACTTCGTTTCAGGTAGCCCCGACGCGACAAACCCACATGAGTACTACCCCTTCTCGACAGGTTCGAACTTCGAAGGAGTGCTCAGCGGCGACGGCAAGTGGAAACTCCACCTGCCGCACGGCTACCGCGTCCTGGTTCAGGCCGGCAATGACGGGGCTGCCGGCAAGTACCGCCAGGAAACAATCCCGCTCAGCCTGTTTGACATGGAGAGCGATCCGTTCGAAACCGCCAACGTCCTCGAGAAGTACCCCGAGATTGCGGCCAGGCTCCAGCAGTATGCAGAGCGCCACCGGAAGGAGTTCTACTCCTGATGAAAGGACGGCGCTCACTGAGTACCGCCTGCGTCCTTTTGCTTCTGGGACTCTCCGGCCGAACGGCGGGCCAACCACTCGCCTCGCCCGTCAATTGGGTCCCGTTGTTCGATGGTAAGAGCCTGAACGGCTGGAAGGAGACCCCCTTCTTCAGGAAGGGCGAAGTCCATCTGGAAGACGCTACCATCGTGCTCGGCCGAGGCCGCATGACAGGCATCTCATGGACCGGCGAGTTCCCACGCTCGAACTACGAGATCCGGTTCGAGGCGGCACGGCTGGACGGGAACGACTTCTTCGCGGGCATCACGTTTCCGGTAGGCGATTCGCACTGCTCCTGGATCAATGGAGGCTGGGACGGAACCGTGGTTGGCCTATCGACCCTAGAGGGCGACGACGCTTCGGAAAATGACACCTCCACCAACCGTGATTTCGCAAGAGGCCGCTGGTATGCATTCCGCCTCCAGGTCACGGAACAACGCATACAAGCGTGGATCGACGATGCTCTTGTGATCGACACCGACATCCGCGGCCGCCAGGTCGGGCTGATGCTGGGAGAGAGCGAATTGTCGGTGCCATTGGGTTTCGCATCATACGCGACGAAGGCGGGGTTGCGGAAGATCGAATATCGCCGGGTGTCAGCCGAGCATCGCGAGTAGCGTCAAGACCATGTTGCACCGTGCCGCAGTGTGGGCGATATAATTCCCGACAGCCGCGGCTGCTACTGCCGCGCGAAGGAGAACCATGAATCGACGCTACTTTTTTATGAGTTCGGCGGCCACCCTGGCTCAATCAGTCCGTGGGCTTGCCAGCCCGAATGACACCGTGCGCGTCGCCGTGGTCGGTTGCGGCGGTCGAGGAAGCAGCCACATGAATGCCTGGACAAGCCTGCCGAATGTGCAGTTGGCGGGCCTCGTTGATGTGGACGATTCGCACTCTGAGCGCTACATCGGCAGCCTTCAGAAAAGAGGGCTCAAACCCGTACCGACCTTCCGCGACATTCGCAAGGTCCTCGAGAACAAAGACATCGATGCGGTGTCCATCGCCAGCCCGAATCACTGGCATGCGCTGCAAACCATCTGGGCCGTCCAGGCAGGCAAAGACGTATACGTCGAGAAGCCTGCCACACACAACGTCTTCGAATCTCGCCAGATTGTCGCGGCCACGCGGAAGTACAACCGCATCGTTCAGATGGGCAGCCAAAGCCGCTCGTCTGAGGCACTCCAGGAAGCCGTGCAGAAGATGAAGGGCGGTGAGTTCGGCGAAATTTACATGGCCCGCGGCCTCTGCTTCAAGGCCCGCAACACCATCGGCAAGACCCCGGTTGAACCGGTTCCCCCCGGTGTGGACTACGACATGTGGACCGGCCCGGCGCCGCTGCGGCCGTACACGAAGAATCGCTTCCATTACAACTGGCATTGGTTCTGGGATACCGGCAACGGTGACCTTGGAAACCAGGGCATTCACGAAGTGGATATTGCCCGTTGGGGCCTGGGTGTCACGCACCCGACCAAGGTCACGGCGGTTGGCGGCAAATTCATGTTCGACGATGACCAGGAAACGCCCAATACCATCAGCGCCTCTTACGAGTTCAACGTCGGCGGCAAGACGAAGATGATGACGTTCGAAGTCCGCCACTGGTACAGTAATCACGAAGCCGGCATCGGCGGCGACCGCGCCGGCAACACCATCGGAAACACGTTCTACGGCGCAGACGGCTATCTCGTCATCGACGGTTACAACAAGTACTACAGCTACATGGGCCGCGAGCAGAAGCCGGGCCCGGCACGCACATCACGTGATAATCACTTCGAGAATTTCATCAATGCTGTGCGCACCCGCAAGCGCGAGGACCTTACGGCTGAAATCGAAGAAGGCGCACTGTCCTGCGTCCTGATGCACCTGGCCAACATCTCCTACCGAGTAGGCCGGACTCTGCATTGGGATGAGAAGACCTGGACCATCAAGAACGACCCTGAGGCGAACCGGATGCTCACCCGCAACTACCGGGCGCCCTACATCGTTCCAGCCAAAGTCTAAAGCCCGATCATCACCGCGTTTGTTTGGTTCATCCGCCAGCGTGGGGCAAATCGCGCTGGCGGATTCTCGTTCAGCATGGAGAGTCAGGGCCGGCTGCGCCCGTCGTCCTGATATTTCGTCAACAGGTCCATCAGACTCTTCACGACATCCTGCCTCTCTGCCCACAAATTGCGGGCTTCGCCCGGGTCCGACGCAAGGTTGTAGAGCTCACCCGGCGGTTCACCGGGTTGAGGCGTGACGGAGACCGGTTGCGTGAACCCGCCGGACCCTCGCCCCAGTGCCAGCTTCCACTCTCCCTTGCGGATCGCAAACAATCCTTGAGATGAGTGATGGACCACCGCCTGGCGCAACGGTGTGACTGGCGTCGCCCCAGTCATCGCCGGCACGAGCGAGAAGCTGTCCTCCGCGGCATCGCGCGGAAGCGTCGCGCCGGAGAGTTCCGCCGCCGTGGCGCATAGGTCCGTCAGACATCCGAGTTGATCGGAGACAAGGGCCGGCCGGATGCGCCCCGGCCAGCGGGCGATGAATGGGACACGGTGGCCGCCTTCGTAGATATCGGCCTTCATGCCGCGCCAGTGCCCGTTGGAGCGGTGACCCGTCGATTCGATGTCCTCCTGCTTCCAGTAGCCGCCGTTGTCGCTGGTGAAGATCACGAGCGTGTTCCGCGCAAGCTTCGCCTCGTCGAGCGCCTTCAGGACCTGACCCATGGAGTCATCCACCTGTGCCACGAAATCCCCATAGGAAAGCACCTTCGTGCGCTGCTGGAACGCCTTCACCGGCGCCCAGGGCGTATGCGGCGCTGTCAAAGGCAAGTAAAGGAAGAAGGGCTTTGAGGATTTCTGCGCCCGCAGAAACTCCGTTGCCTTCGAAGTGATGGTCGGTAGAACACCGTCAATCTCGAACGACGGTGCGATTGCGCCGCCTCGATAGAAGCGCCCACGCGAACCTCCCAGTCCAACGTCGCCTGGCGTTTCGGCCGTGGGCGCCTCGATGGCGCGATCGTTGCGCACCCACACATAGGGCGGCATGTCGAGCGACGCAGGAATTCCAAAATACGAGTCAAACCCGAAATCGGTCGGGTTCGGGTGCAACGGCCGAGAGTAATCGGTCTTTGACTGGTCACCCAACCCCAAGTGCCACTTGCCGATGCCCGCGGTCGCGTATCCGCGCGCCTTGAGCATCGATGCCACCGTCATACGCCCAGGTTCGATCAGGCTCGGCGAGTATCCGTTCAGTACGCCTCGCTTCAGCTGCGATCGCCAGCAATAGCGGCCGGTCAGCACGCCGTACCGCGTCGGCGTGCACACCGACGACGGCGAGTGCATGTTCGTGAAACGAACGCCTTGTCCGCTCAACCTGTCGATGTTTGGCGTTGGAATCTTGCTCTGAGCGTTGTAACATCTCGGGTCGCCCCAGCCCATATCGTCGGCCAGGACGTAGACGATGTTCGGCGGCGGCTCAGCCGCGCGGCTGGAGGCAGCAAACGGCAACGTGGCGAGGAAATGTCGGCGCAGCATGTCTTTGTCCGTGGTTTCGCCAGTATAGCGAGGCCCCGTGGCCGGCGTTCCTCGGACGCGTTGGCCGCTACAGTTCCACTTTCCGGGTCTGACTGTTCCAACGCGCCCGGCGGCCGGACTTCAGCGAGATGTTGGCCATCTGAACAACGAGCGCTGCTTGGAACCCCAACACCATTGGGGCCGTGGGCCGATTGCGCGTGCGCACGCACTCCAGGAAGTTCTGGACGTGCAGATCCGTAGCCCAGGCGAACCCCCTGGCGGAGCGTTTCTGGATGGCCGGGGTCTCTTCAGTGCCCTGCATGAATACTCTGCACTCCTCGCGCCCAATGTCCATCCGGGCCTTGTCACCGTCGAGATGGTTCATCTGGTCGTTCCGGCTCTGGTACCGCATCGCCGCGTAATTGACCGTGAAAACGCCGACAAAGTCCTCTGGGTACTCCGCCGTGACGACCACGGATTCGGGCGTATCGAAGCCCTCGCGATGGGGTTTCCCAGCCGCGGCCGTTACCGCGAGAGGGTAGCTTGCATTCATCAGCAGATGGATTCCGTCGTAGACGTGCGCACCCTGATCCGCGACGATGCCGCCCGCGTAGGCGGAATAGTTGCGCCAGTTGCGGAAGATCTCGGGGCTTGGTGGGACACGCTTCGTCACCGGCCCTTGCCACTGTTCCCAATCGAGTACCCCTTCCAGCTTTTCCACCGGGCGCCCCCCAAGGTAATTGTTGAGCCACCAGGAACGAACCATCCGCACATTTCCCAATGTCCCGGCCGCCACGATCTTGCGGCCCTCCAGGTAGAGGTCATAACTCCGCCTCTGCATCCCAACCTGAACGATCTGCTTCGTCCGCTTCTCTGCCTCCACAAGCGCCACCCCTTCCTCCGGAGTGCGGCACAGCGGCTTCTCGACATAGACATCCTTGCCGGCCGCGATCGCATCCAACACCATCTGCGCATGCCAGTGCTCCGGAGTGGCGATCAGAACGGCGTCGATACTCTTATCTTCGAGAAGCAGCCGGTAGTCGCGATACGCCTTCGGTGTGCTGCCACCCTTCTTGGCGGTGGAAAGGCCCCGCTCCAGGTTGGGTTCGTACACGTCGCAGACGCCGCCGACTTTCAGCCTGGCGTCTTTCTGAAAGACGGTCATGACAAACGTGCCGCGGCCACCCGCGCCGATCACGCCCAGCGTCACCTGGTCTGATGGTGCGCTTTGCACGGCTGCCATGCTCCCGCCCGCGAGAATGAACGTTCTCCGATCCATCGGTCCAGTGCCTCCTGAGCGCGTGATCGAGCTGAAGCGAATTATACCGGCGGGTGGAAGGCCGCGAACCCATCCCTTCAAGCACACTCGCGGTCAGAACCGGAACGTGTAGTTCAGCTTCACGCGTGCGTTCGTCATGATGGCCTCTAGCCGTTCGGTCCGATCCAGAGTGACGTACTGCCACGCGTGATTGATCACAAAGAACAATTCGTTGCCCGGATTGATCATGTAGCGCAGCCGGCTCTGTAATCCCAGGTTCTTCGTATCCGTATCGTACTGCACGAAGTTGCTTAGGCTGAGTCGCGGGCTGAATGCGTAGTCCAGCCGGTACAGCGCCAGACGCGTCCGGAACGAGCCCTCTTTCAGGTTCACCCAATACTGCTGCAACTCAAACGACGTCGTCAGATGGCGGTCCTTTCGCCAAACCACCTGAGGAGAGAACTCGTGGCTCGTGCCCGAATAGAACGATCCGGTCTCGGCCCGCAACAGGAACGAGAACGGCCGCTTTTGTGCCGTCTCGAACGTCAGAGTGTTGCGGTAGAACCAATACGCACCTGGAGCGATCGTGGTTCCTTTGTGAATCTGGAAAGGGGAGAACAGCCGTTCGAATGTCGGAGTCCAGTTGTAGGCAACGTGCTCACCGCTGTTGAACTCAATCTCCAGCGGAGTAGACGTCCAGCGCCGTGTCTCGATCTGCTGCTCATGCAGATTGAAATAGTCGATGTAGTAGAGCTTGAAGCTCACCTGGCGCATGTTCCAGAACTTCGGCCGGGGACGGTAGTTGCTGCCGAAGGCTGACTCCTTCACGCCAATGCGCCTCATGAAACCCAGCGCGGGGTTGTAGTTCTGCCCGACGTAGCGCCACCGGTACCACAGGTAGAGCAAGTCGTTCGGATAGACAATCTCTCCACCCCAGAACATGTCGTCCCCCTGCTTGCCAGGGGTATTGGTCTTCGATCCGTAGAGCAGCGAGCGAAAGTTCTTGCCCGAGCCGAAGATGTTTGCTGTGGCAATTTTGAGATCGACGCCGACCTGCGAGTTGGTTGTCTTGCCGGTTGGCTCGCCCCGCGTCACCAGGGCGCCGAGGAAGGACTGCGACCAGAAATTCGCCTTCGCCCGGCCCACGAAGAAGTTCCGTGCCGGCGCGATCGCCGAGTCCCGCGTCTGAACGTCCATGATGCCCAAGTCCCATCGCCCGACCCTGCCCGTAATCTTCTGTCCGAACAGAATCG
The DNA here is from genome assembly GCA_050789245.1 of Bryobacteraceae bacterium. Taxonomy (GTDB): domain Bacteria; phylum Acidobacteriota; class Terriglobia; order Bryobacterales; family Bryobacteraceae; genus PNKE01. The sequence goes on along the minus strand of JBOZRR010000007.1, from coordinate 6,612 downwards.
AAACTTCCTGGCCATCCACCAAGCCAATCCGCCGCGAGAAGAACGGCGTAAAGTCCTTCGTGCCGGGGCCTGCGGCAAACTCGAAGATCCCGGAGTCTTCCAGGAAGAACGTCCGGCGCTCCGGAAACAGAACAGGGAAGCGCGTCAGGTTGATTTGTCGCGTATCTACTTCCGTTTCCGCAAAATCGGTGTTGATCGACGTGCTCGAAACCAGGTTGGCCGTGATGCGGTAGAACACGTCCACGCCCGCATCTCCTTCGAGGTCATTGACTGGTTGTCTCTGCAAGTCCCGGCTGTACCCTGCCAGACCGTAAGGCTTTACGTCCAGGCCGATTCCCTGTTCCAGCCCCTCCAACCCCTCCACGTCGCCGGCACGAGCGACCAGGTAGAATTCACTGTCGAGATTGGCTGACATCCACCGGGATTCCTCGCGCAGGCGCGCAATGCGCCGGCTCACATTCAGCCCCCAACTTCTGGTGTTCGGGTCGAAAGCGACTGTCTTGAATGGAATCCGGAACTCAGCCGTCCAACCATCCGGCTGCACCCTCGTCTTGACCATCCACATCCCATCCCAGTTCAGATTGGCCGCATTATTGTCGGAGATGGTCCCGTCGACAAAGACACCGGCTGGGTTCGTCGCGAAATAGTAAGCGTTTCGGCGGTCGTGAAAGGTGTCGAGAAGGATCTGGATGTTGTCATCGTCTAGCAGGCTTGCGTCTCTCCGCATCTGGGTCGAGCGCAGGCGGCCTGGCTGGGAATCAAAGCAGCGGACCCCGATATACAGCGCATCCGAATCGTAAGCCAATCGAACTTCCGTGCGCTCGCTCGGCGTCTGTCCGGGACGCGGCTCTCGCTGGACAAGATCCCCGATGGGCTCGGCAACTTGCCAGGCTGGGTCATTCAAGCTCCCGTCGATTCGAATCGCCTCGTCAAGTCGGAGAGCTTGCACATGGCGGACCTCCTCTTGCTGAGCCGGAAGCGAACTCGGAATTACACTCAGTGCCAGAAATGCCAACCATGGAACTCTCACCTTGGCGTCATCGTATCTGATCGGCAACCGGTACCACAGTCGGACTCAGCGGGTGAACTATGCACCTAGTGCTAAACTCGCGGCAATGGGGGATGCAATCGCGGCTCAGCGCTACCACTCCATCGATGCCCTGCGTGGCCTCATCATGATCATCATGGCGCTGGACCATGCCAGCGCCCTCATCGCCCGCCAGCACAGCAGCGAGTTTTGGGCGGGCGCCATGAGCGCATACGACAGCGCCTTCCCGTTCCTCACCAGATGGATCACTCATGTCTGCGCACCCGGCTTCTTCTTCCTGATGGGCGCCGGCATTTACTGGGGAGGGTCTGTGCGGCGTACCGTCCTTCGAGGAATCGCCGTGTTCGTGGTCGCCCAGCTTCTTGAGGGCCCCATCCCATTCCTCCAGAGCCTTCTGCCGCCGGCAAAGGTCAGCCTGAGCAAGTTCACAGCGCCGCCGCCCATCGACGGCAGCAGCCTTTACTGGGCTTTCATCGTGCTAACCGGCTTGGGCTTGGTCATGATTGTTTGCGGGTTTCTGTTGCGCCTCCGTCCCTGGTCATGGCTCGTCGTGTCAGCCCTCTGCGTCGTCGCGACCAACTCGTTCCTGCCCGCTTCCGGGCAGCCCGGCCCGTGGTGGGAGACCATGTTACTCACTCCCGGGCTCTCGCAGCACATCCTCGCCATCTACCCCGTCATCCCGTGGCTGGCAGGCGCCGCCGCCGGCATGTACTTCGGGTATTGGTGGCGCTCGAACCCGGATCGGGCTGACAGTCGAGTCTGGATCCTCGGATCGCTCCTGCTGGTCGTCGGAGCCGTTCTGCGCGCGGCTGGAGGTTGGGGCAACATCCGTCTTCCCCGCGACAACAGTTGGATCGAATTTCTGAACAACGTGAAGTACCCGCCCTCGCTGGTCTTCTGGACCATGTCGCTCGGCCTCGCGCTGCTGCTGCTTGCATTGCTGATCCGCCTGCCGGAACGGGTGAAAGCCGATCGCTCTCCGCTCATTGTCTTTGGCCAGACTCCACTGTTCTTCTTCATCGCCCATTTGTACGTATTGGCGGCGCTCGGCTTCGCCTTCTTCCGTGAGGCCGCTTCATTGGAAGGAGCGTACGGTGTCTGGGCCACGGTGCTCGTGCTCCTCTATCCCCTTTGCACGTGGTACCGGAAGTTCAAGTTTGCCAAGCCGAGAGAGTCACTTTGGCGTCTCTTTTGACGTCTCACGTGAGCGACAGACCGCCACCCGGATCCAGCGTAAAGTGCGTTCCAAGCTTCATTCCCTGCCGGTTCAACATCTCCAGAAGCCACATCGCGCCTTCTCGTCCGGCATGGATGAGCTGGAAGCGCCGCATCTCGAACACGCTCATCTCCAACTTCATCAGCTCGCCGCTACGTGCGTCCAATGTGGGGCAATACATCAGGGTAAGCTCGCTGCGAAACTGCTCGAATCCGCCGATCCCCTCGTAGTCGTTGATGAAATCGCCGCAGCCGTACAGGACCAACCTGTTTCGATACACCTCAATGCCCTTCGGGTGGTGCGATGAGTGCCCATGGATCACGTCTACCTGACCTTCGTCGATCAGGACATGAGCGAACTCACGATGCATGCGCGGAATGGAGTAACCCCAATTCCAGCCCCAGTGGATGGAGACCATAATGACATCACCCGGCTGCTTCATCCGCGAAATGCGCTTCGCGACGGCGCGAGTGCTGCTGGGCGAGTAATCGGAGAAGAAATCAACCCCGGATCTTCGCTCAGTCGCGGCCCAATCCGGCGGGATCCCGCAGTCCGGCCCTCCGATCCCGAACACCAGCACCCTGCTGCCTTCGCTCGTCTCCACAATGGCAGGGGACTCAGATTCCCTGGCAGTGGCTCCCGCTCCGGCTGTCCTGATCCCGGTTCGCCGCAGCGTGCACAGCGTATCGTCTAGCCCTCTTCTGCCCCAATCCAGAACATGATTGTTCGCCAGGCAGCAGCAGTCGATTTTCGCAGCCGCAAGGCAAGAGATGTTCGCCGGATGCATCCGGTAGTTGATGCCCTTGGGTTCAGCATCCTCGCTGGTTGTGATGCTCGTCTCCAGGTTGATGATCCGCGCATCGGGCTTCGCGCGCGCCATCTCCCCCAACGCGTCGCCCCAGATGTATGCCGGTCCCGCCGGCCTCGGAATGCGGCCGTGTCGCAACTCCGCCATCGCGACGTAGTCGATCGCCGATTTCACGTAATCCTCGTGGATGCGCGGCATCGACGGGCTGCCCATTATCTGATCGATGCCGCGCCCCGTCATGACATCGCCGCACAGAAACAGCTTCAATGGACGACCTCCGCTTTCCCAGCACTTCCGGAAATGGACCCGGCTACTTCCGTTCGTACCGCCCCATGAACTGTGCCTCGCCCAACACCTGGCCCTTCATCGCCCGGTCTACTTCAGCACGCTTCGCACCCGTCTGCAGTCCAAGACTCTCGCGCTGCAGCGCGAACAGTTTGAAAAAGTAGCGATGCGGGCCGTGACCACGCGGCGGACATGGGCCGCCGTAGCCCAACTGCCCGAAGTCGTTCAGGCCGCTGTGGCCCAGTTTCCCCGGTTGGAACTTCTCCTCCAACGAGTGCAGCGCGCCTGGCAGATCCCAAAGCAGCCAGTGGTTCCACGTCCCGACCGGCGCGTCCGGATCATCGACTATCAGCGAAAAACTCTTTGTGCCGTCTGGTTCGCCGATCCATTCCATGGTGGGCGAGATGTTCTCCCCATCGCAAGTGAACCGTCTGGGGATGAGCGCATCCTCCCGTAATCCGCGAAGGATAAGTTGGAACGCCATGCGCCCATCATACGCTTGGCCTCCGTCGATGAAAGTCGGTCTCCCGCTGGTATGCCATCGCCAATGAAAGCACCGTGTCGTCCGCGTTCGGTGGCCCTATGATTTGCAGTCCGAGCGGCAATCCGCTCTCGCTGAACCCGCATGGAATCGAGATCGCCGGCAACCCGTAGAGGTTCCACGGAGCCGTATTCCTTAGCCAGACAAGATCCGGCTTTGAACCCAAACGAAAGGCCGGTCCAGGCGCTGCAGGTGTCATCAACAGATCGGCATCCCGGAACAGCGTCAGCTGGGCCGACGCTCGCAACCCCTCCATCATTCGCCGCGCGTCGATGTACTCGGCTGCCGAGACGCCTTTCCCCAATTCGATCGTGGCCCGCGTCGCTAGATTGTACTTCCCCGGCGATTTCTCCACCATCGTTCGGTGAAACGCGTAGGCCTCAGCGAAGATCACCGTGCTGTACGTCATCGGCAACGGAGATCCCGCTGCGCTTGGAAGCGGCCGGACCTCCACGTCTCGAACCTCCCGCACAAGCCGCCTCAATGTGCCGATCGCTACTTCCATCACCTTCACTGTTTCGGCGTCAATCCCTTCCCAATACGGCCTTCGCACAATGCCCATCCGCAGTGCTTTGACAGGCCGGACCACAACCTTCCGTCCTGACAAGACTTCAAAGACCAGCACCGCATCCTCTGCCGTTCGAGTCATCGGCCCCACATGATCCAACGACCACGCCAGCGGCGCCACACCATCCGCCGGCACGATCCCGTACGTCGGCTTGAATCCCGTGATTCCGCACATTGCCGCAGGCAGGCGAATCGATCCCCCTGTGTCCGAGCCCAGCGCAATCGGGCTCATGCCCGTGGCCACCGCGACCGCCGAACCCCCGGAGCTGCCGCCGGGCGAACACTCAGGATTCCAAGGATTGCGGCATACGCCGAACGCGCTGGTCTCTGATGTGAAGTTGTACGCGAACTCGTCCATGTTCGCCTTGCCAAGGAGCACCGCGCCTGCGTCGCGCAACCGCCTAACCACGGTGGCGTCTGTCGACGGCACCCGGTCCATCCACTGGGCTGAAGCGGCCGTCGTGCGGATTCCCGCCGTGTCGTACAGGTCCTTCAGGGCCAGCGGAATGCCGTGGAGAGGCTGTGTCTTTGCTGCCGCTGGCTTCAACTCCCGGGCGGCTCTGCGAGCCTCCTCGCCGAGCACCGTAATGAATGCGTTTAGCCGAGGGTTGCCGTTCTCGATTCGTTTAAGGCACGCATCTGTCAATTCGAGCGGTGTCAGCTTCCTCTGCCGGATCAGTGCGGCCGCTTCGGCCGCCGTCATGCCGGCCGGATCCGTTGCCGCCGATGAGCCCAGAGCACTCCCCAGCACGCCCGACACGAATGACCGGCGAGAATGCATGCTCTAGCCCGACACCAGCTTCTTCAGCCCCTCCAGGGTGAACTCCGGTGAGTGGCAGTAATCGATTGTGCGCCGCTCCTGCTCGACGATCTTCGCCACCGCGTCCGGAATCTTCGGCGCCAGTTCCAATGGCACATTGTGCACGCCGTGCAGGTCCCCGTGAAGCAGGTCTCCGGGTTTCACCGTCAGCCCACCCACCTTCACCGGTTTGCCGAACTCCACCATGTGAACGTAGGCGTGCGACACCGCCACATGCTGCGCGTAGAACTGAAAGCCCATCTCGCGAACTTCCTTCAGATCGCGCACGCATCCGTTCGTCACTGCGGCCACGCAACCCAGCGCTCTGTGGATGCTCCCGTTCACCTCACCCCAAAACGATCCCACGCCTGGCGGATCGTCGAGATCCTCCAACACAATCACGCGAGGCTGCGGGACAGACGCGATAAAGTCCCACCAGTCCGTGCGCTTCACATAATTCGAATCTTGCGGCGGGGCCTTGTCGGCGCGGATCTTACCTGTCACCGCATAGCCGACCATGGTTCCCAAGTCAGGGAAAATCGACCGGATCTCTGGTCGCATGAACCCTTCGTTGCGAGGCCGGAAATTGAATGTCTCAATCGCATTCGCCACCGTCGGCGTGTCGAAACGCTTGATGGCAAGCAACACCTTCAGGTCCAGCGGACCCGCGACGGCCGCCGCAGCCGCTGCACTTTGCGCTAACCCTAGCGCGGACGCTGTGGAAAGGAAATCACGTCGTTCCATGGCCGTGGGGCCAGCATACGGCTTCAGCGCTTGGCGTGCAACCAGGCCGCCTCGCGGCTCATTTTCCGAATCGACGATGAGTGCTTTCTTGTGGAATTCGCGCACTCCCAATTGAGCCGCCAACAAGAACGGCAGGCACACAGATCACACACGTCGGAGGAAACCGAAAATGATGACCAAGTCTCTCAACCTGATCGAGCGCGCCACTTGGATGGGCGCCCTCTTCGTACTCTTCGCCTTCTTCGCGCAGTTCGCCGCTGCCGCCGAACCCATGCTGTACGCAGCCGACGGTACTGCATGCGTTGCCCTCTACCCGCCAGGTCCTTGGGCGGTCGCCGACGATGAGAAAAGCATCATCGTGCAGCGGCAGGACGACATCTGGGTTCAGCGCGGCAAAAAGGGCATCATCGTCCAGAAGCGGGATGATATCTGGGTCCAGCGTGGCAAGAAATCCATCATCGTGCAGCGTCCCGCCACTGACCAGGAACTGATGTCTTCCATGAGACAGGCATTCGGAGTCAAGGAGAAAGTGGCGGACGAGTGTGTTGTTTGGCTTTGGGGCTGAGGATCTCCTTTCGTTCCGTCAAGGCCGCGCGGGAGCGCG
>JBOZRR010000006.1:0-243024 GCA_050789245.1 Bryobacteraceae bacterium | reverse complement strand
CTTTGCTCGGATTGAGGATGTGTTCCTGCAAGAACTTCCTCCATCCTAGCCGGAGCTTCACCTACCCCCAGCCGCCGCTAATTTGGACACGAGTGGCTCAATTCCCTCCTTCTGAACGCGCGGGGCTCGCCCACGAACATCCTAGCGCCGGGATTTTGCCGTGAATATCCCCAAATGAGTACATCTGGGCCGCGACCGCCGTCCCTGATGTGCTGACCGTTGGCAAGGACCCGCGCTGGAAGATCACCGGCCGCACGGCATCCGTCGTCGAGGTCAAGGGCAAGCAAGCCCTGAAGCTCAGCGAGAGGCCAGGCATGGGGATTGTGTGGCTCGAAGGTTTCGAGTTCACTGATGGGGTCCTCGAAGCCGACTTGCTTGGCCGCAGCCAGCCCATCCAGGGCAGTTTCCTCGGCATCGCCTTCCGCGTTCAGGATGCCCAGACCCACGACGCCATCTACTTCCGGCCGTTCAATTTCCGGCCTGAAGACCAGGCGCGACGCACGCGGGCGGTGCAATACGTCTCCCATCCGGCTTGGCCCTGGAACAAACTGCGTGCGGAGTACCCCAGCAAATACGAACAAGCGGTTGTTCCCGAAACCGACGGCGACGAATGGTTCCACGTCCGCATCGTCGTTGAGCGCCCCAAAGTCACCGTCTACGTGAACGGCTCCTCCACGCCTTCCCTGGTTGTCGAGGAGCTCAGCAGTCGCACCGCCGGCCCCATCGGCCTCTGGGTCGGGGAAGGCTCCGGCGGCCATTTCGCCAACCTCAGCGTCAAACCGGCGCGGTGACCACGACCCGGCAGGTGCGGTGGATGAGACGATCGCTCACCCCAGGCCGCAAGGCAATTTCGTCGCCGGAGACGAAGTAGTCCAGCCCGGCGTCGTCGAGCAAGCCCTTCGCCATCGCCAGAAGCAGCCGGTCCATGGTTTCGAGGACGACGGCGAACTCTACCTTCATGGGAACTTCTGGAGGGGAAACTGTCCTTCAGCCAACCTCCTAACCGAGAAGACCGCATGGCGGTCTGGGGGTCGAGTTCGTTTACGCAAAAGCCCGGCAGGCCTTCGTCAGGGCCAGCTCTCACAACATCAACCTATTTGTTTTGTTGTAGATGCGGGAGAGCTGGGCAAACGAGAGACCTCGCTTGAGTCCCTCCACCAGCCGCCGCCCGCCACTCCTTCGTCCAACTGAGGATGGCTTGGCACCCCAGGCAATAGGGGCATAACGATTATTTATCGACTCCGCGTCTTGCATTTCCGTTGCTTGTACCCTATCCTGGAACACATGGAGATGTTCGCTCAGCACAGGCCAACCGGCTCGCGGCGGCTCTCCACTGTTATTCCAGTCGTAGTAGGCCTGATTCAGATCGGGATTACCGTACCCGGATCCGCCTGAGTGGGCCAACTCGACCGCAAAAATCGAAAGGCCACCTGGCGGACGACAAGTCCCGAGGGTGGCCTTTCCTTTTAATCACGGACTATTTAGAGAAATACCGGGAGGAATCCTGACCGATGTCCAACCTTATGAGCGGCGCGCGCATTCTGCTGGAGTGCCTGGTCCGCGAAGACGTTGACTGCATCTTCGGCTATCCGGGCGGCGTGACGCTGCCCTTGTATGACGTCCTGTACGACCACCCGATCCGGCACGTCCTGGTACGCCACGAGGAAAACGCGTCGTTCGCGGCCTCGGGCTACGCGAGGGTCACGGGCAAGGCGGGCGTGTGCTGCGCGACGTCGGGGCCGGGAGCGACCAACCTGACGACGGGCCTGGTGGACGCGATGATGGACTCGATCCCGGTGGTGGCGATCACCGGCCAGGTGACATCGAAGCTGATCGGCAGCGACGCGTTCCAGGAAGCGGACACGTTCGGGATCACCCGGCCGTGCACGAAGCACAACTTCCTTGTAAAGGACATCAAGGAACTGGCGCAGACGGTCCACGAGGCGTTCTACATCGCCACGACGGGGCGTCCGGGTCCGGTGCTGGTGGACATCACCAAGGACGTGCTGATGGGCCAGGCGCACTACGTGCCGGTTCACGAAATTCACCTCCCGGGCTACAAGTTGGTGACGGAAGGCCACGCTGGGCAGATCCGGCGCGCGGCGCAAATGATGTGGGAGGCCAAGCGGCCCTACGTCTATGCGGGCGGCGGCATCGTCGCGGCGGGCGCGGCTCCGGAGTTGAAGGAACTCGTCGAGACGCTGGACACTCCGGCGGTCTGCACGCTGATGGGCCTCGGCGGGCTGCCCTCGACGCACCCGAACTTCATCTCAATGCCGGGCATGCATGGCTCCTACGCGGCGAACATGGGCATGTATGAGTGCGACCTGCTGATCGCGCTCGGCGTCCGGTTCGACGACCGCGTGACGGGACGGCTGGCGGCGTTCGCTCCGCACGCGAAGGTGATCCACGTGGACATCGATCCGGCGGAGATCGGCAAGAACCGCGTGGCGGACCTGCCGATTGTCGGCGACGTGAAGAAGGTCCTTAGCAAGCTGAACAAGAACCTGAAGGAGCTGGAGCCTTCGATGAAGGCGACAAACTCCGAAGACCGCAAGGCGTGGTGGAAGCAGATCCGCGAATGGAAGTCAGAGCATCCGTTGGAGCCGGTGTTCTCGGCGACCGAGATCAAGCCGCAGCATCTGATGTATGAGATCGACAAGATCTCGGGCGGCAAGGCGATTGTGACGTCAGATGTGGGCCAGCACCAGATGTGGGCGGCGCAGTTCATCAAGTTTGACGAACCGCGGCTGTGGGTGAACTCGGGCGGCCTGGGGTCGATGGGCTTCGGGTTGCCGTCAGCGGTGGGCGCGCAGATGGCGCGGCCGGACAAGACGGTGTTTTCGATTTGCGGCGACGGCGGATTCCAGATGGCGCTGCCGGAGCTGGCGACGCTGGTGAACTACGGCCTGAACGTCAAGGTGATCGTGATGAACAACGGTTACCTGGGCATGGTGCGGCAATGGCAGGAGCTGTTCTACAACAACCGCATGTCGGCGGTGGAACTCAGTGCGTTCCCGAACATCGAACTGCTGGGCGCGGCCTACGGCATCAAGTCGAAGATCGTGCACACGCCGGCGGAGTTGCAGGCGGCCCTGAAGGAAGCGATGGACGAGCCGGGTCCGTATCTGATGGACGTGCGTGTTTCGCAGTACGAGAACGTGTACCCGATGGTTCCGGCGGGCGGCGCGATCAACGAGATGGTGCTGTCGCAGCCGCAGCCCGTGGAAGTGCCGAAGTAAGGAGACGAGGCGCGAAGGAGATTCAAAAAGATGCTAGTGACCATTTCCCTACTTCTGGAGAACAAGCCGGGCGCGCTGATGCGCGTGACGGGGCTGCTGAGCCAGCGCGGGTACAACATCGAGTCGCTGACGGTGGCGCGGACGCTGGATCCGACGCTGTCGCGCATGACGATTGTGGTGGACGTTGAGACGCGGCTGCGGCCGCACGTGATGAAGCAGATGAACCGGCTGATCAATGTCTTGCAGGCGACGGATCTGACGGAAGCTTCGGCGGTGGTGCGCGAACTGGTGCTGTTGCGAGTGCGCGCCGCGATGGAGAACCGGACTGCGATATTGAAAGAGGCCGAGATTTTCGGCGCGCGTGTGGTGGATTCGTCGGTGGAAGGCTTCGCCCTGGAAGCGACGGGCGACAGCGAGAAGCTGGACGAATTCATCGCCGTAATGGAGAGCTATGGCGAGATCGAGGTGACGCGCTCCGGCGCAGTGGCGGTTTCGCTGGAGGCCAAGAAGCTGCGGCTGTCGCCGCCTGTGCCGAAAACGCACGGCGAGCCCGTGGTGACGAGTTAAAGGGAGAATCAATGGCAATTCGTTTTTATGAAAAGGACGGCAGCCTGGCGCCGCTGGAAGGCAAGACCGTCGCGATTATCGGTTACGGCAGCCAGGGCCATGCGCACGCGCTGAACCTGCGCGATTCGGGAGTGAGCGTGGTGGTGGGCCTGCCGGAAGGCTCGAAGAGCCGCCAGAAGGCGTCATCGGCGGGCCTGGAAGTGCTGTCGCCGGCGGAGGCCGCGCAGCGCGCTGACTTCATCATGATCCTGGTGCCGGATCACATTCAGGCGGACCTGTACAACAGCGACATCGCGCCGGCGATGAAACCCGGCAAGACTCTGATGTTTGCCCACGGCTTCAACGTGCACTTCGGCTTCATCCAGGTGCCGGCGGGCGTGGACGTGTCGATGGTGGCGCCGAAGGCGCCGGGACACCGCGTGCGCGAAGTGTTCACCGAAGGCCAGGGCGTTCCGGCGCTGGTTGCGGTCCATCAGGACGCATCTGGCAAGGCACTGGAGAACGCGCTGGCTTACGCGCTGGGCCTGGGTTCGCTGAAGGCGGGCGTCATCAAGACCACCTTCAAGGAAGAGACCGAGAGCGACCTGTTCGGCGAGCAGGCGGTGCTCTGCGGCGGCGCGGCGGAGTTGATCCGCGCCGGTTTCGAGACGCTGACCGAAGCGGGCTACGATCCCGAGATCGCGTATTTCGAGTGCCTGCACGAGCTGAAGCTGATCGTGGATCTGATCTACGAAGGCGGCCTGAGCTACATGCGCTACTCGGTGTCCGATACGGCCGAGTACGGTGACTACACGCGCGGCCCGCGGGTGATCACCGAGGAGACGCGCAAGGAGATGAAGAAGATCCTGGCCGAAATTCAGGCCGGCGAGTTCGCCAAGGCCTGGATGGAGGAGAATCGTTCCGGCCGGAAGGGTTTCCTGGCTATGCGCGAGAAGCAGCAGACCCAGCCGATCGAAGCGGTCGGCGCGGAACTGCGCGAAATGATGACGTTCCTCAAGAAGAAGAAGGTAGAGAACTAAACCAGGTGCAGGGGGGCTTCGCGGCCCCCCTCGCTCATTTGAGAGAGAGATTCTATGCGTATCTGGACATTCGACACCACCCTCCGGGACGGTACCCAAGGCGAAGCAGTTTCGTTTTCGATTGAGGACAAGATCCTCATTGCGCAGAAACTGGACGAGCTGGGGATCGACTACATTGAGGGCGGCTGGCCGATGTCCAATCCGAAGGACAAGGAGTTCTTCGCGCGGGCCCGGGAAGTGAAGCTGAGGCACTCGAAACTGGTGGCGTTCGGCGCGACCCGGTTCAAGAACAACCCGGTGGAGAAGGACGCGAACACGCTGGCGCTGCTGGAGGCGGGCACGCCGGCGATTTCGATCTTCGGCAAAAGCTGGGACCTGCATGCCACGCGCGTGCTGGGCGTGACGGAAGAACAGAACCTCGAACTGATCGGCGACACCGTCCGCTTCCTGAAGGCCCACGGGCGCGAGGTGATTTACGACGCCGAGCACTTCTTCGATGGGTACACGGCGAATCCCGAGTACGCTCTCAAGACGCTGGAAGCGGCCAAGGGCGCGGGCGCGGACGTGCTGTGCCTGTGCGACACGAACGGCGGAACGGTGACGGGGCGGCTGACAGAGATCGTCGCCGAGGTGCGGAAGCGCTTCGACGGGATCGTCGGCGTGCACTGCCACAACGACTCCGACCTGGCGGTGGCGAATACGATTGCCGCCGTCGAGCAGGGCGCGACGCACGTGCAGGGCACGTTCAACGGCTACGGCGAGCGCTGCGGCAATACGAATCTGGCGAGCGTGATTCCGATTCTGGAAGCGAAGCTGGGGCACACGACGATCGGGCCGGAGAAGCTGACGAACCTGACGGCGGTTTCGCACTTCATCGCCGAGCTGGCGAACCTGCCGCTTCCGGCGAACACGCCCTTCGTGGGCAAGTCCGCGTTCGCGCACAAGGGCGGAGTGCATGTGTCGGCGGTGCTGAAAGATTCGGCGACATACGAACACATGAAGCCGTCTCTGGTAGGCAACCGGCAGCGCGTTCTGCTGAGCGATTTGAGCGGCCGGGGCAACATTCTCTACAAGCTGAAGCAGCACGGTCTGGAAGACCGCCTGGACGACAACGCGCGGCGCGAACTTCTGGACCGCATCAAGCAGATGGAGTACCAGGGCTACGAGTTGGAGGCGGCCGAGGGCACGTTCGAGCTGATTGTGCGCGAGGCGCTGCAGCCGCAGATGCAGTTCTTCGAAGTGGTGAGCTTCGAAGTGTCGACGCGGATGATTGGCAATCACGACTCGACGACGTCGGCGACCGTGATTCTGCGCGTGCAGGATGCGATCCATTCGGCGACGGCAACGGGCGAGGGTCCGATGAACGCCCTGGACGTCTGCCTGCGGCAGTGCCTGTCGACGGTGTATCCGGCGATCGCGAACGTGCGGTTGACGGACTATAAGGTCCGTGTGATCGACACGAAGAAGGGCACTGCGGCGAAGGTGCGGGTTCTCGTGGAGTGGTCCGATCACAGGCGCTCTTGGGCGACGGTAGGCGTGAGCGACAACGTGATTGAAGCGAGCTGGCTGGCGCTGGTGGATGCGATCCGGCTGGAGCTGATGCGCCTGGCCGACAAGGATTCCGGTATCGGAAAGGCCGTGGAAGATTACTGCTGGGGCGTGTGAGACGTCATCCTGAAGACGATCGAAAGCTGAAGCGCCGGATCATCCGCGACGGGCTGCGCAACGACGAGCAGCGCGACGAGGCGATCCGGCGCGTCATTCGTTCCATCCCAAAAGGCAAAGTTGCGACTTACGGGCAGGTGGCCGCGGCGGCGGGGTATCCGCTGTATCACAGGCTGGTGGCCCGGCTGCTGCGGAGTGCGAGCGGCGCCCTTCCCTGGCAGCGAGTGGTGGGCGCGGGGGGCGAGATCAAGCTGCACCTGGACAGCGCGCTGGAACAGCGAATGCGGCTGGAGATGGAAGGGGTGACGTTTAAGGGCAAGCGGGTGGACATGGAACGCTGCCAGCACGTGTTCGAGATGTGGCTCGAACGGTAGAATTGAGGTTTGCGCTACCTTCGTTCGATTTACGTTCCGCCGTTCCGTCGCGTGCTGCTGGTGGAAAGCGGCTCGAGGTCGGTGATGGAGAGCCTCCTGCCGAGAGCGATAGAGCGGAGTCGCGAGGTGGAACGAATCGACCTGGTGACGTGCTATCCGGGCTCGCCGCAGGGCCTTGATGAAGCCCACAGCAAGGTGTGGCGAGTCTGGGAGTACACCGGGCGCGAGCGCCGCAAGGAACTCTATCGGGAGCTGCGGGAGCGCGGCTACGACATCATCTGCATCCTGTGCACGGGCGAGCCGATTATGACCAAGTGGAAGTGGTCGCTCGCGTGGCAGATGCCAGCGAAAGTGATGATCGTCAACGAAAATAGCGACTGGTTCTGGCTGGATTACAGCAACTGGCGGACGGTGCGGCAGTTCATGCTGTACCGGTCGGGACTGACGGGCGCGAACGCGGTGAGCACGCTGGGGCGCCTGTTGATCTTCCCCTTCACATTCCTGTGGCTGCTGACATTCGCGGCGTGGGTTCACCTGCGCAGAAAGGCACGAGCATGAAAGCCGTATTTGTCACTGAGTTTGGCGGGCCGGAGAAGCTCCGGCACGAGGAGATTGCGACTCCGAAGCCGAAGGCGGGCGAGGCGCTAGTGCAAGTGTACGCCAGCGGCGTAAACTTCATCGACATCTACTTCCGGTCGGGGCTGTACAAGGCCGAGCCTCCAGTGGTGCTGGGGATGGAGGGGGCGGGCGTGGTGATGGAGACGGGCGAGGGTGTGGAGACCGTGAAGCCGGGCGACCGCGTGGCGTGGGCGATGGCGCGCGGAAGCTATGCGGAGTATCAGAGCGTACCGGCGCACATGCTGGTGAAGGTCCCGGAGGGCGTGGAGTTCGACCTTGCCGCGGCGTCGATGCTGCAAGGGATGACGGCACACTACCTGACCCATTCGACGTATCCGCTGAAGCAGAATGACGTGGCGCTGGTGCATGCGGCGGCGGGCGGCACCGGTCAATGGATCGTGGCGGCGGCGAAGAAGCGCGGAGCGAGAGTGATCGGGACGACCTCGACGCCGCATAAGGCGGACATCGCGCGGGCGGCCGGGTGCGACGAGGTGATTCTGTACACCGAAACGGATTTTGCGGCGGAGGTCCGGAGGCTGACCGATGGACGCGGCGTGGACGTGGTGTATGACTCTGTCGGTAAGGCGACGTGGGAAAAGAGTCTGGATTCGCTGAAGCCGCGCGGGACGATGGTGACGTTCGGGAACGCGAGCGGGCCGGTGGAGCCGGTGTCGCCGCTGGCTCTGAGCCAGAGAGGATCGCTGTATCTCACGAGGCCGACGCTGGCGCATTACACCGCGAAACGCGAAGAGCTGGAGTGGCGGTCAAGCGATGTGTTTGGCTGGATCCGGGATGGAGTCGTACAAGTGCAGATTCACAAGGTGTACCCGCTTGGCGCGGCGGGCGAGGCGCAGGAGGACTTGGCGGGCCGGAAGACCACGGGGAAACTGCTGCTGCGGCCTTAAATATTCAGCACTATGAAGGGAATGGCGTGCCCTCCGCCATTCCAGTGAATCAGGGGCTCCTCACAAGCAGATTGAGCATATACTCAGCGTGGATCGGCGTTTGAGGACGGGGCGTTCAAACCGCGTGTCGCGGCCTCAGGCTCGGAGAAGGAGAGAGCCAAATGAGGAAAGCTGCGTTTGCGGTGTGTGCTGCGGTGCTGCTCAGCAGCGTGGCGCAGGGGGATTCGGGAAGGGTCCTGAATCCTGTTAACCAGCATTTGTACCAGCGGTTTGATGGGGGATTGCGGTGGCACGACGCCCGGGATTTCTGTGCGTTGTTGGGAGGACACCTGGCAACGATCAGCACGGCCCAGGAAGATGAGTTCTTATACACGAATTTCGGGTATGGATGGCTTGGGGCGACAGACGAGCAGGAGGAGGGTGTTTGGCGGTGGGTGACCGGCGAGCCGTGGGGGTATCAGAATTGGGCTCCCGGTGAGCCGAACAATTGCTGTCCGTCTTGGAATTGCGGGGGGACCGGTTGCACAGCGGAGTACTTCCTGACTCACGCGGGGGCACCAAACGCGTCGCGGTGGAACGACGTGCCGGACCTCAGCATTCAGCCCATTTGCGAGTGGGACTCAGCGGCGGATGTCAGGTATGAGTTCACGTGGCTGGATTATCCGGAAGCCCCGAACACGTGGCTTTTCGGGATCAATCCTCAGCGCCAGGTTGTGGGCTGGCATGGCGTGAACGGAGCCTGGCACAGCTTCGTGTGGAAGAACGACGCATTTGTGAGTTTCGATGTGCCTGGAGCGACCAACACGCAGGCGCACTCAATCGACCCGCAGGGCGAAATCGTCGGGAAGTACCAGCATCCGGACAGACCAGGCGGCAAGATGTTCGGATTTCTGCTGAAGGATGGAGTGTTCCTCAGACTCGATTACCCGAATTCAAACCATACTGTCGCGAATGACATCACAGCGAATGGCCTGATTGTGGGGCCGTACATCGGGCTCGACGGCATCGTCGCTAGTTTCGTGCTGCGAGATGGCGTGTTCAAATCATTTGCGGTTCCTGGCGCATCCAGCACAGACGCGACGGGTATCAATGCAGCCGGCGATGTGGTGGGCACGTTCAGTCTGCCGGACGGCCGGCAACCGGGATTCCTGTTCCGACAGGGCCAGTTCCATGTGATCGAGTACCCCGGCTCCACGCGGACTTGGGCGTTCGATATCAACGAGCCAGGGGACATTGTTGGGTTCAGCGGCGGCCGAGGCTTCCTGCTCAAGAGCGGCCGGTTCTTCTCGATCACCGCGCCAGGATCTGTTGACACGTGGGTGACGCGGATCAACCCCGCGGGTGACATGGTTGGCCACGCCCGGGGGCCGGACAACCGCTGGCGCGGTTTCCTGCTGTTTCGAGTCCTGCAGCCATAGATTTCCTATTCCGGGAATCTTCACATTCTGGTAGGCTTGCTCCCAATACGTTGTATTGGAGGCGGGCTTATGGAGATTGCACCTGGGGTGCGCAGTCTGGGGGATCCAGGCGGCGGGTATGTGAGGGCGTATCTGCTGGACGACGGCCGGGACCTGACACTGGTCGACACTCTTTCGCAGAAGGACGGGCACCTGCTCTTTGATGAGTTGCGCCAGATGAGACGGCCGCCGACGGATGTGAAGCGCATCATTCTGACTCACGCGCATCCGTCGCATCTGATGGGCGTGGCGGCCATCAAGAAGGCGACGGGCGCGAGGTTGTATTCACATGACTGGGAGGCGGATATCGTCGCCGGTCAGAGGAAGGCGGAGGTCCCGAAGACCACGACGCTGTGGCCGCAGAAACCCCTGAAGATCTATAAATTCCAGGTTGGCCTAGTGCTCGGGTTGGGCAAGCATGAGCCGGCGGACGTGGACGAGAACCTGAAGGACGGAGATCACGCAGGTCCGCTGACCGTGATGCATGTGCCGGGACATACTCCGGGGAGCCTGGCGTTCTGGTGGGCGGAGAAACGCCTGCTGATTGCTGGGGATATCGTCTCGACATGGCCTGAGGTGGCTCTGGGCTGGCCGCAGATCACGCTGGATAACAAGCAGAACCGCGAGTCCGTCGGGAAGCTGACAGACGTAACGAATGCGGAGATCGTGTGCACGGGGCATGGGGATGCGATCGTTCGTGGAGGGAACGATGTGCTGAAGGATCTGGTGGCCGGCCGGGCGGTGAAGCCGGAACTGTCGCAGGGCGGAAAATAGAAGGCCCTCGCGTTGCGCTAAAATACCCCACACCAAGTCTGGGGTAGCACTCATGCGACTCGCGATCTGCTCCTTTGTCTTTCTTGCGCTTGCTCTCGCCGCCGGCGCATCTCAGCCCGCCGCGCTGACCATCGACTACCCCGCGGACCGCACTATCTTCCCGCCGGATCTCGCGCCGCCCACGTTCCTCTTCCGCGACGCCGCTCCCGGCAATGCCGCCTGGCGTGTCAACGTCGCCTTTACCTCCGGCGCCGCACCCATCACCCTCGACATCCAGGCCGAGTGGAACCGCGTCGGCGAGATCGACTACCGCGCCATCTCCGAAACCAACGAACTGCCGCGCCTCACCCCGCAGCAGGCCGCCGCCCGCGCGTGGACCCCTGACGCGGCCGCCTGGGAAGCCATCAAAAAGGGCTCCTCCGGCGCTCCAGCCACGCTCACCATCATCGGGCTCCAGTCCGGCGCAGCAACCTCGCAGGGCTCCATCACGCTCACTACCGCGAAGGACCCGGTCGGCGCGCCCGTCTTCTTCCGCGACGTTCCCTTGATGCCCGCCGAGCTCGAAAAGGGCATCATCAAACCTCTGCCCAAGGCCGCCATCCCGCTCATCGCCTGGCGGCTGCGCTACGTCCACGAAACCCAGTCCCGAACCCTCGTCACCGGCCTTCCGACTTGCGCAAACTGCCACTCCTTCTCCAAGGACGGCAAGACCCTCGGCATGGACCTCGACGGGCCCCAGAACGACAAGGGCCTCTACGCCCTCGTCCCCATCAACCGCGACACCGTCATCCGCAACCAGGACGTCGTCGCCTGGAGCTCTTTCAAGGGCAAGCTCGGCGGCGCTCTCCGCGTCGGCTTCATGTCCCAGGTCTCCCCCGACTCTCGCTTCGTCGTCACCATGGTCAACCCCAGCGAGCTCGGCATTGAGGACCGCGGCAAGGACGTCAAGGGCAACTTCTACGTCCAGAACTTCACCCAGTACCGCTTCCTGCAGGTCTTCTACCCGACCCGCGGCGTCCTCGCGTGGTACAGCCGAGAAACGGGCCGCCTCCAGCCTCTCCCCGGCGCCGACGACCCCCGTTACGTTCACGCCAACGCCACCTGGAGCCCTGACGGCAAGTACCTCATCTTCGCCCGTGCTGCCTCCCGCGACCCCTACACCCCCGGCGCCACCCCCGCCGCCCGCGCCAACGACCCCAACGAGACCCAGATCCAATACGACCTCTACCGCATCCCCTTCAACGACGGTAAAGGCGGCACGCCCGAGCCCATCCCAGGCGCCTCTGCCAACGGCATGAGCAACAGCTTCCCCAAGATCTCCCCCGATGGCCGCTGGCTCGTCTGGGTCCAGGCCAAGAACGGCCTCCTCATGCGCCCCGACGGCAAGCTCTTCATCGCCTCCCTCGCCGGAGGCAAGCCACGCCAGATGACCTGCAACACGCCGCTCATGAACTCTTGGCACAGCTTTTCACCCAACGGCCGCTGGATGGTCTTCTCCTCGAAGAGCCGCTCGCCCTACACGCAGATGTACCTCACCCACATCGACGAGAATGGCAACGACAGCCCGCCCGTCCTCGTTGAAAACGCAACCGCCGCCAACCGCGCCGTCAATATCCCCGAGTTCGTCAACGTCGCCCCCGATGCCTGGGCCAGCATTCAGGCCCCCGCCACCGAGTTCTACCGAATCAGTGACAACGCCCTCGAGCTCATGCAGGCCGCGAAGCTCGATGAGTCCATCGCCGAATGGCAAAAGGCCCTCGCCATGGAGCCTGACGACGTCTCCGCCCTCAGCAACTACGGCTCCGCCCTCAGCGTCGCCGGCCGCACTGAAGACGCCATGGCCCAATTCGAGAAGGCCGTCAAGCTCAACCCGGACAACTACCGGACGCTCAGCAACTACGGAGCCGCCCTTGCCCGCGCCGGCCGTTTCGACGACGCGGCGAAGCGCCTGGAGCGCGCCCACGAGATCAACCCTGACGACGCCGCCACCTGGAACGTCCTCGGCGCCGTCCTCCTCCGCCTCGGCAACCTCGAACGCGCCGAAACCCTTCTTCGCAAGGCCGTCGAAGCCAACCCAGCCGACTCCAACGCCCAGAACAACCTCGGCGGCGTCCTCGCCAAAGCCGGCCGCTTCGCCGAAGCTGTCCCCCACTTCGAGAAGGCCCTCGCCGCCGAGCCGGACTCCATCCAGACCCACGACAACCTCGGCCGCGCCCTCCGCGAGCTAGGCAAAACCGACCTCGCCGAACGCCACCTCCGCCGCGCCGCCGAACTTCGAGGCCAAAAATAACGCCCCACCCGGACCATGCCGGATGGGGCGTTTTCGCTTCAGTGTGTGGTGACCGCTACCAGAGCAGCTTCGCGCCGAACTGGAAGTACCGCGGTGCGCCAACGTCGTTGATCTGCCCGAACGCCCGGTTGCCCAACTGCGTGTTGAAGCCGCCCAGGTTCATGTGGTTCATCGCGTTGAACGACTCCACGCGGAGCTGCACCCGCATGTTCTCCAGAATCCGGATGTCCTTCAGCGCGAACGCGCTCAAGTCGATCGAGCCCGGCCCGCGCAGGATCCACTTGCCCGCGTTGCCGAACGTCCACGCCGCCGGCCGCGCGAATGCGTTCGTGTCGAAGTAGCGGAACAGCGAGCGCTGATCTTCCGGCAGATCCGGATCGCCGATCAGATTCGGACGTGACGCCACCTGGCCCGCCGCGCCCGTCAGGCTAGGCGAGAACAGCCGGCCGGAGGTCAGCGTCCATACGCCCGTAAACGACCAGCCGCCCAGGATCCGCCCGAAGAAGCCGCGCTGGCTCTTCCACCACGGCAGCTCGTAGGTGTGCATGATCACCGCGTAGTGCCGCCGGCTCTCTTCCAGCTCCGACCGGTCCGCTGCGATGTTCATCGGGTCCTGAATGCCTCCGGCCACGCCTTCGTTGCCGTAGCCGATGATCTTGCCCAGCGTGTAGGACAGGCTGTACGTCAGCGCGCCCGTGCGCCGCCGCACCGACATCTGCATCGAGTTGTAGCTCGACGTCGCCGACGGCTCCACCAGGCTCAGGCTGCCCAGCCCGCGGTACGGCATGAACGGCCGCAGGTCCACGCCCTGGTGCGCCTTCTGCTGCTCCGGCGTCAGGAAGTTCAGCGGCCGGCCCAGCGACAGATGCCGCCCGCCGTTGCCCACGTAGCTCACGTCAAGCTGTGTCTGATACGGCAGCACCGTCTGGATGCCGATGCTGTAGTTGTACATGGTTGGGGTCTTGTAATCCACCGGCAGTGCGCCGGCGTTGATCGGGAACAGCGTCGTATTCGGCACGCCGCTCGACGGGTTGTCCGCCGCGCCGTTCGAGATAGCCGTCTGCTGCGTCAGCGGAGCCCGCGCGCCCAGGTAGTACGCCGAGTTGGTAATGCCCGTCACGCCGTGGAAGATGCCCGCTCCGGCGCGCAACGCCACCTTGCCATCTCCGAACAGGTCGTAGGCCAGGCTAAAACGCGGCTGGATGTTGTTCTTGCGGAGCTGGTTGAAGCCCGACGGCACCCCCTTGAACATTGCCTGGAACGTCGGATCGCCGTACTGCGGCACGCGGCCGTTCGCTTCGTCCGGCCAGCCGCTGCCCGGCAGCACCAGACCGTTGTACGGGTCGCCCGTGCCCGGCACGATCGAGCCGTTCGCCGCCACCTGCGGAGCCTTCGCCGGATCCCAGTACGGCGTCATGAACGCCACCAGATTGTTGAGTTGTGCCGACCACGGGGCGATGAACGCCCAGCGCAATCCGAATTCCAGCGAAAGCTGCCGGTGCACGCGCCAGCTATCCTGCACGTAGAACTCGCGTGCATAGGACTTGTACACCGTCTGCACCGGAGAGCTCGACTCGCCGTAGCTGTCGAAGTTGCCTAGCAGCGTGTTCGCCCAAGGATTGCCCGAGTTGTTCGGGTTCGACGCCGAGCTGGAGAAACCGAAGCTGCCGTTGTCGTTCGCCTGGTTCAGCTCGTTCATGTTCATCCACTCCAGGTACATGCCGGCCTTCAGCGTGTGCGCGCCCATCACCTTGCTGAAGTTCTCGCGCAGGATGAAAGTCGGCGTGCGCGCGTAGCTCGGATGGCCCGAACCGCTGATGCCCGTCAGCCCGTTGATGCTCACGTTCGGGATGCGGTCCAGCCGGTTGCCGGCGAAGACCTCGGGGAAGGTGAAGCCGTACGTCGAGCGCTTGATGCCGTCGCCGATCATGCGGAAGTCCTCGCGATAGTCCGAGTAACCATAGCTCAGCTCGTTGATCGTCGTCGGGTTGATCACCGTGTTCAGGGTCAGCACGTAGTTGTTGCCCTTGCGGTCGCGGTACGCCTGGAACAGCGGGATGTTGTTGCCCGTGTTGTCGAAGTAGGAGGTGAAGTCCTGCTGGCCTGGTAGTGCGCGGAAGGTGAGCTGCCAGTTCGGCTTGATGTTGTAGTCCAGCCGGTAGATCAGGTCGTTCGAATCCGTCGGCTGGCTGTTGCTGGCGTAGTAGTTGCCGCCCGGCCCGGTGTAGTTCGGGTCCGGGTAGACCTTCTGCATGGCCGCGCCGAACGCGCTGATGCGCGACGACGGGATGATGTTGTTCGGGAAGGGCGCCTTCGTCACCGGGTCGATCGGCTTCACCGCGCTTGCGCTGAAGTTGCCGCCCCGTTCGAGCGTCGTCGGCACCACCGAGATCTTCTGGTTGAAGCCCGAGTTCGTTCTCGCCTCCAGACCCACGAAGAAGAACATCTTGTTCTTCTCCGTGTTCCACTTCTTCGGGATGTACACCGGGCCGCCCAGCGTAAAGCCGTAGTTGTGGTACCGGATGCGCGGGCGCCCACCCACCACGTACTGCTGAGCCGCGAACGCCTCGCTGAAGTAGAACTCGTAGGCCGACAGGTGGAAGTCCTGCGTGCCGCGGCGCGTGGTGAAGTTGATCTGCGCGCCCGTCGAACGCCCGTACTCCGGCGCGTAGCGCGTCGAGCTCACCTTCACCTCTTCTACGAAGTCCACGCCCATGATGTTGTTCTGCTGCACGCCATCGCGGTTGCGGCCGTTGTTGACGCCGTCCACCGAGATGAAGTTCATGTCCTTCCGCTGGCCGTTGATCTGAAGGCCGCCCATCGAGTAGCTGCCGCCCCGGAAGTCCGTCATGAAGTTGCCGTAGCGCGAGATCACGCCCGGCATGATTCCGAGCATGTAGAAGGGATTGCGCCCCGGCAGCGCGAAGTTCTGAAGCTGCGCCTGAGTCACCGTGCGCGCCACTTCGCCGTTCGAGGTCTCCACCATCGGCGCGTCTGCCTTTACCTCCACCGTCTCCGCAAGCTGACCGACCTCAAGCTGCAATTTGATTGACGCCACTTGGTCGGTTTCGAGCTTGATGCCCTCCCGGACCAGGGTCTTGAATCCGGAGGCCTCCACCTTGATCAGATACTCCGCCGACGGCAGTGTCGGCACCGTGAAGTACCCTGCGTCGTTCGTCGTGGTTTCTCGGAAGAGTCCGATCGAGACCGCATTTACCTGGACCTTCGCCCCAGGCACGAACGCCCCGGAGGGGTCTAGAACCTCGCCCGAGATGGTCCCCCTGCTCTGCGCAAACAGTCCCGCAGCACACATGGCTGCCAAGAAACAGAAACGAAATTTCATTTTTCTAACCTCTCGACTCGGAAAAGCGTACCATGAGCGCCGAAAAAGTACAATCGGGTCCAGCTCAGAATTTTTCGGGCCCTCCGCCCCGTGCGAAGGCCCCCTCGCTGCCGCTTGGTATTCTGATAAATACCCCCGATGACAGAGCAGTCCCGAAAACTCTCCCTGCAGGAGGTTGTGGAGGCCGAAGGCCACCTGATCGACTCGCACATCATGGAACAGATCTTCGACACCGTCGTCGAGTTCGACGGCCGGTTCGAGGTCGAACGGTTCCATATCGGCAAGACCAACGCGGACCCGTCGCACCTGCGGCTGCGCGTCGAAGCCCACTCCCGCGAGCAGCTTGACCGCATGCTGGCGCAGTTGCTGACGCTTGGCTGCAGCCCGGTGGAGGGTGGCGACGCCACCTTCACGACCATCGAGCGTGACCGCTGTGCGCCGGAGGACTTCTACTCCACCACGAACCACCGCACGCTGGTCCGCCGCGACGACAAATGGCACGAAGTGCAGCGCCAGCGTATGGACGCGCTCGTCGCCTGGCGCGACGGCAAGGCCGTCTGCGTGCGCCTGCGCGACATCCAGGCGGGCGACGAGATCGTCACCGGCATGGGCGGCATCCGCGTCATCCCGGAGTCGAAGGAGCGCGACCGCCTCGCCTTCGCTTTCATGTCCAACGGCATCTCCTCGGAACGCCAGGTGGAGACCGCCGTGCGCCAGACCGCGGCCCTCGTCCGCCACTGTCGCGAGCAGGGCCTGAAGGTCGTCGTGGTCGCCGGACCGGTCGTGGTCCACACCGGCGGCGTCAGCCCTTTGAGCGCGCTGATCCGCGAAGGTTGGGTGAACGCCGTGCTGGCCGGCAACGCGCTTGGCGTGCACGACGCCGAGGCCGCCATGATCGGCACCTCGCTCGGCGTGCGACTGGCCGACGGCCGCCAGGAAGAGCACGGCCACCGCAACCACATGCGGGCCATCAACGCCATCTATCACGCCGGCTCGATCCGCGCGGCGGTGGAGCAGGGCAAGCTGAAGTCGGGCATCTTGTATGAGTGCGTGAAGCACGAAGTGCCCTTCGTGCTCGCCGGATCGCTGCGCGACGACGGGCCGCTGCCGGACACCATCACCGACATGAACCTGGCGCAGGACGCCTACGCCGAGCAGATCCGCGGCGCCGGACTGGTGCTGATGCTGGGGTCGATGCTGCATTCCATCGCCACCGGCAACATGCTGCCGTCCTGGGTGAAGACAGTGTGCGTGGACATCAACCCCGCCGTCGCCACAAAACTGAGCGACCGAGGCACCGGCCAGGCCCACGGAGTGGTGACCGATGTGGGCATGTTCCTGGAACTGCTGCGGCGCAACCTGACAGAGGAGACCAAGTAACCATGGCGCAGAAGAAGCCGAGAGTGTACACAGACGAGCACGCCGAGTCCGGGCTGGACGCGAAGCTGCCGGCGATCGAGTGCTGGCCCAACCAGTTCTCGAACGACTACGAGATCGAGATCGAGACCCCGGAGTTCACCTCCGTCTGCCCGCGCACCGGGCTGCCCGATCACGGCACCCTCACCATCACTTACACGCCCGACAAGCTGTGTCTGGAACTGAAGTCGCTGAAGATGTACTTCCTCCAATACCGCAACCTCGGCATCTTCCAGGAGAACGTCGTCAATCGCGTCCTCCAGGACTGCGTCAAGGCCTGCAACCCGCGCCAGATGACCGTCACCGGCGAGTTCACCCCGCGCGGCGGCGTCTATTCGTCGATCAGCGCCAGCTACTCACGCAAGAAGGGCCGGAAGTAGTCTACCGGCCCGGACAGGCCGATTTCAGGTCTTTCCACTCGGCATTGGTCAGCGCAGGCCCCTTGCGTTGCGGCTTGGGCATGATCCGCTCGATCGCCGCGATCCGCGCCTTCGGCGAAGGGTGCGACGAGAGCCACGCCGGCGGCTCCGCCGAATCCATCCCCGGCGTATGGCTGAGCGATTCCAGCATGTCCGTCATGCCTCGCGGATCGAAGCCGGCGCGCGCCATCAGCAGCATCCCCTCGCGGTCCGCTTCCTCTTCGTCCTCGCGCATGTACTTCATCACGCTGAGTTGCCCTGTCACCTGCGCCAGCAGGCCGCTGGGGTCGCCCAGCATCAGCGACAGCGCCGACTGCAACGCGAAGTTTCGGAAGATCGCCCGCGTGCTGTGCCGCAGCGCCACGTGCTGGATCTCGTGCGCGAGGACGGCCGCAAACTCGTCTGGAGTGGCCATGCGCTCCACCAGCCCCCGGTACAACACAATCGACCCGCCCGGAGCGGCGAAGGCGTTCACCACCGGAGCGTTGGCGAGGATGATGTCGTACTTGTACTCGCGCCCCTTCTCGAGCGAGCCCTGAAGCGCGCCGCTCAGCTTGTCCAGCGCCTCGCGGGCGGCCGGATCGTCGCAACGGATCTGCTTCGGCGCCAGCGTTCCGGCGATCTGGCTGCCCAGCCGCGCCTCCCACTCCACGGGCACGGTGGATGCGAGTTCACCCGCCAGCCACGGCAGCCCGATCCTCCACATGAAGACGATCAGGACGATGCCGCCGAAGACCGCACCGGCAACCCACTGCCACGAGCCGCCGGGTATCTCAGCGGAGCGGGCTCCAGGGAACGACGCGTCGTCGATCAGGACATACGGCGCGATGCCGCCACTCGCGGGTCCTTCGATCCGCCATCCGCTTCCGACACGCTCCGGTGTCACCCCAGCAATTGGCCACCAGTCCGTCTCCCCGCCGTCCGGCGTCACGCCCAGCCAGCCGTTGCGCACCTCCAGCGCGGCGGGCCTGCGCGCGGCGCTCAGGCCGTCGTAGAGCCAGCCCCGGCCCGACCATTGCTGCGCGGAACCCGGACCCACGGCGTTCAGAAGGAGATGTCGAAGAAGCTGGCGTCGGACTCCACCACCAGGCCCATGCCCTCGCCGATGGCCGACTCCAGATGCGCCTGCTGGTGGATCGTGTTCAGATCCAGCGTGCCCTGAATCGTCAGGTTCTCCACGAAGTATCGGATCTTGCGCGTGATGGCCCACGAGTAGCCGATGCCAAGTGTGAAGATGGTCAGAAGCGCGTTG
The DNA here is from genome assembly GCA_050789245.1 of Bryobacteraceae bacterium. Classification (GTDB taxonomy): domain Bacteria; phylum Acidobacteriota; class Terriglobia; order Bryobacterales; family Bryobacteraceae; genus PNKE01. The sequence goes on along the minus strand of JBOZRR010000006.1, from coordinate 223,683 downwards.
GTCAGGTTCAGCACCAGCAGATTGCCGGCCTCCACGTTCGAATGGAACCGCGCGCCGAGAATCGACGTGCTCTTGCGGATGTGCTGCTCCCACGCCGCCCACCACCAGTTCATTGAGAGCCCCAGAGTGAACGGCGCGAGAATGGCGCTCAGGCAGAATGTGCCGATCAGCGGCTGGCCGTCTCCGTCATACTCGAACTTCACATTGCCGTACCAGGTGTGGGAGTAGGTGAACCGTGCGAGGTTATTCGCGAACACCGGGTAGTAGATGCCCAGCGTCACGATGGTCAGCAGGAGACCCGGATAGAAAACGGAGGCGCATTCGCCAACCGTACCGCGAAATGAGAACCGGATATTGCGGTACGACGTTCGGCTCGCCCGGTACTTGCGCGACCCCACGATGATCAGCGGCCCGATGGCGACAAAAGCCGTCAGGATGATCAGCACCGCGATGATATTACCCGCCATGTCGCGCATCGAGAACTGGATCGCGAAGGCCGTCAGGTACACCAGCATCAGGATGCCGGCGGCCTTCAGCGCGCCGATCAGCAACTCCAGTCCTGTGCCGTGGAACAGGAACCGCTCGCCCGAAAGCTCCGTGTTCTGCATCACGTACTTGCGGATCTTGATGCGCGCCCAGAACGAGTAGACGCCGATCGTGACAATCGTCAGCAGGAAGTTCACGAACATGATCCCCAACAGCGTGCCGCCATCGCCGTGATAGCGGAACTGCGCGGGGCTGGAAGCCACGACGCTCCCCCCGGCCAAGGATGCGCCGCAGGTCGTGCAGAATTGGGCTTCATCGGGAGCAGAGGCGCCGCAGCGGGTGCAGTACATTGGTGGGCTGTCTCCTACTGGAACGATTTCCGCCGATAGTATCGGGTTATCAACTACCGAGTCAATGCAGAGCAGTTCTACTCGGCAAGATAAGGGCGGAAATAGCGCGGCACCTTCCCGCCAGGAGAGGCCTCCACCCAAGCAGGCGCCTGTCTGGCGAAGGCGAGCGTCGCCGTATCTCCGCGATGTCGCAGCCGGCGGATGGCAACGGTCCAGAGGCCGAGGAACAGATCCGCGTCGCCGACCGAGCGCGCAAGGAAGCGCAGGTAGTTACGCTCCACGGCCTGTTGGATCTGCTTCTCCGTAAAGAACTTCGCGGTCGTCGAACGATGATGATGGACGGCGCGCGCCCGAGCCGCGAAGACCGTGGGCCAGCCCGCTTCCCAACCGCGCCAGCCCAGGTCGAGATCCTCGACATAGGCCGGCAGGAACATCTCGCCCAGGCCGCCCAGCGCGCGTAGCTTCGCCGTGTCGTACAGCGAACAGCCGCCGCTGCCGTAGGTGACGGGAGTGAGATCTTCGGTTTCGGCCGGGATCAGGCACGTCACGGGGAAGTCGTCCGGCGCGCACTTCGCGCGCAGCATCGCCTTGCCCGTCTCTTCCCGGCGCTTGCCTTCGGGGAAGAAGATCTGCGCGGTGGCGCAGAAGAGATCGGGGACCGCGACGAAGGCGCTGAGTAGCGCGTCGATGAAACCCGGCTCCAGCACCATGTCGTTGTTCAGCAGCAGCGTGTGCGTGTACCGTGCCCGCACGATGCCACGATTCACGGCCGCCGCGAAGCTGAGCGGATCGCGTGATTCCAGGATGGTGACATTGGGATGCGCCTCGTGAAGCCAAGCCGCGGTGCCATCCGTCGAGCCGTTGTCGGAGACGATCACCTCGGCGGGCGTCCCGCCGAAGTGCGGCAGCAGGGTAGGGAAGAGCCGTTCGAGCAATGCCCTGCCATCGCGCGAAGGGATAACGACGGAGACGCCTGGCAAGAGGCCTGAGTCATCTACTTGAGGGGTTACAGGCGCGAGTGATCGCTTGAGGGATGCGGCGCTGTGGCCGGCGCGCTGGGCTCGCCAGGATTCGAAGGCGAGTCTCAGACCAGCGTGCGGCATTCGGGGATTTCGCCGCCGGTCCGGCGGTCGTGCCAGAGGGCCAGAGCCTGCAGGCAGAAGGCCGTGGAGACGGGGTTCACGAACTGCGTGAACCGGCCTTCACGGCTGCCGAAGCAGAATCCGCCGTCGATGTTCCGGGCGTGCGAATTCATCTGATATGCGGCTGCCCAGGCGGCCTCCTCGGCGGCGGCGGCTTCATCCAGCGGGACAGCCAGAAGCTGATCGGCCCACAACCGGACACGCAGGATCTGCGCGCAGACGTCGGAGCGTTCGAAGCGCGGGCGCAAGCGGCGCAGTTCGGCGGCGGCGCGTTCGATGCCCGACGCGAGCGCGGCCTGCACGGCCGGGCGCGAGGCACGGGGCAGGATCGCCTCCAGGAAGTAGCCGTAGGCGTGCAGACGGTCCATCACACGGTCGCCCGGCTCGCCATCCAGAAACGCGGCATGTGTCGCCAGGGCGCGTTCCAGCGCATGCTCATACTCCGCTTCGAAGGTCGTGTCACCCGTGGCTTCGGCCAGTTCCAGCCACGCCAGGGCGCTCTTGAGCTGGTAGCAGTCCGACTGGCGGGACCAGCGCCCATCGCGCGGCGTGGGCTGCTTGGAGTGCAACTCGAGAATCGGGTGGATGTCGCGCGTGTTCCGGAAATCCCGCCGCATCGACTCGCCGCATTCGGTGGCCGTGTCCAGGAACAGTTCGTCGCCGGTGGCCTGCCACAGCCGTAGCAGCCCACGCGCGACGATCCCGTTGTCGAAGAAGTACGTGTGGCATTCAGGGAGCTGGCCGTCGGCGGACCACTCGAAGGGCATGGCATTCGAGTCACGGTCCCAGGCGATGTGTGCCAGGAAGCGCCCAGCGTGGTCTGCGGCTTCCAGCGCGGCCTCGTCGGAGGTGCGCTCGTAGATATCGAGCAGCGAACTGATGTAGTAGCCGGTGATCTCCGTGGAGACGCGGGCATTCTCGCCGGTGTCGGTGTGGTGGTATCGGGCAACTCCGCCCGACTCCTCCTGAATGCCGGACTCGAGGTACCAGCGCAGGCCCGCGGCGAGGAAGGCCGGCGTCTGGCAGCCCTGCGTGGCGGGTAGCGGGCCGATGCTCACGGGCGCTCCGCCAGGGTACTGTTCTTCTTGCCGAACAGGAAGTAAATCACCATGCCGACCGCGCTCCAGCCCGCGAACCTGATCCAGGTCTCCAGCGGCAGGCCCATCATCAGCACCAGGCAACTCAGAATACTCAAGCACGGGATGACGGGACCCAGCGGGACTCTGAACGAGCGCTCGCGGTGGGGGTCCGTGCGGCGAAGGATGAGTACGGCCGCGCTGACAACGACGAATGCCGCGAGCGTGCCGATGTTGGAAAGGTCGGCGAACGTGCCGACGTCCCACACGCCGGAGGGGATGCCGACGACGAACCCAGCGATCCAGGTGCTGATGTGCGGTGTGTGGTGCTTGGGATGAATGCGCGAGAAGAGTTTAGGCAACAGGCCGTCGCGAGACATCGCGAACCAAACTCGCGCCTGGCCGTATTGGAAGACCATCAGCGACGAGATCATGCCGATAATTGCTCCGACGCCGACCCAGGTACGGATGGTGTCCATTCCGAGAGACTTCAGAGCGTGAACCACGGGCGCCGCGTTGCCCAGCGTGTCCCAGCGAGCGATGCCGGTCAACACCAGGGCCACGGAGATGTACAGCACCGAACAGGCGATCAGAGTGCCGATGATGCCGATGGGCATATCGCGCTGCGGGTTGCGGCACTCTTCGGCCGCCGTGGAGACCGAGTCGAATCCGATGTAGGTGAAAAAGACAATGGCCGCGCCGGTCAGCACGCCGTTCATGCCGTTGGGCAGAAACGGAGTCCAGTTGGAGGCGTTCACCGCGCGCGCCGCGCCGAAGATGAACAGCAGAATGGCGACGAGCTTGATGCCCACCATGATGTTGTTCGTGCGGGCGCTCTCGCGGATGCCGTAGACCAGGATCCACGTGAGCAGCATCAGAATGATGAACGCGGGCAGGTTGAACCAGGCGCCGGTGAACGCTCCGCCGGAAATCATCGGTTCACTTAGCTCCCTTGGGAGCGAGAATCCGAAGACGGCCTGCAATATGTCGTTGACGTGCGCTGAGAAGCCGACCGCCACCGCCATGTTCGAGACGGCGTATTCCAGGATCAGATTCCAGCCGATCATCCACGCCGTGATCTCGCCCAGCGTCGCGTAGGTGTACGTGTACGCCGAGCCCGCCACCGGAATGGTGCACGCCATCTCCGCATAGCACAGCGCCGCGAAGCCGCAAGCCAGCGCAGTGAGGAAAAACGACAGCGCAACACCCGGACCCGCGCCGGGACGGCCATAAGTGAAGCCTGACTTTGTGCCGCTGATGATCAAGTCCAGCAGCGGCACGTGCATCAGCGACTGAAAGCTACGGGTCTCTCCGGCGGCCGCCGTGCCTACCAGCACGAAGATTCCGCTGCCGATCACTGCCCCGATACCCAGAGCCATCAGGCTCCAGGGGCCAAGGGTGCGCTCCAACCGCCTGCCGTCCTGGTTGGAGGCGGCGATCAGCGCTTCAATGCTCTTCTTGCGAAATAGCTGGCTCAAGTTTCGAGTTTCTCTCAACCGAGGCGCACATACGAAAAGGGGACGGTCCCCTCCGTCCTTGGTGGACGAAGGCCGACGGTCCCCTCTCCTCGATTCCCTTTTACCGCTTCCGCTGGCCGCGAACCATGGTCTTGACCTTCTTCTTCATGGATCCGCGGGCGACGGATTCAGCCCGCTTGGGCTTTGCGGGAGCTTCCTTGCGCGCCTTGCGCTTGGCTTCCTTGCGTTCGAGCGTATCGGCGATGTTCTTGGTGTTCATGACTCTGGCGTTAATCCTGCAAATTTGGCGATCAGTTTCTTCAATCCGTGTCCAGGGAAGCTGACGGTCACCTTGGCGTCGTCGCCATCCCCTTCCTTGCGCAGCACTGTGCCACGCCCATACTTCGCGTGGCGTACCGTGGCTCCCGGGTAGATGCCCGTTCGGCGCGGCGCCTGCTTCGGCGCTGAACCCTGGGGCTTGCCGCTCACCGCCGGGCGCGCTGTGGGCGCGGGAGCAGGCTGGGCAGCCAAGGGTTTCGGAGCCGGTGTCGGCGCTAGCGCCGGAGTGGTAATCCCGCGGTCCGAAAAGAACTGCGAGATGTGGTCCAGCGAGTTATACGTCTTTCCAGTATAAGTGTTCCTGCGGGCGACTTCGCGGACATGCGCGCGCTCGGAATACAGGTCGACCGAACCCGGCCTCGAGACTTCGCCAAGGTTCTCCATCAGGTGCGCCGGCACTTCGGTGAGGAAGCGCGACGGCAGGCACGCCTCGGGCGGAGAACCGCCGAAGCGGCGGCGGAACTTCGCGCAGCTCAAGTACAGCCGCTTCTCCGCGCGCGTCATCGCCACGTAACACAGGCGGCGCTCCTCTTCCATCTGCGATTCGCTCTCGCGCGAGCGCGAATGCGGGAACAGCCCCTCCTCCATGCCCGCGATGAAGACGATGGGGAACTCCAGACCCTTCGCGTTGTGCATGGTGAGGAGCGAAACCTGGGCGCTTTCGTCGACGGAGTCCGCGTCGGAGACCAGCGCGGCGTGGTCGAGAAACTCGGTCACCGTCTCTCCGCGTTCGTGCGCCTCGGCGGCGGCCGAGATCAGTTCTTCGAGGTTGCCGATCCGCGATTCGGAGTCGTGGCTCGGATCGGTCTCGAGCATCCGCCGGTAGCCCGTGCGCTCCAGGATCTCGATCAGCGTGCGGTCCGGGCTCCACTCGGTCATGCCGTTGCGCAGATCGTCGATCAGCTTGCGGAAAGCCGCCAGAGACGCTTCGGCCCGCGAGCCCAGCAGCTTCTCATCACAGGCGGCGCCGAGGGCGTCCCACATCGGGATGCCACGGTCGGCTGCGATCTTCTCGATCTGATCGGAAGTCGTCTTGCCGATGCCGCGCGCCGGCACGTTCAGAATGCGCATCAGCCCGACGCTGTCCGAAGGGTTGATCAGGAACTTGAGATACGCCAGCGTGTCCTTGATCTCGGCGCGCTGGTAGAAGCTGAAGCCCCCCACCACGACATACTTGCGGCCGTACCGGCGCAGCGCCTCTTCAATCTGTCGGGACTGGAAGTTGGTCCGGTAAAGGACCGCGATGTGCGTCTCGGGGTCCTGCCGCAGCGACTTCTCGATGGTGTCGGCGATGAACAGCGCTTCCTGCTCGCCGTCGGCGGCTTCGTAGAAACAGACTGGCGCGCCTTCGTCGTTGTCCGTGCGGAGCCACTTGCCCTTGCGCTCCTTGTTGTTCGCGACCACAGCCCCCGCGGCATCAAGGATCGTCTTCGTGCTGCGGTAGTTCTGCTCCAGCCGGATTACCGTCGCGTTCGGGTAGTCCTTTTCGAAGTCGAGGATGTTCCGGATGTCGGCGCCGCGCCAGCCGTAGATCGACTGGTCCTCGTCGCCCACCACGGCGACATTCCGGTGCGTCGTCGAGAGCAGCCGCATCAGTTCGTACTGCGAGCGGTTGGTGTCCTGATATTCGTCGATCATCAGGTACTGCAAGCGCCGGTTCCAGAGTTCGCGCGTTTCGGAGTCCAGACGCAGAAGTCGCACCGCCCACAGCAGCAGGTCGTCGAAGTCCAGGGCGTTGGCGCGCTCCAGGCCATGCTCATACTCTTCGAAGATTTTCGCCAGCCGCGTCATCTTCGGGTCGGTCGCCATGCGGGCGAAGTCTTCCGGGCCCTGCTTCTGGTTCTTGCCCTGGCTGATGCGGGAGAGCGCGGCGCGGTACTGCATGAACTTCTCGTCCAGGCCGAGCCGTTTGAAGATCGACTTGATCAGAGCGATCTGGTCGTCGTCGTCGTAGATCTGGAAGCTGGTGGTGAAGCTTGGGCGGACCTGGCTCAGCGGGGCGCCATCGCGCCGGAGCAGCCTGACGCAAAAGGAGTGAAAAGTCGAGACCACCGGGCCGGAATCCGTGGAGAGCCCGCCTAAGAGCTTGAGAACACGGTCCTTCATCTCGCCGGCAGCCTTGTTGGTGAAGGTGACGGCTAGGATCGATGGCCCGTAAACGCGGTGCGCGTGGATCAGGTGGCTGATCCGGTGTGTGATGACACGGGTCTTGCCGCTGCCGGCTCCGGCCAGAATCAGCAGCGGACCCTCGACGTGCTGAACGGCCTCCCGCTGCTGCGGGTTAAGCCCGGTAAGGAAGTCCATTGGGGGCGAGAAAGCCCATTGTACCATGGGGCCCGCGGGCCCTTTCCGTAAGCGTTTGACGCAGAAAGACTTAAAGATGCGAAAAAAAGGCGTAGGCCGGGGCGGGACAAGATCCGGTCCGGCGCGTCGATGTTGTAACCTGACAACAGACCGGCGCGCCTTTGTTGTTGAGTATTGTGTGAGGTATATCGAGCGCCGGCGTGCTGACGCCGAATGCTGATTGAATTTGAAACGATTGAGCGTGCTCGCGCCGGAGATTCCGGGGCGTTCAACGAAGTCGTCACGGCGTACCGGCGTCGCATCCTGGGGACCGTCTCGAGACTGATCGGGCGCCCCGAGGATGTCGAGGATGTCGCGCAGGAGGTGTTCCTGCGGCTGTATTATTCGCTGGATCAGCTTCGCAGTCCGGAAGTGTTTGAACCTTGGCTGTACAGGCTGACCGTGAATGCGGCGCTGGACTATCTGCGGAAGCGGCGCCGGAGGAATGAGTCCCGCATGGGCGATCTTTCAGACCAACAGGTGATGATGGCCGACGCCGTGGCGGGCATGAAGCACCAGGTGGAGGAGACGGAGAAATCGAAGACTCGCGAGTTCGTCGATTCCCTCTTGAGCCGGATCTCCCCGGAAGACCGCCTGTTACTGACTCTGAAAGAAGTGGAAGGGCTTTCCCTGAAAGAACTGGAAAAGGTCTATCATGTCAACGAGAACGCCCTGAAGGTGCGGTTGTTCAGGGCGCGGCAGAGGGTTTTGAAGGCGTACGAAACGTCGCAGGGCGATGAGCCCGCGGGGAAGGAACAGGTTTGATGAGCGAGCCAAGAGAGAGACAGGACGGCGGGATCTCGAAGCAGTTCGATGACCTCATGCTGCGCTATCGCGACGCGTGTCCCGTCCCTGAAGCTTCAGTGAATTTCATGCCCCGGCTGTGGGAGAAGATCGACAGCCGCCAGCGATTCTCGCTCCAGTTGCGCCGGTGGGCGCGAGGATTTATCACCGTGGCGGCGGCGGCCAGCGTCGCGCTCGCGGTGCTTCAGGTGGTGCCCTCGAGACACGCTCCCGTGTACACGGCCACTTACCTCGATACCCTTGCGGAGGATCAGGCTCCCGATAACCTCGTGTTCCAGGATGTGGCGCTTGCCGACGCGAATCGCGACCAGATTCCCGCCGCGTGGGCGCCGGAGCGCACAAGGAAATGAACCGTTCGACCGCAACTCTCGCCCTTTACATGTCGCTGGTGTTCGTGAGCGGCGCTGCCGTCGGCGCCATGGGCCACCGGTACTTCTATCACCAGCCCCAGGTCGCGGCCCAGCCGAAGGGGCGCCCGAGTCCTGAGGAGTTCCGGCGCATGTACATGGCCGAGATGAGCGGACGTCTCCACCTCTCCGAGGATCAGGCCGCCAAACTCGGGGTGATCCTCGACGAAACCCGCGACAAATACCGCGAACTTCGTGAGAAGCACCGGCCGGAGATGAAGGCCATTCAGGACGACCAAGTCGCCCGGATTGATGCCATTCTCACGGCGGATCAGCGGACCGAGTACGCCAAGATGCGCGAGGAGCGCGAGCGGCGGAAGAAGGAAGAGGATGCCCGCAAGGGGCAGACCCGGTAGGATTCCAAGTCAGGAAACTCAAAAGGGCGAGGCCGCGCGGCCTCGCCCTTTTCGTTTTCATCGGTCCGCGGCCTGCGCCGCCGGCGGTTAGTTCGAACTCGCTTTGCGGTCGGCAATGCCCTTCTTGATGGCCGCCGAGCGCTGCATCAACTTCTGGAAGCGGTCCACGCGGCCCTCAGTGTCCACCAGCTTCTGACGGCCGGTGAAAAACGGGTGGCAGCTCGAGCAGATTTCCACGCGGATGTCGCCCTTGTGGGTGGAACGGGTCTTGAACGTGCTGCCACAGGCACAGACCACGTTCAGTTCATTGTAGGCGGGGTGAATACCAGCTTTCATCGAGGGAAGATCCTTAACTTTCTTATCGTAGCAGACTTGGCGGCGGCTCGTCAGCGTTCACGGGAAAGGAATCGGGCGGCAGGCCGATAGGAAAGGCCCCACGGTCGGACGCCGACGGTGGGGCCTTCGGTAGCCAGGTATCAGGCCTGGGGCCTGAATGTCGCGCCAAGTGATCGTTCCACAGGAGCTGCGGTCCCGTCACTGATTCGGAGGGACCTGCGCGTGGGAGCGGTCAGTTCAGCAGTCGACCACCTCGCGCGGAGAGTAACTACCAGATTTCATTCTTTCTGGACCACCTCCTTTCTTCAGTGATGCACCATGCTAACTCCAGTCTCGGGGTGTTCGTCAAGAGAAAAATCACATGCCCTACGAAAAATAGGATAGTCGGCTTGAGGGGTACAATATCTTGTGGTCCAGGCGAGGCACAACCGGTGCCACTTACGTCCAAATCCGGTTTTCAGGCAAAGAAAAAGCCCCGCGTTGGCGGGGCTGGGCGTGATTTGCTGCCTTGGGACTACAAATCCACTGGAGGCAACTGCCCACGAGCGAATGACTAACGTGACCCGCTCTCCATATAGCAACCCTATGGCCAAAGGTTAACTCATTGAAAAGTGGTGCTCAGACGACGCCGTCTCTCCGTATTTCAAGATTCTGGGTAAGCTAACCCTCCCAAAATTGGTATTTGCCCCCTCTTCCAGCGCCATCCCCAATCGGGGGAGTTACAATAACGGGGTGCCAGTTGGTTCAACTGATGGGACCAAGGTACCAGGCATGGCGATGCCAGGTACTGAGGGGGGGGCGGCCCCGCGCCACGAGAGTCTAGGTGCGGCTCGCAGGGGCTTACCAGCATTCCTGTTGTCGGGACTGCTCACGGCGTGCCTCGGGGCGATTCTGCCTGCCTGGCGGTATCACATCGAGCCGGACTTCCTACTGATTGGAAACTACTTCCTCTGCCAGAACGCGGGCGTACTGGCCGGAGCGGCCGCGGCTATTGCACTTCTAAAGAAGAAGGGCCTGACCTGGGGACTGGTTTGGGGCTGTGCGCTGGCGTTTGCGGGCTTCATGATCCTGGCGGGCTTCTCACCGCCCATGCCTGCCTACTGGCGGATGCTGGGCCTGTTTCTGGTTGGTTTCGGCGCGGGGATGATCAACACGACGGCCTTCCACGCCATCTCGCCCGCCTACGAGATTGAACCGGCCGTCACGCTGAACCTGGCCGGAGCGCTTTTCAACACCGGAGCACTACTCAGCGCCCTGGTCGTCGCTGGAGCCTTCTTCGCATACACCGTCCCCAGCATCCTGATCCTGCTAGCGCTGGTGCCGGGTTTCGCAGCTTTGCTCTACGTTCGAAACCCGATCCCCGGCGATTCGGTCGTCCGGCAACCCGCGCTGAACGAAGCCGTCCGCGACTTCCACAGCCCGGCGGCCATCCTCTTCGCTCTGCTCCTTTTCTTCCAGTTCGGGAATGAGGGCGCCTACGCGGGGTGGCTGGCGCTGTTCGTCATCCAGCAACTCGGGGCGAGTCCCGTGTCGTCGCTCCTTCTGCTGGCGCTATTCTGGCTTGCACTGCTGGTCGGCCGCATCGCGGGCCAGTGGATCCTGCCACGGGTCCGCCACAGCCGGCTTCTCGCGGGAGCGACGCTGGCGCCCATGTTCGCGTGCCTGATTCTCAGCTCGACAGACAACATGTTCGGGGCCATCAGCGGAGTCCTCATCGCCGCGGGGGGCTTCGCGCTGATCCTCCCGCTGGTGGTCGAGCGCATCGGCAACCGCTTCCCGTACTTCCATCCCGGCCTGTATAACGGAATCTTCTCCCTTGGATTGACCGGCGGATTGCTGGCGCCCGCGACGTTGGGCTATTGGGCGAATTGGCTGGGCATCGGCGTCGTGATGGGGTTGCCGCTGCTCGGTTCGATCATGGTCTTTCTGCTGCACCTGCTGCTGGTGCTGGAATCGAAGATCTCCGGCCGCGCGCTGCCGTCTACTTCAGCTTGAGAGTCGCCTTGCCGGCTTCGCCGTTGTACTCCAGAACCACCGTCTTGACCTTCTTCGCGTTCCCGCGCCACGGGAAGTAAAGTGCGCCACTAACGGCCATATCCACCTCTCCCTCTGGGAAGGCGTGTTTCTTAATCGCCTCGGCGACATCCAGCGCCTGGTCTTTCGTTTTCGTGTCTGGAGTCTGTGGCTTGCGCTCCGGCAGGCGGTTGGGGTCGTTGGGATCTCCGGGAAAGCGCCCGCGACGGCCGGGCCCGTACACCACCACCGCCGGTCCCACCTCTCCACTCACGTCCATGCGCGGTCCCTCGGTCCAGTCCGGGTACTTCATGGCCGCCGCGACGAAGCCGGGCGGCTGCGGCAACATGCCGTGCTTGGCGCCGTTGATCTTCAGTGTGAAATCCCCGGCGCGGACCTGTAACGGCCTGCCTTTGGGCGGGTAGAAGGCCACCTCCACCACCAGGTAATCGCCCGCAAAATAGGACGTGTCCTTGCCGGGCACGGTACGGACCAGGTACTCGGCTCCAATCGAAGCTCCGCCTGCCTTCGCATGGCTCGGGTAGTGACCGGCGGATTCGCGCGGCTCAGTACCTTGCGAATAGATCGGCATTGCGGTCAAGACAGCCAGCACCAGCCGGTTCATGGCCCCAGGATACACTGGGAAAACATGCTGCGCGCCCCACTGCTGCTGCCCCTCGTGTCTCTGTTGGGTCTCGCTCAGCCGCTACCGGAGGCCATCGACAAGCTCCTCATGGAACCGGCCGCCCGGCGTGCCATCTGGGCGATTCACGTTCGCGACCTGGCCACCGGCGCAACTCTGTACGAACGGAATGGCGAGGTCCCTTTCACGCCGGCGTCGAACACAAAGCTCTTCTCCTCGGCTCTGGCGCTGACAAAGCTCGGTCCGGACTACCGCTTTCAGACCCGCGTCCTGAGCGCGCCTCTCCTCGATGGCGTGGTGACGGGAGACTTGTTACTAGTGGGCGGCGGCGATCCGTCGATCTCCGGGCGCGTGTACCCGTACGACAAGGAGGCCAAGCCCGGCGACCCGCTCGCGCCCCTGGCCGGGTTGGCGGATCAAGTTGTGGCTGCGGGCGTGAAGCGAATCGACGGCGACATCGTGGGTGACGACTCGCTCTACCCGTTTGAGCCGTTCCCCGACGGCTGGACCACGGACGACGCCATCTGGGAGTACGGGGCTCCGGTCAGCGCGCTCACCGTGAACGACAACGCGTTCCGTATCACCATCCGCCCTCCGAAGACGGCCGGTGGCGCCGTGACGGTCAGTCTGAATCCTCCGTTCGAGTACTTCACGATCCAAAACCAGGTTCGAGTCGGCGCCGGGCTTCCGAGGCGCATCGAGGTGGACCGAATGCCGGGTTCGCGTGTGCTTCGGATTCGCGGCACCACGCCGCCGGGCGGCGGCGTGGCCACACAGATTCTCGCCGTGGACGACCCGGCCTTGTTTGCGGCTTCGATTCTGAAGGACCTATTGGAGCAGCGCGGCGTTACCGTGCGAGGGGGGGCCCGCGCTCTCCACAGGGAGTCGGGTGTTGGATATGCCGCGCCGCAAGGACGCGTGCTGGCGACGCGCGAATCGCCGCCGCTCGCGGAGATCCTTCGCGTCGTGAACAAGGTGAGCCAAAACCTGCACGCCGAACTGACGTTGCGCGAGACAGCGCGTGTCCTGCGCGGCGAAGCGTCGCGCGCTGAAGGCCTGAAGGAACTGGAGGGGTTTCTCTCCGAGATCGGCGTGGCCAAGGACGAATACGATTTTCAGGACGGCTCCGGCCTCAGCCGGAGAACTCTGGTGACGCCCTCAGCCGTCACCAAATTGCTCACCTGGATGCGGCAGTCGCCGCAAGGAGCGACGTTCCAGTCACTCCTGCCCGTCGGGGGTGCCGATGGCAGTCTGGCGACCCGTTACAAAGGCGTGAGCGACGCCGGCGACATCCAGGCCAAGACCGGGACACTCAGCCATGTCTCCGCGCTGGGCGGCTATGCCGGCAACCGGCTGGCATTTTCGGTGATGGTGAACCACGCCACCGCACCGTCGTATGAAGTTCGTCAGGTGCTTGATAAAATAGCTCTTGAGATCCTTCGTAAAGGGGTTCAATGACCGATGCCCATCTTTGAATACCGCTGTGAGGCTGGACACCGCTTCGAAAAGCTGATCCGCCGCGAGTCTGACGAGCAAAACGTCGAATGCCCCTCCTGCGGCAGCGCGAAGGTCGAGAAGGAACTGTCCACTTTCGCCGCGCACGCCAACGGCCGTCCGGCTGAGCGCGCCATGCCGCCCTGCGGCGCGGCCTGTCCGACTCCGGGCATGTGTGGTCGCAACTGAAGGGGCCATTCCCAGTCATTCCGAATTTTTCTTGACTTTCGCTACCCCTTCGCCCACACTGTGGGCATGGCACTGACACCCCGGCAAAAGGAAGTGCTCGACTTCCTTGTGGAATTCACGGAACGCAACGGCTACGCGCCGAGCTTCGAAGAAATCGCCAGCGGCGTCGGCCTTGCTTCGCTGGCGACCGTCCACAAACACATCACGGCGCTCGAACAGAAGAACTACCTGAAGCGGCGGTTCAACGAGAGCCGCTCGATCGAAGTTTCCCCTGAATACCTGAACTCGGAACGCGAGCGACGCAGGGGAACGGCTCCAGCGGCTGTCCTGGAAGTGCCGCTGATGGGACGCATCGCAGCCGGCACTCCCGTCGAAGCTGTGGCGAACCCTGAAACGCTGAACTTCTCAGACTTCGCCGGTTCGCCGGACACCTTTGCACTCCAGGTGCGCGGCGAATCGATGATCGACGATCACATTCTGCACGGCGACTTCGTGCTGGTGCAGCGCACCGCGGAGGTGCGCGACGGCGAGATCGTCGTCGCGCTAGTGGACGGCATGGAAACGACTCTCAAGCGCTTGTACCGTGAACCGGAAGGCATGATTCGCCTCCAACCGGCTAATGCGACGATGGGGCCGATCATGGTGCCGGCCGCGAGCGTCGAAGTGCAGGGCAGAGTGCTGGCCGTGCTTCGAAAGTACAAGTAGACCGAAGGGCTCAACTAGAGCGTTTCGGCCTGCTTGCGCGCACGGACTGTCTCCACGGCGCGCAGCCAGTCGGCCGTGTCGTCGCCGTGGGTGTATCCACGATTCACCCAATTCAGATAAGCCTCGCGCTCGATCTCCGCTCGATTGGCTTCGACATCGAAAACAAACGCCGGGGCAGCCTTCTTGGTGGTGCGGCGGACGGGCGCCTTGTGGGTGGCGGCGGCGGACTTCGTCTTCGCCGCGGGCTTCACTTCGGGCGCGGCAGCAGCAGGGGCGGCTGTCTTCGGCGCACGCTTCCGGGGCGCGGCGGGCTTGGCTTCAGTCTCGGCAGGAGTCGTAGGGGTCTTCTTCTTGGCAGGCATGATTGGTATGCTCCAGTTCAATCTCGCTTGTGGATGTAAAACCCGTTGAACAATCCCGTGGCGATTTGTTTTATTGGCGCGCTTACGCGCGGAACCCTTCGCCTCGGGAATGCAGCGCAGACTTTGCGCGGGGGAAACCGCTTACCGGCAGGGGAGCGGGAACAGGTTCAAAACAACTTTCTCTAATTATGAACGATCTCTAAGGCGGTTTGCACGGCCCCACGAGCCTCGGCACCTAGGAGCCCGGGCGGCGCCGCGGTGGCGCGGGCTTGGTGCCGATCAACTCGACCATCAGGGCGATGAGCGCATCGCGGCCGGCCGGGTCGACCGACAGCAGCCGGTGGCGACCGCCCGGCGTTTCTGCGAACTCGGTTCGGCCGTCGTCGAGGACGCGCACCGTTCCCGGAGCTGTGGTCTTGAAGCCGGGCCTTTCGAGATTCGCCGCGGCCATCACTGCCAGGACATCGCGACCCGGCAATTCCCCGTCGAAGCCGCCGCCGGCGAGGATGCCGTCGCGAACGGGGTGTTTCTCCCCCCACGCCAGCGCCTCCAGGATCTTCTGACCGGCCAACGGCGGGGACGCGCCGACGAAGACGATCGGCGACGGCCACTCTGCTGTGACCGTCCTTAGCGCCGCTACATCCTGCGCGGCGCGCGGATCGGCGACCGCTCCCGGAAACGCCCCCACCGCCACCACCAGCACTTTGCACTTAGACGCGATGATCGCCGCCGCACCCTTCACGCTGAGCGTTGCCGCCAGGTTCGACGCCCTTCCGCACAGAACGACCGCCGTATTGCCGTCGTGCTGCCCCGTGTGCGCATTCCGGATCAGCGCGCCGACTTCGGCCGTGTCGGTCAGTTTGTGAATGGAATGCTCGTGTTTTGAGGCCAGAGCTTCCGCCACGGGCGCTGCTCCACTCAGCTTGCCGTCGTCGCTCATCCCCACGGGCAGCAGGCGCAGGAATCCGCCGGAATAGAAGCGCGCCATCACCTCGCACGCAGCGGCGGAGGTCAGGTTGGACCGGCTCGTACTCAGGGACACGACTCGCGCTTCGCCCTTCGAAGCCAGGCCATAGAGCGCAGCCATCCCAAGGACGGTGTCCACACCGCCGCCGAAGTCGGAGTCGTAGATCACCCCGATCGGCGGCTTGGCCGATGCGCCCTGCATATCAGCTCAGGTCCAGGCCGTTCAGCCTTCCGGTGGCGTCGCCGAAGTGCTCGGCCGGCACGCCCATGCGGTCCGCGAGCGTCAGGAACATGTTCGACATCGGCGTCTCCCGGCGGTACATCAGCCGGCGGCCGGGCTTGATAAAGTTGCCGCCGCGGCCCGCGATGATCGTCGGCAAATCGTCGTGGCTGTGGCGGTTGCCGTCCGCGAGACCCGCGCCATAAACGATCATCGAGCTGTCCAGCAGCGACTTGCCGTTCTCACCCGCCGCTTGCAGCTTCTCCACCCAGCCCGCGAACTGCTGCATGTGATACGTGTTGATGCGCGCCACCTTGTCCATCAGGGTGACATCGTTGCGATGGTGGGTCAGCGGATGGTGCCCGTCGCCGATGCCGATTTCACGGTATGGCCGCGACGAACCTTCGCGCGTGACGAGGAACGTCACCACGCGCGTCAGGTCTGCTTGGAAGGCGACCGTGATGATGTCCGTCATCAGCTTGAAGTGGTCCGCGAAGCTCGCCGGGACGCCGTAGGGCTTCTCCATGCCCGGATCGATCTGCGCGTTCTCTTTTTCGGCCTTCTCGATCTGCTGCTCGATGGAGCGGACCGATGTCAGGTACTCATCCAGCTTTCGGCGGTCGGTCGGCCCGAGTCCGCTTTGCAGCTTCCGCGTGTCCTCGGTGACGAAATCCAGAATGCTGCGGCGGTAGCGGTTGCGCCGCGCCCGCGCCTCGGGCGTGAGCCCGGAATCCGTGCCGAACAGCCGTTCGAAGAGCAGTCGTGGATCCAGAATCGGCGGCAGGGGCTGCGTCTCGCTGCGCCACGCCAGGTTGTTCGTGTAGGCGCAAGAGTAGCCGGAGTCGCAATCGCCCGCCTGGCGTGCATCCTCCATGCCCACCTCAAGCGACGCGAAACGCGTCTGCTTGCCCACCTGGTTCGCGATGATCTGGTCGATCGAGATGCCGTTCTGGATGTCCACGGCCGTCTTCTTCGGGTGCATGCCCGTCAGGTACGACGCGCAACAGCGCCCGTGGTCGCCGGCCCCGTCCAGCAGCGCCCGCCCATTGTTGTGGGTCAGATTGCTGAGCATCGTGATCTGGTTCTTGAAAGGCTCCAGCGGCTTCAAGATCATCGGCAGTTCGCCCAGCGCGCCTTCGTACGCCGGGTTCCAGTTGCGCATGTCCATGCCGTTCGGCACGTAGACGAATGCCAGGCGGACCGGCTCGGCGGGCTGCTTCGCGGCAAACGCCGGCGTCATCGCATCCAGGAACGGCAGCGCGACGGCTGTGCCGAATCCTCTGAGGAATGTCCTTCGGTGAAGAGCCTTCTTGGTAATCATCGTGAGGCCAACTCCTTGGTTGGGGTGGGGCTTTCGCTGCGCAGCGCCTCGCCGCGCCGCGATTGGAACGGGAGGCTTCTGACAATCTCGTAGACCAGTGTCTGGAAGCGGTAGTCGTCCGCCTTCAGGCGCGTCAGCAGGGCGTCGATCGTCCGGCGGTCATACCGCTCCAGGCCGCGTCCCAGAGCGTACGTCAACATCTTTTCGGTGACGCACCGCCCGAACTCCTCGACGTCCTCCTTCAGGACCAGTTTCATTTCGGCCGGCGTGCGAAACGACTTGCCCGACGGGAATGTCCCCGCCACATCCAGCTCGAACTTGCCGTCCTTCGTGCGCCACTTGCCCGTGGCGTCGTAGTTCTCCAGACCGAAGCCCAGCACGTCCATGCGCTGATGGCACGACGCGCACACCGGATTCGAACGGTGCTGCTCCATCTGCTGCCTCAACGACAGCTTCTCGCCGACGGCTTCTTCGTCCAGCGTCGGTACATCGGGCGGCGGCGGTGGCGGCGGCGCGCCGAGGATGTTCTCCAGCACATACTTGCCGCGAATCACCGGCGACGTCCGTGTCGGGTAGCTCGACACCGTCAGCACGCTGGCGTGCGACAAAATCCCACCGCGCTGGTCCGTTGCCAGTTCCACGCGGCGGAATTCGGGACCTTCCACTCCCGGCACGCCGTAATGCCTTGCCAACACATCGTTCAGGAACGTGAACTTCGCGTCGATGAACTCCGGCAGCGGGCGGTTCTCGTCGAGCATCGCCTTGAAGAACAGCGTCGTCTCGGTGCGCATCGCGTCCTTCAGCGTCGGGTTCCACTCGGGAAATTTTTGCGGGTCCGGCTTCGCCTGATCCAGGTTTCGGATCTCCAGCCACTGCCCGGCGAAGTTCTCCGCCAGTGCCGAAGCGCGCTCATCGGCCAGCATCCGCTTCACCTGGGCATCCAGCACGCCAGGAGCACGCAATTTCCCGGACTCGGCCAGCGCCACCAGCGTTTCATCCGGCATCGAGCTCCACAGGAAATAGCTCAACCGCGACGCCAGTTCGAAATCGCTCACCGGATGCGACTTGTCGGAATCCATCGGATCCGTGTCACGCTCCACGCGGAACAGGAAGTGCGGCGACACCAGCATCGCCGTCATGGCCACTTGCAAGCCCTCTTCCCAGCTCTGGCCCTCGGCACTCGCCAGTTTCGCGAAGCGGAGCAGGGAAGCGACTTCCGCCGCCGTCACCGGACGCCGGTACGCGCGACGTGCCAACTCCGTCATGATCTTCTTCACGCAGGCCTCGCCGCTGTTCGGATCGCACGATAGAATCCGCCTGCGGCTCGCGCGTTCCGACTTCAGCGGATAGGGTCCGACGAACGTGATCGAGTTCGGATACTTGTTTTTCTTCCGGTCGAAGACGGCCTTGCCTTCCAACTTTTGCTCGCGCACGAAGGGATCGTCGATGAACGCCACGCGGAACGTGTGGTTCCCTTCGGGCAGCTCCATCTGGAACTGCGCTTCGGAGAACGGCTCGAAGTACTCGAGCTTTGACGGCTTCGTCTCCACCTGCATGGTGTGCAGCAGCTTGCCGTCCATCCAGAAGCCCATCATCACAGGCTTGCCATCCGGCGCACGCTCGCCCGGCAGCCCGACGCGAACGATGTACTCCGCGTCCCACTCCGCGCGGTGCGAGGCCTCGATCGTCGCCCAGTCCACGCGCCGGATCTTCCGGTCCTTCGGGTGATACTCCGCTTCCAGCGGCTTCGGCAGCGGCTCGATGCCCAGCGCGCGTGCCGAGATGCGTTCCGCCGCCTGCACGTACTTCTCGAGAAGGACTGGCGAAACCGTCAGCACATCGCCGATGTTGTCGAAGCCATGGCCGGAATCGTCGGTGGGGAAACTCTCGTCGGCGCGGAAGTCAACGCCCAGCAAATCGCGGATTGTGTTCGAATACTCGGCCCGGTTCAGCCGCCGCACCGTCACGCGGCCGGGGTCCGGTTTTAGCTTGCGATCCGCCTTCTCGAACTCACCGCGGACATACGTCAGCACCTGGTCGATCTGGTCCTGCGGAGGCTTCTTCAGAGGCGGTGGCGGCATCTCCCCGGCGCGCAATTTGCGGACGATCTTTTCCCACTCCTCGCGGTTCGTTTCCAGGGTTTGCGATGTGCCCAGCGTCTTGACGTTCAGCCCGCCCGACGCCATGCGCTCGTTGTGACACGCCGAGCACGCACGCGTGAGAAATGGTTTCACCGCGCCATCGAAGTCCTGCGCCGCGCCCAGAGCGGCGAACATGCCCAGCAGACAGAGAATGCGCACGTCGAATCTACTTACTTGTACTAGCGAACCAGATTAGGGATATGTTACTGCGTTTTGGTTCCGATTTCTCCCCCCAAAATGCATGATCCTGCTGGGGATTTCGATTCCCGGTAGGCAACGGGCCTGTCCTGTGTTACACCTATCCCCATGTCCTGGGCTCAGACTCCCTCTTCGGCGCCGAACGTCCGCCGTGCGCCCGAGGTCCACGATGTTGTGGTGATCGGTTCCGGCGCGGGCGGCGGCACCGTCGCCGACATCCTCACTAAGCACGGCGTGAAAGTGACCCTGCTTGAAGCCGGCGGGCCCCTGAATCCCGCGCGCGACTACAAAGAGCACAAGACCCCGGCCGACTATCCGCACCGCGGCGCCGGTCCCGATGCCGCCGGTTACTTCGGTCGCAAGGACTTCGGCTTCTGGGGCGCTTCCAACGGCTACTGGGAGATGGACGAGGAGCCCTACACCACCGCCGAGGGCACCAGCTTCCGCTGGTTCCGCTCGCGCATCGTCGGCGGCCGCACCAATCACTACGGCCGCATCACCCTGCGCTTCGCCGACTACGATTTCAAGCCCTACTCCACCGACGGCCTCGGATGGGACTGGCCCATCACCTACGACGACGTCGCCCCCTATTACGACAAGGCCGAGCGCTTCATCGGCGTCTGCGGCACTCGCGAGGGCATTCGCTCCGCGCCCGACGGTGAATTCCTCCCCGCGCCCGCTATTCGTGCCCACGAGCACCTAGTCGTCCGCGCCGGTAAGCGCCTGGGTATCCCCATCATCCCTTCGCGCATGGCCATCATCACGAAGCCGCTCAATGGCCGGCCCGCCTGCCACTACTGCGGCCAGTGCGGTCGCGGCTGCGTCACCGCGTCGAACTACTCCTCGTCCCAGGTGCAGATCTTCCCGGCCCTGAAGACAGGTCGCCTGAACCTGATCACCAACGCCATGGTCCGCGAGATTCTCACCGGACCCGACGGCCGCGCCAACGGCGTCTCCTACATCGACAAGACCAACCGGACCGAAAAGACCATCCGCGCCCGCGTCGTTGTCGTTGCCGCGTCGGCCTGCGAATCGGCGCGCCTGCTGCTCAACTCGAAGTCGCCGCGCCACCCTCAAGGTATTGCGAACTCCTCAGGGGTCGTCGGCCGGTATCTCACCGACACCGTCGGCTACTCGCTCTCTGGTACGGTTCCCGCCCTTTCCGGAATGCCCAAGCACGACTCCGACGGCTACTCCGGCGGCCACGTTTACGCCCCCTGGTGGCAGCTCGACAAGAAGGGCAAGGACTTCCCGCGCGGCTACCACGTCGAAATCGGCGGCGGTTACGACATGCCGATGATCGGCTCATTCAACCGCGTCTGCCGTTCTCACGAGGGCTATGGCCACTCCCTCAAGAAGGCCATCCTCGACTCCTACGGCACCTCCATCGGTTTCGCCGGACGCGGCGAGATGATTCCCAATGAACACTCCTACTGCGAAATCGATCCCGTGACGGTAGACCGTTGGGGCATTCCCGTTCTCCGCTTCCACTTCCGCTGGTCGGAGCACGAGATCAAGCAGTGCCGCCACATGCACGAAACCTTCGCCTCGCTCATCGAAACAATGGGAGGCCGCGTCCACGGTGTCCGCAACCCGGCCGATGCCGCGGACCGCATCTCCGTTCCAGGCGAGATCATTCACGAACTCGGCACCGTGCGCATGGGCGCCGATCCCAAGACCTCGGCGCTCAACTCATTCAACCAGGCCTGGGACACGCCGAACGTCTTCGTCGCCGACGCCGCGCCCTTCGTCTCCAACCCCGACAAGAACCCGACGCTCACCATCTGCGCCTTGGCCTGGCGCACGTCCGATTTCATCGCCGAAGAGATGCGCAAGGGAAATCTCTAGAAGGAGCTGACCATGAATCGCCGTGACGTTCTGAAATCCGCTGCCTCTGCCGCCCTTCTCGGCCAGATGACGCCCGCCGAGGCCCAGCACGTGCACCAGCAGGCCGCCGCAGCGAAGCCCAAGCCCGGCGCGGCTTACAAGCCGGCCGCCCTCAACGCGCACGAGTTCAAGACGCTTCAGCACCTGGCCGACATGATCATCCCGCCTGAGGGCTCCGTCCCTGGAGGCTCGGGCGCCGGCGCCCCCGAGTTCATCGACACGCTCTGCTCGGGCAACGAGAAGCTGAAGGACATCTTCACCGGCGGCCTGGCCTGGATCGACGCCACCATGAAACGACGCACCGGCAAGACCTTCGTCGACGCACCCATGGACGCGCACATCGCGCTCCTCGACGCCATCGCCTACCGCAAGAACATGAGCGCCGAACTCGGTCCCGGCATCCATTTCTTCGACTGGGCCCGCCGCCTTGTCGTCGACGCCTGGACCACCAGCCCCGAAGGCTCCAAGGCCCTCGGCTACATGGGCAACAAAGGCCAGACCGTCTTCCAGGTCCCCGCCGAAGCCATCTCCTGGGCCATCGAACACAGCCCGCTGAAGGACGCCTGACATCCTGCCACCAGTCCGATAAGCTTGCGATATGTTTCGCAGGCTCGCCGCTGGCATCGTCCTCTTCGCCGCGCTTTGCGCCGCACAAAGCGCCCCACTGACGAAGTACTTCGTCGCATTCCTATACAAAGGCCCAAAGTTCGCAGCGCTTCCAGCCGAAAGCCCAGAACGCAAGGCCAACAGCGAACAGCACATCGCCTTCATCGAACGGATGCAGAAGGAGGGCAAAATGCTGATCTTCGGTCCCATCCTCGATGCCGGAGATCTCCGGGGCATGTACGTCTTCAAAGCCTCATCCATCGAAGAAGCCCGAGAATGGGCCAATCAGGAGCCCTCAGTGAAAATCGGCATGATCGAGATGCGCGTGTATCCCTGGCTCGGGCCCTCGAGCCTCTCCGCGCCCAAATAGATTGGCGGCCGCACAATGAGAACACATGCAGTGCACGTCTTCCGAGATCGCTGCCCGTGCTTGTCGTGGTTGTGGTTGGCGCTCTGTCTTCTTGTTTCGCAGTTAGGTTGCAGCGGCGACAGGGCGATCCAATTCCGAGAGCTTCTACGCGACGCGCCCAGGTCCGCGGGGCGGATGGTCACCGTGCGTGGCTGCTATTCCCGTGGGTTTGAGAGGGTCCTGCTTTGGCCATGCACTGAGCCGAGGCGGGACGAGTTGGCGTGGGTGACTTCGCGGAAGCAGTTGGAGGAAACCGCCAGGGCGGTTCCGGGATTCCGCGAAGGTGCGCTGGCGTACGAACGGCCTTCGGCCAGGGAGAGAGACCTTGATCTGCAACTCCTCAAATTGCCCACTGGTGCCATCGCGGAAGTGGATCTGCGCGGAGAGCTTCATACCTCGTCCGGCTTCGACTATGGGATTGAACCCGGTTACAGGCACGAGTTTGTTGTGCACCGAGTGCTCCGCGTGGTTCCCCAGGCCGCTCGCACTGAGTGATCGTCACGCCGACTCCCCGCTCTGAAACAACAGCTTCGCCACCAGCGCCGTCCAGCCTGTCTGGTGATTCGCACCCAGCCCGCGCCCGGAGTCCCCGTGAAAGAACTCGTGGAACATCAGGTGATCCCGGAAATGCGGATCGGCGTCGAACAGCGACTCGCCTCCGTTGCACGGCCGGCGCCCCGCGTCATCCCGTAGGAACAGCCTCGACAGCCGTCTCGACAACTCCGCCGCCGCCTCGCTCAAATCCACGCGATGCCCCGATCCGGTTGGAAACTCCACCGTCAGCCCATCGCCGTAGAAGTGGTGGTACCGTTGCAGCGACTCGATGAACAGAAAATTCATTGGGAACCAGATCGGCCCTCTCCAATTCGAGTTCCCGCCAAACAGCCATGTCGTCGAATCGCCCGGCTGGTACTGGACGCTGTGCGCCTCGCCGTTCGAATTGAACACATACGGCCGCTCGTTGTGAAACCGTGACAACGACCGGATCCCGTACTCCGACAAAAACTCCGTCTCATCGAACATCACCTGGAGTACCCTCTCCAGTCGCCGCCTTGTCAGCAACGAACACAGAGCCCGTTCGCCGCTCTCGCTCTGTCCCGGCAGCGACAGCCCCGTGCACAAATCCGGCCTGTTCTTTACGAACCACTCTGACCGCTTCCGGAACCCCTTCAGCTTGTCAAAAACGCTGGTGTCGATCGTCTCCACCGCGAACAAAGGCGACAGACCCACCAGCGATCGGACTTTCAGGGGAATCGACTGTCCGTCCGGCAGCCGCAGCCGGTCGTAGAAGAACCCGTCCTCTTCATTCCATAAGCCCGTACCGCCCAGGTGGTTCATCGAGTACGTGATGTAGAGGAAATGTTCGAAGAACTTCGACGCAATGTCCTCATACGCCGGATCGGTCAACGCCAATTCCACCGCGATCCGCAGCATGTTCAGCGAATACATCGCCATCCACGCCGTGCCGTCGCTCTGCTCCAGGAATCCGCCCGTGGGCAGCGGCTTCGACCTGTCGAAGACGCCGATATTGTCCAATCCCAGGAATCCGCCCTCGAAGATGTTGTCCCCGACCGAATCCTTCCGGTTCACCCACCACGTGAAGTTCATCAGCAGCTTGTGGAAGCAGCGTTCCAGGAACTCGAAGTCGGCCTTCCCGCTCTGCTTGGCGTCGATCTTGTACACGCGCCACACCGCCCACGCGTGTACCGGTGGATTTACGTCATCCAGCGCCCACTCGTACGCCGGGATCTGCCCGTTCGGATGCAGGTACCACTCGCGCAACAAAAGCTGCAGTTGATGTTTTGAGAACTCCGCGTCCACCAGCGCGAACGGGATCATGTGGAACGCCAGGTCCCACGCCGCGAACCACGGGTACTCCCACTTGTCCGGCATCGACAGAATGTCGTCCGTGAAGACGTGCGGCCACGCCGCATTCCTCCCGGACAGCCGCTCGCGCGGAGGCGCCGGGCCCGCCGGGTCTCCTTTCAACCACTCCTCCACCGAGTAGTGATAGAACTGCTTCGTCCACAGCAAACCCGCCCATGCCTGACGCTGGACGTTGCGGCCGTCCTCCGACAGGCCGCACCCGCAGCCCTGAAGCTGGTCGTAGAACTCATCGGCCTCGAACCGGCGCTCGGCGAAGACTTCGTCGAAGTCGTCTCCGGCACCCTCCAGCCGCCCGTTCGAGGTCAGACGGCAGCGGATCGTCGCACGCCTTCCCGCATCCACGTCCAGCCTGTACCACCCCGCCGCCTTCGTCCCTGTCTGGTTGGGGTTCACCGCGCACGCTTCGCCTTCGACGACGCGCCTGTGGAATGCATCCTTGAAGTAGCCATCACCCTTCATGCCCCACAGCGCCGGGTTCGTGTCGTTCTCCGTGAACAGGATCTCCGGTGCGCCGCCGAGCCAGAAGCGCCACTCCTTCAATGTGCGCTCCTCCATCAGCAAGCAATCCGGCGACGCCTTCCAGATCCTCGGCCGCGGCCGGTTCGGACGCCCCCAACTCCATCGGTTGCGGAACCACAACTGCGGCAGCACGTGTAGGGTTGCCCGTTCCGGCCCGCGGTTGAATACCGTCACGCGCATCAGTATGTCGTTGACGTCCGCCTTCGCGTACTCGACGATCACGTCCCAGTACAGGGACTCGTCAAACACGCCGCTTTGCCACAACTCCGGCTCGGGCTCCTCGAGCGATCGCCCGCGATTCACGTCCACCAGCCACGTGTATGGAAATTCACGCTGCGGATACTTGTACAAACCGCGCATGTAGGAATGCGTCGGCGTCGAGTCGAGGTAGTAGTAGACCTCCTTGACGTCCTCGCCGTGCAGCCCTTCGCTATTCGTCACCCCGAACAGCCGCTCCTTCAGGATCGGATCGCGGCCATTCCAGAGCGCCAACGCCAAACACAGCCGCTGGTGATTGTCGCTGATGCCCAGCAGCCCATCCTCGCCCCAACGGTATGCGCGAGATCGTGCATGCTCATGCGGAAAGGACTCCCAGGCCGCGCCGTGCGCCGAATAGTCCTCGCGCACCGTGCCCCACTGCCTCTCCGAAAGGTACGGCCCCCACCTCTTCCAATGCTTCTCTCGCCGGTCTGCCTGCGACAACCGGAGTTTTTCCGGGTTCATGGCGTTATTGTAGTGGCAAGAGGCCATGACCATTCGATTCAAAGTCAATGGAAAGGAACGCAGCGTGGATACGCCAGGCGCGCGCCCGCTGCTGGAAGTATTGCGTGAGGACTTGGGGCTCACAGGAACCAAGTACGGCTGCGGCGAGGGGCAATGCCGCGCCTGCACGGTTCTGCTCGATGGCCGCGCCATCGTCTCCTGCATCACGCCCGTCAGCCAGGCGAACGGCAAATCCGTCACCACCATTGAGGGCCTTGCGCAGAACGGCAAACTCCATCCCGTCCAGCAGGCCTTCGTCGATGAAGGCGCCATGCAGTGCGGCTACTGCACGCCCGGCATGATCCTTCGTTCCGTCGCACTCCTCGACCAGACGCCCAAACCCTCCGAGCAACAGATCGTCGACGGTCTGAATGGCAGCCTGTGCCGCTGCTGCGGCTATCCGCGCATCGTCGAGGCGGTGAAGAGGGCCGCGAGACATGCCTGAACGAGACTTCATCCCCGAACCCGAACGCTACGAGCTCACAGAAGACGCTCCGTATCGCTTTGAGATCACCCGCCGCGAGCTTGCCATCATCGCCGGCGGTGTCTGGCTCGCCGGACTCACTGCGCGCCCCGCTCTCGCGCAGTCCACGGTCAACCGTCTCAGTGAGGACGACAAGGGCATCATCACCCTCTTCTCCGGCAAAGTCGAGGAGGGCCAGGGCGCGCGCACTGAGCTGGCCATGGCTGCTGCCGAGGAGCTGAACCTGCCTCTCGACCGCATCCGCGTCCAACTTGCCGACACCGACTCCACTCCAAGCGACGGTCTCACCGCCGGCAGCCGCACTACGCCTTCCACCGTCCCGGCGGTCCGCAAGGCCGCGGCTGACAAGCGCGGCGGCGCGCTGAAACCCGTCGGCGAATGGAAGATCCTCGGCAAGCCGCACCACCGCCTCGACGCAAGATCAATCGTCACCGGCGAACATCAGTACCCATCCGACATCGTCCGCGAAGGCATGCTCTACGGTGCGATCCTTCGACCGCCCGCCTACGGCGCAACGCTCGAATCCGTCGACGCGAAAGCAACCGCAAAACTCCCCGGCGTCGAAGCCGTCGTCGACGGCCAGTTCGCCGGCGTCACCGCGCCCACCTCGATGGCCGCGCGCGAAGCTCTCGACGCGCTCGCAGCCACGGCGAAATGGAAGCCGGCGCCGCAGGTTTCTCGTTCGAAACTCTTCGAACATCTCGAGAAGACGGCGTCGAATCCTCGAGAGACCACGCGAGGAAACATCGAAACTTCTCTCGAAAGCGCGTCGAAGAAACTCTCTGCATCCTTCGAGGTGAACTACGTCCAACACGCCCCGATGGAGCCTCGCGCCGCCGTCGCCGAATGGAAGGACGGCCGTCTCACCGTCTGGACCGGAACCAGCAATCCTTTCAGTGTCCGCCAGCAGCTCGCCGAAGCCTTCCGGTTGAAGCAGGAGCAGGTCCGCGTCATCGTCCCCGACTTTGGCGGCGGTTTCGGCGGCAAACACACCGGTGAAGCCGCGGCTGAGGCCGCGCGCCTCGCGAAAGAGACCGGCAAGCCTGTCAAAGTCCGATGGACGCGCCAGGAAGAGTTCACCTGGGCCTACTTCCGTCCCGCCGCGCTCGTCAAAATCGATGCGGGTCTCGACGCAAGCGGCAAGCTCAAAGCCTGGCACTTCCGGAACTACAACTCCGGTACGGCCGCCATCGGCACGCCCTACGAAATCGGCGACGTGAAGACGGTCTTCTTCTCCTCTGACACGCCCCTCCGGCAGGGCTCATACCGAGTCCTGGCCGCCACGGCCAACAACTTCGCCCGCGAAGCTTTCATGGATGAACTGGCCGAAGCCGCCGGCCTTGATGCTCTCGATTTCCGCATCGCGCACCTCGAAAACGAAAGGCTCAAAAATGTTCTGAAAGCCGCGGCGGACCGGTTCGGCTGGAAAGAACGCGTTATTCAAAAGAGGCCGAATCGCGGCGTCGGCTTGGCGTGCGGCACGGAAAAAAACTCCGTCGTCGCAGCCTGTGTCGAGATCGAAGTCGATTCCAAGACTGGCGCGCCGAAGCTTCTCGAAATCGTCGAGGCCTACGAGTGCGGCAAAATCCTCAACCCCGCCGGTCTCCGGCAACAGGTGGAGGGCTGCATCCTGATGGGCCTTGGCCCCGTCCTGCGCGAGTCGATCGACTTCGAGAACGGTGTTGTCCGAAATCCGCGTTTCGCCTCCTATCGCGTCACTCGGTTCAACGACACGCCGAAGATGGACCTCATCTTCCTCGACCGCACTGATTTGGAACCGGCGGGCGCCGGGGAGACTCCAATAATTGCAGTGGCTCCGGCCATGGCCAACGCGCTGTACCGGGCCACTGGCCGCCGTTCGCGGCGGATGCCGCTGACGGGAGCTTCATTAAAATGAGAGGTGACGGAGGATTATGAAGAACAAAACGATGACTTATGTACTTCCGGCCGCGGCCCTTCTGCTCGTTACGGGCGCGCCGTCTTATGGCCAATCACTCACTGAACGGGCTCTCGATCGCTGCCGTGACGAGGTAGTGAATCAGCTTCGAGTCGGACGAGGCAATGTGACCGTCGAAGCGGCGCGCGCCGACCGCAACGACAACCTGATCGTTCGCTTCAACGTCCGGCGCGGCAACACGCAGCGCGAGGGGTACTGCGCCGTTACCAAGGACATCCAGATCGCCAACTTCCAGGTTCGTGACCAGAACCAGAGCGGCTCGAACTCCCAGTGGGATCTGCCGCAGCAAAACCAGCAGCCCGGCGGCTCCTGGGGTCAGGGTGGCTCAGGCGGCTGGGGCCAATCCGGCCAGCGTCCGGGCTGGGGTAGCAACGACAACTCGCAGATCGACAGCCGTCCCGCGATCACCAACTTCCACCGCGTGAAAGTCGACACCTCGGGCCGCGGCAACTTCAGCGGTGGCTTTGAGGGCAACGCGGAAATCACCCGCGGCAGGGTGGACACCCGCAGCGGGCGCATCAGTGTCGGCGTCAGCGGCAAGAATAACTTCAAGGCAACGTTCTACGGTGACATCGTCGAATCGAACGACCAGCGCATGGTCATGCGCATCACCGATTCCGACCGTGGCCAGGCCACCGGCCGCGCCGAGTTCCAGTTGAATCGCGACCGAAACGAAGTGGATTGGATCAACCTCTCCGGTCGTATGGGCCGCAACCAGTTCACCGGCAGTTTCCGCCGCTAACCACAGTACCCGCGGCGGGCCTGGAGAAATTGATTGACCAGGCGCGAACTCCCCGGGATGTTCATTGGCATCGGGGCGCTTCCCAAGCGCCCCGTATTGCCACGCTCTGATTTCGTGCCGGCCTATCAACTCCTCGATCGTGCCGGTCTCCTCGATGCCCGCGTCTCCGCGCTCGAAGCGCTCTACCGGAATTGCCGGCTCTGCCCACGCCAATGTGGCGTCGATCGCACGCGCGGAGAACTCGGCATCTGCAAACTCCCGGCCCGCGCCCGCGTCTATTCGGCCCACGCGCACTTTGGAGAGGAGCGGCCCCTTGTCGGTCGCGGCGGTTCCGGCACCATCTTCTTCAGCCGCTGCAATCTGCTCTGCGTCTTCTGCCAGAACTGGGAGATTAACCACCGCGGCGACGGCGATTGGGTCAGTGCCGAGGAGCTTGCCGGACAGATGCTCTCGCTCCAGCGCTCCGGCTGCCACAACATCAACTTCGTCACGCCCACCCATCTCGCGCCGTCGATCCTCGCCGCCGTCCGCATCGCTGCCCGCAAGGGCCTGAAACTGCCCCTAGTCTGG
The DNA here is from genome assembly GCA_050789245.1 of Bryobacteraceae bacterium. Taxonomy (GTDB): domain Bacteria; phylum Acidobacteriota; class Terriglobia; order Bryobacterales; family Bryobacteraceae; genus PNKE01. The sequence continues at coordinate 194,512 of JBOZRR010000006.1, read as the reverse complement.
AATTGCGGCGGTTACGAGAACGTCGAAGCCATTCGCCTGCTGCGCGGCATCGTCGACATCTACCTGCCGGACTTCAAATACATGGACGGCGCAAACGCCGCGCGTTACTCTTCCGGCGCGGAGGATTACCCCGAACGTGCCGCCGAGTCCATCCTCGAAATGCGCCGCCAGGTTGGCGATCTCGTCGTCGACGAAAGCGGCATCGCACTGCGCGGACTCATCGTGCGGCACCTCGTTTTGCCCCACAATCTCTCCGGAACCGACCGCTTCGTGCGCTGGGCCGCGGACCACCTCGGCCGCGACTGCGCAATCAACGTCATGGGCCAGTACCGCCCTGAGCACCGCGCCCGCGAGTTCCCCGAACTCTCCCGCCGTCTCTTCTCCTCCGAATATGCCCAAGCCCTCCGATGGGCCAGCGACGCCGGCCTCCGGAGCACCACCGGAGATTGAATTCGCTCGACCCGACCTGAAGTCCTCGATTGCAATTCCCGTCGCCGCGCCTTAATCTGAACGGGATACCGCGCGGAATTCTGGGGAAACTCCCGCGCATTTTCGAGTGGAGGGGACACATGGGGCTGATCGACGCGATCCGCGGCCTGTTTGGTGCGCGGAAACCATGGTATTCACGGCCAACGCTTCTGGCGGTGCGTGAGCTGGTCGGAATCCGCAATGAACTGAGAAAACAGAACCTTTACGACACGGAGGACGGCCCTCTCACCGGCGGTCTGCCGCCCGTGGCCGAGGACGCTCCCCAGCGGAAATTCCGCACAATCGATGGCACATATAACGATCTGAAATTCCCGAAAATGGGCGCGGCCGATACGCGATTCGGCCGCAATTTCCCGCTGAAAGAGACGCGTCCCGACATCGCAAATCTGCTCAACCCCAACCCCCGCACCGTCAGCCGGGAGCTGATGACACGGGAGCAGTTCCAGCCAGCCACCATCCTCAACCTGCTGGCGGCCGCATGGATCCAGTTCGAGGTCCACGACTGGTTCAGCCACGGCAAAATCGATCCCGCCAACGGCGAATTCGAGGTCCCCCTCGACGCCAACGATCCCTGGCCGCAGCGTCCCATGCGCATCCCGAAGACCGAGCCGGACGCCAACCCGTCGCCCGACGCGAAGCGGCGCCCCACCTTCACCAACCACGTCACTCACTGGTGGGACGGCTCGCAGATCTACGGCAGCCGCAAGACCATCGCCGCCAAGGTCCGCGCCTGGCAGGACGGCAAGCTCAAGGTCACAGACACGCGCATCCTGCCCTTCGACGACTTCACTGGCCTTGACCTGACGGCCATCACCGACAACTGGTGGATCGGCCTCAGCATGCTCCACACACTCTTCTCGCTGGAGCACAACGCCATCGCCGATGGCCTGAAGCGCAACAACCCCACATGGGACGACGAACGCCTGTTCCAGACCGCGCGCCTCATCAACGCCGCGCTGATGGCCAAGATCCACACCGTCGAGTGGACGCCCGGCATCCTGCCGCATCCCACCGTGCAACTTGCGATGCGCGTGAACTGGCGGGGCCTCGCCGGAGAGGGCTTGCAGAAGGTGATCACCAAGCTCGACGACAGCGAACTCGTCGGAGGCATCGTCGGTTCGAAGGCCGATCATCACGCCGCGCCCTACACGCTGACCGAGGAGTTCGTCTCCGTCTATCGCATGCACCCGCTCATCCCCGACGAGTACGACTTCTACTCGCTTGAGGACGGCCGCAAAATCGGCCACCACGAGTTCCCCGAAGTCGCCGGCAAGAATGCGCGCAAGATGACGGAGACCGTCCGCATGCAGGACCTGTTCTACTCCTTCGGACTGATGCATCCCGGCGCCATCCGCCTCCGCAACTTCCCGCGCCACTTGCAGAACCTGCGCAAGGACGACGGGACCATCTTCGACATGGCGGCTGTCGATATCCTCCGTGACCGCGAGCGCGGCGTGCCGCGCTACAACCACTTCCGCGAGATGCTCCGCATGCCGCGGGTGAAGAGCTTCAAGGAGATGACCGACAATCCCGCCTGGGCCGCGAAGCTCGAAAGCGTCTACGGGGACGTGGACAAGGTCGATCTCATGACCGGGCTTTACGCCGAACCGCTCCCGCCGGGCTTCGGGTTCAGCGAAACCGCCTTCCGCATTTTTGTGCTCATGGCCTCGCGCCGCCTGAAGAGCGACCGCTTCTTCACCGACGACTACAACGACAAGTTCTACACAAAGTGGGGACTCGACTACATCGAGAAAAATACGATGAAGACTGTCCTGCTGCGCCACTACCCCGAACTCGCGCCGGCCATGCAGGGAGTCGAGAACGCCTTCGCGCCTTGGAAACGGGTGAAGTAGAAAAGGGCGGCGCTACTTGACCTTCGCCGTCACCGGAAAATGATCCGCCGCTTGCATATCCGCGTGCACTTTCGCCTCGGTAAACCGCATCGGGCCGCGTGCATAGATCCAGTCCAGAGGCTTGCCGCGCTTCGTCGTGATCTCGCCCCCGGCCACCTTCGTGAATCCCGCCTCTTCCATCGCGCGCAGCACGGGGGAGCCGTTCCCCTCCACGTTCAGGTCTCCGGCGATGACCACCGTCGCCGTCGCGGGATAGCGCTTCGCGTCCTCGATCACTTCCTTGATCTGGTTCACCCGCATCGACTCCGGCCCGCGGCTCTCAAGGTGCGTGTTGTAGACCGCCAGTTCACCGCCGTTCACCTTCATCTCGGCGGCCAGCGCCAACCGCCCGCCCTGCCGCCGTTGGAACGGCCCTTTGTTCGGGAGAAACCAGCGAGGGCGCCAGAACTCGGACTGCTCCCGGTACCTCAGGATTCTCACTTCGTGAAAGGGCAGGGAGGTCAGGATCGCCTGTCCCTGGTATGCGGGCCGCGACGAGCTACCTTGAGCCAGCTCCTCGAACTCAGCCGCCAAAACAAAATTGGTCGCTAATGTTTTGGCCAGCTCATCTGCGACGTGCACGCCGCCTGACCGCCGCGCGTGCACATCCACCTCCTGCAACAGCAGCAATGATGGCGGCTGCCCCTTCAGCCACGTCTTGATCTCTTCCAGACGCAGTCCCCGCTCGATGTTCCACGAAACGATCTGGACCGGCGCGGCCTGCTCGGAGGCGTACTGCCCCCGCCAGATGCGCTGCTCAAATGTATCGTCGGCGTGCAGCAGCAGCGCCGCGCACAGCACTATGGCCGGAAGCAGCCTGCGCCGGATCACGTGGCCGCGGGCGCCAGTTCGCGCTTGAACTTGCACTCCTTATTGGGGCATTGCGCGAAGTGGCCGCTTTTCAGGTTCTTCTCCACCAGGTACGGCGATCCGCACTCGGGGCACTTCTCATCGATAGGCTTGGCCCACGCGACGAAGTCGCAGTCCGGGTAGCGCGTGCAGCCATAGAACGTCTTGCCGGTCCGCGAGCGCCGCTGCGAGATCTCGCCTTCACTGCACTGCGGGCACTTCACCCCGATCGTCTGCTGCTTCACATACTTGCACTTCGGGTAGTTCGAGCACGCCGTGAACTCGCCGAACCGGCCGGACTTCAGCACCAGGTTACTGCCGCACTGCGGGCAGGTCTCCTCCAGCGGGACATCCGCCTTCTTCTGTGCCTGGCCGATCTGCTTCGTCGTCTTACAGTCCGGGTAGCCGGTGCAGGCGAAGAACGTGCCGAAACGGCCCTTCTTCAGGACCATCGGACGGCCGCAGTTCACGCAATACTCCTCTGCGTCCTGCTCGGTCAGTTCGACCTTCTCGCCTTCTTCCAGGCCCGCGACGTTCACGTTCACTTCCCGCGTGTTCGTGCACTCCGGGTAGCCCGTGCACGCCAGGAACTTGCCGTGCTTGCCCCACTTGATCACCATCGGCTTGCCGCATTTTTCGCAGACGACGTCCGTGGGAATCTCCATGCGCTTAATGTCTCGCATGGTACGCGCCGCTTCGTCCAGGTCCTTCTTGAAGCGTTCGTAGAACTCCGACATGGCCTGGCGCCAGTCGACCTTGCCCTCTTCGATTTCGTCCAGCTCGGCTTCCATCCGCGCCGTGTACTCCAGGTCGAAGATGTCCTTGAAGCTGTCCAGCAGCAGATCGGTCACCATCTCGCCCAACTCAGTCGGGTGGAACCGGCCGCCATCCTTCTTGACGTACTCGCGCTCCTGAATCGTCGACAGGATCGACGCATACGTCGAAGGACGGCCGACGCCGTCGGCTTCCAGTTCCTTCACCAGCGTCGCTTCCGTGTATCGCGGCGGCGGCTCGGTAAAATGTTGCTCCGGCTGGATCGACTTGAGCTTCAACTCCTCGCCTTCCTCGACGGCCGGCAGGCGGTTCTTTAGCTCCTCGTCCTCTTCGTCCTTCTGGTCCTTGCTCTCCTCGTAGACGGCCATGAAGCCGTCGAACTTCGGAACGGACCCGGTGGCGCGCAGCAGGTAGTCCGCGCCGTCCTTGCCCTTCGCATCGACTTCAATGCTGGTCTGGTCGAAGATCGCCGGCGTCATCTGCGACGCCACAAAGCGCAGCCAGATCAGGCGATAGAGTTTGTACTCGTCCTCGGAGAGATACTTCTGAATCTCATCCGGCGTGTGGCTCACTTCCGAAGGGCGGATGGCTTCGTGCGCATCCTGCGCGTCCTTCTTCGTGCGGTACACGTTGGGCGACGCCGGCAGGTAGCGGTCGCCAAACCGCTGGCCGACATAGCCGCGCACCTGGCCGAGCGCATCGTCGCTGACGCGCGTCGAGTCGGTACGCATATAGGTGATCAGGCCGACCGAGCCTTCCTTGCCCAGTTCGACGCCTTCATACAGCCGCTGCGCCAGCATCATCGTGCGCTTCACGCTGAAGCGGAGCTTGCGCGCCGCTTCCTGCTGGAGCGTCGACGTGATGAACGGCGGCACCGGGTTGCGGCGCTTCTCGCGCGTCACCACCGACTTGACGGTGTACGGCGCGCCCTCCAGCGCCGAAACGATCGCGTTCGCAGACTCCTCGTTCGAAATCTCGACGTTCGCGCCGTTCTTCTTCGCCAGCGAGGTCTTCAGGACCGGCGCCTTCTTCGCGTTCAGGTGGACGTCGATCGACCAGTACTCTTCCTTCTGGAAGGCACGGATCTCCTTCTCGCGGTCCACGATCAGCCGCAGCGCCACGGTCTGCACGCGCCCGGCCGACAGCCCGCGGCGCACCTTGTCCCACAGCAGCGGCGAGATCTTGTAGCCCACCAGCCGGTCCAGAACGCGGCGCGCCTGCTGCGCGTCCACCAGGTTCGTGTCCACGGCGCGCGGCTTCTCGAACGCCTTCTTCACCGCGTTGGCGGTGATTTCGTTGAAGGTCACGCGAAAGACCGGCGTCTTGCCGTCCTTCGACTGCAACTCTTCCTGCAGGTGATAGCAGATCGCCTCGCCTTCGCGGTCAGGGTCGGCCGCCAGATAGACGGCGTCGGCGCCCTTCGCCGCCTTGCGAAGCTCGTCGATCAGCTTCTTCTTGCCCTCGATGACGACGTAGGACGGACGGAAGTCGCGCTCCACGTCGACAGCGATGTCGTTCTTGGGCAAATCTTTGACGTGCCCCAACGACGCCTTTACGACGAAGTTGTTACCCAGGTACTTGCCGATCGTCTTCGCCTTCGCGGGCGACTCGACGATCACGAGAGACTTAGCCATACGATGAGGTCTGGAAATAGAGATGCGGACTAATTATGATGCGGCGAGGGCACAGTACGACTCAACCCACCCGCTAGCGTTACACGCTCCAAATCTTAACAAAGTTCCGGCCGGGAAGTTGCCTGACCTGTCCTCCGAGCTCCAGATCGAACAACGCGGCAATGATCTCCGACGACGAAATATCAGGCAGCCGGTCGATTAGGATGTCCAGGTGTTGCGGCGTCTCAACTTGAAGAATCTCAAGAACTTGGGCGGCAATCTGGGTCATCGGCCCCAGCGGCAGGCTGCCCTGGCTGGCCCCCTCGTCACCCTCCTTGGCAGCCATGCTCCGAGCCTCCGACAATTTGCGCCGGATCTCGAACGGCAGCCCCTCAATTATGTCGGCGACATCCTGAACCAGGTGCGCGCCCTGCTTGATCAGCAGATTCGGTCCGAAGCTCGATTGCGCCGTGATCGGCCCCGGAATGGCGAAGACTTCGCGATTCTGGTCCAGCGCCAGCCGCGCCGTCACCGACGATCCGCTGTACTGCGCACCCTCCACCACCAGAACCCCCGCTGAGAGCCCGCTAACGATCCTGTTTCGAATCGGAAAGTTCTGGGGATAGGCAGGGAACCCCAACGGGAATTCGGACACCAGGAGGCCCTCTGAGGCGATTCTGGCCGCCAGCTTCCGGTTCTCCGTCGGGTAGATGACGTCCAGGCCGCACCCGAACACCGCCACCGTGCCCCCGCTGGCATCGAGTGCGCCTTTGTGCGCCGCGGTGTCGATGCCGCGGGCCATCCCGCTCACCACCACCACTCCTTCCAGCGCGAGGTCCCGGCTGATCTTCTCCGCAACTGCCGCCCCGTAAGGGCTCGCGCGCCGGCTTCCGACCACCGCCATCATCGGCGCGTTCAGCAACTCCGTCCGTCCCTTCAGGAACAGGACCGGCGGTGGGTCGTAAATCTCTTTCAAATGTTGAGGATATAGGTCATCGTTAAAGGTAAGCAGGAGAATCCCGGCCGACTTCATCACCTCGTGCTGCCGCGCCGCTTCCTCGAACGAGCAGCCGCTGGAGATCGCATTCGCCAGGCCCGGAGGCAGACCGGCCGCCGCGAGTTCACCTGCCGAGGCCCGGAACAACGACACCGGAGACCGGAACGCCGCCAGTAGGTCTAGTGTCTTTCGTGCGCCCAGTCCCGGCGTCAACCGCAAAGCCAGCCAATGGAGCGTCTCTTCGTCAGAACGGGTATGGAGGGTGGGGGATGGGTAGACTGAGGCCACTATAAAGACAGTGGCCCGGAGCGCCCGGAATTCTCCCACCAGTGCGATACGCTGAAAGAACGGAATGCGTCACGACGAGGACTACTTCGGCCAGCAGGAGCTCGCGCTGCTCTACATCGCCAAACGCCTCAGTGAGGCGAAGAAAATGGAAACATTGCTCACCGAGGCTGGCATCGACTACCTCGTCGAACCCGACACCTACCGCGGCGGGTTCCTCTTCGTCTCCGAGCGCATCGGCGCCTTCTTCTACACCACCGACGAGCTCACCGGACGCGCCAGGGATCTCCTAAAGTCTTCAGGATACAAGCCTTACGAAAACGGAGAGAACGAACTCCGCTGACGGAAAAGGCCGCCCCAAAGGGCGGCCCCAGTCCGTAATGCGGGTGGTTTATTGCTCTGCGTCCGGGTTCGGATTCACCAGCGGAATGGTGAAGATATTCGACACCTGGAAGCTCTGGGCGATTGTGACGTTTGTCTTGGGGTTCGTCGGAAGGTCGGCGTTCAGCTCGAGGTGGACCTCGTAGACGCCCACCGTGCCTTTCCGCAGGCCCGAGAAGAGCACGTTCGCCGTCTTGCCGCCGGCGAGTGAGGAAACGAACTCAACCACGTCGTTCAGATCCGGGCCATTGTAGGGCTGGCCGTTGATCATCGCGTTGCGGGCATCTTCGCCGCTCAGAACACCCAACCCGGTCGCCAGCACGACGATCGTCTCGCCGGGCACCGCCGGATTGTCTTCGGTAATCAGTGCGCCGGCCTCGTTTGCGCAGCACATGACGGTATTGGTCGTGAAGAGCTGGACACCGGAGTTGTCCGCGCCACCTGAGTCGGTCGAACGCACACCCAGCGTGATGCCGTTCCCGATCGGTCCAGGAACCCGGGCACGCAGCCGGACGCGGCTGTAAAATCCCGACGGGAAGGCCTCGACTTCGGGATCGTTGTTGGTGATCAGTTCCACCAGCTTGTCGCGGATCTGGATCAGCGTCTCGCCTTCGTCGGTCTTCACCTCGCCGTCGCCGTTGGCGTCGCCGGACTGGACATCGTAAGTGTACTCGCGCGAGTTGATGATGACGGTGACCTTGTCGCCCTTCTTCGCCAGTCCGTCCACGGAGATGGTGCCCGTAGCGGCGGAGGAGAAGTGATAGGCCTGGCCCGGCGAGGGAATCCCGATGGTCTCCGTGAAGACTCCAGGGTTATGCTCGATCACGCGGACCGCCACCGGCGTGGACACTGTGATGCGTCCGTCGTTCCGGCGCGTCCGGATGATGCCGCTCGAACTTGTGGATCCGGTGGTCTCCACCGGAAGCTGCGCCACAATCTGCGTCGGGGAGACGAACACCAGCGGGGCGAGTTTGCCGTCGATGTAGACCTGTGTGCCGTCGATTTCAAACGGAAGCGGCTCCAACAGGCTCCGCACTTCGCTCGTTCGGTCGGCCAGGCCTTCGCCGACAATCGTCACCAGGCCATACGGAGCCACTCGCGCCGCGTCCTGACCGCCGCTCAGCGTGCTGCCGCTCAGGCTGACGACCAGCGTGGAGGCCGTGTTGCTGTTGGTGTACGCCATCGTGATCTCATTGCCCGTGGGCCCGGGCTCACGGGCGCCGAGGATCACCGTATTGAAGACGGTGTTCGGGAACGCCTGGACCAGCGGGTTTCCATCCCCCGCGTTGATCTGGTTGACGAACTCGTTCACCAGGTCGTCGAGCGTCGTCCCTTCCGCCACCTTGGTCTTGTACTCTTTTTTCGATTCGTCGTCGCCCAGTTTGGCGATGGTGATCGTGATTTCGTCGTCCTTCACGACCTCGCCGCCGAAAGTGATGGTGCCCTGGGCGTAAACATCCGGGCTGGCGGCATTGCGGACCGCGCTCAGCGGCATATGGAAGTCGCCTGGCGTGTAGACCAGCACGCGCCGGTTGAAGGTGTCGGCGACGTAGAGGTTCAGGCCGTCCCAGGCCAGGCTGTGCGGCGTCTTGAAGGAGTCTGTCGAGGAGACGCGTGCGGGTTCCGCGGAATCCGAAGCCTGGTTCAGGAACTCGGTCTGCTGGCCGATGATAGTGTCCGCCCGTACGCCGTTCGTGCCGGGAATGGTATTGAAGACCAGGACTCGGTCATTGCCGCCGTCGGCGACATACAGGCGAGTTCCGTCCGACAGCGCATACCGGGGCAATGACATCGTGGCCGCGCAGCGCCGGGGGTAGATCTTGGTGCCGTCCTCCGTAGTGCTATCTGGCTCGCAGAGATCCGAAGACCGGTTCGGGCCATACGTCGTCATGTCCTTCTGGCCCACGACGACGTCGGCGGCCTGTCCGTCACGCGAAGGAATGGAGTTCCAAATCAGGATGCGGCTCAGACCGAGGTCGGCGACATACAGGCGGTGTCCGTCGCTGGTGACCGACGTCGGATTCAGCATCGTGTCGGCACGGACATCCGGAGGCTCCGCGATGGAGCGCTGGTTGTTTACCGAGAGGCTCGGTTGGCCGAGCGCGAACCGCGCGGATTGCCCGTTCTGCGTGATCACCCCGTAGTAGAGGACGCGATTGTTCATCGTGTCCGCCACCCACAGGCCGTCGTTCTCGTCCAGCCAGACGCCCATCGGCCCGCGCAGCGAGTCCGCCGTCAGGGCGCGGGGACCTTTATTGCTGGTGAAGTCCTTCTGCCCGACAACGAAGTCCGCGTTCTGCTGATTCGTGGTCGGCAGACCCTTCCAGACCAGGACACGGTTGTTGTCGGTGTCGGCAATTGCCAGGTAGCGGCCGTTCCAGGCCACGCCCGTCGGCGTCTGGACATTATTCTGCTTTGCTGAGGCGCCCAGCACCTTCTCCACGGTCGCGAAGTCAGGTTGTCCCAAAACCGTGCTCGCCTCGCCAATACAGGCCGGGCAGCGCTCATCGCTCTGCGGGAACTCGAGATATGGATCGTTCAGGACCTGCGGGAAGTCTCTGAAGATCAGGACCCGGTTGTTGCGCGGCAGAGCGCCAAGCCGGTTGTCGTCCGTGACGACAAGGATGCCGTTGGCGACGGCAACCCCGCTGACCGCGCCGAGCAAACTGGCGGAGGCGCCCGGGGTCTGGGCCGTGAATGGTTTCTGCCCGATCACCAGCCTGGCTGCCTGGCCGGTGGAAAACTCTGCGGCCTGCGACGGGAGCGCAGTCACACTGGCCGCGATGAGGAAGAGCGTAGGAGTCCACTTCATTGTCGAATCAAGAAAAACCAAACCTTCAGTATAGCCAATAGGCGGCTGCTACTCTGGCGGTAGACGCATGCGCCCAACAGGCGGTTTCGCTTCGGAGGTGTCGGGTATGTTACAAACCGAGGCGGGAGACGAAACACGTTGATGACTGCGATCGGGAATGAGCGGTGGACCTGCGGGGTGTGCAGCGCCGAATCCGAGCAAATGAGCCTGGAATCCGGACACAGCGAGCAGCCGCCGGACTTCGACACGCGGCCCGGCGAGCCGGTCCGCTCCACCATCCCGCACTGGATGCACGAATGTCCGAAATGCGGCTATGCCGCGCCGGATCTGCGCATCACCAGCCCCGAAGCCGTTGCGATTGTCCGCAGCGCCGACTACCAGGCGCTGCACGGCGAAGAGGGACTGTCCCCGCTGGTCCGGCGGTTCCTGTGCCATGCGCTCCTACTCGAAAGACTCGGCGCCTTTTCCGATGCGGGCTGGGTAAGTCTTCACGCGGCATGGGCTTGCGACGACGAGAGCGCCGCCCCAGCGGCCGTCCGGTGCCGCCGGCAGGCCATCCGGCTGTGGCGTCACGGCAAAGAGCACGGCCAGGGCTTCGGCGAGGACCACACCCAGGAATTCGCGCTTGTTACGGACGTCCTGCGGCGTTCGGGCGACTTCGACGACGCCCGGGACGCCTGCCTGGAGGCGCTTCAGGCCGAGGACCTCGATCCCATCATCGAGGACCTTATGCGCCGCCAATTAGTCCTGATCCAGCAACGGGATACAGCCTGCCATTCGCTGGCGGAGATCCTCGACCGCCCGAAGCAGGGCGACCGCGTCACCCTGCATTGACCTGGCGCCGGGCTACTCCGGATTCGCTGCCAGCTCTTCGAGATACAGCGCCACGGCGTCGATGCCGCGGTAGAAGTTCGCCAGATGGAGCTTCTCGTTCGGCGAATGCAGGTTGTCGTCCGGCAGACCGAAGCCCATCAGCACGCTGGGAATCCCGAGGTGCTCGTTGAACAGGCCAACAATCGGAATGGACCCGCCGGAGCGCATGTAAACGGTCTTGTTGCCGAAGACCTTCTCCATGGCCTTCGCCGATGCGCGGATGTACGGGCTGTCGGGATTCACCAGCGACGGGCCTGCCGCGTGCAGCGGTCTCCACGTCACTTTCACGCCGCGCGGCGCGGCGGCGGCGATGGCCTTCTCGAGCGACGCGGCCGCTTCGTTCGGGTCCTGATCCGCCACGAGCCTCATGCTGATCTTCGCGACTGCGCGGGCCGGGATGACCGTCTTCGCGCCGTCGCCCGTGAAGCCGCCGCGAATGCCGTGGACTTCCAGCGTGGGGCGGGCCCAGGTTCGGTCGAAGACCGTAAACCCAGGCTCTCCGGTCAGTTCCGGGCAGCCGAGTTCGCGCTCGCGGTACTCGTCTTCATTGAAGGGCAGCGAAGCCCAGGCGGCCTTTTCTTCGGGCGCCGGAGGCGTGACGCGGTCGTAGAGGCCGGGGATGGTGATGTGGCCGTTGCGGTCTTTGAGCGCGGTGAGGATTTCGGCGATGGCCATGATCGGATTCGGCGCGACCCCGCCGTAAACACCGGAGTGCAAATCCTGACGCGCGCCCTCGACTAGCAGTTCGCCGTAGACGATGCCACGCAGTCCGGTGCAGATGGTCGGCAACTCCGGCGCGAACATTTCGCTGTCGCAGATAACCGCCGCGTCGGCTTTGAGGACGGCGGGCTTTTCGGCGACGAAGGCCTCAATGGACTCGCCGCCGGACTCCTCTTCGCCTTCGATCAGGAAGCGCACGTTCACCGGCAGGCGTCCGTCGCGCTGCATCAGCAGTTCGACCGCTTTGATGAGAATCCACGTCTGGCCCTTGTCGTCGCTGGTGCCGCGCGCGTAGATGTTGCCGTTGCGGATCTCGGGCTCGAAGGGCGGGGAAGTCCATTCGTCGAGCGGATCGGGCGGCTGCACATCGTAGTGGCCGTAGAGCAGCAGAGTGGGCTTGTCCGGCGCACCGAGCCATTCGCCGTAGACCAGCGGATGGCCGCCGCGGTCGATCTGCGCGGTGGAGGTCGTGCCGGCTTTTTTCAGCGCATTTTCGATGAAATCGGCCGCGCGCTGCGTGTCGGCTTTGTGTTCTGGAAGAGTGCTGATGCTAGGGATTCGCAGCAGTTCGATGAGCTCGTCGAGCGCCCGTTTCCTGAAGCTTTCCAAATCGTTCATGAATCCAACCTTTCGTCGGCTAGAATATCGCTTTCCCGCTCACGACAACTCTCCCATGCATGTGAACCGATTGATTGAAGAGAAGAGCCCGTATCTTCTCCAGCACGCGCACAACCCCGTGAACTGGTACCCGTGGGGTGAAGAAGCCTGCGCGAAAGCGCGCTCTGAAGACAAGCCCATCTTCCTTTCCGTGGGCTACTCGACGTGCCACTGGTGCCACGTGATGGAGCGCGAGTCGTTCGAGAGCGAGGCCGTCGCCGAACTCCTGAACCGGCACTTCGTGCCCGTCAAGGTCGATCGCGAGGAGCGGCCCGATGTGGACCGCATCTACATGATGTTCGTTCAGGCTACGACGGGCAGCGGCGGCTGGCCGATGTCGGTGTGGCTGACTCCGGACTTGAAGCCGTTTTACGGGGGCACATACTTTCCGCCCGATTCGCGCTACGGACGGCCGGGCTTCAGTTTCATCCTCGAGCAGCTTTCGCAGGCGTGGCAGTTGCAGCGCGACAAACTGCTTTCCTCGAGCGAAGCGGTGATCTCGGAGTTGTCACGCGCGTCGGAAGTTCGTTCGGGCGCGGAGATTCTAAATCCCGATGCGCTCGACGCGACGTTCCATTACTTCCGGCGCACGTTCGACGGCAAGTACGGCGGCTTCGGCAACGCGCCGAAGTTCCCGCGGCCGTCCGTGCTGGACTTTCTGCTGCGGTATGCGCGGTACGCGAAGAACCCCGAAGCGCGCGAGATGGTGGAGACGACGCTGCGCGAGATGGCTCGCGGCGGCATGAACGACCAGCTCGGCGGAGGCTTCCATCGCTACTCGGTGGACGAGCGCTGGTTCGTTCCGCACTTCGAGAAAATGCTCTACGACCAGGCGCAACTCGCCGTGTCGTACCTGGAGGCGTACCAGCTCAGCGGCGACGCGGAGTTCGCCGGCGTGGCCGTGGATATCCTCGACTACGTCCTACGCGACATGACGCATCCTGAAGGCGGCTCCTACTCCGCCGAGGATGCCGACAGCGCAACCGATGCCGCAAAGCCGAACGAGAAGAGCGAAGGTGCGTTCTACGTCTGGAGCCAGCAGGAACTCGTTGGTCTGCTGGGCCAGCACCGCGCGGCGTGGTTCGCCTATCGCTACGGCTGCGCGGAGCACGGCAACGTCGATCACGATCCGCACGGCGAGTTCACGGGCAAGAACATCCTTTACGAAGCGCAGACGGTGGAGGTCACAGCACGGCGCTTCGACATGGAACCTGCGGAGATGGCCAAGGCGCTGGAGGCGATGAAAGGCGAACTGCTGGCGGCCCGCGCGCGCCGCCCGAGGCCTCACCTCGACGACAAGGTGCTGACGGCGTGGAACGGGCTGATGATCTCGGCGTTCGCGAAGGCGGCGCAGGTCTTCGAGTTCACCGACGCGGAGCGCTCGCAGCGGTATCGCGAAGCGGCGCTGCACGCGGCCGGGTTCGTTTTCGCAAAACTCTACGATGCGCCGGGCGAAACGCTCTACCGGCGCTGGCGCGAAGGCGAACGCGCCGTCGAGGGGTTCCTCGACGACTACGCTTCTTTTGTCGAGGGCTTGATCGATCTCTACGAGCTTACGTTTGACGCCGGACACCTGGAAACGGCTCTCATCCTGACAGTCCGCACGCTCGATCTGTTCGAGGACAAAGAGCACGGCGGATTCTATTCCACCGCCGCCGGCAAGGACCTTGTGCTGCGGCTCAAAGAGGACTACGACGGAGCCGAACCAGCCGGCAACTCCGTGGCGCTGATGAACCTGCTGAGGCTTGCGCACTACACGGGCAACGAGGATCTGCGCGAGACGGCGGTGGATGCGATGCGCGCCTTCGCGTCGCGGCTCAACCAGCAAGGGCCGACGATTCCTCGGATGATGTGCGCGTGGCTTGACGATCTCTCGGCGAAGCGGCAGGTGGTGATCGCCGGGCCCAAGGGGCATCCGGACACGCAGGCTCTGCTGGCAGAAGTGCGGAAGCGGTACATGCCGGGAACGGCGGTCTTTGCGCTGCGAGGCGATGAGGATCGCGAGCGGCTGGGCCGTTGGATTCCGGCCCTCGGAGCGATGCGCGAAGTGGACGGTCGGCCGGCGGCGTACGTCTGCGAGAACTTCGCGTGCCAGTTGCCGGCGACGGAGCCGTCGAAACTGGCTGAGTTGCTAGACTGAGGTTCGAGGAGAAAACCATGTCCCGCACAACGAAATTCAAAGGCGGTCCGCTCGATCTGGTGGGTCCTGAGCTGAAGGTGGGCGACAAGGCCCCGGATTTTTCCGCAGTCGACAAGGGGATGCAGCCCGTGACGCTGTCGTCGACGTCCGGCAAGGTGAGGGTTTTCAGTGTGGTGCCCTCGCTGGATACGCCGGTTTGCGACATGCAAACGAAGAAGTTCAACGAAGCTGCCGTCACGATCCCGAGCGTTGATTTCTACACGGTCAGCGTCGATCTGCCGTTCGCGCAGAACCGCTGGTGCAACCAGTTCGCCGTCGACAACGTGAAGATGATCTCCGACCACAAGGACGTGAGCTTTGGCTTGCACTACGGGACGCTGATCAAGGATTGGCGCATCGAATCGCGCGCCATCTTCGTGGTCGACAAGGACGACACCATCAAGCACGTCGAATACGTGCCGGAAGTGGCCGAGCATCCCAATTACGACGCCGTGCTGGCAAAGGTGAAGGAACTGGCGGGCTGAGTCAATCGACGAGCTTGCGGTAGTGGCGCAAGTAGTAAACCAAAGGGCGGCCTTCGTGGGAGGCCGCCCTTATTACTTCTCCGATGAAGATGGTGTGATCGCCGGCGGCGAGCCGGTGGGTGGTGCGGCATTCCAGGCAGGCCAGAGCTTCGTCGAGCAGCGGCGCTCCGGTTTCGCCGGGCGTCCAGGCGATGCCTTCAAAGCGGTCCTCGGCGGTGGCGAAACGGATGGAGACGTCCTTCTGAGTCTCCGCCAAAATGTTGATTGCAAAGGACTCCGCAGCGTAGAACTGGTCATGGACCGTAGCGCGGTGGTCGACGCACACCAACACCAGGGGAGGGTTCCACGATACGGAGGAGAAGGAATTGGCGGTCAATCCATGGGGCCGTCCGTCGCGGCCAGTAACGGTCGCTACGGTGATTCCAGTGGCGTATCGGGCGCAGGCTTCGCGGAACGCTTGTCGATCCACACTGTCTCCTCAAAAGGGGAACAGACTCAAGAATGCTTGCTTGACAAGCTCAAAACCCTAATCTTATCATGAGCTTTGCGGTAGTGCGGAGCCCGTCGGCGGGTGCCGTTTCTGAACTCTTTGGGAGGCGCTCTTGATCAAGCTGGACATCGTGAACGAAGTCGTCAACCGGACGGGCATCACCAAGACCAAGGCCGAGATGGCCGTTGAGACCGTCTTCGAGTCGATGAAGCGCGCGCTGGCGCGAAGCGAGCGTATCGAGTTGAGGGGCTTCGGCATCTTCAATGTTCGCCCACGCAAGACCGGCATCGGGCGCAATCCCCGCACCGGTGCGGAGGTGGCCATTCCTCCAGGAAAGGCCGTGCGCTTCAAGCCCGGCAAGGAATTGCAGTCCCTCGAATAGCCGCGCGGGAAAGGACTTACGGCCGTTCGCCGCATCTGGCTCCATCTACTCCTCTTCGTCCTGACACTGTTCACAGCGTCGGCGTTGGGCGTCCGGTTCGCGCAGAACTTCGAGCGCAACCGTCCTGCTTTCGATTTCCAGACCGACCTGCTGGTGTTCACCGACGTGGTGAAAGACCCGTCCCTGCTGCTGCTGGGGCTGCCGTATTCCCTCACTCTGCTACTGGTGTTGCTGGCCCACGAGTTCGGGCACTATTTCGCCTGCCGTTACTATCAGATCGGGGCAAGCCTGCCCTACTTCCTTCCCGCGCCCACGTTCATCGGAACCTTCGGCGCTTTCATTCGTTTCCGCTCGGCGGTGCGCGGACGGCGAGAGCTGTTCGACGTTGGCATTGCCGGTCCGCTGGCGGGGTTCCTGTTCACGATTCCGGCACTCGGCATCGGCATGGCGCTATCGAGAGTGGTGCCGGGCGTCGCGTCGATGGGTGAGATCAGCTTCGGCACGCCTATGCTGATGCGCGGGTTGGAGATGTTCCTTTTCCCCGGCGTTCCCACGGGCGACATCAGCCTGCATCCGGTGGCTCGCGCGGCCTGGGTCGGTTTGTTGGCGACGGCGCTGAACCTGCTGCCAATCGGGCAACTGGACGGCGGCCACATCGTGTACGCTGCGTTCGGCGAAAAGCACCGGCAGGTGACGCTGGCCACTCTGGTCGCGCTGATTCCATTGGGCTTTATCTACTGGCCGTGGTGGGTGTGGGCGGCCGTGCTCTTCGCGGTGGGGCGGCGGCACTTTGCCGTGGTCGACACGGGTTCGCTCGGAAAAGGCAGACTGCAGCTTTTGTGGCTGGTTGTCCTGATCTTCGCGCTCTCTTTCATCCCGGCACCCGTCCAGTACAATAGCGAACAGGGCTTTCTGCCCTGAAATGAAGATCTCCGCGACGATTATCACTTATAACGAGGAGCGCAATCTGCCCCGGGCCATCGAGAGCCTGCGGTGTTGCGATGAGATCGTCATTGTCGATTCAGGTTCCACCGATCGGACCGTCGAAATCGCCGAGCGTTTCGGCGCGCGCGTGCTGGAAGCCAACTGGCGCGGCTACGCGGGGCAGAAGAACTATGCCTCGGACCAGGCGCAGAACGACTGGGTGCTTTCCATCGACGCCGACGAGGCGTTGAGCGAAGACCTGGAAGGCGAGATCTGGTCGCTCAAGAAGAACGGCCCGGAGTGCGATGCCTACACCGTGCCGCGGCTGGCACAGTATCTAGGAAAGTGGATCCTCTACTCGGGCTGGTATCCCGACCGAAAGATCCGGCTCTTTGATCGCCGCAAGGCGCGCTGGGTGGGCGACTACGTCCACGAGAGCGTGATCTGCACGGGCCGCGTCGGCGAAATGCAGGGCAACCTGCTGCACTATACGTGCGGGTCGTTGTCCGAGCACATGAAAACGATGGACCGCTACACCACGCTTGCGGCCGAAGAGGTGGTCGCGCGGAAGAAGAAGGTGGGGTACCGGCAACTGCTGTTCGACCCGCCGTGGACCTTCTTCCGCACGTACGTCCTTCAGCGAGGATTCCTCGATGGGACCGAGGGTCTGTCCATCGCGTACATGGCGGCGCTGTACACATTCCTGAAATACGCGAAAGCGCGGTTCATGAGCTGATGCGCATTCTGCATCTCGACACGGGCAGGGAGATGCGCGGCGGCCAGCACCAGGCGCTCCTGCTGATGCGAATGCTACGCGACGCCGGGCATGACAACTGCTTGCTGGCGCGTGCCGATTCGCCGCTGCTCGAGGCCGCGCGCCGCGAGAAGCTCGAAGCCGGCTGGATTCATTGGCAGGCCGTCCGCACCTGCTCGCGGAACGCGGATGTGGTGCACTGCCACGATGCGCGTGCGCACACGCTGGCGGCCATCTGGTCGAAAGCGCCGTTCGTCGTTGCCCGGAGAGTGGTTTTCCCGGTGAAGGCCGGGTTGCTCTCACACTGGAAGTATGGCCGCGCCGCGCATTTCATTGCCGTTTCGCAGTGCGTGCGGCGGATGCTGATGGAGGTGGGCATCGAGGCGTCACGCATCAGTGTCGTGCCGGACGCCGTGGAACTGCCTGACGTGCAGTCGGATTATGCCGGCGGTCTGCTGGCGCTCGCTTCGGACGACGCTGGAAAGGGCGGCGAACTGCTGCAGGCCACGGGGCTCGAAATCGACTTCACGCGCGAATTATCCGCCGGACTGGCGCACGCAAGGGTGTTTCTCTACGCCAGCACGTCGGAGGGTCTCGGCTCGGCGGCGCTGCTGGCGCACTCCTACGGCGTGCCGGTGGTGGCCAGCCGCGTCGGCGGCCTCCACGAGGCTGTGGAGGACGGCGTCACGGGGATTCTCGTCGAGAATCAGCCGCAGGAGTTCGCTGCCGCGGCTCGCCGGCTGCTCGAACAGCCCGATCTGGCCGCGCGCATGGGCGCTGCCGGTCGCCGTCGCGTGGTCGAACAATTCTCGCCCGTGCGGATGCTGGAAGGTACGCTTGCAGCCTACAATCAGGTGATCGCATGAATGAACTGATGGTGCAGCCGCCGGGCATCAGCTTTCTGGTCGGGTTCTTCGGCCTGCTGATCGGCAGTTTTCTGAACGTCTGCATCAGCCGCCTGCCGGACGACTACTCAGTCGTACTGCCGCGTTCGCATTGCCCGCGATGCGGAGCGATGATTGCCTGGTACGACAACATTCCCCTGGTCAGCTACCTGATCCTCGGCGGGAAGTGCCGTGATTGCCAGGCCTCGATTTCGTGGCGCTACCCGCTGGTGGAGGCGCTCACCGGCTTCTTCTTCTATCTGGCCATTGAGATCCACGGATTCGACTACGCGGGACTGAAGTGGTGTCTGTTTGCCGCGATTCTGATCGCGCTGATCTTCACCGACCTCGAGACGCGCATCCTGCCCGACGAGTTCACCAAGAGCGGCATTGTCGCGGGGCTGCTGCTGGCCCCCATCGTGCCGCTGCCAGCCAGCCTTCTTTCGTTCTTCTATCCCGACACTTCCCGCGCCCTGGTGTCCTTTCTGGACGCCGTCTTCGCGGCATCGCTGCTCTCCGGCGGAATGTGGCTGATGGCGCTGACCTACGAGCGGATTCGCGGGCGCGAAGGTCTGGGCTTCGGCGACGTGAAAATGCTCGCGCTGCTCGGGGCGTTTCTCGGCCTGGAGAGCACAATGCTGGTGCTGATCCTCGCGTCGCTGTTCGGCTCGCTGCTGGGTCTGGTCTGGGTGCGGTTGAAGGGCGAGGAGTTGGGCTCCTACGAACTGCCGTTCGGATCGTTTCTCGGCGCGGCGGGACTGATTGTTGCGTTTGCCGGGGCGTCGCTGCTCACTCTTCCGAACTGACGACGCCGGAGATGGGCCTGCTTCTCCCGTCGAAGAGCCCCTTTTGCATGCGTTGCACCGCGTCAGCCGAGAATCCGAAAGCCGGCGAGAGCATCTCCGACGCTCGCAGCGTCGGTTTGCCGAGCCCGCTCAGGCAGTGGTCGGCACTCGATGTCAGAACGTGATAGATCTCGTGTGCGCTTACCTTTGCCAGGGCCCGGCCAAGGGCGTAGCCGTTGGGCAGGTATGACGTGGAGAGCGCCGCGTTCACCTGATCGCAGTCCACGTCCGCGAACGGCAGCACGCGCCCATCGGAGACATGCGTAATGCCGAGTGGCTGATCCGCCTCGGACGGGGCCACTGCGCCTATGCTGCAATCTCCGTGTAGCCGGAGAACGACAATGCGGTCGAAGGACTGAGTTCCGTCGCCCTCCTCCATCCGCTGCCATACCACTTCGACGTCGGGAATTGCGATCAGACGCTCGGTTTCAGTCTGGAAGCCGGTGATGACGGACGCGGGGGTCCCATCCGGTAAGTCCACTACTAGGCCGAGCCGCAAGGGTTGGGCCGCGCTCGTCATCGCAAACGCCACCAGCAAAACTCCGAAACCGACGCGACGTAACATGTACTGAACCTGTTTCAGTCCAGTTACATCACATTTTCAGTTCCAACACAAATCGAACAAGGACATTCAAGTCCGAATCTCGCGTACGGGCCGTCTCAGGCCATGGTGGTCGGAGTTCCCGTCGTGATGATCCCCATGGGGCCGTTGATCATCACCGTATCGCCGACGCGCGCGACTGGTTTGCTGCCCTGATTCAGCTTCAGCACAGCACCCTTCAACTCGACCGTGGCGGCGCCCTCAATGACAACCGTTGCGGCTCCTCTGATCTTCACCGTGCCGGAACTCTCGATCGTCACGTTCGTCGCCTTGATGGTCAGGTTGCCTGCTTGATCGATGTTCAGGACCTTTTCCCAGGCGGCGAATTTGACGTCGAAATTGGTACGGTTGCCGCCGATGACGGGCTTGCCGGGAACCCATGACATAGGTGAAATCTCCTTAGCTCTCCGGCGTCAGGCCGACGACGATGTCCCACCGCGCGGCCACTTCGCCGATCTTCGATGACGGGATTGGCGTGAAGGGCGTTTCGAGCAGCGGGCGCTGCTTTGCATCGAGTGTGCGGTAGATTTGGTCCGGCGCGTTTCGCGGATCGCCCTTGATGTAGAGCTGCGAGACGAACTCCTTGCGTCCCTTGCGCTTCAGCGCGAAGTGGATGTGCGGAGTCCTGCCGGGGTAGGGCACGGGGCGGATGGTGCGGAACAGGTACTCGCCCGTGGAGCCGGTCACGAAGCGGCCGAAGCCCTGGAAGTTCGAGTCCCGCTTCTCCTTGTTGGTGGTGCCTTGGTGCAGGTAAGCGCCGTTGTTATCGCACTGCCAGATCTCGACCGTCACGTTCCGCAGAGGTTCGCCGGAGGGAGACAGCACGCGCCCGCTAACCCAGGCGATGGTGCCCAGGGCTGGGGTGATGCGGTCGTTCACGACGAGCAGATCATTATCGGTGTCCAGGGGAAGGTGGTCGGGATAGAACGGCCCCTCCGTCTGCCGGGGTGTGATCTGGAGCTGTTCGGCGAATAACCCCGGAGTAGCGAAGAGCAGGCCTGCCTGGCCGAGGCGCGCAAGAAACGAACGGCGGTGTTGATACTGCATCGAGAGCCCTTTCTGACTTTCGAGGAGTGTACACCCAAACCAGCCGGAACTGCCAGAAATCTTTCAACGATCAGGCACGGTCCGGCTTGAGTACCGCGATGTAATCGAGATTCCGGTAAAGCTGCTTGTAGTCGAGTCCGAAGCCGATCACGAAGCGGTCGGGGATCTCAAAGCACCGGTAATCGATGTTCAGCGGCACGATGCGGCGCGCCTTGCGGTCCAGCAGAGTGCAGATCGCGATGGAGTTCGGGCCGCGTCCGGCCAGCGTCTGCAACAGGTACCGCGCGGTGAATCCCGTATCGACAATGTCCTCAACCAGCAACACGTCCTCGCCTTCAATGGAGTCGTCGAGATCCTTCGCGATGCGCACGACGCCCGGGGCACCGGAGTGGTTCGAGAAGCTCGAAATCGCCAGGAAGTCCACCTTCACCGGAACGCTGATCTCGCGGGCCAGAGCGGTGAGGAAGAACACGGAGCCTTTTAACACCCCGATCAGCCGGAGGTTTCCGTGGCGGTACCGTTCGGAGATTTCCGCGGCAACTTCCCGGATGCGTGCGCGGATCTGCTCTTCGCTGAAGAGCACGCGGTCGAGCATGGGGAGAGATGGATCGTTCATGCGGAGTTACGAGACTTTCTGTTCGACAAGGCCGTATTTGAACACCAGGTCCTGCAGGTCTTTCTGGTAGAAGACCTGGATCTGAATGTGCGGGTAGATCTCGCGCAGTAGGCGGATCTTGCGGTTCTTCTTTGTGACCAGCGACTGCTTCATCATAGTCAGCTCGACGTAGAGGTTGGATTCGGGCAGGAAGAAGTCCGGTGTGAAGCTCTCCAGCACTTTTCCGTTGACGTCCCAGGCAATGGGGAAGCTCTTGGGCTCATACTCCCAGGCGATGCGGTAGAAGTCGAGCAGGTTGGCGAAGATCTCCTCGCTAGGATGGCCGAACTGCACGTTCTTCAAAGTGGTCTGCGTGCGTGGCTGGATGCCCTCCTTCGACAGCCGGAGCCGGAGGGCGAACTGCTGCTGGGCTTCGGCGGCTTTCGAAAGCAGACCGATTTCGGCAAGCTGCTGCGTCTCGGCTGCTGCCGAGATCAGCGTGGCGATGTGCGCGCCGTCCATGCTGCCGCCATTGACCACCAGGTCAAACGAATCCACGGCGGGCGTCGCGCGGCCAAAGCGTTTCTTGCGGGTTTCGCGGATCTTCTTCTCCCGGCGCGCCAGACTGTCCCGTGCGGCGGGGCGGTCCAGATGGTCGTCCAGCATCAGGTTGCCGATACGGCGGTTGACTGGAGCGACGACTCGCGCGCGCAGCAGCGCCGGGAAGCGCGGGAACAGAAGCTCCGCGCCATCGACGCCGACCACCAGGTGCTGCTCGGCGGCGAGGCGCAGGAGAATGGCGGCGGCCATCTGCGGCCAGACTTTCGCGGGGTAGCGGGCCGGATCGCCGAACTCTTCCTCGATCATGGAGTCCAGCCGGTCGGCGCTGAGGTGGGTGAATCCAGTTCGCTGCGCGGTGAGCTGGGCGACCTCGCGAGTACGGCAGCCGGGCTCGCCGGAGATGGTGATCACCGCCATAGATGAATCGCGAACGGCATCGCGCTCACCTGCATGATAGCGTATGAATCGAGACTCGATGACGCTTTCCAGACGCTCTTTCGCCAGAACATTTTCCGGACTCCTCGTTTCGCCTTTCGCGTGGGCCGCCGGGCGCGAATTGAAGTGCGATGTCGCCGTGATCGGCGGCGGAACGGGCGGCTGCGCCGCCGCTCTGGCCGCTCTGCGCAACGGGATGAGTGTGGTCCTGACCGAGGAGACGGACTGGGTAGGCGGGCAATTGACGTCGCAAGCTGTGCCTCCGGATGAACACCCGTGGATCGAGATGTTCGGCGGCACCCGCTCGTACATGGACTACCGTGCGGCCGTGCGTCGCTACTACCGCGACCACTACCCGCTGACGGCCGAAGCGCGCAGCAATGCGCGGCTCAATCCCGGCGGCGGAAGCGTCTCCGTGCTGACGCACGAGCCGAAGGTTTCGCTGGCCGTGATCGAAGCTCTGTTCGCGCCTTACGTCACGGCCGGCAAGCTGGTGGTGCTGCTGATGCACCGGCCCGTCGCGGCAGACACGGACGGCGACCGGGTTCGCGCCGTCACCGTCGAAAGCCTTCACACCAAGGCTAGGCGGACGATCACCGCGCCGTACTTCATCGACGCGACCGAGTTCGGCGAGCTGTTGCCGCTGACGAAGACCGAGTTCGTCACCGGCTTCGAATCGAAGAAGGACACGGGCGAGCTCCACGCTCCCGATGAGGCTCAGCCGGACAATCACCAGGCGTTTACAGTCTGCTTTGCGATGGGCTACGAACCCGGCGCGGATCACACCATCGACAAGCCCGGCAGCTACGCCTTCTGGCGCGATTACATCCCCAAGATGATGCATCCCTGGCCGGGGAGGCTGCTGAGCTGGGAGATGACTCATCCCGTCACGCTGAAGCCCCGGCCCGTGACCCTCGACCCGACCATGGACGGCAGCCCCGCCGGGATACTGAATCTGTGGATCTACCGGCGCATCGTCCGCCAGAAGAATTACGAACCGGGCTACTGCAAGAGCGATGTGACGCTGGTCAACTGGCCGCAAAACGACTACTGGCTCGGCAACCTGATCGGCGGAACCCCGGAGGAGAATGCGAAGCATCTCCGGGCGGGGAAGGAACTGAGCCTGTCGCTGCTCTACTGGATGCAGACCGAAGCGCCGCGGCCCGACGGCGGCGCCGGCTGGAAAGGCTTGCATCTCCGGCCCGACATCACAGGCACCGAAGACGGACTCGCCAAGTATCCATATATTCGTGAGTCCCGGAGAATCAAAGCCGAATTCACGGTTGTTGAGGAGCACGTCGGGACCGACGCGCGCATGAAGGCTACGGGAAAGGGCATCGACGATGTCACCGCGGAGCGATTCAAGGACACCGTTGGCGTCGGAAGCTACCGGATCGATCTGCACCCCAGCTCGGGCGGCGACAACTACATCGATGTCAGCTCGCTGCCGTTCCAGATCCCGCTTGGGGCGCTGATTCCGCGCCGCGCGGAGAATCTCCTGGCCGGCTCGAAGAACCTGGGGGTGACCCACATCACCAACGGCTGTTACCGCCTGCACCCGGTCGAGTGGAACATCGGCGAGTCAGCGGGCGCGCTGGCGGCCCATTGCGTGACTGAGAAGCTGACGCCCAAGAGTGTCCGAAACACGGAGTCACTGCTATCCGCGTTTCAAAGATCGCTCACATCTCAGGGGGTTCAGTTGGAGTGGCCTCGAATTCGACCAAGATAGCGTCGAAAGATATATCAAGATAGTACAACTTCTGATAGGATCATTTGCATCGAAAGAGGCGAGATGCCGGAGAGTGCAAATGTCCTGCTGGTGAGTGGAGACCGCTCGCTCGCCACGGAGGTGGTGGATTACTTCCAGCAGAACGGGATCGCCATGGACGTGGCCCGCGACGGGCCTCGGGGGTTGGCGATGGCCCTGGTTGGCGGCTACTCCCTTGTCATCTCAGATGTCATCCTGGAGGGATTCGACGGATTTTCTCTCCTCGATTCCATCCGCCGGCAAATGAGGGTTCCGGTGCTGATGCTCTCCAAGCCTCTGATTCCTCAGCCCGGTGATCGTTCGCCGATCTGGGCTGACGCCTATGTCCCCAGGCCGGTTGCCCTCAGCGCCCTCTATGAAAAAGCCGCCGCGCTAATCAAAGTTCCCCGGCATCGCGGCGCCTGATCAGGCCTTCACGTCAAAACACTGAATCTCCGCCTGGTTCCGGATGTACAGCTTTCCGCCGCAGACCACCGGGTGTGCCCACGACGGCAGACTGTGGTCGGGGATGGAGAAGCGGCCCTTCTCCTTGTAGCCTTGCGGTGACGCTTCAGCCAACCCGGCAGTGCAGTTTTCGCCCAGCAGAAAGAGATGTCCGTCCGCGTAGGTGAGCGCACCTTTGCCGACACTGCGGTCGCGCCATGCCACTTCCCCGGTGTCGAACTTCATGCAGGTGAGAATCGCGTTCGAGAAGCCGTAGACGTACCCGTTCACCAGAACGACTCCGCCGTGATGGTTCATCATGTCGCGGTTGAAGTAGACCTCGTTGGTCTTAACCGCGCCGTCGGCGGCGGTGAGGTTCAACAGACCGCAGCCTGTGCCGTAAGCCGATGTGTAATACACCTTGTTGCCGGAGAAGACCGGTGTCGTGCAATTCGCAACGCGATTGGCGGGATTTGCATAACTCCACAGCAGTTTGCCGTCGCTGGCGCGGACACCGACGCCCGCTTTCGATGTGAAGTTCATGTAGCAGCGGACGCCACCGACGTCGGCCGCGACCGCGGAGGAGTATCCGGCCGGATCGCTCAAATCGGCTGTTTTCCAGAGCGCCGCACCCGTGTTCTTGTCGAGCGCCACCATGCCCGCGCCCCGGCCCCCAGGAGTCACAATCAGCCGGTTGCCGTCGATCAGCGGCGATTCGCTTAACAGCCAATTCGGGTTGGAACCGCCGAATTCGGCCAGGATGTTCTTCTGCCACAGGCGCTTGCCGCCATTGGCTTCCAGGCAGGCTAGGTCTCCGGTCTCGGTCATGACGTACAGCCGGCCGTTGTCGAATGTGGGCGTGGAGCGTGCGCCGTCGCCACGGTCGTTTGAACCCATGCGGCCGATCACGACACTCCACAGCTTTTTTCCGTCGGCGCGGTTGTAGCAATGGACGCTCGATGCCTTGCTGTCGCTGCCTTGAACGAAGAACTGCGATCCGGCGATGCAGAACGAACCGTAGCCGGCGCCGGCGCCCTGGACGCGCCAAAGCTCCTTGGGTCCGCTCGAAGGCCACTGCTTCAGGAGGCCGGTTTCGGTGGAGAGGCCGTCGCGAGAGGGGCCGCGCCACTGGGGCCAGTCGGGTTCGGCGGCCTTCGAGGCGAGCGGCGCGATTGCAGCCGCGGAAACAAGGCGAACAGCGTCACGTCGGGTCATCATCGTTGGCATCCCCTCCGGTCTTGGACGCTATGCTAGCAGGATATGTCCCGAAATGTGGCGATCATCGCCGGAGCCACCGGCATGACCGGGCGGTATCTGGTGGAGGTGCTGCTTGAGGACGCATTCTACGACCGTGTGGTAGTGCTGGCCCGAAGGCCGCTTGAACGTTTCGAAGAGAAGTTCGAGCAGCGGCTTGTCGACTTCGAAAATCTGCGCCCGGAGGACCTGCGGGACGCGACTCACCTGTTCTGCTGCCTGGGGACCACGATGAAGAAAGCCGGTTCGAAGGAAGCCTTCCGCCGCGTGGACTTCGACTACCCGCTTTTCTTCGCCCGGATGGGCCAGGAAGCCGGGGCGCAACGAATGATGCACGTCTCCAGCGTCGGCGCGGATGAGGACTCCGGGAACTTCTACCTGAAAGTGAAGGGCGAACTGGAACGGGAGTTGGAACGGCTGCCTTTCGAAGCGCTGCACATCTTCCGTCCCAGTTTCCTTCTTGGCCGAAGAGAGGAGCATCGGACCGGCGAGACGCTGGCCATCCGCCTGGCCCGCGGGTTTGAGGGCCTGATGCTCGGCGGACTGCGAAAGTACAGGCCCATGCCGGTAGGAGTGCTGGCGGCGTCGATGGCCGCCGCAGGCGAGCGCGGTGCGCCCGGCCACCACGTCCACCACTACGACCAGATCATCAAGCTGGCCGGATTCTGAGCCGCCGCCGGCCGTTTACTGGCTGAAACGGGAGAACCGGGACTCCGGGATCGTACTGGTCCTGATTTGAGTCGAGCGTTGGACCGCCGGTGTAATCGTTAGGAAAGGGGCGTCCGCCCTCGTCGAGTCGAGTCCAAAGGAAACGCCGGCAGCCCTGGGGGCGTGCCGGCGTCGGTGAATCTGGATCTTGTGGGTGTTGTTAGGCGGCGCGTTCAGCGGCTTCGGTGGACTTGTCGGTCACCTTGGCGACAACGAGTTTCCTGGCGAGGCCGACCTTTTCGAGGAACTTGATCTGCAGCCAGGTCATGTCCAACTCGTACCAGGCCAGGCCGTGGCGCGACGAGGCGGGGTGCGCGTGATGGTTGTTGTGCCAACCTTCCCCGAAGGTCAGTAGAGCGACCCACCAGTTGTTGCGGCTCATGTCGCGGGTTTCGAAGCGGCGGCCGCCCCACATGTGGGTGGCGGAGTTCACCAGCCAGGTGGCATGCAGACCGACGACGACGCGGGTGCAGATGCCCCACAGCATCATCGGCAGGCCGCCGACCAGCAGCAGGACGAAGCCCAGGAATGTCAGCGGCAGGTAGTGCCAGGTGTTCAGCCAGCGATAGAAGGGGTCCTTGGCCAAATCCGGAGCGTACTTCGACATCGCCGCCGTGTTGCTGTGGTTCGAATGGCCGAAGATGATCCACCACATGTGCGCCCACAGGCCGCCGTCGTTCGGCGAGTGCGGGTCACCCTCCTGGTCCGAGCGCTGGTGATGGATGCGATGCGTGGCCACCCAGAAGATCGGGCCGCCTTCCAGCGTCATCGTGCCGCAGATCGCCAGGAAATACTCGACGAACTTCGGCACTTTGTACGACCGGTGCGTGTGCAGGCGGTGGTAGCCCATGCCGATGCCGCAACCGATGCACAGCCAGTACAGAAACACGGCCACGCCGACGGCCTTCCAGTCGAAGAAAAATAGGGAGGCGACGGCGCCGATGTGGAACAGAACGAGGGCGACGGTGGTCACCCAGTTGACGTTGTCAAAACGGTAGGGGGAGCTCTTCTCAGTTGTCACTCAGGATCGATCCTAGCTGAAATGGACTAGCACTATTCTAGCTGGCAGATAGCCGGTCGGCAAAGACTTCTTTTCATCAGATGCTCCGGCAAGTCCAGAGGAATCAACTCATTGAGATTTTTCTTCGTCCGGCGGATCTTTGCGATTCCTTCCGAAAAGACGGCTGAAAAGACTACGCTTAGCTGCAACTGACTTGCGAGGCGGGAATTTCTCCAGGTCGAGCGGACGATTTTCGACCACCGCTTTGGGGTGTTCGACGAAGAGAAGCCGGGCGAGTTCGTTTCCGTAATTCTCCTCGACCCAGGTTCGAGCAAGGTCGAGACGGGGCGGCCGGACGCGGACGTCGTGGCCGTCGCTGGCGATGAAGTGGACCAGGCCGCGGTCGAGCAGCGTGCGACTGAACGCGAGGGCTTTCGGGCCCCAGAGGCCGAGCAGGGAAGACGCAGTGACCTGCATTAGCCGGCCTTCAGCAACCCATCGTTCTATCACCTCAAGTCGTTGGCGAATAAGGGGATTACGCTCCGGATGGGTCAGGATCACCGTCATGCCGGCCTGTTCGAGCTGGGCGTAGATTTCGCCGGTGTTGGGGAAGATGACGAGGTCGGAAAGTTCGACAAGCAGGTAGCGGCCGCCGTTAATGGTGTAGCGCGACGGGTTGCGGAGCGCGTCCGTGACGTTGTCGTGCATCAAGTGGAAGTCGCAGCCGTGATGGATGCGCAGCCCCTCCGGGGCATTTCGCCGGGTCTCTTCGAGCAGTTCGCCGACTTTCGCCGGATCGAAGACGTATTTTGTATCGGCGTGGGGCGACGCGACGATGTCCGTGGTTCCCGAGTCCCGTGCGATTTGGAGGAGGGAGCGGGTATCATCCCAATCCCTGGCGCCATCGTCGATGCCGGGGAGGATGTGGCTGTGGATGTCGATCATCGTTTCTCAGCGATGTCCACGATGACGCCGTCGGCGTCCTCGATCTTGAGGCTGATCGACTTGCGTGCCGCCAATGCGGACTCGGGGAGCGGGAAACTGCCGGCGATGGTGCGGTCCACCACCGCCGCGCCCCGGATGCGTTCTCGCGCTTTGAGGGTGGGATTGAAGCGCGGTCCGGCGGCGGGATAGTAGTTCAGGACGCGGTCGAGGTCGAGTTCCGCGACGGGATCGACGGTGGTGACGTCTCCGTTGGCGGAAGTCAGGATCACCTGCGCCGAGCGCACCATGAAATCGACCTTAGCGGGGTTGTTGATGCGGAAATCGACGACGGCGATGCTAGAGGCTTCGTCGGTCGAGATGGTCCGAACCTTGAGGATCTGCCCGTCCAGCCGAACCTGCTGGCCGCGGTTGGCGAGGAAGAACATCCCCGCAACGGCGGCGACGGCCACCAAGCCGACCAGCGTGAACTTCAGGACGGGCGGCAGCTTCATGCCACGATGCCTTTGATCTTCTCCATGCAGAGGTGGGCCTTTTCGATCAGTGTGCCGTCGAAGACGTGGGTTTCGAGGCCGACTTTGCCGGCGTAGCCATCCTTCTCGAGGCCGCCGAAGATGGCCTTCCAGTCCAGGAAGTCCGGGCCGAGGACAAGCGCCTTCGCCTTCATCTGGACATTGTGGATGCGCGCCTTGGGCAGCAGCGCATAGCCGTCAGGATAGGGCGGGGTGCCCCGGTTGATTTCGTTGACTGGATCCCAGTTGATGCCTACGGCCTTGGACGGAACGCGCTTCATGAGGTCGGCCAGCTCCGAGGAGAGGCAGACGTTGCAGGAGCCTTCGTTCTCGACGAGCAGTTTCACGCCTTCCTTCTCGGCGATGACCGACATTTCGCCGAGGATGTCGGCGATACGGGGCATCAGCGTTTCAGGCTCGGCGACGCGGCTAAAGGTGAAGACGCGGATGAGATTGACGTCGAAAAGGTGGGCGGACCTGATCGCCTTGCGGAGCTCTTCGATCCGGTTGTCGAAGCGGAGCTTATTGGCTTCGTCGCGTTTTGCCTTTTGTTCGGGAGTTTCCTCGCGGCGGCGGGCCGGGGTGGAGCCGGGCAGGTCGAACTTCAGCATGCCGGTATTGAGGAACGAGACGCGCAGGCCTGCGTCGTCGAATTCCTTCTTCGCGGTACGGAGCTGGTCCGTATCGAGGGCGTAATACGAGCCGCGGCCGCCGGGGACGCCGCGCAGTTCGACCCATTTGAGGCCGTATTGACGGGCGAAAGCGATGGCGTCGGCCGGAGATTTCGCGACCTCGTCCGTCAGGACGCTGATGCGGTCCAAGCCGATCTTGTTGTTGTTCGCGAGGGCGGGGAGGGCCGCCGGGGCGAGAGAAGTGGCGAGAAACTGCCTGCGATTCATGTCTCGGATCAGTTTATCAGTCGCCTTCGCCGAGCAGGCGGCCGTAACCGCGCAGGCTGGGGATGGAATCGAAGACGGCCTTCATCCCTGCGGTGATCGGAATCGCGAGGATCAGCCCCGCGCCGCCCCAGAGCAAGTACCAGAGCATGAGCGCCACGGTAACAACCAGCGGGTTCAGGTGGACGCGCCCCCCCACGAGCTTGGGATAGAGCAAGTTCAACGCCAGCAGGTGGAACAGGGAGATAGTGGTGCCGATCACGATGTAGGCGGTCCACCCGCTGAAGACCGGTAGCGCAGCGACGAACGGTGGAATGATGGCGAGCGGCAGGCCGAGATACGGGATCAGGCTGAGGAAGCCGCTCAGCGGCCCGACCACCTGCCAGTACGGCACCTTGGCGAACCAAAAGAAGATGGCGCTGACGATGGCCAGCAGCACCCCCAGGATGAAGTTGCCCACGACGTAGGCCCGCGCGACGGTGGCGATGCCGTCCCACGCCCGCTGGATGATTTCGCGTTTCTCGCCCTCCACCAGGTTCATGACGCCGCGCCGAAGGTGGTCGCGCCAGCTCAGGAAGAAATAGACCAGGAACGGCACGAAGGACGACATCAGGATGACGTCATAGAATCCGCGCAGGTACTCGTAGACGAGGTTGACGATGGCGGACTCCTCCTGGCGGATGCGGACTTCCTGCACGGGCGGCTGGACGGGCATCGGTGGTTCAACCTGCGGGCGGCGGCGCTTTGTGGCGGCGGCCTGCTTGGCCTGTTCGGCCGCAAGTTCGGCGGCGCGCTGGGCATCGCGGACGCGTTGCGGGACGAGCAACTCCTGGGTTGCCTTCTCGACTTGCTCGATGCGCAGGGAGGCGGAGTCGATCAGTTCGGCGATGCGGCGGCTGTATGTCGGGAGGTCTTCCCAGAAGCCGATGATTTGCGACCAGGCGCCCAGTCCCGCGAGGTACAGCGAGACGAGCATGACGGTGCAGGCCAGGAAACTGGCGCCGCCGCGCGGCAGACGGAGACGCATGAAGAAGCCGACAAGCGGCTCCAGAATGAACGAGAGCAGGACCGAGATGACCAGAGTGATGAAGAAGAGCCTTCCGATGTAGAGCAGGCCGACGACCAGAATAAGGGTGGCGAGGACTCCGATCAGACTCCTCTGGCGCCTAGCCTCCCTCAGATCGTCGAGCGATTCCATCAGTCTGGATAGACCACGCGCACGGACCCCTAGCGTGGATTAAGTTTAGTATATCCCGAAAAGCGATTGATTTTGAAGGAAATCAGCGACGGACGACCACTTCCTGGATGCTGTCGCGGGTCATGAAGAACTTGACCGATTGGAAGCGGTGGAAGAGCTTTTCAATGGAGCGGGCGGTGTGGACCTGGACGGGCCGAGTCGAGCCGCGCGGGAGCATCTGGAGGAGCTTCGATTCGAGAATCCGCCAGCCTTGGCGGACCGCTTTCATGCCGCCGGTGTCGGGGAGAAAGTAGGCGAGCAAAAGGGAGTCCGGCGCGAGGATGCGATAAAGACGTTCGATGACCGCTTCGGAGACCGGGAGCGGAAGGAACTGGAGGGCATCCCAGACGAGGGCGCCGTCGACGGACTGGTCGGGGATGTCGAACGCGCTGTCGAGGAAGGCCTGGATGCGATCCGGCGGGAATTGCCTTTCGGTGATCTCTTTGGCGGTGAAGAATCCGTCGAAGTTGAGGACGATATCGTCGGCGTAAAGTCGATGGCCGAGGCCGGTGACGAAATCGAGGTTGGGCTGGTTGATGCCCCCCAGGTCGAGGATGAAGAGGGAGGGCTGGGAGGAGAGGTGGCTGTGAACGGTCTCGAGGGCATGGCTGCGCCGGGCGCCCTGCGGCAAACCGCCCGGGGGCGCTGTCGCAAAGTGGCCTGACGCAGCCATAGAACTTAACCCCTCTTGCTCTCCGACTGATTGGCCAGAAGGCTGGCCTGCGCTTCAGCGTCGCGCGCGGCGGCCGGCGCGGATTGGGCCGCGGGGCGAGCCGCGGGTGCGGCCTGCTTGGCCTGATCCACGCGAATGGTCTCGACGCTGCCCTTAAAGTAGGCTTCGTCTTCGATCACGGGACGGCTGGCGCGGAGGTCCCCGAGGACGCGCGCGTTTTTCTTGATCTCCACCCTTTCGGTCGCCTCCAGGTTGCCCTGGACGTTTCCGTACACCACAATTTCGCGAGCCTTGATTCCACCCTGAACCTGTCCGCCCACGCCGACCGTCAAGCGGCTTTCGGGAAGCTCGATATCACCTTCGACCCGCCCGTCCACCACCAGATCCTCGCGTCCCGTCACATGGCCGTTGATCGTAAGGCTTTTGCCGATCACCGCGCCGGCGCGGGTAGGCGCATCTTCAATTGTGCGCCTCGCAGGATAAGCCGGAGCCGCATACTGTGGTTCTCGTGCCGGATCAGCCTGCGGCGTTGCCGTGGGCCGGGCCGGCGGTTCTTCATCTCTCTTGCTGCGGTTCCACATTTGTTGCTAGTCTCCTAACCGGTTGTCTGTGCCAAACCCAAAGTCGAGGTCCACCCTGATGTACCTATCCTAGAGGCGCTTGAGCGCCTGGCGCAACGACGGGTTTGACGAGTTTTGAAACGGGCGGGCGAAAGCGCCGAGGCAAGACTGACAGTTTTCCCTCCACGCTTACGAGCACCCCCTCCAGCCCGGTTGCCGATGATGTCGTACTTTGCGCTAGTGACGGGATTCATCCAGCGTTACGACGAGAGCGGCGGCATGGGAACTTTGGTGGCGACGATGCTGCCGCACTTCGGTTGTGTTCCTGATTGTGGACGGCGTTCCTGTCGGTCTGGTACATGGCCGGGTGGCCGCTGGGGCCTGGGGCTGAGATGGAAATGTCGCGCTAAGGCCGGGCGGGATTCCTGGCATAATCGAGGCGTGGCGAAGACGAAAGACATCGAGTCGCGGGTCCTGCGTCTGGAGCAGCAGTTGGCGGTCTACCAGAAAATCAGCCGGCTGATGGTGCGGGAGATGAGCCTGTGGGAGACTCTGCAGGCCGTGGTGAACCTGGTGACGGAGTTCACGGCGTGCGACTCGTGCCTGATCTACCTGATCGACAACAATGAACTGGTTTTGTGCGCCTCCTCGAATCCGCGTTCGCAGCAGGTAGGGAAGGTCCGGCTGAAGCTGGAAGAGGGCCTGACGGGCTGGGTGGCGCGCGAACGCAAGATGGTGGCAATCTCGATGGAGGCGTACAAGGACTCCCGGTTCAAGAGCTTCGCCGACCTGCCGGAAGACACCTTTGAGGCGTTCCTGTCCGTCCCGGTGATCGCCAGGAACCGGGTAATCGGCGTTGTTAACGTGCAGCACCGGGCGCAGCACCGGCACGCGGGCGCGGAGATGGAATTGCTGACCACAGTCGGCGAGCAGGTGGGCTGCCTGCTGGTGCTGGCGCGGATGGCGCCGACAACGGTAGAGGAGGCGAACCACGTGGAACTCGTGATGTCGCACGGGCACATCGCGCGCAGAGGTGAGGAGTGAGCGGCACGCTCACCCGGCGATCGCTGCTGTTGACCGTTGCCTCGACGGCAGTTTTTGGGAGCGAGTCGGACGCACAGACTTCATCAATAACCGGCGCGATTCCGCCGTCGCCGCCACTGCCCGCGCCGGAGATTCCCGGCAGCGCATGGGGTGAGGCATGGAAGATCGTCTTTCAGCATGACGAAGCGGAAACGGACTTCGCGATCACGGATCTGACGTTTGTCAGTTCGAGAATCGGCGTCGCCGTAGGCACGCTTTTCAAGAACGGCAAGGGCATGGGCCACCTCGCGCTCTCGACGCGGGACGGTGGGAATACGTGGACCCGCAGTGCGATTTCAGGACAGCCGCAATCGCTGTTCGGGCTGGACGAGTCCAACGTCTGGCTGGTGACCAACAAGGACCTGTGGATCTCGAACGACGCCGGAGCCAAGTGGCGCAAGCTGAAGCTGCCGAAGAAATGCGCGCGGGTTTGCTTCACGACACCACAGCACGGTTTCGCATTCGGTGATGGCAAGATCTTCTGGCGAACGGACGATGGCGGGCGGCATTGGGAGCAGGTGCCGGAGAGCCTGGATCTGAAGCTGACCGACGAGACGACATCGTGGCGCACGATGGAGTTCGTCACGCCGACCCTCGGGATGATCGCGGGGATCTCGCGGCGGGAGGATCCGGAGGCGGAGTATGTGCCGGATTGGATGATGCCGGAGCGCGCGATGCGACGGCGTGTGAAGCCCTCCAGCACGGCCATGATGGTGACGGACGACGGCGGGAAGACGTGGAAAGCAACGGTGACTTCGACGTTCGGACGGATCGACAAGGTCCGTTTGCGGGATAAGCGCGGCGCGGGCCTGTTCTTCTTCGGGGATGGCTTCGCCTGGCCCACGGAAGTGATGGGCATCAATCTGGTGACGGCCAAGAGTGAGTCGCTGTTCCGAAGGCCTGAACTGCGCGTCACCGACATTCTGTTGCGGCCGGATGGCGGGTATGTGCTGGCGGCGGTGAGTCCGCGGGGACGGCTGACGTCGGCGGGACTGCCGGGCAGGGTGAAGATCATCTATTCGCCCGAGGGCAAGGACTGGTACGAGATGAAGGTGGACTACCGGGCCGAAGGAGCGTACGTGACGCTGGCGACGGACGGAGCTGGGAAGTACTGGGCGGCGACCGACACGGGGATGATCCTGCGCTGCGAACCGGCGGCGGCGCTGCGGTAAGCTTCAATCATCATGAACGTTTCACGACGTCAAATACTTGCGGGCGCAGTGTGCGCCGCGGCGGTTCCGTCCCTCTCCAGCCCGGCTGCCGCGCAGAGCACGCGACGGCGCATCCCGCTTGCGGTTTCCACGTATTCCTACTGGCATTTCCGGGCGCCGAAGTACCCGATTGAAAAGGTGATCGACGATGCGGCCCGCATCGGTTTCGAGGGAGTCGAGATTCTGCACCGGCAGATGGAGAACGAGACTCCGGCGTACGTCAACGGGCTGAAGAAGCGGGCCTTCGAGAAGGGTCTGAGCTTCCCGATGCTGTCGATCCACCAGGATTTCGTGTACCCAGAAAAGGCCGAGCGCCAGAAGCACATCGACCACACGCGCCGCTGCCTGGAACTGTCCGCGCGGCTGGGGATTCCAGCCATGCGCCTGAACTCAGGACGCTGGAAGACGATTCCGAGCTTCGACGAATTGATGAAGGTGAAGGGCAATGAACCGCCGCTGCCCGGCTACAAGCTGGACGACGCCATCAACTGGTGTGTCGAATCCATCAACGCTTGTCTGCCGGATGCCGAGAAACTGGGCGTGATCATGAACCTGGAGAACCACTGGGGGCTGACGACGAGCGTCGAAGTTCTGCTGAAGATCCACAAGATGGTGAACTCGCCGTGGCTCGGGCTGAACATGGATACGGGCAACTATCCCGGAGATCCGTACGAGGGCATCGAGGCGCTGGCCTCGCAGGCGACCATCGTGCAGGCGAAGACGTACTACGGCGGCGGCGAGTGGTACACGCTGGATCTGGACTATCCGCGAATCGCCGGCATCCTGAAGAAGCACAACTACAACGGTTGGGTTTCGCTCGAGATGGAAGGCAAGGAAGACCCGTCGACGGCGGTGCCCAAGAGCTACGACGTGCTGCGGAAGGCGTTCAGTTAGAAAGTTGGGTTGAGGCTCTCCGCCCTGGCGTTGAGGGAGCGGGGCGGAGAGCAAAACAGAAGAAGACGGTTCGGCCCGCCCGGATGTAACACCGATACTTGCGATTCCCCGTAAGTTACTCTCCCCGCACAGAAAACGACATACGGATCTGCTAAGCTGAAAGTGGCAGACCCCCTAGTTCTTATCGATAATTTCATTGGGTGCGGAATCTGCCCTAGAAGGTACTCATTCATGTCTAAACAGATTGATGTGACGGAGTTAATTCTCCGGGATGCGCATCAGAGCCTGATGGCTACGCGCATGGCCTTGGAGGACATGGTGCCGGCGTGCGAGGACATCGACAATGCCGGTTACTGGTCAGTGGAATGCTGGGGCGGAGCGACCTACGACGCCTGCATCCGCTTCCTCAACGAAGATCCGTGGGAACGCCTGCGGACATTTCGTCAATTGATGCCCAACAGCAGGCTGCAAATGCTGCTGCGCGGGCAGAACCTGCTGGGTTACCGGCATTACGAGGACACGGTCGTGAATCGATTCGTCGAGGAATCGGCGAAGAACGGCATGGACGTGTTTCGCGTGTTCGACGCGCTGAACGACATCCGCAACGTGCGCCAGGCGATCAAGGCCGTGAAGCGGACCGGCAAGCATGCGCAGGGGACCATCTGCTACACGGTGAGCCCGCTGCACTCGGTGACCGGTTTCGTCGAGATGGCGGAACAACTGGTTGAACTGGGGTGCGATTCGATCTGCATCAAGGATATGGCGGCGCTGCTGAAGCCTCAGCCGGCGTATGACATTGTGAAGGCGATCAAGCGGGCCTGCGGCGACGAGATGCGGGTGCATGTGCACGTCCATGCGACGACGGGCGTGACGCTGGTGAGCCTGATGAAGGCGATTGAGGCGGGCGCGGACTGCGTGGACACGGCGATCAGCTCGCTGTCTCTGGGTCCGGGGCACAACCCGACGGAATCTCTGGTGGAGATGCTGGAGGGCACGCCTTACTCGACGAAGCTGGACAAGCAGCGGCTGACGAACATCAAAGACCATTTCGCGAAGATCCGGCCGCGCTACCAGGAGTATCTGTCGAACATCACCGGCGTCGAGACGGAGATCTTCGATTCGCAGATCCCGGGCGGCATGATCTCGAACATGGAGAGCCAGCTCAAGCAGCAGGGCGCGGCGGACAAGATCAAGGAAGTGCTGGCCGAGGTGCCGAACGTCCGCAAGGACGCGGGGTATCCTCCGCTGGTGACGCCTTCCTCGCAGATCGTCGGCACACAGGCCGTCTTCAACGTGATGATGGGCCGCTACAAAGTGCTGACGGGCGAGTTCGCTGACCTGATGCTGGGCTACTACGGCACCACCATCGGGCAGCGCGACAGGGAGGTTGTGAACCTGGCGGCGAAGCAGTCGAAGAAGGACGTCATTCACTGCCGTCCGGCCGATCTGCTGAAGCCCGAATGGGAAGAGTTGCGCGAAACGGCCCTGGCATTGAAGGGCTGCGATGGCACGGACGAAGACGTGCTGACGTACGCGATGTTCCCTCAGGTGGCGCCCAAGTTTTTCTCAACACGCCATGAGGGTCCGAAGAACCTCGGCAAAGATCCATCGGCCAAACCCGCCGCGGCGCCTGCCGCGCCGGCTGCCGGAGAGACCGGTAAAGGCCCCGTGATGACCACCGTCACCTACGAGGTGAAGGTGAACGGCAAATCGACCAAAGTCACCGTTTCGCCGGCTTAATCCGGCTTCCGCGGCTCGTATTGTCCCGGCTGCGCCGCCGGGACTCCAACCGGAGGTCTCCGGCGCGGCCCGTCCTGAAACTGGATTTAAGAGGAAAGACTCCCACAATCGGACACGCTATGTCGATGGATAAAAAGATTGCTGAATTGAAAGAACGCCGGGAAAAACTGTATCTCGGCGGCGGCGAGGACAAGCTTCAGAAACAGCGCGAGCAGGGCAAACTGACGGCCCGCGAGCGGCTGGCAGCGCTCCTCGACCCGAACACGATGCAGGAGGCGGGCCTGTTTGCCCAGCACCGCGCGACTCTGTTCGGGATGGCCGGAAAGGAAACTCCCGCCGACGGCGTCGCGACCGGCGCGGGCTGCGTGGACGGCCGGCTGATCCACTTCGCGTCGCAGGACTTCACCGTGCTGGGCGGCTCGGCCGGTGAACTGCACTCGATCAAGGTGGCGGAGATCATGCAGCAGTCCCTGGCGACTGGGACGCCGTTCGTGTTCATCAACGATTCGGGCGGGGCGCGCGTGCAGGAGGGCATCGACTCGCTCTCCGGGTACGGCAAGGTGTTCTACACGAACGTCATGTTGTCGGGTGCCGTGCCGCAGATCTCGCTGATCTGCGGACCGTGCGCGGGCGGCGCGGCCTATTCGCCGGCGCTGACCGACTTCATCATCCAGACTCGCAAGGCCCAGATGTTCATCACGGGGCCGCAGGTGATCAAGCAGGTGACAGGCGAGACCGTCACGGCCGATCAGTTGGGCGGGCCGGATGCGCACATGGTGAACTCCGGCGTGATCCACTTCATCGCCGAGGACGACAACGAAGCAGTGCTGATCTGCAAGAAGCTGTTGAGCTTCCTGCCGTCGAACAACATGGAAGACCCGCCGGAGGTGCCGTCGGACTGCAACATCGAGCCGAACGAGGAACTGAACTCGATCGTGCCCGACGATCCGAAGAGGGCGTACGACGTGCGCGAAGTGGTGTGGCGCATCCTCGATGACGGCGACTTCCTCGAAGTCCAGGCCGGGTACGCGCCGAACATGGTGATCGGCTTCGGACGCATTTGCGGCCGCACGGTCGGCATCATCGCGAACCAGCCGAAAGCGATGGCCGGCGTGCTGGACATCAACGCGTCGGACAAGGGTAGCCGCTTCATCCGGTTCTGCAACGCGTTCAACATTCCGCTGATTACCTTCGTGGACGTGCCGGGATTCCTGCCGGGCGTGCAGCAGGAGTACGGCGGTATCATCCGCCACGGCGCGAAGATGCTGTTCGCGTATTCGGCCGCGACGGTGCCGAAGATCACGGTGACGCTGCGGAAGTCTTATGGCGGCGCGCACCTCGCGATGTGTTCGAAGGACCTCGGCGCGGACCGCGCTTTCGCGTGGCCGACGGCGGAGATCGCCGTGATGGGCGCGGAAGGGGCGGCGGAGATCGTCTTCCGCAAGGAGATCGCGGAAGCCGAAGACAAGAACGCCAAACGCCAGGAGATGATCGCGAAGTACCGCGACACGTTCTCCACACCCTACATCGCTGCCGGGCGCCGCCTGGTGGACGACATCATCGAGCCGGCGCTGACGCGCAAATACGTGGCGCAGTCGCTCGAATACCTGCATACGAAACGTGAGCTGCGCCCGCCGAAGAAGCACGGGCTCATTCCGCTCTAAGAGGAAAGGAGCACGAGCCATGGCACAGGTCAGTCTGAAAACCCTGAGCGAGGAGATCGCCGAACTCAAACAGATGATCGCCGCGCTAATGGAGCGCGTGGCCGAGATCGAGGGCACCGGGGCGGTGAAGGCCGCTCCCGCGGCTTCGGTCGCGGCCCCCGCGCCGGCAGCGGCGCCGGTGGAGCAGGGCATCAGCGAAGAAGTGCTGATCGCCATATCCGCCGCGCTGGCGGCATATCTCGGCAAGAGGCCGAAGATCCGCCAGGTGCGTCTGCTGGGTTCGGCTGCGTGGGCCCAACAGGGCCGCGTCTCCATCCAGGCTTCTCATCGTATTGAGGTATCGCGTTAAGAGGATTCCGCCGTGATGAAACTGAAGCTTACGATCGAAAACAAAGTCTACGAGGTGGAAGTGGAAGCCACCGAGCCGGAGCCAGTTCGCGCGCCGGCATACATGATTCAGCCGGGCGCCGTGCGTGTTCCGGCAGGCGCCCCCGGCGCGGCCGCTCCGGCAGCGAAGCCCGAAGACGCCAACGTCAACGAGGATAAGGTCCTGCGCAGCCCGATCAATGGGCTGGTTGTGAAGGTGGTCTCGCAGGCGGGGCAGCAGATCCAGAACGGCGACACGATTCTGGTTGTAGAAGCCATGAAGATGGAAACGGCCATTACCGCGTCCGCCGCCGGCAAGATCGCCAAGATCAACGTCGCGCAGGGTGATTCGGTCGCCAGCGGCCAGATCCTGGTTGAGTTCGAGTAAGCGGGGAAAGGAGAACGACGATGGAAACCGATCTCACGAAAGTTCCCGGCTTCGAGTTTGTCGACCACGTGGCGATTGCAGTCCCGCAGGGACAGTTGGACACGATGGTGGATCGGTACAAGAAGCTCGGGTTCAGCGAATTGCATCGGGAGGAGGTGCTCGGCAAGCACCAGGTGCGCGAAGTTCTTCTGCGCATCGGGACGAGCGAGAACCTGATCCAGCTCCTGGAGCCGCTATCGCCCGAATCGCCGGTAGCCAAGCAGGTGGAAAAGAACGGTGGGCGAGGCGGCTTCGCCCACCTTGCATTCCGTGTGAAGGACATTCACGCTGCTTACAGCTACATGAAGGACGCCGGATTCAACATGACGCAGGAGCCCGGAGCGGGCTCCCGCGGCACGATGATCTTCTTCGTTCACCCGAAGGACTTCAGCTATCTGATTGAAGTCGTGCAGGAGGGCAGCCATGCCCACTGACACCCATACGGAGGTTCCGTTGAACCTCAGCGCTGAGTTCCCGCCGGTATCGACGGAAGCTTGGGAGGCCGTGATCCACGCCGACCTGAAAGGCGCCGACTACGAGAAGCGGCTGGTCTGGAAGACCGAAGAAGGGATTGCGGTCCGGCCGTATTACCGCAAGGAAGACGCGCACACGGACGACATCGCACCGGGGCAATTTCCGTACACTCGCGGTGAGGCGAGGTCCTGGGATGTCGCCCAGGGCGCGGCGCTGCCTGAAGGCGCGGTGGACGCCGCGCACTGGGCCGAGAGCGGCGCGACATCGATGCAGGAGTTGGCCTACGCTATCGCCGAAGGCGTAGAGCGGCTGTCGGTCGCGGCGGACATTGACGCGGCTGCGAAGAGCATGACGTTCGTTTTCGCTACGGGTTCGAATTACTTCTTCGAGATCGCGAAGCTGCGCGCCGCGCGCATGCTGTGGGCGCAGGCCGTGGCGGCGTTCCAGCCGAAGGACGAAGCGTCGTGCCGGATGAAGATCCTTGCGCGAACGGCGCTGTCGAACAAGTCGATCTACGATCCGTACACGAACCTGCTGCGTGTGACGACGGAAGCTCTTTCAGCCGTCATCGGCGGCTGCGACGCACTGGATGTCCGTCCGGCGCGTTTCCCGGAGCGGTTGGCGAAGAACGTCCAACTGATCCTGAAGGAAGAGTCGCATGTGGACGGCGTGGCCGATCCGGCGGGCGGCTCGTACTACATTGAGGCGCTGACCGAGGCATTGGCCCGCGAATCATGGAAGCTGTTCCAGCAGATCGAAGCCGAAGGCGGTTTCGCGAAGGCGCAGGTCTCGATCGGGCAGGCTGTGGCCGCGTCCAGGGCCGCGAAGGAAAAGGCCATGGCCACGCGCCGCAAGGTGATGGTCGGCGTCAACAATTATCCGGACCTGAAGGAGACGGCGCTCGATGAAGCGACGGACCTGGCAGGCGCGGAATGGCGACAGGCGCGGGCCTTCGAGGAGATCCGGCTGCGGACCGAACGGCACGCGGCGAATTCGGGCAAGAGGCCGCGGCTCTTGCTGCTGAAGCGTGGTGACCTGAAGATGCGCATGGCGCGCGCCACATTCTGCCAGAACTTCTTCGGCTGTGCGGGTTTCGAGATCGTCGAGGGCGAGGAGATCGATCCCACGGCGGATCTGATCGTGCTGTGCTCATCGGACGCTGAATACCTGGAACTGGCGAAGTCGGTCATTCCATCGGTGAAAGCGCCCGTGATTGTCGCGGGGAACCCGAAGGAGCAGATCGAGGCATTGAAGGAGGCCGGCGTGGCCGGTTTCGTTCACGTGCTCTCGAACCACGTCGATACGCTCATCGAGTGGCAGGACAAGCTGGGGGTGAAGAACTGACATGAGACCCGATTTTTCGAAGATCGACTTCCGCCCCACGGCCGCTGGTCCCGCGACTCCGCCCCCGGCGGACTGCCGCTGGCAGACGCCGGAGCACATCGATGTGAAGCCCTGGTACAACGCCGCGGATCTGGCGGCCATGGAGCACCTGGACTACGCCGCCGGTGTGCCGCCGTTCCTGCGCGGACCGTACTCGACGATGTACGTCATGCGACCGTGGACTATCCGGCAATACGCGGGCTTCTCGACGGCCGAGGAGTCCAACGCGTTCTACAGGCGCAATCTCGCCGCGGGCCAGAAGGGCCTGTCGGTGGCCTTCGACCTGGCCACGCATCGCGGGTATGACTCCGACCATGAGCGGGTGAAGGGCGACGTCGGCAAGGCCGGCGTGGCCATCGATTCGGTCGAAGACATGAAGATTCTCTTCGACCAGATCCCGCTGGACCAGATGTCGGTGTCGATGACCATGAACGGCGCGGTGCTGCCGGTGATGGCGTTCTACATCGTCGCGGCCGAAGAGCAGGGCGTGAAGCCCGCGCAACTGAGCGGGACCATTCAGAACGACATTCTGAAGGAGTTCATGGTCCGCAATACGTACATCTATCCGCCCACTCAGTCGATGCGGATGATCGGCGACATCCTCCGGTACTGCTCCGGGAACATGCCGAAGTTCAACTGCATCTCGATCTCCGGCTATCACATGCAGGAGGCGGGCGCGACGGCGGATATCGAGCTGGCCTACACGCTGGCGGACGGGCTGGAGTACATCCGGACCGGCCTGAAGGCGGGGCTGAGCATCGACGAGTTCGCGCCTCGGCTCAGCTTCTTCTGGGCCATCGGGATGAACCACTTCATGGAGATCGCCAAGATGCGCGCGGCGCGCGTGCTGTGGGCGAAGATCGTGAAGCAGTTCAACCCGAAGAGCTCGAAGTCGATGGCGCTGCGGACGCATTCGCAGACTTCCGGCTGGTCTCTGACGGCGCAAGACGTCTACAACAACGTCGTGCGGACCTGCGTTGAGGCGATGGCGGCGGCGCTGGGCCACACGCAGTCCTTGCACACGAATGCGTTGGATGAGGCGATCGCACTGCCGACCGATTTCTCGGCGCGCATCGCACGAAACACGCAGATCTACCTGCAGGAAGAGACGGGCATCTGCCGCGTGGTGGACCCGTGGGCCGGCAGCTACTACGTCGAGTCCCTGACCAATGAGCTGATGCATCGCGCCTGGCAACTCATCCAGGAAGTGGAGACGCTGGGCGGCATGACGAAGGCGATTGAAACGGGCCTGCCGAAGATGCGCATCGAGGAGGCCGCCGCCCGGCGGCAGGCCCGGATCGATTCCGGCAAGGAAGTGATCGTCGGCATCAACAAGTACCGGCCGGAGCAGGAAGAGCAGATCGAGATTCTCGAGGTCGACAATACGGCCGTCCGCGACTCGCAGTTGCGCCGGCTGGCGCAAGTGCGGGCCTCGCGCGATGAGGCCGCGGTCCAGGCAGCCTTAAACGCGCTGACTCAGTCCGCGCAGACTGGAGAGGGCAACCTGCTGGAACTCTCCGTCAACGCGGCGCGGCTGCGCGCGACGTTGGGCGAGATCTCGACCGCGCTCGAGAAGGTCTTCGGGAGGTATCAGGCCGTGAACCGTACGATTTCGGGTGTGTATTCCGCCGAATCGCAGTCCGATCCTGAGTTCCGGAAGGCCAGTGAGATGGCCGATGAGTTCGCCAAGCAGGAAGGGCGCAGGCCGCGCATCCTGGTGGCGAAGATGGGTCAGGACGGGCACGACCGGGGCGCGAAGGTGATTGCGACGGCATTCGCGGATCTCGGCTTCGACGTCGACGTCGGCCCGCTGTTCCAGACACCGGTTGAAGCCGCGCGCATGGCCGTCGAAAACGACGTCCACGTGGTCGGCGTCTCCTCGCTGGCCGGCGCCCACAAGACGCTGGTGCCGGAGGTGATCACGGAGCTGAAGAAGCTGGGGCGCGAGGACATCGTTGTGACGGTGGGCGGTGTGATCCCGCCGCAGGACTACGACGCGCTCTACGCCGCGGGCGCCGTGGGCGTCTTCGGTCCAGGCTCGGTGATTCCCGTCTGCGCCCAGAAGATCCTGACGGTGCTGTTGGGGAGCACGAGTGCATCCAACGCCTGACCAGACCGGCAATCGTTCAGCGGCCGCGCCCCGGCGTGGCCGCCTGAGCGTGAGTGAGTATGTGGACGGCGTGCTGGCCGGCAATCGGACCGTGCTGGCACGCGCCATCACAGTGATTGAGTCTGAACTGCCCGCGGACATGGAACTGGCTGCGGAGGTGCTGAACCGGGTGCTGCCTCATTCGGGCGGATCGCGGCGCGTGGGTATCACCGGAGTGCCGGGAGCGGGGAAGTCGACGTTCATCGATGCGCTGGGCTTCCACCTGACGCGGGAGCGCGGCGAGAAGGTGGCCGTGCTCTCGATCGATCCGTCCAGCCCGATCTCCGGCGGATCGATTCTCGGCGACAAGACGCGGATGGAGCGGCTTTCGCAGGAGGACCGCGCGTTCATCCGCCCGTCGCCTTCCAGGGGCCACCTCGGCGGTGTGGCGCGCAGGACTCGCGAGACGATGCTGCTGTGCGAAGCCGCGGGCTACGGCAACATCTTCGTGGAGACCGTGGGCGTCGGGCAGTCTGAAACCGCCGTGCGCTCGATGACCGATTTCTTTCTGCTGCTGATGCTG
This sequence comes from Bryobacteraceae bacterium, assembly GCA_050789245.1. Classification (GTDB taxonomy): domain Bacteria; phylum Acidobacteriota; class Terriglobia; order Bryobacterales; family Bryobacteraceae; genus PNKE01. The sequence goes on along the minus strand of JBOZRR010000006.1, from coordinate 150,101 downwards.
GCCGGGGCGGGCGACGAGTTGCAGGGCATCAAGCGGGGCATCATCGAGATGACCGATTGCCTCGCCATCAACAAGGCCGACGGCGACAACAAGCCCAAAGCCCGGCGCGCGCGAGCGGAATACGCCGCGGCGCTGCATCTGTTTCCACCCAGTCCCGATGGCTGGACGCCGCGTGTGATGACGTGTTCGGCGGTGACGGCCGAAGGCCTGGACGCGGTCTGGCAGGCGGTGCTGGACCACAGGACGCTGCTTGAGTCGAACGGCTGGTTTGAGCAGCGGCGGCGTGAACAGGCGCTGGCCTGGATGCGCGAGCTGATCCAGATCGGATTGGAAGACGAATTTCTCCGGCACCCGATGGTGCGCGACCGGCTGCCGGATCTCGAGAAGTCTGTCCTGGAAGGTCGTGCCACATCATTCGGCGCCGCGCGCGATCTGCTGGCGCTCTTCGTACGCAAGGAGTGAGTTGATATGTCGTCGTTACCGTTCCCCATTCTCACCGCTGAAGAAGCGGCCGCCCTCATCTCGAACGGTGAAACCATCGGCTTCAGCGGGTTTACGCCCGCCGGAGCCGCAAAGGCAATTCCGCGCGCGCTGGCAGTGAAGGCGCGGTCGGAACATGATGCCGGAAGGCCGTTCAAAGTCGGCGTGCTGACGGGCGCTTCTACGGGCCCTTCGCTCGATGGCGCTCTGGCGGAGGCGGAAGCCATCAGCTTCCGGACGCCCTACCAGTCGAACGCGGTACTGCGTTCGCAGATCAATTCAGGCCAGGTGCGTTTCGTCGATATGCACCTGTCGATGGTGCCGCAGGCCGCCAGGTACGGCTTCCTCGGGCCGGTTCACTGGGCTGTCGTCGAAGCCGCCGATGTTACCGCCGGCGGCGGCATCGTGCTGTCCTCCTCCGTCGGTGCATCGAACACGTACCTGCGGCTGGCGGACCGAATCCTGATCGAGCTGAACCATAAGCATCCGCCGACGCTGCTCGGCATGCACGACATCTTCGAGCCGCATGATCCGCCGGCACGCCAGGAGATCCCCATCTATCACGTGGCGGACCGTATTGGCGCGGCGATGGCGATTGTCGATCCGAAGAAGATCGCCGGCATCGTCTTCACGAACGAGCCGGACGAGTCCGGCGGGTTCGAAGCCTCGAATCCCGTGACGGAGAAGATCGGCCAAAATGTGGCTGAGTTCCTGGTGAGCGAAATGCGCGCCGGGAGAATCCCGCCGCAGTTCCTGCCACTGCAGTCCGGCGTGGGCAACATCGCGAATGCGGTGCTGGGCGCGCTGGGTGCGCATCCGGAGGTGCCGAACTTCGAGATGTACACGGAAGTGCTTCAGGACTCCGTGGTCTCGCTGCTGGAGTCCGGGCGTTGCACGTTCGCGTCGACATGCGCGTTGACTCTGTCGCCGGAGATGATGGCGCAGGTGACCGGCAACCTTGGCTTCTTCCGCAACAAGATCCTGATGCGTCCGCAGGAGATCTCAAACCATCCTGAGGTAGTGCGCCGTCTGGGCATCGTCAGCATGAACACGGCGATCGAAATCGACCTGGGCGGTAACGTGAACTCGACGCACGTCATGGGCCGGCAGATGATGAACGGCATCGGCGGGTCGGGCGACTTCACGCGAAACGCCTACCTGTCGATCTTCTCCTGCCCGTCGACCGCCAAGAACGGCAAGATCAGCGCCATAGTACCGCTGGTGTCGCACATGGACCACAGCGAGCACTCGGTGCAGATCGTCATCACCGAGCAGGGTGTGGCCGACCTGCGCGGCAAGGACCCGCACGAGCGCGCCAACCTGATCATCGACAACTGCGCGCATCCGGACTACCGCGGACAGCTCCGCGACTACCTGAAGCTGGTGAAAGAAGGCCACGAGCCCATGTCGCTCTCGCTGGGCTTCAGCTTCCACCGCGCATTCCTGCGGCATGGCGACATGCGCAACATCACCTGGGACGAGTGGCGGTAAATCGCGATCAGCCCAACATGCGGGCGGCCGGCTTTGCGAAGTAAGTCAGGACGAAGTCGGCGCCTGCCCGCCGTATGGAGACCAGAGATTCGATCATTGCGCGGTCGAGGTCGATCCAGCCATTGCGCGCCGCGGCCATGATCATGCTGAATTCGCCTGAAACTTGGTAGGCGGCGATGGGCACGTCCCAGCGGTCACGCGCCATGCGGATGATGTCGAGGTAGGGCATGGCGGGCTTGACCATGATCATATCGGCCCCTTCTTCGATGTCGAGTTCGATCTCGCGCATCGCCTCGCGGGCGTTGGGCGGATCCATCTGGTAGCTGCGGCGGTCGCCGAACTGGGGCGTGCTTTCGGCGGCCTCGCGAAAGGGGCCGTAGAAGCAGCTTGCGTACTTGGCGGCATAGCTCAGGATCGGCACCTTGGGGAAACCGGCAGCATCGAGGGCCTTGCGGATGGCAGCCACGCGGCCGTCCATCATGTCAGATGGCGCGACGATATCGGCGCCGGCGCGAGCGTGTGACACAGCGGAGGCAGCGAGCCACCCGAGCGTGATGTCGTTATCGACGTCGTTATCGATCACCTTTCCGCAATGCCCGTGGCTGGTGTATTCGCAGTTGCAGACGTCGGTGACCACCAGCAGGCCCGGCGCTTCTCGCTTGATGGCGCGCACTGCCTGCTGCACGATGGCGTCGTCGGCGTAGGCCTGCGAGGCCTCCTCGTCCTTGTGCTCGGGAATGCCGAACAGGATCACTCCGCCGATGCCGAGCGACTTCACCTCGGCGCACTCCTTCACGATCTGATCCACGCTCATCTGGTAGTTGCCGGGCATGGAGCCGATTTCTCGCTTGATGCCTTCACCCTCAACGGCGAAGAGCGGCAGGATGAAGTCATCCGGTGAGAGCCGTGTCTCGCGAACGAGCGCTCTCATGCTTTCCGAGCTGCGCAGGCGGCGCGGGCGTTGGACGGGGAAGGGCATACGCCTGAATTGTAGCGCCCGGACTGCCAGATCCGGGAGCAATGGGTCAGGGAGCAATCGCGCGCAAGGTCAGAGGCGTGACGAAGCCTGAGACTGTTTCCACTTTCATCCAATCCACGGCGTAGCGAGTGACAAGCTGGTCGATGCCCTCGATCTGCGGCGCCGGGCCATGAAGGGCGATCACCCGATAGATGCCGGGGACCAGTCCGGTGACCTCAAAGCTCCCGTTGGGGAGGATGCGCGCGGAGATTACCGCGTTCGGTCGGCGGCGGAGCGCAGTGTCCTCAGGGATGATCAGGACCTGACCGCGCTTCACGGGCCGGTCCCGATCATCAAAGACCTCGCCCTTCAGACCGGCGGGACCCGCGCGCAAGGTGACTTCGAGCGGCATCTCTGAGCCTTCGACGAGGTTGACGCCGTGCTCGAACGCATCACCTCTGCCGTAGCGCACTTCCGAGACCCAGGCCTGCCGCGGTGGAATCACGATGGGGACATAGCGGCCGGGCGGCAACCCCGGAAACCCGAAATTGTCGCCGCTTTGGAACTGCGCCAAAACGAGGTCCTCCGGATTGTCTTCGGAGCGCAGGCCGACTCGAATACCAGCGCTCGAAGGCACTTCGCGCTGGATGCGCAGGTCGACGGGAACGCGGCTCCACGCAGGGACGCTGATAGCGAGATCGGGTGCACCCGAAGTCTTGTCGATGTGCATGGGGACGACCCAGGGAAGGGAATTGTTCGCGCCGGGGCGGTAGACCAGCAGTTCATACTCGCCGGCCGCAAGGTCATCGAATTCGAAGCTGGCGTCCCGAAAATCAACCAGAACCGGGTTGTAAATCTCCTGTTGCGGCCTGGTTGCCGTACGCAAGGCGACTTGGGCGTTGCGGAGGGGTTCCTGGCTATGGTGATCGATGAGCCGCCCAGTCAGGTGAAAGACCCGCATCGGCCTCAGAACCACGGCCCTATTGCTGAGTTGAGCGCCGGGCCAGGTGAGAACCGGTTCCGCGTAGCTTTCCTCTTCGACACCCGTGTGGTAGATCTGCACCGCATAGCCGGTGGCTTCGCCGGTCTCCTTGTTCTCGGTATAGGTTCTCTCCAGAACTGAGGCCGGCGGGCGAATCCACATGCTGAACTTCCCCGGCGGGATGCGCCCGAACCGGAAACTGCCGTCGGCGGTGCTTCTTCCGTTCATGCGGAAGGGCCGGAACTCTCCGTCGATTTGAAAGCTGGAGCGCAATGTCAGGTTGGCCCCGGGCACCGGTTTGCCATGGTGGTCGTAGACCTTTCCTTCCATCAGAGCCGGCCTGATCATTCGGACCTCGAACTCAGGCGATGCACCTTTCTGTGCAATGAACTCGAACTCCGCCCGCTCAAGAAATGGATTCTCTTCAAGAAGATAGAGCGGGTGCTGGACGGTCACGAAGTAGGAAAAGCCTGGGAGGAGGGGGAAATCGCAACTCCCTGAACCGCAGTAGGCCGTCCGCCGCCGGGGAGGGATCCTGCCGGGACGGGACTCCGAGATCTCGACACGCGCACCCTCAACCGGCTGATTTAATGGCGCTTCGACGACACGGATGACCATTCGGTCCATCGGGACGGAGACTTGCTCCGACAGCGCGGGGCAAAGGAGCAGCAGGAAGAGCCACCGCATTCGTTGCTAGAGACGCATCGTCCGGACGAACCGTGCATGGAAATGTGCGCTTCTGTATCGTGAGGGAATGAGCCGCCGGGAGAGTCAGATTGCGAAGCGTTTCGTCGTGCGAGGCCGCGTACAAGGGGTGGGCTTCCGGGATTTCACGCAGCGCCGTGCGCAGGAATTGGGACTGACCGGCTATGTGCGGAACCTGGCGGACGGCACTGTCGAGACCGTCGCTTCCGGGACGCCGTTGCAACTGGCCCAGTTCGCCGGTTTTCTGCACCAGGGGCCGCGTTGGAGCGAGGTCCGGGGCGTCGAGGAGACCGAGCACGCTTTGTTACAATCGGAGGGGTTCTCCATCCGGTATTGACCCCCCAAGACACCATGATCGATCTCAAAAGCCTCATCCGAGAAGTGCCCGATTTCCCGAAGCCCGGGATCAATTTCTACGACATCACCACGCTGCTGAAGGACCCTGCCGGCTGGAAGGGCGTGATCGATGCGCTCAAGGACCAATACAAGGACACCAAGGTCGATGTCGTCGTGGGCATCGAAGCGCGCGGATTCTTCTTCGCGCCGGCCATCGCCTATGCGCTCGGCGCCGGGTTCGTTCCCGTCAGAAAGCCGGGAAAGCTGCCCGCCGCTACCGAGAGCGTCGAGTATGCGCTCGAGTACGGCACCGACAGGCTCGAAGTGCACAAGGACGCCATCGCACCGGGCCAGAAGGTGTTGATTCTGGACGACGTTCTCGCCACGGGCGGGACCGCGGCAGGGGTCGCGCAACTGGTCGAGAAGCTGGGCGGAACCGTGGCCGGAATGGGCTTCGTGGTCGAGCTGGACTTCCTGAACGGCCGTTCCAAGCTGCCGGGCCGCGACGTCTTCTCGCTGCTGCACTACTAAGGCCGTGACCTCCCGGTACGCCCGAGTCCCCGCGCACGCCAAGATCAATCTCAGCCTGAAGGTCCTGGGGAAGAGGCCCGACGGCTTTCACGAGATCCGCACTGTTTTTCAGACCATCGGTCTCCATGACGATTTGGAGATCGACTTCACGCCGGGAAAACGCACGTCGATCGAGCTCGACGACCCGATGGGCTTGCCCGATAATCTCGTGTTACGGGCGGCGCGGCTGCTGTTCGACGAGGCGCGGGTGACCGGGACGCTCCGGATGAAGCTCCATAAGCGGATTCCGGCCGGCGGCGGGCTGGGCGGCGGATCGAGCGACGCGGCGGCAGCTCTGATGGGACTTTCGGCCCTGACGGGGGCCAATCTGGACCTGGCGGCACTGATGCGGCTGGGTTCGGCGCTCGGCAGCGACGTGCCTTTCTTCATGGTGGGCGGGGCGGCGCTGGGGCTAGGACGGGGCGAAGAACTGTATCCGTTGCCGGAGATGCCGCCGAAACCGGTGCTCGTGCTGGCGCCGGAAATCCACGTCTCGACGCCGGAGGCCTACAAGGCGCTGAAACGGCCCGATTTGACTTCCCTCGATCTGCCCTCTAAACTAAATATTTTCCAGGCATTTGTCTGGAGATCGTTCTGCGCCGACGCGGCGGAGAACGACTTCGAGGATGCCGTCTTCCAGCTTCATCCGGAGTTGGAGCGGTGGCAGAGAAAACTCGAACGGCATGGGGCCCGACCTGCGCGACTCTCCGGCAGCGGGGCAACACTCTTCGGGGTGTTTCCGAACCAGGCCAAGCTTCAGGGAGCCCTTCCGCGGTTTCGTACGGAACCTCTCAAAGTTTTCTCGACAACTCTGTTGACTCGCGCGCGGTATCGCGCGGGTTGGTGTCGTCGTTTGCGGAATCATTTGACCGAGAGTGTTCTGTCCGAAAAGCCATGGCCGCTAGCAAGCCGGTACACGAGAAAAGATCTGAACGCCTGAAAGTCCTGTCGGGCAACTCCAACATCAGGCTCGCCGAGTCGATCTGCGAGGCGCTGGAAGTCCCGCTGGGCGGGGCACGCATCCGCACTTTCTCTGACGGCGAGATCTATGTTCAGATCGACGAGAACGTGCGCGGCGCCGACGTCTTTGTCGTGCAGCCTACCTGCACGCCTGTCGAGCGCCACCTTTTCGAGCTGATTCTGATGATCGACGCGCTGAAGCGCGCCTCCGCAGACCGCATTACCGCCGTGCTGCCGTACTACGGCTATGCGCGCCAGGACCGCAAGGACCGGCCTCGCGTGCCGATTTCGGCCAAGGTAGTGGCGTCGATGCTGGAACGCGCCGGCGCCGATCGCGTGCTGACGCTCGACCTGCACGCCGCGCAGATTCAGGGCTTTTTCGACGTTCCGGTGGACCACCTGTTCGCCGCCCCGGTGATGATTGAGTACTTCCGGTCTCTGGACCTGTCGAAGACGATCGTCGTCAGCCCGGATGCCGGCGGCGTGGAGCGCGCCCGCGCTTTCGCCAAGCGCCTGGAAGTGCCGCTGGCGATCATCGACAAGCGCCGTGAACAACCCAACGTCGCCGAGGTGATGCACATCATCGGCGATGTCGATGGATACGACTGTCTGATTATCGACGACTTGATCGACACGGCCGGTACGCTGGTGAAGGCCAGTGAGGCGCTGCTTGTGAAGGGCGCCCACAGCGTTTCCGCCTGTGCCACCCACGCCGTTCTATCCGGACCCGCGGTGGAGCGCATCGCGGCCAGCCGGCTGAAGGAAGTCATCTTTTCCGATTCAATTCCGCTTCGTCCCGAGGCCCTCGCATGCGGAAAGATCCGCGTGCTCTCGGTTGCGCGGCTGCTTGCGCGCGCCATCCAGAGCATCCACGAGGAAACCTCTGTCAGTTCTTTGTTTGTGTGATCGATAGGAGCCAGCTATGAGAAAGGACATCACCATTGCCGCCGAGCCCCGCGATAGCAGGGGTAAGAATGCCGCACGGCGGCTCCGGGTTCAGCAGACGATCCCGGCTGTGGTGTACGGCACCGGCAACGAGCCTGTAGCCGTGAGCGTGAGCCCGAAGGAAATCAGTGGAATTCTCCGTTCCGCTTCGGGCCACAACACAATTTTCAACGTCGACATCAAGGGCAAGGAGAAGACGCCCGTTATGTTGGTCGACTGGCAGAACGATCCCGTCAAGGGAAATCTGCTCCACGTGGACATGATGCGCATCGACCTGACCAAGCGCCTGACGGCGAAGGTCCCGGTCCACACGCACGGCGAACCAAAGGGCGTCAAAACGCAGGGCGGCATTTACCAGCTCGTCTCGCGCGAGATCGAGATCGAGTGCCTGCCGGAAGAGATCCCCGAGTCGTACAACGTCGACGTCACCGAGATGTTGATTGGCAGCGCGGTCCGTGCGGGCGACATCCCGCTGGCCGGGTCCGCCACGCTGATCAGTCCGGCCGATCTCATCATCTCTCACGTGATCGCGGTGCGCGGCGCGGCCGAGGAAGGCGCCGAGGCCGCAGCGACGGCCGAGCCCGAAGTGATCAAGAAGGGCAAGAAGGAAGAGGAAGGCAAGGAAGGCAAGAAGTAGCCTTCCGCCGTTGAGTTGCGATGGCGGAACCCGAGTTTCTGATCGTGGGCCTGGGTAATCCGGGCCCCGAATACGAAATGACGCCGCATAATCTCGGGTTTCTCACCATCGACCGGCTTGCGTCGCGCGCTTCGGCCCGCCTGAGCAGGTTTGAATGCCGGGCGCTGGTAGCGCAGGCCATGTTGGGAAAGAAGACGGTTCTGCTGGCCCAGCCGCAAACGTTCATGAATCTGAGCGGACAGGCGGTGAAAGGGCTGGCGGAGAAGTATGGAATCGAACCCGGCAGCACGGTTCTGGTGTACGACGACCTGGACCTGCCCTGGGGTTCGTTGCGGATGAGAAGCAAGGGCTCGGCCGGCGGGCATCATGGCGTGGAAGACGTCATCCGGTGCCTCGGGACGCAGGAATTCCCGAGAGTGCGGCTGGGCATCCATCCCGGACATGCGGTTCGGGATGGCGCGAAGTTCGTGCTCGCTCCAATGCGGGGCGCGCAAAGACAGGAGCTGGATCCGCTGCTCGACCAGGCGGCCGACGCAGTGGAATCCATCATCGCCGAGGGCGTCGAAAAGGCCATGACGGCTCATAACCGTCGCGCCCCCGGAACGAAACGAGAGGAAGAATGAGGATTTACGAAGAGCTGTTCATCGTTCGTCCCGATGCCACCGAAGAACAGATCGACGCCTACGTCGAGCAGTTAAGCCAGACCATCACGTCGGCTGGCGGCACGGTGGATAAGGTGGAAAAGTGGGGCGTGCGCAAGCTCGCTTACCGCGTGGAAAAGCGCAGCGAAGGATTCTATGTCCTAATCCAGTTCACCGCCGGCCCGACGGTCGCCAAGGAACTGGAGCGCCGCATGCGCGTTACCGACCTGGTGATCAAGTTCATCACGGTGCGCATCGACGAAAAGCTGAAGAAGATCGAGAAGCGCCGCAAGGCCCGCGAGAAGCGCGCCAAGCGCCGTCCGGCGCCCGCTGTGGCAACGCCCGCCGCGCCCGCAGTTCCGGCGGCCGCTCCGGCGATGCCCGCCAGCCCCGCGCCCGGCGTGCCCGAAGCCCCGGTTGCTGAAGCCGTGGCGCCCGCTGCCGAAGGTCAGAGCAACGAGTAAGGAGAGGAAACCATGGCAGAACAAAAAGGGGGACGCCCCATCGCCGCTTCGCAGAAGCCCACCGGCACCGACAAGGCGATCGCCACCGGCAAGAAGCAGTATTTCCGCCGGAAAAAGGTTTGCCGCTTCTGCGTCGAGAAGATCGACGACATCAACTACAAGGACGTGCGCCTGCTCTCTTCGTTCGTTTCGGAGAAGGGCAAGATCGTGCCGCGCCGCCTCACCGGCGTCTGCGCGCCGCATCAGCGCCGCCTGACCGAGGCCGTGAAGCAGGCTCGCAACATTGCGCTGCTGCCGTTCACGGCGGGCGAATAAGGAAGGAGGAACCGCACCATGGAAGTCATCCTGCGTGAAGAAGTCGAAAATCTGGGACACCGTGGCCAGGTCGTGAAAGTGGCCGACGGCTATGCCCGCAACTTCCTCCTGCCGCGCCGTCTCGCTGTAATCGCAACCGAGGCCAACAAGAAGATCGTCGAGCAGGAGCGCCAGGCCGCTCTGCGCCGCGAGGCCAAGGAGAAGTCCTCCGCCGAAGAACTGGCCGCGATGCTCAACAACGTCGTGCTCACCACTTCTCAGAAGGCGGGCGAGCAGGACGTGCTGTTCGGCAGCGTCACTGCCGCCGACATCGCCGGCCTGCTCGAGAAGCAGGGCTACAACATCGACCGCCGCAAGATCGTGCTCGACGCGCCCATCAAGACGCTGGGCGAGCACTCGGTTCAGGTGAAGCTGCACCGCGAGGTCTCCGCCACCGTCAAGGTTGTGGTGAACCACGAGGAGCAGTAGACTCGACCCGGTCATCCTGGGCCCGGTGCGCGCTAGCGTGCCGGGCTCTCTTCATTTGGAGCACGCTATGTCCACCACCATCGTTCTGCCGGAGAACTTCGACGCCACGCCCGTCGCGGACCTTCTGCGCGCGGCCGAGCTCGCGCGCATCGGCTTCGATTGCCGCTTGCTGAAGTCTCTGGTGAGCCGCCGCGACGAGACCATTCCGGCGCTGGTGAAGTTTTCGAACGAAATCCACGAAGACCGTCTCCTGAACCTGGAGGAGCAGTGCTTCGACCTGTTTCGCTACTTCGCCGCGCCAGAGGCCGTTCCGTTCTACATCCGGATGCTGCGCGGCAATCCGGCCGACATTCCCGATAGCCTGATCGAGGCGTTCGCTGAAATCGGCGCGCCCGCGCTCGAGGCGATTCTCGATCTGCACGCCTCGGCGGATGTCGAGGACCGCGGCGACATCACGTTTCTGCTGGCGGCGATGCGCGTTGTCGACCCGCGGGTAACGGCGATTCTGGAGCGGACACTCGCGGAAGATCCGTACGAAGGCGCGCTCTGCATTGGGTTGTACGGCGATCCGTCCCTGAAGCCCGCGGTGCAAGCGGAACTGGAGAAGCTGGCAAGCGGCGAAGAGGAGGTGCGGCGAGCCCTCGATACCTGTCTGAAGGAGCTCGATCAGGCGCGCACCGAGGACGATCAGCCGGAGTTCGAGCTCTTCGACCTCTACCCCGACATTTCGACGCCGCCTTTCGACGTGCTGCCCGTCGATGTGGTGAAACCGTACCTGAACTGCTCCAGCGCGGAGTACCGCGCCAGAGCGGCCGACAGCTTCTGCGACGATTCGTACCCGGACGAAGTTCGGGATGAACTGCTGCATCTCGCGGAGTTCGATTCCGAGCCGAAAGTATGCGCCGCCGCGCTGCGTGCGTTGGGCGAGCGAGCTACCGAAAAGACGACCCGCAAGCTGATGCTCGATTTGTTGGCCAACGAGAGCCTCGCTGCCGAGGTGCGCGATGGTGCGCTGGTCGGGCTCGCCATCGCCGGGAACTCGCCCGAAGTTGAGGCGCGGATCCTCGTCTGCTACGAGTCCGAACAGGGTCGCGCCGCCGCGCTGGAGGCGATGTGGCGCACGCTGGACCCGAAGTTCAAGAAGTACTTCGGCCCGAATCTCCGCAGCGAGGACCACCGCGTGCGCCGCGAGGCCATTCAGGGCGTGGGCGCGTTTCCTATCCCCGAGCTCGCCATCGAGCTGGTCCCCGCGTTCAACGACGAGGACTTCCGGGACGACGCACTGTTCTCGTACGCCCTGGCCGTGCCGGGCACCCTCACTCCCAAGAGCGCCAACAAGTTCTTCGACCGCATCGAGGACAAAGCCGGCGGCATGACCGAGGCCGAATCCGAAGCCGTGGCCATCGCCCTCGACCGCCGCTTGGAGCGCGAAGGCTACCGGGCGCACTTCTTCCCCGACGACGAAGAAGACGAAGACGGCGGTCACGAGCATCATCACCACGCGCCGAAACACTTCGACGAGCCCGTTCGCTCGGAGAAGATCGGCCGCAACGATCCATGCCCCTGCGGCAGCGGCAAGAAGTACAAGAAGTGCTGCGGCGCTGCCGCCTGACACTTCGTGGCACGGCCGGGCACCAGTCCACGCGCGCAGCGCTGGTGCAAGAATTGAAGCCATGACGACGACGGCGCCCCGCGTCGCCTTCTTCACCGACAGTTTTCACGAGGTGAACGGGGTCGCTTTGACATCCAGACAGTTGGAAGCCTATGCCCGGCGCAATGGCTTCCCATTCTTCAGCGTCCACGCGGGACCGCAGACTCGCACGTGGCAGGAAGAGGCCATTGTCCGTTACGAACTGGCGCAGGGCCGCACGACTTTCGCGCTCGAATCGGATCTGCGATTTGACCTCGGCTTTCTCCGGCACCGCGAGCCGGTACTCCGCGCGTTGAAGGCCTTCGCGCCGGATCTCGTGCACATCACGGGGCCGAGCCATCTGGGGATTCTCGGTGCGATCCTCGCGCGGCAGTGCAACGTGCCGCTGGTGGCATCGTGGCACACGAACATCCACGAGTTCGGCGGCCGGCGCCTGGCGCAACTGCTCGATTTCCTGCCGGAGTCCTGGTCACACGGGGCAGGGCAGGGAGCGGAGAGTGCTTCGCTCGCCGCGGCGGTCCGCTTCTACCGCATGGCGAAAGTGCTGCTGGCGCCGAACCAGGGGCTGATCGACATGCTGGAGAATCGCACGGGCCGCAAGTGCTTCCTGATGCAGCGCGGCGTGGACACCGGACACTTCCATCCATCGAAGCGCCAGCGCGCCGATGACGCCATCGTCATAGGCTACATCGGCCGCACATCGCCCGAGAAGAACGTGCAGTACCTGGCCGAAATCGAACGCGCCGTACGCGAGACGGGCTTCAGAGACTACAGGATCTTTGTCGCCGGCCACGGTGGACAGCTTGAGTGGCTGCGGGAGAACCTGAAGCAATCGGAGATTCCTGGAGTCCTCAAAGGCGATGACTTGGCGCGTGCCTACGCAAACCTCGACATCTTCGCTTTTCCGAGCGAGACGGACACCTTTGGGAACGTTGTCCAGGAAGCCATGGCTTCCGGAGTGCCTTGCGTGGTGACTGACAAGGGCGGCCCGGCCTACATCGTTCACGACGGTGTTGACGGCTACGTCGCGCCCATCGGTCCGCGATTCACGGAGGCCGTCCTGCGCCTGACACTCGACAACGCACTGCGGCGACGGCTCGCGGAGGCCGCCCGCGAGACGGCCCTGAAGGCGAGTTGGGACAGGGTCTTCGCCAATGTCTACCGCGCATACCAGTACGCGCTCGATCGTACGCAGCCGCTAGAATCGTAAATATGAAATTGCCGGTGTGGCTCCTGACGCTCGCCCTGCCGCTGCTCGCACAGCCGATATTCGCCCAGCACGACCCCGTGAAGGGCCGGCAGGTTGTCGAAGAGGCCATCCAGGCGCTCGGCGGCAATGCCTTCACGTCGATGGCCGACCGCGTCGAACGCGGCCGCGCTTACTCCTTCTACCGGCAGCAGCTCTCGGGACTGTCGAAGGCCGTCATCTACACGCGTTATCTCGTCGCGCCCAACCCGCCCCAGCCGAGCTTCCTGGGACAGCGCGAGCGGCAGGCCTTCGGCAAGAAGGAAGACGTCTACATCGTCTTCAATGAGATGGGCGGCCACGAGATCACTTACAGGGGCGCGCGTCCGCTGCCGAAGGACACGATAGAGCGATGGAAGGAATCGCTGTTTCACAACATCCTCTACACTCTGCGCATGCGGCTCAACGAGCCCGGGCTGGTCTTCGAGTTCACCGGCACGGAGCGCTACGAGAATCAGCCAGTGAATGTGGTGGATGTCGTGGATTCGGAGAACCGAGTCGTCACGGTGTACTTCCAGCAGTCCACGAAGCTGCCCGTGTGGCAGCGCTGGGTGCGCCGCGATCCTCGGAGCCGCGAGCAGATCGAAGAAATCTCCGTCTTCGCGAAGTTCCGCGATACCGGCAACGGCGCGCAGTGGCCTTACGTGGTGCGGCGTGAGCGCAATGGCGAGAAGATCTTCGAGATGTTCGCCGACGAGATCCTGGTGAACCAGAACCTCACCGACGACATGTTTACCTTGCCGGGCGACTTGAAGATTCTGCCGCCCATCGGCTCCAAGAAGTAGAGCCAGCGTTTACGGCGCAAGGCGGCATAGCGGGTCGCCGACAATCACGTTCATCCAGCTCAGCACGGGCATGGCCGCGTAGAAGCTCTCGGCGAGATTGCGGCCTTCCACGACGTAGGCACGCACCAGGACATTGGGCCGGGGCGAGTACTGCAGGAAGGGCTCGTAAACATGGCCGGATGCGCCGGTGACGCCCTCGCGGATCAGGTCCGCCGTCAGCGACTGCGGAGAACCCTCGAAGTATCGCAAGGGATTGCCCCACGGGCCGATTTCCCAGTCAGGCGGCGGCTCTTTGAATGTGCGTGCGTCGGTGGAGACATATTGCGTGGCGATGGCGCCCGGCAGCCAGTGAAGCTTCGTGAAGCGCGACTTCCGAGCGGGATCGTTCGAACCCCAGGACGCGTAAAAGATCACGTCGGCAATCCCGCTCAGGATGCCTCCGCCCTCGTCGATCTTCACACGTCTCTTGGGAGCCTGTTCAGCCGCCAGTTTCAGCCAGTAGTTGCCGTCGTCCAGGTCAAAGCTCTTTAAGTCGAGGACCACGCGCCCGAAATTCCGGGCGGCGAGCGACTTGTCGATGATCCGCTTCACGTCCTCGAATGTGTAGCCAGTCAGCCGAGTCACCATGTAGAGCGCGTGCTGTGGGTGCCGGAACGGACCGCTTTTTCGGTAGTAGGGGTTGTCGACGAAGCCCTGTAGATGGACACTGAGGCCGCGCAATTGCTGGTATAGCGTGGCCAGCTCTGAATCCACTGAGGCCGCGTCGCCCACACGGTCCACCTTTCCGCTGATCTTCAGCGGCACGTCGTGCGTCGTGACGATGTAGTGGATGCGGTCGATCCAGCCCTTTTCGCGCAGAAAGCTCGCGATGGGAGCTTGAATATCCCGGTTGAACTCTTCACGGGAGATCTCCTCGCTGAGCGGCGCCTTCAGGCGCAGGATCTGGTTGGCCGGGATCGAGCGCTTGCGGGCGTAGTACTCGGCGATGGCACGCGAGCGCGGAGATCGCTCGTTGACGATGACCAAGACCTTGTCGGAGTCTTGCGCGGCGGCGGTCGACGCCCCAAGCGCCGGAAGCAGCACCGCCAGGCAGCAGGCCAACCGCATCGAGAGCCCCTACTGGAGGGACTTCAGGTAGGCCACGATCGCTTCCGCGTCCTCCTGCTTCATCGTGTAGGTGGGCATCGGCGGGCCCGCCTTTGTGCCCTTGGGCGTCAGGCCTGTGACCAGGTACTTCACCATCGCCGCCTCACCGCCCCAGCGCTCCCAAAGTGCACCCAGCGGGGTGATATCCGGAGCGTTCTTGTGCCAGTTCGCGATCGGCTTGATGGGGGCATACGGCATCGGCGCGCCCTTCATCCACTGGCTCTTGTCCAGTTCGCCGCTTTCGAGCACCGGCGTATGGCACTCCTGGCACTTGCTGACCTGCTCAGCCAGATACTTGCCGCGGGCAATCTTCGCCGCGTCGGCGGTATCCTGGCCGGCGAGGGAACCGGCAGCAAGCAGGGAAAGAAAGGCAAAGGAAAGTGGAAGTCGCGTTGGCAACATTAATCAGATGGTAGAATGAGGGGATTCGTTCTGCAACTCGTTTGCGATTTTCGCGGACGAGGCGCGGGTTGAGCGCATGGATCTTGATCAGCTCCACACATTTCTCGAAATAGTTCGTCTGAAGAGCTTCTCGAAAGCGGCCCAGACTTGCTACCGGACCCAGCCCGCGATCAGTGCGCAGGTCCGCCAGTTGGAGCAGGAGCTGAACGCGTCGCTCTTCGAACGTCTCGGCACCAGGATCCAACTCACACCGGCGGGCAAGATCTTTTGCGATTACGCGGCACAGATCCTCGACCTGCGGCGCCGCGCGCAGGACTCCATCAACGAACTCGACCGCGTCCCTCGCGGCGAACTGGTCATCGCCGCCAACGAGGCGACCTGTATCTACGTTCTGCCATCGGTCTTTTCCGAGTACAAAAAGCAGTTTCCGAACGTCCAACTGCTGGTGGACAGAAGCTATGGCGGCCATGTTGTGGACGCGGTCCTCGATAATTTGGCCGACTTCGGATTCACGCAGTTGCCCGTGCAGGAGAAGAAGCTGCAAGTCCTGCCGGTGCACACCGATGAGATTAAGCTGTTGGTGCCGGCCAGCCACCCGCTGGCCGAAAGAGCGTCGGTGGAAGCCTCGGAGGTTGTGCCGTACCAGTTGCTACTGCCAAAGGGCGGCACCACGCGGGCCAAGCTGAACCAGTGGCTGGAACAGGTGGAGGACGACATCCATATATCCATGGAACTCGACTCCACGGAGATGATCAAGCGCTTCGTTCTGGCGGGGTTGGGGCTCTCGTTCATGGCCGCCTCCCACTCGCTGGAGGAGGTGGCTTCGGGCCAGATGGCGGCCGTCTCACTGGCGCCGGAGCCTGTGATTCGCCGGCTGGGATTGGTGTACCGTAAGGACAAGGGATTTTCGAAGGCGGGCTTGGGCTTCATTCAGGTGGTGATCGACCAGTCGGGGCAGAACCGCTCCGAGGCGCGCCACCCGGCGTTGATCCCCTGATCGCTCGCCACGGAGCTTGCTCATGGCGGAAGGCCGCTGGCGTATGACCTCGGTTCTGGTCGCCCGCAAAGGGCGGCCGAAGCTGTATTCCGCCACCGAGGATATGCCCGCCGAACTCCGCGCCAGCATGGAGAAGGCGCTCCAGGGCGACTTGAGCGCAACCATCCTGATTGCTGACCAGGACGGACGGCGTGAAATCACACGACTGCTCAAGGAAGCGCGGGATGCGCAGTTGGCACGAGAACGAGAGACAAGTCCCCGAACGAAGTTCGCCATTGATGCTGCGGCGCTGGGTGTGCTCGTGCTGTTAATTTGGATCGCACTTACTCTCCGCTAATTCACTAAAGTTGCGCTGGCATACTGCCGATTCTTCCGTACATGGAACGGTCCTGGCAGAACGACCCAGCCTCCTCGGAAGGCGTGGATGTCGTCATACGAGGCGCGAACTCCGAGCCGAAGCAGGCGCGGTTGGAGTGGCTGGGCGACGGCCTTGGCCGCGTCATTACCGGCCAACGGCTCGAGCCAGGGGCGATTGTTCGCATCGAGCACAAGTACGATTTGTTGCTTGGAGAAGTGACTGCCTGTGCCGAGGTTGAAGAGGGCTGGTCCAGCCGCGTCGTGTTCTCCCACCATCTGCGCATGAGTGCCGATCTGCGCACGCTGGCGGCACGGCTCGGTTTTGCCGCGAGAAGTGGATCCGCTGAGAGTCCGTCGCTAAACGGTGCCGAGGCTTTTTACTCCGGCCAGAAGCGAGAAGATCAGAACCGCTGAAAGTGCCAGGAGCAATGCTACACCCAGACGATTCGCCACCCGGCCCCGCCTCAGACTCCGTTGTATGAGTGTTGCTGCCATAGCAGTGTCTCCCACAGAGTTTTTGTAACCCAATAGTAACCAACTCCGAAAGATTTGACCAGATCTAAAGTGCTAGTATTCACCTTTCTTTCGGTTCAGGTTCTCTATCTCATTCGACAGCCGAACGCGCTATAGTGTCCATCAGATGAGCACAAAAATCGCGATCTTCGGTTCAGCCGGCCAACTCGGGATGGAACTCCAGAACGAATTCAGCCAGCGCGGTTATGAAGTCCGCGGCTGGGATCGCCAGGGAGTCGACATCACCGATGTCGCCGCAGTCGAGAGTGCCGTCGCCTCCTTCGATCCGGAAGTTGTCATCAACTCTGCTGCTTACAACCAGGTTGACGTGGCGGAGCAGGAGCCGGTTGCGGCCTTTCAAGTCAACGCTCTGGCGGTGAGGAACATCGCGCTGGCGTGCCGCCAGTCCGGGGCGAGGCTGGTGCATTTCTCAACCGACTACGTCTTCGACGGGGAGACGACGCGGCCCTATGTCGAAACAGACCAGACGCATCCGCTCGGCGCATACGCCGTGTCGAAACTGGCCGGGGAGTTGTACGCGCAGGCGTATTTGAAAAGCACGCTGATTGTCAGGACTTCGGGCGTTTTCGGGCCGTGCGGACTGAGGACAAATCGCGGCAATTTCATCGAACTGATGCTGCGTCTTGCGGCGAGCGGCCAGACGATTCGCGTCGTCGAAGACCACGTTGCTTCACCGACGTACGCGCCGGCGCTTGCGGCAAGGACCGCCGACCTGGTCGAGCGCGGGATCGCGGGCGTCATTCACGCCGGCGGCGGAACGCCGATTTCGTGGTACGAGTACGCGAAGCTGATCTTCGAAGCAGCCGGCATTTCGCCGGTGCTGCGCCCGACGAATGAGCGTGAGTACCGGACGAGCGCTCACCGGCCGAAGTTCTCAGCGCTGTCGAACCAGAAAATGGAGTCCTTCGGCATTACGCCGATGCCGTCGCTCAAGGACGCGATCAGCACCTACCTGGCCGAGCGCGAGAAGGTCGCGGCCGGCTTGCGGCACGCCTAGTCCGTCGAACTGGAGTAGTAGCCCTTGCGGGCCTGGGCCTTATAGTCCTTGTCGAGCGGCTTGATCTCGATCTTGCGGAACGAGCCGTCCTTATTGGGGTTCGCCGGAGTGTAGGCGATGGTGTACTGGCTCCGCATCTCCTTGTCGATTTCGGCGTAGATCGACTCCAGCGTGTTCCTTCTGTCGACGCGGAACATACGCCCGCCCGTCTCCTCGGCCATGCGCCGCATGGGGCCTTCTCCGCTGTAGCCGCCGTAAGTCGTGTAGCGCGGATCCTCGAACATCACGCTGTAGATGATCGTGTCCGAGCGCTGCGCTTCCTCGATCGCCTTCTCGATCTTGATTCGGCTGCCGAAGTCCACGCCGTCGGTGATGACGATGACGGCCTTGCGGCCGACCTCATTGCGCAGCTTGTCCTTCGCCGCCAGCCAGACAGCCTCATAGAGCACCGTGCCGCGGCTGCCGCCGGGGATGGGGATGGTGGATGGCGTGATGACGCCGCCCGCGCCGGCGTTCAGCCTGAGTTGGTCGAGGCCCTTCCGCAGCAGGTTCGTGGAATTGGTGAAATCCTGAAGCAGTTCGGCATCGGCGCCGAAGCTGATGATGAAGGCCATGTCCTTCGGCCGGAGGATCTGGGAGAAGAACTTCAGCGAAGCGGACTTTTCGACCTGAATCAGGTTCTCCTGGCTGCGGCTGACATCCACGAGCAGGCCGATGGTGAGCGGCAGATCCGTTTCCCGCGAGAAGAACTTGATGTCCTGCTTCTTGCCGTCCTCAAAGATCTCGAAGGCGTTCTTCTCAAGATCCGCGATGTAGCTGCCCTTCTTGTTACGGACGGAGAAGAAGATGTTGACGACATCCACCTCGACGCGGATCGTCGGCTGCTCTTCTTCGGGAGGCGGCTTCGGGGGGGCGCCGATCTGGGCTGAAGCTCCAGTTGAGCCCAGCAGCAGCCATGCGGCCAGCGACGCTCGTAAAAGGTTCACCATGACATACTTGTTGATGCGGCTGGTTGCCATCCTGTTCCATGAGAGGCGCTGTTCCCCATCTGAAGAGGGCCGATCCCGTCCTGCGCCGGGTGATCGAGACGTGCGGTCCGCCCCGAATCAACTACCAGGAGCCGACGTTTTGTACGGTGGCCCGGTCCATCGTGTACCAGCAGCTTAGCACCAAAGCGGCTTGTACGATCTACGGCAAGCTGGAAGCGCTGATGCACCCTGCCGGGGTGACGCCGGGAGCGCTGCTCAAACTGGACGAAGCGGCGCTGCGGACGGCGGGCGTCTCCGCGCAGAAGGCGCGATACCTGCACGACCTGGCGGCGCACACCAAGGCCGGGCGAGTTCGTTTTCGCACTTTGCCGCAAATGACTGATGACGAAGTAGTTAGCCATCTGACCCAGGTGAAGGGCGTGGGTGTCTGGACGGCCCAGATGTTCCTTATGTTCGCCCTCCGGCGGCGGGATGTGCTGCCGACCGGGGACCTGGGCATCCAGAATGCCATGATGCGCCTGTATGATCTTGAAAACAAACCGACTCCGCAGGAAATGGCAAGCATCGCTGAGCCCTGGGCGCCCTTCAGGACCATGGCCTGCTGGTACTTGTGGCGGTCGCTCGAGCCGACGCCGGGGTTCTGATCGCCGATGACCCGGGAAGTCTTGCTGGCGCAGCTTGAGGGGCACACTCCGTTCAATTCTCACGAGGCCGAGATGAAAAGGCGAATATCGGAATTCGTCTCGGCGCACGAAGATTGCTTCAAACGAACTCAGTTGGCGGGGCACGTCACGGGCTCGGCGTGGGTGGTGAACGCTTCCATGACTCATACCCTGCTGACGCACCACGCCAAGCTGGGGATGTGGCTCCAGATGGGCGGCCACTGCGACGGCGAGGCGGACGTTCTCCGGGTGGCGCTGCGTGAGGTGGCCGAGGAGAGCGGGCTGACCGGACTGGAGCCGCTTCTGGATGGGGCCATTTTCGACGTGGACGCGCACCAGATCCCGGCGCGCAAAAACGAACCCGAACACGTCCACTACGACATCCGCTACCTGGTGAGGGCGTCGATGGACGAGCCGCTGCGGATCTCCGAGGAGTCGCACGACTTGGCGTGGGTGCCGCTCGACGAGGTGCGGCGGCTCAATACGGATCAATCCGTGCTGCGGCTGGTGGAGAAGACGCGCGGAATTCGCTGACAGAATTCGTCTCTAACGCGCAACCGCGCCGGGGGGACGCCTTGTCCTACGGGTGAGGTGAGCTCGCGATGAACTATACGATTGGCGATGGAATTGTGGCGTTTGCGCTGGCGGCGGGTGTCGTCGGGTGGCGGTACGTGACGCACCGGAGCAGCGTGAAGCGGATGGAGATGATTCATCAGGAGCGGCTGTCGGCAATGGAGAAGGGGATTCCGCTGCCGGAGTTTCCCCTGGACCCGCCGAGGGGGGGCCGCGATCCGGACCCGACCACTCTGCCGTTGATCGGGACGGCGTTCCTGACGCTGGGAGTGGGCGCGATGGTCGTGCTGCACCGGCTTCTGCCGCCGGAGTCGCTGGAGTTCTGGATCGCCCCGTTCCCCTTGGCCTTCCTGGGCATTGGCCTGATCGTCGTCCACTTACTTACAGTTGATTCCAGGCGTTGACAGCGGTGGACAGCGATATCCAGATTGTGGCCCGCGTGCAGAGTGGCGACCAGGAGGCCTTTGCCGAACTGGTTCGCCGGCACAGTCCACGCGCGTTCCGTCTGGCGGTTTCGATCCTGGGCCGTGAGTTCACCGCCGAAGCGCAGGACGTGACGCAGGAGGTGTTCCTGAAAGTCCACCATGCGATCCGGTCGTTTCGCGGCGAGGCCGAGGTGGGCTCCTGGATCTACCGGATCACGTTCAACCAGGCGGTGAATCTGAAGGCGCGAGTCCGCTTCCGCAGACCGCACACGGACGAAACGGCACTGACGCACGCGGCGGCTGTGGAGCCTGGACCGGAGCGTCAGGCGGAAGCAGCGCAGCGGGACAGAGTGCTTGCTGAGTGCATTGGCACGCTTCCCGAGGTCTACCAGTCGGCGCTGCGGCTGTACTACTGGCTGGACGCGAGCGTGGGTGAGGTGGCGGAAATGCTGGGCGTCCCGGAGAGTACGGCGAAATCGTACCTGTACCGGGCGCGGCAGCTTTTGAATGGCATGTTGAAAGAGAAAGGGTATTCCTGTGAGTGAGATTGAGCCTCGCGAAGAGGGGATCGACCGGCTGCTGCGGCGCTCGATGGCTGGTCCGCTCCCAAGCCTGCCGCCGGATTTCGATCAGCGCGTGCTGCGCGAGATGCGCCGGAGAGCGCAGCCGCTCGACCGGTACGGCCGGATTCTGCTGGCCGGTTACGGGCTGGTGGCGGCCGTGGTGTCGGCGGTTGTCATGCGCGGCCAGGGGTTGGACTGGGGGACGACGGCGGGGATGATCCTGGCGCCGGTCCTGGTGGTTGGGTTGTGGGGGCGGAGGACCGCCGCGCGGGTGCGTTAGCCAAACACCGACGGCGCGGCCGGATCTCGCAAAGAGTAGAACGCGAAACGGATCTGCTCGGGGAGGGTCCGGGTCTCCGATAACGGCGGGATCTCGTCCTCCGCGAAGAAACCCACCTCGGTCGTTTCAGAATAGACCATGGGGGCGCCGCCGAGGAGTTCACAGAGGAAAAGGAGCTTGTAGGCGTGGAACGGGATGGGCGGGTGCGGGTGCTTGTTGCGATCCCAGCAGGCCAGCAGCTCGACTGCTTTGACCAGGTAGCCGGATTCTTCGCGAACCTCGCGCTCGACCGATTCGGCGGCGAAGGGCTGTCTGGCTAGTGTGACGCACTGTGGTTCTGGTCAGGCGATGAGCGGGGCGACGATTTCGGACAGTTCCGTGTGGCGCTCGATGTCGTGGGGGTTCTGCGCGTAGGCGAGGGCGGGCCAATCCATCCCTAGTCGTGCCGCTTCGACGGTTCGGGCGTTATACGTCCATATGGATGGAATCATCCGTCGTGATGCTTCCAACGAGTGCGTGCCGTGTCACTCGCATCTGAGCGTCTTCATCGGGTCGACCCGGGTGGCGCGCCGGATCGGAGCCCAACAGGCCAGGAGAGCTACACCGATGAACAGCATCGCGACGGCGATCAGTGTCGGCGGGTCGTTCGGCTCCACTTTGTACAAGAAGGAGCGAAGCACTCGCGAGAACAAGAGCGCCCCGGCCAGACCCGCCGCTACACCGCCCGCGATCAGACGGAGGCCGTCGGAGAGGATGAGTGTCCGTATATCGCGTCGCACGGCGCCGATCGCGGTGCGGATGGCAATTTCGCGGCGGCGCGAGGCCACGGAGAGCGACAACACGCCGTAGATACCGACCAGGGTCAACAGGCAGCCCACTACTGAGAAGCCAACCAGCAGATGCATGGCAAAGGTGCGGCCAGCGAGGGAGTCGTGGCGGATCTGGTCGAAGGTCTTGATGTGCTCGACGGCGGCATGGGGGTTGACCGAGCGTAGTGCGGACCGGGCAGCGGAAGTCATAGAGAGCGGCTCGGCCTTGGTGCGAATGAGGAGGTGCTTGGAGTAGGCGGAGTACTGCCAAAAGGAGCCGTAGATCTCGGGGGTCGCGTGTCGCGTCAGGTCGTCGGTGCGCCCGTTAGCCACGATGCCGACGATTGTGTTGTGCGGCTTGCCGGGTCCGAGCAGCCAGACCTTCTTGCCGAGCGCTGCGGTATGGGGAAAGTAGCGGTCGGCGAAAGCCTGGTTGACGATGGCGACCTGCGGCGCGCCGTCGTCATCATTCGAGCGGAAATCGCGGCCTTCGATGAGCGGCAGGCCAAGCATTCCGAAGTAGCCCGAGGTGACGGCGCGAAGAGGAAGCTCGGTCGCCTCTCTCGCACTTGCTGGAACCGGCTGGCCCTCGATGATGACACGCATGGGCCAGTTGTTGCCGGTGAGCGGAACGCCCCAGGCATACGCGGCGTGCTCGACGCCGGGCACTGCCTGTACGCGGTCCAGGGCGCGCCGATGAAAGTCGGACCCGCTCATCTGGACCGACGTGACGCTCATGGTGAGGATGCGCGATGTGTCGTAGCCGGAGGGCGCGTTCGCAATGTTGATCATGGTGCGGATGAGCAGGCCGGCGCCGACCAGCAAAACGAGCGTCAGAGCGGTCTGAGCCATCGTGACCGTTCGCAGCAGCCGGCGCTCGCCGCGGCCAGCGGTGGATTTGGATCCCGCGCCCCTCAACACTTCGTTCAGATCGAGGCGAGAGGCGCGCCACGCGGGGAGGAGGCCGGCGAGTGTAGCGGCGATGATGGCAAGGCCAAGTCCGAAGATGAGAATGGGCCAGCCAGTGGCGACGGCGTCAAGTCGCGGGATGGCGTGTCCGCCGACCAACTGGAATGCGCGCACCGCGCCGAACGCGAGTCCCGCTCCGAGTGCTCCGCCTGCAAGCGCGAGCAACAGACTTTCGGTGGAGGCCTGGCGGAAGAGCCCGGCTCGGCCGACGCCGAGGGCGGCTCGCACGGCGTACTCCCGCTGGCGTCCGAGACCGCGCAGTAGGAGCAATGCAGCGACGTTGCCGCAGGCGATCAACAGGACCAGCGCGGCGGCCCCGAACAACGGGAGGAGAATGCGCTCGCCGTCGCGATTGTACTCGGAGGTGAGCGATTGGACGTTGGGCGTGAAGCCCGCGAAGCCTGGATTGGCTTGGGCTTGCCGTTCCGTGAGGAGGGCTAGCTCGGCTTGCGCCTGCTCAGGTACGAAGCCGGGGGACAGGCGGCCGACGACATTCCACTGCGGGCGCTTGAGTTCCTCGGGATCGGAGCCTGGCGCGAAGGGCGTCCAGATGTCCACGAGCGCGTTCACGTCATAGTTTGGCTCCCGGGCAACGTTGGGAGCCGGCAGGAAACGAACGCCAGGCGGCATTACGCCAACGATTTCGAACGGAGCGTCCTGGCTGCTGACGCGGACGCTTTGACCGAGGATGTTGGGGTTGCCACCGAACCTGCGCTGCCAGAACTCATAGCCGATCATGAGGACCCGGGTAGCGGAGGGAGTGGTGTCCGAAGCAACGAACTTGCGGCCGAGCACCGGTTCGAGTCCAACAACGGAGAAGTACTCTGGTGTCACCGCCATGGCCTCGAAGGATTCCACGCCATCTGGCAAGATCAGGAAGTTGAACATCCAGCGGTAGGCAGAGATCGACTGGATGGACTTCGCCTCGCGCTGCCACTCGATCCACTGCGCCGCGGGCCAAGGCCGCGGGCTCTCTTGCGGCTGCCGGCCGTCAGTCCGAGCGGATGGGATGAGGACAAGCTGCTCCGGGTCCTGATAGGGCGGCGGCGTGAGCAAGACCCCCTGGATCAGGCTGAAGACAGCCGCGGTCGCTCCGATTCCGAGCGCGAGCGTGAGCACGGTTACTGCAACGAAACTCGGCGCGCGGCTGAGCGTGCGGACGGCAATGCGGAAATCGCGCAATCCCGTCTCAATCCAATGCACGCTCCTCCGGTCCCGATGCTCTTCCTTCATCTGTTCGATTCCCCCGAATCGCCGCCGCGCCGCCAACCGGGCCTCTTCGGCCGACAATCCCGCTTTCCGCGCATCCGTTTCTGCCATCTCCAGGTGCGCCTCGACTTCAGCTTCCAACTCCCGATCCAGCCGCCGACTTAGCAGCAGCGCCAGGACACGTTCGATTCGTCCACGCCACCTCACGGCGCCGCCTCCAGGAACCGCGCCACCAGCGCGTTGGCCTGTTCCCATTTCTGGACCTCGGCCTCAAGCTGTTTCGTGCCGGCCTTGGTCAACGAGTAGAACTTCACCTTCCGGTTCGTCTCAGAAATCCCCCACTTGGCCCGAATCCAGCCTTCCTGCTCCAAGCGGATCAACGCCGGATAGATGGCCCCCTGGCTCAGCTTCAGGGCGTCGCCCGACACTTGCTCGATGCGCCGGGCGATGCGATAGCCATTCATCTCTCCCATCGTCTCGAGCGTCTTCAGGACGAGGAGGTCCAGAGTCCCGTACGGGACATCAGGGCGTTGTTTCGACATGTCTGACTTAGACATGTCTATTATCGTTAACCAGCAGATGGTTGTCTGTCAATGGGATGGTGCAGACTGCCGAACGGCACGTTGATGCGCCTTGGAGCAATCCGAGTGTTAGCGGGCCCTGCCACGTCCCATGAATGTGGCGGTTTCGGGCGGGAGGCAGCCAGCGGTGGCTAAGCAGGTACCTGCATGGTCATGCAGTGCAGGGTGCCGAGGCCGAGGACGAGGTCGACGCAGTGAATGCCGATAATGTCGCGGCCGGGAAAGAGCTTCGCGAGGGTGTTGAGGGCGATGCGGTCGGATGGGTCTTGGAAGGTGGGGACCAGGACCTGGCGGTTGGCGATGTAGAAATTGGCGTAGCTGGCGGGGAGGCGCTGGCCGTCGTAGATGACGGGTTTCGGCATGGGCAGTTCGACGACCTTCAGGCGCTTGCCTGATTCGTTCTTCGCGCTCTTCAGGATCTCGAGGTTCTCGGCGAGGGGGGCGTGGTTGGGGTCGTTCGGATCGTCCTCGGTGGCGAGCACGACGGTGTTTGACGAAACGAAGCGGGCGAGGTCGTCGACGTGGCCGTGGGTGTCGTCGCCGGCGATGCCGCGTTCGAGCCAGATGACGTGGTGGGCGCCGAGCCAACCGTCGAAGAGGGCCTGGTACTGCTCGGCGGTCATGCCGGGGTTGCGCTCCTGGACCTTGCTGAGGAGGCACTCGCGGGTGGTGAGGATGGAGCCGTCGCCGTTGACGTCGATGGAGCCGCCTTCGAGGACGACGCGGCGGTCGCCCCAGACGGGGTAAGAGGGCTTGAGTTTGGCGCGGACGGCAGCGAGTTCGCCGGCGGCGTCATCCTTGCGCCAGTTCGCATACTTGGCCCAGCCATTGAAGCGCCACTTCACGGCCTGCTTCCCGCCGCTGCCGTTGCAGACGACGGTGGGGCAGTAGTCGCGGGTCCAACTGCGGTTCGTTTCGGCGGGAATCAGGGAGACGTTGCGGTTCCAGGCTCCGGCGCGCTTCAGCAGGTCCTTCACCTGGGGCGCCAGCTTTCCGGGGACGAGGATGCGGACCTGCTCGTGGCGCGAGAGGATGCGGGTGATCTCGGCGTCGAGGAAGGGGACGGGGGCGAACTTGCCGGGCCAGTCCGAGCGCTCGTGGGGCCAGGCGATCCAGGTGGCGGCGTGGGGCGCCCATTCGGCGGGCATGCGGAAACCGGTGTTGGCGGCCATCGGCTAGCGGTTCTCCGTCCAGCGGGCAGTGATGGGGGCGTAAAAGTCGATGCGGCGGTCGCGGAAGAAGGGCCAGCCGCGGCGGACCTCTTCGATGCGGTGGCGGTTGCATTCGACGACGAGGACCTCTTCCTTGTCGTTGGAGGCCTCGGCGATGACGACGCCGAAGGGATCGGCGACGAAGCTGTTGCCCCAGAACTCGAGGCCGCGGTCGGCGGGACCTTCGAAGCCAACGCGGTTGACGGCGGCGACGAAGAGTCCGTTGGCGATGGCATGGCTGCGCTGGATGGTGCGCCAGGCGTCCAACTGCTGCGGGCCGTATTGGGCCTTCTCGGACGGATGCCAGCCGATGGCGGTGGGGTAGAAGAGGATGTCGGCGCCCTGCATGGCGGTGAGGCGCGCGCCTTCGGGATACCACTGGTCCCAACAGACCAGGACGCCGATGCGGCCGAAGGGGGTGTCGAAGTTCTTGAAGCCGAGGTCGCCGGGGGTGAAGTAGAACTTTTCGAAGTAGAGCGGGTCGTCCGGGATGTGCATTTTGCGGTACAGACCGGCGATCTCGCCATCGGCGTTCAGCACGGCGGCGGTGTTGTGATAGAGGCCCGCGGCGCGCTTCTCGAAGAGGCTGGCGACGATGACGACGCGCAACTCCTTGGCGATCCTGCCCAGCACTTCAGTCGATTCGCCGGGGATGGGTTCGGCGAGATCGAAGAGATCGGCGCTTTCTTCGCGGCAGAAGTATTGCGAGCGGAAGAGCTCCTGGAGACAGACGATCTGCGCGCCCCGGGAGGCGGCCTCGCGCACGCCGGCGACAGCGCGCTCGAGGTTGACCTGCGTGTCCGTCGAGCAGGCGTTTTGAACAAGACCGATGCGAAACGTATTATTGTCCGTGCCGGGCATAATACGATTGTTCCATATGCTTGCTGGAAGGTTGAGTTTCTGCTCGCTCGCGGTGTGCATTGCGCTGGTGGCAGCGCCGCCCGCGCCACGCGAGCACTTCGGCTTCAATCCGGGCGACGACTACAAGCTGGCGAACTACACGGAGATCGTCAGCTACTTCCAGAAGCTGGACGAGAGTTCCGAACGGATGACGATGAAGGAGATCGGCAAGAGCTCCGAGGGTCGGCCGATCTACGTGGCGTTTATCAGTTCCGAAGCGAACCTGAGGGACCTGGAGCGCATCCGCGAAGTGAACCAGCGGCTGGCATTGGGACTTGCGACGAAGGAGCAGGCGGCGGCGCTCGCGGCGACTGGCAAGGCAGTGGTGTGGATCGACTCGGGGCTGCACGCGACCGAGGTGGCTCCGGTGCAGCACGCGCCACACTTGGCGTACCGGATGCTGACGGACGAGAGCGAGGAGGTGAGGCGGATCCGCGAGAACGTGATCCTGATGCAGGTCCCGGTGATTAATCCGGATGGGTTGGACATGGTTGTGGATTGGTACCGGAAGAATGTAGGCACCCAGCACGAGCTGGCAGCGCTACCGAAGCTGTACCAGAAGTACGCCGGTCACGACAACAACCGCGACTGGTTCATGCTGAACCTGGAGGAGACGCGGAACGTGTCGCGCGTGCTCTATCGCGAGTGGTATCCGCATATCGTCTACAACCAGCACCAGGTGGCGCCGTTTCCTGCGAGGATCTTCATTCCGCCGTATGCGGAGCCGCTGAATCCCAACATCCCTTCTACCGTGATGGACGGCATCAACGTGTTGGGCGGCGTGATGCGAGAGCGGTTTGCGCGCGAGAACAAGCCGGGCGCGATCTCGTATGTCGGATTCGATGCGTGGTGGAATGGCGGACTGCGGTCCGTGCCGGCGTTTCACAACATGCACGGCATTCTGACGGAGACGGCGCTCTATCATTACGCGACGCCGGGAGAGTACAAGATCAGCGACCTGCCGGAGCGCTTCTCGAACGGACTGCCGACGAAGGAGCCGTCAATCTTCTACGACCGGCCGTGGCTGGGCGGGCGTTGGGCACTGCGCGATGCGATCGAGTACATGCTGACGGCCGACATGGCGATGCTCGACCACGCTGCGCGGCAGCCGGGGCACTACCTGATGAAGGCGTGGGAGACGGCCGCGGCGAACATCGAGAGCGGGCGCAAAGGCGGTCCGTTCGCGTACGTGATTCCCGTGAACCAGTTCGACAGTTGGAGCGCGGTGGAGATGCTGCGGCGGCTGCAAGGGGCGGGCATCGAGGTGCACCGCAGCCGGCAGGCGTTCAACGTGGGCGGCAAGGAGTATCCGGCGGGGACGTATGTGCTGCCGGCGGCGCAAGCGTTCCGGGCGTATCTGGTGGACCTGATGGAGCCGCAGAAGTATCCGGTGATCCGTCAGGGGACGTCGGGGCCGATCCGGCGGCCGTATGACGTGGCGGGATGGACGCTGCCGATGCAGATGGGCGTGCGTGTGGACCGCGTCGAGAAGAGCTTTGATGTGCCGCTGGAACTGGTGCCGGAAGTGCCTGCGATGGCGCCGGAGTTAAATGCGCAGCAGACAGGTTCCTTCATCGCGCTGGCCAGAGCATTGGCGGAGGGCAAGCCGGTGCGGCGGTCGGCGAAGGGGGAGTTTGTCGCGGATAGCGCGGGGTGGCGCTCCGCGAAGTGGGAGATGCACAAGCCGCGCGTGGGGCTGTATTCGCCGTGGAACGCCAACATGGATTCGGGCTGGACACAGTGGCTGTTCGACACGTTTGAAGTGCCGTATTCGCTGGTGACGAACGAGGAGATCCGGGCAGGGAAGCTGCGCGAGCGATTCGACGCAATCGTGTTGGCGTCGCAGTCAATGCAAAGTATTCTGCACGGATTCCGAGAAGGGCAGCGAAGCGCAGGCGGCCAGGCTGATCCGGCGAAGAGCGTGCAGCGGACGGAGTTTAGCGGGGGGATCGGAACGAGTGGCGCGTCGGAGTTGGAGCAGTTCGTTCGCGCGGGCGGGACGCTGATCGCGTTCGACTCGGCGACGGAGCTGCCGTTGCAGCTCTTTCCGCTGGGCGTGCGCGGAACTATCGTGGGAGAGCAGGGAACTGACGGCTGGTCCTGCCCCGGTTCGCTGTTGCGTGCGCGATTCGATCCGAGCCAGCCGATCGCGTTCGGCATGCCGCAGGAAGGTGTTCTGATGTCGACGGGCGGGCAGGCGTTTGAAGTGGTGCAGTCCGCGAAAGAGTCGCGCGCGCTGGCTTGGTATGCGCGAGAAAACCTGCTGGCGAGCGGATGGGTGTCGGGCGAGCGCGCCGTGGTGGGCCGCGCGGCCCTGGTGGAAGCGGGCCTAGGCGAAGGCAAGGTGGTCCTGTTCGGCTTCCGGCCGCAGTTTCGCGGGCAGAGCTTCGGCACGTTCAAACTGGTGCTGAATGCCGTGTACCATTCGGCGGCACAACCAATCGAATGAGTGCAGGCACGGCGAATCCGGCGTGGATCGAGCGGCGTTGGGTGTACCTTGCGCTTTCGGCGCTGATCCTGGTGCCGTGCTTCTGGCACGCGAGGATTCATGCGGGGGACCTGTCGAGCCATGTGTACAATGCGTGGCTGGCGCTGGAGACGGAGCGGGGGAATGCGCCAGGGCTGTACCTGGTTCAATCGTGGACGAATCTGCTGTTTGACGTGATGCTGGCCGAGTCGATGCGCTGGTTCGGTCCGGACTGGGCGCAGAGGCTGTCTGTCGCGGCGTGCGTGCTTGTATTCTTCTGGGGCGCCTTTGCTTGGGTGCGAGTCTGGGTGGGCGATGCGGTGTGGAAGTCGGTGCCGGTGATCGCGCTGGCTGCGTATGGGTGGGTCTTTCACGTCGGGTTCTTCAATTTCTATCTGGGGCTGGGGTTGGGATTAGCGGCGTGCGCGGTGATGAGGAATGTGACGGCGCTGAGATGCGCAGTGGCGTTGCTGCTGCTCTTGCTCTCGGTGTATGCTCATGCGCTTGCAGCGGCGGCTGCGTGCGCTCTGCTGGTCTGGCAGTTCGTCAGTGAGCGGGCCAATTTGCGGGTGCGGCGAGTGCTAGTGGCGCTTGCGGTCCTGGCGCTGGGTGGGGTGAAGCTGTTGTTCGACCGGAACGGCGGCGGGCCGAAGGCCATCGGCATGACGACCGTCTTCGGGGCGGATCAGCTTGATCACCTGGGTCTGGGGACGACGCTAATTGCGTTCTACATGGTGTTCTTCGTGGCGTGGTTGGTGGCGAACTTTGTGATGCGCGAGGGCATGGAGCCTCTCCTCGGCAACCGTGTATTCGAACTGTTTGTATTGCTTCAGGCGGCGGCCTGGCTCCTGCCGCATGACGTGCAGTTCGAGCAGTACGCCGTGCCCCTGAGTTTCATCAAGGAGAGATTCTCCCTGCTGACGTTGATCTCCGCGGGGATGGTTCTTTCGACGGTGATGCAGGGCCGCTGGCCGGCGGTGGTGCTGGGTGCGTTGAGTGTCTGCCAATTCGGAGTAATGTATTACGAAGCCAGCGGCTTGGAACAAGTCGAGTCAGGGCTGGCGGCGGCTCTGGAGCAGGTTCCACCGAAGTCGCGCGTTATCAGCGCGCTGAGGGCTCGCGGCGCCCGCACGGACCAGTTCATGCACATGGTGGACAGGGCCTGCCTGGGCCGATGCTACAGTTATGCGAATTATGAGGTGAGGTCGACGCAATTCCGGCTGCGCGCACGCGAAGTCTCACCATTGACCATGCCCGGCAAGTCTGAGATTTGGGCAGCGGAGTTGGGCACATACGTGTTCAAGTCGGAGGATCTGCCCGCGTGGCTCGTACGTCCTTCTGAGGTGCCGGGGCGCTTCGAGGTACATTCCCTTCGAGCAGGCGACCACGCGGCCCTCGAGGAACTGAGTCCCAGGCTGAACGCACGGATTGCACCGGCCAGACGCTGACGCCTGGTTAGGGGTTCGATTCTCCGCCAGTATCCTGCGGCCAGGGCGAGGGTGATGTGTCGCGAGAAGTTCCTTCCTCGGCCGCCTTCAGGAGTTTGTAGAGGACCTGGTGTGAAGGCAGGTGCTCTTCGACGAAGTCCACACCAGCGCCGGTGATCTCGAAGTCGCTCGACTCATTCTGGATGATGAAGGACTTGTCCTTCAGGTACCAGATAGTGAAAAGCAGGTGTTCGCGAGGAAAGTTCATCGACTGCTCGAGCTCGAGAACCGAGACTGCGGGACGCTCAGGGTCCGTGCGGCGCTTGTTGTACAGCAGCGCGAGGACACCCATGCGGCGGTTGGATTCGCCGTCGATGCCTACAGTGAATTCTTTCTTGCCGAAGACGCCGATGGGCTGCTGATGGTTGGCCTCCCAGCGTTCGTTGTACTTGGTGCGCTCGTCGGAATCGGCGAGCACTTTGTAGGCCTCGTTCAAGCGAAGGAACATGGCCATGTCGCCGGTCTCGCTGTTGTCGGGGTGGTAGCGGGCGGCGAGCATCCTGAAGACGCGCGTGATGGTGGCGTGCTCGGCGTTCGGGCTGATCTGCATCAGCTCGTAGTAATCGATGAACTGATCCGACAAGGTTTACCTCTCTCCTCGCTATAATGCCAGAGGAGCATTGCGATTGTCTTCCATTCAACTCACTTCGTTGCCCCTCCCCTTGATCCTGATAACGACGGCGGTGGTTGCCGTGGCGGCGTACTTCGACATCCGGTGGAGGCGAATTCCGAACTGGTTGACACTCGCCGCCGTGCTGCTGGGGCTTGCGTTGAATTGGTTTCTACCGCAGGGACTGGGTCTGGGCAGGGCAGGGATTGGGATCGCGGTGGGGTTCGTGATGTACTTCCCGCTTTATTTGCTGAAAGGGATGGGGGCGGGGGACGTGAAACTCGCTGCCGGCATTGGAGCTCTTGTTGGTGGGTGGAACTGCCTTGTGATTATTCTGGTCGCTGCGTGCTTCAGTTCGGTGGCAGGACTGATGATGGCGGCCAGCAAAGGGCGATTCCGGAGTACGCTGATCAACGTGGGGTTTATCTTCTCAGAGCTTGCGGCTTTCAGGCTACCGCACGTCACCCGTAAGGAGGTTGATATTCGATACTCTGACTCAATCCGCATGCCCCACGGGGTTTCTCTTGCGCTGGGCACGGTGGCAACCATCACCGCCACCGTGCTCCGATAGTGGAGTGGTTATTTCTGTTTCCACTCTCTCATCTTGCGGTCGCGGCGCCTCTTGAAATAGAGAAAACCAATAACAATCAGCGCTACCAGCAGGGCTAAATTGAACATGTTGTCGTCCATCGAATGCTCCTTCTCCAAGTGGAAATCAAGTCTACGAACTGAAAAGTGAACTGCTCGCGATGCTCATGATCGCAGGACCAACCGTGACAAGGAAGATCGCAGGCATAATCAAGAAGAATACGGGGAAGATCAGCTTCACGCTGAGCTTCCCAGCTTTCTCTTCGGCGATCTGACGTCTCTTCACCCTCATGAAATCTGAATGTGTCCTCAGCGCGTCACCGATGGACGTCCCGAATCGATCGGTTTGGATCAACATCGCGACAAGTTTACTAAGTTCCGGCTCCATCGTACGGTCCGCCAGGTTTTTGAGCGCCTGGCCGCGGCGGAGACCGGCGCGCATTTCCACCGAGACGAGCTTGAACTCTCTACATAGATCCGGATGGGTGAGGGCAAGCTCATCACTCACAATACGCATGGCCTGATCGAGACTGATGCCTGACTCTACGCAGATGACCAACATGTCGAGCGCGTCGGGTAGAGCTAACCGCAGGCGCTCCTGATAGCCCGAGATCAGCACTTCCTGAAGGATCAAACTGGGTAACCACCAGCCAATTCCAGCAGCACCGACGATGAGAAGCAGGTCGACGAGGGGCGCGTAACTCGTGAGCGCGGTACTGACTGCTGCAAGTGAGGCACCGAGGATTGCGCTTCCGATTCTGACGCCATTGTAAATAGTTAGGGCGGAATCGTTTCTGAAGCCGGCAGCCGCAAGGAGCCTGCGTGTTATCGAGGCGTCTTGCGGATTGACAGGTAGTTTCTCACCAAGCCACATCAATGCAGACTTGACCTGGAAGTCGCCGCGCGTGGTTGGCGGTGTCTGAACGCTGATCGACGTGTAAGTGTCAGCAGTCGGTGCCGGAGTGGAGAGTTGCTCTAGCACGCGTGAAGGTCTCGCGTAATATTTGTACCCGAAGGCCGCAATTACGAGGCTCACAATGAGGAAGACTGATGCTGTGATAATGATAAGCATATGGTCACACTTTGATGTTGATCATCTTCCTGATGATTATGTAAGCAAGGATTTGGGCTACTATCGCCGCCATCCCAAGCAGGCGGCCTGTAGGGTCTTCGACGAAAACCCGAAGGTAGTCCGGAGTGGTCATGCTCATGATGAGCACCACGATGATCGGTAGAGCTGTGAGTACACCAGCTGTGATCCGACCATGGGCTGTCAGGGCTTTGATCTGTCCCTTTAGCCGGAAACGTTCGCGAATGGTGTGACTCAGTTTTGTGAGAATCTCACTGAGGTTGCCTCCCGTTTCCCTTTGGAGGAGCACCGCCGAGACAAAGAAACGAACGTCGATCAATGGAATTCGCTGCGCTAGACCTTTGAGAGCCATGTCCAACGAAGAACCGAGGTTCACCTCGTTGAATACGCGTCGAAATTCTGTCCGGATCGGATCCGGAGACTCCGCAGCGAGCATCTCAAGCGAGACGGAGAAGGCGTGGCCGGCCCGAACGGCTCTCGATATGAAATCTAAAGCCTCGGGCAACTGCTCTTCGAAGGACTTCATGCGCGACGAACGTTTGAACTCCATCGATGCGAAGGGGAAGGCGGCGCCTACGAGCCCGAGTGCCGCCATTGTGAATTCCCGTGTGATCAGGAACGGAAAGAAGAAACCCACGAGGAGGCCTAGGAGGAGCCCCAAGAAGGACGAGATAAGTACGGACTCCACGGTCCATTTCAGACCGGCGCCTTCGAGTCTATCCTGTAACTTGCTGAAGATCTTGAGCTTAATGAGGACGCTTCGCTTGCGAATCTCCTCCGGGTCTTCAAGCAAAACAGTTATCGTCGGACGGGCTTCTTCCTGCGGTTCCGAATACTCGTCTTGCTTCAGAGTCTTGACCATTCCAGACCGGCGCATCGAGCTGATTGCGCCGAAGCCAAAGTAAAAGGCTCCGAGAATGGCAAGGAATGTGGTGAGGAATACCGCGATGAAGGCTACGTTCATTACGTCAACTCCACCAGAGTCTGGAACAACTCACCCGGGAGGTTGAAGCCGGCAGTGCGGAGCTTCTCGTAGAACCGTGGACGAATACCGGTGGCTCTGAACCGGCCGAGCACTCGCCCATCTGGGGAGATTCCCGTCTTCTCGAAAAGAAAGATGTCCTGAGACGTGACGACGTCGCGCTCCATGCCGACGCATTCGGTGATGTGCGTGATGTGGCGAGTACCGTCGGAGAAGCGGCTGACGTGGACGAAGAGGTCGACGGCGGCAGCGATCTGCTGACGGATCGACATGACGCTCATGTTCGAATTCGCCATACCCATCATGACTTCGAGACGCGCGATGGCATCACGCGGCGCGTTGCAGTGAATGGTCGTGAGCGAGCCGTCGTGGCCAGTGTTCATGGCCTGCATCATGTCGAGGGCTTCTTCGCCGCGGACTTCGCCGACGATGATGCGGTCAGGGCGCATACGGAGTGAGTTGATCACCAACTGGCGGATCTTGATGGCGCCCTGACCTTCCACGTTTGGCGGCCTGGTTTCCATGCGCGCGACGTGAGTCTGCTGCAACTGGAGTTCGGCAGCGTCTTCGATGGTGACGATGCGCTCGTTCTCCGGGATGAACGTCGACAGGCCATTGAGCAGAGTGGTCTTGCCGGAACCTGTGCCGCCGGAGATGATGATGTTCAGCCGCGCGCCCACGCAGGCGTGAAGCAGCTTTAGCATGCCTTCGGTCAGTGAGTGATTGGCGACCAACTGCTGCGGGCTCAGCGGATTCCGGCCGAAGCGGCGGATGGAGAGGTAAGGGCCGTCGATGGCGACTGGCGGAATGACGGCGTTGACGCGCGATCCGTCGGGAAGTCGCGCATCGACCATGGGCGAAGACTCGTCAATACGGCGGCCGACTCGAGAGACGATCTTCTCGATGATGCGCATCAGGTGCTGGTCATCTTTGAACTCAACCGGAGTGCGCACCAGGCGGCCGTGCCGTTCCACATAGACCAAGCGCGGCGTCGTCACCAGAATATCGGAGATGGTGTGGTCTTCGAGGAGTGGCTCAAGAGGGCCGAGACCGAAGACTTCATCGAGGACCTCCTCGATGATTCTGTCCTTTTCAGCCAGGGTAAGGGGCGTGTCTTCTTCGTCGACCAGTTTGACGACCGCGTGTCGGATCTCGTTACGGACCTGGGCCTCGGGCAGAATCGAGATCGCTTCGAGGTTGATCCGGTGAAGGAGCTTCTTGTGCAGCGCAAACTTCAGCTCTTGGTACTCGGGGGTGAACGACTGCCTGTTGAACAGCCGCATCACCCATCCGGCGTCCCGGACGACGGGAACGTTTGGATTAAAGCTGGAACCCATGCTCATCGCTCTATCTCCTCCCCCTAGGGCATAAAAGACGACTATGCGAAGCCGAACAGCGAAAACTTCTTCTTCTTCTGCTGGTCATCAGGTTGAACGTTGGCAAGCTGCGCTGCGATTCTGACGATCGCGTGACGCAAGACGTGATCTTCGCCCAACAGGTGGCCGTTCGAGTAGGCCAACTCCAATGCCCGATAGTCGTTGGGTACGACGCCAAACACCTGCGTGGACAGCGTGTTCTCGATGTCGCCGGGGCCGATGTCGCCGCGACGCGGCATCCTGTTCAGGACAAACCGGATCTTATCCTTTGCCACACCGAGCTCCTTCAGGTAGCGGAGCAGGGTCTTGGTCTGCTGGAGGGCCGGCATCTCCATTGTCGAGACGAGCACAATGACGTCCATTTCCTCGAGCGCCGCCGCAGTGTGCGGTTCGAGGCCGTGTCCCAGGTCCGCGACGACCCACGGATATTGGTTGCGGCAGAAGCGGAGCAGGTGGCGGATGTCGTGCAAGTGCGGCATCTCGCGGATCACATCCGCTGGAGTGCCGGCCAGCACCTCGACTCCCTGGAATCCGTTTGAGACGAGCCCGCGCCAGTAGCTTGCATCCAGGCGTTGGACGTTGTTCACCGCGTCGAGGACGGAGTAGCGGGACCGGGCCTGCATGTATGCCCGGACCATGCCACTCGCGAAATCGAGATCCGCAAGAAGGGTTTCCTTCCCGGTCATGCGGGCGATATCGACGGCGGCGTGGCAGGCAATCGTCGTTGCGCCGCATCCACCCTTGACAGAGAGAAAGCCGATGGTCTTTCCGCCCTTTGCTGACGTTGTGGAGGTGGACTCGTGACGCTGGTGTGAGATGCGCTCTAGAGCCTCCTTCAGGTTCGTTGCGAGGGGAGGGAAGACGTATTCGCTCGCGCCGGCTCGGATCGCGGAGAGGATCTCCTGTGGG
Source organism: Bryobacteraceae bacterium (assembly GCA_050789245.1). Taxonomy (GTDB): domain Bacteria; phylum Acidobacteriota; class Terriglobia; order Bryobacterales; family Bryobacteraceae; genus PNKE01. The sequence continues at coordinate 113,354 of JBOZRR010000006.1, read as the reverse complement.
TCTGCCGTCTGCCGCAGGATGACAATACTCGGAGCGGTCGCCGTCTCCTTGACTTGTTTGATGATTTCCGGCAGCCCGTCCATGATTCTGCTGGGATCCAGCAGAATCACTTCGGGTTTGAACCGGTCGATCTTCTCAAGAAACGTAACAGCGTCGTCCACCGCGGCCATCTCCAGGACGACGCGCACGGGCAACTGCTGGCAGATTGCCTGTGCCTCCTCCCAGAGGGCGGGGGTTGATACAACCATCGCGATGGTCAACGGATACATAGTCTGGACAGTTCCTCAGCGCTTCTACCTATTTCCTGATGGTAGAAGAAGTCATCCCTCCGCCGCTACCGCTGGCGGCGGCGCCAGCACCGGCGGACTGCCGTTCCTCCTCGACAGCCTGCTTTTCCTTCAACAAAAGCTCAACCGGGATTGGCGGGAGGTCGCCCTTCTTGCTCACCGGGCCAGTGACCTCGGTGCCGGGAGTCCTGGGCGGAGTCTTTGCACCGTCGGCAATGAATGGCGTCGGGAAGTCGAGACTCGGGGCGGGCTGGCCCGCCGGAACTGGACGGACGATTTCCGGCGTCACAAGCACTAAGAGTTCTGATTTGTTCTTGTCGCGCTGTCTGCTCTGGAAGAGCTTCCCGAGCAGAGGGATGTCACCGAGCCCCGGAATCTTGCTCAAGTTTTCCACACTGCGGTTGTCCAGAAGTCCGGCGACTGCGAAACTCTGTCGATCTTCCAGCTCGATCTCAGTACTAACCCTGCGGACAGTTAGGGCTGGAACGTTGAAGCCCTGGAACAACAAGCCATTCGCGAAGTCGAGCGCACTGACCTCAGGCTCAACTTGCAGTCTGATGGTTCCCCTTGGGGTCAATTGGGGCTTGAATCCCAGCCGGATTCCGAACTGGCGGAACTGGATAGTCACCACCGGAACGCCCACGCCACCACCTTGAACGATGGGGTACGGATACTCACCTCCGGCCAGGAAGCTCGCCTCGCGCCCGTCGATCGCCAAAACGTTGGGTTCAGCCAGGATCTCGATGAGTCGGTTGTTCTCCAGAAGAGCGATGGTCGCACCAAGGTTTAGGTCGGGCCTAAAGAGGAAGATATTCATCGCGTCGCTCAAATTGAAAGACGCATTTCCCCCCGTGGCAGTAACCGCCGGCGGATTGAATTGACCGGTCGTTACTCTGCCAATGGTCCCGGTCGCGCCGGTGCTGAATAGATTCACGCCGAGCTGCTGCGTCGCACTGCGGTTCACCTCAGCGAACTTCACTTTCAACAGGATTTGATCTTCGATCTCGGGCACGTTCACTTTGAGCAGATTGACGGGCTTGCCAAGTGCTGCGGCGATAGACATAGCCCGTTCGGCTTCGTTCAGATTCGCCACAGTCCCGCGCAGGAATACTGTCTCTCCATCAACCGCAACGTTGACGTCACGACCGGCGAGTTCCCTGGTCAGCTCTGCTCGAACGGTATCGAGTTTGGTGTTGATGCCGGAACTGGCCGTGACATCGAACAGCAGGCGCCCAGCATCTTTCTGCCAGACAATGACGCTGGTCTGACCAGGCTTCTTTCCGTTCAGGACAATCTCGCGTGCCGAGATGCCGACCGCCTCCACGATGTCGGGACTGGCGACTGACACGCGCACGACATCAATTGGGCTGTCAATTACTAGTGACTTTCCGACATTGACCACCAGCTCTCTGGGTGCATCCCCCTGGCCCAGGAGCATTGACGAACACAATAGCGGCAACAAGATCAAGAGCTTCGCGGCATGTCTCATATGGCTACTTCTTGGCCGAAACCGGCCTCTCCTCCACAGTTTCACCTACTTTGACGCTGTCCTTTTTTGTCCCGCTGATAATCTCCATTGTCACCGGCACCACCACTTGCTGCATTGCGGGCGGTTTCGGGGGTGCAGGAGTGGCACGCCTCACGCGTGCGGCTGATTGTGGGCGCCCCAACGGCGGCGGGGCGCCTCCGCCAGGAAGCGGTCTGTTGGGCCGCTGAGAAAACAGGTAAGCAGTTGCCGTCCCCGGGGTCTCGACCTTTTCTTCATCCAATGGGTTTCTCAGGACCAACTGGATTCTTGCTTCGGTCTGAGCCAGGCTCAGTTGTTCCGCCTCCTCTGGTGACACCAGCAGATTCACAACTTGGACCGTGACAGGCTTACCATCTGGATCTCTCTGCAGATTCTGTCCAGCAGAGAGGACTTGGACGTTCTGCAACAATGTTCGCGCGAGCATGCCCAAGTCCTGGGGGCCATAAGTCCCAGCGGGACGGCCCATGGCGATTACATCCACCTTCATGCCTGGGAGGACAAAACCCGCCAATCCCACAACTTCGTCGACCCGCATGGCGATGGCACGCTTTCCGATGGGAATTGTGGACGCCAAGCCTGCGCCGCTACCCTTAGGGGCGAGCCGAGCACTCGTGAACATCTCACCATCGGAAACTGGGTTAGTAATACCACGCTCGATCAACTCTTCCTTCTTGATCACGGCATTTTTCGGGATGGGAGCGCCCCAGTCCACCTCCCGAAGGTCCGTTTCCTTCAACACCGTGCCAATTCCAAGATCACGGGCTGCCACCTGAACTCTCTGGGTTTGCACCTGTGGCGTTGTTGCCACTCTGTTTGCGAGCAGCCTGTAAACCGCGTAGCTCGTGGCAAGCGCAACGAGAATGGCGAATGCAAAGACGCCGATGAATCTCTTGTCCATTGTTTACTGTACTCCTCGCGAAACTTCCCCCATCCGGAATTCGCCTCAAAACTGTGGCACGGGGCCTCCGTGCGCGAGTCTTATCGCTTCACCCGCAGGAGGCCCCGAATGCTGTCCAACGGCTTAGGAGCCGCTCTGGAGCTGCGCCTGGGCGCTCGTGAACACCGCGTTGATGGCGCTGCCGAGCTGCCGCAGGGCCAGAATCGCCGCCAGTGCCAGCAGGGCCAGCAACAGCGCGTATTCGACCAGGTCCTGGCCTTCTTCTTCCCGAATGAAATTCTTGAACAGTTTCATGTGTAGTTTCCTTCCTCTTACGTGAATGCTTTTTGGAGGACTCCTCCAGCCTTTATTCCACGGCCCCACAGCCGCGGTCGCCCCTCCCCGTCGCCTGGATTGAGGCATAACCATTCACAGCCACAGGCCCGTCCATCAGGGGACGGATCTGCAACTGATGAAACCTGACGACCAGCCAGAGCTGGCCCTTCACATCGCGGGATGTCTGGATGGCCTTGCCCAGACAGTGCATCGAGCGGCGCCCGAAGCTTTGATGCCCGGGGAGCATCAAATCAAGCTCCACCGGATCGTCCAGCTCCACGGCACTCGAAGCTACCTGAGCGGCATCCAACTGCAAAATGGCACCCCAACGATCGAAACTCGTTGCCAAGGCCGGGAACCCCGAAAGGCCCGCCCGAGGAGCGGTCAAGGTACAACGGAACGTCCCATCCGTGCTGCGAGCTGTTGTTTGCGGTCCGTTTCCCATGACGCCAACGTAGGCCAGCGTACGACGCCTAAGGTAAACAACTCAATGCTCCAATTGGTTAGCATACCCAGGGTTAGCAGCGTGGGGTAATGGAACTCCTCGTACAAACACTGTGGCGTGACGTAGGATTTTTCTCACATTTCCTCTTGATAACTTTGGTCAGTAGGGATAGACTAACCAACTAACGGGGCGTAGACCCCGCTTGCGACGCTGTCGCAACCCCTTGAGGAGTATGGGCAAGACCGACTTGTCGGTGGCGCCATTGTTTTCCGGACTTACGGAAGGGGCTCACATGAGACGGAGGAAATCATGGATCAAGTCGTGCTGTTTTCAGATCAGCCCGTCCTGTCGGAGGGACTAAGGGCCGTCTGTAGGGATAGCGGTACCCTGGTACTCGCACACACGTTTCACCGGCTTTCCGACCTGAAAGCCGCCCTTCTCGACACCAACACGAGGCTTGCGGTGATCGATTTCCGCCCGGAAATGGATCTGGCCAGTCTTCGTGAAGCCTGCCGCGGCGTTTCGCACTGTCGAATCGTCCTGCTGGCCCGCGCCATTCAGCCCGAATTGGCGTACCAGGCTCGTGAGGCCGGCATCTCGGCGGTGTTGAGTACGACACTTTCCCTGAACGAACTCACGGATGCGTTCGCGCGCATCCTCCACGGAGAGATACTCTTTGATCCGTCGCTTACCGACGGGCTGGATCTTGCCCGGACGGTCAGGCTCACACCACGGGAAGGCCAACTCGTCTCGCTCCTCGCTCAGGGATTGAAAAATAAGGAGATCGCCACCGTTCTCGGCATCTCCGAGGGAACCGTCAAGGTATACCTGTCCAAACTGTTTGATAAGGTTGGCGCAAAAGATAGGTTCGAGCTGGCACTCTTCGGCCTGAAGAACCTCGGTGGAACGAACTCGGGTTTCACGAAGGAGCCTCCGATCGAAGCGGCCCGGCCGGCTCCGTTCGTTCGAGTTCAGCCGCTGAATTCTCTGGTCATGAGGATGACCCAGGCGGTTCCCGTTCCAACCCACCTAAGAACGGTGGCCCCTTAAACTAGACGGCAATGCGAACCCTGATCCGTCTGGCGGGCCGGCAGGGGGACCCAGCCGTCGGGGTCTCTCGCGATGTCCCTTCTTTCTGGCTGGAAAAGCCGCGCGGCGGAGAACTGCGCAGTTCCGTCGCCGCATCTTCCTTGCTGCACCTGTTCATAGTTTTCGTGCTGCCGCCGATCGTCACCTGGCTGCCATTCGACCCTGAACCGCCTTTGAATCTGACGCACGAGGCGCGCTCGCCGGAGGACGTCCGGCTGCTGCTGCCCTCGCGCAACCTGACTTTCGACCGGCAGAAGCCGGTTCTTCAGGCGAAGCAAGGCGATGCCGGCCGACTGCGCGCCGGCTCCGGACAGGGCTCGGGCGGCGGCAAGGAAGGGCGCCGTTCCCCAGGTGCCCCGCAGAGAACTCTCCCACCGGGACGAAGTGTGCGTGGCGAAGGGATCATTCTTCAACCTGCTCCGGCGCTCAAGGTGAAGCCGGAGATTCCCCAAATTCCGTCGGTTGCGGTCTGGACGGGCCAGACTCCTCCCGCTCCAGCGCCCGTTGAGCCGGGCGTCGCGAAACCGGTTGAAAAACCGACCCCAGTTGCCGCGAAACCCATGGTTCTCCCTCCGGTTCAGGAAGTGAAGGCCAGCCTGATTCCTCTTCCGCAGCTCCGCCAGCGGACGCGTGGACCCGTTATGCCGCCCGCGGCCTCGGTTCCAATCGCCCTGGCCCACGATCAACTTCCCCAGCCTCCGACAGTGCCGGGCGAGCAGATGAAGGGTAAGGCTGCCGCCTTAATCGCCATCACGCCCACTGCGCCCAAGAGCCGCGAAGAAGTGAAGGTGGCCCAGGACATCGCCATGGTGGGCGCAGGCCGCCGGACGAACCTGAATGAAGCCGACCTGCCGCCCGGGTTGGAGCAGCCGGAATCCGGGACAAGCAATAAATCCGGGACCGGGCCCAACGGGACCGGTGGAACCGGGAACGACGCTCGGGGCCGCGGATTTGGCGAACGTGGAACCGGCAGAGGCAGCGGCAATGGTGCCGAAGATGGAGAAGGGCAGGGCCGCGGGAAAGGTGCAGGCACCGGAAGCGGGACGGCCGAAGGCCTCGGCAGCGGCTCTTCCGGAAAGGTTGGGCCGGGCAGCGGCGCTGGTACAGCCACTGGTCCGGGCAGCGGCAACTCCGGGGATGGAACGGGCACTGGCCGCGAAGGCCGCGGGTCCGGCGGCGGCGGCGTTATGCGGGAGTGGAGTATCCCCGCTCCGGCGGGCGCAATCCGAGTGGTTGAGTACGAGGACGGCTCACGCCGGCTCCAGTACCCCAAGTCGGGTTCCTTCGACGTCGTTGTTCTGGAAGCCAGCCTTCCCGACGACGTTCCTCGTCCGGAGCAGTACCTGACCGGGCGACCTATTTATACGGTCTACCTGAACACGGGGTGGAAGCGGGACTGGGTGCTCCAGTACACCGAGCCGAAGAAAGCCGCCAGCGGTGTGGGGAGCATGGTAATTAACCTCGGCCGCGTCGAAAAGCTCACGGCGCCGTTCATCCAGCTTGCCGTCGTTCCCCCCGACGGCACTTTGGATGGCAATCGTTATCTCCTCTTTCAGGGGAGAATAACGAGCGAAGGCAAGTTCACAGACCTCAAACCGGCTGGCAGAGCCTACGAAGATCATGTCCGGCTGATCCCCTATTTGAGCCGCTGGACCTTCCGTCCCCCGATGAAAGGCGAAAAGCCGGTAGAAATCGAAATTGTACTGGTGGTACCCCCGAAACCGGTGGGCTGAGTTAACCATGGGGAATCTTGAATTTAAGGTGTTTCCCCAGTAGGCTGTAAGGAGCATTGGAGGGCTCATGAGCGGGAATCGGAGAACTCGTCGCGAAAAAGGTGCGGTGATCGTCCTCTTCGCAGTGGCGGCCACAACCATCATCGGTGCGGCTGGACTGTCCTTCGACATCGGCCGGATGTACATGGTGCGGAACGAGAGCCAGGAGTACGCGGACGCTGGCGCGCTGGCAGCCGTCGTCGAGTTGAACGGGACCCAGGACGGGCTCACCGCCGCAAGAAATGCGGCCCTCGGCGTGTATACTGGCGGCACCAATGTCAAGTGGAAGCGCAGCAACTTTGGAAACCAGAGCTACGCGAACGGGGATATCTTGGTCGAATTCGGAACCACTCCGGACGGTCCATGGCTTACCAGCCCGACCGGCATGCTGGACTTCTATCAGTACGCCAAAGTTACCGCTGCGACGAACACCCCGGTTTTCCTTGCCCGAATACTGACGGGCAACAGCACGGCAAATATCTCTGCCAGCGCGGTGGCGGGGCAGGTTCCCAATGAGACGTTCAATCAAGGGCTGTGGCCATTCGGATTCTTCAATCGCTGCCTCCCCAACGAAGATGCGAACACGTGCCCCAACTTTGGCATGGTGAAAAACGAATGGTACACCTTCGCCTATGGCCAGAATGCGGGACAACTGCTTGAGTTCGCTTTCAACAACTTTGCCAACGCCGCGGGTCCAAATGGCTTTACCGACGACATGCTGCTCCACATCGGTCAGTTTCTCCGGACCGGCAGCTATGGCGGCAAGAACATTAAGGACGTTCACAACAACAGCCGGCCCTTCTGCCCAGGCGATACGACAGTGAAGTACTACAGAGCGCTGATCGCCACGTTTGGTCCGATGGGGTACTTCAATCCGGATGCCTCCGGCAACTACCCGATGCTGGCGAACATGTTGTCGGATCGCGGTTTCTACTTCAAGAACAATATCGGCACGGCCGAAATCAAGGATGCCATCGCCAACGGCTACCAGCGGGATCCCTGGAGGGTCGGTGATAATGGCACTTTTACATCGGACTTCCTGAACGGAAACAGAATCGCGCTTCGGAACGCAATTGTGTCATTGATCAGCGCGGACGCGAATCTCAACCCGGACACTAACGGAGTCCCGCCGGCTTCCGGCATTGGCGGCGCGTCTGGCCTCTCCAGCGGAGGTCTCTACACCCAGTGGTCTCCTTTTGCGCTAGGGGATGTCGAGAATTACATTACCGGAACCAACGCAACTCCGAAGGGATCCGGCCAGCGCATGATTGAAGCGCCCATTTTCTCGATGACAGGCATCGCTCCTCCCCCAGGGACGAGCCCGTCGACGCCGAACATAGCCGTACTGGACGGTATCCGAGCATTCATTCTGCTGGTCAACAACCAGTGCCCCGGCAAGAAGTGCTCCGAGGAGTTCTACCTGAACGACCCCAACCCGTACGACCACTACTGTGCCTCCTTCTATGGCGGGATTCTTTATCCGATTGAAACTAAGCCCCCGGCAACCGGCGGTGTCTACACGGTGAGGTTGGTGCGATGAGAAGTAGAAGAGCTCGGCAATGTGGCAGCGCGCTGGCGGAACTTGCACTGTTGGCGCCCGTCTTCGGTATCCTCCTGGCCGGCACGTCCTACTTCGGCTTTGCCTTCTATAGTTACAACAGGCTGGAGCGTGCGGTTCACGACGCAGGCAGGTACGCCTCGACTCGAACACTGCTCATGACGTCGAATGGGATTACTCAGTTCCAGACGCAGGTGCGCAATGTGGTGGTCTACGGCTCACCTGAAGGCGGCGACACGTTGAGCAGTCCGCGCCTGACGAATACTGCGGACGTGACAGTGCAGATCCTGAATAGGGATGGATCAGCCGCAGTGGCAAGCCAGGCCCCTCGTCCAGAGCGGATCCGGATCACGATCACCTCGTGGAGCATTCCTGGTTCGTTTCGGACGGTCACGTTGAGCAACAAGCCTTCTGTTGATTTCCCATTCATCGGCCGTTATGTCGTGCCGTCCCCGGACGTCATCTAGCTCAAAGGAGGGAATGATGCTTTCGAGTCGGAGGAACCTTCGCGGACAGACGTTGGTCGAATTTGCACTCGCGATCACAGTGATTCTGGTTCTGCTCTTCGGGGTCATCGACCTGAGCATGGCGTTCCACTTTCACCAGAAAATTGTCTACCAGGTAAATGAGGCGGCCCGGTTCGGGTCGATCTACGGTTCTTCCTCCGGAGCTCAACTGACCCTGATCAGGAACATCGTGCGCTGCGGAGCTCCCGTCTCCACGTGTACCAATTACAATATTCCGGGTATAGACGCGGCCACGATCACCATCAACCGCGTCCAGATCCCGGAACGCGGACTGACCGAAACAGAGCCATCACCACTTCCTTCACGAACCCACGTGGTCGTACGAGTCCAGAACTTCCAGTACCGCTTCTTCACCCCATTTGTCAGCCGGTTGTTTACCACCCCTGAAATTCGGGTCTCGCACCCGATGGAGTGCGAGGAAACCGCGGGCTGTGCATCTCTGCCGACTCCGACGCCGACCACAACTCCAACACCGTAATTACGACGCAGACCCAACGCAAGATGGCCGGAGCCCGCTGAGGACTCCGGCCATCTTGCGTTTCAGACTGTCTCTATAACTCCGAGTAGCACTTCCTGGTCTCGTTGCACTCGTACTCGTCGGCGGTCTTGCCGTCCGGGCCGATGCAGATCTGCGTGCGGTCGCACCAGAAAGCGCGGTCGTTGCCGTGGGGGACTGAGGGGTCCCACTCCGCATCGATGTACATCCCCTTCCAGCGCAACCACTGGCAGCGGTCGTCTCCGATGCGGGTGAGGCCCGCGCGTTCACCGTTCAGTGCCATGGTCGAGGGCCTCCTTCCGGTTAGATCTGGACTCCGGCCGCGGTCAGCAGAGCGCGCTTCACCGCCACCTTCGCCAGTTGGACTTTGTATGCGTTGTCGCTCAGCGGCTTCGCGCCCTTCACCGCTTCGGCGCCAGCCGCCTCGGCGGTCGCGGTCGTGATGGTCTTGCCCTTCAGCGAATCCGCGGCGGCTTCCGCCAGCCACGGCGTCGCCGCCACATGGCCCATCACGATGACAGCCTTGGAGACCGTGTTGCCGCTCATGGTCAGAGCCACTGATGCCGCGGCCAGCGGCCAGTCCAGCGCGTCCTTCTGCCGGACCTCGTACGTCGCGTTTTTCACGCCCTTCGCGGTGGGGATGACGATCTCCGTCAGGATCTCTCCCGGCTTCAGATCGATCTCCCGCTGTTCGTTGCTGGACGGCGCGACGAAGAACTTGGCCGCGTCCACCTCGCGGGCGCCGGCAGCCGATTCCAGCTTCAGCGTCGCGCCCAGCGCAATCAGCGCCGGACCAAAGCTCGATGCAGAAACGAACTTCGCCGGGCCGCCGCCGAAGATGGCGTGATACCGGTTGTCGCCGGCCTCCACCACGCTCTTGCCGTCTTTCACCGCCAGCAGGCCGTGGCCCTGGCGGAAGTACCAGCATCGCGGCCGCTGGCACAGGTCGCCGCCCACTGTCCCGACATTGCGGACCTGCGGGCTCGAGATGCCGAGCGCGGCCTGGTGCAGGGCGGGGTACTCGGCGCGGACGATCGCGTTGGTCGAAAGCTCGTCCACCGTTGCGGTCGCGCCGATCCGCAGGCCGCCGCCCGAGCGGCTGATGCCGCCCAGGCCCGTGATGCCTTTGATGTTCACGACGCGCTTCGGCGTGTGGATGTACTCTTTCATCAGGCTCAGCAGGTCGGTCCCGCCGGCCAGCACATCGGCTTCACCCCAGTTTGAGCCCAGAAGCGCGAAGGCTTCCTTCAGCGTCTTGGGGCTTGCATATTCGAAGGCTTGCATCGGTTAGGACCTCCCTTCCAGTGTGTTCAACACATGATTCGGCGTCATCGGGACCGTGGAGACCCGCTTGCCGATGGCATTCGTCACCGCATTCGCGATGGCCGCGATGCCGCCCACAGCGGGCGGTTCACCAAGGCCGATCACGCCGCGGCTGTCGTTCTGTTCGTCGATTTCCAGGTGGCAGACGATCTCGCCGATGTCCTTGATGCCGGCCAGCTTGTAGAACTCCATGTCGGCATTCAACACGCGCCCGGTCACCTCGTCCATGATGCGCTCTTCCATCAGCGCGCCGCAGATGGACATGATGCAGGCGCCGTACACCTGGCTTTCGGCCAGCTTGGGATTCACCACCAGGCCGATGTCCTGCACCGCCACCAGCTTGTTCATCCTGACGATACCCGTCTCGATGTCCACGCTGACGTCGGCAATCTGCACGCCGCCCACGCCGCCCGTGTTGAGTCCTTCACGGGGTGCGTTCCGCGGGTTATTCTCGCCGGTCTCGGTGATGGTCTTCACGCCGAGCTTGCGGCAGGCGTCCTTCCACGCCAGGCTCTTTGCCGGGCTGCCCTTGACGCGGATCTTGCCATCGACCGCCTCAAGCTGATCCGGCTGTGCGCCGAGCGCGCCGGCTACATCGGTGTAGAGCTTCTCGAGCGCGTTCACAGCGGCCTTGCGCGTCGCGGAACTGACGCCGCCGACCGTCGTGGAACCGCCGGAAGTCCCGCCGACAGGGAAGTTCGTGTCACCGAGCTTCACCTTGATGTCGGTGTACTTCAGGCCCAGCGACTCGGCTGCCACCTGCGCCATCACGGTGCGGGTGCCCGTGCCAAGGTCCTGACTGCCCATCTCGACCTCGACGCTGCCGTCGGGGTGGATGTTGATGCGGGCCGTGCAGCCGTGGCCCGCGCCGCCCCAAGTGCATACGCCGATGCCGAGGCCGCGCCGGATGGATCCGCTGCCGGCAGCGCCGCGCGGATGCCACAGCTTCTTCCACTCAGCCAGTTCGGCGGCCTTCTTCAACTGGCGCTCGTAGGTCTCAGGGCGAGCCGTGATCCCGGCGTTCTTTGCGAACACCTCCAGCGGATCCAGGTTGATCTTCGCCGCGAAGTCGTCGATGGCCGCACAGGTCAGATACGACGCCTGCTGGTGGTTCGGCGCGCGCCAGGCGCGGATCGGCGCCGCGTTCAGCGAAACCGCCTGGTGCGTGAGCCGTTGATTCGGGATCTTTGTGTAGACGTACGGGATTGGGGGCGAGCCGCCGCCTGCCACGCCGCCTGAAGCCCAGGAAGCGGACTCCCAAGCGGTAATACTGCCGTCCTTCTTGCCCGCCACCTTGATGTTGGCGAATGCCGACGGGCGCACGCCGCCGATGGTCACTTCGGATGCGCGTTCCAGGAAGACCTTCACCGGACGGCCGCCATTGGCCTTGGACAGATGCGCGGAGGCGACGCCCCAGCGGTCGGCCTGGAACTTCGAGCCGAATCCACCGCCGATGTGCTGCATGTAGACATGCACGTTGGCGGCGGGCACTTCGAGCTGACGTGCCAGATCGCCCTGAATCGGAGTCACTGCCTGCGTCGAAGGGTTGAACTCAGCCTTGGCGCCGTCGAACTGCACGACGTTGCCATGGGGCTCCAGGCAGCAATGTGCGAGGGTCGGAATTCCGTAATAACCTTCGCTGACGGCATCGGCGGCCTTGAGCGCGGCGTCGGGATCGCCTTCCACCTTCTCGCCGGAGGCTTTTGCGCGGCCGCCGGCCTTCTTCAGGTCCGCTTCGTGGACGACGTGCTCCATGGGTTGGTAGTCAACCTTGATGGCGCGAGCGGCGTCGCGGGCCTGGAGTTCGGTGTCGGCGGCGACGAACGCGATCTCCCAGCCGGCCCACTGAATCTCTTCGCCGGCCTTCACGACCACTTGGATGCCTTTTACGCCGGGCATCTTCTCGGCGGCCGAGGTGTCGATGCTCTTGACGGTGGCGTGTGCATACGGGCACACGGCCACAGCCGTCTGAAGCTGGTTCGGCTTGTTCAGGTCGGAAGAATACTTGGCACGGCCGGACGCCTTCTCAATGCCGTCCATGCGGCTGATGCGCTGGCCCATCTGCTTGCGGGCCGACATGGGGGGCCATTTGTACTCAGGCACGGGAACCTCCCTTCATCGTCTTGGCGGCCTGTAGTACGGCCTGACGGACGCCGACGTAGGTGCCGCAGCGGCACAGGTTGCCGCCGAGTCCGTCTTTTACCTGTTCATAAGTTGGATTGGGATTGTGGTCCAGGAAGCCCTTCGCCGCCACGACGAAACCGGGCGTGCAGTAGCCGCACTGCTGGGCGTCGTTGTCGACGAAGGCTTGAACCACCGGGTGCGGCTTGCCAGCTTGCATGGCGAAGCCTTCGATTGTCGTGATTTTCTTGCCCTGGACGTCGATTGCCAGCAGCGAGCACGCATACGCCACCTTGCCGTCGAGGAGGACAGTGCAGGCGCCGCAGGTGCCACGGTCGCAGACCCGCTTCGCGCCGGTCATGTCCAGGCTATTCCGCAGCGCATCGAGCAGCGTGACGCGCGGCTCTACGCTCAGCTTCACCGGTTTGCCGTTGATGTTCAGAGTGATGGGCACGGCCGCAGGGCCCTGAACGCCGGCCGCGCTCTGAGCCTCAGCCTGGTCTTGGAGCAGTCCGGGGGCGATGGCGCCCGTAACGCCGACCCCTTGCATGAATCCGCGGCGGGAGAAGCCGCCGCGCGTCTTCGCAGACGTGTCTGGTTGTTTCGGTTCGTTTGGATGGCTCACCTTCACACCTGCCTTCATTTGCGCGCCGGGCTCGATGCGACTCAGCGCCCGCCGCCGTTTCAAGAATTGCGGTTGCTAAGAATTGTACTTCAAACGATAGGTGCAGGAGAACAATCGGCGTGGAATCTTGACTTTAGCTACAAAATGAAGCTCCCCGGCGTGGCTGAGCGCGCCGGGGAGTTCGTTTTCGCATTTTCCGCGAAGGCTGTTACTGCTGCGCGATCGGCCTCGACGACTTGCCGGCGCGTGCGTCGGCGATGTCCACGCCGTACTTGTCGAGAACCTGCGCCGTGTTCAGGTCGAGTTGGACGCGGGCCCGGGAGTACGACGCCAGAGCGGAAACTTCGGTGGCCTGGGCCTGGGCGAGGTCGCGCTGCGTCTGGACCACCTGAAACGCCGTCGAGGCGCCGAGCGCATACTTCTTGTTCTCGGCGTCGAGCGTCTGCTCCTGAAGCTGGCGCTCCTTCACGGCGGCTTCATAGCGGGCGCGGGCCTGGAGGACCGCCGTGAGCGCATTCTGCACGCTGACACGGACGTCGTTCACCTGGCGCTGCTGGTTCAACTGCTGCTGCCGGAGGGAGAGCTGGTCGCGGATGTAGTCGGCCTGGGCCGTGCGATTGCGGATCGGGATATTCAATTGAAACCCGACCGAATAGTCCGGGAAATTGCGCCGGAAGATCTGCGCCAGGGCGTTGCCGTAGCCGCCGATGAAGTACGGATCCACGTCGCGCTGGAAGTCCGGCGCACCAGGGACAGGCAGCGTGTTCACCTGGCCAGTCAGCGCGTTGTTGCGGAAACTCGCGTTGACATCGAGGGACGGCAGCAACTGGCTGCGGCTGCCGGCGATGCCGATCTTGGTGTTTTCGATCTGGATCTTCGTCTGCTCCAGGTCGGGGCGCGAGGTCAGGGCCTTATCGATCAGGTCCTTCAGCGGATCGACCATGTCGTTCCGCGGCTGGCTCAAAGTGTCCGTGGTGATCACTCTGGCCTCGGAGATCGACGGGCTGGCGATACCGGTGCGGCTGAGCGCGTTCTTGATGATCGTCTCCTGCTGCAACAGCGAGGTCTCGGCGTTGGTCAGGTCCTGCTGCGCCTGCGCCACGCGGGCCTCGGCGCGGACGATCTCGATGGGCGCCAGGGTGCCGATCTCCACCTGCTTCTTGTTGTCCTCGTAGAACTTCTGCGCCACCTCGAGGGCCTTCCTGCGCACCTTCAGGTCCTCATTGAAGCTCACCAAGTCCCAATAGAGATTCACGACGCCGGCCACCGTGGTCATCACCTGCTGCTTGAAGACGAGGTCCGATACGCGGATGTCGTTCTTGGCAACGCGGATGTTGCGGTTGTTGACGGCAAAACCGAAGCCCTGCAGCAGGCGCTGCGTCAACTGCAGGCTCATGTTGGCGGACGTATTCGGGTTCAGCGCGTTGCCTGGGTTGTTGGTCTTGACGTAGCTGTTGTCCCAGCCAAAGCTGACCGTCGTGCCCGAAATGAACGACTGCTGGTAGGCCGTCTGCCAAGCCCGGTTATTGAACTGGAGCGAGGTGAGGCCCGCGGTCTGAATCGTGTTGGCCTGGGGGCGGGAGGCGTGCGACCAGGTACCGCCGAAAAAGACCACCGGATCCAGGTTGGGAACCGCGACACCGGTCTGGGTGATGACGGTACCGCCGGCGCCGCCGGAGTCTCCGCTGCCACCGGCCGTTGTGCCGCCTGTGCCTTGGCCGCCCGTAGCGCCGGCCTGGCTGGCGGCCGAGGTCGGAGCGTTGCGGATGGCCGTTGGGACGCCGCGCAGCAGGCCGCCTGCCTTGGCGCGAAGCAGGTCGACTTGGGCGATTTGCGGACCGTAGCGGGACAACTCGATGTCGAGGTTGTTCTCAAGGGCGATCGCGATGGTGTCCTGGAGGGAGAGATAAAGATTGCCGGCCCGGACGAGTGCATCAAGGCGGTTAGAATTCCCCAGGTTCACCGGAGCGATGTCGGGCTGCCGAAATGGCCGGGTGATGGTGTTGATCGGGCCGGTGCCCGGAGCGGTGGGCACTTGCGGCTTGTCGTAGTTCACTGACGCTTGAGCTGCGTCCTGTGCAAGGCCGGCCGGGGCACACATCAGCCCCGAGAGCACGACTGCGAGGATCGGTCGAATGCGATTCATTGTGGTTCGGGTACCTACTTCCAATAAGGGTGCACTCTTGTCGCTACTTCGTTACTAAATCTTTCAAAACGCAGCGAACGCGCAGGATGTTCCCTGAAATCATCATCATGGTAGCGCATCGGGGCGGTGCTATTCTAAGCGGTGGTGACCAGCCAAACCGAAGAGGTACTTGAGCTTTTCCGCCGTACCGGCGCCTATTTGAACGGACACTTCCGCCTGACAAGCGGTCTGCACAGCCCTGAGTATTTACAGTGCGCGCTTGTGCTCCAGCATCCGGAGCACGCCGAACGGCTGGGTCGCATGCTCGCGGAGCAAGTCAGGGGACTAGCCCCGGCCATCAGCCTGGTGGTGTCCCCGGCCATGGGCGGCCTGATGATCGGCCATGAGGTGGCCCGTGCTCTCGGAGTCCGGCACATCTTCACCGAGCGCGACGCGGATCGAAAGATGACTTTGCGCCGCGGCTTCTCGGTTCAACCAGGCGACCGCGCCGTAGTGATTGAAGACGTCATCACGACGGGAATTAGCTCACTTGAAGTAGTCGAACTGCTTCGGGCCCACGGCGCCGAGGTGGTTGCCGCCGGGTCGATCATCGACCGCAGCGGCGGCCAAGCAGACCTCCAAGTGCCGCGTGCCGCCCTCGCAACGCTCGCGGTGCAGACGTGGCAGCCTGACGCCTGCCCGCTGTGCCAGGCCGGTGAGCCCGTCGTGAAGCCTGGCTCCCGCCCCTCCTGAGCTCCGATATGCGGCGCATCCGCATTAGCGTTGCTTATGATGGATCGGAATTTCACGGCTGGCAGGTCCAGCCGGGGCTCCCGACCATTCAGGCGGCACTCGAAGAGGTCATATCGGGGATCGAAGGGCGTCCAGTCGACGTCGCTGGGTCAGGACGGACGGACGCGGGCGTGCACGCCCTGGCGCAGGTGGCGGCCTTCTCGATCGAGAACCCGATTCCGGTGGACAATCTGCGGCGGGCGATCAACCGGCTGCTGCCGCGGTCAATTCGCGTCACGGGCGTCGAAGAGGTCCACCCGGAGTTTCACCCGCGCTTCGACGCCGTCGCGAAGACATACGAGTACCGCATCTGGCGCGAGGAGATCTGCCCGCCGATGCGGCGGCTCTATCTGTGCCACCATCCCTATCCGCTCGACGAGGCGTGCATGATCCGGTTCGCACCGCTCTACGAAGGCGAGCACGATTTCAGCGCCTTTGCCGCGTCTGACGAGAGGGATGCCCTCGGCCAATCAAAGGTGCGCACCATCTTCTTGTCGCGGCTTTGGCGCGAGGGCGGGGAACTCATCTACCGGGTGCGCGGCAGCGGCTTCCTGAAACACATGGTCCGGATGCTGGCCGGAACGCTGGTGGAGGCAGGGAAGGGGAACCTCGACGAAGCGGCCTTTCTGGCACGCTTGCAGCCGGGCTTCGAAGGCAAGGCCGGGCGCGCGATGCCTTCCAGCGGACTCTGCCTGGTTTCGGTAGAGTATGAGCGATGAAACCCTTCGTCCTTGCCTTGGCCTTCGTGTTGCCGTTCGCTGTCACGGCGCCCGCGCAGCCTGTCCACGTCATCTTCGACACGGACATGGGCAACGACATCGACGACGCGCTCGCGTTGGCTATGTTGCACGCCTTTGGAAACCGAGGGGAGGGCCGCCTGCTGGCGGTCACCGTAACCAAGGACAACCCCTGGGCCTCGCGCTTCGTCTCCGCTGTCAACACCTTTTATCATCGTGATTTTGTCCCCATTGGCATCGTGAAGAACGGAATGACGCCCGAGGAGGGGAACTACAATCGTCAGGCCGAAAAGTTCCCTCATTCGACCGAAACGCACGATGCGGTTGAACTGCTGCGCGACACGCTGCTGACGCAGCCCGACAACTCCGTGGTGATGATCCAGGTTGGCTTTTCCACCAACCTCGCCCGGCTGCTGGCCACACACAAGGAGCTGATCGCCAAGAAGGTGAAGTTCCTATCGATCATGGCAGGCGACTTCAGCGGCAGGGGCCCTGAGTACAACGTGAAGATCGACATCCCATCGGCGCAGCGTCTGGCGCGAGATTGGCCGACGCCTGTCATCTGGAGCGGTTTCGAGGTCGGAAAGACCATCAAGTTCCCGGCTCGGTCGATCTTGAACGACTTCCGCTGGGCCAAGCTCCATCCGGTTGTCGAAGGCTACAAGGCCTACATGAAGATGCCCTACGACCGCGAGACCTGGGACCTGACCTCCGTTCTTTACGCGCTGCGCCCCGACCACGGCTATTTCGGACTCAGCCCTGAAGGCACAGTCACCGTCGACGACAAGGGCAACACGGCGTTCAAGGCCACGCTAGGCGGCCGGCACCGCTATCTGACGGTGAACGACGCGCAACGGGCGCGAATCCTGGAGAGCTTCATCTGGCTGGCATCGGAGCCCGTCCGGTAGGGCATGGTAGCCTGATAGTTTCCAGCATGGCTGACAAGGAAAAACAGGCGATTCAGCTCCCCCCACTTCCGCCGATCGGTAAATGGCTCCCCGTGGTGGCGCTAGCGTGGCTGGTTCCAGGCGGCGGGCACTTCATGCTCAAGCGGACTTTCCGCGGGCTGTTCCTCAGCGGCAGTGTCGCAATCATGTTCCTGGCCGGGCTGATGATGCGCGGCTACATGTTCGAGCCGATGACCGGCGACCTGCTGACCACAATCATCTACTGCGGCGGCTTCGCCGGCGACATGGCGACCGGCCTGCTCTACTTCATGGCGCGCTGGTTCGGCTACAACCAGCCTGACGTCGCCGGCCACACCGTCGACTACGGCACGAAGTTTCTGGTGGCCGCCGGCTTGTTCAATGTGCTGGCCATGGTCGATGCCTTCGAAATCGCCGTGGGGCGCAAGGACTGAAGGAGACACACCCCGATGCCCAAGATGAACCTGAGCCATTTCGAAGCGACGCTCATCTTCGCGCTGCTCACCTCAGTGGTCCTCGGCATTGTCTCGAAGAAGACCGACCACGACCGCCTGATCTATGGCCTTCGCTCCTTCGGCTACTTCATGCTCACCGTCTTCGGGTTGGCGTGGCTGATGTACCTGGGCCACAGGTAGCGGTCAGCCATCAGCCTTCAGCCCTCAGCTTTCGGTCATTAGCGCCTAGCCCACTACTCCCGCGCAAACTGATGCCTGAGAGCTGAGAGCTAGCCGCTGGGAGCTCAACGCTATAATCGAGGTGGGGACACCTTCCACTGGGCTGTGTATGAAGCGCTTTTATATTGAGACGTTTGGCTGCCAGATGAACAACCATGACTCCGAGAAGGTCATCGGGACTCTGGAACAGCGCGGCTATGAGCAGGTCGATCGGCCCGAGGAGGCCGACCTGGTGCTGTACAACACCTGCTCGATTCGCGACAAAGCCGAACAGAAGGTCTTCCACCGCCTGCAGCAGTTCAAGCGCGACGCCGGGAAGGGCAAGGTCTTCGGAGTGCTCGGCTGCGTGGCGCAGCAGGAAGGCGAGCGCATCTTCGAGAAGGCCCCGCACGTCAGCCTTGTGGCCGGTTCGGCCAGCTACACCCGGCTGCCGGAACTGCTGGTTCAGATCGAAGCCGGCGGCCAGCGCGTGACCGGCCTGAGCCTCGACACAGACCAGACGTTCGACACGCCTTTCACGCGCCGCGACAACCCCCACCGCGCCTACATCACGATCATCGAAGGCTGCGACAAGAGCTGCGCCTACTGCGTCGTGCCGTTCACGCGCGGCCCGGAGCGCAGCCGCACCGCCGAAAGCGTCCTGCGCGAGGCCCGCGGACTGGCCGGCGCCGGCTACAGCGAGATCCAGCTTCTCGGCCAGAACGTGAACTCCTACCGCGACCCCTCGGCCGACGGCTGGGGCTTTGCAAGGCTGCTGGAGGAGGTCGGCCGCATCGACGGCATCCGCCGTGTGCGCTTCACCACCTCGCATCCGCGCGACTTCGGCAAGGAGATCGTCGACGCCATTGACCGCACGGACACGCTCTGCAACCAGGTTCACCTGCCCGTGCAGAGCGGCTCCACGCGCGTTCTGGAGTTGATGGACCGCCAGTACACGCGCGACCAGTACATGCGGCGCATCGAGTGGATGAAGAACTCGAAGCGCGACATCGCGCTCTCCACCGACATCATCGTCGGCTTTCCAGGCGAGACCGAGCAGGACTTCGAGATGACGCTCGATCTGCTCGACCAGGTGGAATACGACAGCATCTTCAGCTTCAAGTACTCGCCGCGCCCGAACACGGCCGCGCTGGCCTTGGGCGACCACATTCCCGAGGAGGAAAAGGGCCGCCGCCTGACCATTCTTCAAGAGAAGCAGCGGGGCATCCAGATGCGCCGCAACGCGCGCCTGGTGGGCTCCGAGCAGGAAGTCCTGGTGGAGGGCTACAACAGCGCGACAGGCCAGTGGATCGGCCGCACGGCCCAGAACCGCATACTGAACTTCGTCACCAGTGCGCGGCCTGACGGCTCGCAGCCGGCCAAGCCCGAAATGGTCGGGCGCTACATGCCCGCGCGCGTCACTCGCGCGGGTCCGAACTCACTGGTCGGCGAGTGCGCCGTCATGGTGTAATGAGGGTCCGCACAGCGGGCTCGCGAGAATTCGATCGAGGGAGGGACTACAGATGGAAGTCGAAATGAAAATCCGGGGGCTGATGATGGACCCCGTTACGAACATGCCCATCGTGATCCTCCGCGATGCGAGCGGCGACACCATTCTGCCGATCTGGGTGGGTATCTATGAGGCCAACGCGATTGCCCTGGAGATCGAGAAGGTCTCCACGCCGCGCCCCATGACCCATGACCTGATCAAGAACGTCCTGACGGGCCTCGACGCCGGTGTGCGCAAGGTTGTAGTGAGCGAACTGAAAGACGACGTCTTCTACGCCGTCATCTGGGTGGACCGCGAGGGCGAGATGATCAGCATCGACTCGCGCCCCAGCGATGCGCTGGCGCTCGCGCTGCGGCTGGATTGCCCCATCTACGTCGAGGAGCAGGTGCTGAAGTCGTCCAAGACCGCCACGAACGTCGGAGATAAGGTCAACACTGAAGAATTGAAACGCTGGCTGGAAGGTCTGAACGACGAGGACTTCGGCCGCTACAAGATGTAATGGACGACGCACTTTTGGCGCAATTTGAGCGCATTCTCGAAGCGGGCATTCAGCTTCTGCCCACCACACAGATTCCAAGCCACTTCGTCTTCGAACGGAATGGCTGCGTCGTGCTGGTTGAGCGCCGCGAGACGGGCTTCGGTGGCATCGGGTCGCCCGGACTCCTCACTGAGCGCGGGTTTGAAGCGCTTGTGGAAGTCGACGGCCGCGATGTATTCGTCTTCAAAGGCGAGGTCCGGGCGGCCGAACCGGGGCAGGCGGACGCGGCACGCAGCCTGCTGAAGGATCTGAAACAAGCGTTAAGTTAGCTATCACCGGGAACGACGACCGTTTTCGTCCGTCTTTATAGATGTGAGACGAAGCGGATCAAACCCGGTCAGACGGCACCCCATAGCCGCCATCGTGCTCGCAACGTTTCTGGTTGCCAGCGCGGCGGTTCCGGTCCATCAGTCCGCCCTGCCGAACGTCGCGCAACGCTTCATCTCGTACTATCAGGCCTCGGCGTGGGCGCCGGAGCCGATGTCCTTCGTCGAGCGCGTAACGTACAGTTATCTCCTCGCGCGGGCTCACTCGAACGTGCCCGAAGAAAGCAAAAGGGCGAGCCGCTAGGGCTCGCCCTTTTCGCTTGGCATTGTCCGGTGCTTATTTCTTCTTGCCAGCACCCTTCTTCGCGCCGGCCGGAGCCTTCTTGGCTGGCGGGGCGGCTTTGGGCAACCCTGCGACATCCGCCGGATCTGTGTCGAAGGTCAGCATGAACGGGTCCGGTGTGAACTCAAGAGGTACACCGGAGAACTCCAATTCCGTGCCAGCGGGAACTGGAGCGGTCAGCGGCTTTTCGAAGCGGAGGGTGACCTCGGACATGTCCGGAGCCGAGATGCCGACGACAACTTCCTTCGGCTTGGCAGGAGGATTCGAGGAGACCACCTTGCCCTTAAACTTCTCGACCTTCGTCGTGCCGACTTCCACGCCGCCGGGGACGCCGCTGCCCTTGATCTGCGCGAAGTACTCGGCGCCGCCAGCGCCGCTGAGCGCACCCTTCATGCGGACCCACAGCGCAAGCATGGGGTTCGTCGTCATCAGCTCTTTTTCCTGATCTTCAAGGATCTCCTGCTTCGACTTGATCTTGAAGTCGTCCGGAGGAATCGGGCTATTCTTCGTCATCGCGATCATCTCGGGCAGGCCGCCCTTGTCGCCGTGGAAGTTGATGTAAGTTTTCTCGAGGTAGGCCAGAATCTGCTTGCGCTGTTCCGGAGGCAGAGCGCTCTGGCCCTCATGCGTGGCCGCATGCGCGAAGTGGTACAAAGCGGCGGACTGCTTTTCAAGCTTCCGCTGCTTCGCGATCACCGTGCCTAGCCAGTAGCTGGCCATTGCGTCGTTGTTGTCCAGCTTCAACACTGCAGTCAACTGCTTCTCGGCTTCTTCGTTGTTGTTCTTCTGCATGGCCACCCAGCCCAGGGTGCGGTGGGCAATCGCTTCGGCCTTCTGCCGCTCAGTGCGCCAGGCTTCGTCGGTGATGTTGGCCTGCTTCTTCGACGGATCGAAGGTCTCGTCGAGCACGGCCAGCATGCCCTCGCCGGCCTTTACGCCGTCTTCCAGGGCGGGGGCGGAATTGTCGTTCAGGCTGATCGTCAGCAGGTTCAGCCAGTACAGCGCCAGGAACGCCTTCGGGTTATCGGCCACCCAGTCCTTGGCAGCCTGCTTCATTCCCTTGCCGTCGCCCAAGCCTTGATATGTCTGCACGTATAGGTTGTGGCGAAGCTCTTTGAACTCGCTGGCCGGATACTTCTCCTTCCAACTGTTCAGCAGCCCGAGCTTGGTCTTGGCGGTTTGCTCTTTCTGGATCGAATCGACCAGGTCGTATTCTGCGCGGTCCTTCCACTGGGGCCCCTTATTCTCCTGGGCCAGGCCAGCCAGGCTGCAGAAGGTTCCAAGGGCGACTATCGCGATCGCTCGTTTGAATGAAAACAGCACCACATGCCTCCTAAGTCGGGTCGAAAAAACTAGCTCGCTACGGGACGCCCTGATCGGCCTGGCGTTCGCTTTAGCCTTGCCAGATCAGCACTTGCGGAGTATATCCAAAGCCCATCGGCGGAGGCAATAGCAATCCGCCTGCCCCATGCTACTCCTTCCCGTAAACTCCCTATCATACCTCTGTCCTTCGATTAGGGAAGCGTCCGCTTCAACCTTCTCGACGCACCCTTCTCATCGTGCGTGTCCTATCAGATGCCGCAGCCGCGGGAATTGTTCCCAGCGGCCGGGACTAAACGGAGCCGTGTGCTAAAATCCCAACACCCATGCGCTATTTTGACCTCGGGGTCATCGCGGTTTATCTGATCGGAATCACCTGGTTTGGAGCCCAATTCAAGGAATCCCAAAAGAGCCTGAAGGACTACTTCCTCGGCGGGCGCAACACGCCCTGGTGGGCCATCGCCTTTTCCATCGTCTCGGCCGAGACCAGCACCCTGACCGTCATCGGCACTCCGGCCATCTCATTCGCGGGCACTTTCGGTTTCCTCCAAGTGGTGATGGGCTACCTGCTGGCGCGCATCGTCATCTCGCTTCTATTTCTTCCGCACTACTTCCGCGGCGAGCTCTTCACCGCCTACGAATTAATGGAACGGCGCTTCGGAATTCGACTTCGAAAGCTCACCGCCGGCCTGTTCCTGGTGCTGCGCGCGCTGGCCGAGGGGGTGCGCGTCTTTGCGATCTCCATCGTCATCAGCATCATCCTTGGCACGGGGGAAGTCGCGTCCATCGCGGTCATCGTCGCGCTGACGCTGTTCTACACCTTCGAGGGCGGCATGACGGCCGTCATCTGGACCGACGTCGTGCAGATGTTCCTCTATATTGCCGGCGCGCTGGTCAGCCTCTTCGTCATCCTCGGCAAGATTCCGGAGGGCTGGCCGTATGTCGCGCAGCTCGCCTCCGAGGCAGGGAAGTTCCAGGTCTTCGACTTCCACTTTGCGCCGACTCTTGAGTTCTTCAGCAAGTCTTACTCTTTCTGGGCCGGGGTCATCGGCGGCTGCTTCCTGACCACCGCCAGTCACGGCACGGAACAGCTTCTGGTCCAGCGCCTGCTTTCGGCCAAGAGCCAGGCTGAGGCGAAGCTGGCCCTATTCACAAGCTGGGTGGTCATCTTCTTCCAGTTCTCGTTGTTCCTGGTGATCGGCGTGATCCTCTGGGTCTACTACCGCGATACCGGGGCGGCCGTTCCGGAGAAACTCGACCGCATCTATCCGCAATTCATCTGGGAAAACCTGCCCGTGGGCGTCGCCGGCCTCGTGATTGCCGCCGTCCTCGCCGCCGCCATGTCGAACCTGAGCGCGGCGCTCAACTCGCTGTCCTCCACCACCATCATGGATTTCTACCGTCTCAGCTCCCCGCATCATCCGGAGAGCCACTACCTCAAGATGGCCCGCATGTCGACGCTGGTCTGGGGCGCGGTGCTCTTCGCCATTGGCTACCTGGCCCGGCAAGTCGATTCGGTCCTCGAGGCGGGACTCGGGATTGCCTCCATCCTGTACGGTGGACTCCTGGGCGTCTTCCTGCTCGGCGTTCTCACGAAGCACGTCAGCGAGAAGGCGGCCATGTTCGGTATGACCGCCGGAATACTCATGAACCTTTACGTGCGCTTCGCAACCCCCATCGCCTGGACCTGGTACGTGCTGATCGGAACGCTCATCACCATCGCCGTCTCGCTCCTCGCCTCCCTCTTCTTGGACCGCAAGCCGGAGGCCGCCCGTGGCTGAGCAGCGCCTGCGCCGGGAACTCGGCATCTGGAGTGCCGCCTCCATCGTCGTCGGCACGGTCATTGGCAGCGGCATCTTTCTGGTGCCAAAGACGATGGTGCAGAACACCGGTTCGGCCGAGATGGTCTACCTGGTCTGGATCTTCGGTGGGCTGCTGACTCTGGCTGGAGCGCTGAGCTACGCCGAGCTCGCCTCCATGCTGCCGGAGGCCGGCGGCGAGTATGTCTTCCTCCGCGAGGCTTACGGGCCGTTCTGGGGCTACATCTACGCCTGGACGCAGATGTGGGTCGCCAAGAGCGGTTCCGTCGCCACTCTCGCCACGGGGTTTTTCTACTACCTCGCCAATTTCCGCCCGGAACTGGAGAATACCCTTTTCACCATTCCGATTCCGCTAGGCCCGGACTGGGGACCACTGTCCGTCAGCCTCGGACAGATCTTCGCTATCGGCGTCATTCTCTTTCTCGGATTTGTGAACTACATGGGCGTCCGAGCCGGCGCCGGGGTCCAAGTGGTCGTCACCATCCTCAAGCTGGCGTTGATCGCCGGTATTGTTGTCGCCGGCCTTTCCGGCAGCACGGGAAGCGTCTCGAATTTTGCCTCTTCCACCACCGGCGTCGGCGGCGTCGCCGGGTTTTTTGCCGCTCTCGTGGCGGCGCTATGGGCATACGACGGCTGGAATAACGTCAGCATGGTCTCCGGCGAGATCCGCGATCCTCAGCGCAACCTGCCCCGCGCTTTGATCTTCGGCACACTGCTGGTGGTCGCGACCTATCTTGTGACGAACCTGGCCTACTTCTACGTGCTCCCCGCGGCGGAGGTGGCGAAGCACGACCGCGTGGCTTCGGAGATGATGCGCAATGTGGTTGGCGGCTGGGGCGCGAACGCCGTTAGCGTCGCGGCGATGATCTCGATCTTCGCCGCGCTGAACGGGTCGATTCTGTCGGGTTCCCGCGTTCCTTACGCCGCGGCCTGTGACGGCCTCTTTTTCAAGGCATTTCGGACGGTCCATCCCGTTCACCACACCCCCGGCTTCTCGATTCTGGCGCTCAGCGCTTGGTCGGGCGTTCTTGTTCTCAGCGGACGCTACGATCAGCTCCTCACCATGGTGATCTTCCCGAGTTGGATTCTTTACGGAATGGCCGCGGCGGCCGTCATCGTGCTCCGCCGGAAGCGGCCGGACCTGAAAAGGCCGTACAAAACTGTTGGTTTTCCCGTCGTTCCCGCCCTTTTCGTCTTCGTCGCCTGCCTCCTTTTGGTCATAACCCTGCGGAATTCACCCCGGGAGTCAGGATTGGGCCTGGTGGTGATTGCCGCCGGAGTTCCGTTTTACCTGCGCTGGAGGAAGACCGCATTTTCGCCGGAGAATTCGGCCAGGTAGTACCCCTGGGACTCAATTATTGTTCCGAAATCGGAACAAGACTCTTGAACCGCCTTCAAAAATGGGGTACAAAGTCTCATAGGAACGAGGAAGAATGCGGTTCTGTTCCGATTTCAGAAAAGCCCACGGCTCGAATCGCACCGAACTTCGTCCTGGATCGCAGGGAGCGAAACGATGGATGTGATGAAAATGCTGGCCGATTTGCGCCAGGAACGTGAGGCCATCGAAGAGGCAATTCTCACCCTCGAGCGCCTCGCCAGAGGACAGGGAAAGCGGCGTGGACGCCCACCTGCCTGGATGGCCGCGATGAAAACGAAGGAGGAGCCAGTCAAGGTTCCCGCCCGTCGAGGCCGTCCGCCAAAGGCAGCAAAAGAACTCGTGGAATAACCACGGGGTACCGCAAGGGAAGTCGTTCAGGAGTTATAACAACCAGGGCCGGCCCCTACGAGGGCTGGCCCTTTGCCGTCCTACTGATACAGCAGGTACTCTTTCCGCTTTTCCAGGAACGGCCGGATCGTCTCCTGCACCGACGGCTCCAGCAGCCTGGGATCGATCCCGGACCGGATCTTCCCCATCATCTCCCGGTTGCCGATCAGCTTCGCGTTCACTTCCAGGTCGATCTTGCCCGGGTACAGCTTCTCCAGCGCATTGATCAGTTCCAAACCCAGCCGCAGCGCCGAAAAGCCCTGCCGGTCCGTCACCACAATCCGCACGCCCTCGACGCGTTTGCCCTGGAAATTCGACGCCGCCGGCGTGAAACTCGTCGCGTAGAACCGAACCCCCGGCACCATCCGTTTGTTCAGGAACAGCGCCAGGTCGCGCCCGTTGATCCAGTCCGCGCCCACTTGCTCGAATGGCGCGTCCGTGCCGCGGCCCACAGAGTAATTCTTCGAATATTCGATCATCGCGACGCCCGGATACAGCAGTGCCGCGTTCAGGCTGCGCAGGTTCGGTGACGGGTCCACCCAGTTCAGCGACGTCGACTCCCACCAGTCCAGCCGGTTCCAGTTCTTCATCGCGATCACGTGCAGTTGCGCGCCCGTCTTCTCCTCGGCGTTCACCATGCGCGCCAGTTCGCCCAGCGTCATTCCGTGGCGCAAAGGCATGATGGTGCAGCCAACGAAGGAGATCAGGTCCTGGTCGAGCATCGGCCCTTCCACCTCAACGCCCGTAATCGGATTCGGCCGGTCCAGCACATAGAAGGGAAGTCCCGCTTTCGCCGCCGCCTCCATCGCATTCTTCATCGTCGAGGCGTAGGTGTAGAAGCGCGCGCCGATGTCCTGAATGTCGAACACCAGCACGTCCACCTCGCGCAGCATGGCCTCGCTCGGCCGGCGGTCCTTGCCCTGGTAGAGGCTCCAGATCGGAATTCCGGTCGCCTCGTCCTTGCCGTGCTGGACGTTCTCGTGATCTTCCTTTCCGGCAAGGCCGTGTTCCGGCGAAAACAGCGCCGCCAGTTTCACACCGGCGGCAACCATGACGTCGATGTTCCGCTTGCCGTCTTTCGTCAGACCCGTGTGATTGGTGATTAATCCGATGCGCTTTCCGGCAAACGTCTTGAAATTCTCCGCCGCCAGCACGTCCAGGCCGGTTTCCACCTCCACCGTCCGCGCCAGCGCACGCCGTGGCGGCGTCATGTAGGAGGTCTCCATCAGCCCGGTGAGCGCCACGCCCGGCGCGTTCACGCCGCGAGCCGCCGCCACGATCGTCGCCACCTTGCTCCTCAACGGCGAGATGGCTGGCCGGAGCCCCGGATGCACGCTGTTCGCCAGCAGAATCACGTAGGTTTTGGTCACCGGGTCGATCCACAGGGACGTGCCGGTGAAGCCCGTGTGCCCGTAAGAGCCGATCGGAAACAGCTCGCCGCGGTTCGCCGAGAACGGCGAATCCATGTCGTAGCCGAACCCGCGGAGAATCGGCTGGTGCGGAGGCGTCTGCGGCTCAGTGAACTTCTTCACTGTGAGTGGACTGAAGATCTTCACGTTCCCGCGGCGTCCCATGCCGAGCATCATCTCAGCGAACTTTCGCAGATCGGCCGCCGTCGAGAACAGCCCCGCATGGCCCGCCACGCCGCCCATGAATCGCGTCGTCGGGTCGTGCACCACGCCCCGCAGAATCTGCCCATTGACGTTCTCCGTCGGTGCAATCCGCCCCTTCAGAGCCGCCGGCGGATTGAACCAGGTCTCCGTCATGCCTAGCGGCGCGAAGATTTCGTCGTGCGCGAACTTGTCCAGCGGCTTGCCGCTCACCGCGCGCACGATCTCGCCCAGCAGAATGAAGTTGATGTCGCTGTAAATGAACCGCTGCCCCGGCTCGGCGACGGGTTTGTCGATCAGCGCCAGGTTCACGCCCGTGTCATAGCCCGACCATTCCGGCTTCAGATCCACGTCGGGCCGCATTCCCGAGAAATGCGTCAGAAGGTGCCGGATGGTGATGTCGCTCTTGCCGCCCTGGAACAAGGGCAGATAGTCCGTCACCTTGTCGTTCAGCCGGATCTTGCCGTCCTCAAACAGCTTCATGATCGAGGACGTCGTCGCCACCACCTTCGTGAGAGACGCCAGATCGAAGATCGTGCTCACCGTCATCGGTTCGCTCTTCGGCGAGACGGCCCGGTTGCCATACGCGTGCCTGTGAAGCACCACGCCTGGACGCCCCACCAGGAGCACCGCGCCAGGCATTTTGTTCTCCTTCAGCGCCTGCTCGATGACCGCGTCCAGCTTCTTCGAACCGCTAAATTGCTGTTGCCCCGCCGCCAGCACAGGCAGCAGGAGCGCAACCGCCAACATTCTCATTTCAGCTTCTCCGCAATCGAATCCAGAGTCCTGGCCAGCGTCACGTCGTTCTGAGTGATGCCGCCGCTGTCGTGCGTCGTCAGATCCACGCGCACACGGTTCCACACGTTGAACCATTCAGGATGGTGGTTCATTTTTTCAATCGCAATCGCCGACGTTGCCATGAAGCCGAAGGCGTGGATGAAGTCCGCGAACACGTACTCACGGCGCAATTTGCCTTCCACCACGCGCCACTCCGGCAGTTCCGCCAGCGCTGCGCTCAATTCCGCTTCGGACAATCTCTGTCGAGCCATCCCCTCAGGCCCTCCCTTCGATCACAATCAGTTGACCGTTCGTATCCTCTCCCGCGTCCGACGCCAGCAGCACCAACTGCGCCGCCAGGCTCTCCGGCTTCACCCACTTCGAGAAGTCCGCATTCGGCATCGCCCTGCGATTCGCTTCCGTGTCGATTGTCGACGGCAGCACCGCGTTCGCCGTGTATCCGTTCTTCCGGCCTTCGGCGGCCAGCGTCAGGATCAGCGCGTGCAGCGCCGCCTTGGACACTGAATACGCCGACATTCCCGCCGGCGGATCGACGCCCGCTCTCGCGCCGACAGCCAGAATCCGGCCGCCCTTTTCGCCGAACCGCCCCAGCGCCTCCTGAAAGAACAGGAACGCCGGACGCACGTTCACGTTGTACATCTGGTCCAGCGTCTCGACCCGCGTGTTCTCAACGTCGCCCTCCATCGCGAAGGCGCCCATCAGGTGCACGGCCGCGTCCAGGCGCCCGAACGCTTCCACTGTCCGCTCCACCACGTACCGGCAGCCATCGGCGGAGGTCAACTCCGCCTCCAGCGCCAGAAAACTGTCGTCCGCGGGCTTTTCGCGCCAATGCCGCGACACGCCCGCCACTTTGGCCCCCGCGCTGAGGAACGCCTGCGTCACGGCTCCGCCCAGTCCGCCGCTTGCGCCCGTAATCAATACCGACTTGCCCTCGAGAACTCGCATGAGATTTAGCCTATTTTACGACGCGGCACGGATCAGGCCCTCCACGCGAACCGCATATCATGGAGCAATGTCCGAGTCCCTCCCGCCAATCCGTCCAGAACTCGACTTCATGCCCTCCCCGGTCCCGGACCGTCCCGGCCTCCTCATCCGCGATCCCTTCCTCTTCTCGGACGTCACGATGATCATTCCGCCGCCGCTCGTCCCGGCCCTGCGCTGCTTCGACGGCCAGCAGTCCGACCTCGACCTCCGGCAGACTCTCGTCCAGATCACCGGCGAATTCGACGTCAGCGCCCTTCAGCAGCATCTAATCGACTCTCTCAGCCACGCCGGTTTCCTGATCAACGACGCCTTCCTCGAACTTCGCGACGCGCGTATGGCCGAGTTCGCCAACGCCCCCGAGCGAAGACCCGTCCACGCCGGAGCCGCCTACCCGGATGAAGAAGGCGAACTACGCGGCCTGATGGACCGCTACCTCTCCGCCAACGGCGAACCCGACGCTTCCAATCGCGTTCGCGCCATCGCCGCGCCCCACGTCAGCCCTGAAGGAGGATGGGAGTCCTACCGCGCTGCCTATCTCGCCCTGCCGCCCGCCGCGGAGGATCAGGTCTTCGTCGTCCTCGGCACCTCGCACTACGGCGAGCCCGAAAAGTTCGGCCTCACGCACAAGCCCTACGTCACACCCTTTGGCGCTCCGCGGACCGAAACACGCCTGATCGACCACCTCGCCCAACGCGCTCCCAACGCCGTCAACATGGAGGACTACGCGCACGCCATCGAACACTCCATCGAATTCCAGATCGTCTTTCTGCAGGCGCTCTACGGTCCCAACATCCGCGTCCTTCCCATTCTCTGCGGACCCTTCGCCCACAGCATCTACGAAGGCGGCAAGCCCGAAGACAACGACGGTGTGAAGGCCTTCCTCGACACGCTCGGCGAGCTCGCGGAGCGTGAAAAGCAGCGATTGGTCTGGGTTCTCGGCGTCGATATGGCCCACATGGGCGCGCGCTACGGAGACCCCAACCCCGTCCAGACCGGCGACTTCTCCATGCAAGCCGTCGAAATCCGCGACCACGCCCGCATCACCCAGGTGCTGAACGGCGCTACGGACGACTACTGGTCGCTCATCAAAGAGAACGAGGACGACCTGAAATGGTGCGGCAGCGCGCCCATCTATACGTTCCTCAGAGCCGTCCCGGAAGCGCGTGGAACCCTGCGCCGCTATCAGCAGTGGAACATCGACGAAGGCAGCGTCGTCAGCTTCGCCGCATTGTCGTTCGAATAGATGAACGCCTGGCTTAAACGTCGCCGAGTTCCAGCGGACGCGGCGACTTGCCGTCGATGTCAGTGAATCCGTATTCGCGTACCAATGCGGCCGCCACCAGGACTTTACCCGTATGGCGCATCACGTTGGGATCACCAGCCAGCGCCGCAACGGCCCGTCCAATGAATTCGGGCGATTCGGAATTGCTCAAGTCGAGGTACGGTGCCGCCTCCATCACCTTTTCCGTTCGGACGAGCCCGGGATAGAGCGAAACAACCGCGACGCTGTGCGGCTTCAGCTCCGCCGCCATGTCCGCCGTCAGCTTGTCCGTCGCGGCCTTCGATACACCGTAGGCCACATTCCCGATGCGCTTTTGCGCCGCCCAGAACGAGATGTTCACGATCAGTCCCCGGCGCTGCGCGATCATCGCGGGCGCGGCAAGCTGACTGGCGTGATAGTGCGCGCGGACGCCGGCGGCAAACATCGCGTCCCACCGCCAAAGCGGTTGCTCCCAGAACGGCGCGGGCCACGTGAAGCGCCCATCTTCCACCATCCCCTCGTACCCGCCCCAGACGTTGTTCACCAGAATGTCGATGCCATCGGTTTCGCTCAGCACCCGTCGGACCGCGCTCTCCACCTGCGCGTCCACTCGATGGTCGCAGCGGATGCCAGTGATTCCTTCCTCAAGCCGCTCCCAATCCGGCGCCGAACGGCCGGTGACAAAGACGCGTGCGCCCTGTTGAGCCAGCGCGCCCGCCACGCCCCGGCCGACGCCCCGGGTCCCTCCAGTTACGACCGCGACTTGCGCGTCGAGACTCATTCCGTGATTGTACGGAATAGCGCCCTGGCTGAATGCTAGTGTGGGGCAGGATGGTATCCTGCCGCCGGTTGCCAACCGGCCGCAGATTGCCGAGACGAGCCACAGTCAATCACGTTTTCAGCGATGACCCGAACCAGGATCGGGTTCTTCGACGGTTGGTGGAGTTACAGGATCGGTTCAACAACCAACTCCAATCCGCATCGCCGGGCTGTTCGCGAGAAGTATCCGCTGATACGGCAGTCACAATGGCTGCCCTGTGGGAAGTCAGTATCCTTCATCAACGCTACGTCGAACGGCTGCTGAAGATGGAGTTCCCGCACGATACGGACGCGCTGCGGATGTGGACAATCGAGGTCGAAGTGAATTGGCTTTCTCAGGCCCGTGGCTTTATGAGGGATCTTGACAAACTGCTCGACGAGTGCCGTCGCTCCTTGGAGGCGCAACGCAGGGCTCAAGCGAAAGCAGCACGAGGGATGAACAAGAAAGCACCGAAACGCGGCCGTCCCAAACCCTAACGCACCGCGCTACTCCGGAATCGCCGCCATCCAGTAGCCCGGCCGTGTCCGGATCTTCAAGTCGCGCCGGTTCACTTCCACGCGGATCTTGTGGAAGCCGCCCTCCATCTTGTTGTTGGGCGTGTAGCTCAACAGGTACTGGCTGCGGATTTCGGCGCCGATGTCCGTGATGGCCCGCTCCAGGTCGGTCTGCGTGATGAATGACAGTTCCCGGCCGCCGGTGAACTTTGTGTAAAGCTCCGCCGGGTTCTTGATGAAGATCGCCTTCACGCCGCGGAAGAGCTCCTCGATCGCCGGAACAAAGTCGGCGCCATAGCCGAAAGTGCCGGAGATCTGTGCCTGCGTCGTCGGGTCCATCGGACCGACACCCACGCGCGGCCGCGCTCCCGGGGGCAGGGGATCGGGCCTCGGCAGGTCCGGGCGCGTCGTGCCCAGCGTCACCAGCCGGTTGATGTTCAGCGTGTACAGGTCGATGTTGTGGATCTGCAGGTTCGTCGCCACTTCACGCGGGCGCGCTTCGCTTGACCGGTCCAGCGTCTCCGAAATCAGCAGAATCACCTTGCGGCGGTCCTTCTTGTTCCGCAGCATGTAAGTCGCCTGGTTTACCGCGTCGTTCAGCCGGTTGTTCCGGCCCGCCGCGCGCAGCGTCGAGACGGCCTGGTTGATCTTCGCGGCGTCGTTGGTGAAATCCTGGACCAGGTCGACGTTGTTGGCAAAGCTGATGATCGCCGCCTCGCCATCCTGTCCGACCAGCAGATCCCGCATCACGTCGCCCATCTTGTGGATCTTCGGCAGCACCTTCTCCACATGGTCGCTGCGCTGGATGCAGATCACCATCGACAGCGGCAGAAACGCCACGTCACGGCTGATCTCCTGCGGCTGATCGTTGTCGTAGAGCGTAAAGTCCTGTGGCTGAAGCCCGTTCACCACCCGGTTGTTCTTATCGGTGACGGTGGTCGGCACCAGCACCACGTTCACCGTCGCGCGGATGATCGGCGTGTCGTCCGGAAAAGCCTCCTGCGGCTGCGCGGGGGGCGCCGGCGGTTTCACCGTCTGCACTTCCACCTTCGGAGGCGCCGGCCGATCATCTTTTGGCGCGGCTGTACCAGGCAGCACACGGACGTCTTTCGGTGTCGGTTGGGGAATCTGGGCCAGCATCACCGCGCAGGTGAGAGCGGCGGCAGTCAGTGGAATCGCGTGTCTCATTCGCTCACAGCCTCGACAGTACCTTCTTGGACGTGGGCCGGCTTACGCCAGTTTCCCTCCGTCATCGTGGGCCGTCCTGCCCTGGGCCAGCTCTGCAACATGCGGCACCAATTCCACGATAGCATCCAGGCTCTCCAATGCCCCCTTCGGCGACCCAGGCAGGTTTACGATCAGCACCGTTCCGCGCAGCCCCGCAACAGCCCGCGATAGCACGGCCCGCTTCGTCTTCTTGTAGCCCTCCCAGCGCATCAGTTCCGGCAGCCCTGGAATCTCGCGGTCAATCACTTCGCGCGTCGCCTCCGGCGTGACATCCCTCGGCGCCACGCCCGTCCCGCCCGTCGTAAAGATCGCGTCCACCGTGCCCGTGTCGGCGATATCCCGCAGCCGTTGCGCGATCCGGCTTCGCTCGTCGGGGATCACTTCGGATGCCGTCACAATCCAGCCCTTCGACGCCAGCACTTGCGCCACCGCCGGGCCTGATGCATCGTGCCGCAGCCCCGAGTGCGAGCTGTCGCTGATCGTCAGCACGGCCGCCCGCATCAGCCCCTGCCCGCCTTCCGGTAATCGCCGCTCTTCCCGCCCGTCTTTTCGACCAACTCTATCCGCTCGATTGTGATCGACTTGTCCAGCGCCTTCGTCATGTCGTACACCGTCAGCGCGGCCACCGCCACCGCCGTCAGCGCCTCCATCTCCACGCCGGTTTGGCCCGTCAGCGCCGCCGAGGCTTCAATCAGCACGCCGTCCCGCTTCAGGTGCGTCTCTACGTCCACGTGCGACAGCAGCAGCGGATGGCACATCGGGATCAGCTCGCTGGTCTTCTTCGCCGCCTGGATTCCCGCCACGCGCGCCACCTCAAGCGGATTCCCCTTGGGATTCGCCGGCAGCGCCTTCACCACCGATGGCTTCATCCGGACAAACGCACGCGCACGCGCCGTGCGCTTTGTCTCCCCCTTGCCCGACACGTCCACCATTCGGGCTTGGCCTGCTTCGTCGTAATGGGATAGTTTTGCCTTCGCCATAACTCTCAGTGTCTCAGTAGGATGCGGATCTTTTCTCCATGTTTATATTCAGGTTTTTCCGGGTCCGCCACCAGGTAGGCGTTCGCCCGCGCCACCGCCGCCATGTCGCTCGATCCGCTCCACTCCACGGGCGTCACCGTTTTGCCGTCCTCGCTCAATAGCGCGGGCAGGAACCGCGTCAGCCCGGCGCGGTGCCGGAAGTCGTCCGTAAGCCGCGCTTCGAGCATCGGCAGTGGCGTATCCTCAGCCCCTGCAATCAATTGCAGTGCAGACTTCGCGAAAACGTCGAAACAAACCATCGTAGATGCTGGATTTCCAGGCAGTCCGAAGAAAAACCGGCCCTGTGCGCGGCCGAAAACCAATGGCTGCCCCGGCTGGATCAGCACCCGGTCGAAGTAGAACTCCGCCCCGAACTTCGCCAGCGCCCGCTCCACCACATCGTACTTCCCGGCCGAGACGCCGCCTGACAGCAGCAGCAGATCCGCTTTCAGGCCCAGACCCACCAGGTCGGCCGTCTCGTCCAGCGTGTCGCGCGCCACCGGCAGAATCCGCGCCTCGCCCCCGGCGAGCCGGACCTGTGCCGCCAGCGAATACGAATTCGAATTCCTGATCTGGTGCGCTTGCGGCTCGATGCCCTCTTCCACCAGTTCGTCGCCGGTTGCGATGATCGCGACGCGCGGCCGCCGGAAGACTTCCAATTCCCACGCGCCCACTGAGGCCATGATCGCCACTTCCGGATACCCGATGCGCCGCCCGGCCTCGACTAGCGCATCGCTCCTGCGGCACTCCGAACCCCTACCGTTCACGTGCTCGCCCGGACGCAGCGGCTTCGGCACCTGAACCTGGTCGCCGTCCACCTTCACGTGTTCGATCATCACCACGCAGTCCGCGCCCCGAGGCATCGGCGCGCCAGTCATGATCTCCACGGCCTGCCCCGGCTCCACGGTCCCTTCAAACACCTCGCCGGCCCGCACCTCGCCGACAATCGTCAGCATGCCGGGGATGTCCGTAGCCCGCACCGCAAAGCCATCGCGCACGCTCCGGTCGGTTGGAGGATAATCGCGGTCGGCCGTCACCGGTGTCGCCAAAACGCGGCCCACGGCTTCCTCCAGCCGCACGATCTCGATCTCAGGAGTCTCGCGATGCGTGCGAACCGTCTCAATCACCAGCCGCCGCGCTTCAGGGAAGGGCAATGCCGCCACGCTGGACATTCTAGCAGGGGGGCGATGCAAGTCCCCTCAGGGAGATGCTTGGTGGGTGTCCAGGAATCCGGTCGGCGTGGCTTTGAAATGAAAGACCTGCGTTTCCGGCGGGCGGGGCGCCGGTCCGGGATCGACGGCGCATGGGTTATCCGCATCGCGCATCCAGACTGGAGTCGCCAGCGTCACACTCAGGACGCGGTTCTCGGGATGCCAATCCACACGCTCAATTCTCTGACGGCGATCGACGCAAGATCCTGTAACGGAATCGGCGGTGACAAGCCGCGCTTCCTGTAGCGCCTGGGGATTTGCGAAGTCGATGAGGTAGAGGAAGTGCAACCGGTGGCCCATCCCACCGTCCTCGTCTTCGCAGAGGAGCACGTCACGGCCTCGGGGAAGTCCAAGCTTCGCGCACGAGTGTGTGATCACGCCGCTGTTGTATGACAGCGGAATCCACCGTCCGTCTTTCCGCGTGAGCAGGAGAGTGCCGCCCCAGCGTAAAGGATGGGTTTCTGAGCTGGACCCGCTGACGATGGCATCCTCACTCGTCGGCGAGAGGAATCGTCCGTACATCGCACCTTCAGGCCTGAATTTGCTGCCGGTCAGGCCCTCAAAAGCCGGCCCGGACATCCGTACTTTGCAGGTCAGCCCTGCTCCGGCGGCTAGTTTGGGAGTTTCTTCACAGAACTCGGAGAGCAGTCGTGCCCACTCGAGCGGCTGGAGTTTTCGCACCTCGGAACGGAGTTGCGGCTTCGCGCGCCAGTCGTGGCCATCGAGGCGAACTCGAGCCAGAAGGAGTCCTGCGGCGATCACCAGGCTAGATGTCAGGCGCGAGGGCGGAATCGTTCGCATCATCCGTGTTCGCTACTGTACTTCGGAGACCGCGGAATGGGAAGCCTCGCGGGCTTCGCGAGCCAATCCGGCCCGCCGACACCGCCCTGATACCCTGAAATCATGTCCAACCGGCTGAGCCTGGTCCGGATGGCGGAGGGCGTCCGGAATCGCCAGATCTCCCCGATCGAACTCATCCAGGCGCACTTGGCCCAGATCGAACACCAGAACCCGCGTCTGAATGCCTTCATCGAGATCTACGCGGACGAGGCCCTCGACGCCGCGCGCCGCGCCGAAGACGCGCTCGCCCGCCGCCAGCCTCTTGGCCCCCTCCACGGCGTCCCCGTCACCATCAAGGACTCCTTCGACATCGCCGGGCGCGTCACCGCCTGCGGCTCCCGCCTCCGCGCCGCCGAAACCGCCTCAGCAGACGCCGTCGCCGTCGCCCGTCTCCGCCGCGCCGGAGCCATCATCCTCGGCAAGACCTCGTGTCCCGAGTTCCTCATGAACTACGAGACCGACAACCACCTCATCGGCCGCACCAACAACCCCTGGGATCTGGACCGCACCCCCGGCGGCTCCAGCGGCGGCGAATCCGCCGCCATTGCCTCCTTTTGTTCGCCCGGCGGCATGGGCAGCGACGGTGGCGGCTCCATCCGCGAGCCCGCCCACTTCTGCGGCATTGCCGGACTCAAGCCCACCCCCGGCCGCGTCCCCGCCGCCGGCCACTGGCCCCCCATCGCCCATCCGGGCGGACTGATGGGCGTCGGCGGACCCATGGCTCGCACCGCGGCCGACGTCAAGCTCCTCTTCCAGGCTGTCGAGGGCTTCCACCCGGCGGACCCCTTCTGCCACCCCGGCCCCGCGCCGGAGCCGCCCGCGCTCCCCGTGGCCGTCGCCGTCATGGAGCAGTTCGCCGTCATCCCCGTCATGCCGGAAATGCGCGCGGCCGTGCACAAAGCCGCGTCGCTCCTCGCCCAGATGGGCTACCCCGTCTCCGGCTTCGACTGCGCGCCCATTCAAAGCGCCCATGATCTTTGGCGCTTCCTCTTCGTTAACGTCAACGCGCCCGCGATCCGCGCCCTGATCGACGGCCGGGAAGCCCAGTGTCACCGCCTCGGCCTCGAGCTGATCGACTCGGTGAAGGACCAGCCCGCGCCAAGCGCCCTCGATCTGACGACCGCGCTCGCCGCCCGCGATGCCATGCGCGGCCGCCTGGTTGAGTGGTTCCTCGATACGCCCGTCATTCTCGCGCCCGCCTGCGGCGTTACGGCCTTCCCGCACGGCCAGCGCCGCTTCACCGTCGACGGCCGGGAGTTCGGCCTGCTCGACGCCATGGCGCCCCTCACCTTCGTCAATCTCCTCGGGCTCCCCTCCATCTCCATTCCCATGCTGCTTACACCCGAAGGCCTACCCGCCGGCATCCAATTGATTGGAGCGCCCTGGTCGGAGGACCTTCTCCTCGAGCTGGCCATCCGCCTCGAACGCACGCGCGGCCCCTTCGCTTCGCCGCCATCGTGTTGAAAAATATGAAGATCTTCCCGTTTGACTACGATCTGCACGAATTCCAGAACGGCCTGCGCCTGGTCACTGTCCCGACGCCCTGGCCCGCGGTCGTGTCACAGTTTATCGTCGTCCGCGCCGGGTCGCGCAACGAAGTCGAGGAAGGCCGCTCCGGCTTTGCCCATTTCTTCGAGCACATGATGTTCCGGGGCACCCCGAAATTCCCGCCCGCCCGCTACGAAACCGTGCTCCAGGAGACCGGCGCCGCCTCGAACGCCTTCACCGACGACGACCAGACCGTCTACCACACCACCCTCGCTCGCGAGGACTTCGAGCGCGTCCTCGAAATGGAAGCCGACCGTTTCCTCCACCTCGACTACTCCGTACAGGACTTCCGCACCGAAGCCCAGGCCATTCTCGGTGAGTACAACAAGGACTCCGCCGAGCCCGTCAACAAGCTCTACGAGGTCCTCCGCGACCACGCCTTCGACGTCCACACTTACAAACACACCACCATGGGCTTCCTGCGCGACATCGAGCGCATGCCCGAAATGTACGACTACTCGCGCACATTCTTCGACCGTTTCTACCGGCCCGAATACACCACCATCGTCGTCGCCGGCGACGTTGTGGCCGCTGAGGTTCGCGCGCTGGTCGAACGCTACTGGGGCGAGTGGAAACGCGGCTCCTGGCGCCAGCAGCCCCAGCCGGAGCCCGCGCCCAACGGCCCGCGCCGCGCGCACGTGCCATGGCCCACCCACACGCTGCCCTACATTGTGATGTCTCACCGCGCGCCGGCCTACTCCGACGACAATCCGTTATCCGCCGCGCTCGACATCGCCGCGTTCCTCGGGTTCTCCGACACGTCGCCGCTTTACCAGGAACTGGTGCTCGAAGATCAACTCTGCGACGTGCTCTACGCCGCGAAGTCCGACCACGTCGATCCCTACCTGTTCTCGGTAGTCGCTCGCGTGAAAGAGCCCGATTCTCTCGAAAAAGTGCACGACAAAATCGTCGAAACGCTCGAGAGTTTCGTCGAGAAACCCGTCGACGCCGCCCGGCTCGACGCCGTGAAACACCACTTGCGCTACCGTTTCGCGATCGGTCTGGATAACAGCGAGTCCGTCGCGCTGAACCTTGCGCATTACTTGTCGCTGCGCGACACGCCGGAGACCATCAACCGGTTGTACTCGCTGTACGAGACGGTCACGCCCGAAACCATCCAGGCCGCCGCGCGCGAGTACCTCGGCGAGCGCGGACGCACCACCGTGACGCTGACTTCGGAGGGCCGTTGACCATGAACCTGATTGTTCGGCCCGACTCCACGCCGCTCGTCACCATCCGCGCCGTCTTCCGCGCCGGCGCCGCGAACGACCCGGCCGATGCGCCCGGCGCCGCCTGGATGACCAACCTGATGCACGCCTCCGCCGGCACCAGCAATCTGGCGTATGCCGAAGTCCTGGAAGCACTTTTCCCGATGGGCGTGCATGTCTGGAGCAATACCGACAAGGAACTGTCGGCCTTCACGCTGCAAACGCACGTCGATAATCTCGACGCCGCATACGCGATCTTTCGCGATCTGCTGCTCGATCCCGGCTGGCGCGACGACGACTTTGAGCGCCTCCGCGAGGACTCCGTCAACCACCTGGCCGTCTATTTGCGCGGCCAGAACGACGAGGAACTTGCCAAAGCCGCCCTGGTTCAGACGATTTTTCACGGCCACGCGTACGGCCACGCGAACGCCGGCACCGTCTCGTCGCTGCAGTCGATGACCATGGAGAAACTGCGCGAGTTCGCTCGAAAAAATTACACGCGCGACCGGCTGACGCTCGGACTCGGCGGCGGTCTGCCGGCGGGATTCGTCGAGCGCGTTGAGCGTGATTTCTCGACGCTTCCATCGAGCGAATCGGCGATTTCCCCGATGCCGGAAGCGCCGCCGCTCGAGAAAAACACGGCGTTGCTCGTCGAGAAAGATGCGCGTTCGGTCGCGATGAGTCTCGGTTTCCCGATTGATGTCCGCCGGGGCCACCCCGACTATCCGGCGCTACTCGTGGCGGTGTCGGCGCTGGGCCAGCACCGGCAGTCGAGCGGGCGGCTGTTCCAGAGCATGCGCCAGCACAGGGGGCTGAATTACGGCGATTACGCGTACATCGAGGCGTTTCCGAGCGGCATGTTCACGCTCGAGCCGGAGCCGAACGTAGCGCGCTCGCGGCAGTTGTTCGACCTGTGGATCCGCCCCGTGGAGCCGCAGCACGCGCATTTCGCGCTGCGACTGGCGCTGCACGAGCTTGAGAAGCTGATCGAGCACGGGCTGACCGAGGCCGAATTCCAGCGCACGCGGAGTTTCCTGTCGAAGTACGTGAATCTGCTGGTGCGCACGCGGACGGAGGACCTGGGCTACCGCATCGACAGCGCGTACTACGACATCCCGCCGTACCCGGAATACCTCCGCGCGGAACTGGCGCAATTGACGCTCGACGACGTGAACGCGGCCGTGCGGCGGCATCTGCGCGCCGACCGGCTGGCGATTACGGCGGTGGGGCCGGAGATGGGGGCCTTTGCCGAGGCGCTGGCGAGCGATGCGCCATCGCCGATTACGTACGCTTCGCCGAAGCCGGATGCGCTCCTGGCGGAAGATCGCGCGGTGGCGGTGCGGCGGCTGGGGCTGGAGCGGAAGCGGATCGAGGTGTTGCCGGTGGAAGAAATGTTTGCCTAAAATCTTGGGTAGAAGGAGGTGATTGAGACGACAGTTTCTCGTATTCTGTTGATTCTATTGCTCCCTTCGCTGGTCTTTGCGGCCGATATGCCGTGTTGGGTCCAGGACGGCGCTTCGTTTGGGCCAAACGTCTGGCTGCTTTGCGAACGCAGCGAAATCCTCTACACGCCCGATGCCGGCAAGAGCTGGCAGACGCTCAAAGTCCCTGGCGAGTCCCAACTGAAGGCGATTGCCTTTGCCGACGCCAAACGTGGATTCGTGGCCGGCCGCGGCGGCTTGCTGGTAGGCACCGCCGATGGCGGCAAGACGTGGCAGACCGTCGATTTGGGCGTCGACCTGACGCTCACCAGCCTCTATTTCCGCGGAGATCTGGGCTGGGTGGCCGGATATGGAGGCCTGATCTTCCACACGTCGGACGGTGGGAAGACCTGGAAGCGCCAGGAGGTGCCGGCAACGACGGCGATCAACAGCATTTACTTCGTCGACGACAAGCACGGCTGGGCAGTGGGTTGGGTCGGGCTGATCCTGCGCACCACGGATGGCGGCGCCTCGTGGGAGCAGATAAAGTCGCCCGCGGCGGAGTGGACGCTGACCTTAGTTCGTTTTCGCGATTCTCTAAATGGTTGGATTGTCGGGCCTTTTGGGCAGATCCTGCGGTCGAAGGACGGCGGGGCGAGTTGGACGAAGCTGGAGAGCCCGGTGGGGAGCTGGCTGACGTCGATCCGTTTCGATAACACTGGCCGCGGGTGGATCACGGCCGAAAAGGGTCTGCTGACGAGCGAAGACGGCGGCGAGACCTGGAAGGCGGTGAACCTGGAGGGCTGGATGTTTCTGGAACGGCTGCTGCCCGTGGGGGATACCCTGTGGGCGGTGGGTCCATTCGGGATCATCCGGCAGGATCCGGCCAAGGGCGGAAACTGGACGGAGTTGGATGCTATCCGCAAGCCAGGGTAGTTCGATATCCTGGAAGTGAGGAAGGGCTGTCCAACCGGAACCGCCCCCCTCAGTAGTGCCCCAGAGTGAAGCCGCGCCCGACCCGTTAGGCCTTCTCGAAGACACCCTGTCCCCGATTCCCACGAACCGGAATCCACGAAAGCGAGGATACTCCCCTGTCTACGTTGACAGCCGAAACTCATAATCCCTACGCGCAGGCGATGTACAACTTCGAGATCGCCTCCGATGCGCTGGAACTCGATGAAGATAGCCGTGCGATGATCCGCTCGCCTGAGCGGGTGCTGATGGTGAGCGTGCCGGTCCGCCTGGATAGCGGCCGCACCGTTTGCTACGAAGGCTACCGCGTTCAACACAACACCTCCCGAGGCCCCGCCAAAGGCGGCATTCGTTTCCATCCCGGAGTGACGCTGGATGAAGTGAAGGCGCTGGCGACCTGGATGACCTGGAAGTGCGCCGTTGTGAACATCCCTTACGGGGGCGCCAAGGGCGGCGTGACGTGCAATCCCAAGGAGCTCTCCCAGAATGAGATCGAACGGCTGACGCGCCGCTATACCAGCGCGATTCTGCCGATCATTGGCCCAGGGCAGGACATTCCCGCGCCGGACGTCTACACCAATTCGCAAGTGATGGCGTGGATCATGGACACGTACTCCATGACTCGCGGCTACCTGGTGCCGGGCGTGGTGACGGGCAAGCCGATTGCTCTGGGCGGGTCGCTGGGTCGGAATGAAGCGACCGGCCGCGGCGTCTTCTACACGATTGAAAACGCCTGCCAGCACTTGGGCGTGCCGTTGAAGGGCGCGAAGGTGGTGGTGCAAGGCTTCGGCAACGCCGGGTCCGTTGTGGCGCACCTGCTGGACAGCGCGCAGTGCGACGTGATCGCGGTGAGCGATTCGCGCGGCGCGATTCTGAACCGCAGCGGCCTGCACATCCCGAAGCTGATGACTCACAAGGAGAAGACTGGCAGCGTCGTCGGGTTCCCCGGCTCGGAACCGATCACGCCGGAGGAGTTGCTGGCGCTGGAGTGCGACATCCTAATTCCGGCGGCGCTGGAGGATACGATTGACGGTGGGAATGCGGGCGACGTGCGGGCGAAGATCGTCGCCGAAGCCGCCAACGGCCCGCTGACGCCGGAGGCCGACCGCATCCTGGGCAACAAGGGGGTGTTCATCATTCCGGACATCCTGTGCAACGCCGGCGGCGTGACGGTCTCCTACTTCGAATGGGTGCAGAACGAGCAGCACCTGATGTGGGACGTGAACGACGTCAACACGCGCCTGGAGCGGGTGATGAAGAGCAGTTTCAACGAAGTGCTGGAAATTCACTCGATGAGGCACGTGCCCATGCGGCTGGCGGCGAATATGCTGGCGATCCAAAGAGTAGTGGAAGCGACCCGGCTGCGCGGATTGTATCCGTGAGAGTCGCTTCCTATATGTGTGCGTGATGCGGGCCGGGCTTTGCCCGGTCCTTACATTTAT
The DNA here is from genome assembly GCA_050789245.1 of Bryobacteraceae bacterium. Classification (GTDB taxonomy): domain Bacteria; phylum Acidobacteriota; class Terriglobia; order Bryobacterales; family Bryobacteraceae; genus PNKE01. The sequence goes on along the minus strand of JBOZRR010000006.1, from coordinate 70,720 downwards.
TCACGGTCATAGCAGGCCCACATTGGTCTTGATTCGGCATTCACCTTTAAGTCAAAGTTTCTACCTATTTCCAGCAACCATCGAGCCACCGGTAGTCCCAAAATTGGGGTAGACAGTTGTGATAGAAGGTTATGCGGAGGTCCTTATGGATCAGGAATCGCATAGTAAGGCCGAGCCCGGTCTGAAGCCGATCATCTCCGTCACTCTTGGGGTCCTTATTGCCATCATGATCCTCAGTTCCTTCTGGCGTGGTTGTGGTAGTGCGGGCCGCGGTGAGTCCGACCCGCCCAGCGCGTCAGATCGAGTGGTTTCCATCTCCTCTCCAACTTGGTCTGTCAGCAGTTACACGTGGACGTGCTTCAATGCGCCAGATCCGAAGTCTGCCCAATCCGGCGTTGTGCGCCAGGGGACCATGATCAAGGTGAGAACTCGCAGAGGGCACTGGAGCGCGGCAGAAGTGGACGGACGGAACCCGGACTCGCTGTGTTGGTCGCCGACCAGCGAGGTTGAGGCAAAGGCTGGACCACTTGAGAATGAGTTCCAACGTGACTATCTACTGAGAGCGCCAGCGGCCTGCGCCGCATCCGAGCGCGACTACGAACTGGTTGCGAGAGCAATCACCGACAGCGATAGGTCCGGGCTGGAATCGCTCGTCCTTCGCGGTCGGGCGTACCTGCTTGATGTAGGAACGCGAGTGCGAGTGCGCCGGAGTGACGGCGAAGTGCGGATGGTTGAGGTGCTGAATGGTGAGGCGATTGGTGAGGATTGTTGGATTCCGAAAGCGATGCTGCGCTAGCTCGTTTTCTGGATAACAGCTCCGTTCCTGAGCAGGTCCTAACAATGATTGAATTATCAACCAAACACGAGCGCAGTTCAGATGTGCACGTGATCCACTCTCGTGAGGCCGCAGGTCCGGAGATTGATGCGCTCACGGAGTCATTGAGGTCCCTTTCCTCGGAGGTACACGTCTCCGAAGAAGAACCACGGATCTATGCGGGGTGTGAATGGTTGCTCCCCGGCGCTGTGATTCTGTATATCGGGAAGGGCTTCATCGATGGCTTCCTGAAAGAGCTTGGCGCAAATGCAGCCAGTAAGCTAAAGCCAGCACTGATCTCGGTTTTTCGTAAGGCGAAGAACACTGGTAGCAGATGGGTGAGCCACAAAGAGGCGAGGGATGCCCGAGAGTCCAGTGATTCGAAGGTGGAGTTGGACAGCAGCGGTCGCATTGGGAGGCCGCGAACTCCGCTTGAGATTGTCATTGATCTTCCCCATGGCATCCGAGCCCGCTTTGTTCTGCCCTCCAAGCTTGATGAGGCTCAAGTTGGACAAGCGCTTGAGGAATTGAGACTGGCATTGTCTTTTGCTGTCGGTGGAGATCAACTTAGTCCGGACCTGCTGGGTAACTCGAATGACGTCCCGGATGATGCAGACAGAACCGGGCCTCATCACTTGCCGGCCCCGGGTCGAACGGCGTCGTACGTCTACGACGCAAGAACGCAAAGTTGGCTGGACGCCACGCAAGCACTCCTGGACGAGATTCGCCAGAAGCGTGCTGATTAGGTCCCTGAAGCACATGGTTGGAGCAGGGCTAGCAGATCCAGGCAAGTGAATGCTTTCTTCGTGGTCACCAGCGACAGGACGATCAATCGGCTAAGGCTCAATGAACCCCAGATTGACGTAGGCAATGGAAGGCGCGGAGGTCGCCATGATGAGGCCAGCGGATACGGTGCACAAGCTCCCAGGTGGTAGAATCAACTCAGGTTTCTACCATGGGACTGAACATCAAGAACGCGAAGGTGGAGGCGCTGGCGGCGGAGGTGGCCCGGTTGGCGGGGGAGAGTAAGACCGAGGCGATTCGGAAGGCGCTGGAGACGCGGAAGCAGCGGCTAACGCTGGGCGGGGATGCGTCTGCGCGGAAGCGGCGCGTGGAGCGTCTGTTGCGGGAAAAGATCTGGCCGCAGGTGCCGGCGCGGGTTCGCGGCAAGTCCGTGAGCAAGGCGGAAGAGGCGGAGATTCTCGGCTATGGTCCGGAAGGCTACTGAAGGCACGCTGGTTCTAGACGCCTCGATGGTGGTGGCCATCGTGCTGAAGGAACCGGGCTATGAGGCGTCGTTGGAGCGGGTGCTGGCGGCCGAGGTGACCGGCATTGGCGCGCCGTCGCTGGTGGAGGCGATGATCGTGCTGTCGTCGAAGCTGCGCCGGGATGCGCGGCCTCTTGTGCGGGAGTTGCTTCGCGCCTGGGGCACGCAGGTGGTGCCGTTTACCGACGAACATGCGGACGTGGCGGTGGCGGGCTTCCTGAAGTACGGCAAGGGCAGGCACAAGGCGGGGCTGAACTTTGGCGATTGCCTGACATACGGGGTGGCTCGGGAGTCGGGCGCGGAGTTGGGGTATTGCGGCGACGATTTCGCGCGGACGGATTTGGGGTGAGAGCGGGGGAGCAAATCCGGTGAACGTCCCGTCTTCCGGTTTTCCCGTTCAGGCGGCCTTTGCGCAGTTGAGGATCCACGAGACGCCGAACGAGTCGTCGCACATGCCGAACCGTCCAGAGGGCATGTCGCTTGGCGGTACGGTGACCTCGCCGTCTTGCGAGAGCGCCGTGAACAAGTGCTCAAGCTCGCCGTTTGAGCTGCAATCGATGAACACGGAAAAGTTGTTGCCTAGACCTGACGTGTCCGTGCCCGGAGGATAGTCCGACGCCATGAGCAGCGCTTGGCCGCCCTGGGCGAGCTTGCTGTGCATCACGGGCGCATTCGGATTTGTGTTCGGTTGGCCGGATGCGTCGGGAAACGCCATGACTTCCAGTTCGCCGTTGAAACACTTGCGGTAGAAGGCCATGGCGGTGCGACAGTTGCCGTTGAAGTGCAGGTACGTGGTTACGCTTTTCATGATGTGCTCCTTGGTGTTTGTCGTCGCTTGGTCTAGAGCAACTCCCGCTTCAGCACCTTCGCCGGATCGAACTCGATGCCGAAGCCGGGGCGGTCAGTGAGTTCGATCCTGCCGTTTACCGGCGTGGGCGGGTTCTTCTCGAAGTGGTAGTAAGACCGCATCTTGGGGATGAGGTATTCGACCAGGGGGCAGGTGGCGGGGGACTGGGCGGCGACGACATGCAGCGCGGCGTGGACGGAGTGGCCGTGGGGGATGACCTGGCCGTCGTAGAGCGAGGCGATGTGGCAGATCTTCATCAGCTCGCTGATGCCGCCGCACCATTCGGGGTCGGCCTGGCAGACGGAGATGGCTCCGGCGTCGAAGAAACGGTGGGCTTCCCAGCGATTATAGAAGTGCTCGCCGGTGGCGACGGGGACGGTGGTGGCTTTGCGGAGCGCGACGAAGGCCTCCAGACGGTCGGGCGGGAAGGCTTCTTCGATCCAGCGCGGGTGGTAGTCTTCGACGCGCTCGCACCATTCGATGGCGTAGTCGAGCTGCCAGGCCATGTAAGCGTCGAACATGAAGGTGACGCCGGCGCCGGCGGATTCGCGTAGCTCGCGGACCAGTTCGACGTTCTTGCGGAGGCCTTCGCGCGCATCGCCGGGTCCGTAGGCCAGAAACCACTTCTGGTGGCGGAAGCCCTGGTCGCGGAGCTCGACGGCCTTCCTGCCGGCCTTGCCCGCTTCCACGGAAAAGCCCAGGCAGCTTCCGTAGGCTTCGACCGAAGCGCGCGTGGGTCCGCCCAGCAGGCGGTAGACAGGCGCGTTCATGTAGCGGCCGCGCAGATCCCAGAGGGCGTTGTCGATAGCACTGATGGCCATCATCATGTGGCCGGTGCGGGCGTGGCGGTTCCAGCGGTACATGCGGTCCCAAAGGGACTCGACGGCCAGCGCGTCCTTGCCCATGATGAAGCCCTTCAACTGGCGTTCGATGACGGGGACCACTTCGCTGTCGATGGGGCCGTACCAGCCTTCGGCGCCGGCATCGGTGCCGATGCGCAGGTAGATGGCGGAGACGCCGGTCTCGCGCGGCTGCGGGTTAGGGTTGTCGCTGTAAGGCTTCGGGCGGTGCTCGTCATAGATGTGGAGCATCTGGGCCTGGTGCTGCTGATCGACGCCGGGCGTGGACTGACGCCGGCCCTGAAAGCGCCACAACTCGACTGCGGTGATCTTCAGTTCTTTCGCAGGCGCGGCGAGCAGCGGCAGCGCGCCGAGCGTTGAGAGAAAGGCCCGCCGCCCGGTCAGGCGCGCATCAGAACGTGACAGAGCCATGTGTCCTCCACCAGTTGCTCCACGAGTGTCCAACTTCGGCCGAAGAGAGCGTTTTCGACGGTTTCACGCTCACGCTCCGTGTAGCCAGAGACGATCAGCATGCGGCGTGACAGGCGCGCATACTCGCGGGCCAGCGACTCGTGGGTGACGGAATTGATATTGGCGACGAGGATATCGCAACAGGCGTCGCGGAGGGCTCGCGTCGAGCCGGCGAACAGGCGCACTGAAATGCCGTCGGTCAAGGTGTTCTCGCGGGCGATGTGGACGGAGTCTTCCTCCATGTCGCAGCCGGTGGCGCCAAGCGCACCGAGCAGGAGCGCGGCGGAGGCGAGGATGCCTGTGCCGGTGCCGAGGTCGAGGACGGCGTCGGCGGGTGTGACGTGGCGCTCCAACGCGTGCAGGCAGAGCCGCGTGGCGGGATGCGCGCCGGTGCCGAGCGCTAGGCCGGGATGGACGGTGACGCGGAGGCGTCCGGGCGGGGCAGGGGACTCGTCCCAAGGGGGCGTGAGCCAGAGCTTCTCGCCCACGGCGAAGGGCTGCCAGGCGTTGCGGGATTCGGCCTCCCAGTCGTGGTCTTCCTGAATTTCGAGACGCGGGCTCCAGCGGGCGAAGCGGACGAGCAGATCGCCGGGCTCGTCGAACCACGCCTTCAGACGGGAGCGCCCGCCGGGGAGCGGCTCTTCCTGGATGCCGGTGGCGCCCTGGTCCCAGAGCTCGGCGGAGAGGATTTCGGCTTCGTCTTCGGCGCAATCGAGCGAGAGTGAGATCAACCTTGTACCCTTTTTTCCTTTCCCACCCAGAATCGCTCTTTGATAACATTTTTGCGGATCTTGCCTGTGCCGGTCTTTGGCAGGGGCTCGGCGCTGAATTCAATGATGCGCGGGTGCTTGAAGCGCCCGAGGCGGCCGCACAGGAATTGCAGTAGATCGTCCTGAGTGAGCGTGTGGGCGGGCTTGACGACGACGACGGCGGCGGGGACTTCACCCCACTGTTCGTCGGGTGCGGCGACGACGGCGCATTCCAGCACGGCGTCGTGCGCGAAGATGGCGCGCTCGACTTCGAGCGAGGAGATGTTCTCGCCGCCGGAGATGATGATCTCCTTCTTGCGGTCGACGATGTGGATGAAGCCCTGCTCGTCCCAGACGGCCATGTCGCCCGTGTGGAACCAGTTGTCGCGCATGACGGCGGCGGTGGCGTCGGGCTCGTTGTAATAGCCCTGCATGATGTTGTCGCCCTGAGCGATGACCTCGCCGATGGAGGCGCCGTCGCGGGGGACGTTTTGGCCGTTGAGATCGACGACGCGGACCTTGGAGCCGGGGATGGGCCATCCGGCCATGGCCTGGCGGCGGTAGCGCTCTTCGTCGTCCATCGGCGGCAGAGTCGACTTGGGGCGAGACTTGGTGAGCACGGGCGCGGTCTCGGTGAGTCCGTAGCCGGCGTCGGCGCGGCAGGGGAAGGCGGCCTCGAGACGTGCGATGAGTTCGGGTGAGGCCGCGGCGCCGCCGATCATGATGCGGCGGAGGCTGGAGAGGTCGAACTGGGTGCGCTCCGGCGCGTTTAGCAGCATGTTGGCCATGGTGGGGACGACGCACATGTCGGTGGCGCGCTCGTCCTGGATCAGGCGGAAGACGGCGACGGGATCGAAGCGGCGAACCATCACCTGTGTGAAGCCGAGCATGGTGGAGAGCTGCGGGCGGCCCCAGCCATTGGCGTGAAACATGGGGATGGTGTGGAGATCGACGATCGAGTTCGGGTCGTCACAGATGTTCATCACGCCGAGGGCATGCAGGTAGAGGCAGCGGTGGGTGAGCGCGACGCCCTTGGGCGTGCCGGTGGAGCCGCTGGTGTAGAAGAGCTCGGCGACGGAGTTTTCGTCGTAGGAGAAGATGTCGGGCTCGACCGGGTCAGCGGAATTGACGATCTGTTCGAAGTCGATGTCGGCGGCCTCGCGTCCGCCGCCGAGCCCGATGGTGGTTTCAATGGCGGGGCACTGTGCCCGCAGGGCGGGGATGATGGAGGCGAACTCGGGTTCGAAGCACAGGTAGCGCGCGCCGGAGTGGTTCAGGATGACGGCGATCTCCTGCTGCGAGAGGCGCACGTTGATTGGCATGACGATGCCGCGCGCCTGCACGACGCCGTAGTAGCTTTCGAGCAACTGGTGGGTGTTGAAACTGAGACAGGCGACGCGGTCGCCGGGCTTCACGCCCAGGCGTTCGAGGCCGGAGGCGAGGCGGCGGCTGCGGTCGGCGAATTCGGCGTATGTGAAACGCTTGTCGCCGCAAACGATGCCGGTCTTGGAGGCGAAGAGGTCGAGGGCGCGGTCGAGACAACGCAACGGCGTGAGGGGGACGAACATGGTGAACTCTCCAGCCGCGCTCGCGGCATTGGAGAATTGTACCCGCTCGGGGCGCCGTCTTAAACGACAGGCGCGGGGGCGTGACCTTGACGGAAGAGCGATTCCGTCTCGGGCTGGAACATCACGACAAGGCCGTAGACGCCCAGTGCCGTTCCGAAGGGGACGTGGAACAGGTTCAGGACCGACAACACGATGGTGAGGACACGCGCCCACGGGCGGCGGTTCAGGAGTCCGATGCCGGCGATAATGCCGGGGACGGACAGAACCAGAAGCACGATGAGGATAAATCCGCCCACTCCGGTGAGAACGAATGTGGGGATCAGCGCGTCCGGGCCATGCTCCTGGAAGCCGACCAGCGCCGCCAGGCCGCCGAAGAAAGCGAACAACCCCAAGCCGATCAGGATACCGATCGAACCCAGGACGATGTGCAGAATTCCGAGGATACGAACGTGTGTGGCCATGTGAGTGCCTTGCTCATATCAGAGTACGCATGCGGAGGCGCGGGTGTTCCGTGGACGCGCCGAAGTGGTCAGACCAGATCTGGTCTGGTGCTAGACTGGAGTTGTCATGGTACGCAATATCTCCGAAGCCAAGGCTGAGCTATCCGCTCTGGTGGCGGAAGTCGAGAAAGGGAATGAGGTCATTCTGGCTCGTGCGGGGAAAGCGGTGGCGAAGATCGTACCGTACGGCGCAACGCGGGGGCCTCGCAAGCCAGGTTCAATGTTGGGGGAGATCCAGGTTGCTCCCGATTTCGATTCCTTGCCGCCGGATATCGCCGAGGCGTTCGGGATGAATGAGCCGCGGCGATGAGGATTCTGCTCGATACCCACATGCTGCTGTGGTGGCTCGGAGAGCCTGCGCGGATTTCCGCGGCGGCCCACACGTTGATCGCTTCGCCGGCAAACACTGTGTACGTCAGCGCGGTGAGCCTGTGGGAGATTCGACTGAAGCAGAGCCTCGGCAAACTGCTGCTTCCCAGGGATTTTGAGAAGCGTCTGAGCTTGGAACCGTTCGAGGCACTCCCCCTTCTAAACTCCCATTCAGCCGCACTCCTGTCGCTGCCCTGGCATCACCGAGACCCGTTCGACCGAATGTTGATCGCACAGGCTCGCGCCGAGAAACTACGATTCTTGACAGCCGATCTGCTACTGTCCGCGTACGGGAAACCGGTGTTGACCGCCGCTTCGCGCGCGTAGCCTACTTCGCGCGGCTGGCCTTGTGCGCTTCGCGGGCTTCCTTGATCTGGCGGGCGTGGCCTTCGGCGTGTTCCGCGTAGATGCGCAGCAGGTCTTTCAGCGTGAGCGGGCCCTGCTGGGAGTGCGTGCCGGCGCGGCCGAACGTCTCCTCAGTCAGCCCGGAGAGCAGTTCGTAATTCTCGCCGCGCACGCGGCGGAAGGTCTCGAGCGCCTGGGAGAACTTGCGTTTGTGATAATCGAGCTTCTCGGCCCAGGCCTTCTCGTCGTAGACCATCAGTGTGGGATTGTCTTCGGCGATCACGCGGCAGAAGCGGTCGCGACCGACCATTTCGCTGTCGGCGAGGTGGCACATGATCTGCCGTACGGTCCATTTGCCGGGGGCGGGGACGAAGTCCCATTCGGGGCCGGCCGACCCGGTGCTGACCACCGCCACCAGTTCCGCGCCGCGGCGGAAGCGTTCCAGAAGTTCCTTGATCTCGCTCATATCCTCAGTAGTAGTCCGCGCAGCTCATGTAGTAGCCGCAGGTTTTGCAGAACAGCTTGCATTTGCGCTGGCTGAGCCGTTTACTGCACACCGGGCACCACAGCATGGGTTCGTCGGAATCGGTCTTCACGGCCTCTTCCGGCAATTCCCGCGGGTCCTGTTCAGGCTGCATGGTCCCAGTACCGCTATCATAGCGGGTATCTCATGAGGGCAAAAATCGGAATCGCCGCTCTGCTGCTTCTTGCTCTGCTGCTGCCCGCGCAGCGCCGCCAGGTGGAGCGCCCCGCCCGCGAGGCCGCGCGCGGCACGCGCGGCGCCGTCACCGCTGGCACGGACTTCGCCACGGACGCCGGAATGCGCATCTACCAGCGCGGCGGCAATGCCGTGGATGCGGGCGTGGCCGCGACGTTGGCCGCCTCCGTCACCGAATACTCTCACTTCGGCTTCGGCGGCGAAGCGCCCATCCTGATCCGCACGAAAGAAGGGAAGCTCGTCTCCATCGCCGGCGTCGGCACCATGCCCAAACTGGCCACAGCCGAGATGTTCCGCAAACGAAAGCTGAAGCCCGGCGAAGTGCACGAGGTCGAACCGAACGGGCTCAGCGGCATGGTGCCTGTCGCTGGCCTGATGCCCGCCCTCGTGCCTGGCATGGTGGATGCCGCTCTGCTCGCGCTGCGCGACTACGGCACTATGTCCTTCGCCGACGTCGTGCAGCCTGCCATCGAACTCGCCGACGGCGCGCCCGTCGATATGATGCGCGCTGGCTCCATCGCGCGCTCGCGCAACTTCCTCGAATTGTGGCCCGCGTCGAAGGCCGTCTTCATGCCGGGCGGCGTCGCGCCCCGGCCCGGCGACCTGTTCCGCCAGCCCGACCTCGCCCGCACGCTCCGGCAGATGGCCGCAGCCGAGACGGCTGCATCGAAGAAAGGCGCCGCGCGCGCCAAGGCGATCGACGCCGTCCGCGATCTCTTCTACCGGGGCGACATCGCCCGCCGCATCGACGCCTTCTCGAAGGCCAATGACGGTCTGCTCCGCTACGAGGACATGGCCGCCTTCAAGTTGGAAGCAGAGGAGCCCGTCTGTGCCGACTATCGAGGCTACCGCGTCTGTAAGCCCGGCTTCTGGAGCCAGGGCCCGGCGATGGTGGAATCGCTCAATCTGCTGGAGTCCTACGACCTGCGCTCCATGGGCTACAACTCCGCCGCTTACATCCACACGCTGGCCGAGGCCCTGAAACTGAGCTACGCCGACCGCGACACCTGGTACGGCGACCCGCGTTTCGTGCCCGTGCCCGCCGCGCTGCTGTCCAAGGACTACGCCGCGGGACGTAAGCCGCTGATCACCGACCGCGCCTCGGTGGAATTCCGACCGGGCGCCTTCAACGGCAAGACCGGCCGCCATCCGTCGCAGGCCGAGGTCGCCCGCATCCGCATCGACGACTCCCTGATGGCCCGCGACACCACCTGCGTGAACGCCATCGACAAGGACGGCGTCGTCTTCTCCTCCACGCCCTCCGGCGCCTGGATGCCCTCGGTGATCGCCGGCGACACGGGCATCCCGCTCACGCAGCGGGCGCAGAGCTTCCTGCTAATCCCCGGCCACCCGAACGAACTCGCCGGCGGCAAGCGCCCGCGCATCACTCTGAGCCCCACGCTTGTGACGCGCGACGGCAAGCCCTTCGCCGCGCTCTCCACGCCCGGCGGCGACAACCAGGACCAGAGCCTGCTTCAAATGCTGCTGAATGTTGTCGAGTTCGGCATGAACGCGCAGCAGTCTGTCGAAGCGCCGCGCTTCCAGACACGCCATCTGGTCTCGAGCTTCGACAACCACGCGATGAATCCCGGCGATCTTCTTTTGGATGAGCGCATCCCCGACGCCGTCTTTAACGACCTGACCACGCGCGGCCACAAAACCGAGCGGCGTTCCCGCTGGTCGAGCGGCGCCGCGCCGACGATGATCCTGGTCCGCCCCGAGGGCGTGATCGAGGCGGGCGCGGATCCGTATGGATATCGCAGCGCGCGAGCGTGGTAGGGGTTAGTCCATCTTCCGGATCACCGTGCGCACAATGCCCTGGATCACCAGGTCAGAGCGCGGGTGCAACTCCGGATAGTCGGGGTTTTCGGCCTTCAGGAACCAGCGCCCCCGCACGCGCACCAGCCGCTTCAGCGTGCAGTCGCCGTCGATCAGCGCGGCGACAATCTGGTTTTCGCGCGGATTCGGTGTCGGCTGGATCACCACCATGTCGCCATTCAGGATGCCGGCGTCGCGCATCGAATCGCCCCGGACGCGCAGCGCGAAGCAGCCCTGCTGCGGCTTGAAGCCCAGCGCCATCTCGTCGACCGTCGTGCAGCCTTCGGCCGTCGCCGCGTCCCGCTGCTGCGGGTAGCCAGCCGGAATCGAACCGTAGACCGGCAGCGTGAACAGCCCGGCGGGCGGCGGCGGAGGCATCTCGCCGGGCAAGTCGATTTGTCGTGAGCCGCGGTCCGCACGGCGAATAATTCCTTTTTGCTCAAGGGCATGCAGGTGCCCGGCGACGCCGTTCGGGCTGCGGATGCCGAAGTGCCGCTGGATCTCAGGAATCGACGGGGAACAGCCATTCTCCCGGCGGAAGGCGACGATGAAGTCGTAGATCTGCTGCTGGCGGTCAGTCAACTGCACAGTATAAGTATTTACACAATTCGTGCCGCTGTCAAGCCGTTCCAGGCACAGTTGCTTATCACGCCCATTCAAATCTTTAATGACACACGACCGGGTCAAGTTGATTTACACTCGGTACACAAGTCCAGCAGAGGAAGCGCCTGATCCGTCAGAGCTCCTCCAAGTGCTTCAGGACCCCACCACACGTTTTCGCGCCTGGTAGCGAAACAACGCGCTTCTCGTCCAGCGCAGCCTCAAATCCACAACCGAGTTGGAGAAGTAATGCGCATGAATCACAGGGGAAGTGTCATTCCTTCCGCTTCGAGATTGACCGCTGTCCTGTTCCTGGCCGGTTCTCTCGCTTTCGGCCAGTCGTTCCTGGGCGGCATCCGAGGCAGCGTCCACGACCAATCCGGCGCGGCTGTGGCCAGCGCCAAGGTGACGATGCTCGATGAAGGGACGGCTGCTACCCGCTCCACCCTCAGCAGCACGGTGGGCGAGTACGCTTTCAGCCAGGTGGTTCCGGCCACCTACACTCTCATCGCGGAAGCGCCCGGCTTCAAGAAGTTCGAACGCAAGGGCGTGGTTGTGACGACGCAACAGACCGTCACGCTCGATCTGAAGCTCGAGCTTGGACAGGTGACCGAAAGCGTGCAGGTCACCGAAGAAGTGCCCCTGCTGGAAACGTCGAATGCGAACCAGTCGCAGGTGATCGACCGCCAGAAGCTGGTGGACCTGCCGAATCTGGGCCGCAACCCCTTCATGATGTCGCGCCTGGCTCCGACCGTGCAGCAGGTGGGCAACCCCGCTTTCAACCGCATGCAGGACCAGTCCGGCTCCTCGCAGATCTCCATCAACGGCGGACCGAGCCGCGGGAATAACTACTCGCTGGACGGCGTACCCATCACCGACTTCTCTAATCGCGCCACCATCATCCCGTCACTCGAGGCCGTGCAGGAGGTGAAGGTGCAGATCTCGAACTACGACGCCGAAGTGGGACGCACCGGCGGCGGCATGTTCAACACCTACATCAAGAGCGGCACGAACGGGTATCACGGCTCGCTGATGGGTTATATGCGCGAGACCGACTGGCTGGCCAACACCTTCTTCAACAACCGCAGCGGCACGCCGATCAGCGATCAGCCGTTCCGCAACTACGGCGGCGCCTTCGGCGGCAAGGTCTGGATTCCCAAGGTTTACGACGGCAAGGACAAGACGTTCTTCTGGATCGGCTTTGAAGGTTACCGCGACACTCAGGCCGCCAGCACACGGTACTACACGCCGACCGCGGCCGAACGCGCCGGCGACTTTTCGAACAGCCTGAACACCTCCGGCGGGCCGCTGACGATCTACGATCCGCTCACCACCGCGGCGGACGGAAGCCGCACGCCCTTCGCCGGCAACATCATTCCGGGCAACCGCATCGACACGGTGGGCCGCAACATCGCATCCACCTTCGCTCCGGCCGCCGGCGCCGCGCGCTATTACGGCGACTTCAACATTTTCCCGGCCAGCACGCTGCCCTCCATCGCCGACCAATTCTTCGGGAAGTTCGATCACCAGATGACCAACTGGTGGCGCGCCAGCTTCAGCTATCTCCACTACAACTCCTCGGAGCCGGGCGAGAACAACATCGGCAACATCTCCTCGCCGGGCCAGTGGACGCTCGACCGCTATGTGGACACCAGCCACCTGAACAACATCTTCACGTTGGACCCCACGACGGTCCTGACCGTCCGGTATGGCTTCAACCGATTCCCGAACATCGAGTCTCAGCACTCGTTCGGCTTTGACGTCGCCAGCCTGGGCTTCGATCCGGCGTTCCTGAATACCATCACTTCTCCGGTGTTCCCGAACGTTACCATGCAGACTGCCTACAGCCTGGGCACGAACAGCAACGCCAACTACGTCCACCACTCGAAGAACCTCGGCGTGCAACTCGCGAAGTTCATGGGCGGCCACAGCCTGAAGGCCGGCTACGAGTACCGGAAGCTGAACATCGACGGCGTCAGCCTGGGCAACAGCGCCGGCGCTTTCAGCTTCAACAACACCTTTACCCGTGCGAATGCCAACTCCAGCACCAGCGCATCGGGCGCGGACCTGGCCGACATGCTGCTGGGCGCTCCGGCGTCGGCGACTGGCTTCATCTCCACCAAGCTCTTCCAGTCCGCCACCTATCAGAGCTGGTACGTGCATGACGACTGGCGCCTCAGCTCGAATTTGACGCTGAACCTCGGCGTCCGCTGGGAGCGGGAGACGGGCCTGCGTGAAGCGAACAACAACCTGATCACCGGCTTCGATCCGACGGTTGCCAACCCGGTCGGCGTCTCGGCGCAGTATCCCGTCTTCGGCGCGTTCCGCTTCGCGAGCATCGGTGGACAGTCCGAAACCACGGGCGATCCGCGGCTGAACAAGTTCTCCCCGCGCATCGGCTTCGCCTACCAGTTGAACGACAAGACCGTCATTCGCGGCGGCTACGGAGTCTTCTGGTCGCCGAACTTCGGTCTGGGCTCGCCGTACAACTCTGAGGGCATCACCGCCAGCACGCAGCCTTCGGCTTCGAACGACGGCAACAAAACGCCGGCCATACAGCTTTCGAATCCGTTCCCGAACGGGCTCGACAAGCCGGTGGGCAACAGCCTGGGCGCCCTGACCGGCGTGGGCAAGAGCATGACCATCTTCGATCCCACCGCGAAGTCGCCATATGTGCAGCAGTTCTCGGTCGACGTCCAGCGGCAGCTTGGCGCGGGCTGGGCCGTGAATGTCGGCTACAGCGGTTCCCGGTCGAACGACATGACCTGGACCGCCGCGACGCTGAACTACAACCAGTTGGATCCGTCCTTCTTCTCGCGCGGCGCTTCGGCGCTGACCGCTGCCGTAGCCAATCCCTTCTTCGGCAAGGGCGGCAGCGGGGTCATCGGCGGCTCCACTGTGGCGGCCAACCAGCTTCTGCGACCCTACCCGCACTTCGCCGCGGTGAACTTCACCAACAGCGACCGCAACAACGCGCATTACGACTCGATGATCCTCCGGGCGCAGAAGTCCTTCTCGAAGGGCCTGACGCTGGTCTCTGCCTACACCTGGTCGAAGAACTACGACCTGCTGGGCGGCGGCACCGGCAACAACCTGAATGCCGGCAACGCCGGCCCGCAGGACGTTTACGGCCTCGACGGGGAGTGGGGCCTTTCCTACCTCCATTCGCCGCACCGCTGGACGAACGCCATCACCTACGAGCTTCCGTTCGGCAAAGGCCGCGCGATCGGCGGCGGCGCGAATTACCTGACCAATCTGCTGATCGGCGGCTGGTCGGTGAACACCGTGTCGACGATGCAGACGGGCTTCCCCCTGCAGGTCTACATGAACAACAACGTCAACAGCGTCTTCGGCACCGCCCGGCTGCGTCCCAACGCCACCGGCTCGTCGCCCGAGATCAGCGGTTCCTTCGGCGAGCGCATCGACGGCTGGATCAGCAACTCCGCCTTCAGCAACGCGAGCATCGCGACGCTGGGCAACCTGACCAGAACCATCGACATGCGCGGACCGGGCCAGGTGAACTGGGACATCTCGATGTTCAAAACGTTCGAAATCTACGAGGGCTTCAAAGCGCAGTTCCGGGCAGAGGCTCTCAATGCAATGAACACTCCGCTGTTCCGCGCACCGAACACCGCGTTCGGCAATGCGCAGTTCGGCAAGATCACTTCTCAGGCGAACTTCCCGCGCATGATTCAGCTCGGGCTGCGCCTGTACTTCTAGTCGCTCGCAGCAGGGCGGACTCGGGCCCGTGTCCGCCCTCCTTCAAATCCACAGACTGATTCATTCGAGGGAAATCACTCATGAAGGAACTCCTGACAGACGAACAGAAACGCGAGTTGGTGCGCCGCGGATTCTCGCGGCGTAATTTCACCCGCTTCGGCGCGCTGCTCGGCGCCGGGGCGGCGTTGCCGTTCTACAACGAAGCCGCGATGGCGCAGCTTTCGAACATCGGCCGGATCCCGGCCGACGCAGTGAAGATCAACGCCAACGAGAATCCCATGGGGCCATGTCCGGAGGCCGCCGAAGCCATCTACAAAGTGGTGACCAAGGGCGGCCGGTACATGTACGAGGAGACATTCGACTTCGCCAAGACACTCGCCGAGCAAGAGGGCGTGAAGACCAACTACGTCGCGGCGTTTCCGGGCTCGAGCGAACCTCTGCACCGGTCGGTGTTGGCGTTCACCTCGCCCGACAAGCCGTTGATCACGGCCGATCCCGGCTACGAGGCGGGCGCGCGCGCCGCGCAGTTCATCGGCGCGCCGGTAATGCGTGTTCCGCTCACCAAGACTTACGCCCACGACGTGAAGGCCATGGTGAAGGCGTCGCCCACTCCGGGCCTGATCTACGTCTGCAATCCGAACAATCCGAGCGGCACCATCACGCCGCGCGCCGACATTGAGTGGCTTATCGCCAACAAGCCCGCGGGCTCCGTGGTGCTGCTCGACGAAGCTTACATTCACCTCAGCGATGAGGCCTACGGTACGGACTTCGTGGCGCAGGAGAAGGACGTCGTCGTTCTGCGTACGTTCTCGAAGCTCTATGGGATGGCCGGACTCCGCGCGGGCGCGGCGATCGCACGGCCCGACCTGCTATCGAAGATTCAGCGCTTCGGCGCGGGCGCGCTGCCCGTCACCGGCATGGTGGCCGCGCACGCCAGCCTGAACGTCAAAACGCTGGTGCCGAACCGCCGGAAGATCATCAAGGACATTCGCGAAGACGTCCTCTCCTGGCTCGACAAGAACAACTTCAAGTACGTGCCTTCCGTGTCGAACAAGTTCATGGTGGACGTCGGGCGTCCGGGTCAGGAAGTGGTGAAGGCCATGGCGGCGGAGAACGTCTTCATCGGCCGCGTCTGGCAGGCCTGGCCGACGCATGTGCGCGTGTCGGTCGGAACGGCGCCTGAGATGGAGAAGTTCAAGCTGGCCTTCAAGAAGGTGATGGCTTGACCTTTCCAAAGAAGCCGTACCGTTGGCGTGAAGCGCTGGGGGATGTGAGCGGCGGCGTCATTGCCGCCCTCATCGCCCTGCCGTACGGACTGGCGATGGCTGCGCTGATGGGCCTGCCTCCCGTGCTCGGACTGTTTACGTCTCTGCTCACCGCCCCCATTACCGCGTTCTTCGGGCGGAACCCTGTGCTGATTGGCGGAACATCGTCGGTGACCGTTCCCTTCATCGCCGCCGCCGTCAGCCAGCAGGGGATGGCCGGAGCGGCCAAAGTCGGACTCGTGGCCGCCGTCATTATGCTTGGCTTCAGCGTGATGCGCCTGGGCCGATATATTTCCTTGGTCCCGCACGCCGTGGTCTCAGGGTTTTCCTGCGGCATCGGCGGCATGATGGTGATCTCGCAGTTGAAGACCATCTTCGGGCTGCGCGGCACGTCCGCGTGGACCGGCTCGATGATGACCCAGTTCCTTCAGGTTCTCGAGCGCATCGGCGACGCGCGCTGGCAGCCGCTGATGCTGGCGGTGATCGTCGTCGTCGTGTCGTCGCTGCTCGCCCGCCGATGGCCCAAGGCGCCCGCGCCATTGATCGGTGTCGGCCTGGCCATGATGATTTCGCAGCTCTTCAGCCTGCACGAAACCGAAGTCGGCCTGCTCTCCCTCTCCCTGCCGCCCTTCGTGGGCTTCTCCTGGTCGCCTGCCGAAGTGTGGACCATTCTGCCTCAAGGCTTCGCGCTGGCCTTCGTCGCCAGCGTCAACATCCTGATCACCTCGCGCGTCGTCGAGCACTTCCGAGGCTGGCATCGCCCGCTGAAGAAGGCCGACGCCGACGCCGAGCTCGGCGCCTACGGCATCGCCAACGCCTGCGCCGGGATCTTCGGCGCGCCCATCAGCGTGGGCATCCCGGCCCGCAGCCTCGCCAATGTTCGTTGCGGCGGCACAACACGCATGTCGAACCTGGTGCACGCCGGCTTGCTCGCGCTGGTGCTTGGCCTGGGTTCCGGGGTGCTGTCCCACATCCCGCTGGCCGCGCTGGCTGGCGTCACGGCGTGGATGGGCTTCTGTCTCCTGGATTGGAGCACCTGGCGGCGCCTGCCGAAAATGCGGACCGTGGATTCACTCGCGTTTCTTTGTACGGCGCTCTCGGTGCTGTTCGTGAATGCCGTGGTGGCCGTGGCGCTGGGTTGCGCGCTCTACGGAGCGGAGAAACTGCTGAAGATGCTCTCGGCCCGGCCGGACTACTTGCGGGCGCCGGCGCGCTGAATTCCGGCGGTTTCGGCCGCGCCGAAGTCGAGCGACTCGGCGATCAGGTCGCGGCCGGAGAGGCCTCGCTTGAAGACGCCCTCCTTGCCATGGTCATGCCGCTTTCCGGCGATGTGGTAAATCTCGTGGGCCACCACGCGAGCCAAGGCGCGGCCCATCAGTTCGTTGCCGCGGGCGTAATCTCCGCCCCACATGGCGGAGCGCGTGGCGCGCTTCACCTTGTCGCAGTTCACGACGCTAAAGGGGAGAATGTCGCCGTCGGTGACATGCGTGAACGCGAGCGGTCCGCGCTCGTCGAGGTAAACGGGGTCCGTGTCCATGCGGCATGCGCCCTTGAAGCGGACCAATACGAGTCCGGGGACGTCTTCGCCCAGCCGGACTTCATCGCGGAAGCGCCAGTCCACCTTGATGTCGGCGGAGCTGAGCAGGCGGGAAAGCTCTCTGCGCATCTCGGCCATGGAGAGAGGATCGATCGGCTTTTCGGGGTCCACTACGACGGTGAGTGGCTGATGAAGGGAAGGCAGACCCTCGCCGGGAAGGATGGGGCAGACGAGCAGAGTCAACGCAACGGCGCGATGAAAAAGATTCCGCACATGGGGCACCTGGCGCGGAATCGTCGCGGAAGCCGCGCAGTAACAGTATATGCAGGTATTGAACTACCGTCGAGAGTCCGTGGCAAGATGTGACGAGTGAACCTGTCGCTGTTCGAGACGCCGCAGAAACGATCGCCGCTGGCCGAACGGCTGGCGCGGCTGGCCGACCGTGGCATCTATTTCGGTACAAGTAGCTGGAAATACGAGGGTTGGCTCGGAGACGTCTACACTCCGGAGCGCTACTTCACGCGCGGGCGCTTCTCGCGCAAGAAGTTCGAGACGGAGTGCCTCGCCGAGTACGCCGAGACGTTCCCGGCCGTCTGCGGCGACTTCAGCTTCTACCAGTTTCCCGGCCCCGATTACTGGCAAAAGCTCTTCACCGCCGTGCCAGAGAACTTGAAGTTTGGCTTCAAAGTTCCTGAAGAGATTACAGTTAGGACCTGGCCAACCCATGCGCGCTACGGGGCGCGGGGCGGCCACGAGAACTCGTCTTTCCTCGACGCGGACCTGTTTGACCGCGCATTTTTGCGCGCGCTCGAGCCGTACCGTGAGCGCGTCGGCGTGCTGATCTTCGAGTTCGGCACGTTCCCGAGAAAAACCTACGAGAGCGTCGAGGGCTTCTCGAGAGACCTGCGCACTTTTCTCGAGAGACTCCCCGAGAATTGGCGCTATTCCGTCGAAGTCCGCAACCGTGAGTTTCTCGACGAACCGTACTTCTCGACGCTGCGGGATCACAACGTCGCGCACGTGTTCAACTCGTGGACGCGCATGCCGGAACTCGAGCGTCAGACGTCGATGGAGGACGCCTACACGGCCGATTTCCTCGTCGCGCGGGCGCTTTTGCGGCCCGGAAGGAGCTACGAGGAGGCCGTCCGGAAGTTCGAGCCGTACGCGTCGATCCAGGTGCCGAATTCGGGCGCACGCGAAGGACTGCGGCGGCTGGTGGAGCGCGCCCGGCTGCGCAATCAGCTCGCTTTCCTGTTTGTCAACAACAGGTTAGAGGGCAACGCGCCGGGCACGATTCAGGCTGTGGCGTCGGCGGCGGACTCCGATTGACTTCGAGCAGCGGGCCGCACGCCTGTTAGCAGGAGCACTCCTAGAACGAAGACCACCGAGCCCGCGGCAATGTATTCCCACGGCAGGAACTTGTGTCCGCCGAGGCCGAGCGACTGGGCGAGGTCGCGCGAGTGGCTCATCGTCGCCATCAAGCCGTTGTTCAGCGCGTGACAGAGCATGCCCGCGAAGATCGAACCGGTGCGCCAGACAGCGTAGCTGAAGATGATGCCGAGGAAGAGCGTCGGCAGCAGGCGGTAGATGGACGAGTGGGCGAGGCCGAAAACCAGGCCAGTGGCGAGGATGGCGGGCCACTTGCCCATGCGGCGGAAGCCGGAGAGGATCAGGCCTCGGAAGAGCGTCTCCTCGCAGATGGCGGGCGTAATAGCGATGAGCAGCCAGACCTGCCAGAGTGCGAAGGACTTGTCGTCGAAGAGAAGGATCTTCGACAGCGCCTTGACGAGAGATTCGGGCGGCGGCATCAGGCGGACTAGCAGCCCGCCGCCGATGGTCCAGCCGGAGAGCCCGATCAGCGTGCAAGCGACGATGCCTCTACCCGAGAGCGGCCGAAGCGAGAATGTGTCTTTCCAGTTGAAGCCCTTGGCCCATGTCAGCAGGACCGGCGGCAGGAAGAAGAAGCCCCACTGCGTAACCAGCAGCATGGCCGGAATGCCATAGCGGAGCAGGGAAGTGCTGCCGTAAAAGGCCAGCACGAGCACCACCGAGAAGACGAAGACGCTGATGCCGGGCGTTGGCCGGAGGCCGGGGCGGCGCCTGAAGTCGAAGATGCTGGTGATGGACTCGTGTCCGCCGAGCAGCAGGTTGTTGCGCTCGAAGATCTTCGAGGCGAGCATCAGCGCCAGCCCGGCATAGGCGAACGAGCTGAGCAGAGTGAGGAACAGGATCTCGCCGGTCCATTCACCCAGGAAGACGCCCTTGATGAGCAGGGCGATGTTGATGATGGGGGTGAAGGCGAGATAGGCGTTCATCTCGATGCCGGGCATGATGGTGGCTGACAGCGGCACCAGCAGCGCCATGAGCATCGGCGTGAGGTAGTTCTGGCCGTCCTTGAAGTCCTTGGCGAAGGCGCCGACGGCGAGGAACAGGGCGTTCATCAGCAGCGAGATGGGCATCAGCATCAGGAATGCGACGAAGTAGGACGAGAGCGGGAGGGAGGTTGCAAGGCCAGGGATCAGGTTGATGCGGCTGAAGGTCATCGCAAGGCTCACGATGTTGACCACAGTGCCGATGAGCGAAATGGACCAGACCGCGAGAAACTTGCCGCTGATGATCTCGATGGGTTCGAGCGGGGCGCAGAGCAGGGTCTGCATGGTGCCGCGCTCTTTCTCTCCGGCGGTGACGTCGATCGCCGCATAGAAGCCGCTCATCACGGAGAACATGATCAGCAGGTAGGGCAACAGGGAGCCGAGCAGCATGCCGCTGCGGCGCTTTTGCGGGGCAACGTCCTGCGTGTCGGTCATGACGGGCGTGGTGAAGCCCGATTTGAGACCGCGGGCCTTCTCGCGGGCTTCGAGTGTGTCGAGCCGATAGCCGTCGAGCGCGTTGCGGATTCGGGCCTGGGCGCGCTGGGACTCCGGGCGAACGGAGTCGAAGAGCACGGTGAGACGGCCGGCGCCGCCGGTCTCGATGCTCTTGGCCGCGCCGGGCCAGGCGATCAGGATGGCGTCTACCTTGCGGTCGATGATGACCTCGCGCGCGGCGCGGGACCATGCCGCGTCAGGCAGACCGGCTGCCTTGGGCGGCTCGTCGGGGTCATGGGGCCGGGCGTCGAAGGAGGGCGGGGAGACTTTGGCGGCGTCGAAGGCGGCGCGAATTTCGGGCGGGATGGCGGCCCAGGGGGTGACGTCGATCTTGGCCTTGTCCTTCAACGTGGTTGCCAGCGCGGGCGGGAATTCGCCCCAGACGGCGACGTTGGATGGCCGTGCATCCTGGACGGCGCGCTGGTTTTCCTGCAAACGGCTCATGCCGACGATCAAGATGGGGTAGAGCAGGATGGGCAGGCCGACCATCATGAACAGGGTCCGGCGGTCTCGCAGGGACTCCTTCAGCTCTTTCAGGTAGATGGTGAAGATGTGACGGAGTCTCATGCGGGGACCTCTTCTCCGGCCAGCTTCAGGAAAGTATCGGTGAGGTTGGAGCAGCCGGAGCGCTCCAGCAGGTCGGGCAGCGGGCCGTCGTCGACGATCTGGCCGCGGTGGAGCAGGCAGATGCGGTCGCAGAGGTATTCGGCTTCTCCCATGATGTGCGTGGAGAAGATGACAGCGCGGCCGGCGGCCTTTTCGCGCTTGATGGCCTGGACGATGAACTGGCCGCTGATGACGTCCAGCGCGTTGGTGGGCTCGTCGAGAATCAGAAGCTGCGGCTGGTGGAGGAAGGCGCGGGCGATGTTGGCGCGCTGCTTCTGGCCGGAGCTGAAGGTGCCGGCGGGGCGGTCGCAGAAGGAGCGCATTTCGAGCTGGTCGATCAGTTCTTCGATTCGGGCCTTCAGGCGCTCCTCGGGCATGTTGTAGAGGCGTCCGAAATAGGTAAGAGCCTCACGGGCGGAAAGGCGCTGGTAAAGCTGGGTATCGCCGCTGTGAAAGCCGATGGCCTGCTTGGCCTCAAGGGGGCGTTCGGCCATGTCGAGGCCGTTGACAAACACGCGGCCCGAATCCGGCCCCAGGATGCCGGCGATCATGCGCAGCATGGTGGTCTTTCCGGCGCCATTCGGGCCCAGCAGGCCGAGGATTTCGCCCGCGGCGACCCGCAGGCTCGCGTTTTGCACCGCATGAACGTCGCCGAAGGACTTGTCCAGGCCCTCGGCAATGAGGATGTCGGTCATTTCAGCTCCCAGTGGTCGGCGTTAAATGTGCCGATGTCATCATTCCAGACGCCGAACTTCGCGGCCATCTGGCCTCCGTCAATGAATAGATCGGCGCCCGTGATGAATGACGCCAGAGGGGATGCAAGAAAAACAATCGCGCGGGCGACCTCTTCCGGTTCGCCGCCCCGGCCCAGCGGCAGGTGGCGGGTGTACTCGCGCATGAATTCGGGGTCGGCGAATCCGGCCTCGTTGAGCCGGGTCCGGATGTAGCCAGGGCAGACGGCGTTGACGCGGATGCCCCAGGGGCCCAGTTCGTTTGCGGCGGTGTGCAGGATGCCGAGGACGCCGTGCTTGGTGGCGTTGTACGCGGAGAGCCAGCGCTCGCCGTCATAGGAGTTTGTCGAGGCCGTGATAACAATCGACCCGGCACGGCGCTGCTTCATGGAACGGGCGGCGGCGCGGACGGTGAGAAACGCGCCGGTCAGGTTGACGTTGATCACGCGGTTCCACACTTCCGTAGTTGTCTCGTCGAAGGGCGCCTCGAAGCCGATGCCGGCGTTGGCGACGACAATGCCGGGGTCGGCCATGCCGATGGCAGCCTCAATGGACGCAGAGTCGGTGACATCGACGGCAATGCCGCGGACGTTCTCCCGCCGGGCTACGTCTTCGGGCTGCTGGGTGGGCAGGTCGGCCAGCCAGACGTCGGCTCCGCAATCTCTCAAGAGGCGCACGGTGGCGAGCCCGATTCCATTGGCTCCTCCGGTGACCAGCGCCGCGGTCCCCTCCAGGGCGATACGCACAGAACTGATTGTAAGCAACTCCGGTGGAGGCGCGGGCTTTCATGCCAAACTAGTATGTTTGTGAGCCCTGAATGAGCACGACCGTCAAAGTGGAATTCGCGAGCGAGCGCAAGATCCGCACGCGCAACAAGACCTACTACCGTTTCAACCACTGGCCGATCTGGATCTTTGTTTTCTTCCTGATCCCGGGGCCGGTGACGTTCCATCTGTTCGCCGAAGGCTTCGGCGGCGGCATGACGTGGTGGCTGGCGGCGGTGCTGGCGGGGACGGGGCTGGCGGGCCTGAAGGGCAAGCTGCCGGGCTGTGAACCGGCGCCTTACATCATCCGGTTCACCGAAGACCGGCCAAACCCGCTCTACCGGCGCATCTGCTATACGTTCGCCTGGAGCGCGGCCATCACTTACGGGCTGCTGAACATTGTTGGCCTGGTGGTGGCGGTGGCCATGGGCCAGTGGATGATGAAGCAGATCTACTATTACGGCTACTTCCCGATTGCGGTGCCGATCTGGATTCTGGGCGCGCTGGGGCGGCTGCCGAGAGTGATGGCGTCGACCAAGGGCGAGGGCCACGAGCGGCGGTACTTCTACGGAACAGTGTGGGCGATGTGTATCGCGCAGCCGATTCTGTGGGTGCTGTACAAGACGCTGCCGAAGAACCAGGCGATGGATGCGTTGAAGTTGGTCGTGTTCCTCGGCACGCTGGCGGTGGTGGGGTACATGAGCTATCGGGGGATCTTGCCGAGGACCCGAAAGATATTGCCTGGGGAGATCGCGGCTCTGGATTAGACTGGGTCTCACTGGAGAGACCCTTGAGAACCGCACGCATTCTTCTTTCGCTTTGCCTTCTCGCGGCCGTTGTGTGCCTGGCGGCCGATGTATCCGGCGAATGGAACTTCACGATGCCCACACCACAGGGTGAAATGGGCGCTTTGCTCACGCTGAAGGTGGACGGCGAGACGCTGACCGGCACATTCGATTTCGACGGCCGCAAGCTGGAGATCTCGAACGGAACGGTGAAAGGGAACGAGTTGAAGTTCACCGTGAAGCGCGAACGGCCGAGCGGCGGGACGATGGTCTACGAGATGGCCGGGACGGTAGACGGGGATTCGATCAAGGGGACGACAAAGACGGTCATGGACGGGCAGGAAGCCACGTCGACTTGGGCGGCTAAGCGGAAGTAGGGGGCCCGCAGTCCGGTACAAGAGCTGGCTGTCGCTTCTCGTGACCGTCTCAAAGTGCTAAGATTTCGTCGTGACGTATGAGGAACGTAGGCGACTGATGTCGCATGTGCGGGCAAGCGTGATGCCTGCTGCAATTTCCGGATTTCAGGTTTTTCTTACAGTCGCTTTGACGATTCCCATTATTGCGGCGATCAATTGGTTTTTTGACGGTGAAGCAAGGATCAATCTGAAAGGCACATTTGCCGTTGGTGGCGTGCTCGCAGCCGGGTGGACGTTGATAACCTTAGTTACAAGTTTCATTGATGCGCACAGAAATGACAGGATCGTAGGCGCAACGCACCAAGTCTTCAGACCAACGACTTTTGTGTTTGGTCTATTCACGGTAGCCGCCTTGGGTTCATTGGCGATGATGATTGGCGCGGATGCCCAAAATGAACCGATTTGGCTTCAGTTACTTCCTCTTGTCTTCTTGGCGCTCACGTTCTACGGTTGGCCTCGGACAATTCATTGTGAGGAAACGACATTGTCTCAACGAAACTTGTGGGGCCGCAAATATACCATTCCTTATGCGGAAATCGAAGCAATTTCTGTCAGCGGTGATGGCGCCATTACCGTTCTTAGATCCGGAGCTACGATCCAGCACACACAATATCATATCAATCCCGATGGATTCGCTGCACTCGTGTCTGGACGGAGCGGAAAGCCAGTGTATTGAGCTGGGGTATTGTATTGAATTAGTAGCAATTTGTGTATGACGTGTTTCCTCGTATTACATGCGTCCGCAGCTCTTACGCTATTCGTCACATTTTTCAGCGGTCCATAACCATGTCCGATCGTGAGCTCAACTCCTCACGCGACCATCGTCGTGTCCTCAAGCTGTCATCATATCTCCATGGACCTCTGGGAACTCACAGATCTGTGTACGCCGTGGTGTGCGCATGTGGCGGTGACGCTGCGGGTGGCGGAGCACATTGAGGCGGGGCATGCGGAGATTCAGGACTTGGCGGCGGCGTGTGGAGCGGATGCGGACGCTCTAGCGCGGGTGCTGCGTCAATTAATCGGCAAGGGCGTGTTTGAAGAGCCGGAGCCAGGGCGGTTTGCGCTGAATGAACCTGCGCGCGAGTTGATGACCGAAGGCGCGCGGCTCGGCATCGATCTGACTGGCTTCGGTGGCCGGATGGCCCATTCGTGGAGCACCCTCCTGACGGCCGTGCGGACGGGGCGGCCGGCGTATCACGAAGTCTTCGGACGCGAGTATTGGGCGGACCTGGAGGCGCATCCCGAACTGGCTGCTCAGTTCGATGCGTTGATGGGGCCGGCGGGACATGGTCCGCAAAGCGGGGAGGTGCTGCTGAAACCGGCGGACTGGGCCGAGGTCCGGACGGTGGTGGATGTCGGCGGCGGTACGGGTTCCCTGCTGGCGGAGGTGCTGAAGGCGCATCCGGGGGTGCGCGGGATTCTGGTGGACCTGCCTCGAACGGTGGCGCGGTCGGAGGCGGTCTTCGAGGCGGCGGGCGTGTCGGACCGCGTGACGGTGTCGGGGCAGAGCTTCTTCGATCCGCTGCCGCGTGGGGGCGATGTCTACATGATGAAGAGCGTTCTGGTGGACTGGCCGGACGCGGAAGCGCTCCGACTGTTGCGGCGCTGTGCGGAAGCGGCCGGGCCCTCAGGGCGCGTCGTGATGGTGGGCGACGTGTCGCCGGGTGAGACGCCGCCGCCCGAACTTCTCATGCTGGTCCTGGTGGGCGGGAAGGCCCGGACGCTCGGCGAGTTCACGCGACTGGCGGCGGAGGCAGGGCTTGCGGTGACGGCGTCCGGGCGACTGCCCTCAGGGCGGTTCTGCGTGGAGTGCCGGGCGGCGGCTCAGTAATACCAATTCCGAAGCCGCACGTCGATGCCGGTGTCCTTCAGGGCCGCGGCGAAGGCGTTGGTGTCAGAGTTCCGGTAGTGGTAGGGATAGACGACCTTCGGCTTGAAGGCGCGGACGGCGTCGGCGGCTTCTTCGGGCGTCATCGTGTACGGCAGGTTCATGGGGATGAAGGCAACGTCGATGTTCTTGAGGGCGCGCATTTCGGGGATGCCTTCGGTGTCGCCGGCGATGTAGACGCGCAGGCCGCCGTAGGTGAGGATGTAGCCATTGCCGCGGCCCTTCACGTGGAAGAACTGGCCGGCCGAGGGTCCGCGCTTCTCGTTGTACATGGGGATGGCTTCGACGGAGAAGGCGCCGAGCGTGCGGGTCTGGCCGTTGGCGATGATGGTGGCGGTGGTGACGGTCTTGGCGACTTCGACGGGGGCGACGATCTGTGTGCCCTCCTTCGACACGGCGGCGATGGCCTTGGGGTCCATGTGATCTCCGTGGATGTCGGTGATCAAGATGATGTCGGCCTTGGGCAGACCCTCGTAGTTGCCCGGGCTCCAGGGATCGACCTGGATGACTTTGCCGCCGGCTTCGATCATCAGGCTGGCGTGGCGGATGGGCGTGATCTTCAGGTCGCCGGCCTTGGTCGGGAAGACTTCAGGGGCAGGCCGCGTCTGGGCGTGGAGCGCCAAGGCGAAGACGAGTGAGAGCAGAATCCGCATGGGAGGCAGGGTAGCACTTTGAGGCGCGCGCCGGCACCTACTGCTTGGCCGGCTTCTTCGCAGGCGCGGGTTTTACGGCGGGCTGGACCAGCTTGATCTGCTCTTCGATGTCGCGGAGCAGTTCCTCGGTGGCCGGATGGGCGGGTTTCAGGACTGAGCGGGCCTCGCGGAGCAGGCGCAAGCCTTCCGCGAGGCGCTTGGCTTTGATCTCGAGGGCGGCCTGCCGGAAGAGTCCGGCGGCCAGGAAATGGCGGCGCAGGGCCGTGGCGCGCGCGGCGGCTTCGGCGGAGAGCTCAGGCTTCTCCCAGGAAAGATAGAGTGCGGAGAGCTTTTCGAGCGCCAGCGCCAGCATGGGGTGATGCGAGCCGGCCGAGCTTTCCCAGAGACGGATCAGGCGCTGGTAGACCAGCTCGCCTTCCTCGTACTTCTGCTGACCGTAAAGTGAGTAGGCGAGCACGTCGAGCATGCCGAGCAGATCGGCGTCTTCGGGGCCGAGCAGGCGCTCCCGGATACGAATGGCGCGCCGAGCGGCGGCCTCGGAGGCGGCGTAATCGCGCAGGGCCATCTGGACGCCGGCGAGGCGGTCGAGGTCCGGCAGGAGACTGCCGTGCTCGGGTCCGGTGATGCCCTCCCGCAGCGTGATGGCCGTATTCAGGACGCTGACGGCGGCAAGCTGCTCCTTCATAGTCAACAGCAGGATGCCGCGCATGGAGTGGATGTCGGCCAGGGCCACGGAATCCATCGGCGAGCCGCGCATGACGATCTCGGTGGCGCGGTCGAGGGCGCGAAGACCCTCCTGCTGCTGGTTGCCGGGGCGGTAGAGCAGCGCGAGCGAGAAGTAGTCGGGGATCAGAGTGGCGGAAAACCGGCCATCGGTGGCGATGCGAGCGTCGATGGCCTGCCGGAGGAGAGCGCGGGCGCCGTCGTAGTCCCGGCGGGAGGCGGCGGCGTCGGCCTGGACGCGCAGCGTGGCGTAGTCCTCGGCGGCGGCGAGCCCGGCCGCGAGGACGAAGAGGGCGAGAAGACGGCTCACAGGCTCATTGTGACTCGAAAACGAATCGATTCGAGCTTATTTCAGCAAATTCCCAAGAATTTGAGGGACTTCCCAGACGGCCTGATTGTTCATGCGGGCGGCGTTGGCCCGCATCGACGCGAGAGTGCCGCCGGAAAGCAACTGGCCGACGGCGGAAACGATCTCCTTGAACGACTTCAACACCAGGCCCGTCTGGTTTTCCAGCAGCCAGTCGGCGTTGTAGCGTTCCTGGGGCAGCGTCCAGGCGTTGCGGACGGTGATGGCCGGCAGGCCAAGGTGCAGGGCCTCGGAGAGCGAGCCGGGGCCGGGCTTGCCGATGAAGAAGTCCGCCAGGCGCATGAAGTAGGGCACCTCGCTCGTGAAGCCGACGACGTGCTTGCGGAGTTTCGACGGAACGGACTCTAGCGCCGCGCGGAGCTTGTCGTTGCGTCCGGCGATCAGGATGAGTTGGACGTCTAAAGCCGCGGCATCGAGGCGTTTCAGGATGTCGAGCATCGCCGGGCTGCCGTAGCCGCCGAAAAGGACCAAGCCCGTCGGTTTTTCGGGGTCCAGGCCGAGCTTCCGGCGTTCGGCTGGCCGGTCGATCTCCGGCAGGTTGTAGAAGCGCGGATGGAGGATCATGCCGGAGGTCTGGAAGACGCGGTCGGCGGGATGGCCCAGGTCGCGAGCCTGCTGGGCGGCGTGGGGCGTGCCGCAGATGAAGTCCTGCTGCTGGTCGCGCTCGACCCAGAAGCGGCCGGGGTAGTCGGCGAGGTCCGTAAGGACCGTGACGTAAGGCTTGCCGGGGCAGGCGCGCGTGAAGCCGTCGTAGAGGGCCCGGTTGAAATTGGGCACCAGGGACACGGCCATGTCGGCGGGCTGATTGCGCCAGTGTTTTTCGAGCAAACGAACTTCGGCGCCATGCCACATGCGGATGATCTGCTGCATGAAGCGGAGGCCCTGGGCGGAGCCGAGCGTCCAGCCCTTGCGCAGCATCAGGTTGTAGATCTCCTGAAGGTCGATGCGCGTGATTTTGCGAAAGACGTCGATGGAATCGAGGACGTCCTTGAGGTGGACAAGACGAACGGTCCAGGGCCTTTGTTGCTGCTCGATGGCGAGTTTCAGCGCCGTGGCTGCAGCGCGATGGCCGCCTCCGGCATCGAAGAAGATGAAGTCAATTATCGGCATCGAAGGCTGCTCATGGAGGATAACACCTCGATCAGAATCAAGCGGATCCATGAACCTGCGGAGCTGGGCGACGGCGCCCGGGTCCTGGTGGACCGGTTGTGGCCGCGTGGCGTTTCGAAGGAAAAGGCCGCGTTAACGCTGTGGCTGCGGGAGGTCGCGCCGAGCGATGAACTGCGCCGGTGGTTCGATCACCGTCCCGAGCGCTGGGACGAGTTTCGCCGCAAGTACTCCGGCGAACTGGCAGCCGCGCCCGAGACCTGGAGACCACTCCGGGAACTAACCGGGAAGGGCCCGGTCACGCTGCTTTTCGCGGCCCGCGACGAAACGCGCAACAACGCTGTGGCGTTGAAGGAGTTTATCGAGAAGCGGTCCTAGACGAACGCCCGGCCGGCGATGTGAGGGCCGACGATCGGAATCGGGAGTGCGATCTCGCGAAACTCGAGCCGCGCGAAGCCCGATTGCAGTAACAGGGCGGCTGTATCGCGATCCGGCGTGCACCCGCAAAAGAAACGGAACGCGCCGCGCCACTGCCGCTGCTTCCGCCGCAGATTCGTCCCTTCCGGTGCGATGACGTGTTCGAGGAAGACGAACGGAGAGCCGGGCTTCAGCACGCGTCGGACCTCGGCGGCGACGGCATCGGGTTTGGGGACGGAGCAGAGGGTGAGGCTGCACACCACCGCGTCGAAGCACGCATCGGAGAAGGGGATGCGCTCCGCCGGGGCGGTGGCCCAGTCCGCCGGAATCCCCTGGAGCGATGCGTTCTCCATGGCGTACCGGCGCGCGTGCGGGTTCGGGTCGCAGCCCGTCCAGTGGATCCCGCGCGGGAAGAAGTCGAAATTCGCGCCAGTGCCCGCGCCGATCTCGAGAATCCGGCCGTGAAGGTCCTGAAAGAGCTCGGTTTTCAGGTCTCGGGCCAGGCGGTTGTAGCGCGGCGAGAAATGGTTCAGGAAGAAGGCGTGAAGGCGTCCGGTCACCTGAGTCTCAGGATACGGCGCGCACGGGGCGCCCGGGATGCAGTAATTTGGAGGTGGAAACCCGAATGTTTCGGCACATTTTCCTGTTCCTCTCCCGGCAGCGGACCCTGCGCCGGTGGATGGAGACGTCGGATCTGGCAAAGCGGCTTACCAGGCGGTTTATTGCCGGACAGGGACTCGAAGACGTCCTGTCAGCGTCGAGAAAGATTGAGGGCGATGGACTACTGGTGACGCTCGACCATCTGGGCGAGAACGTCACGACGATCGAGGAGGCACGGGCGTCGCGCGACGTCATGCTAAAGGCGCAGGACGAGATTTCCCGGCGCCGCCTGCGGGCAACGGTCTCTATCAAACTGACTCAGTTCGGTTTGGACCTCGGCGACGACGTCTGCCGGGCCAATGTCGAGCCCCTCGTGGCAAAGGCCCGTGAGATGGGCAGCCTGGTGGAGATCGACATGGAGTCCAGCGATTACACCGACAGGACACTGGCGGTCGTCGAAGAACTGCACGCCAGATACGGCTGCGTGCGCTCCGTCTTGCAGGCGTATCTGTACCGGACCGAGGACGATGTCCGGCGGTTGAATTCGCTCGGGATTCGCGTCCGGCTCTGCAAGGGAGCCTACCAGGAACCACCGGAAGTGGCGTTTCAGAAGAAAGATCAGGTGGATGCGAACTACCTGAAAATGGCTCGTCTGCTGTTGGATGAAGGCACGCATCCCGGCATGGCGACCCACGACGAAAAGATGGTCGAGGGCATCCTCCAGCACGCCAGGGCGAAGGGGATCGGCCCCGAACGGTTCGAGTTCCAGATGCTGTACGGCATTCGCCGCGACCTCCAGGACAAGCTGGCGCGGGAGGGCTGGAAGGTCCGGTTGTATGTGCCCTATGGCGATGCCTGGTACCCGTACTTCATGCGGCGGCTGGCCGAGCGCCCGGCAAATGTCTTCTTCCTGGCGAGGAACATCCTGCGCGCGTAGGCTCGAAAAGCCCCAATTCCGGAACTTTAGGCCATTCGGGTGAGTCTAAGGGAACGAGGGGATTTGTGCCTTGAAGTATTGGAGCTACTTCGCGGCGAAACTGGCGGCAGCGGCCGGTATCCTGTGGGCTGGTTGGAAGGCCCTGAATTTCCTTCTGCCGCCGCCGGAGTCGTTTCTGCGCCACAAGGTCTCGCGCTTCCCGCAGGACTTGCAGTGGACAGGGGCTATCCTCGGTCTCTGGCTGATGGGCGTCGGGTTAGTCTTCCTCATCGTGTGGGACCAGCGCCAACGCTGCCGCACCTGCCTGCGACGGCTGATGATGCCCGTCAATCGCGGCAACTGGAGCAAAGCCGCCCTCTTCAGCCCGCCCGAGGTCGAACGGATCTGCCCTTACGGGCACGGGACATTGGCCGAACCGGACGTACACCTCACCGCCGCGCCCACCACGAGTTGGAAGGAGCACGAGGACATCTGGAAGGAACTCGAGCAGATCGAAGACCGCAAACCTTGAAATCGTGCGTGCGACAATAGGAAGGTCCGACAGGCCTTGAAGTGAAGATTAAGCTCCCACGCAACGCGCGCCTGGCGCGCTTCGTTTTTCACCCCGCAGGCAAGATCCTCCTGGGCCTTACCGCGCTGACCCTGGTAGCGGGCGTCAGTGTTTTCGTCTACTACTGGGTCCACTTTGGCCGGCTGATCGACGTGAAGCTGAAGGAAGGGCCTTTCAGCGAGACGGCGATGCTGTTCGCCGCGCCGGATCCGGTCGCGGTCGGGGATCACCTGGACTCCGAGGAGTTGACTTCATTGCTCCGCCGTCGGGGTTACACCACGACGCGCAGCAACCGCATGGGCTGGTACCATGAGCGGCCCGACGCGGTGGAGATCTTCCCAGGAGTGGATGCCTACCAGCGCAGCGAGCCGGGCGTCGTGTTCATCGACAAGGGCGTCGTGACGAAGATCGTTTCGAGCCGCGACAACACCGACCGGCAAATCTACTACCTGGAGCCGGAACTCTTCACCAATCTCTTCGACCGCAACCGCCAGAAGCGCCGTTCTGTGAAGTTCCAGGACATCCCGAAGGTGCTGGTGCAGGCGATTCTCTCGGCCGAGGACAAGCGCTTCTTCCAGCACGCGGGCTTCGACCCGATCCGTATCGTGCGGACGGCCTGGGTCGATCTGACGCAGAACCGGCGTTACGGTGCGTCGACGATCACGATGCAACTTGCCCGGACGTTCTTCCTGACGCGCGACCGCACGCCGAAGCGGAAAGCCGCCGAGGCCTTGATTACGCTTCAGCTTGAGCAACGGCTGTCGAAAGAAGAGATTTTCGAGCACTACGTCAACTTCATCGACCTGGGCTGGCGCCGCAGCTTCGCTGTGCAGGGCTTCGGCGAGGCCGCGCAGGTCCATTTCGGCAAGGACATCCGGGAGTTGAACCTCGAAGAGGCTGCACTGCTGGCTGGAATGGTGCAAGGTCCGAACCTCTACAACCCCTACCGGAACCCGGAGCGCGCGATCCAGCGCCGCAATATCGTTCTGCAACTGATGCGGGACAACGATTACATTTCTCAGGCCGAGTATCAGCGCGCGACCAAGGCTCCCCTGGAGTTGGCGCAGGGCGGCGTGGAATCGACCGACGCACCGTATTTCGTTGATTTGGTGAATGATACGCTGCAGGACCGGTTCAGCGACATCGACTTCCAGGCGAGCTCGTACCGCGTGTACACCACACTCGACACGAAGCTGCAGCGCGATGCCGTCGCGGCGATCCAGGCCGGCATGAAAGAGGTGGACGAGCAGCTTGCCCGGCGCAAACGCAAGTACCCGCCGCCTCAGGTGGCGCTGGTCGCACTGGACCCGCAAACGGCTGAAATCAAAGCGCTTGTCGGCGGCAGGAGCTACGGGCAGAGCCAATTGAACCGGACGCTGTCGAAGCGGCAGCCGGGTTCGATCTTCAAACCGTTCGTTTACGCCGCGGCGCTGAAATCAGCGCTCGACGGCACGGTGAGCCCTCCGCTGACACCCGTGACGACCGTGGCGGACGAGCCGACGACTTTCTGGTACGACGGTAAGCCCTATGAGCCCAACAACTTCCGGGAGCAGTTCAACGGGACGGTAACGCTGAGGCAGGCGCTGGCCAAGTCGTTGAACATCCCGACGGTGAAGTTTGCCGAGCTGGCCGGCTACGAGGAAGTGGCAAGCCTGGCGCGGGAAGCCGGTTTGCCTGGGGTGAAGGCGACTCCGGCGATTGCGCTGGGAGCCTACGACGTGACGCCGATCGACATCGCCGGCGCGTACACGATGTTTTCCAATTACGGCGTCGTGACGAAACCGACATTCATCCGGGAGGTCCGGACCGATAAGGGCGGCGAGATGTTCGAGCAGAAGCTCGAGCGGAAGCCGGTTTTGGATGCGAGGATTGCGTACATGGTGCTCGACCTGATGCAGGAGGTTCTGCGCAGCGGAACGGGCGCCGGAGCGCGGGGCCGCGGCTTCCTGCTGCCTGCAGCGGGAAAGACCGGCACGTCGCACGATGCCTGGTTTGCGGGATTTTCCTCGAAACTGCTGTGCGTCGTTTGGGTTGGATTTGACAACAACGAGGAACTGCCGCTTGAGGGCGCCAAGGCCGCGCTGCCGATCTGGACCGAGTTCATGAAGCGAGCGCACCAGTACCGGGAGTATCGCAGCGTCACCAACTTCCGTGCGCCGGACGGGATCATCACGGTGGACATCGATCCGCTGTCGGGCCAGTTGGGCACGGCGGCCTGCCCGAAGGTTCGGTCTGAGGTCTTCCTGGCCGGCACACAGCCCTATGAATTGTGCCATTTGCACGGTTCCGGCAGGACGCTGATCGCTGGTTGGGAGACGGAGGAACCGGAACCCTCCGCTGCTCCGGTGCGGGTTTCGCCATCCAAACCCCGGTCTGAGACACGGGCGAGCACACAATCTGCGGAAAATAGGGAACAAAACCAGCCTAGAATCGTCGAACCAAAGAAGGAGCCGGAAAAGAAGGGTTTCTGGCGCCGGATTGGCGATATATTTAAGTAGAAGCTCCGGCAGGAGGTAGCGCCATGCCGTGGAAAGTCCTCCTTTTCATGACCGTCTCGACGGCGGCCATCCTGACAGCAGGTGCGGATGGTCAGGAGATGCGCGCGGGTACGAAGGAGGCTAAGTCCGCTATTCCTCCGGCCGCTGCCAGTACCCCGGATGCCCCTACCTCGTTGACTGAAGAGCAGAGAGCGGACATCTTCATGGCCCGAAAAGAGTTCCGCGAGGCCGCGGAGATCTACTTGGGAATCGAGCCGCAGACGGCCATCCTCATGAACAAGGCGGGCATCGCGCACCACCAGATGGGAAATCTGGACATGGCGAAGAAGCTGTACGAGCGCGCCATCAGGATGAAGAAGGACTACGCCGAGGCCATCAACAACCTGGGCGCCGTCTGGTACGCGAAGAAGAGCTACCGCCGGGCGACGAAACAGTACGAAAAAGCGATCGAACTGGCGCCGCGCTCAGCTTCAATGTATTCGAACCTGGGCACGGCCTGGTTTGCGCGGAAGAATTACGCAAAGGCCAGCGATTGCTACGCCACGGCGCTGGGATTGGACCCGGACGTCTTCGAGCACCGCTCGACGCAAGGTAGTCTGCTCCAGGAGCGCAGCGTCGAGGAGCGCGCTAAGTTCAACTTCTACCTCGCCAAGACGTATGCCAGGGCAGGACAGACGGAGCGGGCGCTGACCTATATGCGCAAGGCGCTGGAGTATGGCTTCAAGGAGCGCAACAAGTTCATGGAGGACGATGACTTCAAGGCCCTCCATGAACTGCCGGATTTCGCCATCCTGATGAAGATGGAGCCGCGTGTCCTTTAGCGTCCGGCTGACCGTTGCGATCGTTCTCTTGGCGGCGGCGGGTGGTTTGCTCTACGAGCAGCGGCGAGGCATGCACCCCGAACGCGATTCGGTGGCGCGTGTTGCCGTTGTCCCCTTCGACAATCTGACAGGTGATCCGTCCATCGACTGGGCTTCCCGCGCTATTGCGGCGGCGGTGGTCCGGCAGGTGGAGGGTTTGCCGCGCGTCCGCGCGTTCTACGCCGACACATCCAACCGCGCGGTGGCGCTCGGCGCCACGCACATCGTTTACGGGACCCTCGTCACGGGCAGCGGCGATGCGGGCGTAAAGGCCTGGCTGGAGATCGCCGCACGGAATCGCATGCGCAGTGAGTACGCCGCGAATCACACGGCGGGCGATTGGCTGTCTGCTTCGAAGAACGTGGCGCAGTGGCTCGGCGGCGAACTGCGGCCGGGGGCGCCGCTGCTGCCGCTGGATGTCTCACGCGCCGAAGGGCTGCATGCGCTGGGCGAGTCGCTTTGGGAGAACGATTCCGCTGCGAAACTCGCCGTGCTGGAGCGCGGCGTCGCGGCCGATCCGGCTTGCGGCTATTGCTGGGAGGCCCTGATCCATGTCAGCGGGCAGAGCGGCGGCGCGGAGGCGGCGCAGAAGGTGATGGCCAGGGCGGGCGCGGTGATGGGCCAACTGCCGGAGGCTTCGCGTCTGCGGCTCGAACTGCTGAAGCGCTCAAACCCCGCCGAAAGGCGTGGCGCTCTGCAACGGCTGGCGCAGCTCATCCCAGGCGAGCCCACCCTGCAGATTCAACTTGCGGAGATGCTGGTGTCGGCGCGGCAGCCCGCGCAGGCCGCCGAGGCTTACCGCCGTGCGCTGGACGCCGATCCCACGCGCTCCGAACTGCTGAACATGCTCGGCTATTCGGTGGCGTGGACCGGTAAGTTCGACGAGGCGCTCAAGCTGCTGAAGAAGTATGCCGAGGCCGAGCCTGAATCGGCGAATCCGCCGGATTCGATCGGCGAGATCCAACTGATGGCCGGCCGGTTCGCGGAGGCGGAGAAGTCGTTTCTGGAGTCGAACGAGAAGGACCCGTCATTTAACGGCGGCGTCGCATTGGAGAAGGCCGCGCTGGCGCGCTGGCTGAGCGGTGACCGCAAGGGCGCGGGCGAGTTGCTGGAGCGCTACATGGTCACGAGAACGAAGCTCCGCGATCCGCTGGTGGTCTTGCGACGGGCGCGGTGGCAGTACCTGCTGGGCCAGGCGGCGGAGGCGCAGGCGAATCTGCGGCTGCTTGCTTCCCGGCCGGGCGAGCCAGGGGCGGCGCTGGCAGCGTCCTATTTGTCCATCTACGCGCTGCAATCGGGGCGTGAGGAGGAAGCCCGATCTCTGGCCGCCGTGGCGCGCGGGATGGCGCGGGATTCGCTGTCGATGTTCGCAGCCAATGTGGCGGGGTACCTGGCCGCACCGGGTCCGGATCCGGTGGCAGGGGCCGGGGATGCGCTGCAGCAGCAGCTCAAGGCGATGGCGCTCACCTTGCACGGAGATCTTGAGCAAGCCACGGAGGCGTGGCAAAAAGCGCTGGAACGAACTCCGTCGGGTTCCGATGCGCTGCCTCGGGAGATGCTGGCTCAAGTGCTGGTGGCGCGCGGGAAGTCGAATGAGGCATCCGAGCTGGTGAAGCCCGGCTGGCCTCTGCTGACGCCGGACCAAATGCTGCTGTTCGATTCGCTGGTCTATCCGAACCTCTTCTTCGTGCGAGGGGCGGTGGCCCAGCAGGCCAGCAACAACGAGGCGGCACGCAAGTATTACGAGCAGTTCCTGCAGTCCGTGGGTTCGCGGCCCGATCCGCTCGGCATGGCGCGCAAAGCTCGGGCCGCCGTGCGACTCTAGGGCGCTCGGCGGGCGCTTCGCGATATTCTCACCAATATGTGTACTCGTTCCTGGATTGGCACGCTTGTGCTTCCACTCTGTGTCCTTGCGGCCGAACCTGCGCCCAAGACTGAGCAAAAGCCGTATTCATACACGATGCACGGCGTCACGATCAACGATCCCTACCAGTGGCTCGAAGACCAGAAGAGCCCGGCGACGCGCGCGTGGATCGAGGAGCAGATCAAATACACCGACGCGTTTCTCGAGAAGATTCCTGGGCGCGAGGCGCTCCGCAAGAAGTTGGAGCCGATGTTCCGCACGGACACATACGGCACGCCGGTCGCGCGAAACGGCCGCTATTTCTTCATGCGGCGGCTGAAGGACGAGAACCGCTCGTCCATCGTCCTGCGCGAGGGAGCGAAGGGGAAGGACGTTGTGCTGATCGCGCCGAACGACGTCAGCGCGGACGAGAGCGTTTCGGCGAGCATTATGGACGTTTCCAAGGACGGGACGCTGCTGCTGTACGGAGTGCGGCAGGGCGGGGAAGACGAACTGGAGGTCCGCTTCTACGACGTGCAGGCGAAGCGCATTCTGCCGGAAGTGGTGCCGAAGGCCCGTTGGTTCGGGTTTGAACTGCACCCCGACAAGAAGCGCGTGTACTACTCGAAGATGACGAAGGAAGGGACGCGCGTCTACGAGCACATCGTCGGCAAGCCCGTCTCTGAGGACAAGTTCATCTTCGGCAAAGGCACGGGGTTGGTGCCCGCCGATGGCTGCCAGTTGAGCGAAGACGGCCGCTATCTGATCCTGACGACGTTCTACGGCACGTCCTCGCGCACCGAGGTGCGCTTTAAGGACCTGGAGAAGGACGGACCCATCGTCACCGTCGTCGGCGACATCGACGCGCAGTTCCGCCCGGAGATCTACGACGGCGCTCTGTTCATGGCAACCAACTGGAAGGCGCCAAACTGGCGCATGCTGCGCTTGGATCTGGCGAACCCGAAACTCGAATCGGCGCGCGAAATCCTGCCGGAGCGCAAGAGCGCGCTGAGCGCCACGAACTTCGCCGGCGGACGGCTGTATGCCGGGTATCTCGAGAATGTGCAGACCAAGGTGTACGCCTTCGATTTGAACGGCAAGCCGCTGGGTGAAGTGGCCGCGCCGGGCGTCGGCGTGATGTCCAATCCGCGCGGCGAGTGGAAGAGCGACGAGGCCTTTTTCACTTACTCCTCATTCGCGGTTCCGGGAAGTATCTACCGCCTGAACGTGAAGACCGGCGTGCGGGAACTGTGGCACCAGACGAAGATCCCGATCGACGGCGATTCGATCGAGGTGAAACAGGTCTGGTACACGTCGAAAGACGCGACGAAGGTGCCGATGTGGGTGGTGTACAAAAAGGGCCTGAAGCTCGACAGCAACCGCCCGACGCTTCTGACCGGCTACGGCGGATTCAACATCTCGCGCACGGCGAACTTTACGCCGCTGGCCGCGCTGTGGGCCGAGATGGGAGGCGTTTACGCTCTGCCGAACCTGCGCGGCGGCGGTGAGTTCGGCGAGGAGTGGCACAAGGCCGCG
The DNA here is from genome assembly GCA_050789245.1 of Bryobacteraceae bacterium. Classification (GTDB taxonomy): domain Bacteria; phylum Acidobacteriota; class Terriglobia; order Bryobacterales; family Bryobacteraceae; genus PNKE01. The sequence goes on along the minus strand of JBOZRR010000006.1, from coordinate 33,145 downwards.
ATGTTCGGCAACAAGCAGAACACCTTCGACGATTTCATCGGCGCGGCCGAGTGGCTCGTCGCGAACAAGTACACGAAGCCGGCGCGCCTGGCGGTGTCGGGTGGCTCGAACGGCGGACTGCTGGTGGGCGCGATGCTCACGCAGCGGCCCGACCTGGTAGGCGCGGTGCTGTGCAGTGTTCCGCTGCTCGACATGGTCCGTTACCAGAACACGCTGCTGGGGCGGTTCTGGATCAGCGAATACGGCAGCGCCGAGGACCCCGCGCAATTTAAGTACCTGATGAAGTACTCGCCCTATCACAACGTTGAGAAGGGGAAGAAGTATCCCTCGGTGATGTTCTCGACGGGCGATTCCGACACGCGCGTCGACCCCATGCACGCGCGCAAGATGACGGCCCTGGTTCAGGCGTCCAGCGGCTCCGAAAGGCCGGTCCTGCTGCACTACGACACTAAGGCCGGCCACTCCGGAGGCAAGCCCGTCAGCAAGCAGATCGAAGACACGGCCGACGAGCAGCTCTTCCTGTTCCACTCGTTGGGCGTGGACGTGCAGTAGCCGGGAACCGCGAGGTCCACTTGAGCGTGTGGAGGAATGCACACGCTCAAGTGGACCCTCGCTCTCGTGCCATGGGCCGTGGGCGCAATGCCGTCCTTTTCGCGTACGAGGGCCGCGCCCTGCCCATGAGCAGACGTCCAGCGAATTGTAGACTCGCTCGACCCCAGAGGCAAGCTCGCATGGGGCCGTCGGCTGCCACGAAGCCCTGATAGCATCGTGTGTATGCGTCTCCACGCCGCCGCAGTGGTTGTACTTGCTCTGCTTCCCCTTCATGCGCAACAGACCTTCCGCGCCGGGACGCGGCTGGTGGAGATCCCGGTGGTCGTAACGGCGGGCTCCGGCGCCGCGGTGTCGGATCTGACGCTCAGTGATTTCGAAGTTTTCGACGAGGGCCGCCGCCAGGTTGCGATTTCGGCCGAGTTTCTCGGGGCGAGAGTGGCGCAGGGCGCAGAGACGCTCCCCGCCGGGGTGGTCTCTAATCGCTCGGCCCGCATCGGGAGCCAGCGCGTCGTCGCCATCGCCATCGACGCAGTCAACACCGAATTCGACGGGCAGTTCAACGCGTTGAAGGCAGCAGCCGGTGTGTTGCGCTCCATCGGCGAACGCGACCGCGTGGCAGTGTATCTCCTTTCGCGACGCGGGCCGCGCCTCCTGCACGACTACACGAGCGCCCCCAAGTCTCTGGCCGACCGTCTGGAGAGATCCTCACCGGACGCGGCGCTGGAGGAACTGGATCTCGACCCGGCCTCTCCGTCGAGGGATCTTAACGCGGAGGAGGCACGGCAGCGGCTGCTGGCCACAGTTGGAGGCCTGAGGGATATTGCCTCGGACATCGCAGGCGTTCCGGGCCGGAAGGCTCTGGTCTTGTTTTCGGGCGGGTTCCCTTTCGCGATGCTCTCGAGCAACAAGGAGGACGTCTGGGACCCGGCCATCGGCGCGCTCAACGACGGGAACATTGCCCTGTATCCCATCGATGTCGAAGGCGTGCGGGCGATCTCCGCATACAAGGGCGATGTTGGCGCGACCCGCGGCAGGGTGATGCGGCCCGTTCGAGGCGCGCGTGCGGACCGAGAAGTCGAACCGCTCCATCTGGCCGCGGATGAGACCGGCGGGCGCGTTTTCAAGGAGGCCAACGACCTCTCCGGTGCGCTCCGCGGCGCCCTGGCCGACATCAGCGCCACGTGGCTGCTGACCGTCGCTCCCGACCACGGCCGGTGGGACGGCGAGACGCACCGTCTGCGTGTCCGCGTAAAGGGCCGAGGCCTGACGGTGCGCCACCGGCAGTCATACACCGCCCGCGCCGATGACCTGCTGCCGGAAAAGGACCGCGAGCAGGCGCTGGCCGAGACCCTGCAAAGCCCGCTGGACGCCGGGGGCCTGCCGCTGCGCGCCACCGCCGTCCGCCATCCGCAAGGCGGCTGGATGTTGACGCTCAACTGCGACGCCGGCGCCCTGATGCTAGTTCAGGACCAGGGCCACTGGAGCGGCGGGCTGGATGTTCAGGCGCAGGCCCGCGGCGCCGAAGGACGGTTGTTGCGCAACTGGTCGGATGAGATCACGCTTGCGCTCGACGACGCGCAGCACGCTCAAATGCGCAGCCAGGGAGTCTTGTTCCAGCGTGTGTATGAAGAGGTGCCGGGGGCCGTAGAACTCCGCGTGGCCGTCGTCGACCACCGTGTAAAGCGCACGGGCTCGCTCCGCGTGGCGCTTAAGTAGCCGCGCTACCGAAGATCGAACTTCTTCATCTTGTAGCGGAGCGTGTCGCGGGTGATGCTGAGCAGGCGGGCGGCCTGAGTCTGGTTGCCGTTCGTCTTCTCGAGGGCCTGGACCAGTAGACGCTTCTCGTTTTCCTCGAGCGAGAGGCCTTCGTCCGGAATGGCCGGCGGGAACATCACCGGGCCGGTTGCGGCAGGCATGGCGCCCGGCGGATGGTGGTTGATCGACATGGGCAGGCTGGAGGCCGTGATGTAAGAGGTGTCCTCCAGGATCATGGCGCGCTCCAGCGCGTTGCGCAGTTCGCGGACGTTACCCGGCCAGTCGTGCGCCAGCAACATCTGCATCGCTTCGGTCGAGATGCCTTCGATCTGCCGCTTGAACTTCTTGTTGTAGTGCTGCAGGAAGAATCCGGCCAGCGGAGAGATATCCTCCGGCCTGTCGCGCAGCGGCGGGATGGTGATGTGGATGACGTTCAGGCGGAAGTAGAGATCTTGCCGGAAGGCGCCTTCCTTGACGGCTTCCCGCAGGTTCTTGTTCGTGGCGGCGATCACCCGCAGGTCCAGGTTGATGTCCTTGAGTCCGCCGAGGCGCCGGAAGCTCTGCTCTTCCAGAACGCGCAGCAGCTTGGCCTGGAGCATCAGCGGGATTTCACCGATTTCGTCCAGAAAGAGCGTGCCCTTGTCGGCGAGTTCGAAGATTCCCTTTTTCTGGGCCCTGGCGTCGGTGAAGGCGCCCTTTTCGTAGCCGAACAGCTCGCTTTCGAGCAGGGTCTCCGGAATGGCGGCGCAGTTGATTGCGATGAACGGCTCGGCCTGGCGCACGCTTTGGTAGTGCAGGGTCTTTGCGATCAGGTCTTTGCCGACGCCGTTTTCGCCCTCCAGCAGGACCGTGGTGGCCTCGCTGATGGCGACTCGCCGGACGAAGTTCATCAGGTCGCGCATCAACTGAGATTCGCCGATGATCTCGCGCTTCTGCGGTTCGACCTCGTCGGTGACGTCCTTGATGGTGGCGACGACGCCCTGCAGGTGGCCCTCGTCATCGAAGACCTGGGCGGTGCGGATCACCACCAGGCGTTCTAATCCATTCTCGGTATGGAGCCGGACGGTGGCGTTGTTGCCGTTCGATTGCAGGAGACCCGTGTGCATGCCGCAGCCGGGTTCACACTGCTGGCAGCGGAACATGTCATGGCAGTCGCGGCCCACCAACTCCTCCGCGCTCATTCCGAAAAGCCGCTCGGCCGCCGCGTTCACCCCGGTGATGACGTGATTCGTATCGTACAGAACCAGTGCATCGCTAAGCTGATCGAATACCGCGCCGAGAATGTTGGTATTCGACCAGTGTGAGGTGAGCTTCGCCATAGGGGCCTTTAACCCTTATTGTATGACTCCGAGGTGGACCATGTCCGCTTCGATGCGCCACGATTGGGGGAATTCCCCCACCCTGGCTCGCCGAATCTGACGCCGCGGCGGGATCTTCGCCGCGAAATCCTTGAAATGTCGCAGCTTCTCCTTTGTATCCTGTAGTTTCGGACATTGGCCTCTGGATTGCTCTGAATCCGGGTGAGACCGCGTGAAATGCGCGGTGCAACCCACATGACCGGAAACATCCAACTGGCCCTCAACGATAGCGCGAGAGCGAATACGTTGCGGGCGCTGTTGTCCCGTAGCGCGGGGATACCCGTGATCTGCGTCGATTGCCCGGTGATGGAGGATGCCTGTGTTGTGGTGGTGGATCCCCCGCACCTTACCCGCCTGCCGGCCCCGTTGCCGCATCCCGAGCGAGTGGTCCTGATCTCGCGCGGCGATGCCGGCACATTGAAGTACGCCTGGGACGCCGGCGTTAGCTCGGTGATCTCGGAAGAGGATCCGCTGAACACAGCCGTGCTGGCTATCCTCGCCGCCTGTCTGCGAGCCGGCTCCTGCCGGCAAAAGCACGCCGGGCAAACGGCGCCGCCCAGGGAAGACGACGCCCTCGTCGATAACAAGGAAATGGATTAACGGGGATTCGAGCAAAGGAGAACGAAACATGACCAACCTGCTGCCATTTGCGATCGCATGGGGAGTTCTGGCCGTCATTGTCATGGGGCTTGCGTTCCGCCGCCGAAGTATCTCGGGGCAGGAAGACGACATGGTGCACCTCAGCGGCGGCACTGAAGCAGTCAGCCACCAGGTGGAAGTTGCCAAGAGGCTGGATGCCCTCGACAAGTGGGGCAAGATCCTCACCATCGTCCTGGTCCTCACCGGGATCTGCCTGGCCGCCATGTACGCCATGCAGCTCTGGAATGAATCCACAAAGGCGGGTTTGATATAAAAAGGGGCGCCCCGCGGTGGGGCGCCCCGGCGGTTGCTACAGCCGGAGTGGACCCATGAGCGGTACCGGTCTTCCCCTCCGGCGGAAGGAAGTGGACGTGAGGATCGGAACTCTCATGCGGTTGATCTTGCTATTGTTCGCGGCGGTGCTGGCCTGGACACCCGGTGCCGCCCAGACGCCTGCGCCGGATTCGGTCTGCGCCGACTGCCACGAGGTCCGCGAGAAGGTCTCCAAATCGGCGCATACCGGCGTCGCCTGTTCCTCCTGTCACCCCAAACACGAAGCGTACCCGCACCCTGAGAAACTGCCGAAGCCGGCGTGCTCGAATTGCCACCAGGCGATCGTCGGCGAGTATGACCGCAGCGTTCATGCCCGTGAGGTCCGCAGCGGCAATGAAGGCGCGCCGAACTGCGCTTTCTGCCACGGCGAATCGCACGAAATCAAAGTGGCCAAGAACCCCGAATTCCGCCACTCCGTGCCTGAAACCTGCGGCATGTGCCACGACAAGGAACTCACCGAGTTCAAGACCAGCATCCACGGGAAAGACTTCGAACGCGGCCTGCGTGAAGCGCCAGTCTGCACGGATTGCCACAGCGCCCATAGCATCGACAGCCCTTCGCGCCCCAGTTCCACCGTCAGTTCCGCGCATATCCCCGATACCTGTGGCCGCTGCCATGGCGACTTGAAGCTGATGCAGCGTTTCGGCCTGAATACCAACCAGGTGGTGACCTTCAAGGACAGCTTTCACGGACTGGCCTTGCGTTCCGGCCAGCAAAGCGTCGCGGACTGCGCGAGCTGCCACGGCTATCACACCATTCTGCCCTCCACCGACAAGCGCTCATCTATCCACCCCAGCAACATCGCCAAGACCTGCGGCTCTTGCCATCCCGGCGCCGGCACTAAGTTCTCGCTCGGCCGCGTGCATGAGGTCAGCGCGAAAGACCGTCCGGAGCTGATCCGCTACGCTCAGATTTTCTACTTGCTGCTGATCCCCGGCACCATCGGCTTTATGGCCATCCACCACCTCGGCGACTACTGCCGCAAGATGTACGCGATGCGCTTCCGAGGCATGGCCATGCCGACTTGGATGCTGAAGCCGGTGGAACCGACGTTCCGTATGCACCGCATGGAGCGGATCCTCCACTTCCTGCTGGCGGCCAGTTTCATCACGCTGGCTTACACGGGCTTCGCGCTGCACTATCCCGACGAGTGGTGGTCGCGTCCGATGCTGCACTGGGAGCGGAACTTCCCGGTTCGCGGCACGGTCCACCGGACGGCCGGCGTCATTCTTGTCGTCACGGGCGTGATCCATTTCGTCACGATCATCGTGAACCGCCGCCTCCGCGAGCACTGGCTGGAATTGATCCCGCGCTACTCGGATTTGCGCGAAATGGTGGAGGGTACGTTGTGGCGGCTGGGGCTGCGCAAGAAGCGGCCTCACATCTCGCCTCACAGCTACATCGAGAAGGCCGAGTACTGGGCCCTGGTGTGGGGCACGGCCGTCATGGCCGTTACCGGGGCACTACTCTGGGCCAACAATTGGACGTTGAAATTCCTGCCGAAGGTCTGGATGGACCTCTCGCGCACGGTGCACTACTACGAAGCAGTTCTGGCCACGCTAGCCATTCTCGTCTGGCACTTCTACTCTGTTATCCTTGATCCCGAAGTATATCCGATGGATCCCGCCTGGATCACCGGCTATAGTCCTCGCCAGTTTGAGGGCGGGCATGCACACCCAGAAACAGGGGAGAAGAGCGGTGACTGACCGCCTGACGGTCCCCTGGGAGGAAGAATGAGCAAGTTCAGCGACTGGCTTAAGCCCGTCATCTACCTTGGCAGCAACCTGATCAGCCTGGTCGGCGTGGTGTTGGTAACCACGGCGGGCATTCTATGGGTGTTTCTGCTGCCGACCATGATCCGCGGCTCGGCCAGGGACCCGTATCTCGGCATTCTGCAGTTCATGGTGCTGCCGGGGGTCTTCTTCGCCGGACTGGCGCTGATTCCTCTCGGCATCTGGTGGTTCCGCAAGCGCCACCCGGACCAGGTGCCGCAGGTCTTCCCGCCTCTCGATCTCGGCAATGCCCGGTTTCGCAGGCTGCTGATGTTCCTCGGCATCACGACGGTCCTGAACCTGATCATCGGCGGCCAGTTGACCTATCGCGCCGTGCACTACATGGAGTCGGTCAGCTTCTGCGGGCAGACGTGCCACGTCGTTATGAAACCGGAATTCACGGCGTATCAGAATTCGCCTCACTCACGGGTGGATTGCGTGAGCTGCCATATCGGCCCCGGCGCGAACTGGTTCGTGAAGAGCAAGATCTCCGGCTCGTGGCAGGTGATTTCGGTCAGCCTCAACCTGTATCCGCGGCCCATCCCGACGCCCGTCCATAACCTGCGTCCGGCGCGCGAAACCTGCGAAGTCTGCCACTGGCCGCAGAAGTACGGCGGAGACCGCGTCCGCATCATCAACACGTACTCTGAAGACGAGAAGAACACGAACGCGAAGAGCGTCCTGCTGATGCACATCGGCGGCGGCAACGGCTACCGCGGCATCCACGGCGCGCACATGGGCCCCGGCGTCGAGATGCGGTACGCCCACTCCGACGAGCAGCGCCAGAAGATCCCGTGGGTCGAATACAAGAAGGGCGGGGAATTGCGCACATACAAGGCCGAAGGTTACACCGCCGATGGCCCCGGCAATCTCTCCGTTCGCACGATGGACTGCATGGACTGCCACAACCGGCCGTCGCACACCTTCGAACTGCCGAACCGCGCCATCGACCGCTCCATCACCGACGGCAGCATCGACGGCACGCTGCCCTTCATCAAGAAGGCCGGCATGGAGATCCTTCAGGCCAACTACCCGACCACCGAGGCGAGCGAGAAGGAGATTCCCGCGCGTCTGCTCGCCTACTACCAGAAGAATCACCCCGATCTCTATGCCGCCCGCAAGTCCGACATCGAACGCAGCGCCAAGGCGCTGATGGCCGCCTATGCGCGGAACGTCTTCCCGGAGATGCAGGTGAAGTGGTCGACGTATCCGAACAATATCGGGCATACCGATTTCAACGGCTGTTTCCGCTGCCACGACGAGCGTCCGGCATCCAAGGGCGAGCGCACCATCACGCAGGACTGCAACACCTGCCATACGCTCCTCGCCATGGAAGAGGACAACCCAAAGGTTCTGACGGATCTCGGGCTGGCCGCCGCAGCGGCCGTGGGCGGGGGATCGCACTAAGCCCCTTGCCCTGAGCCTGCGCTTTGGAGTAGGTAAGAGTCGGGAGGTGCCGACATGCCGCTGAGCCATATTCTGGTTCCGATCGATTTCTCCGAGCGCAGCTCAGGCGCGGCACGGTACGCCGAAGCGCTTCATAAACTCTTTGGCAGCCGCATCACGCTGCTCCACGTCCTGCCGCCGCCGCACTACGAGTTCGGCGCGATGGAAGTGGGGGGCTCGGTGCTCGATGAGTTGTTCCGCAACCGGGCCGCGCAGGCGCAGAAGGATCTGGACCTGTTTCTTGCAGAGGAACTACCGGCCACCGTCGCCACTCGAGTCCTGATTGAAGGCGACCCGGCCACCTGCATCGTGCAGGAGGCCCACGAGCGCGGCTGCGGACTGATCGTCCTGCCCACGCACGGCTATGGGCCATTCCGCAGGTTCATTTTGGGCTCCGTCACGGCTAAAGTGCTCCACGATGCCGATTGCCCGGTGTGCACCGGCGTCCACCTTGAGGCGCAGTCGTGCGACCAGATCCACTTCCGGAACGTCGTCGCCGCCATCGACCTCGGCCCGCAGAGCGAGCGTACTTTGATGTGGGCCGCCCGCTTCGCCGATGGGATCGGGGCGAATCTCTCGATTGTGCATGCCACGCCGAACCTGGAAGGGCAGGCGGGCGAGTACTTCGACCCGGACTGGCGCAAGCACATCGAAGTGCAGGTGAGGGACGAGATCACCGCGCTCCAACAGCGTCTCGGGACGGACGCTCCGGTCTACATCGATTCTGGCGACGCGGCCACGGTGGTCTGCGAACTGGCCAAGGAGCAGGAGGCAGGGCTGCTGGTTATCGGCCGCGGCTCAGCCGCCGGGGTCTTCGGAAGGCTTCGGGCAAATGCCTACTCGATCATCCGGCAGTCGGCCTGCCCGGTGGTCAGCGTCTAGCCGCCTCAAACTTGCCTTCGGAGTGCCGATAAGCCCCACGATGGGGCTCCAACCGATCACCGCCGCGCTCGACGACGGCCGCGAAACGCTCCGCCGGGCACTGGCTCTGCACCGGCTCTGGCTTGAGGGCGTCGATGGGGGAAGCCGCGCCATCCTCGATGGAATCGATGCCGAAGGTGTCCGTCTCGAGCAGGCCTCTCTCGAAGAGGTTGTGCTGAAGAATGTCCTGTGCCCGGACGGCCGGTTCAACGGCTCCTGCTGGCGCGGCGCGGAGGTTGCCCGCTGTGAGTTCTCCTTCGCCCAGTTCGGTGGCGCAGACCTGGCGCGAAGCGTCTGGGCGTCCTGCCGGTTTCAGTCCGCCAGCCTATCGGGAACCTCGTTCTGTGAGAGCCGCCTGGACTCGGTGAGCTTCGACCAGGCCCGGGCGCCGGGCTCGCGCTGGCAGGAGGCGATTCTCACTGGCTGCCAGTTCGACGCGACGCGGCTGGAGCAGGCCGCCTTCCACCACGCTGCCCTGTTCGAATGCCGGTTCACGGGCGCCGAATTGGAGGCGGCGCTGTTCTATCGTGCCAGGCTGCGATTCTGCCGCGTGCAGGATGTCTCGGCATCGCAGGCGGTCTTCACTTCGGCGTTGATCGAGAACTGCGATTTCAGCTCGGTGCGGCTGCGCGCTTCACGCTTCCGGGGGACGCGCCTGCAGGGCGTGACCTTCTCGAACTGTGACCTGCGGGACGCCGATTTTCGTGACGCCGACCTGCGGGGCTGCCGGTTCGCGGGCAGCGTTCTTCGAGGCGCTCGATTCAGCGGGGCCTCGCTGTTCGGTTCGGACTTGCGGGGAGCGGATCTCACCGGCGCACTGGAACTCACGCCGCGCCAGCTTATCCAGACATTCAGCGACCGGTCGACCACCCTGCCGAATGGCTCTCTGGGGCCCTATATGCGGTATTCGGGGGCAGAGCGCCCGGCCCTGAACAAACTGGCTGCTGAAGAGTAAAGGCGGCTTCAGTCGCCCGCGGGCACCGGCACGGTGCGCCACTGGCGCCACTGCTGTTTCAACTGGATGTGCAGGCCTGGACGGCCCTTCCAGCCGGTACGCGCCACCGAGAGCAGAATCATCAGTGCGATGATCCCGGCAGCCGCCAATGCGCACTCCGCAGCCGTCAGCGAGTTCTTCCACCACCAGAACCAGCTCCCGTAGACCAACTCCGTGTGAACCCAGTAGACCAGCAGCGAGGTTGTGCCCAACTGCCGGACGAAACTCCAGCGGTCCGGGTTGATGAAGCGCGTCCACAGGTAGGCGAAGGACAGCAGCATGTAGATGACGCCCAGCTTGATGAGAACCAGCGCCGGGCTATTCAGCCAGAAGTCGGCGTTTGAATACATCGAGTACGGCAGGTTGGCGAAGTACCGTGCGCCCACCACCAGGGCGATGCCGAACATCGCGCCCCACTGCATCACCTTCATGTAGTCCTCTTCCTTCGCGAGCCGCAGGATCGATCCGGCGCTCAATCCGAAAGCGACGAAGGCTGCCCATGGGAAGAAGCTGAAGTAGTTATGGTCGGGAACGAAGTAACTGCGGACAAACGGGTTCAGCCAGTTGAAGCCGATGCTCGAAATCACCGGCGCCGCGCACGTGATGAACAGTCCGGTGATCAGGCCGAACCGGATGCGGTCGCGCGTTTCGAAGACCGCCAGCGGAGCCAGCACTGCGATGGCCAGCGCCATGGCGTTCAGAATGTCAACCTTGAAGATGTCCGTCCAAGAGCTATTGCCCAGCGAAAAAGCCCACATCTGGAACCGGAACAGGAAGGCGAGCCCCAGCAGGTAGCCCGCGCGCTTGAACGCCTCCAGTACCCGCAACCCGGCCGCCTGGCCCGCCTTCTGCCGCGAGTCCATGAGGAAGCCGAGCGTCACCCCGGTCAGGAACAGGAAGACCGCCGGAGTCATGCCGCCGATGAACTGGGACAGGATGTAGGGAGACTCCTGCCGCAGATCGTCCCGCATGAAGGAATGGGTCACATGACCCTGAAGCATGACCAGCGCGACGCTTCCGCGTGCCCAGTCCAGGAATGCCAGCCGCTGCCCGCTCCGTTTCTTCTGCGGTGCGCTGGTGGTGGGGGTCGACATCTCTTACTTCTGCGGCGTCTCCTTTTTCACGCCTTTGGGGAGCTGAAGCTTCACCGAATTGTCGTCGAGCGGCGGGTTGACCTTCAGGTCAGTATATGAGATCAACCGGTAATCCTTGGACGGCTGGTGAATCTTCTGCTGAACGGGTTGTCCGTTGTCGGCAACCCAGACTTCAATCTTGCGGATGTGGTTCAGGGCCTCTTTGGCGAGCGGCGTCAGCTCCAGGCGGTCGGTCTTCACGCCATTCACTGTTTCGCCGCCCCCGTAGGCGACCTGGTAATTTTTCCTCAAGTCGGAACCGGGCGTTCCGAATCCCAGCAGCAGGAATTGGTCGATCAGTGAGCTCTGCTTGCCCAGGTCGTACTCCTGCACCACATTGAGCTTCGGGTAGTAGATCTGCGCCTTGCGGTTCGCGTACGTCACGGCACGGACGTCGGGTTTGGTGAATTCCACCAACATTCGCAAATCCTTCGGCTTCGGCCGGTAGAGGGTAATCGTGCCACTCTCTTCGGTCGTGTCGTTGATGATCGCGGTATGCGAAACCTGCCTCAATTTGGCGGTGATCCCGCGAAAACCGGCAGCTCCCTTGTCCATTCGGGCCAATGTTGCTTCCAAGCTTTGTGCATGCACGCCCGTTGCCAAAACAGTCAGGCAGAGCCCAGTCAGAATGTGTCGTTGGATCATCACGAAAGGTAAGATGCTCCCGATCAGGGCTTCAGGTACGCCATGTACCCCTGCGTCTCCTGCTCGGAATTGTGGATGGCTTCCACCCGCGTCACACGCGCGGCCTTGCCTGTGCTCTTCCGGACCAGTTCCTCGGCCGCCGATCGCAGCGCGTCGTCCTGCTTGCCCGCCAGCAGATCCGCCTCGATCCAGAACACATTCTGGCCGTGCTCGGCCGGCAGGCGAACCACGCTTGCGGCACGGGGCTGGTCACGGAAGATATCCCGGGGGGTGAGGAAGATAAAAGCGAGAATGAGCGCAACTACGACGTCGTATTGCCAGCTCGCGCGGGGGAAATCCCAGAAGATCAGGCGCTTCATCGCTGAACCACTATTGTAACACCGGGAAAAGGCGCCGAATCATCCACAATCAAGCCGTCAGATGACGCGCGGCGCGCGGAAGTTTCAGCTTTTGTGCTTCTTAGCCGCGAGTTCGGTCTCGGGCTCGTTCGGCAGTTCCCGTGCCTGGTCGATCTCCTGCGAGCGCAGCACCTGGCAGTGCGAGCAGTATCCGCCGATCTCCGTCCTGGCCACCAGAATCTGGAAGCCCAGTGTGCTCTCCACCTGGCGGCGCAGCCGGTGGAGCGGCTCGCCGAAATACTCCTCCACCTTGCCGCAGCGCAGGCAGACGATGTGGGCGTGCTCCTGCTTGGTCCGCGTCTCGTAGTAGTGCTGGTCCCCGCCGTAGTGCATCAGGTCCAGCTCATCCACCAGGCCGCCTTCTTTCAACAGCTTAAGCGTCCGGTAGACTGTCACCCGGTTGAGCTTCGGGTCCTTCTTCTGGGCCATCTGGTACAGGCTCTCGGCGTCCAGATGCGCACCCGACTGGTCGATCAGATCCAGCAGCAGTTGCCGCTGGCGCGTCAGCCGGATGCCGCGTTGTTTGAGCGAATCCTTGGATGGAGCAGCGGACATGGCAGTCTTCTCAACTCTAACATGCACTCCTGAACGCGCTTATCGTACTCTAATTCTCGAAAGGGCAGGGAAGCCGCGTTTGGAGCGGGACGACATCCTCGGACTCTTGCGTGAAAGGATTCTCGCTTTCGCGGCATCCCGTTTACAGAGAGAGGCCGCCGAAGACATGGCCCAGGAAACGCTGCTGGTCATTCACGAGAAATACCCGCATGTCGCGGCGCTCGACCAGCTTGTGCCGCTGGCCTTTCAGATTCTGCGCTTCAAACTGGCTGCCTCTTACCGGAAGTCTGCCAGGCACGGAGATTCGCGTTCTATTCTCATCGACGATCTGCCCCTCGCCGATCCCGCCGCAGACCCTGAAACCGAGACGCTCCGGCGAGAGCAGCGCACCCGGCTGCTGGCGGCTCTCGATGACCTCGGCGAGCGCTGCCGCCAGATCCTGCGCATGAAGCTCGCAGGCCGCAGCTTCGAAGACATCCGGCGCCACTTCGACGTGGCCTCCATCAACACCATTTACACCTGGGACTTGCGCTGCCGCCGGGAATTGATTGCCGCGTTCAACGCCCCGCCTGACGAAGATTCGAAGGAAGGAGGCGCCTCATGACTCGCCCCGAAATCGACCGCCTCCTCGCCCTTTACTCCTCGGGCCAGATCACCGACGACGAGCGCGATGCGCTCTTCACCGCCGCGCTGGAAGATCAGGTGCTCTTCGAGGAACTGTTCGAGGAGGACGAACTCCGCACCGCGTTCGAGGACCCCGCCGTCCGCCGCGCCGCGCTGGCACTGCCGGTCGCGCCGCCCGAAATGCGCCGGTCATTCTGGCGGACGCCTTGGCCGGCCGCTTTCGCCGCGCTGGCGGCCTGCGCTGTGCTCGCGGTTGTCATCGTACGGCGGCCGGCGCCTGAACCCCAGCCGCAACTCACTGTCGCTAATCGACCGGCGCCGGCCGTTGAAGAACAAAAGGCGAAAATAACAGAGTTGGCCACCAAGGATCAAGCACCTGCCTCCGTTCTCCGGGATCGCTCGCAACCCGTCCCCCCGCCGCCGCCTCCGGCTGCCGTCGCGGCCCGGACGGAAAATGACGAAAACGAACTCCGCGCCGCTGCCGGCCAGAGTCAGGAAAAGGCTGAATCGGCTGTCGCGGATGCGGTTGTTGTCGCCGCCGCCCCAGCCCCCGCTCCAGCCCGATCCAAGGCCGTCGCCGCCGAAGCTGTCGCGGTACAAACCATGGCCTTCCGAGAAGCCGCTTCGCCCGTCACCGCCATCCTTCAGGTGCGCGACGCCGAAGGCCAGTGGCGTCCCGTCACCCCGGGGGCATCCATCTCACGGGATACGCCGCTTCGTGTCACGGTTGAATCGACTGTCGCCGGCCGCATCGCCATCCGGCCTGCGTTCACTCCGCCTGCGCCCATCCAGCCCGGCAAGGCGCTCACCTTCCATCTGCCAGTTCAGGAACCTGGAGACCGCACGCTTGAGATCTCGCTTGTTCCTGGTGAACCCGCCGCCGGGAAGCCGTCCGCCCTCGGCGCCACGTCTACGCTCCGCCAGCGCGATAACACCGTCGTTCAAGCGCCGGCAGCCCCCAGCGGCCTGCCTGCGGCCGTCATCCGGTTTCGGATTGACTAAACGAACTCCTTTAGGGGATCGGGCCACGGCACTGTCATGCCGCTCATCCTGACATAGGCCACCGCCTGACCCATGTGCTCGTGGCTGTGCGCCAGCATCCTCAAGTACAGCCGTCGAGCGGTGGTCTGCCGGCCCGCAAAGTCGACCATCCTCTCCCCACCCGCCTCGGTATACGAATCCAGCACCGCCTGGAAAGAACGTTTCAGCAGATCGACCGCATCGCGCTTCGTCGTCACAGTCTTCTCCAATTCGACGTTCCTTTGAACCATCGCTTTCAGGTCTCCGGGCGTCTCGTAGATGCTGTGATCGCCGCGCCACCCTGCCAGACACAGCAGTCCGAAGTTCACGGCCGCGATGTGGACCAGCACCGCCGAAAACGCGCGCGTCCCCTCCGCCGGCCGCCATCCAAATCGATCCTCGGGAACCGCCTCCGCCAGCGCCAGCAACTGCGCTCGCGCGACCTCCAGCTCTTCAAGGTATTCAGCTCTGAACGTCTGAGTATTTGGTTCCATGCCCGCGACATTACGCTCCGTCAAGGTTGGGCGCAAGCCTCAGGCTTAGCTCCCATCCCCTGAGAAGACGTCTCGGAACGGTCCCAGGAATTTACGTTCCGGCGACCAGTCCGTGATGGCGAAGATCACATCGGAAAAGGCGCCTTCGAACTCCGTCTCCAGGGCGTGCCGGAAGTCCTCGGCCGTGCGCGCGGGATCGTTCCCGAACGCTCCGCAGCCCCATGCGCCCAACACAACGGCGGGGTGCTGGTATGCCCGGGCAATCGCTAGCACCCTGCGGATCCTCCGGCTTAATAGATCGCCCGCCTCGGGCTGCCCGACAGACACCGCGACTGGCGCCGCGCACGTGATGAAGCTCAGCAGCCACGGCTGTTCCAACTCGTTGCCGTCATCCGTTCGGAAGACAGGCACTCCGCGCGAGTAGATCGCCCAGTCGGTCGAGTCGGCCCGCTGCCGCCGGTTGTGCGCGAGATACATCGAATCGCCGGCCAGAGTGTCATAGAGAGCGCTGGACCGGCACAGCACTTCTTCCTGCGCCCGGGCGCCTACCAGGAACCCGCCGCCCGGCTGCACCCCGTTCGCGAAGTTTAGCGCGACGGTCTTCAATCCGGCGTCCACCAGGCGCCGCGCTGCCTGCAGCGTGGTCTGATTCGCCACCTGGACCCGCGTCTCCTCAAATCCCACTGGAGCCGGCTCGGGCAGCGGAGCACCTGGAGGAATACTCACTTTCCCGTCAATCGCGGCCTGAACTTCGAGGTGCCAGTCCACGAGACGGCCTCGGTACTCGTAGCGCCCACGTGCCGCCGCATCCAGGGCCGAGAGCCCTAGCTCCGCGGCCACTCCACGAGAGATGTCCAACTCCCGCCGGCGGGACTCCGCCATCTCATCCGAATCGAGACACGCCAGCAGCTTGAGCATCGCGAGCGGCTACCTTCGATGTCCGGGTGACGGTCCGTTCGATGAAAGCGGGTGCCGCCTACCTCTTCTCCCTGTTTACCAGATACTACCCGACAATCGATTGGATGTCCCGAGGGATTTGAATTTCGCCGCGTATGGTATAAGTGCGCAATGCGGTTCTGGGCAATATTGCTTGTGGCGTGGGTCTCCTGGGCACAGGGTGTATCCCCGACGCGTCCTACTCCTAGTCCTGAGTCACCACGGCGGATCATCCTCGATACAGATCCGGGAATCGACGATGCCATGGCAATCCTGCTCGCCCTGCGCTCGCCGGAACTGAAGGTGGAGGCCGTGACGGTGGTCGCCGGCAACGTCCCCGTCGAACTCGGCACCACGAATGCTCTGAAGCTGGTCGAACTCGCCGGGCGGACGGATGTGATCGTCGCCAAGGGAGCTGGGCGGCCCATGCTGCGTACGCTCTCCACCGCCGAGGCGATTCACGGCGAGAACGGTCTCGGCGGCGTGGTCCTGCCCGAGCCGAAGGCCACGCCAGACCGCCGCCACGCGGTCGAGGTCATCCGCGACGTGATCCGGGCCAATCCCGGCCATGTCACCCTCGTGCCCGTCGGCCCGTTGACGAACATTGCCATGGCGCTGCTCCAGTATCCCGACCTCGCCGAAAAGACGCGGGAGATCATCTTGATGGGCGGAAGCGTCGGGGCAGGAAATGCCACCCCGGCGGCCGAAGCCAATATTCACCAGGATGCCGAAGCCGCGAAGATCGTCTTCGAATCAGGCATTCCGATTCTGATGGTCGACCTCACTGCCTGCGCTCAGGCGCGAGTGACCAGGTCAGATGCCGGACGTTTGAAGGCGAGCGCGGATCCCGTTGCGAAGTTCGTCGGCGCCATCGCCGATCCCTACCTCACTTTCTCTGAGAGGTTTGGACGTGGGGGAGCGGCCGTCCATGATGCGCTTGCGGTCGGGATCGCTATCGATCCCCGCATCGCAAAGAAAGTCACGCCCATTCAGGTTGCGGTAGAGACGAAGGGCGAGTTCTCTTACGGCGCGACGGTCACCAACCAAGGCCTGACCAAGGAACGCACCGAATGGCGTGGCGATCGATTCGTCCTCGTCGATTTCCCCAAGGTCAAGCCGAACGCAGCATATCCCGAGAGTGTCGATGGCGCGCGATTCGTGGGCCTGTTCCTGCAACGAATGATGCGGCCGCCCGTGCCCTGATGAAGCGCCTCAGATCTTCACCCCCGCCGACTTCAGGCAGTCCGCCAATGGCATTTTGTACGCCGTCCCATCCGGCGCCGTCACGGCAGGACTACGCGGCGTTGTGAACGCCTTCTGAATGATCCCGTCCCACTTCTTCTGCTTCGCATCGTCGCGGCCGTGCTTGGTGTCGTCGTCGTATGGCTTGTGGACCGCCTTGATCATCGGGTCGTAGACCTTGAAGACCGCATCAACGGCGCTCTTCAGGGCGGACCCGTTCGAAAAAGTTTGGTCCTTTATCGCCATCAGGTCGATGAACAGATCCCGGCAGAATAGCGCCACCAGGTCATAGTGGCCCTGCTCATGGTGCAGGATCTTGTCTTGAAAATCCTTTGGTTGGCGCAGCACCCATGCGTTGACGAACATCTCGTTCGACAGGAGCGTTACCGTGACGGTTACGCTGTCCTTCAGCCGGAACTGCTGCGGTTTCGATCCCGGCACCACTTCGCCGTTCATAGTGTGCGCGTGTGTAGCGCGCACTTGCGCCGCGGTCGCGATCACACCCGGTGCGGGATCCGCCCCCGGCTTTGGCGCGCCAAAATCTTTCCACGCCAGAGTCCGCTTGAGATTGACTAGTTTCGACGCCATCGTTCCCCCCTCGTCTCGCCGTCGATTGGAACAGTCTAACCCAAGTGGGCGTAAAATCGACCCATGAAGGCGTCTGGGACCGCCGCTCTTGTGCTGTCTCTCCTGGGACTCGCCGCCTTTGCGGCGTACTCCCAACTCACGCATCGCGGCAACCGCTGGGCCCAGTATGAGCACGAGATGCAGGACCCCATCGACGACCCGCCCGATGCCTGGGAAAAGACCGAGTTCATCTTTGGCCGGCTTCGGTACCGCTCCTTCTTTCGAGGCCGCGGTTACGCCCGCTGGGGCATCGATCTGAACAAATCCGATCGCCAGTTCATCGTCGGACTGAGACGCCTCACGCGTGTCCACGCCCGCTCCATCGAGCAGGTCCTCGACATCGACAGCGACGAAATGTACGATTACCCGTTCATGTTCGCGGTCTCTGTCGGGGACTGGGTTGTCTCACCGGACCAGGCGCGCCGCCTCCGTGGGTATTTCGACCGCGGCGGCTTCCTCCTCGTGGATGACTTCCACAATGAAGAGGAATGGGCCCGCTTCATGGCCGGCGTCCGCCAGATCTACCCCGATGCCCCCGTCGTTGAACTCGAGGACGGCAGCCCTCTGTTCCACACCGTTTACGATCTCACCGAGCGCATTCAAGTGCCTGGACTCAATGTCGTGCATGGCCCCGGCTACGAGCGAGGGGGCGTTGTCCCCCACTGGCGCGGCGTCCTGGACCCACAGGGCCGCGTCGTCATCGCCATCTGCCACAACATGGATCTCGGCGATGCCTGGGAGTGGGCGGACCTGCCCGAATATCCCGAGAAGTACGCCTCGATGGCCTACCGCCTCGGAGTCAACTACGTCATCTATGCGATGACGCACTGAGCTATTGGCTGTCCCGGCTTATTCCCGCGCCAGGTAACGCCGCACCGTTAAGTCGTACAATCCGCCGCCCAGCACTCCGCCCAGGAGAGGAGCCGCGATCGGCACCCACCAGACGCCGCTTCCGTCTGTCAGCCCGTTGTTCTTGAACCCGGCCAACACCACAAAGACACGCGGCCCGAGATCTCTCGCCGGATTGATGGCATACCCATGCAGCGCACCGAAACTGATGCCGATCGCCACGACAATCAGACCGATCACGACGGGGGCCAGGTTCGCCGATACCGGCATGTTGAGTTCATCCGTCACCGCGAAGATCAGGAACAGAAGCAGGGCCGTCCCCAGCACCTGGTCTATGAATCCCGCCGCCGGCAGGGCAGGGAAGGTGGGAAAAGTCGTGAATATCTTCGCCGTCTTCTCGAGCGCCGGATCGAACCGCTCGAATGCAGGCCGGTAATTCAGAAACACCAGCGCGGCTCCAGCGAAGGCACCCGCCGTCTGCGCGACGCAGTATGGCACCACCTTGCTCCACGGAAATCCCCGGAACACTGCCAGAGCAAGCGTCACCGCCGGATTCAAATGCGCTCCGCTCACCTTCGCCGACGCGTACACGCCGAACGTCACGCCCAGCCCCCAACCGAGCGTAATGTTGGTGTAGCCGCCGTTCACTACCTCGCCCGCCGCGCCCGTGCCGAACAGCACGATCATCGCCACAACCCCGGCGCCAAACAGCAGGATGAGCATTGTGCCCACGAATTCAGCAATCAGTTGAGCGGTCAGTGAGTATTCGCGCATACGAAGTTCCGGATTCTATCACGGCAGGTTTTTCTCCACCCACTCGAGCATCGCCTCCTGCTCGGCCCGCCGCCCGATGTACGCCTCGATGTTCACGTACCGCACGCCTCGCGACGCCGCCAGGCGCGACAACGAACCGTCATCGTCGGGCAGCACCGCGCTCTGCAGCACGACATTGAAGGGCGAATTGGACAGCATTTCGAAGTCGGCCGCCGACGTCGTCAGCATGAAGTCGTTCGGTACCCCGCGCGCCGGCAGATGCACGCTCTCGCTCAACCCGACTTCGTCCTCCAGCGAATACCCCTCGCTGTTGTTATGCAGTGCGATGATCAGTCCTCCCGGCGGCGGCAACAGCGCATTGATCAGCGCCGGCCGTGCTCCGTCCAGCCACCGCAGAGCGCCCTGAATCTTCGCCTCGCCTGCGCCCGGATTCAGCCTCTTGAAACTCCGTTTAGCACCCACACGCGAGAAC
The DNA here is from genome assembly GCA_050789245.1 of Bryobacteraceae bacterium. Lineage (GTDB taxonomy): Bacteria > Acidobacteriota > Terriglobia > Bryobacterales > Bryobacteraceae > PNKE01. The sequence goes on along the minus strand of JBOZRR010000006.1, from coordinate 13,606 downwards.
ATCCGGTTCGGATCCAACAGCAATCCCCGCACGCGCACCATCCGCTCGAATCCCGTCACCATGTGCGCCTTCCCTTGCGCCGTCCGCATGTGCGATTCCAGCACCTCGCGTGCCGTCCGTTCATTGCCGTGGATCAGCAGATAGCTCCGGTTCGACTTTCCATTCCGAATCGTCCGGAATCGCACCCCCGCCAGTGTGGTGGTCTTCGTTTCCGCTTGAAGCGCAAAGGGAAGAGCCGCCAGCAACACCGTCCGTCGAGTTACATCAATGGTCGACATGTTTATTCAGGATAACGAGGTCCGGTCCCCGCTTGCCGCCCGCACAACCGATGGAGATAATGGCTGCGGAGGTCTCACCATGATCCTCGAAACTGCCGATCCGCGTCTGCAAGCCCAGCTCGACAAAGAGTTCAACCCCTGGCTTGCCGCGGAGGCTCGATTTGATGAAGCGGCCACGCGCCTCGGTCTGGATGAAGGCATCACCAAGATCCTGCGCACCCCGACGTTGGAGGTCACCGTTTACATTCCGGTGCAGTTGGACGACGGCCGCATTGAAGTCTTCACCGGCTACCGCGTGCAACACTCGCTGGCCCGCGGACCGGCCAAGGGCGGGATCCGCTTCGCCCCGGATGTTACCCTCGACGAAGTTCGCGCCCTGTCATCGTGGATGACCTGGAAGTGCGCCGTCGTCGACATCCCCTTCGGCGGCGGCAAGGGCGGCGTCATCTGCGACCCCACTGTCCTCTCCCAGGGCGAACTCGAACGCATCACGCGCCGCTACACTGCCGAACTGGTTGACATCATCGGCCCGGAGCGCGACGTCCCCGCGCCCGACATGAACACGAACGAGCAGACCATGGCGTGGATCATGGACACCTACTCCATGCACAAGCGCACCACGGTGAACGCCGTCGTCACGGGCAAGCCGCTCAACCTCGGCGGCTCGCGCGGGCGGACTGAAGCCACCGGCCGGGGCTGCCTCTTCGTCACTCTCCAGGCGCTGCGCAAGTTCCACATGGAGCCCTCCCAGACGCGGGTCGTCGTTCAGGGCTTCGGCAACGTCGGCGGCAAGGCCGCCAAGCTCATGCAGAAGGCGGGCATGAAGATCATCGCCGTCATCGAATGGGATGGCGCCGTCTATAACGCCGAAGGCCTCGACATCGCCGCCCTCGAAGCGCACCGCAAGGAGACAGGCTCCATCACCGAATTTGCCGGCGGCGAACCCATCGACCGCAACGAGGCCATGTTCCTCGATTGCGACGTCCTGGTCCCCGCGGCCAAAGAGAACGTCATCAACTCGCAGAACGCCCACAAGATCCGGGCGAAGATCCTCTGCGAAGGTGCCAACGGCCCGACGACCGCCGCCGCCGACCGCATCCTCGAGGAAAAGGGCGTCTTCGTTCTACCCGACATCCTTGCCAACGCCGGCGGCGTCACTGTCTCGTACTTCGAATGGGTACAGGACCGCCAGGGCTACTTTTGGAACGAGCAGCTCGTCAACGGCCGCCTCGAGGAGATCATGGTGAACTCCTTCCGCGACGTCGTCTCCTACGCCGAACAGCACGGCGTCAACAACCGGACCGCCGCCTACATGTTGGCGCTGGACCGCGTCGCTTTCGCCATCAAACTGCGTGGCATTTACGCGTGATTTCGGGCGGAGCCTCCGGGTCCCGCCCAACGCATTCCCGGCCTGAGTACACTGTCACGAAGGACATAGGCATGGGGATGCATCGATATGGCGCAGAATAGCGCCCCGGGTCAACCGCGGCTCAGCGACCGCATTTCTCCCGGATGGCTGGTTGTCATGGCGGCCTTCTGCGGGGTCATGGTGAGCTTCGGCTCGCTGGTCGTCTTCACCTTCGGCGTCTTCTTGAAGCCTCTGACAACCGAATTCGGCTGGAGCCGCGAGAGCGTCTCCCGCGCTTTCGGCATCGCCGCCATGACCATCGCGGTCTGCTCGCCTGTCCTCGGACGGCTCCTCGACCGCTATGGCGCCCGTCGCGTCGTGCTCACCTGCATGGCCGTTTTCGGACTCGCCTTCGGCTCGCTCTCCTTCCTCTCTCCGAGCCTCACGCATCTCTACGCCGTCTTCTTCGTCATCGGCGTCGTCGGCAACGGCACCACGCAGATGGGCTATTCGCGCGCCGTCGCAAGCTGGTTCACGCACCGGCGCGGCATCGCGCTTGCGCTGGTCGTCGCCGGAACCGGCACCGGCTCCATCGTCTTCCCGCCGCTCGCGCAGTGGCTGATCGACACCCAGGGCTGGCGCTTCGCCTACCAGGTGCTCGGCGTGGCAGTGCTCGTCTTCGGCATCCCGCTAACCGCCCTCTTCGTCCGCGAGCATCCCAGCATGCTCGACAGCCGGGTCCCGGCCGAAGGCAGCACGGTGCGTGAAGGACTCGCCTCGCGCGCGTTCTGGCTCCTGTTCGCTACGCTTTTTCTCAGTTCCATGGCCGTCAACGGAGCCATCACCCACCTCTCCCCGATGCTCACCGACCGGGGCATCACTCCCGAGCAGGCCGCCCTCGCCGTCTCCGTCCTCGGTGCCGCGAGCCTCACAGGCCGCATCATCACCGGCCATCTCCTCGACCGCTTTCACGGCCCCCGCGTGTCATTTCTGCTGCTCTGCGGCGTCGCCGCGGGCATCTACCTGCTTACCACCGCATCGAGTCCCGCCGGCGCTCTTCTCGCAGCTGCTCTCATCGGCTTCGGCCTCGGCGGCGAGGCTGACGTCACTCCCTACTTGCTTACCCGCTATTTCGGCCTACGCACCTTCTCCACGCTCTACGGCCTTACCTGGACCGCTTACGCCATCTCCGGCGCGCTCGGCCCGGTGCTGATGGGCAAGGTCTTCGACGTTACGAGTTCCTACGCGTCGCTGCTGGGGATCCTCTCCGGACTCACCCTGGCGTCCGCCGTGCTGATCCTGCTGCTGCCCGCGTATCCGGAGAATCGACGCGTTGCGCTCTCAGTTCCCGCAACGCCGGCCACCGAAGCCGATTGAGCGGGCCCAGATACCCGCCGCTATTGTTGTGCGCCCAAACCGGCGGCATCCCTGCGCAGCATCTCGATCAGACGATCAATCGCAGGAGGCAGCACTTGATCGGACATCCTCGCGTAGCCGCGGAGATTGCCCACCAACGTATCTCGAACCGATCGCCCCTGATCCATCGGTCTCGAGTCGCTCGTGCCGAACTTGGCTTTCTCTTCAACGAACGTCGCCTCCAAAAGTTCATCGTGCAGTTTATGCATAGCCGCCTTAATATCTGGCGACTCCTTTACTGCAATCAACTTGGGCAACCAGCGGGCCGACTCCGTGGCCCTCGAGGAAATCCCTCGGCGGAACTCATCCATTAACTGCTGGTCGCCCTCGCCTGACCCGTCGTCAAAGTACACTGCCATCAGGATCAGCTTACGGGCGACTGGTTCAGTGCCGTCGATGGAAAAGCCGCGACCGTACGACGTTCGGAACTCACGGATCTCCTCAGGTTCGATGGGTCCCTCGCCGGGGCGGCGCGTCATCGGGTCGCGCAAGGGCGGGAGCGGTCCTAGCTGGTACCTGCTTCCGCCGCCCTTTCTCCACTGCGGGTTTCCCGGCATCTGAAACCATTCGTCAATCGCGAATCCCAGTACAGCTCGCTTTGCATGGTTCACAAGTTCGTAACGCACCTTACCGTCTCGCGAATCGAAGTCAACGTTTCGCAATTCAACACTCTTGACCGGGCTTACTTCGGGCATCGGTCCCATCGCCGGAGGCTGGGCGAAGCAGGACAAAACAATAAGAAAGTTGAGATACTTCACGCGCATAATATAAGACTGATTTCGATGAAATGGAAGCCGTTTCCCGGCGTCTTTCGTCAGGGTGCGCATCCACTACAATCACTCAAGCACCCGACGCGCCATGCTACGACTTGCTCTCGCCTTCCTCCTCGCCCTCCCCGTATTGGCCCAGCCGAACCGGATCGTCGCGATCGCCCACCGTGGCGACCATCAGACGCACCCGGAAAACACCCTCGTCGCCTACCAGGCCGCAATCGAAGCCGGCGCGGACTTCTTCGAAACCGACGTCCGTACCACCGCCGACGGCAGGCTCGTCATCATGCACGACTCCAAGGTGGACCGCACCACCAACGGGCACGGCGAAGTCAGCAAGCTGACTTTCGACGAAATCCGCAAGCTCCAGCCGCCCGTACCTACCTTCGACGAAGTGCTGGCCCTCGCCCGCAGACGCATCGGCGTCTACATCGACGCCAAGGATATTTCCGCCGAAGCTCTCATGGCTGCCGTCGAGAAGCACGGCATGGAGGACCAAGTAGTGATCTACGGGCGATTCGAACTCCTTCACGAGATCCGGAAGCGCAGCCCCCGCCTGAAAGTGATGCCCGAATCCGTCAGCGTCCCGGTGGTCAAGGGTCTCATCGAAACAATGCAGCCCAAGGTGATCGCCTTCTCCCGCGCGGACTTCACGCCCGAGATCATCGCCCTCGCCAAAGCCGCCGGCGCGGACATCTACGTCGATCGCATGGGCCCCACCGACAACCCCGCCGGCTGGCAGGAGGCCATCGACCTCGGCGCCACCGGCATCCAGACCGACCGTCCCCGAGAGCTCGTCCAGTACCTGCGCTCCAAGGGCTACCACCAGTAGACCTCGATCCCGCGCCACCGCTGGGCTAGAATCGACGCACCAGGAGCTTTCCATGAGCTGCGATCCCGGACTTCTCACCCAGGTGCCTCTGTTCTCGCTGTTGGACGCGGACGAGCGCGCCGTGCTGGCAGCCAACGTCGAAATGCGCCGCTACGACGCGCACCAGCGCATTTACCACCGAGGCGACCCCGGCGATTCGGGCTACCTGGTGATCGAAGGCGCCGTGCGCGTGTCGGTCATCGACGAGGACCAGCAGGAGGTGGCGGTCGACGAGCCGCAGGCCGGCGGTTTCTTCGGCTTCGCGTCGCTGCTGGAGGCCACACCGCACGAGACCACCGCCGTTGCGCTCGCGCCCACCACCTGCATCGAGATTCATCGCGATGCGCTCCGCAACCTGGTCGAGCAAAAACCCGACGCAGCGATGGACATGCTCGCCGTGCTCGGCAAGCACTTTCACGCCGCGCAGAGGCTGATTCAGAAGCGTTCCCTGCGCAACCCGAATGAGGTCATCGAGGCGCGCGCCACCACTGGCGACCGCGTGGCCGACGCCGTCGCGCGCTTCGGCGGCTCGTGGCGCTTCATCATCATCTGCGGGTGCCTGCTCTCGGTCTACACGCTGGCGAACATTCGGCTCGGCCGCGAGGCCTGGGACCCGTACCCGTTCATCCTGCTCAACCTGTTCCTGTCGATGCTCGCGGCCATCCAGGCGCCGGTGATCATGATGAGCCAGAACCGGCAGGACGCGAAGGATCGACTGAGAAGCGAGCTCGATTTCGAAGTGAACCGCCGCGCCGAGACCGAGATCCGCGCCGTCAGCGGCAAACTGAACGACCTCGACGATCGCCTCGACAACATCGAGCGCGCCCTGCGTTTGCCGTAGCGCGCCGTACGCTCTAACCTGAGAAGTTGACCCAGGAACCGTCCACGCCGTTGATGCGGCAATACGCGGCGGCCAAGCAGCAGGCCCCGAACGCCCTGCTGATGTTCCGCCTCGGCGACTTCTACGAGCTCTTCTTCGAGGACGCCATCGTTGCGTCGCGCGAGCTCGAGATTACGCTCACATCGCGCAACAAGGAAAAGGGCGAGCCCGTGCCCATGTGCGGCGTGCCCGCGCATTCGGCCGAAAACTACATTGCGCGCCTGATTCAAAAGGGTTTCCGCGTCGCCATCTGCGATCAGGTCGAGGATCCGAAGACCACGAAAAAGCTGGTGCGGCGCGAGATCACGCGCATCGTCACGCCCGGCACAGTGACTGAGTCCGCGCTGCTTAGGTCCCATGAAAACAACTACTTAGCGTCGGTCTGGCCGAAGGGCCAGCGCGCGGGGCTGGCTTACGTCGACGTCTCCACCGGGGAGTTCCGCGCCACCGAGATGGAACGCGCCGAAATTGGCGCAGCGCTCGAGCAATTGAACGTGCGCGAACTGCTGACGGCCGGGCAGGATCACGCGCCAGACGGGCGCTGGACCGTGACGCCTGTCGAGCCGTGGACGTTTTCGATCGATCACGCGCTTCCGGCGCTCAAAGACCACTTCAAGTTGTTGACTCTAGACGGCTGCGGGCTCGGCGACAGGCCGCTGGCGACGGCGGCGGCGGGCGCGCTGCTGACGTACCTGCGCGAAACGCAGCGCTCGGCGCTCGACCATCTCGACCGGCCGGCGTGGTACGACCGCGCCGGCGCGATGCTGCTAGATGCCATAACTGTCAGGAACTTAGAGCTGGTGGAGCCGATGTTTTCGGCCGATCTCGACGGGCAAAAAGACGCGACGCTCGTGCGCGTTCTCGACAAAACGGCGACGGGCATGGGCGGAAGGCTGCTGCGCAAGCGGTTGCTGCGGCCGTCGCTGGACCGCGCGGAGATCGAATCGCGGCTTGACGAAGTCCAGCGGTTTGTTCAGGATACGATCACTCGTACGAAGCTGCGCGGGGTGCTCGCGCGGATGCTGGATCTCGAGCGTTTGCTCGCAAAAGTCACGGTGGGCACGGCGAATCCGAGGGACGTTCTGGGGCTCGGACGCACGCTGGCGGAAGTGCCGAATCTCCGTGCGTTGCTCGACGAAAACGACGCGTCTCTCGACGATGTTCTCGAGGCGCGTACGAGGATTCTCGACGCGATTGCCGACGAGCCGCCCGTCAATCTCGCCGACGGAGGCGTGATCCGGCCGGGGTACAACGCCGAGCTGGACGAGTTCCGAAACCTCAGCAAAAACTCGCGGCAAGTGATCGCGGCGGTCGAGGCGCGGGAGCGCGAATCGACGGGCATCGCGTCGCTGAAGGTTCGTTTCAACAGCGTTTTCGGGTTTTACATCGAGATTTCGAAGACGAACCAGCACCTGGCGCCGGCGCATTACGAGCGCAAGCAGACGCTGGTGAACGCCGAGCGCTTCACGACTCCGGAGCTGAAAGAGTTGGAGGCGAAAGTCCTGGACGCCGAGGACCGCATGCTGTCGCTGGAGCGCGATCTGTTCGCGGACGTGCGCGCGGCGGCGGCGGCGCACGCGGCGCGAATCCGAGCAACGGCGGCGGCGGTGGCGGAGATCGACGTTGCCACGGCACTGGCGGAGGTGGCGGTCGAGAACCGGTACGTGCGTCCGGTGTTTTCGGGCGCGGGCGAGATGAAGGTGGTGGCGGGGCGGCATCCGGTGATCGAGCGGCTGACGGAGCGCGAGGCGCAGCGGTTCATTCCGAACGACCTGTATCTGGACCGCGAGGGGAGCCGGATTGCGCTGATCACGGGTCCGAACATGGGCGGCAAGTCGACGTATTTGCGGCAGGCGGCGCTGATGGCGGTGATGGCGCAGATGGGTTCGTTTGTGCCGGCGGCGGAGGCGGTGCTGCCGCTGGTGGACCGGGTGTTCACGCGAATTGGGGCGTCGGACAACCTGGCGCGGGGCCGGTCGACGTTCATGGTGGAGATGACGGAGACGGCGGTAATCCTGAACACGGCGACGGAGCGGAGCCTGGTGGTGCTGGACGAGATTGGGCGGGGGACGGCGACGTACGACGGGCTGGCGCTGGCATGGAGCGTGATTGAGCATTTGCACGAGCGCACGGGGGCGTACACGCTGTTTGCGACGCACTACCACGAACTGACGGAGCTGGCGGACCGGCTGGAGGGGGTCAGAAACCTGCACGTGTCGGTGAAAGAGGCGGGGGACCAGGTGATCTTCCTGAGGAAGGTGGAGCCTGGGGCGGCGGACCGGAGTTACGGGATTGAGGTGGCTCGGCTGGCGGGGCTTCCGCTGGGTGTGGTGGAGCGGGCTCGGGAGATCCTGGCGCTGCACGAGAAGACGGAGCACACGGTGAGCGGGGAGCTGAATCCGCCGAAGCGGGGCCGGGGCGGGGAAGGGCTGCAGATCCAGTTATTCGAGCCGGTGGGGTGGCAGATCGCGGACCGCATCCGGGCGCTGGATCTGGACAATTTGAAGCCGATCGAGGCGCTGCGGTTGCTGGATGAGTTGAAGCGGGAGTTGGGGTGAATGCATTGTCCGCGCAAGTAACTTGTTGGCTAATCGAGGGTGACCTCGTGCGGTCTCACGTGGTCCTTGGCGTCACTGGCGCAACTGATGGACGGTGAGATCGGGATAGTTCCTGCCGGGGAGGATGGAGACTTCGATGGGGGCGGCGGGGTCGGTTGCTTCGATGCCGGCGATGTATTGGTTGCAGGCTTCGACGAGGGCCTGCGGGATGAGGGCGGGTTCGAACTTCATGACCACAATGCCGGGTGGGAGTGGGGCGTCGTACGTGCTTCCGGTGAGGATCAGGAACTTGCGGCGGATGTCGAGGATTTCGAGCTGGCGGATGGCGCTGGTGAGCGAAGGGGTGATGATGAGGTTCGCCATCATGCCGGGCGAAGGGAGGCCGGGAAGGGCGGAGTCCGTAACGATGGCGATGGCTGTGGGTCCTGGCGGCAGAACGAAAGCGGGGTTGATGGCGCGGCCGTTTTCGCGAATGACGAAGTGGAGCGACGGGATGTTGCCGATGAAGCGGCCGATCTGGTTGGTGACGGTCCAGGAGATGGCGCGGTTGAAGGCGGCGGGACGGGTGAGATCGCGGGAGACGAGGGAGTAGTCGCCGGTGCGGTTCTTGTCGATGAAGGTGTAGGTGATGATGTGGTCGCCGCGATAGCGCCAGTGCTCGAAGGGCGGCTCCGTGGCGGCGCCGCTGGGGTAGGATTCGATTTCGTCGGGCGGGCCGTAGGTGATGTAGATGCGGCCGCGGTCGGTCTTCCAGCCGGGAACGCCGGAGGCGAAGCGCTGATTCGCGTAGGCGATGCGGCGGTAATGCTCTTCTTTGAACTCGTTTGGCGCGGAGGGTGTCGGGTCGCGGCGGAGCCAGAACTGTTCGATGAAATGCTGGCGATCGGCGCCGGTGGTGAGGTGCAGAAACTCGGTGCGCTCTTTGGGAGTAACGATATAGGCGACGTCCTCTTCCAGCCATTTGTCGTACGGCGTGTGCTTGGGTTCGGGCTTCCGGAGTAGGATCGGCTGGGGTTGGGGCGTGGGCTTTGGCGCGGGCGCCTGTGCCGGTTGCCAGTTGGCGAACGTGAGAGCTGCGGTGGCGATGAGCAGGGTGAGGGCGGGGGCGAGTCCGCTGGCGGAGGGCGTGCGCGGACGGCCGAGGATGCGCTGAATTCGCGAGAGGAGGCTGCCTCCGGCGGCCGCGGGGGCGGGCGCGAAGCGGATTTGTTCGAGCGAACTGAGAGCGCGGGCGTATTCGTGCGGATTGCCGTAGAGGGCGATGGCCGTGTCGTCGCAGCAATGCTCGCGTTCGTCGCGGACAACGTGGGAGATCCACCAGATGGCGGGGTGATAGAACAACAGCCCTTCGACCCAGCGCTGGAGGAGGTTGACAAGATAGTCGCAGCGGCGAATGTGAGCGAGCTCGTGGAGCAGAATCGCTTCGATGTGGGCGGGCGGGAGGTTGGTGAGAAGGGCGGCCGGGACGAAGATGACGGGCCGGAAGTGGCCGAGGACGACGGGGCTTTGTGCGAGCACCGATTCGAGCAGGGCGACGGGCCGCGAGACGCGGAGGCGGAGTTGAAGGTGATGGAGACGGGCGGTCCAGAGGTCCGGGGCGGGGAAGGCGCCACGACGGCGGAGACGGCGGATGGAGAGGAGGCCGGCGAACTGCCAGAGGTGGGCGACAACGACACCGGCTATCCAGAAGGCGCCGATGAAGGGAACATATTGCTCGAAGGCGAGCGAGGCGGGAGTGAGTATCCCGCCGGCGGTAATGGGCGTGGTGAGCGTGAAATTCGCGTGCCCGAGCGGAACGAGCATGGAGTGCGGACGCGGCCAGTAGATGAAGAGAGTGGCGACGAATGCGGCAAGGGTGGTGAGCATCGCCGCGAGCCCGGCGAAATAGCGCACGTTCGGAGCGCGGGTCAGGCGAAGCACAGCGAAGAGGAGTAGCGCGGCGGCGACGCCTTGCCAGAGGGAGTGGATGAGAGTCCAGCCGATTGCATCCGCGATGGGGATCATGGTTCCTCCGGCCTGCGGTAGTTGTTCAGGAGTTGCTGGATTTCATCGAGATCCTTCGGCGAGGCCTTGCGGGCGGAGAGGGCGCCGAGGAGAAGGGCTTTCGCGGAGCCGGCGAATGCACGGTCGAGGAGGTGACCGGCGAGCTGGCGCTGGGTCCACTCACGGGGGCGAGCGGGGCGATAGACGTGGGCGCGCTGCTTTTCGTCGCGGAGGACGAGGCCCTTGTCGGCCATGATTTGCAGGAACTTGAGGACGGTGCTGTATTGAGCCTTCCGTTTACGGTGGAGGACGTCGAAGACCTGGCGAACGGTGGCGGGACCAAGGTCCCAGAGGACGGCGAGGATTTCGAGCTCGGCGTCAGTGGGCCTGGGTGGGGCGGGCGGCATCTAGGAAGACGTTACTAGTAATAGCTTCGTAAGTCAAGAGGCAGATGATGGGTAGTCGAACGGTGGGTGCGCCGGTCGGCTGAGTCCTAGTCTGAATGCCAAAAGGCCGCACGGGGGAGTCGCGCGGCCTTTTGGGTTGGTTGAGGGTGGTTAGTGGGCGACGAGGTTGCCGCCCTGGATGATCTGTTCGACGGTTGCCGTACCGCTCCACTTGCTGGAGTAGAGCAACTGGTTGCCGTTCCAGAGAGTGATGGCGATGCTATCGGCGACGCCGGGTTCGCCCTTGTCGGTCAGGTTGACCTGGACGGTGAGGTTGCCGCCGAGCGCGATCTTGTTCAGCGGATCGGTGATGTCGGTCAGGTTGGCTTTGCTGATGAAGACAGCCGTGCATGGGCTGGCGGCGGAGGCATTGTTGGGACATCCGCTGCTGCCGCCCTGTTGCACCGTGAGAGACTGCATGGAGTTGGCCTTGATCTGGTAGACGCGGCCGTTGCTCCGGATGATGGTGTTCAGGTTGCCTTGCAGGCTCTTGCCGCTCTTGTTGTATTTGACGTTGAACCCGAAGTTGTTCTTCTTACCCTCGGTACCGGCGTATTGTCCCGCGGAGTTCGTGATGACAAGGTAGCCGCCGCCAGTGATGAAGAAGGTGCCGATGGGCTTGGAGATGGTGATGACCTCATCGTCGGCGCCGCTGTCGCGCGTGTAGTAGTTGTTCACCTGAGTACCGATGGTGAGGCTGAGCGAGTCAGCGCTGCCGATGTCCAAGTTCCACGAGCATGAGACTGTGCCAGTCTTCGTGTCACCTGGAGAGACGAGGGCAGGGGTGAGGTTCGTGCAACTGGCCGGGACTGCCGGGTTGCCGTCCCGATTGATGAAGCTGACCCGGGCATTGCGGATGTCGCCGGCGTCGGTGTCGCCCGCGGCGTCAGGCGTGGCTGAGATGTCCTGAACCGTCGCGCTCAGCGTAATGGTGGCCTGGCCGGAGGACGGGGAGATGGTCGAGAAGAAGGAGGAGCCGGTGTAGGTGACGCGGGCGTCTTCCTTGGTGATGGTAAGCGTCGTGGTGGTGTTGTTGATGATGAAGTTGGGGTTCACGGCGCTGAAGGTGACGGAAACGGTCTTCGCGCCGGGCGAGACCTGATTGGCGCCGAGAGTTTCGAGGAGAGCGGTGGCGTCAGTCGTACAGGTGAAGTTGGTTCCGTCGTAGGCCAGCGTGCAATTCGCGAGCCCGAGCGTGCCTACTGCGAAGTAGGCCGTGGCGCCGGCATTCACCGCGGTCTGGCCGTTGATGGAGGTGCCGGGGACGACGACTGTGAAGGTCACCTTGTCGCTGTACTGCTGTGTGGCTGGGTTCACTGTGACAGTAGCGCTAACGGTGGCTTTGTCAACAAGCTGAACGACCGACCCGCTGCTGCCGAGGTAGTTGTTGCTCGCGCCTGGTGTGTAAGCAGCGCTGATGGTGTGGGAGCCGAAAGCCAAGGCGGCCGTCTGACACGTGCCTGCTCCTGAACCGTTTAGCGGCACATTGGAGCAGAGCACGGTAAGGGTCGATGTGTCAGTGAAAGTGACTGTTCCATCGGGAACCCCTCCGCCCGGAGCAATGGGCGTCACGGTGGCCGTAAAGGTGACCAGAGTCCCGAAGATCGAGGGGTTCAGGCTCGAGAGGACGGTGGTTGTCGTCGAGGCCTTGTTCACAACCTGGCTGACCGAGTTGGACGTGCTGGCCTTGTAGTTGGTGCTTTCCAGGTAGTGCGCAGTGATGGAGTGCGTGCTGGCGTTGAGGCTGGAGAGATTCAAGGTAGCCGAACCGCCGACGAGCGCGGCTGAGCCGAGGACCGTGGATCCTTCCTTGAACTCAACGGTACCAGTGGGGGTGCCGCCCCCCGGCGCGACCGCTGTCACTGTGGCTGTGAAGCTCACGGACTGGCCGTAGACGCTCGGGTTCGGACTCGAGATCAGCGTGGTGGCGGTGTCCGATTTCAGAACATTGATGTGGACCGTCTTGGTCGCGGTGTTGTAGTTGTCGGGCGCAGCGGGCGTGAAATTAGTCTGCAACGGCTGGCTTGGGCCAGCGTTCAGAACGGTGCCGACGGGCGGATTGTAGACGAAGGAGCCGGGCACATCGGCCGTGGCGTTTAATTGAGTTCCCGAGAGCGCCGCGTTGTAAACGATGTCAGCCGGATCGCTCCACGTGATTACCGGATCAGCTTTCTGAGCCGTCGTGTTCGAAGTGACTTCCGGGGCAGCCTCGTAGTTATCGTTGCCGGCCTGATTGTAGTGGACGGTGCAAGTGCCCGTGCCGCTGGTCATGGTGATGCTGGCCGACCCTGAGCCCGAGCCGGAGCAGACTCCGGAAGCGGTGATCGCCACAGGGTTACCGGAGGCCCCGCCCGTGGCAGCGACGTTGAAGCTGGTGTTGTAGACAGCGCTCGGCGGGGCGGGAGTGGTGACATTGATGGCCTGGGTGGCCTTGTGCAGGGTGACGGGGAAGGCGGCGCTTTGTGCGGACGGATTGTAGTTGTTGTCACCATTGCGCGTTGCCGTCAGGGTGCAGGTTGAGCTCGCGTTGACTACTGTCACGGTCGTACCCACAACAGTGCAACCAGTGCTGGCGCCCGCGGAGAAGACATAGGAGCCGGTGCCGTCGCCGCCGGTCGCGGTGGCGGTTCCGGGAATGCCGTACGTGGCTTCGGAGGGGCCGGTCACGGTGACTGCGGACTGATTGGCTTTGTGCAGCGTGACGCCGAAACTGGGGCTCGTGATTTCGAGGTAGTTATTGTCGGCGGCCTTGGTCGCGGTGAGGGCGCAAGTGCCGCTGGCGTTCGTCACGCTGACAGTGGTTCCGACAACCGCGCAGCCGGTGCTGGCGCCGGCGCTGAAGGTGAGCGCACCAGTGCCAGTGCCGCCGGCCGCTGTGGCCGTTCCTGTTGTGCCGTAGGTGACCTCAGTGGGGCCTGTGACATTGAGGGCGGCCTGCGCAGCTTTGTGCAGGTTAACCGTGAAGGCGACACTGGTGGCTTCGTTGTAGTTGTCGTCGGCAGCCTTGGTTGCGGTGAGTGCGCAGGTGCCGCTGGCGTCGCTGACGCTGACAGTGG
>JBOZRR010000005.1:0-12399 GCA_050789245.1 Bryobacteraceae bacterium | reverse complement strand
GATCGCCGCCGTCAGCGTCGTCTTCCCGTGGTCAATGTGCCCGATCGTCCCGATGTTGACGTGCGGTTTGCTGCGATCAAATTTCTCTTTCGCCATGTGAGTCTCCTACACGAACGCGATTCTGAAATTCCTTCTACCTGGCGACCTTGCCCTGCATCCGGCTGATCACTTCCTCAGCCACCGACGCAGGAGCCTCTTCGTAACGCCCAAAGTGCATCGTGAAACTGCCACGGCCCTGGGTCCGGGAGCGAAGCTCGGTCGCGTAACCAAACATTTCCGACAGCGGAACCATGGCATTGATGATCTGGGATCCACCCTTCATCTCAACGCCTTCCAGACGCCCGCGCCGGCTGATCAGGTCCCCGTTCACGGAGCCCATGTACTCGTCCGGAACCACCACTTCAACCTTCATCACCGGCTCCAACAGAACCGGCTTCGCCCTCTTCGCGGCTTCCTTCACCGCCATCGATCCGGCGATCTTAAAGGCCATTTCCGAAGAGTCGACATCGTGGTAGCTGCCGTCGTAAAGCGTGATCTTCACGTCGGACATCGGGAAGCCGGCCAGAACGCCGCCCTCCAGAGCCTCGATCATGCCCTTCTCGGCCGGTCCAATGTATTCCTTCGGCACACTGCCGCCGACGATGCCGTTCACAAACTCGTAGCCGCCGCCAGGCAGAGGAGCCATCTTGATCTTGACGTGGCCGTACTGGCCGCGGCCGCCGGTCTGGCGGACGAACCGTCCTTCCGCGTCCGAAGACGACCGGATGGTCTCGCGGTAGGCAACCTGCGGTTTGCCGACGTTCGCGCCGACGTTAAACTCGCGCTGTAGGCGGTCCACGACGATCTCGAGGTGCAACTCACCCATACCTGCCAGAATGGTCTGGCCGGTCTCGGTGTCCGTGGACACCCGCAGTGTGGGATCTTCCTGAACCAGCTTGGCGATCGCCATGCCCAGCTTTTCCTGGTCGACCTTGGTCTTCGGCTCGATGGCCAACTGAATCACCGGCTCGGGGAAGTCAATGGACTCGAGCAGAACCGGCTTATCGTCCGAACAGATCGTGTCGCCCGTGACGACGGCCTTCAGGCCAACGGCCGCGCAAATGTCACCGGCCAGAACCTCGGTGATCTCCTCACGCTTGTTAGCGTGCATTTTCACCAGGCGGCCGACGCGCTCGCGGCGATTCTTCGCGACATTCAAAACGGACTCGCCCGCATTGAGCTTGCCGGAGTAAACGCGGATGAAGGCGAGCTGGCCCACAAACGGGTCGGTGATGATCTTGAAGACCAGAGCCGAAAATGGCTCGCTGTCATCGGCCTTGCGCTCAATCTTCACTTCGGGATCGTCGATCGACGTGCCCTGCACCGGCGGGATGTCCAGTGGAGAGGGCAGCAGTTCGACCACTTTGTCGAGCATGTTCTGCACTCCCTTGTTCTTGAACGAGGACCCGCAGATCACCGGGAAGATCTTGAGCGCGATGGTACCCTTGCGAAGGCCAGAGATGATTTCCGCCTGAGTTAACTCATCGCCATTCAGGTACTTCTCCATCAGCGCGTCATCGGCTTCGGCAGCAGCCTCGACGAGCTTCTCGCGATACTCATTGGCCTTGTCCAACAGATCGGCGGGGATCTCGACGTCATCGAACGCCGCACCGAGGGTCTCTTCCCTCCAGATGCGAGCCGTCATCGTGATCAGGTCCACAACGCCCTTAAAGTGCTCTTCGGCGCCGACCGGAATCTGCAGCGGCACGGGGCGCGCCTGCAGCTTCTCGACGATCGTATCGACGGCATGGAAGAAGTCCGCGCCGATGCGGTCCATCTTATTGATGAAGCACACGCGCGGAACCTGGTACT
The DNA here is from genome assembly GCA_050789245.1 of Bryobacteraceae bacterium. Taxonomy (GTDB): domain Bacteria; phylum Acidobacteriota; class Terriglobia; order Bryobacterales; family Bryobacteraceae; genus PNKE01. The sequence goes on along the minus strand of JBOZRR010000005.1, from coordinate 10,548 downwards.
TGTCCGCCTGCCGCCAGACCGTTTCCGACTGCGGCTGAACGCCGGCGACGGCATCGAACACCGCCACCGCACCGTCCAGAACTCTCAGAGAACGTTCGACTTCGGCAGTAAAGTCCACGTGGCCGGGGGTGTCGATGATGTTGATCTGGTAGTCGTGCCAGGAACACGTCGTTGCCGCCGACGTGATCGTAATGCCGCGCTCCTGCTCCTGCACCATGTAGTCCATGGTGGCAGTGCCTTCATGGACTTCACCGAGCTTGTAGCTGCGGCCCGTGTAATAGAGGATGCGCTCGGTCGTGGTGGTCTTACCGGCATCGATGTGCGCCATGATGCCGATGTTTCTCATCTTCTCGAGTGCGATGGTGCGAGACATACAGAATTGTTAGCGCGGCGGCTTCTTAAAGTCCTCTCCTGAATCGACTACCACCGGTAATGAGCGAAGGCCTTGTTAGCCTCGGCCATGCGGTGCACGTCGTCCTTCTTCTTGATGGCGGCGCCGCGCATGTTGGCGGCGTCGAGCAACTCGTTAGCCAGCTTCTCGGCCATGCTCTTGTCGGCGCGGGCGCGCGCGCCGTTCAGTATCCAACGAATCGCGAGCGAAGTCCGCCGGTTTTGCGGCACCTCGATCGGCACCTGGTAGTTCGCGCCGCCGACACGGCGGGTCTTCACCTCGAGAACCGGCTTGCAGTTCTCAACGGCCTTCTTGAAGAGCTTCAGTGCGTCGTCTCCACCGCGCTCCTGCATCAGATTCAACGCCGTATAGAAAATTTGCTGCGAGATGGTTTTCTTGCCATCCCACATCATGGAGTTGACGAACTTCTCGGCGAGGCTCGAGTTGTATACGGGATCGGGCTGGATTTCGCGGATTTCAGCGCGCCGTCTGCGAGGCATAGGTCCCTGTGTCCTCCCTTACTTCTTTCCGGCCGCCTGGCCGGCCTTCGGCCGCTTCGCGCCATACTTCGACCGGCCCTGCATTCTGCCGCTGACGCCGGCCGTATCCAAAGTGCCGCGCACCACGTGATAGCGCACACCGGGAAGGTCCTTCACACGCCCGCCGCGGATCAGCACGATCGAGTGCTCCTGCAGGTTGTGGCCCACACCGGGGATGTAGGTCGTCACTTCAATGCCGTTGGTGAGCCGGACACGCGCCACCTTGCGGAGTGCCGAGTTCGGCTTCTTCGGTGTGGTGGTGTACACGCGAGTGCAAACCCCGCGCCGCTGCGGACAGGACTGAAGCGCGGGACTGGCCGTCTTGTAGACTGTCGGCTTTCGCCCTTTGCGAACAAGCTGATTAAAAGTTGGCACGCACGAACCTCAATGAGCGTTTCTTCAGAGCTTCGATCTCAATCCCCGGCCAAACACGCGCAGCCACGCAGTGGCTGAGATTACCGACCAGGGCTTGCTTCTTCGATACTTTTCGCTCGAACGGAGCCTCTCAGGGCCCGTTGATCTTGCAGCATCACCCGGCCTTGGCACCGGATATCGCTGATGGCGAGGGTTACTTCGGACACGCCCATGCCCTAAACGTTGCTTTGTCCGTCAGGACCTCGGGGCGGGCCCCGGCCGGCTTTCCGCTGTTTCCTTTTCAGGAGGCTGAATCACTCAGCCGCGGAGAGGGTAGCCTGGAGCAGAAGACCGCACTCCTCAAACCTTCCCAGAATACACAAGAGGGGGAAAGAGTGTCAACACTACCCCGCCTTCGAGTCAACAAAACTTCCCAGCCCCACCATGCTTTATCCGCCGGCGAATTAGCGCCCTCCGCAGTCCGTTTTCTCCAAGCACTCGAAGCTCGCCCGCAGCACACCGGGAACTCTCAATACTGCAATAGCTTACGGCAATCTTTCGGAGCCTCGGCGCAAAGGTTTGACCCTCTTCAGAATCCTGTGATACCGTTAAAAATCCGGATCTCCGGGATGTAGTCTGCCCGAAGAGTGCCCGCGGCGGAGCTGATCGGCGGAAGCCTAACTGTATGGAACAGATTTTCAAGCAGTTGCAGGGGATCATCCTCCTCGCGCTGCCAACGACCTTTCTAGTCCTTCTCCTTCACTTCTACCTGAAAAAGGTTCTGTTCCTGCCCATGGAGAGGGTCCTCGATGAACGCAGCCGGCGCACGGTCGGGACCGTCTCGGACTCGGAGGAACTGGTTCGTCAGGCCGCGGAGAAAATGAAGTCTTATGACGCCGCCCTGGCTGCGGCGCGCGCAGACCTCTACCGCGAGTTCGAAGTGCATCGCGGCCGGCTGTCCGCCACGCAGGCCTCGGCGCTCAAAGAGGCTCGGGACGTGGCCGACCGCACGCTCGCCGCCGCGAAGGCGGAGATCTCAGCCGAGGCGGAAGAGGCTAGAACCTCTCTGTCCGCTGAGGTTAGCCGCCTGGCCGACGAGATTGCGGCCAATCTCCTCGCCAAGGGAGCCAAATCCTGATGCGCCCCTTGAAATCCGCATTCTTTATACTTCTTCTCGCCGCCGCGGGCGCTTTCGCCTCTGAAGCTGGCGGGCATGAGGGTGGAGATCCCCTCCTTGTCAAGAAGATCTTCAACTTCGCCATCCTGGCCGCTGGCTTGGGCTTCGTCGTTGTCAAGACGCTGGTTCCCGCGCTTCGCGGACAGCAGAAGTCCATCCTGGACGACTTGAACAAGGCTGCCCGGCGCGCCGAAGAAGCTGCCGCGCACGTCGCGGAGATCGACGCGAAGATGGCAGGACTGAATGTCGAAATCCAGGCCCTCCGTGAGCACGCTCAGGCGGAGATGGCGGCCGAAGCCGCCCGTTTTGACGCTGACACCAAGCTGCATTTGGCCAAGATTCAGGCTGCTTCCGAATACGACCTGGCCTCAGCGGTGAAACAGGCCCGCCAGGAACTGAAGGCGTATTCCGCGAAGCTGGCGATTGACCTGGCGCGCGACCGGATTGCGGGGCGCATGGACTCGGAAACGCAGCGAAGGATCGTCTCCGGCTTCGCCAGCCGTCTGAGCGCCGGACCCGCCGGCCAGAACTAGGACACAGCCATGTCGTTCGCCGTCGCAAACCAGTACGCAAAGGCCCTGCTTGAGGTCGTCACCAAGCCTGGATCGGCCCTCGCCCCGGAAACGGCCCTGGATCAGGTTTCCCTGGTGGCCGCTACCATCCAGCAATCCCCCGAACTGAAGTCCCTAATGGTCACTCCGGCCATTACCCGCGAAAAGAAGGGGCACGCGCTCAAACGCGTAGGCGACCTGATGGGGCTCGATCCTGTGATTCAGAATTTCTTGCGCGTCGTCATCCTGCACCGGCGCGTGCCGCTGCTTGGTGCCATCGCCAGCATGCTGCGCCTTCAGATCGACGAGCGGGCCGGCGTGTCGCGCGCCCATGTCACCGCCGCGCAGCCTCTGGCCGAAGATCAGAAAACGAACCTGGTCCAGGCTTTGGCCGGGATGACCGGCAAGAAGATTATCTGTGAGTATTCGGTAGATCCGTCGTTGGTTGGCGGACTGACAGTGAAGATCGGTTCTACGGTGTACGACGGTTCCGTGCATGGGCAGCTTGATGCTCTGCGCCGCCGTCTGGCGAGCCAGTCGTGAGGCTAAACGCCCGCGCTCGAAGGCTCCAGAACGACAGAAAGAACGAGTTACTCTATGGCTCAAATCCGGGCTGATGAAATCGCGCGCGTACTGCGCGAAGAGATTGAGAATTACGAGGCGACGATGCAGGTGGCCGAAACCGGCTACGTTGTGTCGGTCGGCGACGGCATTGCGCGTGTGCACGGCCTGGAGAAAGTCATGGCCGGCGAACTCATCGAGTTCCCTCACAATATCGCGGGCATTGCTTTGAACCTCGAGGAAGACGAAGTCGGCGCAGTGCTGCTCGGCGAGTCCGCCGAGATCAAGGAAGGCGACGAAGTCCGCCGCACCGGGCGCATTATGTCGGCGCCTGTCGGCGAAGCCATGGTCGGGCGTGTCGTGAACGCGCTCGGCGAGCCCATCGACGGCAAAGGCCCCATCGACGCCAAGGAGTTCATCCCGATTGAGCGCATGGCGCCAGGCGTCATCGACCGCAAGCCCGTCAGGGAGCCGCTGCAGACCGGCCTCAAGGCCATCGACGCGATGATCCCTATCGGCCGCGGCCAGCGCGAATTGATCATCGGCGACCGCCAGACCGGAAAGACCGCCATTGCCCTCGACACCATCATCAATCAGAAGGGCAAGGGCGTCATTTGCGTTTACGTGGCCATCGGCCAGAAGCGCTCGACCGTGGCCCAGGTGATGAAGACGCTGGAAGAGTACGGCGCGATGGAGTACACCATCATCGTCGCCGCCACGGCCTCCGATCCGGCCCCCATGCAGTACATCGCTCCGTATGCCGGCTGCGCCATGGGCGAGTTCTTCCGCGACCGCAAGGGCCATGCGCTCTGCATCTACGACGACCTGTCGAAGCACGCCGCGGCCTACCGCGAGATCTCGTTGCTGCTGCGCCGCCCCCCTGGGCGCGAAGCCTTCCCCGGCGACGTGTTTTATCTCCACTCGCGCCTGCTGGAGCGCGCCGCAAAGCTGAGCGACGCTCTCGGCGGCGGGTCGCTGACCGCGCTGCCCATCATTGAAACGCAGGCCGGCGACGTCTCGGCCTACATTCCGACGAACGTCATTTCGATTACCGACGGCCAGATCTTTCTTCAGGCCGACATGTTCAACTCGAACCTGCGCCCGGCCGTGGACGTCGGCATCTCCGTCAGTCGCGTCGGCGGCAACGCGCAGATCAAGGCCATGAAGCAGGTGGCCGGTTCGCTCCGTCTCGACCTCGCGCAGTACCGCGCGCTGGCTGCCTTCGCTCAGTTCGGCTCCGACCTGGACAAGGCCTCCCAGGCGCAGCTTAACCGCGGCCGTCGCCTCACGGAGATTCTGAAGCAGCCTCAGTACAAGCCCCTTCCGGTCGAGAAACAGATTCTGGTTCTGTACGCGGGCACGAACGCCTACCTCGACGATATCCCGGTGGAACTCTGCCTGAAGTTTGAAGAAGAGCTGTACCGCAACGTCGAGAACGGATATCCGCAGATCTACGCCGAACTGCGAGAGAAGAAGGCGATCGACGAGAGCCTGAAAGCCACCATCGAGGCGATGCTGAAGGACTTCAAGCAGCGCTTCATGCTGGAGCATAAGCTCGCGAAGTAAGCGGGGCCCTACACCATGCCCAGCCTGATTGACATCCGGCGCCGCATCAAGTCGGTCAAAAGCACGCAGCAGATCACCAAGGCCATGAAGATGGTGGCTGCGGCCCGTCTGCGCAAGGCGCAGGACCGCGTGATCAACGCACGCCCCTTCGCCCGCATGGCCGATGAACTGCTCCGCAACGTCACCGCCGCGGCCCGCGCCACGGAGAGCGTTTCCGATCATCCGCTCCTGGCGCAGCGTCCGGAGAAGAAGATCCAGCTTGTCCTGGTCACCTCAGATCGCGGATTCGCCGGCGGCTTTAATTCCAACCTGATCAGAGCGGCTCAGTCCTTCCTGGATGAACATGCCGGGTTGGAGATGGAACTTTACGGCAAGAAAGGCCGCGACCACTTCCGCCGTAGGGAAGTACCTTGTAGCGGCGAGCGAACCGGCATCTCGGAGTCCCCTTCACTGGACCAGGCAAATGAACTGGCCGCGAAGCTGATTCAGCGCTTCACCGAAGGCGAAGTGGATGCCGTCTACCTGCTCTACAACGAGTTCAAGAGCGTCCTCTCCCAGCAGGTGATCCTCAAGAAGCTCCTGCCGGTCACTATCTCCGAGGAGACCGTCGCCCGCGACTACATCTACGAGCAGCCGCCCGCACATTTGCTGAGCGCGCTGCTGCCGCGCTACGTGGAGCTCCAGGTCTTCCAGGCGTTCCTCGAATCGGCCGCCGCCGAACATGCCGCGCGAATGACGGCCATGGACGCGGCCACCTCCAACGCCTCGGAGGTCATCGACAAACTGACGCTGTATATGAATCGCGTCCGCCAGGCGAGCATCACCAAGGAGATCATCGAAGTCGTCAGCGGCGCCGCCGCACTCGAGTAAGGAATTCCGTATGTCTCAAGCCACAGCCACTGAAGTCGTCGGGAAGGTGATTCAGGTCGCCGGGCCCGCCGTCGATATTCAGTTCCAACCGGAACAGATCCCGGTGATCTACACCGCCATCCGGATCACCAGCGAGGGCTTCGAAGTGCCGGAGCCCATTGAAATTGTCGTCGAGATCGCGCAGCATATCGGCGAAGGCCGTGTCCGCTGCATCGCTCTACAGCCTACCGACGGCCTGGTCCGGGGAATGAAGGCCATTTCGACCGGCGCGCCCATCTCTGTTCCCGTCGGCAAGCAGACTCTCGGGCGTGTGCTGAACGTCCTGGGCCAGCCCGTGGACCAGCAGGGTCCGGTGGAAACCGGGAAGCGCCTCCCCATCCACCGCGCTGCCCCCAGCTTCGAGGAACAGTCCACCGGCCAGCAGATGTTCGAAACCGGCATCAAGGTCATCGACCTGTTGGAGCCGTATCTCCGAGGCGGCAAGATCGGCCTGTTTGGCGGCGCCGGGGTCGGCAAGACCGTCGTCATCATGGAGCTGATCAACAACATCGCCATGAAGCACGGCGGCGTCTCGGTCTTCGCGGGCGTCGGCGAGCGGACCCGTGAGGGTAACGACCTGTGGCTTGAAATGCAGGAGTCCGGCGTCGTTGATCCCACGGACTGGACCAAGTCCAAGGTGGCCCTGATTTACGGCCAGATGACTGAACCGCCCGGAGCGCGCCTTCGTGTCGGCCTCACCGGCCTGACTGTCGCGGAGTACTTCCGCGACGAAGAGGGCCAGGACGTGCTCCTCTTCATCGACAACATCTTCCGTTTCACCCAGGCCGGTTCCGAGGTTTCCGCGCTGCTGGGCCGTATGCCTTCCGCGGTCGGCTATCAGCCGAACCTGGCCACGGAAATGGGCGAACTCCAGGAACGCATCACCTCCACCCGGAAGGGCTCCATCACATCGGTCCAGGCCATTTACGTGCCGGCCGACGACTACACGGACCCCGCGCCGGCGACCACCTTCGCCCACCTGGATGCGACAACGAACCTCTCGCGCGACATCGCTTCGCTCGGCATCTATCCGGCCGTCGATCCGCTGGCTTCCACCTCGCGCATTCTCGACCCGCTGGTCGTCGGCGACGAACACTACTCCACCGCCCAGCGCGTGAAGGGAATCCTGCAGCGCTACAAGGATCTCCAGGACATCATCGCCATTCTCGGCATCGACGAACTGTCGGAAGACGACAAGCTCAGCGTGTCGCGCGCCCGTAAGATCCAGCGCTTCCTGTCGCAGCCCTTCCACGTCGCCGAGCAGTTCACCGGCTTCAAGGGCAAGTACGTGAAGCTCGAGGACACCATCCGCGGCTTCAAGGAAATCTGCGACGGCAAGCACGACGAGCTGCCCGAGCAGGCCTTCTACATGCAGGGCACCATCGAGGAAGTGCTGGAACGCGCCGAGCAGATCCGAAAGGTGAGCTAGCATGGCCGCCACCATCACGCTCGAAATTGCCACGCCCGAGCGCTTGATCCTTAAGGAGCAGGTGAGCGAGGTGGAGGTGCCCGGCGCTGACGGCGCCATGGGCATCCTGCCTCAGCACGCGCCGCTGCTCTCGGAGCTTATTGCAGGCGAAATCTCCTATGTCCCGGAGAGGGCGGCCCGCAAGTACATCGCTATCGGCAGCGGATGGGTAGAGGTCCTTCCGGATCGTGTTCGGGTCCTGGCCCGAACCGCTGAATTGGGCGATGCCATCGACATCCAGCGTGCCGAAACCGCTCTGAAGCGCGCCGAGGGGCGGCTGTTGAGTCCAAAGGCCGATCTCGACGTCGCCCGGGCTCTCAACTCCTTGAAGAGGGCGCAGGCCCGGCTCGCCGCGGCCAAGCACACTGGTACGCACGCGACTAAGTAGTTAGAAATAAATAACTTACTAAGGATCCCGCCATCCTCCGTCCGGCGCCTGCCACTTTTGGCTGGTAGTACCACAGTACCCTGCTTACCAATGACACTAGTAATCCTCTCGGTAGCCGCCTTACAATGAGCCTCACGACTTCACGATTACTTCATTGGAGGGTGTCTGCCATGTCCATCAAGCATCTCCGACTGTTGCTCCCGGTTTCGGCGCTTGGGCTATGTCTCTACCAGATGCTGCCAGCGCAATCTGCCGGGTCGGCGATGAACTTCAGCGCGGGCCTCGCGGGTTGGAACGAGGTGCCGTCCGTCTCGACCAAGGGGTCCGGCGAATTCAACGCCTCAGTCCGGCCTGACGGCAAGGGCATCGACTACGAGATCTCTTACAAAGATCTGTCCGGCGCGCCTACCATGTCGCACATCCATCTCGGCCAGAGGACCTCTGCCGGAGCCGTCATGATTTGGCTCTGCAAGACCACTCAGGCGAGTGATGCGCCAACCTGCCCTGGTGGGACTTCGGGTTCCTGGTCCGGGACGATCGCCGCTGCCCAGGTCGTCGGTCCGGCCGCGCAGGGTGTTGCAGCGGGTGAATGGGAGGAGGCGCTGGAGGCCATCCGGCGCGGACACGCCTACGTCAACATCCATTCGGCCATGTCGCCAAGTGGCGAAATTCGCGGCCAGCTGAAGCCGGGCAAGGGCGTCAACGGCGACGACGACTCCGATGACGACGACGGCAACGGCAAGAGCGACAAAAGCAAGGGCAAAGGGAAAGGGCATGGTGGCGACGGCGAATAGCGCCTCCCGATCCACCATCCCAAAGACCGGCGGTAGCCTCAGGCTTGCGGACGTCTGAGATCCGCGAATACGTGCTTCATGCCAGAGTGATCTGCTGCAACTCCGTCTGGCGCGCCCGAGGCGCGCGTAGCTCCGGCATTGCCTTGCCCTGGAAGAGTTTCCGGCAGGGCTTCGCCAGCCAGCGCGCCCACTGCGTTGCGCGGTTCCTGCGGGCGCTGTCCGTCGCGATACCCGTCGTCGCGTACATCTGGCGGTAGAGCTTTGAAATGAAGACGAACGCCAGCCGGGCCCGTAAGTGCGGCGTGCAATCGGATCGCCGCCAGATCGCACGAATGCTATAGAACTTATCCCACACCCGCTGAGTCCTCTCACGCATCTCAGCGGACTCCATCGTGGGGTGCGGCATGAACATCTTCGGTCGCTTGTGGGCGGGAATCAGCCAGTAGCGGGAAAGCGGGATACCGTCGACCTCCCCCGCCATGCGCCCGTCGGTCTTCTCCCAGCGTTCGAAGTCCACCGTCCCGGGAAACGGGGTCAGCATGACAAACTGCGCGAAGGTGAGGCCCGCGCGCTCAGCCAACTCCTCCGTGGCGGCAAATGTGTCGGCACGGTCGGTCGGAAGGCCGAAAATGAAGGAGCCCAGCACGTGGACGCCATGCTGCCGGAATTTCTGCAATTGCGCCACCAGGCTTTCACCGGCGCAATTGAAGTCCTTGTACACCGCCTTCAGGCCCTCGGGCGTCACCGCCTCCACACCCACAAGCGCTCCGCGGATGTGAGCCTTCTTCATTGCATCCAGGAACTCCGGGTCCTCGGCAGCCTCCATCGTGATTTGCGTGAAGAAAGTCATGTCACGCGGCAACAGGGCAAGCTGCTCCATCAGGTCGAACCTCTCGGCGCGGATCGCCTTCAATTGCTCGACACGCGACAGGTTTCCCTGGCGTTCGGCCAGCTTGATATCTGTCAATGAGACGGGGTAGAAGTTGTCGTCGGCCAACGCGATGAACCGGAAACCGCGTCGGCGCAACTCCACAATCTCCTCGATCACTGGATCGGTGGCTCTCTGTCTCGGCTTCTGGCCATCCGTTCTCCAAACAGAGCAGAAGGAACAGTGCTTCGCGCAACCTCGCACCGTCTGCACGGATGCCCACATGTAGCTATCGGGGGGCAGCAGGTCCCACCGGGCCTGAAGGAACTGCCCTGATTCGACCCTTCCGCCCTCGTAGACTCGTTGGGGCGTGCCCTTGAGAAAATCGTCCAGCGCCCGGCCCCAGGCCACGTCGCCATCGCCTTTCACCACGGCGTGCGCGCCGCCTCGCTCGAAGGCCTCATCGGGGTAAAGGGTCGGATGGATGCCGCCGAAGATGACTGTCGCGCCCTTGTCGCGCAGCATCCGGCCGAGCGCGTAGCCTCGCAGCGCATTGCCAGTGTGGATCCCGATTCCGACGATATCGCCGCTCTCTATGCTCGCTGGATCGAGTTGCTCCAGCGTCTCATCACAGATCACCGGATCGCCGAAGTGAGCGGGCGTTGCGGCTGCCAGCACATACAGCCATCGTGGCGTAATCACAGCCGTACCGAATGCTGTGTCGCTGGGGTTCAGCAGGTGTACCTTCAATGGTCTTGGCACCTCATCGAATTGCTTCGCCAAGTCAAGTTCGGCGTGGCGGCGCTACCGTTGGAGGCGAGCCACCAAAGGCGTGCCTTAGTCTATCACCAGATAGCCTGCAGTCGCCCAACCAAAATCGAGAGGATGTCGTTAGCACGTGAGTTGTCCGGTGTAATTAGCACGTGAGTTGTCCGGTCCAGGCCGGGAGGGGATGCTGGCGAGGTGGAACCGAGCCAGGTGG
>JBOZRR010000004.1:0-1890 GCA_050789245.1 Bryobacteraceae bacterium | reverse complement strand
TCATGCGCGTTGCCCCGGGATATGCGGCATCGGCCGGACCTCCGAGATGTCCTTCAGCGACGACAACGGACGGACATAATCCATATGACCGCCCAGCGCCGCATAGTCGGAAAGCTTCAGCGTAAATTCGATCGGCGCGACCAGCGCCGGCGTCGGGACATAACCGAAGGCGCCGGCCGGCATCAATGTGACGTCGACCATGTAGGTGATACCGCCGCCGGGCCACACATAGACCGGTGCGCCACCGCTGGTGACCCGCGTCAGCGCGTCCTTCACCGAGCGCGTCAGGCGCACGGGATTGTCGGTCACGCCGGCGCGCAGCGAACCGCCGGCGCCCGCCATGAATAGCACGGTGCACAGCGCAAGCTCGCAATTCTCCTGGATGCGCTCGACCGAGAGCCGCAGGTCGCGCGGCATCTCGGCTTCGATCGGCCGCAGCGCCTCGTCGAGCACGTAGTAGCCGGAATGCTCGCCGGTGGTCGACACCATGAGCATGGTCAGCCCCGGCCGCGCCTCCTTGGCGTTGAACGGCCCGAGCACCGAAAGCGGATCGGAAATATTGGTGCCACCCCAGCCCGTGCCGGGCTCGGCGACCTGGAAGTAACGCCCCGGCGTCGAGCGCCGGCCCTTCATCTTGATCCCGGTATCAGGAATATCCAGCAGCTTGCCGGCCTGATGCTCCGACAGCACGCCGGTGATGTGGTCATCGACGACGACGACTTCGTCGACCTTGCCGTGCCATTGCTTGGCGAACATGCCGATGGTTGCAGAGCCGCAGCCGACGCGCATGCGCTCCTCAGTGACCCCGTTCACGACCGGCGGACGGCCGGCTTGCACGATCACGGTCGCGCCGCCATCGATGGTCAGTTCCACCGGCTTGCAGTTGGACAGGTCCATCAGCGTGTCGCAGGTGACGCGGCCCTCCTTCTTGGAGCCGCCGGTGAGATGATGCACGCCGCCGAGCGACAACATCTGCGAGCCGTATTCGCCTGTGGTGACGTGGCCGACCGCCTCGCCCTGCGCGCGTACGGCGGCGGCCTCCGGGCCGAGATGGCGATCGGTATCGATCTTCACCTTGACGCCGCAATAGCTGAAGATTCCCTCCGTCACGACCGTGACCATGTCGACGCCGTCGACTTCGGACGACACGATGAACGGCGCCGGCTTGTAGTCGGGATAGGTGGTGCCGGCACCGATCGCAGTGACGAATACGTCAGGCTGGTTGACGATCTTGCCGTCCCAATCGCCGCCGGTCTGGAACGGCACCACGCGTCCGCCATGCTCGACCGTTCGCTGCAGCACGATGTGTGGATCGACGCGCACGAGCTGTCCGTCGTGATTGGCGTAGCGGTCGCAGGCGCCCGCCGCGCCCGGCTTGATGTAGCACATCACCGGGCACGCATCGCAGCGGATCTTGTCGCCAGACGTGGCGGTCACTTCCATCGCCATCAGCACGCCTGCCCGTTGGAGCTTTCGCGGCGGCATCGCCGCCACGTTCGTTCGTATACGAATGATCCTGCGCGTGAGGTGGAAACCTGTCAAGCGGCCGGCGGCACGAAAAAGCCCGCTGCCGCACAATAACTCAGTTGCCTCCTGCCTTTGTCCACAAACCGGGCACGCCGCTGCGGCGCGGCATGATCGGCTTGCACGTTTGTATACAAACGGTAGTCTTTCGCTAGCTTTCGAAACGCGCCAACGGAGCACCAGCACGATGCGCCTGACCGTGAACGGCAGGGATCACGACGTCGACGCCGCGCCGGACACTGCCCTGCTCTACGTGCTGCGCAACGACCTCGAGCTCAACGGACCGAAATACGGCTGCGGGCTTGGCGAGTGCGGGTCCTGCACGGTGCTGATCGACGGTGTAGCCGCCCGCTCCTGCGTGATCCC
>JBOZRR010000059.1:0-23197 GCA_050789245.1 Bryobacteraceae bacterium | reverse complement strand
CTTTGCTCGGATTGAGGATGTGTTCCTGCAAGAACTTCCTCCATCCTAGCCGGAGCTTCACCTACCCCCAGCCGCCGCTAATTTGGACACGAGTGGCGGCAACGCTCGGACATAGGTTTACGGAAATTCCTGTTCCGTTCTGGCCCGAGAGATCAAAAGATAGGACAGGCGGGCTAGATGCCAAGAGATGGCGACGCGCACGCGGGCACGAATCCGGTCGTGTTGGTGCAGCGCTACCCCGCCTAGCCTCTGTCTCAATGGCCGATGGGGTGTGTGCCCCGGGGGGGATGGGCGTGATGGGCCAGGAGACGCCAGCAGTAGTGATTCGAATGTTAGGATGGACTAGACGCATTGACCTGATGGGCTACCAGCGGAAGCCGCAAGGAAAGTCCCTCCGATCCAAGCGTTGAGTCGACCATCTTCCTCGGGGCTGGACTTTTGAGGTGCTGGATCGAGATGATTTATAGGGGCTTTAAAAGCAGCTATTTACGGGACCGTAGCTCAGCCGGATAGAGCATCTGCCTTCTAAGCAGAGGGTCGCAGGTTCGAGTCCTGCCGGTCCTACCACCCTCACCGCCTCACTGCAGAATCGGCAGCCGCAAATCGCCTTGCGGAATGAACAGGCTCCCCTGCGTCGTGCCCTGCGGCGTGAGCTTCTTCAGCCGCGACGCCAGTTCATCGAACGTGATCCGCCCCTCCAGCGCCGCGCGGAACGCCTGCGTGATCGCGCCCACGTCCTTGCCCGACTGGTGCACGAACTCCAGTCGAAAATGCCGGATCCCCGCGTCGAGCCACGAACGCAAATGCCGGCTCGCCTCCTGGGCCTCCGCGCCGAAGACCGTGTTGCGGCACCCGACGTCCGCCATCACAGGATGCGCCCGCCCGTTCTGGTCGCGCAGGCTCACCACGTGGCTCTCGCACGGCCGCCCGCAGTCCTTGTAGCTTGTGCCCGTGGAAAGGAACCGGCAGAAGACGCAATGCTCGGTGTGGAAGACCGGCAGGTGCTGGAACGCCACCACCTCCAGTGCGCCGGCCCCGGCCGATTCGGCCAGCCGCGCGATCTGCGCCGCATTCAGGTCGTAGGTCGGCGTCAGCCGCTTCAGACCCAGGTTCACCAGCAGGTCCGCCGTGATTGCATTCGCGGCATTCAGGCTGAAATCGCCGATCAGGTCGGCCTGCGTGCCGCGCCGCAGAATCTCCAGCAGCCCATTCGAGCGCACAAGGATCGGCGTCTCCAGGCGCAAAAGGAACTCGACAATGCGCTCCTCGCCCGGCTTCACTACGCGAGGCCCCGCCACGCGCACTTCGACGCCCGCCTCGCGGACACGCTCCACCGAAGGCTTCAGCCCATACAGGTCCAGGTAGTCCAGCGTGATGCTTGCGGGCCTCTCGAGCAGCGCCGCTTCCAACTGCTCCGGAGTCCTCACCAGCAGATGCAACCGCGGCGCTCCGCCCTCGACAGCCGCGTGCGACACAGGCAGCGTCTGCTCCAGCGCCGCCGCTGGGTCATGAACTTCGACCGGCGCCAGAGCCTCTTGCCTCGCGATCAGCCGCTCCACCGCGACGCGCCGGATCTGGTTCAATGCCGACGCCGGCACGAACGGCGCACCCTGCAACTCCAGCGTCACCCCGACCAGCGCATACGGCGTGTTCCCCAGTCGCCCGAACTGCTGGGCGAGGAACGCCTCGTCCAGCACGCGCCCCTGCGCCGGAATCAGCGGCGCATCCCCATGCACCTCGACCGAAACGCCCACCCGCTCCACAAGACTCCAGACCGTCCCGATCGCCTCGCCTTCCCGCGCCGTCACGTGTACGGAAACCCGCTGCCGGTGCACAGGTGCCGCCGCCTCCGTGTACGCCTTGACCGCCTTGTCCACCTCCGGATCATGCGTCCGCCAGAACAGGTCGCCCGGCCGGATCCGCGAAAAGTCGATCTCGCCGTTTCCGAATGTCACTTCCAGTGCGCCGCTCTTCAGCGCCGTCACATGGTAGACCCGCCCGCCCTCTTCATCCTCTTCCGGGCTCCGCCAGTCCGCCGCATCGAACACGACGCCATCCCCCGGCTTCAACGGCGATACCGCATGCGCCGCGCCCGGCCGGACCACCACTGATGCCCGCCGCACCTCCGTCACTACGCCCATCCGCACGCCCCGGTGCCTCGGCGCTCGACCCTCCACCACCACCTGGTGATTGGTCCCCGACACGAAATACGGACCCATCCCCCGCGAATACACCTGCTCGATTCGTTGTTCCTCGGCCGCCGTCGCCGACAGCGGCAGCCCCGCCCAGGCTTCGTCGAGTGCCTTGCGATACGCGGCCGTGGTGATGGCGACGTAATCGGCGTCCTTGTACCGGCCCTCAATCTTCATCGCCGCCACGCCGCTGCGCACGATCTCAGGAATCTGATGCAGCGTGAACAAGTCGCCGGGCGACAGCAGATACCGCGCGTCGCCTAGCGGTTCCAGTGATTTGTCGACAATCAGTTCATACGGAAGACGGCACGCCTGCGCACACTGGCCGCGGTTCGCGCTCCGTCCGCCCCACGCTTCCGACGAAAAACACTGCCCGGAGTACGACACGCACAGCGCGCCGTGGACGAACACTTCCAGCTCGCACGTCGTTTGCTCATGGATCTGCCGGACCTCCGGCAGCGACAGCTCCCGCGCCAGCACTACGCGGCTTACGCCCAGGCTCTGCGCGAAGTTGATCCCCTCGGCGTTTGTCAGGCTCATCTGCGTGCTGCCGTGGACATCCAGCGCCGGTGCAATCCGTTTCGCCAGCCGCACCATCCCCAGGTCCTGCACGATGATCGCGTCCGCCCCGGCCTCCGCGATCCGGGCGAGGCACCGCGCCGCCTCGCCCAGTTCTTCATCGAAGACCAGCGAGTTGAACGTCACGTACCCCTTCACGCCCCGCCGGTGCAGCGTGCGCATCACCTCCGGCAGTTCGTTTAGTGAAAATCCGACTTTGGCGCGCGCCGTGAAGTGCGTCAGCCCGAAATAGACCGCATCCGCCCCGGCCTCGACCGCGGCCTGGAGCTGCGGCCAGTGTCCGGCCGGGCTCATGATCTCGGGTTTGCGCGCAAAAGTCCCAAAAGCCATGTGTGGGAGTACCTTCAGGGTAACGCGACTTTCGGACAGATTGACTTCCCGCCTCAATCGCCCCACACTGCCAACACACTAACTCAGCCGGAGGAGGGACTATGCGCAGACTCACGGGTTTGCTGTTTTGCTCTTTGTTCGCCACGCTGCCGCTTGCCGCGCAGTTTCAACCGAACTGCCAGGTGACGACAACCGCCACCGAGCAGACGCTCGTTTGCCCCATTCCCGGAAACCCGAACGCGCCTCTCGTCCTCTACGCGCACGGCTACGTCTCGCCCTACCAGCCGTCGAACCAGCTTCCTCTGGACCAGTTCATTCTCGACAACAACGGCACCCCGCTGCCCCTGCCCACGCTGGTCAACAGCCTCGGCTTCGCATTCGCCGCCACCAGCTACACGAAGACGGGTCTGGCGGTCAAAGAGGGCGTGGCCGACACCCTCAGACTGCTGGAAACCTACAAAGTCGCCGTCGGCGTCCCTTTGAAGGTCTTTATCGCGGGCGTCTCCGAGGGGGGTCTCATCACCGTCAAACTCATCGAGCAGCACGCCGGCCAGTTCGACGGCGCTCTCGCCCTCTGCGGTCCTTACGGCGACTTCCGTAAGCAACTCGACCACGTCGGCGATTTCCGCGCCGTCTACGACTACTTCTTCCCGGATCTGCTGCCCGGCAACGCCATCTTCAACCCCGCGCCCGCCGCTCTTTGGCCCACCTTTATCCCGCAAATCGCGGCTGCGGCCGCTGCGAACCCGAATGCCCTCGCGCAGACCTATTCCGTCGAAAAGACCCCCGTGGACCCCGCCCTGCCCATCAGCTCCGCTGTCCAGATCCTCCGGTACAGCTTCGAGGCCACCAACGACGCCAACGCGGTTCTCGGCGGCAATCCCTTCGACAACCGCCTCCGGTGGTACTTCGGCTCAGCGAACGACTTCCGCCTCAACTGGAAGATCGAGCGCTTCGCGGCAGACCGTGCGGCTCTCCAGGAGATCGCCGCGAACTACCAGACCTCGGGCGTCCTCACCAAGCCTCTCGTCACCATGCACACCACCGGCGATCCCGTCGTGCCGTATTCTCAAGCCGCGCTCTATACCCTGAAGGCGCTCCTGAGGGGCAGCCTGCCGCAGTACGCCCACATCCCCATCCAGCGCTACGGCCACTGCTCCTTCCAACCTGCAGAGATCGTCTTCGGCTTCTCGGTCATGGTCAATAAGAGCGGATTGAGCCTCACTTCCACCAACGAAGCGCTGCCGACTGAAGCCGATCAGATGAGATTTCAGGAACTGGTGAGAACGACTGGGGCAGAGGTCAGATAGCTAACCGCGTCGAAAGATTTCTCATTCTTGCAGTTTGCCAACTGTAAACTCGCGGCTATCATGAGCTATTCGGCCGTCTCGGCCAGGATTGAAAAAGGATGAGGTAAATCTATGAAATTGAAGGGGATAATCTGCTTGTGGGCCGTTTTCCTGTTGGGCTTCTTCGGGAGCTTCGGCAGCAAAGCGATGGCCCAAGGGCAGTCGGAGGACGTACGACCGTTCGTATTCAACGGGCACGCCTGGGCAAGCAAAGCGGACTTCATCGAGCGCGGACGCTGCCTCACAAGGCAACTGTCTCCGGACGAAATCGACGAAGTGGAGGACGTGGTTCGTAAGTTCATCGCAAATCGTGGAGGAAACCCGAACAACTCAGGTGGCGGTGCCGACGTGAGTGCTGCCCGCACGGGTGGGGTCATCAACGTCTACTGGCACGTCATCAACAAAGGGACCGGCATCTCGAACGGGGACATTCCCAATTCGCAGATCACCGATCAGATGAGTGTCTTGAATGCCGCGTATGCCGGAACGGGCTGGCAGTTCACTCTCGTGGCCACGGACCGCACCACCAACGCCACCTGGTACACGGCGGGCCCGGGTACGGCCGCGGAGAGAGCGATGAAGACAGCCCTGCGCCAGGGAAGCGCGGATGACCTGAACATCTACTCGACCAATCCAGGCGGCGGCTATCTGGGCTGGGCGACGTTCCCGTCGAGCTACGCAGGCGATCCGAAATACGACGGAGTGGTCATCCTCTTCTCGTCGGTGCCCGGCGGCTCCGCGGCCCCCTACAACCTGGGCGACACCGCGACCCATGAAGTCGGCCACTGGATGGGCCTCTACCACACGTTCCAGGGCGGATGTAACGGTAGCGGCGATCAGGTCTCAGACACGCCGGCGGAACGTTCAGCCGCCTATGGCTGCCCGACGGGCCGCGATTCGTGCAAGACGGCAAGGACCCCCGGGCTCGATCCCATCACCAATTTCATGGACTACACCGACGACGCGTGCATGTTCGAGTTCACTTCGGGCCAGGACGCCCGCATGGACGCCATGTTCACGCAGTATCGCGACGGAAAATAATCGAACTCACTTCGCGGGGGGCTGCCAGTCCAGCACTGGTTTGCCTCCCGTGCAGATCCACGCCGTCGCCCGCACCCCCGGCTTCAGCTTCCCTTCGCGCTGCTCCACCTTCGGCCACTCGTCGGCCTTCATCGGCGCCGCGTTCAGCAGCAGCGTGTCCCACATCCGCAGCTCCACCGTCTCCCGCGTGCCTTCATCCGTCTTGATTGTCAGCTTGATGTAGCCCGCCTTGCGGTAGTACTTCACCACCTCGCCCGTGAACGACGTCAGATCGTTCCGGTCGCACGTCACCGCCGCCGGAGGCCCCAACCGCCCCCCCTGCGCCAGCCCGGAGCCGGCCGTCACAATCAGCATCAGTATCGCCGCGCTGAGTTTCATCGTTCTCCCTCCAATATGATATGGTTCGCAGGAACATGCGAATGCGATTCCTTCTTCTTACTCTCATCACCGTCTGCTCCCTCGCCGCGCAGGACAAATGGGTGCCGCTCTTCGACGGCAAGACCCTTAACGGTTGGGAGGTCTGCAATGGCATCGCCAAGTACACCGTCGAGAAAGGCGAAATCGTCGGAGCCACCGTCGACAAAAGCCCCAACAGCTTTCTCTGCACGAAGAAGGAATACGGCGACTTCATCCTCGAGCTCGACGTCAAAGTCGACGGCACGCTGAACTCCGGCATGCAGATCCGCAGCCACCGCTATCCCGACGACCGCACCGTCAAGACCTTCGACGGCAAGGCCGTCGTTGAGCGCAAGCAGTCCAGGGGCCGCGTCCACGGCTATCAGGTCGAAGTCTCGCCCGACGACCGCGGCGTCTCCGGCGGCATCTACGACGAAGCCCGCCGCGGCTGGCTTCAGAGCCCCGCAAAGGACCTCGCCGGCAGCAAGGCCTTCAAGAAAGGCGACTGGAACACCTATCGCATCCAGGCCGTCGGCGACAACATCAAGGTCTGGATCAACGGCGTCCCCACCGCCGACCTCGTTGACTCCATGGACCTCACCGGCTTCATCGCCCTCCAGGTTCACAGCTTCAAAGGTCCGCATCCCGAGAAGGTCCGCTGGCGCAACATCCGCATCCAGGACCTCGGCCGCCACGAATGGAAACCCCTCTGGGACGGCAAGACGCTGAACGGTTGGAAGCCGCAGGGCGGCGGCACTGTCGCCGTCGAAGACGGCGCCATCAAGCTCCGCAGCAAGGACGGCGACGACCGCATCGGCTTCCTCATCAGCGACCGCACCGTCAGCGACAACACCGTCCGCGTCAAGTTCCAGATCCCGAAAGGCAACAGCGGCTTCTTCGTCCGCACCCAGCCGCCGTCGATGAAGGGCTACGAAGTCGAAATCGATGCCGACAAGCAGACCGGCGGCTTCTGGGAAGTCGGCGGCCGCCGCTGGGTCACCGGCCCCGAGAACAACTCGGGCGTCATCCCCGGCGCCTGGAACGAAATGACCGCCTCCCTCCACGGCCGCCGCATCGTCTTCCAGCTCAACGGCATCACCACCGTCGAACTCCCGAACGACGCCGAAGGCGTCACCCTCGACGGCCGCATCGCCCTCCAGACCCACGGCAGCAAGCGCCCCACCGAGGTCTGGTTCAAGGACATCGAGGTGCTTGAGAAGGTGAAATAGCCTAGACGACTTTCGGGGCCCCGCCGCCGCCGCCCGTCAGACGCCCGAACGTCGAGAAGAAATCCACCGGCAGCGGGAACACCACCGTCGTGTTCCGCTCCGTGCCGATCTCAACCAGAGTCTGCAAGTACCGAAGCTGGATCGCCACCGGCTGCTTCTGGATCACCTCGGCGGCCATGCTCAGCTTCTCGGCGGCCATGAACTCGCCTTCGGCGTGAATCACCTTCGCGCGGCGCTCGCGCTCGGCTTCCGCCTGCCGTGCAATGGCGCGCAGCATCTGGTCGGGCAGTTCCACCTGTTTCACCTCCACCATGCTCACCTTGATGCCCCACGCCGCGGTGTGCCGGTCGAGGATCGCCTGCAAGCGCGAGTTCAGTTTCTCGCGCTCGGAGAGCAGCGAGTCCAGGTCCACCTCGCCCAGCACGCTGCGTAACGTGGTCTGTGCAAGCTGTGACGTGGCGAACAGGAAGTTGGTGACCTCCAGCACCGCCGCTTGCGGCTCCATCACGCGGAAGTACACCACGGCATTCACCTTCACCGTGACGTTGTCGTGCGTGATCACATCCTGCCCCGGCACCTCCAATGCCTCCAGCCGCAGCGAGATCCGCACCATGCGGTCCACTGGCGCGAACACAAAGATCAGTCCCGGACCCTTGGGGCGGGGAAGCACGCGGCCCAGCCGGAAGATCACGCCGCGCTCGTACTCCCGCAGCACCTTCAGGCTGGAGGCGAAGTACAGCGCCACAATCAGCACCGCGATCATCCCAAGGTTGAAGCTCTCAAACATATGTATCCTCCTTCGTCGTTTCCGCGGGCGAGACATCCAGCACCAGTCCGCGCATCCCCTTCACCACCACCGCTGCCCCCGCCTCGACGGGCCGGTCCGCGACAGCCTCCCAGCGCTCGCCATGAGCCAGGACTTGGCCTTGCGGCTTCAGATCCGTCAACGCCACGCCCTCCAGGCCCCTCATCCCTTCCGCGCCCGTCGTCGCCTGCCGCAATCGCGCCTTCACCACAATCGTCACCAGAAATCCGCTGATCAGCGCGAACGGCACCGCCAATCCGATCGCCGTGGACAAGTGAACCCGCAGCTCCGGAATCGGACCCTCCACCAGCATCATCGATCCCAGGATCATCGCCACCGCACCTCCCACGGTCAACACGCCATGCGACGCCACCTGCGTGTCCAGCACGAACAGCGCCAGCGCCAGCAGCAGCAGGCCCGCGCCCGTCCACGTGATCGGCAACACGCTCAGGCCCGACAGTCCCAGCAGCAGTAGAATCCCTCCCGCCACACCCGGATATACCAGCCCCGGTGTCGTGAATTCGATATACAACCCGATCGCCCCCAGCACAGTCAGGATCAGCGCCAGGTTCGGATCGCTTAGCGCCGCCTGAGTCTTCTGCCGGATCGTCTTGCCGTACGGCAGCAACTGCGCTCCGGCCACGTGCAGCGTCGTGCGCCGCCCGTCAAACCGCCGGATCTCCCGCCCATCCAGCCACCGCAGCAGAGCCTGCTCGTCGTTGGCGATGGTTTCGATCAGCTTCCCGTCCAGCGCCTCTTTCTCCGTGAACGATTTGGCCTCCAGCACCGCCTTCTGCGCCAGGTCCGCGTCCCGTCCCCGGTTCGCCGCCAAACTTCGCAGCGATGCCGCCGAATCCGACGTTGCCTTCTTCAACAGCGTCTCGTCCGGACTCCCACCCAGCATCACTGGCGTCGCCGCACCCGTGTTCGTTCCCGGAGCCATCGCCGCCACGTCGCCCGCCTGCAGGATGAAGAACCCCGCCGACGCCGCCCGCCCTCCGCTCGGCGCCACATACGTCACCACCGGCATCGGCGATGCGATCAGCACTTCAATCGACCGCCGCGTCGCGTCCGCAAAGCCGCCCGGCGTGTTCAGCCGCACCAGCAGCAGCCGCGCATCCTGCTGCACCGCAAAATTGATCGATTGCTTGAGGATTTCCGTCGTGACGGGGTGAATCACGCCGTCCAGATCCACCACCACGACGCGCGGAGTGGGCGCCTCTGCTGCCAACGCGGAGGCGCACACCATGCAAAGCAGAGCCCGAACCATATCGGCCTCCCGTCGGCATCACTATACGCCCTACCATCCCCGGATTAAACCCCCACGCCCGGTCCGGGGAGCTTACAATATTCCCATGTCAGAGGGAGGCACTCTCATGGAACAGGCCCGACGGGATTTCTTGGGACGCGCACTGGCCGGAGGTTTCCTCGCGGCCACTTACTCCAGCAGCGCCGCCGCTGCTCCACTCAGCAAACTCGGCATTCCGGGACCCTTCCCAGGCAGAGTCTCCGCCGTACATCACACCGGCTCCGTTGACGGCCGCCAGTACAACCGCGAGGCCGTCCGCGCCATGCTCAACAAGGGCATGATGGACCTCACCGGCGCCCCCACGCCGCAGGACGCCTGGAAGATGTTCTTCGAGCCCGGCGACGTCGTCGGCCTCAAGCTCAACCCCGTCGGCCGCCCCCACGTCATCTCCTCGCCCGAAGTCGTGCAGGAGATCATCGAGGGCCTCAAGTCCGCCGGCGTCAAGACCTCGAACATCATCGCTTACGACCGCTACAAGCGCGAGTTCGTCCAGGCCGGTTTCGACAAGTGGCTCCCCGAAGGCGTTCGCTGGACCTACGGCACCGACGCGCCCCACCCCCTTCAGCTCGACATGGACATGTACGACGAAACGCAGTACGTCGAAATGCCCCTTTGCCTGCCGCGCGCCGATCCCACGAATCCCCACCACCGCCGCAGCTACCTGGCCAAGTTCATCACCAAGGACGTGAACAAGATGGTGAACCTCTGCCTGCTGAAGCACCATCAGTCCGCGGGCGTCACCATCGCGCTCAAGAACCTCTCGCACGGCCTCGTCAATAACGTCAGCCGCAGCCACTCCTCGCCCACGCTCAACACCTGCGGCACCTTCATTCCGAACATCGTGGATCACCCCATCATCCGCCAGAAGGTGGTGCTCAACATTCTGGACGGCATCCTGGCGGCGTATCATGGCGGACCGGGAGGCAAGGTCGGCAAGTACATGTGGGAGCACAAGACCATGTACTTCTCCACCGACCCCGTTGCCATGGACAAGACCGGCCTCCGCGTCATCGACGCCAAACGCGCCGAGGTCGGCATGAAGTCCATCGCCGAGGCCAAGCCGGACCCCGACTCCACCTTCCTCAACATGCAGGTGGAGCACATCGAGATTGCGGGCGCACTGGGACTGGGAGAGTATAACGACAAGAAGATCGATGTCAGAAAGATCGAATTGAGCTGAGGACATACTCGATGCAGAAATCCAGACGCAACCTGTTGACTGCCGCCGCCGCTGCGGCAGCGCTCCCCGCCGCCGCTCAGGCCCAGGAAAAACCGGCTAAGAAGGTGCACTACCGGGGCGCCAAACCCGCCAAGACCCCGCTCTTCTCCGGCGCCGTTTCCTACGGCAACCTGCTCTTCATCGCCGGCAAAGGCGCGCACTTCGAAGGCGACATCAAAGCCCACACCAAGCACGTCCTCGACGAAGTCGAAAAGGAACTCGTCAACGCCGGCTCCTCCATGGACAAGGTGCTCAAGTGCAACGTCTACCTGAATGACCTCAAGGACTACACCGCCATGAACGAGGTCTTCCGAGGCCGCTTCGGCGAAGAGCCCCCCGTCCGCACCACCATCGCCGCCGCCGGAGGCATCCCCGGCAACTCGCTCGTCGAGATCGACGTCATCGCCTACATCTAGCAGCGGGGCTACCCATGTGGGGCAGGATGGTATCCTGCCGCCGGTTGATAACCGGCAGCGGCTCGACAAGCCGCTCCACTTTTCTAGATCAGAAAATGGCCGCGCGGCATAGCTCCGCAATCAACGGATTGAGGCTCTGGGTTCCGAAAATCAATCGGAGGTGCAATGCGACTCACTGTAATCGTGACACTGGCGGCAACAACTTTCTGTCTGGCGCAGGGTCCAGACGATTTCAAACCCGCTACATCCAACGTCCTCGACGCGCAGTATCCGCGAGTCGACGGCAACTCGCGGGTCCAGATCCGCTTCAAGGCACCCGACGCCAGCAGAGTACGGGTCAATTTCTGGAGCGGCCCGAAAGCCGACATGGAGAAGCAACCGGACGGCTTCTGGACCTTTACGACGCCTCCAATGGCCCCGGGGCTCCACTATTACACGGTGATCGTGGACGGCGCGGAAGTAAGCGACCCCGGCAGCACTGCGTACTTCGGGGGAAGCAAATGGGCAAGCGCGGTTGAGGTGCCCGAAGCAGGTGCGACCTACTATCTGCCGCAGAATGTCCCGCACGGGCAGGTACGTGAGGTGTGGTACGACTCGAAGGTCACCGGCACATGGCGGCATGCGTTGGTATACACGCCGCCCTCCTACGATACACGGCCGAAAGAACGCTATCCCGTGCTTTACCTCCAACACGGCGGGGGCGAGGATGAGTCTGGGTGGACGCGGCAGGGCCGGGCTAATTTCATCCTCGACAACCTGATCGCTGCCGGCAAAGCGAAGCCCATGATCGTCGTTATGGCGAATGGCTATGCGCGCCGCGCGGGCCAGCCGGTTCCCGATCTCACCGGAAAGCCGTTTGGTTCGCCGGAGATGAGGAAGGCCATGCAGGACAGGATGGGCGCCTTCGAAGACGATGTGATTCAGGCGCTGATTCCCTTCATCGACTCGACATTTCGCACCATACCCGATCGCGAACATCGTGCGATGGCGGGCCTTTCGATGGGCGGCATGCAGACCTTCCACGTGACCTTCAATCATCTCGACCGGTTCTCGTATATCGGCGGATTCAGCGGGGCGGCCAATGTGTTTGCGGCCGGAAGCGACAAGCTCGATCTCAAGACAGCGTTCAACGGCGCAATGGCCGACCCGGTCGCGTTTTCCAAGCGCGTGCATCTGCTATGGATTGGCGTGGGAACGAACGAGCCGGAGCGCATGAAGCAGGGCATCGAAAGACTGCACACGTCGCTTGATGAAGCGAAGATCCAGCACGTGTTCTCGCAGTCCCCCGGCACGGATCACGAGTGGCAGACGTGGCGCCGCAATTTGCAGGACTTCGCACCGCGGCTGTTCCAGACGGAAGCTAGAAAGTCCGCGACCGCACGGTCGAAATAGAGAGTGGGGGCGCGGCGGCCTTAACCTAAACCGTCGTTGAGGACTTCTCCGCGGTCCGGATCGCCGGCAAACCGGAGGTTGAGCCTCCGAACCCCACGCCCAAAGAGCGCGATCTATTTGGGCGAGGTGAGCCGGCCAAGCCTTCGCTCACGCAGCACGTCGCCACACTCCGTCGCGAGCCGAAGGAGTAAGTTAAGACTACTCAGCCATGAACGACGTCCTCCGCAGCCACCTCGGCGAAGAGTCACCATCCGCACGGCCATCGCCTCCAACTGACCTGCTGCGCAGGCGCGACCTGCTCGCCGGTGTTGCAGCCTCTTTCCCTGTGCTCGCCCAGAGAAGACGCAAGCCGAACATCGTCTTCATCATGGCCGACGACCTCGGTTGGGGCGACGTCGGCTGCTACGGCCAGAAGATCATTCGCACGCCGAACATCGACACCCTCGCCCGCGAGGGAACGCGCTACACCAACGCATACTCGGGCTGCACCGTATGCGCCCCTTCGCGGAGCGTGCTCATGACCGGAAAGCACATGGGGCACACCGCCGTGCGCTCCAATCCCGGTGGCGTGCCTCTGCCTCCATCCGAAGTCACCGTCGCCGAGGTGCTGAAGCAGGCGGGGTACGCGACCGGTTGTTTCGGCAAGTGGGGGCTGGGCGATATCGGGACCGATGGCGTGCCCTGGAAGCAGGGCTTCGACGAATTCGCCGGCCCGTTGAGCCAGGTCCACGCCCACTTTCATTACCCCAATTACATATTCCATAACGACAGGAAGCTCGAACTCGAGGGCAACGCGAACCTTGGCCGCAGAACTTACGCGCACGACGTCATCGTTGGAAAGGCGCTGGAGTTCATTCGCAGGTCCAAGGATCGTCCGTTCTTCTGCTACATGCCAGTGACGCTTCCCCACTGGGAACTGCTGGTACCGGAAGATTCCATGGCGCCCTATCGCGGCGTCGTCGAGGAGCGAGGGCCTTACGTCGACAAGACCAACCACTACGCCTCGCAGCAGGCGCCCCGTGCCGCCTATGCCGGAATGGTCTCCCGCATGGACCGCGATGTCGGCCGCGTCACTTCGCTCCTCAAGGAACTCGCTCTGGAGCGGAACACGCTCGTTGTCTTTACCAGCGACAACGGCGGCGCGTTACGCCTCCTCAACGACGACTACTTCCAGAGCTGCGGTCCCTTCCGTGGCCACAAGCAGAACGTCTACGAGGGCGGCATCCGGGTTCCGATGATCGCCCGTTGGCCCGGCCGCGTTGCCGCGGGCAAGGTCAGCGACTTCGCCTGGATGTTCCAGGATATTCTGCCCACCCTCGCCGATGTGGCGGGCGTGAAAGCGCCCTCGGGCGTCGATGGCATGTCGGTTCTTCCCACGCTCTTAGGCAAGCCGCAGAAGCCCCACGAATGGCTCTATTGGGAGCTGCCCCGCTATGTCGGAGCCACGGGAGAGTTCCGAAAGGAAACCCCGATGCAGGCGCTCCGCATGGGCGACTGGAAGGCCGTGCGTCCCCAGCCGGACTCACCCCTCGAACTCTACGATCTCGCAAGCGATCCGGCCGAGTCGAAAGACGTTTCCAGCGCGAATCCCGCGGTCATGAAGCGCGTGGAGGAAATCCTCCGCACAGCTCGCACAGAGCCGCAACGCCAGACACAGCCGCCACACGACTTCGCGGGGCCGCAAAAGCCCTGAATCAGGCCGCCGCCACCTTCTGAGCCACCACTTCCGCGTCCCCCGTCTGCATCATCCATACCCCGAAACATTGACCGTGATGTGGATTCATCGGTCCCGTCTTCTCCGTTTCCGCCGTTTCTCCCCGGCAACACTCTCGCGCTTGTCAGTGAGTGGTGCCGACAGGTGGCTCCCCTGCATAAAAGTGTCCACCAGGTGTGACAAAGGTCCAAGGCTCAAGAGGGTGAATGGAAAAAACCTGTAGGCACAAGCCCGATTTCAAGACAAAGACGGGATCGATGTCCGGGCGGCCAGATGACTTGACGGACTCGATCTCCTCTCCCGTAAGCAATTGCTGGACTTTCGCTTCCGTCACTTCTTCACTACCCTGAATAAAGCTATCCGAAGTCACAATTCGCCAAGGAGCCATAGTATGGAAGCTCCACGCGTGCCCACTGAGATCCAGTCTAAATCCATCCCATGCGACTGTTTCTATCATGAGCGGAAAGCACGGTTGGAGATCGTCGAGAAGTCTCACTAAGATCGGTTTCATCGTTCTTTATCCGCAAGCCTTCGCTGGCGCACATGGGAGAAGGGGGCAGGCGCATTTTCTTCCTCCACTCTGGAAAGTCAAATGGTTATCCATAGCGTAAAATCGTCAGTCCCCTTATTTCCCTTATTTCCCGCGATGAGTCCATGAGGTGAACGACACGAGCCAAGGGAGCAAATTGAACCCAAATCACCCTGAACGTCGACTTCTCCGGCGGCCTCGACGAAGAGCCCCCGTCCGCACCCCCCTCGCCGCCGCCAGCGACATCCCTGGCAACTCGCTCATCGAGATCAACGTCCCCGCCAACATCTAACCGGCACTCGGCCCCCCCACTACCCCGCCGCCCCCTTCAATACCTCTGCCACCTTCTGAGCCACCACTTCCGCATCCCCCGGCTGCATCATCCACGTCCCGATCACCAGCCGCTCCCGGTTCGTCGACGGCGTCACTTCAATCGCCGGATCGCCCTCCGCCAGACGCTTCTTCACCTCCACCGGGCTGATCTTCACCTTCTCCTGATCCCACCGCAGGTGCAGGTGTGGCACATGGTTCGCGATCTCCGGCACCTCCACCATCGTCTTCACGGACTCCACCTTCTCCGCCGCATCCGCAATCACCTTCGCCCGCCGGTCCCATTCCGCGCGCTCCGCCGCATGGTCGCGCTTCAAGTACATCTCAATCGCCACCATCATCCCGACCATCTCTTCCTTGTTCACCTTCATTCCGCGCGCGATCGAGTCACTATACGGCGACGTGTTCAGCCGCGCCGCCTGAATCAGGTCCTTGCGCCCCAGCAGCAGCCCGGCGCTCTGCGGTCCCCGAATCCCCTTGCCGCCCGAGAACGTCACCAGGTCGAAGCCCATCTTCGAGTACTTCCAGAGGTTCTCCACCGGAGGTACATCCGCCGCCGCATCGTTGAACGTCGGAACGCCGTGCTTCTTCCCGAGCTTCACCCACTCCTCGGCCTTGATCTGTCCCCTCGGATCGGCGTCGTTGAAGAACAGCATCATGGCCGTCTTCTCGCCCACCGCCTTCTCGAACTCCTCAACCGTTTCGATCTCTACCATCCGGATGCCGCACGTCCGCACCGCATGGTCGTACGCGTACCGGTGCGACTTCTGGACGATCACCTCACTCTTCATCCCTGTCAGATCAGGAATGCGGCGGATCTTCTCCTGGTCCGTCCCCGTCAGGCAGCCTGCGGTCCCCACGGTCAGCGCGCACGCCGCCCCGGCGGTCACCATGGCCGCCTCCACGCCCAGCAGCGACGCGATCCTTGCCCCCACCGCATCCTGAAGAAGCGGCAGATGGACGTACTGTCCCGCGACGGAGCGCATCGCGTCCAGCACCTCCTCCGGCATCAGCGACGCCGTCATCGTCGTGTACGTGCCCGCCGCGTTGATGAACGGCCGCAGCCCGAGTTCTTTCACGAAATCCCGATCGCCCTTCGCCGCCAAGGCAGCCCCGGGCACCAGCGATCCCAAGAACGGGACGCCGCCCAATCTCGCCAGGAATGATCTTCGATAAGTCATGATGCCGCCTCCCCACAGCCGCGACTCTGTCACGGCCCGTTCGTCCAGAAATCACAATACTACGACCGGATGCAAACCAATGCCCGTCTTTCGCGTCATCAGCAAAGCATGTTCCTCTCGAGTCTGATGCACGCCGCCCGCTCCCTTCGCCGCTGGCCCGTGGGCGCCGCCTCCTCGCTGCTGATCCTCGCCCTCGGCATTGGCGCCACCACCGCCATCTACTCGCTCGTCCAGGCCGTTCTCCTGAACCCTCTCGGCTACAACAGGCCTGAGTCCCTCGCCGTCCTTCTCGATAGCGGCGAATTCCCCGTTGCGCCCGCCAACTACCTCGACCTCAAAGCCCAGGGCCGCACTTATACCCAGCTCGAAGCTGCCCAAAGCTGGGGCCCCAGCCTGACCGGCGCCGGACCCGCCGAGCGCATCCCCGGCCTTCAGACCACCCCCGGCATGTTCCAGTTACTCGGCGTCTCGCCCAGGCTCGGCCGCGGCTTCCTCCCCGGTGAAGGCACGCCCGGCCAGGACAAGGTCGTCATCCTCTCCGACGGCTTCTGGCAACGCGTTCTCGCCGCCGATCCCCGCGCCGTCGGCAAGTCCCTCCGTCTCAACGGCGAATCCTACACCGTCATCGGCGTCATGCCCGCCGGCTTCGAGTTCCCGCCCTTCTGGGCCACCGGAGCCGAGCTCTGGTCCCCCCTCGATCTCTCCGCCCGCGCCAACGACCGCGCCGGCCGCTCCCTTCGACTCTTCGCCCGGCTCGCCCCCGGAGCCTCCCCAGAATCCGCCGCCGCCGAAATCTCCGGCCTGAACAATCGCCTCCTCACCGGCTACCCCGACGCGAACCAGGGCCTCGACCTGCGCCTCGTCCCGCTCCATCAGAAAGTCACCGGCAAATCGCGCCCCATGATGTTCATCTTGATGGGCGCCGCCGGACTCATTCTCCTCATCGCCTGCGCCAATGTCGCCCAGTTGCTGCTCACCTGGAGCACCGGCCGCCGCCGCGACACCGCCGTCCGCCTCGCCCTCGGCGCGCGTCCCTCCGATCTCCTTCGCGCCGCCCTCGCCGAAGGACTCGTCCTCTCCGCCGCCGGAGCCGTCCTCGGCGTCTTCGCCGCCTCCTGGGCCGTCAAGGCCGCAGTCCTCCTCGCGCCGCCCGATCTTCCCCGCATCGAATCGGCCGCCATTGATCTCCCCGCCATCGCCTTCGCCGTGCTCGCCGCTCTTCTCACCGGCATCTTCTTCGGACTCGCCCCCGCCCTCCGCCAGCTCCGCATGGACCCTCAGCTCGCCATGCGCGAGGAGGCCTCCAACGTCAGCGAAGGCGCCGCCGGCCGCCGCGTCCGCCGCCTCCTCGTCGTCTCGGAGGTCGCTCTCGGCGTCGTCCTCACCATCGGAGCCGCCCTGCTCGTCCGCAGCTTCGTGAACCTCACCCACGTCGATCCGGGCTTCGATCAGAGGAACCTGCTCACTACCACCATCTCCGTCTACAACACCGGCCACGCCCCCGAAGGCCGCCGCCTCGCCTTCTATGACGATGTCGCCTCGCGCCTCCGCGCCCTGCCAGGCGTCCGCTCCGTCAGTCTCGTGAATCACATTCCGTTGGGCGGCGACACCTGGGGCGCTCGCGTCTCCGCCGATGGCGCTGCCCCCGACCACCGCGTTCAATCTGTCTACCGTGTCGCCGATCACGGCTACTTCTCCACCATGGGCATCGCCCTCCGCGAGGGCAGGGAATTCACTGACCGCGATACCCTCAACGCCCCGCGCATCGCCGTCGTCAACCAAGCCCTCGCCCGCCAACTCTGGCCCGGCGAGTCCGCCGTCGGCAAGCGTCTGACTCTCGACGATCCCCGCAAGAACCCCGAATGGCTCACCGTCGCCGGGGTCGTCTCGAATGTGAAGCAGGGCGAATGGGCTGGTGAAAGCGCCGCCGAGGTTTACCTGCCACTTCGGCAAAGCGCCAGTTACCTGTCCGGCCCTGGGGGGCACGTCTCGTTCATCTCCCTCACCGTTAGGACGACCGTGCCCCCCGAAAGCCTGGCCTCGCCCCTCCGCGCCGCTATCGCCTCAGCGGATCCCGAAGTGCCCGTTTCCGAAATTGTCAGCATGGAGACCTTCATCCAGCGCCAACTCGCCCGAGCCCGCTTCGTCACCGCGCTCGTCTCCCTCTTCGGCGTCATCGCGCTGCTGCTCGCCATGGCCGGCATCTACGGAGTCGTCAGCTACACAGTGAAATGTCGCACCAGGGAGATAGGTATCCGCATGGCCATGGGCGCTGAAATCGCCGGAATCACCGGCATGGTCACCCGCCAGACGCTGGCGCTGATCTTGCCCGGCATCGCCATTGGCCTCACGGCCGCGCTACTGCTGCACGACCTCGTCCGAACCCTGGTCTATGAGATCAGCACCCTCGATGCCGTGTCATTCATCCTCGGCCCCGCCGCGTTCCTGGCCACCGCCCTCGTCGCCTGCTGGCTCCCGGCCCGCCGCGCCGCCCGCATCGATCCGCTCACGGCTCTGCGGCAAAGCTAGATGCCGCGCCGCCTCCAGAACGCCAATCCCACGAGCCCTGCCGCCAGCAGCATCCACGTGGAGGGCTCCGGGTTTGCCGTCAACAGCAGATTCTCCGGCAATGGCTGCGTCTGCTCGTTCCCCACGTTCACCACGCTGCCGTCCGGGACCCACCGCACCGACCACTTGCCGTCCTTCCACTGGTAAATCCATGTCCCCCCGTCCCGCTCCGGTAGTTCATGAATCGACGGCATATCGTCCAGATCGTTCAGGAACTCCGGCAATGGAAGCGGGGAGACGGGCGGACCCTCAGTAAGCGAATCCGCCCGGAGCGCCGGCACCAGGAACAGGAGCATGGAGAGGACGAAGACTGGTTGCGTCATGGCTCAGCTCCATTATTTACCAGGACAAAGGATAGTTCTTCCCCAACAGTACTATTTCGTGGTTCTAAGTAGAAATTCCCAAAATGGAACTACAAATTCTCCTGAATAAACCGAGGACTGAGATGCACATCCACCTGCACCAGCGGTCCATCCCCTATCGCCTTGAAGCTGTGGACCTCCCCGGCTTTGATCACGAAAATGTCGCCCGCCCCGCCCTCAAACGTCTCCCCGTTGACGGTCCAGACACCTCGCCCCTCACGCACAAATTGAATCTCGTCGTACGGGTGCCGGTGCGGTCCCGGCCCCGCCCCAGGCTCTCCGTGGAACAGGAACACCGAAATCCCCGTGTCCCCCTGCTCGGCCCCCACGAATTGATGCGAGCTCCCCACAAACGGCAACTCCTCCTGCCGGACTCGATGCATCCTAACCCTCCTTGCGTCCATCCCGCCCCTCCATTGTGGGGCAGGTTGTCAACCTGCGCGGGATTGGAAATCCCGCCATTTCCGGCCCGCGCCAAAACGCCAGTCACAAAAATCTTGCTCTCTGGAATCAATAACTTAACTAATCAGCGTGATTTTTCTCCTTTACAACGTATCCAGAGGAGAAAAACCATGTCCGAACTGAAACAGATCACCGCCGGCCGCAAAGGCATCGGCGGACCCAAGACCGAGGCCGGCAAGCAAGCCGCCTCCCGCAACGCCACCAAGCACGGGATTCACGCGAAGACCATCGACGCCTTCGCCCCGAGCGACCGCGAGGACTTCGAAGCCCTCCACCGCGAGTACGCCACCCATTACAATCCCAAGGACCTCATCGAAACCGAACTGGTCCACCAACTCGCCTTCAACCGCTTCCGTTACTACCGCTTCCTCCGATTCCAGGAGGCCGCGCTCAGCGAATTCCCGGACAGCCACTCGGCCTTCCGCGAACTCGACGCCCACGCCCGGACCCACCAGTACATCGAGCGTACCCTCACCCACCTCGACCGCGACTTCCACCGCGCCCTGCGCCTCCTGGAAGACCGCCAGAAGCTGGCCAGAGAAGCCGAAGCCGACGTCGTCCCCATCGGCCTGAACCTCGCAAAGCGTTCAATCCATTGCACTTCTGACCCGGAACTCGAACGCCTCATGGAAAATGCGGAAACGAACTCAGCCGACCCTAACGCCGTCGACGACGCCTTCCTCGTCATCCACGCCATCAAGCCCAAAACCCCCGGAGGCTGGCGCGACATCCCCCAAGCCGCATGATAAATAACTACCCGATGATAGGATTCAAGAAGCCCCTATGATTCAAGCGAAATCCTCGCCGAAGCCTCGCCGCGTCCGGACCCTGGCCGCGATCCTGGCCCTCCTGCTCCTGGCCGCTCCCGCCTTCCCGCAGGCCCAACCCGCTCTGCCGCAAGGCGTTACCCGTGCCGCTTCCGTCGAGGGCATCACCGAGTACCAGCTCCAGAACGGCCTCCGCGTCCTCCTGTTCCCCGACCAGACCAAGTCCACCATCACCGTCAACGTCACCTACATGGTCGGCTCCCGCCACGAGAGCTACGGCGAAACCGGCATGGCCCACCTCCTGGAGCACATGCTCTTCATGGGCTCCAAGAACCACGCCGACATCAAGAAGGAGCTCGCCGACCACGGCGCCGCCCCCAACGGCTCCACCAGTTTTGACAGAACGAACTACTACGAAACCTTCCAGGCCAGCGACGACAACCTGAAGTGGGCCCTCGCCATGGAAGCGGACCGCATGGTCAACTCCCACATCCGCAAGGAAGACCTCGACCGCGAGATGACCGTCGTCCGCAACGAGTACGAAAGCGGCGAGAACTCGCCCACCAGCGTCCTCTTCAAGCGCGTCCTCGGCACCGCCTTCCAGTGGCACAACTACGGCAAGTCCACCATCGGCGAGCGCAGCGACATCGAGCGCGTCCCCATCAACCGCCTCCAAGACTTCTACCGCCACTTCTACCAGCCCGACAACGCCGTCTTGGTCGTCGCGGGCAAGATCGACGAACCCGCCACCCTAAACCTAGTCGCCCAGACGTTCGGCCCCATCGCTAAACCCACCCGCGAACTCCGCCGGACCTACACCACTGAGCCCACCCAGGACGGCGAACGCGCCGTCACCCTCCGCCGCGTCGGCGAAACCCAGGCGCTCATGGCCGTCTATCACGTCCCGCCCGGCTCGCATGATGAGTTCGCCGCCGTCGACATGGCCTCCGAGATCCTCGGCGACGTCCCCTCCGGCCGTCTCCACAAGGCGCTTGTCGAAACCCGCAAGGCAGCCTCCGTCTCAATGGGCAGCTTCCAGCTTCGCGAGCCCGGCGTCGCCATCCTCTCCGCCGAGGTCCGCAAGGACAACTCCATCGACGAAGCCCGCTCGATCGCCCTCCAGGTGGTCGAGGAGGTGAAGACGAAGAAGTTCACTTCCGAGGAGCTCGAGCGCGTCCGCCTCCAGTCCCTCAAGCAGTTCGACCTCTTCATGAACAACAGCCAGGCCGTCGCCATGAACCTCAGTGAGTGGCAGTCCATGGGCGACTGGCGCATGATGTTCATCCACCGCGACCGCATCAAGGCCGTCACCCTCGAACAGGTCCAGGCCGCCGCCGAAAAGTACTTCATCGCCTCCAACCGCACCGTCGGCGTCTTCCTGCCCGAAGAAAAGCCCGTCCGTGCCGAGATCCCCGAAGCGCCGGCCATCGAGCCCCTCGTCAAGGACTACAAGGGTCGCGAGCTTCTCTCTCAGGGCGAGGCCTTCGACCCCAGCTACTCCAACATCGACAAGCGCACCGTCAACGCCGACCTTGGCGGCGGGCTGAAGCTCACCATGCTGCCCAAGAAGACCCGCGGCGACCAGGTCATCGCCCGCATCAACTTCCGCCTCGGCGACGCCGAATCGCTGAAGGGCCAGGACGCCGCCGGCCAGTTCGCCGGCTCCATGCTCCGACGCGGCACCTCCAAGCGCACCCGCCAGCAGATCAACGATGAGTTCGACCGCCTCAAAGCCAACGTCAGCATCGGCGGCTCGCCCACCGGCGCCTTCGCTTCCATCACCACCACCCGCGAAAACCTTAAGCCCGTCCTTGACCTCGTCGCTGAAATTCTGAAGGACCCGTCCTTCCCCGAAAGCGAGTTCGAACAGCTCCGCCAGCAGTACCTCGCCGGCATCGAGCGCTCCAAGGCCGAGCCCGGCACCATCGCCGGCATCGCCATGGAACGCCATCTGAACCCCTACCCCAAGGACGATGTCCGCTACGTCGATACGCTCGACGAATCGGCGGAGAAGGTGAAGGCACTCAAGCTCGACGAGATCAAGGCCTTCTACAAGAATTTCTATGGCGCCTCCGCCGGCGAGATCTCCATCGTCGGGGACTTCGACGCCGAGTCCACCCAGCAGCAGCTGGCCTCGCTCTTCAACACCTGGAAGAGCCCGAAGAAGTACGTGCGCATCGACCGCCCCTTCCAGAAGATCGAACCCAAGCAGGAGGCCTTCAACACCCCTGATAAGGCCAACGCCGTCTGGCTCGCCGCCATCCCCTTCCGGATGAAGGACGACCACCCCGACTACCCGGCCCTGATCTTCGGCAACTTCATCCTCGGCCAGCAGCCGCTCAACAATCGCCTGTTCGCCCGCATCCGCAACAAGGAAGGCCTCAGCTACGGCGTGCGCAGCAGCGTCTCCGTCGGCGCCCTCGACGACGGAGCCACCTTCATGGCCCAGGCCATCTGCGCCCCGCAGAACGCCCCCAAGGTCGAAGCCGCCTTCAAGGACGAGCTCACCAAGATCCTCAACGAGGGCTACTCCGCCGAAGAGGTCGAAGCCGCCAAGAACGCCTGGAAACAGCGCGGCGTCATGTCCCGCTCCCAGGACGGAGCCCTCGCGGGCGACCTCGCCGGCAACCGCTTCCTCAACCGCACCATGCAGTGGGACGCCAAACTCGAAGAAAAGGTCCTCGCCCTCACCCCGCAACAAATCCAGGCCGCCATGAAGAAGTACCTCGACCTCAACAACATGAGCTTCTACCGCGCCGGCGACTTCGAAAAGGCCCAGGTGAAGTGGTAACCCAATGTGGCGCAACGGCTCGACTCTGTAAGAAAAAAGTGCTATTTTTTCTTACAGATCAAGTCGCTTAAGAATGCTGCAAAGCGTTGAGAATAAGCTGCTAAGACGAATTCGCGGCAAAGGCCATGGTTGGGCCTTCTCCACTCGTGTCCAAATTAGCGGCGGCTGGGGGTAGGTGAAGCTCCGGCTAGGATGGAGGAAGTTCTTGCAGGAACACATCCTCAATCCGAGCAAAG
>JBOZRR010000003.1:0-251676 GCA_050789245.1 Bryobacteraceae bacterium | reverse complement strand
GATGGCAACACAGGACAAGGGTTGCGCTCGTTGCGGGACTTAACCCAACATCTCACGACACGAGCTGACGACAGCCATGCAGCACCTCGACCGGACCCCCTTGCGAGGTAATCGTGTTTCCACGATCGTTGACCGGCCGTTCGAGCCCAGGTAAGGTTCTTCGCGTTGCGTCGAATTAAACCACATGCTCCACCGCTTGTGCGGGCCCCCGTCAATTCCTTTGAGTTTCAGCCTTGCGACCGTACTCCCCAGGCGGCGAACTTAACGCGTTAGCTACGGCACGCACCCAATGAAGAGCGCACACCAAGTTCGCATCGTTTAGGGCGTGGACTACCAGGGTATCTAATCCTGTTTGCTACCCACGCTTTCGTGCCTCAGCGTCAGTTATGGTCCAGAAAGCCGTCTACACCTCAGGTGTTCCTCCTGATATCTACGCATTTCACCGCTACACCAGGAATTCCACTTTCCTCTCCCACACTCTAGCCAGCCAGTCTTCGGCGCACCCTCCCAGTTGAGCCGGGAGATTTCACACCGAACTTGGCCGACCGCCTACGCACTCTTTACGCCCAGTAATTCCGAACAACGCTTGGTGCCTACGTATTACCGCGGCTGCTGGCACGTAGTTAGCCGCACCTTCTTCTGCAGGTACCGTCATAATCGTCCCTGCCGAAAGAGCTTTACACCCCGAAGGGCTTCATCGCTCACGCGGCGTCGCTGCATCAGGGTTTCCCCCATTGTGCAAGATTCCCCACTGCTGCCTCCCGTAGGAGTCTGGCCCGTGTTTCAGTGCCAGTGTGGCCGTGTGCCCTCTCAGGCCGGCTATCGATCGTCGCCTTGGTGAGCCATTACCTCACCAACAAGCTAATCGACCGCGGGCCCCTCCTCTGACGCCTTTCGGCTTTCTCCTCTCGGACTTATGCGGTATTAGCCCCGGTTTCCCAGGGTTATTCCCCATCAGAGGGCAGGTAACCCACGTGTTACTCACCCGTGCGCCGCTTTACTCAGGGATTGCTCCCCTTTCTCGCTCGACTTGCATGTGTTAAGCGCGCCGCCAGCGTTGATTCTGAGCCGGGATCAAACTCTCATTGAAAATGGTAGAGTTTGTTTTGCCCCGGTTTTGACTCAAAACTGATCGAAATTGACTTCGCGTTCAACCAGATTTTCAAAGATCTGAACGACACCAGCCGATCCTCGCGGAAGAGCTGATCATCGCTGGCCTCGAAAGGCGTTTTGGCGCGCACTTGAGTGCGTCCGATCTCTCGGACATCCACAAGTTCCTTGCCAAAAAATCGGGAAACTTGAGAACCGCTCTAGACCGTTCCGGCAGCGCCAGCGAGGTTCATCCCTTTCGGTCACCTCGTTTCAGCGATTCGCTTTCGCGTCCCGCTGCGGTCACTGGCTTTCGTTGCTGCCCATCTGCCAGACTACCAACTTCGCTCGAGCTCTGCAAGTTTTTTTTGCTTTTGCTCTGTTTCCGCTCCGTTCCGTCTGGCGTCCGTTGCGGCTACGAGTTCAGATTAGCATCCGGCATGCCACTCCGCAACAATCCGTTCAATGAAAATTCATTAACCGTTCCGGACCTTCCTTAAGTTGCTCATCCTGAACCACTTTTACCCTCCTCCTCACCTTCTCATCGTGATATGCTGCGGTCTTCACCGTGTTTAGCCGACAGAATCGCAAGGCCCGGCTGTACTTCGCGCTTCTCGACGTGCTCCTGGTGTGGCTTTCCCTTGAGCTCGCATACGAAATTCGCAGCCGTTTGACCCTTGAGAGAGTCTTCTATCTCGAACCCTCCACCAAGTACTTCCTCCTCTTCTTCGCGCTTCTCGCTTGGATTCTCTCCGCTCTCTGGCAGCGAATCTACGACGTCACACTCACCCGGCCGCCGCTTCACACACTCTTCGCCGCCGTTCGTCAGGGCTTCTGGGCCGGAATCGCCGTCGTACTGGTCGATTTCGCCGCCCGCCTTGACCTCAGCCGCCCATTCCTGGGGCTTTTCTTCTTCTTCACCTTCGCTTTTCAATGTGCCGCCAGGCTCCTGATTCGCGCCGTAGCTCCCCGAATTGTTCGTGAATTGGCCGGAAAACGGCATTTGCTGATTGTCGGCACGGGTGAGGCCGCACGTCACCTCGGCGGCTTGGTCGAGGAGTCTTCCGGCTACGGACTAAGCCTCCTGGCGTTTCTCGACGACGCCCCCGGGACCGTCGAACTCTCTCGCTCCTACGACGTCCTCCCTCTCGCCGAACTCCCGCGATTGCTCGAGCGCCACGTCGTCGACGAGGTCCTCTTTGCTGTCAGCAGCAGCCGCCTTTCGGAGCTAGAGGACGTCTTCCTTCTCTGCGACGAAGAGGGCGTTCGCACTCGCGTGGACGTAGCGTTCTTCCCCCACGTCAACAGCCGCGTCGATCTCGAACGGCTCAGCGACTCACCCCTGCTCACCTTCAGCGCAGCGCCGCAAGACGAGCTCCGCCTCATCTTCAAGCGCGCGACGGACTTCCTCCTTTGCTCTACAGCGATCCTCGTCCTTTCGCCGCTACTGTTGCTTCTCGTTGCTCTGATTCGCGCCACCTCACCCGGCCCCGCCATCTTCCGACAGGAGCGTTGCGGATTGAACGGCCGACGCTTTACGCTTTACAAATTCCGCACCATGGTGGCTGATGCTGAGGCCCGCAAGGCCGAACTCGCGTACCTCAACGTCAAACAAACGGCCTTCAAGATCCCCAACGATCCGCGTCTGACCCCCATCGGCGGCTGGCTCCGCAAGTTCTCCCTCGACGAATTGCCGCAGCTCTGGAACATCGTCAAGGGGGAAATGGCCATCGTCGGCCCCCGGCCCGCCGTTCCTTCGGAAGTGGCAGAATATGAGCGGTGGCAGCGCCGGCGGCTGCGCATGAGGCCCGGACTTACCTGTCTGTGGACCCTGGCCGGCCGCGATTCGCTGGCATTCGATGAGTGGATGAAGCTGGACCTGGCTTACATCGACACCTGGTCGCTGAAACTCGACTGGAGCATCATGCTCCGGACCATACCCCATGTGCTGACCGGGAAAGGAGCTCACTGACACCATGCAACTGATTCCCACGGAACAGGAAGTCATCGCCCTTCTCAAATCAACGGGCGCTCTGCGGCAGGGACATTTCATTTATCCCAGCGGCCTTCATTCCGATCTCTACCTCCAGGTGGCCATCGCCATGCGCCACTATGAACACGCCAAGACTTTGAGCGTCGCCCTTAGCCGCAAGCTTCGCCAGCATTCGGACATTCGGGCCATGATCCCCGAGCTCTCCATCGTCACGCCCGCCACCGGCGGCCTGCCCGTCGCCTTCGGCGTCTGTGAGGCGCTCCGCGCCCGGCAGGTCTATTGGGCCGAGTCCGGCGAGAGCGGCGGTCCGCTTCGCTTCCGTCCCTACATGGAGCCGCAGCCCGGCGAAAAGGTCCTGCTCGTCGACGACATCCTCCGCACCGGCAAGAAGCTGACGGAACTGAAAGCCCTCATCGAAGCGCGAGGCGCGGAAGTCGTCGGGCTCGCCGTCGTCATCTACCAGCCCAATCCGCAGACCCCGAGCTTCGGCGACCTGCCCTTCTACTACCTGGCCAAGCTCGACGCCATGTACTATCGCGACGCCGCTGGCGCCGAGGAATCGTCGCGGATCTCCGGCTCGGCTGAAGAAATCTGGATATGAGCGGCCCGGCGCTTTGCCGTCTTGGGGCGGTTTTGCTGCTTTTTTGCGTTGAAACCGCCCTCTTTGCCGCGCAGCCGCGCGCCGGCGTCGCTCGAATCGACATCACGCCCAACGGCTCCATTTGGCTCTCCGGCTATGCGGCCCGCACGAAGCCTTCCGAAGGCGTCCTCCAGCGCCTGCACGCCAAGGCCCTGGCTATCGAAGACGGCCGCGGCGAGCGGGTCGTCCTCGTCTCGATGGACCTGATCGGCATCACCCGCGCCCTCGCTGACCGCGTCTCCGCTGAAGCAGCGTCGAAGTACAGGCTCGAGCGCCGCCAGATTGTGCTGAACGCCTCGCACACCCACACCGGTCCGATGCTCGCCGGCAACCTGTCCCCAATGGCCCCGAAGGACCCGGCCGAGCTCGCAAAACTCGACGAATACACGAACGCTCTCGCGGCAAAACTCGTCGACGTCGTCGGCGCCGCGCTCGGAAATCTCGCGCCCGCCGTGCTCAGTTTCGACGAAGGCGAAGCGAAATTCGCCATCAACCGCCGTAAGCGCGAGATCGCTCCCGTCGACCACCGCGTCCCCGTGCTCCGCGTCTCCGCCCCCGACGGCCGCGTCCGCGCCATCCTCTTCGGCTACGCCTGCCACA
Source organism: Bryobacteraceae bacterium (assembly GCA_050789245.1). Taxonomy (GTDB): domain Bacteria; phylum Acidobacteriota; class Terriglobia; order Bryobacterales; family Bryobacteraceae; genus PNKE01. Next base: position 247,354 of record JBOZRR010000003.1, on the reverse strand, counting down.
ACACGACGCTCACCGCGGAATTCCTCCAGGTCAGCGGCGACTACGCAGGATTCGCCCAGGCGGAGCTAGAAAAGCGCTTTCCCGGCGCCACGGCGCTGTTCTACACCCTATGCGCCGGAGATCAGAACCCCGATCCGCGCAGCAAGCTCGAACTCGCCGAACAGCACGGCCAGGCGCTGGCGGCCGAGGTCGCCCGCGTCGCCGCCACACCGATGAAGCCCGTTCAGGGCCGCCTCCGCTCGGCCTTCCGGCTGACGCGCCTGAACCTGCGGAGCATGAAGGCCGTCGAATACCCAGTCCAGGCCGTGCGCTTCCAGAAGGGATTCACGCTCGTCGCGCTCGGCGGCGAAGTCGTCGTCGACTACTCGCTGCTGCTCCGCAAGCTCTACCCCGCTGAGCCGCTCGTCGTCGCCGGCTATTCCAACGACGTCATGTGCTACATTCCCAGCGTGCGCGTGCTGAAAGAGGGCGGCTACGAGGGCGGTGACTCGATGAAGTGGTACAACCTCGACGCACCATTCAATGAAGACGTCGAAGAGCGCGTCAAGGACGCCGTCACCGACGTGATGAGGAGAGTCAAACGATGAGCCGTCCCGTTTACGGAGCCGTCGAGGCCGGCGGCACGAAATTCGTGTGCGCCGTCGGCGAATCGCCGCTCGAGCTTCGAGAGATCCGTCGAATCTCCACGTCGCACAACCCGGTCGAGACGATGGCCGAGGTCGTCGAGTATTTCCAGGCCCAGGGCCCGCTTGCGGCTCTCGGCGTGGCCTCCTTCGGCCCCATCGACTACCGCAGCGGCTCCATCACCACCACCCCCAAGGCCGGATGGCAGAACTTTCCGCTCCGGGGCGCCCTGGAGCGCGCTTTCGGCCTCCAGGTAGGGTTCGATACCGACGTGAACGCGGCGGCGCTCGCAGAGGCCGTCCACGGCGCGGGATCGGGCCTCCAGAACTTCATCTACATCACCGTCGGCACCGGCATCGGCGGCGGCGCTCTCGTCAACGGGCAGCCCGTCCACGGCCTGCTACACCCCGAAATGGGTCACCTGCTGGTCCGCCGTGCTCCGGACGAAGTGGACGGCTTCCAGGGCGTCTGCCCCTATCACTCCAATTGCCTCGAAGGAATGGCCTCCGGCCCCGCCATGCGCGCCCGCTGGGGCGTCTCGGCCGACGAACTGCCGCCGGAACACGTCGCCTGGCGCATTGAAGCCGACTACCTCGCCCAAGCCTGTATCAATCTCGCCTGCACGCTTTCGCCGGAGATGATCGTCCTCGGCGGAGGAGTCATGGCGCAGCAGCACCTGTTCCAACTGGTCCGCATGCGGGCCTCTGACCTGATGAACGGCTACTTGGCCCTGCCGCACATCGCCCCCCCTGCTCTGCCCTACCCTGGACTCTCCGGCGCACTCGCGCTGGCCATGGGGACGTAACAATGCGTAAGAACATCTCGAGCGGGACGAAGTGGGAATCGGCCGTCGGCTACTCGCGGGCTGTCCGCATCGGCCCCCACGTCTGGGTGGCGGGTACGACGGCCGTCGATGAACGTGGGGAGGTGCTCGGGGAGGGCGACGCCCACGCCCAGGCTGAGTTCGTTTTCGCAAAAATCGGCCGGGCGCTGAAGGAGGCCGGCGCGGACTTCAGGCACGTCGTCCGCAGCCGCATGTACATCGTGAATCTGGGCGATCAAGACGGCGTCGGCCGCGCCCATGCCGCCGTCCTCGCCGGCGTGCGCCCCGCCGCGACCATGGTCCAGATCTCGGGCCTCGTCGACCCGCGCCTGCTCATCGAGATCGAGGTCGAAGCCTACATCACTGAATAGCAGAAGGGCGGCCCCGAAGGACCGCCCCTGCTGTTCGTTGTGTGTTCCGCTCTCTAGAAGAAGAACGAAACCTGCATGCGCAGCGCGCGAGGTGCCTGGTATCCGCTGGCCCAACTGTAATAAGGGCTCTGGCGGATACCCTGCGCCGCCATTAGCGCCCGGGTGTTGTAAGGCTTGAAGACGTCCTGGTAAGTCGGGAAGTCCAGCACGCCGTCATTCTCGTGGAGAAGTGTCGTACTGCGGTTTGTAATGGTGTTGGTGTTGAAGATATTGAACACCGTGAGCTCGAACCGGACATACCGCGCTTCGTTGTTGCCGAAGGGCTTGAAGTTGTGCAGCAAGTTCATGTCGGTGTTGAAGAACACCGGCGTCCGGCCCAAGTCGCCGCGGCCATATGGAGCGCCGGGGACTGTGGACAGAATGCTCGCCTCCGTCGTCAACGGCGTGCCGGAGTACAGCATCATGTTGGGCGACAGCGTCGTAGCGCCCAGCTTGCTGTTCGCGGTGTAGCCGCCGAAGAACTTGAAGGTGTGCGGACGGTCGGTGGCCAAACGGCCTTCGGAGAACACGCCCTTCTCGGTGTAGTACACCCAGGGCAGGTCATAGAAGCGGTTCACGTTCGGGCTGGTGCGGCCGTTTTCGTCCGTGCTGGCCAGACCGGAGTAGTTGCCGTACTGGCGGCTCCAGGTATAGCTCGCCGCGAACTGGTAGGACCGAGAGAAACGCTTGTCGAGCCGGAGTTCGATGGCGTCGTACTCACGCTTCGGCTTCGGAGTCACCGGAATACCGGGCTCCCAAGTTTTCGGGTCGACAGTGAGTCCCTCGCCCGGATTGGCGATGTAATAGATCTCGCCCTCGGGTCCGAGCGTGCCGACGTCTTCGATTGTCCGGACCAGGCGGCGGTTGGTGTACCGCGCTGAGGCGACAAGCGTGGGGTTGATGCTCAGCTCATAGCCGATGTCGAACATGCGCTGCTTCATCGGCTTCAGGTTCGGGTCGATAGTGTTGTTGTCGGGATCGTTCGAGGGAATGCGCCAGTTGACGGATTCAAGGAACTTGCCGCCGAAGGCCTTGGTCGGGTCCGCCGGGATGCCATTGTTCATGCGAACAGCATTCGGATCATCAAGCGTGAAGTAGTACTCCACCCAGTGGTCGCCACCAAAGCTTCCGCGTGGCAATTCGTACTTCATGATGTCGTAGAACTGACCCCACGACGCGTAGACGCGCTGCTTGCCGTCGCCCTTCGGATCCCATGCGAATCCAACGCGGGGAGAGAACTTGTCCGACCACGGGAATTCGATCGCCTTTGAGGGAATGTTGTTGGCAACCGCGAAGCTCGGCAGGTACTCGCGTTCAGTACGAATACCGAGGTTCAGCGTCAGGTGCTTGTTCACTCTCCAGTTGTCCTGGAAGAACAGGGCCTGGTTGTTGCTGGAAACGTTACCCGTCGTGGAGAGTTCGCGGTAACGCTGGTAGCCATAGGTACCCGTCTGCCTGCCTTGGCACTGAGTGGTGATGCAGGTGTAGGTGTTGAACCAGTAGTAGCGGTAGTAGCCGCCGGCATAGCTCTGCGAGTTCACATCGTTCGCGAGCTTGTTCATCTGCCAGCCACCCTTGATGTTGTGCTGACCGAACCAGTTGCCCAGGTAGGAGAAATCAGCGTTGTAGTTGTTGCGCTTGAAGACATCGTAGAAAGTCGCGCCCGGGCCGTAGGCGACCCATCCCTGGGCGGCCCGCAGATCCGGCGGTATCGCGGAATTGAAGCTGTCGCCGGAGTAATAGACCGACGGGGCGTTCGAGATGCCGTAGTTGGTGTTGTGGTTGGTGAAGTGGTACCCGCCGCGGAAGGAGATCACCATCTTGCTGGTTGGCATGAAGTCCGCCGAATACGCGAAGATCTGACCGGCGTCGTAGTTGCCCTGTGCACCCCAGTTGTTCTCCGGATCGTCCGTGCCCAAACGCGAGGGCAGCACGCCGCGGTTGTAGTTCGGATTGTAGTTCCACGAACCAGCCAGGCGCAGCTTCGAAAACGGCATATAGTCTAGCTTGTTGGTCAGGTAGTGGGTTGTAGCCTTCCGGTTGTAAGTCTTCACCTGACCGTCAGTGAAGTTCACGGTCCGGTCGCGGTCCTCGAACGTCGGAGCATAGCCCGTGAAGAAGAAGAGCTTGTTTCGGACGATCGGGCCGGCGAGGTTGAACACCGGATTCCAGTTCGTAAAGTCGTCCTGCGGGTTGCGGAAGTGCTCGCCGCGGGTTTCATCGAACGGGTCCATGCGCACTGTGTCACGCGGACGGCCTTCCATCGAGTCGTTGTTGAAGTAGAAGCCGGCCTGGCCGTGGAAGTCGTTCGTTCCACTGCGGACCACCGCGCTGATGACGCCGCCCATCGCGCCGCCATACTGCGCTTCCATGACGCCGTTCTTAATCTGCGTCTGTTGCACCATTTCCACCGGGATGCGGTTCTTCTCGCTCAGCACGCCCGTCTGGATATTGGTCACTTCCATGCCGTCGATGTAGAAGGTGTTCTCGGAGCCGGAGGCGCCGTCCACTTGCACGCCGCCCGTCTTGGACTCGGGGCGCGCGCCGGGGGCGACTGCGGCCAGATCGTAGAAGCTGCGGCCCTTCGGCAGCAGGTCGAAGAAGCTCTTGTCCACGTTCACCGCGGAGGCGCTGGACTGGGTGTCCACCATCACCGCGTCGGCGCTGACCACCACGCTCTCGCTCACCGAGCCGATTTCGAGCGTGAAATCGAGGCGGGTCGCACGGCCCAGGACCACGTTCACCCCGGTCTTGCGCATCGTGCTGAAACCGGTTACGGTCGCGGAAACTGTGTAGCTGCCGACCGGAATATTCGCCAGCGCGAAGTTGCCCGTCGCGTCAGAAACGGTCGTGATCGGCTGCGGCAGTGTCGCCGCGGTCACTTCGATCTTGGCGTTCGGGATGGCGGCGCCCGTCGGGTCCAGGATGACGCCGGTGATGGAACCGGTGACTTCCTGTGCCACTAACGAGCCGCCCAAAAATGCAAACAGGGCCAGCAAAACCGCCAAAAGGCGGAACTGACCCCTGCGATTATCAAGTAGATCGAGATTCACAAAGATCCTCCCACTATTCACTTGCCCCACGTTCCGGGGGCGGATTGGGCTAACCCTGACGGCCCTCGGCCCGGCTTGGGCCATGGACCTGGGCGGGAGCCGGCCATTGCAGCTTTTCTGTATCTTAAGACCCGAAAATCCTTACCTCGTCCCGCCGGATTCAGCCCACATCGGCTCTACCTGCTTTGGGATTGCTCGGCTCCGCTACGGGGTCACGCCATGCGGCGCTCTGGGCAAGGTCTTTTCAGGCTGGGTCGTCGATTTACTGCTGCAACAACTCCCTGAAACAAAAATGTCAAGCTATCTGGATCGTAACATCACCCTGCGTGATCTTGTCAACAACGGAAACATTCGCAGCGGTGATAGTAAACGGCCTTTAATGCTAGAACCCTCCTCGAGAGGGACTTTGCAGAGGCCGGGTCCATTCCGCTGGAATCCCGCGCCGCCGCCGCGCTACAGTGTTCATGAACGCCATGGCTGAATCATGAAGCAACGGTACAGATTCGGCATCGGGATCGCCCTCCTGCTGATCCTCACGGCCCTCGTCGTCTGGCAAGGCTCCTTCTCCGTCGGCGATTACGGCCCTTCCAGCACCCCGCAAACCTATGTTTTCTGGGGACTTTCGACCCTCATTTTCCTGCTGACCGTTCTGTTGGCGTTCATGCTGTTCCGCGACGCGGTGAAGCTCTACGTCGCTCGCCGGGCCGGCCAGGAAGGGTCCCGCATTCGCACGAAGATCGTGATTGGCGCCCTGAGCCTCACTTTTCTTCCCACAATTTTTCTCGTCCTTTGGAGCGTGGAGGTCCTCAACAGGAACCTGGATAAATGGTTCAGCCGCCCCGCCGAAAAAATACAGTTAAACTTGGTAGACATTGCGCGAAACATCGAAAGAGAGACGATTCAGCGAGGCGATGCGCTCGCCCGTTGGGTAGCCGATTCCGCCGAACTTCGTAATTTCCTCGCCACGGGTCATGCCCCGACCGAGTTCTTCTCCTCAATATGTACTAATGGGTCCATAGAGGAGGCGAACATCCACCGCCCCGATGGAGGACACATTGCCATCTGCACGGCGCCCGAGCCCGTGGCGGCCAGACAACCCGATCGGCCAGAAGCGCGGCTGGGCCGGGAGATCGTTCGCAAGGCAACCATCGCGGATGGCCAAGGCGAGGTGGTTGTGCGCATCCGCGTGCCTCTCGATCTGGACTCCATTCGAACAGAGATCGAACAGCAGATCCGCGACTACAACCAGCTCGCCGCCACCAAGAAAGACACTCGCCGCTTCTATCTCCAGCTCCTCGCGCTGATTACCGTCTTTATCCTTTTCATCGCCGCATGGGTGGCGCTGTTCCTCGCGCGCCAGATCACTTCGCCTGTCACCGCGCTGATGGAGGCCGCGCAGGCCGTGCGCGGCGGGAATCTCGCTCACCGCGTCACGGAGCCCGCGACGGACGAGCTCGCCACACTCGTGCGCACCTTCAACGAGATGACCAAGGACCTGGAGACCAACCGCGACGAACTCGACCGCCGCCGCCGCTTCATTGAGGCCGTGCTGCAAAACATTCCGACCGGCGTCATCTCGCTCAGCCAGGACGGCTCCATCCAGCTCGTGAACGACGCTCTCCGTCAGATCTTCACCGAAGAGCGCATCCGCGGCGCGCACCGGCTGAGCGACCTGGTCCCGCCGGAGCAGCAGGGCGAGTTCTCCCGCCTGCTCAAGAGCGCCCGCCGCACCGGAGTCGCCGGCCGGCAGATGGAGTTGGGGAGCGGCGAAAATCAGCGCCAGATCGCCGTTACGGTCTCGGCCCTCGACGGCCGGGGCACCACCGGGTTCGTCATGGTGCTCGAGGACACCAGCGAGATGCTGCGAGCGCAGAAGATGGCCGCGTGGCACGAAGTGGCTCGTCGCATCGCACACGAGCTGAAGAATCCGCTGACTCCCATCGGGCTCAGCTCGCAGCGCATTCTGCGCCAGCTTGAGAAGACGGACGCACCGCCCGAAGTGAAGCGCATCATCGGCGAATGCTGCGCCACCATCGCCCGCGAAGTCGAATCAGTGAAGACGCTCGTCGACGAGTTCTCGCGGTTTGCCCGCTTTCCCGCGGCGCGTCCCGTGCCCAGCGATCTGAACGCCGTGGTCGAAGCTGCCATGGCCGTCTTTCATGGCCGCCTCGAGGGGATCAACGTCCACCTGGCGCTCGAAGAGAATCTGCCGCTCGTCGCCCTCGACCGCGAGCAGTTCAAGCGCGTCGTCGTTAATCTCGTCGACAACGCGGCTGAAGCCATGCAGGACGTTCCCCTGCGCGAGATGATCATCGAAACGCGCCGAGTGAACGGCGGCAGCGTCGAGCTTTGCATCTCCGATACCGGATGCGGCATCAGCCTCGAGGACAAGGAACGGCTCTTCGTGCCGTACTACTCGACGAAGGGCCGCGGCTCCGGCCTTGGACTGGCCATCGTCAGCCATATCCTCTCCGAGCACGAAGCCCACATCCGCGTCGAGGAGAACATGCCCGCCGGTGCTCGCTTTATCATCGAATTGCGGGCTTTGAACGCGGCACATGATGCAGGCGGAACAGCCGCGATCCCCGTCAAGGCGGACTGATGAACCGAACCAGAATCCTGATCGTTGACGACGAGCCCGGCATCCGCCAATCCCTGAGCGGTGTGCTCGAAGACGAAGGCTTCGACGTCAGCAGCGCCGCCAGCGGCGAAGAGGCTCTCTTGACGCTCGAGCAGGGCGGCTACGAGATTTGCCTGCTCGATGTCTGGCTGCCCGGAATCGACGGCCTCGACGTGCTTCAGCACATCGAAAACTCCACCTGGCTCGACCGTCCCACGGTCATCATGATCTCGGGCCACGGCTCCATCGAATCGGCCGTGCGTGCCACGAAACTCGGCGCCTTCGACTTCCTCGAGAAGCCGCTCACGATCGAAAAAGTGCTGGTCGTCGTCAACAACGCCATTGAGCAGCGCCGCCTAAAGAATGAGCTGAAGGAGTTGCGGGAGACGGGCCGCGGGAAGCTCCAGATCATCGGCGACAGTGTCCCGATCAAGGCCTTGCGCCAGCAGATCGCGCTGATGGCCGCCACCAACGGCAAAGTGCTGATTTACGGCGAGAGCGGCACGGGCAAAGAGTTGGTCGCCAATGCGATTCACGCCAACAGCATGCGCTGCGACGGCCCGTTCGTCGAAGTGAACTGCGCCGCCATCCCTGAAGAGGCCATCGAGAGCGAACTCTTCGGCCACCGCAAGGGCAGCTTCGCAGGCGCCGTTGAAGACAAGACCGGCAAGTTCGCCAAGGCCGACGGCGGCACCCTGTTCCTGGATGAAGTCGGCGATATGAGCCTCAAGACGCAGGCCAAAGTGCTGCGCGCACTCGACGAAGCGCGCTTCGAGCCGCTCGGCTCCTCCGAGGCTATCCAGGCCGACGTGCGTGTCATCGCCTCCACCAACAAGAATCTTGAAGAAGAGATTGAACGCGGCAATTTCCGCGAGGACCTCTTCTACCGCCTGAACGTCATTCCCTTCTCCGTGCCGCCGCTGCGCGAACGCGTTGAAGACATCCATGCGCTGGCCGAACATTTCCTGAATGCATACACCACGGCTTACGGCCGCAAGCCGAAAGAGCTGACGCCGGAAGCCGTCGAGGTGCTCAAGGAGCACCCCTGGCCGGGCAACGTGCGAGAGCTGAAGAACTTGATGGAACGGATCGTCATCATGTATCCGCAGGTTCGCATCGACGCGCGGCACATCCCGCTACCCGCAAGCCGCCGCCCGGTCGACCGCTCCCCGGACCGCTACGCCACGCTGAGCGAAGTCCGCCAGGCCGCCGAGCGCGACTACATTCTCCGTAAGCTAGAGGAATCCGGCGGCAACGTCAGCCGCACCGCCGAACTTCTGGGCCTGGAGCGCAGCAACCTGTACAAGAAGATGCGCTCGCTGGGCATCGTGCCCCGTGACAGCATGTAACTTCTCCGCCTCTTCCCCGGCGCGTTCCGCGTGTCCAGGTGGGAGAGCATCTGTTTGCGTCTACTTTGCGTTTTCCTTCTTTCATTCACCCTGATTCAGCCGGCGTTTTCGCAGTACAGGATTAAGGATCACGGCGTGCACAGCGCCGCCGCCACGCGGGAAGCTGACGGCCTGGCGCCCGGATCGGCCATCTCGATTCACGGCGATGAGTTCCTGCCCGAAGGTGTGGAGCCGGTCACGGCGGATCAGCCATACCCCACGGAACTTCACGGCATTCGCGTCTATTTCGTCACGCCCGACGGCGAAACGGCGATCCGCGCGGCGATTCGTGCTGTCAGCCGCAAACGCATCGACGCGATCGTCCCCGCGGAACTCCAACCCGGCCAGCATTCCGTGGCCGTCTGGCGCGAGGGACAAGGCACCGAGCATGTCGCCGCTCAAATCGTCCAACGCAGCTTCGGCATTGTCACAACCACCCGCGGCGAGGCCGGTCCCGCCGTGGCCTGGGCGAGGCGCGGCGATGAATCCGTCGCACTCAAGCTGACCGCGCCAGCGCACCCGGGCGAGCGCATCGAGATCCTCGCTGCCGGTCTCGGTGTGGCGGAAGTGCCAGCCGAAGACGTGCAAATCGTCCTCGACGGCCGCACTCTGCCGGTAGTTTTCGCCGGAAAGGACGCCGCCGGCCCGGGTTTCGACAAGATCGTCTTCGAAGTGCCCGCAGAAGCCGCCCCCACGGGCTGCGCCGTTGATTTCCGGGTCCGGATCGCCGGAGTGGAATCGCGCGTCGCGACGCTGCCCATCACGGCGCCGGACCAGGCGACGTGCCGCCACCCGCTCGATCTCGACACGGAAACCTTGAAGCGGCTCGACGACGGCGGCACTGTTACGCTCGCCGATTTCCACCTCCTGTCCAGCACCTTGCTCGACACCGAATGGCCCAACTTCTCCGTCTTCGGCGGCCAGTTCACCGAGTACGACGCCCCCGCGCTCGCTGCCGTCACGGGCATCGCCAAGGACAGCCTCGCCGCCTCGAAGGGCTGTGTCGAGATCCCTGACCAGTTCGAGTTCTTCACCGTGCAGGGCGGGCGCGCCGTCACAGGGCCATCCGCACTGGAACTCATCACCCCCGAGCGCAGCGTCCTCCGCGTCGAGCCGAACGGCTACCACTATTACAGCCAGATGCTCGAAAGCGAGCCCACCCCGGGCGAGTTCCTTCTACGCCCCGAAGACGGCGCCTACCTTGAGCGTCTTCGCGTCAGCCCACCAGTCACATGGACCAATCGCGATGAAATCGCCGAAGTCGTTCGCGATGAGGGCCTCACCGTGAAGTGGACCGCCGGCGCCGGGGAGGACGTCGTGCTGGTCAACGTCTCCTCACGCGGGCCCGCGCCGGAGAATCCAGCCAGCACCATCGAGCGCGGCTACCAGTGCTTCGCCCCGGCCAGCGACGGCGAACTCACGCTCTCGCCTGAACTGCTGAAGCGCCTGCCCGCTGTGAATCCCGAAGATGCCGGTTCTTACGGTGTGATCGCCGTTGTCCACAGCAACGGACGCATCAAGTCCGCGCCGCTGCAGTTCGGTTTCGCCCACGTCGTTACGCGGTTCCTCAACGTGCGCTAATCTCGTCGTCCGTCCCCGCAACCTCCTCCGGTTCATGAACGTCGTTCTACCGGAGGAGGCCGGTGTATGCTGGTTCCCGTGTCTGGCTTTCGCCGTCTGGGATTCGCGATCGCTGTGGCTACATGCGCCGCTACGCTGATCCTCGCCCAGACCCCGACGCAGACACCCCAACAGTACCCGCCTCAGCAGACACCGCAGCAGACTCCACAGCAATACCCGCCGGACGCATATCCCGGAGGCCGACTCCCCGGCGGCATTCCCGTCCCGCGTATCCCGTGGCCGAAGCGCAATCCCAAGGAGGGCGACAAGGAGGAGAGCCGCAAGAAGGGCAAGGAGAATGCCAAATTCCGCCCCTTCGACGGCACCCTCCGCGGCCTCTCCGCGCGAGAGCTCCTGCTTGAGCACGACGGCGGCGTCCTTCGCTTCCGGCTCCTGCCCAAGACCCGCTTCGTCGACCCTAAGGACGAACCCGTCCGCGATTCCCTGCTCCAGCCCGGCGATCAGTTGACCATTGAGGTCGACGCCGACGACCCCGAGACCGCCGTTCGCGTCGTGTACACGCGCGCCGGCACCGCCGAGGAGCGCCAGTCCGCCGCAAAGCCCGTGGCTCCCGGCGAGATCCGCGCGCCCGAACTTGGCGGCCCCGTTGTCGCCGGAGCCCCGTCTCGCCGTGACGAAGCTTCCGAGCCCCCGCCGCCTTCGCTCTCGAAAACGCCCGTCAAATCCCGCGATGAGTCCGCGCCTCGCCGCGCCGCAGGCGAGCCCGCTTCGCTTCCGCCCGATCAGCAGATCATCGAGGACGCCCGCACCGCCGCCCAGTCCTTCGCCCGCGATCTCCCCGACTTCGTCGTCGAACAGGTCACCAACCGTTCGTACTCCAGTGTCAATCCTCCCGACTGGCGCGTCCGCGACGTCGTCACCGCCGAGCTCACCTTCGCCGGCGGCCGCGAGCACTACGGCAACGTTCGCGTGAACGGCAATCCCACCGATCAGCCGCCCGAGAAGTCCGGCGCCTGGTCCACAGGTGAATTCGTCACCACGCTCCAGCACCTTTTCGATTCCGGCAACGCCGCCTTCGTCCGCATCCGCGACGGCCGCGCCTCCGCTCGCCCCGCGTATGTCTTTGAGTACACCGTCGACGCGGAGCATTCCAACTGGACCATCGTCGCGCAGGATGGCCGTCGCCACCGCGCGGCGTTCCGCGGCCAGATCTGGATCGACAAGGACTCCCGCCGCACCCTGCGCATCGAGCAGATCGCCGAGAGGATCCCCGACTCCTTCCCGCTCGCCGAAGCGGAGACCACCATCGAATACGCCTTCGTCCCCATCGACGCCGGGACGTACCTGCTCCCGGTCCAGAGCGAAACCCAGGCCTGCCAGCGCGGCGGCGGGGGCTGCTCGCGCAACACCCTGATCTTCCGCAATTACCGCAAGTTCAGCGCCGAATCCAAGATCAGCTTCTGAGGCGGTCCCGTGGCATCATGAGAACTCATGCTCAGAGCCATCGTGTTTCTTTTGCTGAGTTCTCTAGCCATCGCGCAAAACAACCCCGAATGGAAGCGCCCTTTCCCCGCGCATAAAATCGCCGGCAACCTGTACTATGTCGGCACCGAGGATCTTGCCTGTTTCCTCCTGACCACCCCGCAGGGCCACATCCTGGTCAACACCGGACTCGCCGATTCAACGCCGCTCCTACGGGAGGGCATTCGCAAGCTCGGCTTCAAAATCGAGGACGTGAAGATCCTGCTCACCAACCAGGCCCACCTCGACCACGTTGCCGCCATGAGCGAGATCCGGAAGATCTCCGGCGCCCGCGTTTACGCGACTGAAGCCGACGCCCCCATGATGGAAGACGGCGGCAAGAGCGATCCTTACTTCGGCCGCGAGTTCTGGTTCACGCCCGTGAAGGTCGACCGGCGCCTGAAGGACGGCGACACCGTTGCCCTGGGCGGCACCGAACTGCGCGTCGTCCTCACCCCCGGCCACACGAAAGGCAGCGTGACCTACACGACGACCGTGGTCGAGAACGGCCGCAAGCTCAGCGTCGTGCTGGCCAATATGGGCACCGCCGTCATGCCGCTGGTCGGCAACACCAAGTACCCGAACATCGCCTCGGACTTCGAGCAGTGTTTCGCGAAACAGGCCAAACTCACGCCTGACATCTGGGTGGCCGCCCACGCCTCGCAATACGGCATGGCCCGGAAGCTCAAAGCCGGCTCGTTCATCGACCCCGAAGGCTACAAACAAGCCGTCCAGCGATTTGAGCAGAGTTTCCGCAAGGAGCTCGAGCGGCAGCGGAAGGGCGGGGCCAATGACTAGGTTCTCTCTTACGCGTCACGCCTGGGGTGGCTGAGATCGTTGTTCGGTGACGATTCATCACCCGGGACCCCGCTACGACGGCGGTCAACATACTGGCCAACGAGCGGCTGTTCCGCATCGGAATCACTGAGCGGCTCGTCGAACCCCCGTCATGGTTTTGGGCATGGCTCGCGGAGGGCCCAAATCTCAGAGAACGGTACGGAGAGGCTCTAGCCATGCTTCTCAATCGACCAGCGACAACGCACCATTCTCGTATTTCGCGACCACTGATCTTCCGCCTCCTGCCACACGGAACCAGAACTCAGCATAGACCAGTCCCTGGTGTTTCTTCACTTCCGGGAAAGAACTCGACAACAACGCAAGCAGCTGATCCACGGGCCCCTGGAGGATCGATTCTCGTTGTGCCTTGGGCAACTCGAAGAATGACCGGTCCGCTGGGAGACGACGTTCGGTGACATTGAACGTCGCCCTGAACCGCATCATCTTCGGCTCAAAGATGACCGGAAACGAGGTAACGTAGTCGACGTTCCCATCGTATGATTCGAGCCACAGCAGATTGAACTGCAGAAGTTCCCATTCCAGCCCGGAGATCGGCCTGGGAGATAAATAGGATTTCAGTAGACGTGCGTTTTGATCGCGTACTGACTGAGCGAGAATTGACGTTTGCCCTACTGATCCGAATAGCAAGGTCATTATCGCGATTTCTCGAAAGCACATCATCTGTCAACCACCTCCAATGGACGATGTTTGCCGCTCAAGGGAATTGTCCCCGTCTCATCGAGCAAGCATACACCCAGCAAAGGCCGTCGCGCGTCAGCCCTGAGATGGCCGGATTCGCCCCAGGATCCTCGATGTGCGGACCTGTGGACTGCAAGGAAATAGCCCCGTTCTCTCGATCGTCGCGAAGCAGGTGTACGTTTAGTCCCCGCGTAGATGCTATTTTGGCAGTGAGATGGCTATTGATGATCCACTGGACGCAGCGGAAGGCATAATTGCAGCGGAGCAAAGGGGCGACTCACAGCTAGCTCACTACGCGAAGGATCTGAGCGACATTTTCGCGGCGCTACCGACCGAACTTGTCGACGTGGTGCACACGGGGCCACTCTGGGTTCTCGAACCAATGGGCAAACTGGCATCTTGGTATTTGCGCAAGCACGAGGAGGCCCGGCGGCGATACCTAACAGAAGTTCTCGTTCAGGAGCTGAGATGGGTACGCGAGAGGGTCGGACAAATGGACGCAGAGCACCGGCGCTTCATGCGTGAAGAGTTTCCCAGCCTCGTGCTTGATGTGCTGCTGATCGCTGAGCGTACTAGAGCTAAGGAACGCATAGCTCGTATGGGCAGGATACTCGCCGCATCAGCGAAGGTAGGCCCAGCGATGACTGCCGACGAGGTAGAGGAGTTGTTGCGGATATCTATGGACCTCGACGAATCGGATGTCAGGGTCTTAAGCGCCCTGGTCGACGGGCAGCATGCGCTGATTTCCGAAGCTTCAGGTGTTGTTTCACCGGGCCAGGCAAACAAGTTCTGGCAGAGAGCAGCGAGAATCAACGAGACCACAGGCCGGAGCGAGGTTGCCGACCAAGTCGGGATCTCGGACGGCGATCTGCTGAGTTGTTGCGCGAAGCTTCAGGCGTATGGGTTGCTTGTTCAGGTAGAAAGAGACGAATCCAAGCTCCGCCGCGGAACGACACTCTATGCGATTCTGCCTCGGGCTGTGAGATTTGTAGCTGCAGTCGCCGCTCACAGCTAACGCCCAGGTGTCCCGGCATCTCCCGCTAAGTTCAATCTGCGGCTAGACCATCGCGCGCCGGCTTGCTGATCAACTCCGGGCGACCGGCGCCTAATCCGGAACCGCCATCGCCGAGCTTCCCGAGGGCACGACATGTCGTCGTCTTCACGGAGGGCAGCCTCATGGCGTGTCTCCTGGAAAAGGACTAGAGCGCGGAATTCGTAGCCACCCTACGCGCCTTTGTCCGCAGCTGCCTGGAAAGCTCCGCTGATGTCCACGGGCTTCGCGAGGAGAGCTAGGCCCCCAGTTCAGGACAAAACTATCCATTTCTGCCCCATTTAGGATAGAATGATCGCTTGGCCGGGTAGCCGCCATGGATCATCTGCTTTCCGTCGTCCTCTTCACGCCCCTCCTCGGGTTGCTGGTGCTTCTCTTCATCCCTTCCTCGCAGACGCGGGCCATCAAGCTGTGGTCTAACCTCGTGTTTCTGCTGGGCTTTGTGGTCTCCATCCCACTCTGGACAGCGTTCAACCTCAAGCAGGACTTCCAGTTCGTCGAGAAGGTCGGCTGGATCCCCTCCATCGGCGCCTCCTACCACCTCGGGGTCGACGGGTATGCCATGCTCCTGGTCGTCCTCACCACGCTCATCGGCTTCCTCGCCATCCTCTCGAGCTGGTCCGCCATCGAGCTCCGCCTCAAGGAATACTACGCCCACTTCCTCGTCCTGCAGTTCGGCATGCTCGGCGTCTTCATGGCGCGCGACTTCCTGCTTTTCTTCATGTTCTGGGAGCTGACCCTGATTCCGATGTACTTCATCATCGCCATCTGGGGCGGCGACCGCCGCGGCTACGCCTCCATCAAGTTCGTCATTTACACCCTGCTCGGCTCGGTCATCATGTTCCTCGGCGTGCTGATGCTCTACTGGCAGCATTACGTCCAGTTCAACCAGCTCACCTTTGACATGGACCTCCTGCTCCGCACGCAGGTCACGCCCACCATGGGCTGGTGGATCTTCTGGGCCTTCTTCCTCGGCTTCGCCGTCAAGGTGCCCATGTGGCCGTTGCACACCTGGCTGCCGGACGCGCACACTGAGGCGCCCACCGCAGGCTCCGTCGTCCTCGCCAGCATCCTGCTGAAGATGGGGACCTACGGATTCCTGCGCTTCTCGCTCCCCATGCTGCCGGACACGGCCAAGGACCCCAAGGTCATCACCATCGTCGCCGTGCTTTCGATCATCGCCATCATTTACGGCGCGCTGGTCAGCCTGATGCAAAAGGACTGGAAGAAGCTGGTGGCCTACTCCTCCGTCAGCCACATGGGCTTCGCCACCCTCGGCATCTTCGCCCTGAACCCCACGGGACTCGCCGGGTCCATCCTCCAGCAGATCAACCATGGCGTCTCCACCGGCATGCTCTTCCTCATCGTCGGCATCGTCTACGAGCGCCGCCACACGCGCATCATCTCCGAGTACAGCGGCCTGTTCAAGGTGATGCCCATCTTCACCGTCATCTTCACCATCGCCATGCTCAGCTCCATGGGCATGCCGCCGCTGAACGGCTTCATCGGTGAAGTCACGGTGATTCGCGGAACGTACGAAATGTCGTTCTGGTGGGCCCTGAGCTGCGGCATCGGCATCGCCCTCGGCGCCGCCTACCTGCTCTGGCTCTTCCAGCGGACGATGCTCGGTGAAGTCGGCGAGAAGAACTCGCTGCTCAAGGACCTGAACTGGCGCGAAATTACCGTCTTCGCCCCGCTCGTCCTGCTGGTCTTCTGGATCGGCCTCTACCCCAAGCCCTACTTCGACATCATGGAGCGCTCCGTCGCCCAGATCGTCGAGCGCGTCCGCCCCGGCTACTACGCCGAGCGCGGCCTCCCCAATCCCCTGGCCCAAACCAACGGCGTCCGCCAGGCCCAGCTCCAGAAGTAGCTACTTCTTCTCAGGATTGATCTGCACCAGCTCCGCTTCCGGCTTCGTTTCCGAAGGCGGCAGCGGCTTCGGCGGCGTGAGCCATCGCGCGGGCAGCTTCGCGAGATAGATCAGCCTCTCCACCACCGGCAGCATGCTCCGCACCGTCTTGCCGTGAAACACCAGGCTCCCGGCCACCAGCAGCGGATGCGGGATCGTGGTGCAGCACCGCGCGCAGATGTCGATCTCCCCGCCGCGCCCCTGCGTGTGCAGTTCGCGCATGCGCACCAACTCGGGGCTATTGAAGATCTCCGTCAACGGTTGCTCGCCGATGCGCCCCACGGGCTTGCCGTACATCATGTAGCTCTGGCAGCAGGGGTAGACGTCGCCGTTGTGCTTCACGTACATCGCGCCGCGCCATAGGTAGTGGCAGGGGTGCTGCCAGTCCGTCGCGCCGTGGCCCGCGTCCGGACGCATCAGGTTCGTCTCGTCTTCCTTGATCCGGATCAGGTCCACGCCCGGCACGGAGCGCCAGAACTTCGTGAACTCCTCGATCTCCGGCTCCGTGCGGCTCATCTTCACGAGCTGCACGACGATTTGAAGCTTCGATCCGCGCTCGTGCTTCATTTTGCAGAATCGAACGAAGTTGTCGCGGACGCGTTCGAACTTCGCGCCTTTACGGTAGAACTCGAACGTCTCCTTCGACGCGCCGTCGAAGGAAAGCGTAATGTGCTCGAGCGGCGTATCGAGCAGACGCCCGGCGGCGCTCTCGTCGAGCAGCGTGCCGTTCGTCGAAAGCAACGTGGAGATCGTGTGCTTGTGGCACAGCTCGATTCGGCTGTGGATCTTCGGGTCCAGCAGCGGCTCGCCCAAGCCGATCAGCATCATGTGCTCGGCCGTCTCGCCGGCCTCGCGCACCAGCGTCTCGAAGACGCCGTCGGTCATGTCTTCCTTGGGCTGCTTGAAGGTCTCGCGGGGACACATCACGCAGTAAATGTTGCACTTAGCCGTGGTCTCGACGATGTACTCCACGGGCAGCGCATTTACGCGCGCCTTGCGCCGCAAGTACGCCCAGAGCAGCTTTGCGCGGTTGATGGCCCTCAAGAGCTTTATTGTACCGTCGCCCGCCGGACCGTCATCCTGAGATTGATGCAGGATCGGGTCCGCACCCTCAACGACGCGCCGGTGCGACAGGGCGCCAGGTACGTGCTGTATTGGGCGCAAATGAATCGGCGCGTGGACTCGAACCACGCGCTGGAGTTCGCCATTGCCAGGGCGAACGCGCTGAAGCTGCCGGTGCTTTTCTACGAGGAACTCTCGTGCGCGGAGCCCTACGCCAACGACCGTTTTCACACCTTCATCCTCCAGGGAGTCCCCGAGCAGCAACGCCGCCTCTCGCGCCGCGGCATCGGCTACTGCTTCAACCTGCGCAAGCGCCCCGCGGACCCGCCTGACGTGCTCCAGCGCCTCGCCGCCGACGCGGCGCTTCTCGTCACGGACGATTACCCGCTGCTCCCGCCGGTGCAACTCGATACTCCCTGCCTGGCCGTCGATTCAAGCTGCATCGTACCGATGAACCTGCTGCCGAAGCGCGAGTACGCGGCGTACACCATCCGCCCGAAGATCCGCCGGCTACTCCCGAACTTCCTCGTCCCCTGCCCCGAGACGCCCGTTCGCGCGAAATGGACGCTCCCGGCGCCCGAGTGGCACACGACAGTGACGCCGGAGAACATCGGCGCGCTCGTCGAGGAATGCTCGATCGATCACTCGATCAAACCGTCGATTTGCTACGAGGGAGGACGCATTTCCGCCGAGAGAACTCTCGAGAGATTCCTCGAGAACAACCTCCGCCGCTACGCGCGCGAACGAAACGAACCCTCGGCGCACGCGACGTCGAACCTGAGTTCGTTTTTGCATTTTGGGATGATCTCGTCGCTCGAGGTGGCGCTGGCGGTGAAGCGTCACGCAGAGGCTAACCACCTGATTCCAGATGAGTTCCTTGAGGAATTGATCGTCCGGCGCGAACTGGCGTTCAATTTTGCGCGCCACGTCAAGAACCCGCCTTCCTTCGACGATCTCCCCGACTGGGCACGCAAAACTCTCGACGAACACTCGGGGGACGCTCGAGAGTTCTCGTACGATCTCACGGCGTTCGAGCGCGCACTGACGCACGACGCGCTGTGGAATGCGTGCCAGAAGGAACTGCTGCTGACGGGGAAGATCCACGGGTATTACCGGATGTACTGGGGCAAGAAGATCATCGAATGGTCGCGGTCGTGCCGCGACGCGTTCTCGACGATGGTCTATCTGCACGACCGGTATGCGCTCGACGGGCGCGACCCGAACACGTACACGAACATCCTCTGGTGTTTCGGCCTGCACGACCGCCCCTGGCAGGAGCGGCCGATCTTTGGGATGATCCGCTATATGTCGCTCGACGGGATGAAGCGCAAGACGGGGGTGGATGCCTATTTGCGCGAGATCGCGACGCTGGAAAGGAATTCATGCCGATCACTCTGACTGGCGCGACCGGGTTCATCGGCAAGGCCCTGATAGCGCGGCTGGGCGAAGGGGAGTGCCGCATCCTGTCGCGGTCTGGCCATTTTCAATGGGATCCGATGGCCGGGCCGCCACCGGCCGCGGCGCTGGAGGGCTCGCGCGCGGTGATCCACCTCGCCGGCGAACCGGTGGCGCAGCGCTGGACCGCCCAGGCGAAACAGCGCATCCGGGAAAGCCGCGTCGTGGGCACTCGCAACCTGGTGGAGGGGCTGCGGCGGCTGGATCGAAAGCCCGAGGTCCTGATCAGCTCGTCGGGGATCGGATATTACGGCTCGCGGGGCAGCGAGGTTCTGACGGAACAATCCGCCCCAGGACACGGCTTCCTGCCGGAAG
Source organism: Bryobacteraceae bacterium (assembly GCA_050789245.1). Classification (GTDB taxonomy): domain Bacteria; phylum Acidobacteriota; class Terriglobia; order Bryobacterales; family Bryobacteraceae; genus PNKE01. The sequence continues at coordinate 228,006 of JBOZRR010000003.1, read as the reverse complement.
TCTCGCTCGCATGGGAGCGGGAGGCGTTGGCGGCGGAGGAGTTGGGCGTTCGGGTGGTAGTCATCCGGACGGGGATCGTGCTGGGCAACGGCGGAGGCGCACTCAACAAGATGCTGCCGCCATTCAGGATGGGCGCCGGCGGAGTGCTGGGGTCCGGGCGCCAGTGGATGTCCTGGATCCACCTGGATGACCTGGTGTCGATGATGCTGTGGGCGCTGGAGAATCCAGCGTGCCGCGGCCCCTTGAACGGGACGGCGCCGTACCCGGTGACCAACCTCGAGTTCACACGGAAATTGGGCCAAGCCCTGCGGCGGCCCACAATTTTCCCTGTTCCTTCGCTGGCTCTCCGATTGTTGTATGGTGAAATGGCGGAGATGCTGCTGGAAGGGCAGCGCGTGCAGCCTCGGGCGGCGTTGGATGGCGGGTTCGACTTCCGCTACACGGTTCTGGGCGACGCGCTGGCATCGCTACGCCTGTAGCTGAGCTTCTCTACGGCGTGGTATATTGAGAGGGTTATGGCGATTCCGAACGTCCGTCGCTTCCGTATCACGAGCCCCGAAGGTCAGGTGGCCACATTGATGGCCGTGGTCCCGAAGGGCGCCGACGTGGACGCATACCTCGCTGACGCATCCAAGCGCTTCGACTGGAAGGTTTGGCAGGAGCAGCAGAACAAGCAGTTCAAGGTCCGCGTCGGTCAGCAGAAACAGAAGAAGGCGAAGTAACAACTTCCCTGTTTTCTTTGATTTTCAAAAGGGGCAAGCCCGCCGGGCTTGCCCCTTTTCACCTTTCTACAGTGTCGCGCGGAGGATGCGCAGTGCCCGGACGGCGGTATTGCCCACTTCGGGGTCGGGGTCGCGCATGAGGGCTTCGAGCGGCGGGACGGCGTCGGCGGAGCGGGAGCTTGCCAGCGACATGGCGATCCCGGTCTTTTCGCTCTTCGTCCCTGCGGCGATGGCGGGGTAGACGGCTTTGCGCACATCTTCCTTGAGGAACAGCTCACTGAGGTAAGGGGCCGCGACGCCCTGCCAGGATTTGGAGTTGAGGTTGTTGAGCAGGTCGCGGAGCGGGGTGAATTCGCCCATCTCGACGCCGCCCAGGGAGACAAGCGCGAAGGCTTGGGCGAGTCGGGCGCTGAGCTTACCTTCCCCCTCATAGAGCTTGTGGAGCATGGCTGAGTCGGCCTTGTTGCCGATGCGGCCCAGACCTTCGGCGGCGCCGGCGCGGACCTCCTCGTCATTGTCGGCGGCGTAGCGCTGGAAGAAGTCGCGGGAGGCGGGGTCGGCGATGCGTCCGAGGGCGATCATGGCGGCGCGGCGGACCTTCTTGCTGGGATCCTCCTCGAAGACACGCATCAGGCCATGCACAGCGTCGGAGGTCTTGAGGATGCCGACGGTCTCGATGGCGGTGGTCTGGATCTTCTCCTCCAAGTCGCGAATGAGGAAGACGACGCGGGGACCGGCTTCGGTGTCGCGGAGCTTCTGGATGGCGATGAGCGACTCGAAGATGAGGCGGTCGTCCTTGGATTTCAGGGCATCGATGAGGGCCGGAAGCGCGGGGCGGCCGCGAAGGATGCCGACCGCTCTGGCAGCGTTGGCGCGCACAACGAGCTGATGAGGTTCCGCGGCGAGTTTGCCAAGCGCGTCGATGATCTCGGGGCGGACGGCGATGTCGGGGTCGATGACATCGCGGCTTTCGTCGCGGCGCCAGCGGGCGGTGACGGCCTCGCCCGCGCGGCGGAGGGTGCCGCTGAGTCCGGATTCCACGTAGCCGGGAACGTAGAAGTTGATGATGCCGTCGGTAGCGCGGATCTGGACTTCGGAATCCTGGTCCTTGAGCGCCCTGAGGAGCGGATCTAGGCTGTACTGGGTTCCGATCGAAACCAGGGACTTGACGGCCTCGCGGCGCACTTCGACGTCAGGGTCTGAGAGGAGCGGGTTGAGCTGTGCGATGCCTTCGGTGCCGCGTTTGGAGAGATCCTTCGCCAGCTTGACCTTGTCCTTGGACGACGCGGCTTCCTGGCCGCTGAGGGCGATGGAAAAGACCAGAAACAGCGCCGAAAGAATCCTCATCTTTCCATTGTAGGGAAGATGGGTTGTGGAGGCGGCGGGGAACCGCGGCGTGGCGGCGCCCCAGGCAAAATGTGCCGGATGCGGCTTGTTGCCCGGAACTATCACCCGACCCGGAAACTGCGGAGGACAGCCCAAAGGCCGAACTCCTGGAGCAGCCAGACGATGACGACCACGACGATGACGGCGTTCAGGATGGACTTAATGCTCGCCGCCATGGGGATATACCGGTTGATCAGATACAGCAGGACGCCGATCACGATCAGGGTCAGGACAAGATTTACCAGGGGCATGGCCGGTCCTCTGAGAAGAATGAGTGCAATTCGCAGGCCACCTGTGGCTGCGGGATTCTGCGCTAGGATAGGCGAAAGCCGTCGGGCGGTTCTTGGATGAATTCTTCCGGGAAGTTGATCTTCATGTGCGGCAAGATGGCGGCGGGGAAGTCAACGCTGGCGAAGGCCCTGGCCGAGCGGGAGGACGCCATCCTGCTGATTCAAGACGAGTTTCTGGGCAGCCTATTCCCTGGCGAGATCACCGATGTTCAGGACTATTTGAGGTGCTCGTCCCGATTGCAGGATGCACTCGCGCCGCACGTTTGCGCGCTGCTGGCGAAGGGTGTCTCAGTGGTCCTGGACTTTCCGGCGAACACCACGGCGCAGAGGGCATGGTTCCGGGGGATGATCGAGCGGACGAATGCCGCGCATGAACTGCACTTTATCGATGCGCCGGACGGCTTGTGCAAGAGTCAGCTTCGCGAACGGAGCAGACACCTGCCGCCGGGGAGCCCTTGGACAACGGAGGCGGAGTTCGACACCATCACGGCGTATTTCCAGCCTCCTTCAGTGGAGGAGGCGTTCAACGTGATTGTGCATCCGCGCTAGCGGACGAATTCGACCTGGACGCGGTTGGGGATGACGCCGGCTTCGTGGCCGAGGTCGAGCAATTTCTGGGCGGCCCTGGGGATGATCTCGCCGGCGTCCACGGTGTAGTGGTTCACGTACATGCCGACGAACTTTTCAGCGAGGGGCGCTTCCATGCCTCCGGCGAACTGCATGGCGTAGTTCAGGGCTTCGTCGTGGTTCTCGAGCGCGTAGTTGATGCTCTCGCGCATCAGGCGGCAGATTTCGGAATGGACTTCTGAAGGCAGGTTCCGCAGCAGGGCGTTAGCGCCGAGAGGCAACGGGAGATCGTAGGTCTTCTTGAACCATCGGCCGAGGTCGACTACCTGGTGGAAACCGCCCTTGGAGTACGTCAACTGGGCCTCGTGGATAACGAGCGCGGCGTCGACGACCTTCTCGCGGAGCGCGTCGAGCACCTTGTCGAAGGGCGTGACGACCGCTTCGAAGTCGGGCTCAAGGATGCGCATGGTGAGGTACGCGGTGGTGAGCGTGCCGGGGATGGCGATGCGCTTGCCCTTGATCTCTTCCAGGGACATAGGCGCGTTGGACACGAGCACGGGGCCGTAGCCGTCGCCGATGCTGCAACCGCTGGCGCAGAGCATGTACTTGTCGGCGACGAACGGGTAGGTGTGGAAGGAGATAGCGCTGAACTCGTACAACCCCTGCATCGCCTTGCGATTCAGGGACTCGATGTCCTCAAGCACATGCCGGAAGTTCACCAGCCGGGAGCGGATCTTCCGGGTCGCGAGAGCATAAAACATGAACGCATCATCGGAGTCCGGGCTGTGGGCGCAAACAATATCCAGTGGAGCTTCAGGCTGCATACGGGGGAAACCCTACTATAGCAGACTGGAGGCTATCCCTCGGTGGCCTTGGAGAGCGCCTGTAGGGGCTCATGAAGGGCGCGCATGGCGGCTTCGAGCTCCATGAACGCCTCCGTGGCGGACTCTCCGTCATCGCCGCGGGCGGCGGTCTCCAGCCGGATGGCGAGGTCACGGGCGGAGTCCGCTCCAAACTGGCCAAGGAGGCCTTTCAACTGGTGGGCACTGCCGGCGACGCGTTCCATATCGCGCTGGTCGAGGCCAAGACGGATAGCATCGAGGAATTGAGGATACTCCGCGATGAATAGGCCGGCGAGTTCGCCGAGCAGGGAGACGTCGCCGCCAACGCGGCCGAGGGCGGCCTCGTAGTCGAGAGTAGGAGCGGCGTCGTCGGGCGGCGAAGCGGCGGAGACCGGAAGATTGCGCACGGTAGCCTCGATCTCGCTGATGAGCGTCTCCATGCGAACAGGCTTGCGGAGGTAGCCGTCCATGCCGGCGGCAAAACAGTCCTCCCGGTCGCCGGACATTGCGTGCGCGGTCATGGCGAGGATGGGCACGCGGCCGCCTTTGTGGGCCTCGTGGCTGCGTATGGCGACCGTGGCTTCCAGGCCGTCCATATCGGGCATCTGGACGTCCATCAGCACGATGTCGAACTGCCCGTCAATGGCGCGCTCCAGGGCCTCGCGGCCGGTGGAGACAAGCTCAACTTGATACCCGACGCGCTCCAGCATACGCAGGACCAGTCGCTGGTTCACGAGGTTATCCTCGGCCACCAGGCAGCGGAGGCCGGGCGTGGCCTTCATCACGGCGGGGATCACCATGGTGGGTTCGGCGCCGGGCTCAACCTCAGTGAGCTTGACTGGGGCAGCGGGAGGATTGCCGAGGGGCAGTCGGATGGTGAAGCCGAAGGTGGCGCCCAGGCCGGGCTCGCTGGAGACGTAGAGGCGGCCGCCCATGAGCTCGACGAGTTTGTCTGAAATAGAGAGGCCGAGACCGGTGCCGCTGCGGCGGCGCGTGCTGGAGCCGTCGAGTTGGGTGAAGGGCTCGAAGATGTTCTGGAGCTTGTGGGGAGCCATGCCAATGCCGGTATCTTCGACGACGACGCGCAGGGCGACCAGGCTGGCGGAGATCATTTTCGAGTCGATGCGAATGCGGATCTCGCCGCGGTCGGTGAACTTGATTGAGTTGCCGACGAGGTTGAAGAGAATTTGCCGGATGCGTCCGGCGTCGCCGATGAGGTAGACGGGGACGGCATCGTCAATGTGCCAGCTCAGTACGAGTCCACGTGCGATGGCGCGGTGGGTGAGCGGGCGAAGGACGAGATCGACGTGCTTGCGGAGATCGAAGTCGGCGGGGCGGATGTCCATGCGGCCGGCTTCGGCCTTGGAGAAGTCCAGGATGTCGTCGAGCAGGCCGAGGAGGGAGTCCGCGGAGGCCTGAACCATTTGGAGGTACTCGCGCTGCTCGCCGGTGAGGTCGGTCATGAGGGCGAGCTCGGTCATACCGAGGATGCCGTTCATGGGGGTCCGGATCTCGTGCGAGACGTTGGCGAGGAACTCACTCTTTGCGGCGCTGGCGAGTTCGGCGCTGGCGGCCATTTCGCGGGCCCACTGCGTGGTGCTTTCCAGAAACTCGTTGGTGGCCTTGAGCTGATGTTCGTACTTGACGCGCTCCGTGATGTTGCGGATGACGGTGAGAAGGAGGGGTGGATGGGCATCGCGCTCGAGGAAGGAGTTCGTGATCTCGAGCCAGAGCTGTTCGCCGTCGCGGAGGTGGTACTCTCCGACAGTGCGACGCTCGATAGTGCGGCTGGCGAAACTGGCGCGGAAGTTAGCGAGTTCGTCGGCCTGATGGCCGGGCCACTGACAAAATGCTGAGGTGAAGGGCTGTCCCTCGATCTCCCCGCGGGAAAGTCCGGCCATCTGGCAAAACGTGGGATTGGCGGCCATGACGACCCCTTCGGGGTCGATGAAGACCATGGGGTCGGCCGCGTTGTCCCAGACGAGCCGGAACTCGCTGGCCACCTGGTCCTGCTGGCGCTCGGCCTGGACCTGCTGGGTCTGATCGACGGCGGTGATGACGACGTACTGCGGTTCGCCCTCCTCGTCGCGCAGAACGGTTCCGGACCAGGCCGCATAGAGCAGTTGGGTGTCGCGCTTGCGAATCTGCGCGGTGCCGCGCTGAGGCGCGTCGCCGGCAACCATGCGGGAAAAGACCTGCTCGAAGGCGGCGTGATGAGCGGGATCGAGCAGGACACGCCAGACGGGCGCCTGGCGGACTTCGGATTCGTGGTACCCGGAGAGGCGCTCAAAGGTGCGGTTCCAGCGGACGACGCGGCCCTGGAGGTCGAGGACCATGATCATCGCGTCGGTGGTGTCGAGAACGACGTTGATGAAGTCGCGCTCGCGGGCGAGCTCAATCTCGGTCCGGCGCTGGAGGGTGACGTCCTGGACAACGCCGATCAGTAAAGTGCCCCAGTCATCGGTCTCCAGGGCGAGTTTGCTGACCAGCAGTGTGAGTTCGGGGCGTGAACTGGTGGGCGGGAGGATGCACTCGAACTGGCGAGGCGAACCGCCTAGGACTTCAAGGTCTTCATTGCGGAACTGCTCGGCGAGTGCGGGAGGGACGAAATCTTCGTCGCGTTTGCCGGCAACAGGGTCGTCGCTGAGGTCCAGGATCTCCCGCAGCTTGTTGTTGACGAAACGGATCCGGCTGTCGGGGTCTTTGATGAAGATGGGGACGGGCAGCGCATCGAAGTAGCGGAACACCAGTTCGAGGTCCCGCTCCGTGCGCTGCGCGGACTGCGGGCCGCGAGCCGCGCCGATGATGGCGCCGAGCCTGGCCAGCATGTCGCGCTCGCTATTCTTCATGCGCCATCCGCCCCCGCATTCGCCCTAAGGCAGTTCTTTCAGCCGGATGTTCCGGAACTCGACGCGCGTGCCGTGGCCGAGAAAGCCGACGTGGCCGGACTTGCGGGCGAGCCCGGGATGCTTCTTCTGCACGGCCGGATCCTTCGCGTCGTCGAGATTGACGTCGGTGAGGACTTCGCCGTTCAGCGTGGTGCGGATGCGCCGGCCGTCGGCCATGATCTCCATGGAGTTCCATGTGCCGTTGCGGCGGACGAAGCCGCGGCGCGCCGGGAAGACGTCGTAAACGGAGCCGGTGTACTGCGTGGGCTTGAGGCCGGCCTTCTGGTAGCGTTCGGCTTCGTCGTCGAGCACCTGGATCTCCATGCCCTGATAGGCGGCGTCGCCTTCGAGCGGTGCGCGGATGCCGATGCCGTTGTTGCCGCCGTCCCACAGGCGCCAATCCAGGCGAAGGATGAAGTTCGCGTATTCCTTTTCGCTGTAAAGATTGCCGCCTCCATCCTCGGGGCAAACGATCGAGTTGTTCTCGACGATGTAACCCGCACCGCGGCCGCGAACCAGGGTCCAGCCCTTCAAGGATTTGCCGTCGAAGAGGGGGGCGAACCCGGGCTCGTCGGCGGCGGCCAGCGGCAGGGCAACCGCCGCGGCTAGAAATGCTCTGCGTTCCATGTTCCTCATTTTCCTGCTTTTTTCTCCATGATTTGCCGTAGAATCGCGATTCCCTCGATCATCGCACGTCCGTTGTGGTAGCCGCCCTTCCAGCCGCTGGCCTTGTCGCCCGAGGGTTTCAGGCTGTCGTCAACGGATTGCCACCACTCGCCGGCCTTCCAATCGATCTGGTGATCCCGGATAAATACCCACGTCTTTTCGAAGACATTCCAGTATTGCGGGTCGCCCGTCAGGCGGTACATCATCAGCGCGCTGACCATGGCTTCGGCCTGCACCCACCAGCTCTTGACGCGGTTCTCCGCGGGCTGGCGGAACCAGCCGTAGTAGTAGAAGCCGCCATTCACGGCGTCCCAGCCGTACTTCATCGAGTAGGCGAAGTTCTCGCGGAAGAGCTCCATGTACGGCGCGATGGGCACTCCGGCCGCCTCCGCGGCATCGACGAGCAGCCAGATGTTTTCGAGGTCGTGACCGTAGCTGACTCGGGCGCCGATGCCATCGAGGATAGGCGTCCAGTCGCGCTGGTACTGATCGGTGCAAGCGACGATCCCCTTGCGCACGACGGCGTGGCTTTCGATGGCCATCAGCTCCAGCAGTCGTTCGCGGGCCAGGGGCAGCTTGGAGGCGCGGTAGTACGTGGTGAGAGCCTCCATCAGGTGCAGGTGCGTGTTCATCAGCTTCACCGAGGAGTTGCCGGCCATGTAGGAGGGCTCGGTGAGGGCGGCGGGTTTCCAGTCTTCGTTGAAGAATTCGAGGTAGCCGCCGAATTCCTTATCGTGGGCCTTAGCCTCGAGCAGGCGGAAGAAGCTGTCGATGAAGTCCAGCACATCCTTGCGGCCGGAGGCCATGGCATACTCCGCCAGCGCGTAAAGCGCGAAGCTCTGGCCGTACATGTGCTTCAGAGGCTTCGTGCGCGTGTTGCCGGTGGAGTCCACCTCCCAGGCGAAACCGCCGTGCTTGGCGTCCCACATCTTCGCGCGAAGGAACTTGTAGCCGTGATCGGCGGCGGCCAGAAGCTGCTTGCGGTCGCCGTATCCGGCGCGCGCGGCGCGCGAGAAGAGCCAGACGGTCCGGGCCTGCGTGACCAGCATCTTGGGGCCGTCGCCGAGGTCCTCGCCCGCGGGGCCGAAATGGATCTTATACCCACCATTCTTCGTGTCGATCGAGCGCGGATACCAGAACTTCAGGATGTTGTCGTTGAGCGTCCGTTCGAACTCGGGGATGTAGTCCGCTGGAGCGGCGGCCTGAAGCGAGAACGCGAGAAGGAGCAAGGCCGGAAAAGACCGCGTCATGCGTGCGATTCTATAACGGATGAGACGAACCGGAACTCTCCTCCTCCTGCTGCTGGCCACGGTTGCAGCTTACGGCGAGACGCTGAGCGTGATGACCTTCAATGTGCGCTATCCCAGCAAAGGCGACGGCGCGGACATCTGGGAGAACCGCCGGGACCTGCTGGTGGAGACCGTCCGCAAGTACGCTCCCGACGTGATGGGCACCCAGGAACTGTTTCACATGCAGGGCGAGTACATCGTCCAGAAGGCGCCGGAGTACGCGTGGTTCGGCGTGAGCCGCCGCGGCGACACCACCGACGAGCACATGGGCGTCTTCTACCGGAAGGACCGCCTGACGCTGGTCGACTCCGGCAACTTCTGGCTGTCTGAGACGCCGGAGAAGGCGGGCAGCATGGCCTGGAACATGAGCCTGCCGCGTATGGCGACATGGGGCATCTTCGAGATCAAGTCGACGAAGACCAAGTTCCTGTTGCTGAACACGCACTTCGCGCACCGTCGCGAGGACGAGACCGCGCGGCAGAAGAGCGCCAAGCTGCTGGCGACGCGAATCGAACTGACGGACGAGTCCATGCCCGTGGTTCTGACGGGCGACTTCAACGCGCCCGCAAGCGGCGGAGCCTATGCGGTTCTCAGCCCGTTGATGAAGGACGCGCGCAAGGAGGCGGCGAAGGTGGAAGGGCCTGAGGGCACGTTTCACGGCTTCCGCGGCAAAGTCGGCGAAGCGCGCATCGACTGGATTCTGTACCGCGCACCGTGGAAGGTGAAGCAGTCCACCGCGATCACCGACAACAAAGATGGGCGGTATCCGTCGGACCACCTGCCCGTGTACGCAGTGTTTGAGCTGCCTTGATCCGTTTCAGTCGATGTGATCCGGCACGAAGCGGATGCCGTCGAACTGAAGCATGGTGGCGATGATATGCGAGCCAGGACCGCTCATGGCGTCGCGGTACTCCCAGCCGAGGCTCAAGAGCGCCTTCTTCGCCGGTCGGAACTGAAGACCGGCAGTGTAGCGCCAGTACCAGACGTCCTGCTGGAGCAGAACTTCAGTGCTGGCATACGGCATGGTGCTGCCCACCTTGAAGGTGATCATGCCCCGTTGCCTGGTGCGCATGTAGTCCTCGAACGAGGCTGACGAATGGAACTCGACCAGACTGCGAAAGTCGACCCAGTATTTGGGCTTCGTCATTACCCGGAATTGCGCACCGCCCCAGGTTCTCCTGACGTGCTGCTCGGGGCCGCCCGCTCGCGGCTGCTGAACCAGGAAATACTGGCCAAGCAGAATGCCCACACGCGGTTTCGCCTGCCAGATGAGGATGGGTCCGAAGCGGAACTGCTGGAACTGGCTGGCTTCCTTGAACGTGCGGAGCCGTGAATGGAGTTGTAGAGTCCAGCCCGGTTTCAGGTCGAGGTTCGCATTGAAAGCATGTAAGGATTCAAGGTCACTGGCTTTAGCCGCCGTCGCTCCCATCGCCAGCACCGCCAGCGCGGCGAGCACCCGCATGTAACTCATTCGTAACCCACCATTACAGCACAGCGGGCCGAGGCTCCTGTTGCCGCGCCGGCGGGCGGAGTGGCATCTTGAGAGACGTGCCGATCGTCCTTTCTCCCGTAGAGGCGCGCGTGCTCGGGGCGCTGATCGAAAAAGAGCTCACGACGCCCGATTACTACCCGCTTTCGCTCAATGCGCTGACCAATGCGTGCAACCAGAAGACCAACCGTGAGCCGGTGACGGCCTACGAGGACGACGTCGTGCTCGACGCACTTCACGGCCTGCGGGATCTGCATCTGGCGGCGTTCGTCTCCGAGTCCGGCAGCCGCGTGGAGAAATACCGCCATCGCATCGGGGAGGTTTTCAATTTTGCCAGGGGCGAGATCGCGATTGTCTGCGTGCTGCTGCTGCGCGGGCCGCAGACGGTAGCCGAACTGCGCGAACGCACGGGCCGCATGTTTCACTTCGCCGACGCCGATGCCGTGGTCCACACGCTGGAGAAGCTGTCGGCGCGCGAGCCGGACGCCATCGTGCGGCAACTTCCCAAGATGCCGGGGACAAAAGAGCCGCGCTGGGCGCACTTGCTGGCGGGTGAGCCGGCAATGCCGGAAGTGGCGGAGAGTGCCGCACCGGTTGGGTCGCCGCTCTCGGCGCGCGTCGAACAGCTCGAATCGGAACTGCGGACGTTGCGCGAAGAGTTCGATCGCTTCAAGGCGCAGTTTCAGTAGCGCCGGAAATCTTCGCCTCCAACTCAGCCCAGCGCGCGTAGAGCCTATCGACTTCCTCCTGCGCGGCGGTCATCTCGCGGTAGCACTCCTCGATGCGCTTTGGATCGGAGACGACGTCCGGCGCCTGGAGCGCGGCCTTGGCGCGATCGAGCCGCTCGTCGGCTTCCATGATGCGCTCCTCCATGGAGTCCCACTCGCGCTGCTCCATGTAGCTGAGCTTCCGCTTCGCGACGGGTTGCGCAGGGCGGGCCGTTTCGCGAGGATCGGGCCTGGCCGGCTCGCGCAGAGACTTCAGCTCGGCGCGAGCAGATTCCCACTGAGCCAGATCGGCGCAAAGCACGGACGAACCTTCACCGTCAATGCCGAGCACGGCGTTCGTGACGCGGTCCATCAGGTAGCGGTCGTGCGTGACCAGCACGAGCGAGCCGGGGAAGTCCGCAAGGCTCTCCTCCAGCACTTCAAGCGTGGGGATGTCCAGGTCGTTCGTGGGCTCGTCGAGCAGTAGGACGTCTGCCTCTTCCAGCATCAGGCGGGCGATGTGGATGCGGGCGCGCTCGCCGCCGGAGAGGCTCGAAACGGGCTGTGCAAGTTGTTCTTCGCGAAAGAGGAAACGCTTGGCCCAACCGTTGACGTGGATCGTGCGGCCGCGATAGATGACGGAGTCGCCCTCGGGGGCCAGAGCGCGTTTCAGCGTCGTCTCGGGATCGAACTGCTCGCGGTTCTGGTCGAAGTAGACGATTTTGAGCTGATCGGCGCGCAGGACCTCGCCGGAGGCCGGGGGGTGGTCGCCGCGCAGCATGCGGAGCAGCGTGGTCTTTCCGCTGCCGTTCGGGCCCGCGAGTCCGAGCCGGCGGCCGGGCGCCAGCACCAGGTTCAGCCCGGTGAAGAGCGTCTTGCCGCCGATCTCGCCGGAGACTTCCTTGAGTTCGATCAGCTTGCGGGTTTTGCGGTCGCTGCTGGTGAAGTCGATGCGCGCAGTGGCAGTGACGGCGCGCGTCTCCATGTCGTCGAGCGCGCTGATCATCTGCGCAGCGGTATCGAGCCGTGCCTTCGATTTTCGTGTTCGCGCCTTCGCGCCCCGGCGCAGCCACTCGACTTCCCGGCGGACTCGCGCGGCCAGCGCCTCGCGCTGCTTCTCGCGGGCTTCCTGCCACTGCTCGCGTTTCTCGAGGAACTCGCTGTAATTGCCCGCGACGCGGAAGAGGCCGTCGGGATAGGCGCGGCTCAGCTCCATCATGTGCGTGGCGACGTTTTCGAGAAAGTAGCGGTCGTGGCTGATGACAACACAGGAGAACGGCGCCGAGAGCAGGACGCGTTCCAGCCACTGGATGCCGTCGATGTCGAGATGGTTCGTGGGCTCGTCAAGCAAAAGGATGTCCGGCTTTTCGACAAGCGCGCGTGCAATCGCCAGCCGCTTGCGCCAGCCGCCGGAGAGTTCAGCCGCGCGGGCGGAAGCATCGGTGAATCCGGCCTGGCCAAGCACCGCGGGCACAAGTGTCGGTTCGTGGGCGGCGGCCTCCAGCGTGCCGCCGACCGTCGCATCCGGCGGGAACACAGGGTCCTGCTCCACGAAGGTGAGCCGCGTGCCCTTGCGGACCGCGACTTCGCCGGTGTCGGGATGGTCGCGGTCGCCCAGAATCGCCAGTAGCGTCGACTTCCCCGCCCCGTTCGGCCCGATCAGCCCATGGCGCTCGCCTTCGCCAACGGCGAACGATATACCCATAAACAACGGAAAGTTCCCGAATTGTTTCGAGATGGACTGGCAGGTGATCAGCGGCGCCATGGATAAATTCCTAGTGGAACACAGCCGGGGGCACGCACGAACCTTGCCGGTCCTGAGCTATAATGCAGCTTGGAGGTGAGCCTTCTCGAGTAGGTCTCTCGCGAAGCCCTCGGTTCTCTCCCGGGTCTCCGGAGCCGGCTCCCGCCTGTTCGCGTCTCTGCTCCCCGACGATTGCCGCCTGTGCGGCCGTCCCCTCGATACTCTCACCCGCATTCCTGTTTGCGACAAGTGTCTGCGCGCGCCAGAAGTTTTTGTCGCGGAATGTTTCTGCAGTCGCTGCCGGACGCCGTTCCTGAATGACGCCCCCCTGGACGATCAAGGCGTTTGCCGGATGTGCCGCAGCGGCCTGCGCCAGTTCGACGCGGTTTACAGCTACGGCCTTTACGAAGGCGAGCTGCGGAAGTTGATTCACCTGTTCAAATACGAAGGCGTGCGCCCCCTTCGCCGTCCGCTGGGGCTCTGGCTGGCGCGGGCGCTCCCGCTGGACGTGCCATTCGACGCAATTGTTCCGGTGCCGTTGCACTGGACGCGGTGGCTGCGGCGCGGCTTTAACCAGGCCGAACTGCTGGCCCGAGAGGTTGCCTCGCGGAGCGGGTTGCCAGTCGAGCGCCTGGCCCGGCGCGTCAGGAGCACCGGCATGCAGGCGCAACTCAGCCGCGCGGGGCGGCGCAGGAACGTCGCTCGCGCATTCACCGTGCCGAAGCCCGGCCGGGTGCAGGGCCGGCGGCTTCTGCTGATCGACGACGTTTTTACTACTGGTGCAACGTTGAATGCCTGTGCCACGGCGCTGAAACGCGCCGGCGCGGCTCACGTCAGCGCGCTGACCCTGGCGCGCGTGGACCGGCGGCCCCTGCCGGATTCACTTCTCGAGCAGTTCCGGATTGGTGCAACGGAGGCTGGAGTAACGGAATGAACCTGAATACCGACAGGCTGCACAGGCCCGTGCTGGTGCTAAACGCCAGTTACGAGCCGATCAACATTTGTGCGGCGCGCCGGGCGCTTGTCCTGATCTTGAAGGGAGTCGCCTCGGCGGAAGAACACATCCCGGGCTACTTGCAGTCCCGCCGGGCCAGCATTCCGCTGCCGAGCGTCATCCGCCTGCTCGAGTACCGGCGCATTCCGCACCAGACTCGTGCGTTATCGCGCAAGAACATCATGATGCGCGACCGTTACACCTGCCAGTACTGCCACAAGGTCTTCAACAGCTCCGACCTGACGCTGGATCACGTCATTCCGCGCTCGCGCGGCGGCGAGACGACTTGGGAGAATCTCGTCGCATCGTGCAACCCCTGCAATAACCGCAAGGGCAGCCGCACCCCAGACGAAGCGGGCATGCGCCTGCTGCGCCAGCCGAGGCCTTTTAGCGTACACACCAGCCGTCACCTCATGCGCCTGTTGGCAAAGAGCGACGACCAGTGGAAGAAGTACCTGTTCTATTAACGATCAGCCCACGGACTGCTGGTTAGAATCGAGGCATGCTGCGTTCGCTGCCGAGCCCTCTGCCTCAGGACGCCGTGCTCGTGCTCATCGATCTCCAAAAGGCGATCGACCATCCGAGTTGGGGGCAGCGAAACAACCCGGACGCGGAGAAGAATGTGGCGGCGCTGCTCGAGTCGTGGCGCATGTCGAAACGGCCGGTTTATCACATTCGCCACGATTCAACCGAGCCGGCTTCGCATTACCGTCCCGGCCAGCCGGGCAACGAATTCAAACCCGAAGCGCAGCCGCTGGACAGCGAGATCACGATCGCGAAGCGGACCAACAACGCTTTCATCGGCACGGGCCTCGAAGCCAGTCTGCGTGCCGCCGGGCAGACGATCCTCGTCGTCACCGGGGTGATTACGAACAACTCCGTGGAAGCCACGGCGCGAATGGCGGGGAACCTCGGCTTCGACACGTTCCTGGTCGAGGACGCCTGCTTCACTTTTGCGAGAAGAGACTGGGATGGGCGGTTCCGGACCGCTGCGGAAGTTCACGCCATGAGCCTCGCGAACCTGGACGGCGAGTATTGCACCGTCACCCGGACAGCCCAAGTCCTGGCCGCACTAGAGACTGGATCCGCCAGCTACTGAGCCGGCGCGGGAGGTACTGCGGGAGCTGGCGGCTTCTCAGCCTTCTTGCTCTTTTCCTTCGCTTCCTTCTTCAGCGGGCTGATGATGACGTGGGCGTTGCGGCCCTCTAGCTTCGGCTGGCCTTCCACGGCGCCATACTGCGACAAGTCGCCCGCAAAGCGGATGAGCAGCTTGCGGCCCAAATCGGTGTGCGCGATCTCGCGACCTCGGAACTGCACCACTGCCTTCACGCGATTGCCCTCTTCGAGGAAGCGAATGGCATGCTTCATCTTGAAGTCGTAGTCGTGGTCGTCGGTGTTGGGCCGGAACTTGAGCTCCTTCACCTGAATCACGTGCTGCTTCTTCTTGGCCTCGTGCTGCTTCTTCTTGTTCTCGTACTGCCACTGGCCGTAGTCCATCGCCTTGGCGACGGGGGGCTCGGCGGTGGGAGCGATCAAAATCAGGTCCAGGCCCAGGTCCTGCGCCTTGCGCACAGCGGCGGGCGTCGGCATGACCTCCACCGAGCCGTCGGGGAAGACCGCACGCACTTCCCGGGCTCGGATAGCCTCGTTGACGTTTTCTCTGACTCTGACGCGGGGACGGAACCTAGAAGGATACATGCGAAAGGAAAGTGGTGTGACCCATCATGGAGTGAAGTTATTCCTCCATCAAAGCACACAACGGCCGTTCGGTGTCGAATGACCCCCGCGCGGCCGTCGTGGTTGATGTGAATTTTGCGAGAAGCCTCAGTATCTGCCCTCTCCCCACAAGTATACACAACAACTAGGGGACCCATCAATTCTGTCCCGCCCGGAGCCAGGGCCGCTGGCCCAATCGTGATAGGCTGAACGGTTCAATTCATGGCCTTCCCCGCGCTTGCACCACTTGAAGGGGTCCTGGTTCCCCTAGTCACGCCGCTCCGTCCGGATCTGACGCTGGACCACGGGGCGCTCGAACGGCTGATCCGGCATCTCGACGCCGCCGGCATCGACGGGCTCTTCCTGCTCGGGACAACCGGAGAGGGGCCGCACCTCAGCTTCGCGGCACGCAAGGAGCTGATCCAATGCGCCGCACGTCTGGCGCCGCGCCGTATGCGCTGCCTGGCTGGGATCACAGATTGTTCCGTCGACGACTCCGTCCGCATGGCCGAGGCCGCCGCCGAAGCGGGTGCCGACGCCGTCTTCTTCACGCCACCGTTCTATTTCCCGTTGGAACAGTACGAGGTGCTGCGGCACGCGGAGGCATTGGTCTGGCGGCTGCCACTGCCGTATCTGCTCTACAACATGCCCAGCCACGCGCGGAACGAGTTCTCGCTGGAAACGGTCGACGAGATCTCGAAATGGGATGGCGCGGCCGGCATCAAAGACAGCTCCGGCGACTGGCGGTACTTCAGCCGCCTGGCGGAGATGTTCCGCGAACGCAGGGACTTCGCCGTCTTCACCGGCCCCGAAGAAGTCCTGCTTGACGCCTTGCTCATCGGCGCCAGCGGAGGCGTCGCGGGTGGGGGAAACCTGGTCCCTTCGTGGCTGGCGGGCATCGCCGCCGCATTTCGCGAAGGGCGCATAGAAGAGGCCGAGCGGCTGCAAGCGAAGGTGCGAGCCTTGGGCACGCGCATCTACGACGCAGCCGGTGGACCGTCTTCTTACATTCGCGGTCTGAAGTGCGCGCTGGAACTGGCAGGCCTGTGCGGCAGCACGATGACCGCGCCGTTCGCGCCCGTCGACGACTCGACGCGCGCATCCATCCTCGCGTTCCTTCGCGAGGAATCGCTCGTCTGATTACTTCAGATCAGCTTCCGTGAAGACGGTGTACTGGATCACCTTGCGCCCGTCGCTTGTGTAGACCAGGTGGATGCGCCCGTCGGCCGATTGCGCCGCGCTCGGATACGCATAGGAGTTCGGCCCCGTAGCGAGATTCTTGCGGACGGGCCATGTCTTCCCTCCGTCGCTCGACACGGCTGCCGTCAGCGGCGTGCGGTCCTTGAAGCTGTCGTTGTAGATCAGCACCAGCTTCCCGCTCTTCAGCTTCAGCAGTTCGACGGCCGAGTTCGGGTTCGGAAATTCGCTGTCCTTGCCTTCGCTCCATGTGCGGCCGCCGTCGCGCGATTCCGCCCTTACCAGCCACCCATCAGACTGTCCGTCATAGCCGCCGCCCCTGCGGCAGAAGGCGATGATGTGGCCGGGCGCTATCTCCGCGGGCGAAGGCTGCAAGTTCCCAAGTCTCGATTTGATGCGCCCGGACGGCGTCCAAGTCTTCTTCGCGGGGTTGTAAATCAGAAAGAGCGAAGTGGTGTCGGGCGGCACGCGTTCCGTGTCGTAGCCCGTCTCGTGATAGATGGGCAGCAGGTATTCGCCCGACGACAGCACGATCGGCTTGCCGCGCACCATCCAGCCTTCTTCGAGCGTCATCAGCGACGAGTCTGACCACGTCTCGCCCTGGTCATCGGAAACCTTCGCGGCGATCCTCGACGAACTCCACGTCTCTCCAAAGCGCACGACGTAGAAGAGCCACAACCGGTGATCCGGCGCTTCCCACACCACGCCATTGCCGAGCGAGCGGAACGGGTCCTTCGCAACCAGTTTCGGCGCGGTCCACGTGGCGCTCCCTTGCTTCAACCGCGAGAGATACACCCGCGTGTCGTTCGCGTACTCGCCTTCACCGCCGTAGTAAACCATCAGCAGATCACCGCTCGTGAGAGCCGCGATCGAAGCAGGATGCTTGTACGGACCTGTCTTCGTCTCAGGCCCGAAGACTCGAGTGGTCACGACCTCCGCGTGCAGCATCATGGCCACGCAAAGAGAGAGAGCGAAAAGGCGTCCCGGCATGCACTCCAGGCTACCCCGGTAGCTGCATCAAAGTCGAACTGAAGGCGAAGACATAGCGATCAAACCCGGTATTGTGACGATTATTCGCTGGACGCACTCCGTCTGGCATTGGCAGAATGGGGGAGTGTTGCGATCACGAGTTCTAATCGCAGCGGCCGTCGTGGCATTGGGATGCACCCTCTCGCCGGTTCAGGCCGCCTCTTTTCCCGTCAGTGAACTGGCTCAGGATGCACGGCTGAATGCGGCGCTTGTGCGCCTTGTTTCCGGCATGCGCCTGCGGGACATGGTCGAGTCCCGCCGGTTCGCGGTCTCCCTCGTCGATGTCACGGATCCTCTCCGCCCGCGCTACGCGGGTGTTAACGATCACGTGATGATGTACGCGGCCAGCCTGCCGAAGATCGCTGTGCTGGTGGCCGGCTTCGAGCAGATCCGCGCGGGCATGATCAGCTACACACCGGAAGTTCGTTCGATGTTCGAGCGCATCGCGCGCCGCTCGAGCAATGTCGATGCGTCGAGGGCCATCCAGATGGTCGGCTTCGAGAACATCGCACGCATTCTCACCAGCCCCAAGTACCGACTGTACGATCCCGATCTGAACGGCGGACTGTGGTTGGGTAAAGCCTATGGCGGGCCGAACGACTCCTGGAAGCGCGATCCGCTCCACAACATCTCGCACGGCGCCACGGCCTATCAGACGGCGCGCTTTTTCGTGTTGATGGCCCAGCACAAGCTCGTCGATCCTAAGTTCAGCGATGAGATCAAGGACATCATGGGGCAGCCCGAGATCAATCACAAGTTTGTGAAGGGCCTCTCCGGCATGTCCGATGTCGCCATCTACCGGAAGTCCGGCACGTGGGACCGCTGGCATGCCGACGCCGCGCTCATCGAGCACGCGGGCCGCAAGTACGTCGCGGTGGGACTCGTCGAAGACCGCCGCGGCGGAGAGATCCTCGAGAAGCTGATTCGCGGCCTCGACGGCATCATTTGCAGCGACCCCGTGGTCGCGCGCGGCCCTTCAGGGAAGACTCTGGATGAGCCGCTCGATCAGGCCGGCGATGGCCATATGCTCACTCGCTGAGTTGATCTTCAGCACGTTCGACATCATCGAGACCAGGTAGACTTTCGAACCGGATTCGACGATCGCGATCGAATTCATGATGTTCGTCTCGTTGCCCTTGTACTGGCCGCACTTGAAGCCCTCTTCCGGCCGGCACTGGAAAAACGAACCGGACTTGAAAAAGACCGCCGCGTTTGCCAGCGCAGGCGACGCCGCATACCGGTAGCGCGGCCGCGCGAAGTACAGCAACTTCTTGATCTCCAGGCTCGACCATTCGTCGACAATCCCGCCCTGCTCCAACCGTACCAGCCAGCGCAGCATCTCGAATGGCGTGCCGTAGCTCGACGCTCCAGGCACGATGCTCGACGCACGGCGGGTGAACATGGTGCCCAGGCGAAACGCCGCAGTGTCGACACCGGCCTTGCGCTCGGCCTCCTCGATCAAGTCCACGGACAATCTGCCGAGCTCGGCCTTTGGCGTTTCGCGCAGGAACTTTTGCTCGTCTTCCTTCGAGGGCGGATAGCTGCTGCCGAACTTGCGGAGCAGCATCGTTTCTTTCCATACGAACGATCCGGCTGCGTTGGAGCTCTGGCTCAGCATGTGATCGAGCCATTCCCAGACGCTGAAGCGGTCCCCGATTCGAATCTGCCGGTTGACCACGGCCGGATCTCCGGGATTGAAGAACGGCACGGTCTTGCCGTCTGTGATGATGAACTCATCGGCCGTCCGGATCGTCTCCCGCATCAGCCGTTCGCGGTCTTCGATGCGCGGATGGACTTTCGCCAGTTCGTTGAAGAACGCCGACGCCACCAGGATCTTCCCAACGCTGCCCGGAAGCTGCCGGAACTCCTCGCGCACCGCCGCATACTTCGGCTGCGCGGGATTGGTGATGTCGAGCACCGCAATCCCGTAGGATCTGTCGCGCGCCGTGAAGATCGAATCCAACCCTTTTTGCAGACGCTCGTCTTTCTTGTTGCTCCCGGCAAGTCGAAAGCCACGCCCGTCGCCGGTCAAGCGTAAGTGCATCTGGCTCTCCGGCAGCCGCCCGCCTGAAGGCACGCGCGCCGTGCCGCGCACTTTCCCTTCCTGCACCAGCCGGTACCCTTCCAGCCGGCGAATGCCCGTGCGCTTGAATCCGTCCAGCGGAAATCCCGTGGCGACGACGGCCGCGATCAGCAGCAGGGCGCAGGCTTTCATTGCACCTGCACCATCTCATCCAGGCGCACACGGCCGACCGGCTTCGCGGCCTCCTCGAGACGGCTCAATGAGGCCAGCGTCTTCGCCTCCGTGAACCTCACCAGCGGCCTGATTTGGAACAGTCGCAGTTGCCCCTTCTCAAAGCCGAATTCAATGTCCCAGGGTAGAGGCTTCCCATTTTCGTCGAACGAAGGCGGATACTTCTGTTTCACTTCGCGCACCAGGTCACGCAATTGGGCGATCTCCGAATCCTGAAGCACGTAGTCCGAGCCCGTCGTGGCAATCTCGGCAAATCCGCCTTCCGGCAGCGCAATTCGCCGGTACGGTGACCGCGCCTGCGACAGCAGCTTCTTCGAGCCATCCGGCCGCAACAGCAAGGACTCTGCGATGCCGCCATCCACCACAGCCGCCACGCCTTCATTCACGTTCACCGTAATCTCGTCCGGCGCGAGCGTCTCGATGTTCACCGTCACCAGCACGCCGGACTTCTCCGCCGCCACGGTTCGCAACAGCAGCACCGAAGGCAGCACATGCTCGCTCGACGCCAGCACCTGGCTGCGCCAGTCGTACGCCCGTTCGCGGAACGGCGAGGCCCACACGTCGCGCAACGCCTTCATCACCTTCCCACGGCCGACCACGTTCGGCACCGTCAGGTTCAGGCCGGCGCCGCTGAACTCCGGCAGATCTTCGGCGTTCGTATCGCTGCGTACGAAGACGCCGTAGCTGCCATCCTCGCCGAACTCCTCGCGCATGCGCTTCGCAAGCGACTCCTCGAAGCCCGGCAGAAACGGCATCGTCTGAATCGTACGCCGGAACTGTTCGAGCTTCGGATAGATAAAGCGGCGCACCGCTTCGACGCTCTCGCCGCGGGCGCGCATCTGGTCCGCGGCATTGTACGCCTCACGGATCTGCTGATCCAGTGGCACATGGGTGCCCGTCTTCTGCGCAATGTGCGCGTAAAACACACCGAACGGGATCACGATCCCCGGCGCGATCCTGCCAGGGAAATACTTCGCCAACTGGCCGAGATTCGCGGCCTTGGGGCCAACCGACTTTCCTGAGTCGCTCTTATCGACGCCGCTAAGCGAGCGCAGCCGCGTGTCCTTCAGGTCCAGGCGCGCTGTGTCAAGTTTGACCTTCGTCCGCATCGACGACGGCTGCTCCGTCCATTCCTTCCGTTCGGCTTCGCTCATCGCCGACCAGCGCCGCAGCACGACGGTCCCCGACGCCGTCACCGCATAGAAGACGCGCTCCCCTCGAATCGCACGAAGTTCGTTCAGCAGGCTGGAGGGCACCGTCGCATTCGGAATGCCCAGGCTGGCCGCCAGCAGTTGCGCGTGGGACAGGGCATTCCCGCTGTCGAGCGTCAGAATCCCCGCCACCGGCTTCAGGTCCGCAATGGTTTCGGGAATGACGTAGATCGCTTCGGGCTGGAACTTCACGCCCGTCTCCTGCCCGGGCTCGACGATTTCCAACGGCCCGATCGCGATACCCGAATTCAGCGCGGACACGCCCCGGCTCACCTGCCGGCCCAGCACATCATGGCGCCGCCCGATCACCCGCTCCGCGTCACTCTGCAACATCTCGATCTCACGCGACAGCGGCAGCGCCACGCTGCGCCGCAGCAGATCGTCGATCAGTCCCGAGCTGAGCGGCTCGATCGTCATGTAGTGCCGCACCACCGGCCCGAACTCCCGAGTCACCGCCGCACGCGTCCATTCAACGCTTCGGGCGATCTCGCGGGTGACGCTTTGATACTCCTCCGCGCTGAGATCATTCTTCTTCGCCGCTCCGGCAATTTCGGCTTCCAGCACATCCAACTGGCGGAGCGAGATCAGCCCCATGCCCGCCGTGTAGCGGACCCAGGCCAGCAACTGATCCAGATGGTCTCTCCGGCTCTGCGCCTTCACACCCCGCTTCGCTCCGTGGCGGAAGGCCAGGTCATGCACCCAGATCGCGGCATCCACCAGGTCCAGCTTCTTTGCCCCGGTCCCAGGGCTCGAGATGGCCCGGCGCAGTGCAACCGCGAACTCGGCCCCAACGTGGAAGGCCTGTTCCTCGCCACTCTCCAACGCCTTCGCGGTGGCCTCGAATTGAGCCTCGACGCTCGTGCCGCGAACCTGGCGCCGCATTGCACTAACGGAAGCCGCCGCGGCGGTCACTGAATACTCTTCCTTCAGCAGCGTGATCAGCTCCTTCAGCGCAGGGAGATTCTGCTCGGGCTCGCGCTGTGCGAACTTTTCGACATCCTCCAGGTCCTCCGGACCAGGCCGGCTGTGGATCTTCGCCCGGAGCGCATTAAACCGGGCATCGGCTTCGGCCACCTGCGTGGAGAGCGCGCGGATCTTGCGTGTCCGGCCCGTCGCCGAGCCGTGAGGCGTCACGGCAGCCATCTGCATCACCAGCAGGTAGTTCCGGGAGACCAGCTCTGGATCGGCCAGAAGCTGGGTGAGCAGCCGCCGGGCCTCGCGTTCCTCGTCTTCCGCCTGGCGGACGCCGCGACGGCTCATCGCCCTCTTGTAAATCCAGCCATCGTCGCGGTTGATCAGGTAATCCAGCAGCACCATTTCGCGCAGCCAGTGGTGGTTCCGCGCCGAATCGACGAAATCTTCGTACTTCAGACCGGAGAGAAACCGGGCGACATCGAAATTCAGCTTCGCAAGCTGGTTCCCCGCCGGGGATGGGGCCGCGTGCTGGAAGCCTTTACCGGGACGGCACGGAACCCCTTGCGGGGGCAGCACTCGCCCATCCTCGCAGTACCAACGGATGGGGCCGAAGGGACCCCGCGGGTCTTTTCGGATCGCCTCCGTCAGCTTGCGGGCTTCAGCCGCCTGAGCGTCGCTCAGCGGCGCGACGGGCCTTAGCTGGACCTGCGGCTGCGCGCCCAGCAGCGCGGAGAGCGCGAACAAAAGCAGTGGAATGGCTCGCGGTTTCGTGCTTCCCCGTCGAATCGCTGTCCGCACTAGGCCAATCATACCCTTATCCCAATCTTCGCTCCGGCACGCCGCACATAACCGTGTTGTCGCGCATGGTGTCGATTGATATCGTAAGTGTTCTCCGGGCCCATTCTCTCCACGCCCGGATCAGGGAGGCTTCTGTGGACCGGCGAATCTTCGTTTCTGGCATGGCCGCAATGGCCGCAACACGTCTTTCCGGCGCAAACGATCGCCTGCGCGTAGCCAACGTCGGCTGCGGACGCCGCGGGCTGCTGAAAGAACTCATCCAGATCAAGGACGGCTCCAACGTCGAGGTTGCCGCCGTCTGCGACACGTGGAACAAGCCTCTCGAGGCCGCTACCGCGTACGTCAAGGAGATGACCGGGACTGCGCCCTACGCCACCTCACGCTACGCCGACATCCTCTCCCGGAAGGACATCGATGCCGTCGTCATCGGCACGCCCGATCACCTCCACTGCACCATGCTCATCGCCGCCGTCGAGGCTGGCAAGGATGTGTACGTCGAAAAGCCCCTGGCCATGAACATGGCCGAGCTCAACCGCGCCTACGACGCCGTGAAGAAGTCCGGCCGCATCGTGCAACTCGGCACGCAGATGCGCAGCTACGCGCAGTCGAACGGCTTGAAACAGTTTCTCTCGGAAGGCGGCCTCGGAAAGGTCCTCAAGATCGAACAGGTCCGCAACGGTTACCGGCCCTACTGGATGAGCTATGGCGGCGCGGCCGCCCAGGCCGACATGCCGAACGAATCCGACGTCGACTGGAAGGCCTTCCTAGGCGACCGCAAATCACGCCCCTTCGACGCTCAGCAATACCGCAACTGGTACGGTTACCGCGACTTCTCACAAGGGCCGCAAACCAACCTGATGGTCCACTTCATCGACCTGGTCCACTACGTCACCCCGGCCAGCATCCCAACAAAGGCCGTTGCTCTGGGCGGCACATACCGCTGGAAAGAAGCCTACGACGTGCCCGATTCCGTCGAGGTCGCCTACGACTATCCCGAGGGATTCCTCGTGCGCTACTGCACCGTGTTCGGAAACAGTGCGGGGAATTACGCCCGCTGGCAGGGCACGCGCGGCACCGTGGACGCCAAGAACCTCTCCCCGAGCCAGCGCTGGGTCGCTTCGCCCGCCGGCGCCGGCGATCCCGATAAACTCACCGCCGAAATCACCCTCCCCGAGCCCGAGACGCCGCACCACATGGCGAACTTCGCCGAATGTGTCCGCACACGCAAGCAGCCCGTCGCGCCCATCGAGGCGGGCTATGCGCACTCCGTGGCCGTGCTGATGGCCGACGAGGCGCTCATTACCGGCCGCCGTGTCACCTTCGACGCGCAGCGCCGCCGCATCATTCCGGGCTGACTCGCTACTTCACGATCCCGCGATACGGAACCTGAATCCCCAAAGGACCCTTCCATTTCGGTGTCTTCTCGCCCAAACACCAATGGACGGCGTTCACCGTCAGCCGCTGCATAGCCTCCACCGAGAAGTCCTCGGGATGCCCCAGCGTCGTGAAGAAGACGCGCCCGCCATAGCCGTTTTTCCACGTCCAAGCGACTGGATTCGGCAGCGCCGGCTTGTTCGGATTCACCGCCGTGCCCATCAGCAGCGGGGTCGCCTCCTTCGGCGGCCACTTCGGCTCTACTTTGTAGAGCCAGCTCCGCACGTGGAACGCACTCGGAATCCCCGTCAGCACCGGACTCTTCTTCGCGGCGTCAATCACGCTGACATCCGTGCTGCAATTGTGCCCGTAATGCGTATGCCCGTCCGCGCCCCAGCCCGGAGGCGCGCCGAAGGCCTCCGCCGCCCAGCGGTTCCACGCCGCCAGCGCGTGGTCCTTCGGGTAATTGAACGCGTGCGAAGTCGTTCGGAAGCCCATCATCGGCTTGCCGCTCTTCATGTAGGCCTCGATGTGCGCCACTTGCTCCGCCGGCAGACGCCGCCAGCGCAGGTAGAACACGGCCAAATCCGCCGTCTTCAGCGCCTCCAGTCCGGGAATGTCCGTCTCGCCGTTCTGGTCCGGCGCCGACTTCAGCACCGTGCACCGCAGCCCGTACGTCTTCTCGAGTTCCGCCGCGATCAGCGGCAGCGTCTGCTCGCCCGAATACTCATGGTCGCCGAGCACAAACACGACATGCTTGCGCTCCGCCGCGCCCGCCAGCAGCACACTCAACAGCAGAAGGATGATGGTTCGCACGCCTCACAGTATATGCGCGGCTTACTGCGCCGCGCGGTCCGGATCGACGTCCGGCACCTTCAGCTCACGCCGCAGTTTCGCCATCTCCGCCTTCAGATCCTTCACGACGCCCACATACGCCGCATCGCCATACACGCTCCGCATCTCGCGCGGATCCTTCTCGCGGTCGAACAGTTCCCACTCATCGGAATCGTAGTAATGCGCCAGCGTGTATCGGTCCGTCCGCACGCCGCAGTGCCTCGCGACGTTGTGTTCCCCGCCCTCGTAGTAGTGGTAATAGAACGATTTCCGCCAGTCCTTCGGCGTCTCGCCCCGCAGCAGTGGCATCATGCTTCGCCCCTGCATGTCGCCCGGCACCGCAACTCCGGCCGCATCCAGAAACGTCTCCGGCAAATCGAGGTTCGCCACCATCTGTTTGCACGCCTGCCCGGCTTTGGCCTTTCCAGGGAAGCGCGCCAGCATGGGCGTCCGGATGGATTCTTCGTAGATCCAACGCTTGTCGAACCACCCGTGCTCGCCAAGATAGAAACCCTGGTCCGACGAGTACACCACCAGCGTGTTCTCCGCCTCGCCAGTCGCGTCCAGCCAGTTCAGCACGCGCCCCACGCTGTCATCCACCGACGCGATGCACCGAAGATAATCCTGCATGTAGCGCTGGTACTTGTACCGCACCAAATCCTTCCCTTTGAGTCCCGCCTTGGCGAACGCCTCGTTCCTTGGCCGGTACGCCGCGTCCCACATTCGCTTCTGCGCCTCGTTCATGCGTCCGTACTCGCCCAGATAGCGCTGATAGTCCGGCCCTTGCGGCGTCGATCCGTCCACCGGCAGAATCTTCAAATCCGCCAGCAGCGTCATGTGCCGGTCGATCTCCATCTCCTGTTTGTGCGCGGGGGACGCCCTGTGCTCGTAGTTATCGAACAGCGTCGGCGGCTCCGGAACCGTCACGCCGTCATACATGTGCAGTTTCGCCGGCGCCGGCATCCAGTTTCGGTGCGGAGCCTTGTGCTGGCACATCATCAGGAACGGCTTCGACTTGTCCCGCCCGTTCTCCAGCCAGTCCAACGTCAGGTCCGTGATGATCTCCGTCACGTATCCCGGCCGCCGCCTCCGTCCCGACGGCGTCAGGAAATCCGGATTGTAGTAACTTCCCTGCCCCGGCAGCACCTCCCACGTATCGAAGCCCGTCGGATCGGACTTCAAGTGCCACTTGCCGAACAGCGCCGTCTGGTACCCCGCCGCCCGCAGCAGCTTCGGAAACGTCTGCTGTGCGCCGTCGAAGGTCTGACGGTTGTCCAGCACGCCATTGACATGCGAATACTTGCCGGTCAGAATCACCGCCCGCGACGGCGCGCAAATCGAATTCGTCACCAGCGCGTTGTCGAACCGCACGCCTTCGCGCGCCAGCCTGTCGATGTTCGGCGTGTGATTCAGCCGCCCGTCGTACGCGGAGATCGCCTGATACGCATGGTCGTCGGTGAACATCAGCACGATGTTCGGCCGCTTTCCCTGCCACGCCTTTGCCGCGGCCAAGCCGCCCATCGTCGCCGCTACAAATCCACGCCGGTTCATCCCCTACGCCTCCTTCACGCTCTCCAGAAACCTGCCGATCGACCGCGCCGCCGCCCGCGCCGCACGGTACACCCTCGGCGCGGTCAAGAATCCGTGAACATGCCGTTCCACGAACTCATGCTCCACCCGGACGCCCGCCGCTGCCAAACATGCCACCAGCAGTTGCCCTTCGTCCCGCAACGGATCGAACTCCGACGTCAGTACCCACACCGGCGGCAGCACGCTGAAGCCCTTCGCGAACAGCGGCGACACCCGCGCCTCTCTCCGGTCCGTGCCTTCCGGTAGCCACAGGTCGTAGCCCATCGCGATGTCCTCGCTCGACGTGCCCGGCCCCGTCCTGAACTCGCCGTGCGACGCCGAACCCATCGTCGCATCCACCATCGGATACACCAGCACCAGCGCCGCCACCCGCTCCGGCCTGTGCAGCACGGCATCCAGAGCCAGATGGGCTCCCGCGCTGTCTCCGCCCACCGCCACGCGTCCGAACGTTTCCACACCCCATTCCAGCGCCGCCGCCGCATCCTCCAGCGCCGCCGGAAACCCGTGCTCCGGACCCAGCCGGTACTCGACGGAACACACCCGCCACGCCGTATCCGCCGCCAGCAGCCGGCACGCCGAATCGTGCGTCTCCAAGTCGCCTGAGATCATCCGCCCGCCGTGAAACCACAGGAGCACCGATCCTTCGCGCCCATACATTCGAGCCCGCACCGGCCCGCGAATCTCCTCGGTTGGCACGCCCGCCAGCGCACCGTCCGCGAAATGCGCGCAGATCTTCCTGTACCGTTCGCGCAGCACCTCCACGGGCACGCCGTTCGACGGCGGCAGCTTCAGTGCGGCGAGTTCCTCGAAGTACCGCTCGACATCCGGATCCAGCCGCAATGCCATCACGCCTCGGACAGCGCTTCGAACACCAGCCTGTAGAAGTCTGGGTGCGATTGCCAGGTCTGCGCCGTGATGATCCGCCCGTCCCGCACCGCCTGCGCCGTCTGCCACGCGCCGCCGGCCGCTTCCGCCTCCCACCGGCAGTTCTCGTAACACGTCACCTTACGGCCCGCAGCCAGTCCCGCCGCCGCCAGGATCTGAATCCCGTGGCAGATCGAAAACACCCACTTGCCCGCCCGGTCGAACTCCTTCACCAGTTCAATCAGGCGAGCATTGTGCCGCAAATACTCCGGAGCCCGCCCGCCCAGCAGCAGGATCGCGTCGAACTCCTCCACTCGCGCATCATCCAGTGCCAGAGTCGCCTCCAGCCCATAGCCCGGCCGCTCGATGTACGTGTCCCAGCCCGGCTCGAAGTCGTGCATCACCAGATGGAGCCGCCGCGCCGACGGCGCCGCCACCACGCCCACGCACCCTGCCTCCTCTAACCGGTGCACCGCGTATAGCGCCTCATAGGACTCCCCGGCATCACCCGTCACAATCAGGATCCGTTTCGACATATCGTCTGTTGTATCTCACCTCTCACTTCAAAATTCTTCACTCGGATTTCAAGAATTCTGGCCCCTCCGGAAGTCGCCTCGCGCGATTAGAAACTGGGGGTGCTTTATGGCCAAGATTCTGAAATCCGCGCCTCGACGCGCGGCCAAGTTTCCGCCGCCTCTCGGCGGCAAGGAGCACAAAGTCAGCACCGGGGACAGCTTCGTCAGCCTCGCCAATCGCTACGGCCGCTCTGACCCGTGGGACATCATCGAGTTCAACTTCCGCACCCGCGATCCGCGCGAGGTGAACTGGTACCTCGAATATTACGTGGGCTGCACCAAGCCTTCTCCTGATGGCAAGAACTACAGCTTCCATGCCAGCGACAACCCAGGCATCATCTACATCCCGCCTGCCGGCTGGAAGCCCAGCGAGGATCTCGCCCTTCGCCGGCTGGTTACGTCCGCTCTCGGCGGCCATGTCGTCAACCGTTTGAATGTCACCAACAAGGGCTATCAGGTCACCGGACACTCTCTCTCCTTAATCGCCAACAAGGTCATCGATGGCGAAATCGGCGTCGTCCACGATCCTTCCGTCGGCTCCGGCAAAGCCGAATACGACTCCGGCACCGACGTCTTCCACCTCGGCTTTCGAACCGCCACAACTCCCAGCACCCGGGGCCTCATCGTGCACGAAGCCGTCCATGCCGCGCTCGACCTGAAGACCGCCAACGTCACCGTCGCCGAATCCGAATCGCTCGCCTACGTCGCCCAGAGCTTCTATGTCCGCGAGCAGACCGCCGATCCGAGCTCCGAACGCCTCTACAGCGACGACCCGCTCAAGGACCGTGTCTACGAGCTCGCCTGGGACATGGCCGGCAAACTCTCCAGGGGCACGCCGCCCTCCAGCGTCGAGTGGCTCGCGCTCGACCACGCCGTCCGCCGCCATCCCACGTACAAGAAGTCCGCCGGCAACAACGCCGGATACGATGGCGTCTGAGTCCCGCGGTTCCCACCGAGCCGCTCAACGTGCAACTCGGGAAGAAATCCGGTGTCTAACCACCCATGCACCCCCGCTCCTGGCGATGGCTGCCCCTGCTGCTTCTCGCCTTCTCACCCGCGTGTCATCGTGACCGGGGAGTCAACATCCGTGACGTCCAGCGCAGTCCCAGGAGCTTTACCGGCCGGGTCATTACCGTCCAGGGCTGCTACCTGAACCTGCCGGAGGAGTCCCTGTTGATGCCCTGTGGCGATCCAAAGCCGCAAGAGGTGGTGATGGTCACGCCACGAGGCGACTTCGACAAGGCCGAAATGCTGAAGCCCGGCGCGGCCGCTGGCACGGTCTCCGCCGAATTCCCGACAGCCGAAGAGGAATTCCTCGCACGGGAACTCCACCGCCTCCCCGCCGGCATCGCCATCCAGGGCATCTTCCGAGGCGAGTTCCGACCCGCGCCAGGTGCCCGGCTCCCCCGCACCGCCCAGGCAAAGTACGAGTTCATCCTCCACCGCGTCCTCCAGGTGGCTCCGCTCGAGGGCGCACGTGCCCGCTGACGCGGTCACAGCAATTTTCACCAGCACACTCAACAACTTACGGAGAATCGCTTGGTGCCCCGCTGTATACTCTTCCCCTTGGCGGTACCCTCACCCTGCCGGAGCGCGGCGGAGGTGTCCGAAAATGGGACTAGGTTCGTTTCGCGAGGCGCGACTTTATCCCGCCGCTCATTGAAAACAGAATACTTAGGGGAATGGAATTGCAGTGGGAAACGGGACTCGAACCCGCAACCGCAGCCGAGACACATTCAGCCCGGGCTGCCCTCGGAGAACGGGCATGTGGGGAACCTCAACCGGCGGTGGAGCGATGAATGCCTGAATGCGATGGTCGCGGCGTGACTTCCGGAGGATAACGTGCGCCGGCGGCCACGGCGGGAAAATAGCTTCGGGAAACCAGATGAATTCCCTTTCGATGTGAAAAAAGAACCCGGTGTCCGGACTGGGCCGTCCACCGGGTCTGGGGGTCTGGTCGCTTGATTGGGCTAGAAGTGGAGGCGCAGCGTGTACTGCATCTCCCTTCCGAGGTTGCTCTGTCCAACGCTGCGGCCGAAGAGAGAGTTACGCACGTCGAGTACGGGGTTGGTCGACAGGAAGTGGTTGGGAACATTGAACGCGTCCATGCGGAGTTCGAGGCGCGTCCGCTCGGTGATGTAGAAGTTCTTGGCGAGCGTGCTGTCGAGGTTCCAGGAGACTGGCCCGGTAAGACCGTCGTAGTAAAAGGGGTTGGAGCGGAGAGTGAACGCGGTGTCGGGTGCGAAGGCCTGGGTGTTAAACCACCGGGTTCTGGAAGGGTTGCCGACGCGAGGGTCGCCGTTGACGCGCATCTGGCCGAACTTCAGCATGTTGCCGCTATTGAGCTGGAACAAATGGCTGGTGGTCCAACCGCCGAGGATGGCGTCTAGTACGGGGTGGAGATTGCCGCCATAGGCGCGGCCCTTGCCGAAGGGGATTTCCCAGAAGGGAGCTACCGTCAGCCTGTGGCGGAAGGCGCCGGTATCGAGCATCGAGTAGCTGCGGTTGTAACGGGCGACGTCGGTGAAGTACTGGTCCATCAGACTGCGGCTGTAGTTATACCCGACAGTGAAGGTGAGGCTATTGGAGAATGCCTTCTGGGCCTTGACCTGGAGCGAACGGTACCTGTCGTCAGCGCCTCCGGTGTACATCTCGGTGATGGCGCCGTAGTGAGGATACGGCTTGAGCAGTGCGTTGAGGGCGACGTTTTTCTGGTTCCGCAGCGCACCGGGGAATTTGTCGGGTGTGAGGTACTGATAGAAGGGATTCGCAACGGACTGGGACAGCTCGGCCTTATACGTATAGGTGAGCATGGGGTTCATCATATTCACCTGCTGGCTGGCGACCACGCCGCCATAGACATCGGCATTCGGGACGTTGTGTCCGAAGCTGAGGAAGGCGGTGACATCGAGGCGGACCTGCCAGGGCAACTCGCGTTGGAGGCTGAGATTGAGACGGTCGGTGAGAGGCTGCCGCGGATATTGGTTGTAGTAAACGACGCTGGAGCCCAACTGGCTATAGCGTCCGAGCGAGGATCCGACGGGCTCGAGCACGGGGTTGTTGGCCGGGAAGGGGTCGTTCAACTGGGTCTGCGGGATGCCGGCGATGGGCGCGAGGATATCGGTCCTCTGGCTAAACCCGGTATTGGGCAAGTTCCAATTCGGGCCGAGCGCGGTCTGGAACGGGATTGCGTAGCGCGAATAGCCGAAGCGAATGCTGGACTTGTCGTTTAGGCGGTAAGCCAGTCCGACGCGTGGCAGAATGACATTCCTGGGCGCGCGGAACATGCGGGAGTTATCCGAATCCATGAATTGAAGCGCGCCGTTGTAGCGGACGGGGAAAGAACTGTACTTGGACAGATCGGGCATCGGAGGCGGAGTGGCCTGGAATTCGGGGATGGGGCTGGTGAGGTCGAGGTTGCGGACGAGCCGGTACTGATCTTCAGTGGGCGCCTGGTCGTATTCCCAGCGGACGCCAAGGTTGACGGTGAGATTGCGGCTAAGCTTCCAGTCGTCCTGGAAGAAGAAGCCGATGTTATTCGACTTGGTGAAGACGCGGGAGGCGTAATTGGTGTAGCCGGAGGCGGGGTTGCCGAGTAAGAACGACGCCCAACCATCGCCGCCTTGGTCGGTTGGAGAGTTGATGTACGTGGCGGAGGTGAGCGCGGCGTCGAAGTTGAACTTACCCCAATCGGGGAGGCCGCTGTCTGAGGAGTAATGAGTGAGCTTGCCGCCGAACTTCATGTAGTGGCTGCGGAGTTGCTTCATGAGCATGGCGGACCAGGCCGTCTGGCGGGGCTGCAAATCCCAGGAGCTGGGATTGCCGAACTGGCTGCCGCCGACGGTGAATGCCGGGAAGTAGACGTCGGAATTGGCGGAAAGGCTCTGGCGGTACCAGTCGCTGTCGCGCCAGATGCTGCTCCACATATCAGCATTCGTTTTGGCTGAGGGCAGGTCGAGAGTATCGGCCGAGCGGATGTAGCCGAATCGGACGCTGACGAAGGTTGTGGGATTGAGTGCGCCGTCGACGTTGGCGGCGACATTCATGGCGTACATCTTGCCGGCGCCCCAACTCATGTAGGCAGGGCTGTCCGCGGCAAGTTCCGGCGTCTGCCACTGGTTCTGACGGCTGTAACGGCCAAAGGCGCGCCAGCTCTGGTTGAAATTGTAGTCGCCGCGGGCGGAGATGTTGGTGTAGGGGTTGCCGACGGAGGGGCTGGCCTTCCAGTTGTTGGTGCCGGTTAGCGGATTGTCGCCGGCGTTGTTGGGTTGCCAGATGTATTTCATGAGGGCGGCTGCAGCGGGGTCGATGCGGCTCGCAGGGATCATGTTGCCGGCGAAGGGCAGGCGTTTGGCGGTATTCGTGCCGGGGTCGGTCGTCGTGGTGACGGGGTCGTAGATGGTTCGCAGTCCGCCGTACATATTCTTGGACTGGGAGAAGTTGCCATTGCGTTCAAGGTCAGTGGGCAATGTGGCGGTTTCCAAGCCGCCGGCCTGAGATGCCTCCCACTGCTCGTAGCTCAAGAACCAGAACGCCTTGTTCCTGCCGTTGTAGACCTTCGGGAGAACGACGGGACCACCGACGGCGGTGCCGAAGATGTGATTGCGAGCATTGCTGGGGGTGCGTGTGATCGCGCTGGGTGCGGCGTTGAAGACAGGGTTTCGGCCGTAGTAGTAAGCACTTCCACGCAGGTCGTTGGTGCCGGACTTCATCGAGATGCTGATTGCCGCGCCACCGCTATTGCCGTATTCGGCGTCAACGGGATTCTGTTGGACGACGACTTCCTGGACGGCGTCCATGGGGGGAGCGTAGGATCCGCGCTGTTCGACGCGGGTATCGACGCCGTCGAGCAGCAACTGGTTGCGGCCGCCGGTTGCGCCGCCGATGTCCATGCCGTTCTGGCTGATCTGATAGAAGGGGAAATTCTGAGAAGTGTCCATCGAGCCCATGCCGTACTTATTCACGACGGAGGGCTCAAGGATGGCAAGCGAGAAGGGGCTTCTGGAGATCACCGGCATCTGGTCAAGCAGCTTGCCGTTGATGGTGCCGGACATGGAGCTGCTGTTGAACTCGACGGTGGTCGCGTCGGCGGTGACGTCGACTGAGTTGGACACGGCGCCGAGCGTGAGTTGAGCATCGACGGTGATGTCCGCACGGGTCTGGACGCGGATGCCGGACTGTGTGTGCCTGTTGAAGCCGGGCGCTTCCACACTGATGGAGTACATGCCGGGCTGAACGAGATCAAACAGGTAGAGGCCTGCCTCGTTGGTTTTGCGCGTCGTAGTAACGCCAGTGCCCTGATTCGTGAGGGCGACGTCGGCAGCGACGATTCCGGCCTTTGAGGGGTCCGTCACATATCCCTGCACTCTGCCGCGGTTATCCTGGGCGGCCAGTGGGCCGGCAAGCCAGGCAAAGGCCAGGATGACGCAGCAGATCATCGAGGCCGCTGAGGAACCGAACTTGGGTTTTACCCTACTTCTGGGTCTCATCTTCTCGGATTCTCCTTTGGGATAAACAAACAGTCGAGTGGAGGACAGTCGCCTCCCGGAAATCGTGCGCCTCATCCGGCGCTCTCCTGCACAACCGCGGAGCTGCGCCTTTCGAGATAGGCGCGGACTTCAAAGACGCGGGCCATGGGCGCGCCGTTGGTGGCTTCGACGATGATGCGGAGCCGTGATCCCCTGACCTCGGGGAAGTTGTGGACCCTGCGTCGATGGTAGTTGCCCTCGATGGCCGCAACGGTCTTGCCATCGACCTCGATGCGGTAGTCGCGGACACACTCTGGGTAGCGGAAGAAGGGCAGCGTCGAACGGCGATTGGCGTCGGTGTCGAACGTGATCTGGACTTGATTGAGACGGCGCGGGCTGTTCCAGGCGAGCTCGAGCCAGGCGGGAAGGCCGTGCTCGGAGTTGGAGAGCCAGACGTTCGTCCAGCGGTCCGGGCGGTTCGTACCCGTGACGACGTTGTCGGCAGCGTAGGGATGGGATTCGGGATACAGGCGCATGGCCAGAGAAGCGCCTTTGGTGATGGGCCGCCAGCGGCTGCTGCCAGGGAGGCTGCCTGGGGTGACGCCGACCGGCGTGAGGCTCAACTTGCCTTCGGAGTCCTTAGCGCCGAGCCATTTGAGCCCCGGCGCGGCGCCCAGCTCGAAGATATAAAGCTTGGAGGGCGGAACGGAGGCGTTCAGGGCGAAGCGGACCCACGACCGGCCGGGCGGGACGGTGGCTTGCGCCTGCTTGAGCTTGGCCGAAGGGCGGAAATCCCACACGAAGGTGGCCGAGCGGAGGGTGAGCGTAATCTGCCGGGCCGGACCGGAGTTTTCCAGCAGCAGTTCGACGGCGTCGATGCGGCCTGCCGAGACGGGCACGATCTGGGCGTGGGGAATGGCGAGGTCGAAGGGCTCATTCGCTTCCGGGAAGACAAGGGACATCGCACTGCTTGCGGTGACGGTGGCTTGGCGGGCGAGGTCGTGGGCATCTTCATTCAAGACGCCAGGGATATGGCCATCATCGCGGAGGATGACCTGTTGGACCTCGGCGGCGTGCCGCTTGGCGGTTTCGCGAGGCAGCTCGCCGTGCCGCTTGCAGACGGCTGCGGCAGCACCGACGGCCTGGCCGACAATCGACCCGGTCCTTAGCACTCGGCTGGAGGAGAAGGCAATGTAGGAACAGGAGATCGGCCTGCCGCACATCATGAGGTTGTTGATATTGCGGGAGTAAAGGGAGCGTAGCGGGATCGGATAGACCTGGGTGCCCAGGCGGTCCCAATCGTCCATGGGGATGAGGTCTGGCGGGCGGTGAAGGGCGAGGACTCCGCCAGGGGAGTGGATGTCGATCTCCCAGCAACCGTAAGCGACGGAATCCGCCAGGAGTTGGGGGTCCTGAACGTGCTGCTGTGTGACAACGTAGTCGCCCAGGATACGGCGGCATTCGCGCTTGTAGGGCACGAAGCCAACGAATTCGAGAGCGTACTTTTCGCCGCGTTCGCCCCCGCGGTTCTTGAGCGCGTCCCAGGAGCCGAGGATGGCACGCAGCAACTCGTGGCGGATCTTGTCGTTCTCGTGGATTTGGTGGTAGGGCAGGCCCACCTCCATCCACCACTGGCCAACTTCCTGGTCGACGTAGCGGCCGTTCAGTTCATCAAGCGAGTTGAACTTCCGGGCCCAGGGAACGGCATCAAACGGCGCCTTCTGGTCGATGTTGAAGGCCCTGTAGTAGAGGGTGTTCCCCATGGTCGGGGGCTCGGCGGTCTCGGGCGCAAGTTGTTCACTGTACAGGCTTTTGGGGTCGCGCCCCCACGAGAAATCGGCTCCGGCTTTGGCGGCGAGGACGCCGTCGCCGGTTGCATCGACGAAGAGCGGTGCCGTGAAAACGAACTCCTTCTCGGTATCGAGTTGGAAGGCCTCGACGGATTCAATCCGGTTCGCGCCGCTCTTGCGGACGCGGGCCATGTGGGTATTGAGGTACAGGGTGAGGTTCGGCTCTCGGAGAGCCCATTCGTAGAGAACCAGGTCCCAATCGCAGTTCAGGTAGCCATCGCCGGCCGGGACGTAGCTTCGTTTGCGGTCCTCGACATGGAACTCGTCGTTGATCCCGCCCTCGCGAATCCAGCAGTGGTAGCGGGAGTTGTCCTCAGGGTAGAGGCGGACTTCGCTCGACGAGTTGCCACCCAGCATGGGCCGGTTGTGGACCAACGCGACACGAATGCCATTCCGGGCGGCGGTGATCGCACAACTGGTCCCGGCAATGCCGCCGCCAACCACGACAAGGTCAAACTCGCTTCTGGATTCACTTGGCCCGGCCGGTTGTGTTCCCTGTATGGTTGCGATGCCGCCCTGCTGCATTGCCGCTGAGGGAACAGAGCCGGTGAGCAGGCCAAGCGCGGTGCGGAAGAAGTCCCTTCTGAGGATCCAAGGCATGTGCGATGCAAGTCTCTTCTAGCCGGGAGGCCCGGGTAAAGTTCGGGGATGTCAAAATTATGCTTCGCGCTAACCATCACGCAATCAACCAGTTACGAAATGTTCATAACACTGCCACTGCCGTGTTATGGGTCCGGTATACTGAAAATGTGAATGATGACTGTGCAGCAGCCTAGGCTGTCAAACGCCGAGAAACAGGAGGCGTTGGCGGCGATTCTGGGCAGCTTGACCCTGCGCCGATCTGAGCAACTTCGGCGGATTCTGACCTACATCTGCACCGAGGAAATTGAGGGCCGGGGTGGGGACCTGACCGAGTCCTCAATCGCGATGCACGCGCTTGGACGGGCAACGGAGTACTCGCCCGACACGGATTCCACGGTTCGGACACGAACGTACGAACTGCGCCGGCGCCTCGATGAGCATTACAGGAGCGAAGGCCAACAAGCGCCCATCCGCGTCGAACTCCCCAAGGGAACCTACCGTCCTTCGTTTGTTCGGGCCGCCGCGCAGGTCGCGGAACAGACCCCTGAGCCGCAAACGGAGGCCGTGCGGCCCCCCTCCGCACGGCGGGCGCTCTGGCTAGCCGCGGGTGTTTTGGCAGGATGCCTGGCCACTGCCGGCATCGCTTCGGTGTTTCCCCGGCTGAGCGAGATGACGCCATTCCTCCCGCCCGGCGAGGCAGCCTTGCGGCAGGCATGGGGGCCGCTCCTGAGACGCGGTTCCACCGTTAGCGTCGTCGTGGCAACCCCGATGCAGTTGTGGCTTCGCGATTTCGGCGATGAGGGCGACCCGAAGCTCGAGTCGAGTTTCCTTATGAAGTTGCCTCCGGATCAGCAGATGCTGGACTGGTATAGGCGTCTTTTGTTCCGGGAACCACAGAACTTGCGTGCCCAACCCAATTCCCACTCCCCCCTTTGGGGTGATGCGGCGGCTGCAGTGGCGGCGTGCCGGTTCCTCTCCCGACGTGGTGTCGAAGTGGAACTTCTGCCCGAGTCGGCCGTGCGTGCGGCGGCGCTCAAGGAACGGAACGCAGTACTGATCGGCCGGGGCGATTACAGTTCAATTGTCGAATTGCTGTTGCCGACTGGTGGTTACTTCGTTCGGTATAGTCCTGACAGGAAAGAAGTTGGCGTCATGGACAGCAAGTCGGGGACAGGATACTTCCGCGAGCGGGGCGGCGCCGTGAACTATGGCGTGGTGACGGTGGTGACAACTGAGGGCGGCCCGCGCGGTCCGTTCAGGTACATCATCGTCTCCGGGATCAACTCCGACGGCTCTCAGGCTGCGATGGAGTTCCTGGGTTCCCCAGAGAAACTGACGGAACTCAAGCGACGGTTCGCAGAGGGCGGTTATCGAGATTGGCCCAGATCCTTCCAGATCGTTGTCCAAACAATCTCGAGCGAAACGTACACGTTGCGATCCCAGTACGCCGCACATCGGATTTTTGACTGATTCACGCGCCCGGATAGGCGTGTTCAAGCGGGACGACCTTTGAGGACTGGCCCGGCTCGAGCAGGGCCATCTTCAGGCCCTGCCGTGCACCGGACTTTGCTGTCGCCATACCCGCGGCCGTGGCCTCATGGAGCACCAGATCGTAAGTCTGTTGCGCATGAAGCGCGCTTCCGAGGACGAGAAAGGCAGGCATCATGCATCGAAGCATGGGGATCACCTGGTGGTGTCTGCTTGCCGGCGTCCGGCTACTCAGGCTTGGCTGGACGCGCCCAAGGATACGGCTCCTTGCGCGGTGGTGGTGCGTAACGTTTCCGGATAGCCGCAAGTCCCTGCGCCTGGAATTCGGCGCCGAGCTCAAAGACTGCGCCTTCGTCCTTCAGACGCTTCTGCATCTCAGCGATGTTGATATCGTGCAGCGCCGAACCGCTCCGAATGGAGAGCCCTGCGGCAACTCCCGCTGCGTGGCCGAGGATCATGTACTGCGGCTCCATGCGCATTGACGAGTACGCGATGTGACTGGCCGAGAAGCAGACGGGCACCAGGAGGTTGGTGGCTTCGTCTCGTTTCGGCAAGATCACTCGGTAGGCGATCTGGTAAGGCTTCACCGGCACCTGGACGTCACCTTCATTCTCGACAAACCCTCTGTCGTTCACGAAGCGTTGAAGATTGTGCGAGTCGCTCTGATAGCTGCCCATTCCGATGAAGTCGGACTTTCTGAGATCGGTTTGCAGATCCTTCTGCGTCGCGACGAAGTCCCCCACCATGCGGCGCCCTTCTCGGATGTAAAGCTGGTGCGGCCAGTGTCCGGTATCGGCAAACTCGTCCTTGGCTAAGCCCCACTGGTTCATCTCGTCCTGCAACGCCTTGGGCACTCGTGGATCTGTCGCAAGGAAGTAGTAAAAGCCCTTCTGGTATTCCTCGTGGTCCTTCCAGATGCGCTCGCGCTCGGCGTACGAGCCTTCCGGGAAACCGTAGTTCTTTCCGATGTAATCCGTCGAGAAACCGCCGCGGTTGTTGAAGTCGGCCTTCCCGTTCGGGATCACTCGAAGAAGGTTCACTTCGTCGATGTTTAGCGGCCGGCCCATGTACTTCGTCATGGCTGGCAGGTAGCGAGCAAGAAGCTCGTATCGCCTCGGGTCGTATTTTGCCGGTTTGGGCCACGGCAGACGGTTCCCGGCGACGTTCGTAGCGATCACCCGGAAGTTGTATGCCTGCAGCCGTTTGTCAGCAGCACCCGGTTCACCGCGGGGTTGGTCTGAGATCTCGGGCAGCAGCCTTCCATTCTCGTCTCGCGCCGGAATATCAACAGCGAACTGATGGCTCGGTGTCACCTCGCGGATTCCAGCGAGAGATTCCCCGTATTGCCGCGTGCTCTCGCGTCCATACGTGTAACTGACCTTGGCCTGCGCCATCAGGTCGCCCTCATACGAGGTGTCCGCGAAGATCTTGCCCCTGAATCGGACGCCGTTCTCCGTCGTGATCTCGACGATCTGCGTGCCCTCCTTGCGGACCCCAGCCTTTTCGCGAAGCCGATGCCGTTCGAGGAGTGTCACGCCGGCCTCCTTGAGCATGTCGCGCATGATAGCTTCGGCCACCTTCGGCTCCGGCATCCAGGCGATCTCCTGCAGGTGCCGGTCAAGCTGATAGTGGCGACCGGCTCGATAGTAGAACTCGAGCGCCAGTCCGCCAATCACTTCGCGGCGCCCGACGTCGGTCCCCGACAGCCCGCCACTGACCAAGCCCCCAACATGATCGCGAGGCTCCAACAAAACTGTCTTCAATCCCTGGCGAGCTCCTGAAACAGCCGTCATCACGCCAGCCGCGCTGCCGCCATAGACGACAACGTCATAATTCTGCTGCGCCGCGGCTGATGCCGCCGCGAGCAAAAGGGCGATAAAGGTTCTCATCATCTCCGTCCTAAAAGTCCAGCCGCAAGCCCAACTGCATTCTGAGCGTGTCGAGGGCGCCGAAGATGCGGCCGAAGTTCGCATTGGTATTCACGCCGGCTGCATTCGGGGTGAATGCAGTGTTCGGCGCGTTGAGGTTGACGCTGTTCAGTGCGTTGAGCATCTCCCAGCGCGTCTCCAGCTTATACCGTTCACTTCATCAGGACCATCCGCGTACTGTAGCCCGTGTACGCGCCTCCATGCCCGGCCCACTCCGGGCCCAGAATGCGAGTGAACGTCCTATGTGCTTAACTGAGGTGGGATTCGGTCTGCTCCCCCGTTTTTGACCGAGAGCCGGGATGCGGGGTGCCCCCGAAATTGGCGTAGAGCCCGAAATTGGCGTAGAGCCCCCGTAGAGCCCGTAGAGCCCCCGCAATTGGCGTAGAGCCGAGCCGGGTTTGGTGGACCTGGTGAGATTCGAACTCACGACCTCTTCCATGCCATGGAAGCGCGCTCCCAACTGCGCCACAGGCCCACTCCGGAAGGACTTTCCCATCTTACTACACGGTGGGAGCGACGCGCCAACGGGCCGTGCTAAACATGGAGCATGACCCGCGATCAGGCCTGGAAGATTCTCTGCGAATTCGTGAAGAGCGACGCCCTCCGCAAGCATGCGCTTGCCGTCGAGGCCTGCGTCTCGGCGTATGCCGCCCGCGATGGCGCCGACCAGGAGACGTGGGCCGTCACCGCGCTGCTCCATGACTTCGACTGGGAGATCCACCCTCAACTCCCCGACCATCCCACCAAGGGCGAGCCGATCCTGAAGCAGCGCGGCGTCAGCGACGAGATTCGCCGCGCCATCCTCTCCCACGCCGACTTCACCGGCGTCCCGCGCGTCACCCCACTCGAAAAGACCCTCTTCGCCTGCGACGAGCTTGCCGGCTTCCTGACGGCCATCAGCTACGTCAAGCCGGGCCGGTTGATCCACGAAGTGGACGTCAAGAGCGTCCGGAAAAAGATGAAGGACAAGGCGTTCGCACGCGCTGTCAACCGCGAAGACATCGTCAATGGCGCGGCGCAGCTCGGTGTGGATCTCGACGAGCACATTGCCTTCTGCATCTCCGCGATGCAGGCCCGTGCGAAGGAGTTGGGCCTGGACGGCCAGCCCGCCGGGTAGGCCCCGCTATTTCTCACCGAACAGGCGGTCGAAGTACTCGCGCGTCTTCTGCTGGATCTGCAGCAGTTCGATCGGTAGAGGCTGGTCGCACAGGTGTTCCGGCAGCCAGCGCGAGACCAGGCTCGCCAGGCGCTTCAACTGGCCTTCCGCCGTGGGCAGGCTGCCCTCGCTGTGGCCCGACATCAACCGGATGCCGTGGTCAATCGCGCGGTAGAAGGTCGCGGCGTCGCTCAGGAAGCGTGCATCGGCCGTGTCGAGATGCCCCATCTGCTCCACCACTTCGATGCGCTTGGGCGTGTCCAGAACCTTGAAGAACATGCCCGCGCCCTTCAGGCGCAGGTACATCAGGGCGAAGTCGATGTCGTAGTAGCCGCCGGCGGCCGTCTTCAGCGGATTGACGTCACCGTGCTCCTTTTCGATCCGCAGCCGCATCTGGCGCAGCTCTTTGCGCGAACGCCCGGACTGCCCGTACCGCCTCCAGTCGATCTTCTGCAGTTCCGCGAGCAACGCCGTCGCGCGTTCGGTGTCGCCCGCCACCGCCAGCGACTTCATGTAGGCCATGCCCTCCCACGCCTCGGCCTGCCTATTGAAGTAATCGAGGAACGTCCCCTCGGACTGCACCAACGCGCCGCCCTTGCCGTTCGGACATAACCGCATATCAACAGTGAAGATGGTTCCGTCGCCGGTGTACGACGACAGAATGTCGACCAGCTTTTCCGCGACACGAGTCCAGAAATGCAGTTCCGGCAGGTCGGCGTCAGGAATGGCGAAGACTAGGTCGGCGTCTGAACCCAGGTCAAACTCCTGCATGCCGAGCCGCCCCAGCGCGATCACCATCATCTGCTGCTTCGGCGCGTAACCCGGCGTCTCCGGAGGCTTCGACGCGGCTGTCTGCGCCACCGCCAGCCGGTAGCAGGCGGCAATCGTCGCACAGGCGAGCTGCGATGTGCGCCCGAGAGTCGCGAAGACCGGCGTCGACAGGCAGATGCTCTCAGTCTGGATCCGGAACATCTGCTGGAGGAAGTACTTGCGGATCTCCTGCGCTTCCTCGAGCAGCGGCATCACGTCGGCGTACACGGTCGTCGAAGGGCCTCGCGTGCGCATCGCACGCAGATCCTCGAAGTAGTCGGGATTCCGGACCAACTGTTCGGCGTAGTAGTGGCTGTTCTGGAATATGTCCAGCAGGTAACCCGCAAGCACGGTGTCCTGGTTCAGCGCGCTCAGCCACTCTTCGCGACGCAGCACGACCTCGAGGAAGTGCTCGAATGCGGGCTGCGAGCGTCCCAGCCTGGCGCGCATCACGGCTGCCGCAAGCGCCGGCGCCTTCTGGTCGAGGTAGCGGATCAGGTTGCTGGACCCAGTGTCGAACCGCGCGTCCTCCTTCGGCTCGGGCGCCGTGATGACGGCCGGAGAGGGGATTGCCGATTCGGTGTAGTACACCGGCTGTTGCGCGTGAATCACGCGCTCGTAGATCTCCTGCACCTCTTCGATGTGTTGATTCACGCGGGCCATTAATGCATCGGCGCCCGGCGCGTCGCCCAGCGAACCGGCCGGCATGCGCCGCGCCACCAAGTCGAGATCTTCTTTCCGCTCCGGCAGCGTGTGAGTCTGTCGGTCCTCGTCGAACTGAAGCCGGTGCTCGAGGTTGCGCAGGAACTGGTACGCGGAGGCCAGCCGCGAATATTCGGAGTTGGACAGCAGGTCCTTGTCGCGCAGGCGTTGAAGCGCGAGCAGCGTCGACGAGTTCCTGAGCCACGCCACACGCCCGCCATGAACGCGCTGCAGGCACTGCACCAGAAATTCGATATCGCGAATGCCGCCGCGCGCCAGCTTGATGTCGAATCCCCCGGATCGACGCCGCATGTTCAGCTTTTCGCTGATGCGCTCGCGTGTCTCCGACATTGACTCGATGGCCGTGAAGTCCAGTGACGTCGAGTAGATCATCGGCTGCACCCACTCAAGAATCGCTCCACCGCACTCGGCACTGCCAGCCGCGGCGCGCGCCTTGATCAACATCTGCAGCTCCCAGTCTCGGGCGCGCTGCGAATAGTAGGTCTTCGCGCCATCCAACGAGATGCAGACCTCACCCAACCGCCCCTCCGGCCGCAACCGCAGATCGACGCGATAGCAGAAGCCTTCGGCCGTATGCGTCGCCAGCAGGTCCGTCAGGCGCGTGGAGACTTTCTTGAAGAACTCCTTGTTGCTGATGCGGGTCTCGCCATCGGTCTCGCCGGGGCCGTCGAAGAGAAACATCAGATCGATATCCGAGCTGTAGTTCAGCTCGCGCCCGCCCAGCTTGCCGAGCGCCAGCACGCTGAATTCGCATTCATCGCCGCTCTCAATGCGCGGCGTGCCGAAGCGCTCCGCCAGGTCGGCGCGCAGCCTGCGCAGAGTGACGTCCATGATGGCGTCGGCGAGGTTCGACAGCTCCTCGGTGATCTCCGAAAGCCCGGCGAAGCCGAGCACATCGCGGAGTAGAATGCGCAGGATCTGCCGCCGCCGGAACTGCGCCAGAATCAGCGGCGACGGGACCGCATCCATCGTCCCGATCCAACCTTCGAGCTCAGCCTCGACCTCCACCTTGGTTCTCGCGCGGTGCAGCCAGCCCGAGGCGAGGATACTCAGCAGCCACTCAGGGTGCTGGAGAACTTCTTCCGACAGGAACTCCGATGCGGAAAAGACCGCGATCAGCGATTGAAAGCCGAAGGGGGTGTGCGCGATGTGATCGAAGTCGGCCGGATGCTGCTCGCAGAAGGACTCCAGACGGAGCAACGCGCCTCCTGGATCGGCGCAGCGTTCCAGCAACGTCGTCAGACCCTGACGGAACTCCGGAGGCGTCGCGTTCTTCACGATGGAAAAGGCGCGTTTGGCCTGAATGGAATCGACTGGGTTTCCCTGCTTCAGCAACGAAATCTGCTCCGGACGACGACGGTGCGCGTGGCGGAGCGATCAGACCGCCACTTCCGCCAACTCAAGTATATCGCCCGTCTGAATCCAGCCCGGTTGGAGGACAGAGGCGTAGAATCCTCCGCGCGCCCAGCGCGGTGAAGTGGCATCACCCGCCTTGCAGCGCGAATCGTAAAGCTCGTGCTGGATCCGAAGCCCTTCGCTGTTGAAGATGTCGAGGTTGGCGCAAGGAGTGCGCAGCGTGGTGAGTTCGATCACAGCCTGTCCGGCACGAAATCTCATGCCGGACCGGAGCTGGCGAAAGTCGATTCCGCGAACGGTAAGGTTTTCGCCGAGCGACCCATAGGTCACCGCATAGCCCAGGCCGCGCAGGGCTTCCAGGTCTTCATCGGACGCCAACAGCAAGGCCTTCAGAGGGCCGCCGTGATACCTGCGGTCCCGTTGAACATCACCCTCGATGCCGAGGGCTCCAGCGGCGCCGCTGCCAACCGGCAACTTCGGCAATCCGCCTTTGGAGAGATTGACGCTGACGATTTCCCCGCGCAGGCTCACGCCAACCATGGTAGCTGGCGTGGGCCCGTGCAAGGTACGGGAACGAACTTCAGAGCGCGGCCTCTCCCCGGTCGCCGTTCCGGATGCGCACGGCGTCTAGCAAGTCGTAGATGAAGATCTTGCCATCGCCGATCTTCCCCGTACGTGCGGCCGACATGATCGTGCTCACGACGTCGTCGAGCCGGGCATCCGGCACCACGAGTTCAATCTTCACCTTGGGCAGGAGATCGACCTGATACTCCTGGCCGCGGTAAACCTCCTTGTGCCCCTTCTGACGGCCGTGGCCACGAACATCGGTGATGGTCATCCCATCCACGCCGATGCCCTTGACGGCTTCTTTGACGTCTTCGATCTTGAATGGCTGGATAATCGCTTCGATTTTCTTCATGGCCGTCTCCTCCTCATGCTTCGAGATTATAGGCTTCTTCGCCGTGCTGACTGAGGTCGAGGCCCTCTGTCTCAGCATCGGAGTTGACGCGGAGTCCGACAACCATGTCGCAGATCTTGAGGATGATCAGCGTTCCCACGATCGCGAGTACCCAGGCAACGAGAATGCCGAGGCCTTGGTTCATCACCTGCTTCGCATTTCCGTCCACCAGTCCGAGAGCCGCCGGATTGCCAGCGGCATCTTTCAGCGCGTTGTTTACTGCGTTGGTGGCGAAGACACCGGTGAAGAGCGCGCCGACGGTTCCGCCGACCCCGTGCACGCCGAAGGCGTCAAGCGAATCGTCATAGCCCAGCTTTCCTTTGACCTTCACGACCATCAGGTAGCAGATGGCGCCACCGATGAAGCACATGATCATCGCCGAGCCGGGGGACACAAAGCCGGCCGCCGGAGTGATGACCACCAGCCCGGCCACCGCGCCCGAGATGCCGCC
Source organism: Bryobacteraceae bacterium (assembly GCA_050789245.1). Taxonomy (GTDB): domain Bacteria; phylum Acidobacteriota; class Terriglobia; order Bryobacterales; family Bryobacteraceae; genus PNKE01. Next base: position 183,295 of record JBOZRR010000003.1, on the reverse strand, counting down.
GAGGATGCTCGGTTTGCCCATCTGCAGCCACTCCACCAGGAGCCATCCGAGGGTCGCGCAGGCCGCGCCAAGGTGCGTGGCCAGGAAGGCGCTGGAGGCCAGTGCGCCGGAACTGAGTGCGCTGCCCGCGTTGAATCCAAACCAGCCCACCCACAGAAGGCATGCGCCGATGAAGCTGATCACCAGGTTGTGCGGCTTGATGGGTTCATTGGGATAGCCGAGGCGCTTTCCAAGGTAGAGGGCACACACAAGGGCGGATACACCTGAAGTGATGTGCACCACGGTGCCGCCGGCGAAGTCGAAGCACGGCAGGCTGCCACCCAGGAACGCATTAAGCATTCCGCCCTTGCCCCACACCATGTGCGCCATGGGGTAGTACACGATGAACGACCAGAGAGTCATGAACAGGAGCATGGCGCTGAACTTCATCCGTTCGGCGAATGCGCCGGTAATCAGCGCGGGCGTGATGATCGCGAACATCATCTGAAACAGCATGAACGTCTGGTGCGGGATCGTGCCGGCGTAGTCCGCATTGGGCTCGCCGCCGACGCCGTTCAGCATCAGGAACTTGAGGTCGCCGATGAACGAGTTGCCGTCGCCAAAGGCGAGGCTGTATCCAATGACGGCCCACAGAACCGTGGCCAGCGCCATCATGATGAAGCTCTGCATCATCGTCGCGAGGACGTTCTTCTTCCTGACAAGACCGCCGTAGAACAGCGCGAGACCGGGACCGGTCATCATCAAGACCAGTGCTGTGCTCACCAGCATCCATGCGTTGTCCGCCGAAAGCTGGGCCGACTTTGTGGCCGCTTCCAGCGCTGCCGTCGAGGCCGGCGCTGCATCCTGCGCAAGCAGTGCGCCGCTTGTCCACAAGGACAACAGTGTTGCTAGACGAATGGTACTCAAACCTGCTCCTTCGTAACTCCGTTTGGATTTGGACGATTTTCGCCTGCCGGCTCAGGACGAACCGGCATGCACTGCGCGACGTGGCGGTGTTTACATTCTTGCCGTGCCAGCCCCGTTAGCGGAAGCGAATTGTTTTTATTGGCGCGATTGAAAGTATCTATTGGTGCGAATTCCACCAATCCGCTTACAATCGGCCTCAAGCCTTGTAGCGCCGGCTGCCACGTTCCCGCAGCGCGAATCCAAACCAGACACAGCACGAACGGAGAACTACCCATCAATGCGTTATTTGAAGTGTGCCTGCGCGCTGCTCATCGTCGCGTCCCTGTCGGCCCCGGTGGCCAGGGCGCAAGCGCCTGCCAGCGATACGCAACAGGCGCCAGCGCCTAAACCGACCTGGTCGATCGGACCAATCAACTTTAGCGGCCTGGTGGACGGCTACTATAGCTGGAACGCCAACCATCCCGCCTCCAAGGTGAACCTTTACCGGAACTTCGATGTCAAGGCGAACCAGTTCAGCCTCAACATGGCTAAGCTGACATTGACTCATGACGCCGACCCGGTCGGCTTCACCCTAGACCTGGGATTTGGTCGCGCCTTCGACGTCTTCCACGCCACCGAACCCGGCGGGGATATTCTCGACATCGTCCCCCAGGCTTTCGTCAGCTTCAAACCAGCCAAACTCGGCGGCACGCAGTTCGACTTCGGCAAGTTCTACACCAGCGCCGGCGCGGAGCTCACTGAGACCCACCTCAATTGGAACTATTCACGTGCGCTGCTCTACGCCAACGGCCCGTACTACCACGCGGGCTTCCGCATGACTCAACCCCTCGGCGGAGGCTGGACCGGCGGCTTCCAGTTGCTGAACGGCTGGAACAATGTCGAAGACAACAACTCCGGAAAGACCATCGGCGTAACCATGGCCAAGACCAGCAGCAAGGTGAGCTGGTTCAACACGTACTACGTCGGGCCCGAGAAGACGGACACTAATGAAGGCTACCGTCACTTCTACGACACAGTCGTCACCTTCACGCCGAACAGCTTCGTGAACGCTTACGTGAACTTCGACTACGGCACGGAGAAGCTCCAAGCCAGCGGCAGCCACGACTGGATCGGAGTTGCCGGCGCCGCGAAGTTTCAGTTGACGGACCACATCGCCGTTTCGCCGCGCCTCGAGTATTACTACGACAAGGACGGCTTCATCACAGGAACCTCGCAGAAGCTGAAGGAGTTCACGATCACAGGCGAGTACAAGTGGACCGAGGGTCTGCTGTCCCGCGTCGAATACCGCCGCGACTGGTCCGACCAGCCGGTCTTCGAGCGCGGTACGGGCGGCACTTTCAAGAACCAGACCACTGTCCTGGTCGGCGTCGTGGCCTTCTTCGGACCCAACCGCTAGCATCTCACGCCAAATGGGAAAGGGCCCGATGCGTTGCCGCACCGGGCCCTTTTCGCGTCCGTTGGAAGGAATTACAGGGTCTTCTGGAGCTTCGAGACGAAGCTGACGGCGATGCGCTTCAGCGCGTCATCGCCGTTCCGCATCGTGAACTCATAGGTCAGAAGCGTGCGGCCGCTCTTCCGGTCGACAGCCTTCATCACATGGTCCGCGGAGCGGCCCAGTTTGCTCGTCATCAGGTTGCGAGCCATCTGTGAAGAGTACTTGCTTTCGATCGAGACTTCGATGTCAGCACGGTCGGGCGACGAGACGACGTCCAGCGGCACCTCTTGCAGCTTGATTGCGTCGGTGACTTGCGTCCCCAGCTCGCCCGTATCCGACACGTACACGGTGCGGTGGACCGTGTTGGCCGGCAGCGCGATCGCGATTGTCAGAATAAGCAGGACAGCTAGGGTCAGTTTCCTCATACCCATAGGATGGCCTAAAGATGGGTATTGTTTCAAGAGAAATGGCAGCACCACCGAGTGGTGCTGCTTATCTTTGGACAAAGAAATAGCTGGGCGCTCGCAGCGCCCAGCTATTTTCTTCTTTCTTTCGCGCCCTTACAAACTAGATGTCGTAGTACAGGGCGAACTCATACGGGTGCGGACGGAGCCGGACTGCTTCGGCTTCGTTCTTCCGCTTGTACCCGATGAAGGTTTCCAGCAGCTCCTCGGTGAACACGTCGCCCTTCAGCAGGAAGGCGTGATCGGCTTCGAGGCACTCGAGTGCTTCGTCGAGAGAAGCCGGCATCGAGGGCACGGACTTCATCTCTTCCGGCGACAGATCGTAGATGTCCTTGTCCAGCGGTTCGCCCGGATCGATCTTGTTGATGACGCCGTCGAGGCCGGCCATCAGCAGGGCTGAGAAGGCCAGGTACGGGTTCGACGACGTGTCTGGCGGACGGAACTCCACGCGCTTCGCCTTCGGGCTGGCCGAGTACATCGGGATGCGGACGGCAGCCGAGCGGTTGCGGCGGGAGTAGGCCAGGTTCACCGGCGCTTCGTAGCCAGGCACCAGGCGCTTGTAGCTGTTGGTGGTGGGCGCGATGATCGCCGAAAGCGCACGGGCGTGCTTCAACAGACCGCCGATGTACCACAGCGCCATCTGGCTGAGGCCGGCATAGCCGTCACCCGCGAACAGCGGGCCGTTGCCCTTCCACAGCGACTGGTGGCAGTGCATGCCGCTGCCGTTGTCGCCAAAGAGCGGCTTCGGCATGAATGTGACCGTCTTGCCGTGCCTGTTGGCGACGTTCCGGACAACGTACTTGTACTTCATCATGTTGTCCGCGGACTTCACCAGAGTGTCGAAACGCTGGTCGATTTCGCACTGGCCGCCCGTGGCCACTTCGTGATGGTGGCACTCGACGTTCAGGCCAATCTGCAGCATCACATCGACCATCTCGGCGCGCAGGTCCTGGTAGTGGTCCGTCGGAGGCAGCGGGAAGTAGCCTTCCTTGTAGCGCGGACGGTAGCCGAGATTGTTCTCCACGCGGCTGGAGTTCCAGCGGCCTTCCTCGGCGTCGATGAAGTAGAAGCCCGAGTGCTGGTTCTGGTCGAAGCGGATGTTGTCGAAGATGAAGAACTCCGCTTCGGCGCCGAAGAAGCAGGTGTCGGCGATCCCGCTGTTCTGCAGGTAGAGCTCCGCCTTCTTGGCGATCCAGCGCGGATCGCGGTCGTACCGCTGGCGCGTAATCGGGTCGATCACATCGCCCACCATGCAAAGCGTTGGCATGGCGAAGAACGGATCCATGTACGCGGTGGTGGGGTCGGGGATCAGGAGCATGTCGCTCTCGTTGATCGCCGCCCAGCCGCGGATGCTGGAACCGTCGATGCCAAACCCTTCCTCGAAGCAGTCTTCGGTGAGCTGGCTGATGGGGTAGGAGATGTGCTGCGACAGACCAGGCAGGTCGGTGAATCGAAGATCCAACTGCTTGGCGCCGTGTTTCTTGGCTAACTCGAGTACTTCTTTCGGGGTCATTGTTTCTCCGTCCGGGGAACTGCGGTGGCGTGACCGCAATGGAAACCCTAAAATAGTGGCTTCGATTCAGAGTGGCCGAATCGGGCCGCCGCGAGCAATCCGAAGTTTGAATGGCTGCCATTCAAATTTTTGTTGACACCTAACTCCTTACAAATGGGACAGTTAACCCTCAATCTGGAGAAGCCGGTCTGGTCAGTTTCAGGCCTCACCGCCGAGATCCATCGCCTGCTCTCGCGCAGCTTCGACGACATCCGCGTGGCGGGGGAAATTTCCGGCTACAAAGTGTGGCAAAGCGGCCACGCTTACTTTACCTTGAAGGACAGCGGAGCGCAGATCCGCTGCGTCCTGTTCCGTAACGCCTTGCGCTACATGAAGTTCCGTCCCCAGGACGGGCTCGCCGTGGTGGCCCGGGGCTCCGTCGAGGTCCGCCAGGAGCGCGGCGAGTACCAGTTCATCGTCAGCGGCCTGGAGCCGCAGGGCTACGGTGAACTCCAGCTCGCCTTCGAGCAATTGAAACAACGCCTGGCCGCGGAAGGGCTGTTCGACGCGGGGCGCAAACGGAATCTGCCAAGGTTCCCTCAGCGGATCGGCATCGTCACATCCCCCCGAGGCGCGGTGATCCGCGACATGATCAACGTCCTCACGCGGCGCTGGCCCGGACTGGAGATCCGGCTCTATCCGACTCTGGTGCAGGGAGAAGGCGGCATCGAGGGCGTCTGCGCGGGCATAGAGCACTTCTCTCACTCCGGTTGGGCCGATGTCGTCATCGTCGGGCGCGGCGGCGGCTCCCTCGAAGACCTATGGACCTTCAACACGGAGCCGGTCGCGCGCGCAATTGCCGCGAGCGCGGTACCCATCGTCTCCGCCGTCGGCCACGAGACCGATTTCACCATCGCCGACTTCGTCGCAGATCTCCGCGCGCCCACGCCGTCGGCGGCGGCCGAACTGGTCGCGCCCAGCCGGACGGAGTACCTCGACCGCGTGCAGTCCGCCGCGCACCGCGCCGGACGGGCCGTGCGGTTCGTGCTGAGTCACTCCACTCGAATCCTTGCGGTGCGCGGAGTGGACCGCGCCGCCACGCTCTTGCACCGGCGCATCGGCCGGGGGATGCAGCGGACCGACGAAACGGAGTACGCGCTGCGCGCGGCCATGGCGAGGCACATGGAGCGGCAGATGGCCCGATGGCGCGGCCTCGACCAGCGGCTGCGCGAGCGCGATTTGCGGCTGAACCTCACCCGGGCTAAGGATCGCCTGGGGGCGGCGGAGCGCTCGGCGGCGGACGCCATCCGTTTGCGACTGGAGGCGCTGCGTCGGCGCTATCTGCCGGCAGCGGCCGAACTGGATGCGCTCAGCCCGCTGAACGTGTTGGAGCGGGGCTATTCGATTGTCGAATCGGAGTCCGGTGAGATCTTGCGCGACGCCGCGCGGACCTCACCCGGCGATCTGCTGAAGATCCGTATGCACAAGGGCCGGGTGAAGGCTCGGGTGGAGCCGGAGACCATTACTCCAGCCGATAGTTCGGAGCTTCCTTCGTGATGATCACGTCGTGGACGTGGCTTTCCTTCAGGCCCGCAATGGAGACGCGGATGAATTCGGCGCGCTCCTGAAGCTCTGGAATCGTCCGCACGCCGCAGTAGCCCATGCCGGCCCTCAGGCCGCCGACCAACTGGAACACCAACTCTGCCAGGGGGCCCTTCGACGGCACGCGGCCTTCGATGCCTTCCGGCACCAGTTTGGCGCCGCTTTCCTGGGAGTATCGGTCGGCGCTGCCGCCTTCCGACATCGCGCCCAGCGAGCCCATGCCGCGATAGGCCTTGAAGCTGCGGCCCTGGTAAAGGATCATCTCGCCGGGGCTCTCGTCGGTGCCGGCCAGAAGGCTGCCGATCATCACGGAATCCGCGCCGGCGGCGATGGCCTTGGTTACGTCACCGGAAAACTTGATGCCACCGTCGGAGATCAGCGGCACGCCGCTGCCGCGAGTGGCGCGCGCGCACTCCGTGACGGCCGTGATCTGTGGGACGCCCGCGCCGCTGACGACGCGCGTCGTGCAGATCGAGCCGGGCCCGATGCCCACCTTCACGCCGTCGACACCCAGCGCCACCAGGTCGCGGGCGCCGTCGAACGTCGCCACGTTTCCGGCCACCAGGTCCACCTGGGGCAGAGTGCGCTTGATGGCCACAACGGCCTGCATCACGCGTTCACTGTGGCCGTGCGCTGTGTCGATCACCAGCACGTCAACCTTCTTGGCGACCAGTTCTTGGGCGCGCTCGAGGAAATCGCCGGTCGCGCCGATCGCCGCGCCGACACGCAGGCGTCCCTGGGCGTCCTTTGCGGCGTTAGGGTACTTCAGGCGCTTCTGGATATCCTTGACCGTGATCAGGCCCTTCAGCACAAAGCTGTCATCGACGACCAGCAGTTTCTCGACACGATGCTTGTGGAGCTCCTTCTGTGCTTCCTCCAGCGTCGTGCCCACGGGCACGGTGAAGAGCGGAGAACTGGTCATCACGTCCCGGATCGGCAGATCGGAACGATTCTCGAACCGCAGATCGCGATTCGTCAGAATGCCCACGAGCTTCCCGTCCTTCACGACGGGCACTCCAGAAATCCGGAAGCGCTTCATGATTTCGAGCGCTTCGTAGATCTTCTGGTCGGGATCCACGGTCACCGGATCCACGATCATGCCGCTTTCAGATCGCTTCACGCGGTCCACTTCTTCGGCATGCCGGTCGACCGGCATGTTCTTGTGGATAATGCCGATGCCGCCCTGCTGCGCCAAAGCAATGGCCAGGTGGGCCTCCGTCACCGTGTCCATCGCGGAGCTGGTGATGGGGATATTGAGCTGGATGTTACGGGTGAACTGTGTTCGAGTATCGGCTTCGGCGGGAACAACCGAGCTTCTCGCCGGTTTCAGAAGAACATCGTCAAACGTGAGACCTTCAACGAGACGCTCAGGAACCATGGGTTCTCTTTATCGTAGCGGACGCCTTCCAGCGCCTGCAAACCGCACAGGCAGGCTCAGGTACGACGGCCTTGCCGCGTCGTGGTACAGAGTCTGCCGCGCCTTGCGCAGCCTCGTCTCGTCGGCGATCGCCGTCCCGGTGTTCGGATTTCTATCAAAACGCGGGTAGTTACTCGACGAGATGTGCAGCCGGATGCGGTGTCCCGCCTTGAAGACCCGGGCCGTCACGCCCATCGGAATCACAATGCGCTCAACGCGTCCCGGCTGGTATTTCACCGTCCGGTCCACGCCCTGCCGGTATCGCATCCGCAGGATGCCGTCGGTCACCAGCACCGCCCGGCCGTCAGGCTCGACGTCGATCAGTTTCGCCGTGAAATCAGTGTCCGGCGCGGAGCTGGCAACGTGCAGGATAGCTTCCACCGCGCCCGTCACCTCGACGTCGCCTTTCAGCACGGGGCCTGTATAAACCAGCACGTCCTGCCGGCCTTCGACGGGCCTCTGGTCGAGCGGCCCCCACGGGAACACGCGCGGATTGCAACAGACCGCGCCGCCGATGGTCGGAACCGGATGCGCTGGATCGTAGTCGTAGCCGTCGGGCGCCGACTTCGCCAGCGCCTTGTCGCGCAATTCCCCGCCCCCACCCACCGAGTTCGCAGCCGCCTTGCTATGGAGGAAAAGCCTCAAATCGCGCGTGTGGGGCGGCCAGTCCGGTGCGTCCACCCACTGATTCGCGCCCATCAGGAAGTACCGCACGCCAGCGGGGGGCGCGGCGGATTCTCCCTTCACGAAGGCGTCGAACCAGGAGATCTCCAGCGGCCGCAGGAACTGGGCCGCTTCGGGCCCGAAATCGGCCTCCGGCATAACGGGTGAGAGATTATGGCCCCACGGCCCGATCACCAGCCGCACCTGACGTCCGAGGTCGCGCAGCGCCGCGAACATCTCCAAGTCGCTCTCGGCGTAGTTGTCGTACCACCCCGCGGTGATGAGCGCGGCTGCCCGAACGCGGTCGACGCGCCTGCGCGTGCTGAGAAACGACCAGTAGCCGTCGTAGCTCGGATGGTCAAGCGCCATTTGGAAGAAGTCGAGAATCTTGCCCGTAAATGCCTGATCGGCCGTCCTCAGCGGCAGGTGACGTTTGATCTTGTCGAAGTCGGGGCGCGGCCACGAGTTCGGCTTGAAGTTCTCCGCCACCCACAGCACGCGATGGCCGAACTTGAACGCGCCGCCGCGCGAGTAAAACCGGTCCAGGTAGTCATCGCCGCCGGAGACCGCCGGCGAGATCGCGCGCAGCGCCGGATGGCCCGACAACGCCGCGCGCCACAACGCGATTCCGTTGTAGGAGCCGCCGAACATGCCGATGCGCCCGTCGCTCCAGGGCTGTTTGACGATCCAGTCCAGCGTATCCTCGCCGTCCTTCTGCTCCTGAACCAGCGGCTGGAAATCGCCCTCGGAGTGATGCCGCCCGCGCACATCCTGCACGACCACCGTGTAGCCGTTGTCGATGAACGACTGCAGATTCGGCGTGATCTGATCGGTCTTGCGGTACGCCGTGCGCAGCAGCAGGACCGGATACCGGCCAGATGGCTCCGGCCGGAAAAGGTTCGTGCAGAGCCGCGCCCCGTCGCGCATGCGGACCTTGATGTGGAGCGTCGATGCCGGTCCCGCGGCGAATACGGAGACAGAGAAGATAAGGAGAATAAGGACCGCGTGCATGCCGAATCAGACCCGTTTCCGGGAGCCGAAAAGTGCGGTCCCCACACGAACAATCGTCGAGCCTTCTTCGATGGCCGTCTCGAGATCGTTCGACATTCCCATTGAGAGCTTCTCGAGAGAATAGCGCTCTGCCATCGAGCGTAAGCGCCGGAAATACGGCCTCGCCAACTCGGGGTCTTCCGACCACGGCGGCATGGTCATCAGCCCCGTCAGCGTGAGATTCGGCAGCGCACGGACGGCTTCGACGAGCGCGTCGAGATCCTCAAGCTGTGCGCCGCGCTTCGATTCCTCGTCGGAGAGCTTAACCTCGATCATCACTTCGAGCGGTTTCCCTAACTCGTTGAGTCTACGGGCCAATTTGGCGCTATCAACAGTCTGGATGACGTCGAAGAGCTCGGCGGCGCGGCGGCTCTTGTTCGACTGCAAGTGCCCGATGAGGTGGTATCTCACATCGCGCAAGCCGCTCAATTCAGGCGACTTGCCTTCGAACTCCTGAACGTAGTTCTCTCCGAATTCCCGAAGCCCGCACTCATAAGCGGCGCGGATGGCGGCTGCGGGGAAGACCTTCGTGACGGCCAGGAGCAGGACGCTCTGGCGGGGCCGGCCGGCACGCCGGCAGGCGCGTTCGATTCGCTCCTCAACGGCGGCCAGACGCGCGGCAAACTCGGAATCCTTTGAAATTGCGGAGTTTGGGAGCACTTATCCGGATTCTATAATGGAGTCGGTGCCGTCCTCCAGAAAGGCGGTTCCTTCCCTGGGGCCGGCGGCCCTGCGGGAAGAGGTCGAGCGCTTTCTCGCCACCTGCCAGCAAGCGGCCGTCGTGGAACCCGGCGACCCGCCAATTGTCCTCGCCAGCGGCGGATACAGCTTCGAAATTTCACGAAACGAACTCCTGCTCGAGGCCTGGGACGACAGCCGGAACCTGACGCGCCGGATCTCGGGCATCGAAGAGAACGGTCGGGGCGTGATGCTGCTCCGCACGGTGAAATTCGGCGGCAAGAGCGGCCTGCTTCGCGTGATCGACACGGCGAGGCCGCAGAGTGCGCCGGCGTTGCAGCGCGGCGAGCGCGAGATCCTGCGGGAGCGTTTCCGGCGATGGCTCTCGCGGCAGTTCCCGGGTTGGCGGATCGAGACGCTGAGCACGGCGCCGGACCTGCAACGGACGCTCTCGCCCGTCTATCCTCGCGCTCTGCTAGTCCAAGGCACGAAGCGCATTGCGGCGCTGTGCAGCCCCGAGGGCGAGGCGGAGGCGGATGCCGCACTCACCTACGGTCTGATCTGGCTCGATTACCTCCGGCGGCGGGAGCATCCGCGTCCGGTGACGGGGCTTGCGCTGTTTCTGCCCGTGGGCACCGAGGCGAACACGCTTCTCCGCATGCGCTTCCTGAATCGGGACGTGGTTCAAGTGGCCCTGTTTCACTACGACGGCGACGGCTTCGAGCAGGATGCCGACTCGCGCGATACGGGCAATTTGATCGAGCGGCTGCCGCATTGGCGCGCGGCGAACTCGGGGAGCGGCACGCACACGGAGGAGTGGGCACACCGCCTGTCGCTGGTGCCCGACGTCGAGTGCGTGGACTCATGCTGGGGAACGCGGAGCCTCCGGGTTCGGGGACTCGAGTTCGCGCAATTGCAGGGCGGCGAGCTATCGGTGGGGATCGGGCCGAAGCGGTCGGCTCGAGGCTTGGAGCAGTGCGAGACGCTGGCGGCGGAGTTGGCGCGGATTCGCTCGGTGGATGCGCCGGAGCCGGAACATCCGTGGCTGCTCAGGAATCCAGAGGCTTGGCTCGAGTCGATGGTTCGGGCGCAACCGCAGGCGGTGGATGCCTCGCTGTTGCCCGCGCCTGTGTACGGGCAGATCTCAACGGTTCTCGGCTCGGACCGGGGCGTGATCGATCTCCTTGCGTGCGACGGGACTGGGCGGTTGGCGGTGCTCGAGTTGAAGGTGACTGAGGATCCTTGCCTGCCCGTGCAGGCGCTGGACTACTGGATCCGGATCCGTTCGCACGTACTGGCTGGGGAGTTCACACAGCACGGCTACTTTGCCGGCGTGGCGTTGCGGCGAGTGGCGCCAAGGCTGTTCCTGGTGGCACCGTCGCTCGAGTTTCATCCGACGACGGAGGCGCTACTGCGCTTCCTGTCGCCCGAGGTGGAAGTCGAGAGAATCGGCCTTGGCGTAGAATGGCAGAGGAAATTGCGGGTGGTTCTTCGCGTGCGCGGCTCGGTTCGCCCCGACGTGGATTGAGCCGGGATTTCCGAGGCATTGGCGCATGTCATCAGGCTTCCTACATCAGGTCCGCAAGGCGATCGCAACCCTGAACCCTTCTGAGATCCGGCACTCCGCCGACCGGCCGGTCAGGCTCCTTCTGCAAGGGAGTTCGCTCGAGGCGGAGACCGCTTTCGCGCGGTATCTCCTCTCCGGACATTCTTCACACGAACGGCGCGCCGCGGCACGGCAGGCGCTAGACCGCGCGAGCGATCCGAAGATCGACGGCCGCTTCCACCTGGTGCTCTATGAGCGCGGCAGACCGGTGCCCGAAGGCTGGCAGCGGCATGTGGATGCCTTCCCGTTCGACCTGACGAACCCGAAGCCCGCGATTGACACAATCCTCGAAAAACGCGACGAGTACAGCCTGGCGCTCGCGCGGCTGTTCACGCCGTTTCGCGAGGCCGAAGCGGCGAGGACGATCCACAGGGTGTCGGCCGAGAACGCATTGTTCAGCCTGATGACCGCGCTGCCGAATGTTCTGCCGACAGTGGCATCGCTGCCCTGGGCCGTGGGCGAGTATGCATCGGACACGGCCGTGCTGACGGCGAACCAGATTCGCATGGCCTTTCTGCTTGCGGCGGCGAGCGACCGCGAAGTGGGGTACAAGGAGCAGCGCAGCGAGATCGGATCGATTATCGCGGGGGCATGGGGCTGGCGCACGGTGGCGCGGCAACTGACGGGCAAGATCCCGTTCGGCGGAGGGCTGATCCCGAAGGCGGCGATCGCCTATGCGGGAACGTACGTGGTGGGACTGTCTCTCGAACGGATCTACCGCATGGGTTACGGCATGACGCGCGATGAGCGCGACGAGGCGTATCAGGGTGCTCTGGCGCGGGGGCGTGAGGTGGCGGGGACACTACTCGAACGCGTTCGCGGGCGGAAGGAACAGGAATCGGAATGAGCAATCGACCGGTGGCTCTCGTAACGGGAGCCAGCCGTGGCATTGGCCGCGGCATCGCACTGGAGTTGTCCAAGACGCATACGGTGGTGGCGACATACCGGGGCCGGAAGGATGCGGCGGATTCGCTGGCCGCGGAGTGCGGCGCCGACACGTTTCAATGCGACATCGGAAGCGCGGAGGATCGCGCCGCCTTGATGGAGCATGTCCGGACGAAGCACGGGCGGCTGGACCTGCTGGTGAATAACGCCGGCATGGCGCCAAGGGAACGCAGCGATATTCTCGAAGCGACCGAAGCGAGCTTCGACGAATTGATCGGAACGAACTTGAAGGGGCCGTACTTCCTGACGCAGCAGGCCGCGCGGCTGATGGTGGAGCAGGGCTCCGGACGCATTGCCTTCGTGACGTCGATCAGCGCCTATACGGCGTCGGTGAATCGCGGCGATTACTGCCTGTCGAAGGCTGGGCTGAGCATGGCGGTGCTGCTGTTCGCGCAGCGTCTGGCGGCGCACAACGTGCAGGTCTTCGAACTGCGGCCGGGCATCATCCGCACGGACATGATCGCCAAGGTGGAGCAGGTCTACGAGGACAAGATCCGCGGAGGACTTCTGCCCCAGGGGCGCATGGGCGAGGCGCTGGACGTGGCCAAGGCCGTGCGGGCGATTGCGGATGGACTGCTCGACTACTGCACGGGGACCGTGCTGAATGTGGATGGTGGGTTCCACATTCGCAGCCTGTGATATAACGGCTGCTTACTCCGTTTCCCCCTCAGGAGCGTTCGACGAATGAATCAATCCTTCCGTGGCTGGTGGATGGTGGTCGCGTGTTTTATCACGTTCGGCCTATCGACCGGCATTCCCTATTACAACCTGGTCTTCTTTTTCGATTACTTCCGCGACGATCATTCATGGCCGGTGAGTTTTGTGACACTGGGCGCGCCGGTGGCCGTGCTGCTCACCATCTGGGTTGGGCCCACCATCGTGCCGCGCGTCAGTCCAAGAAAGCTCATCATCATCGGCACGGGCATCACGTGCATCGCCTTTCAATGGTTCGCCCGGCTGAGCGGCGCTCAATGGGAGTACTACGTTTGCTGGTGCCTGTACATGGTGGGCTACTTCCTCTCCGGCCCGATTCCGCACCAGATCATCATTTCGAACTGGTTCCAGAAGAAGCGCGGGCGCGCGATGGGCATCGCCTACGTGGGCGTCGGCGTGTTTGGCGGACTGCCGCCGCTGATTCTGCCCGTCGTCGCAAAGAGCATGCACTACACGCAGGTGCTGCAGGTGATCGGCTTCGTGCTGCTGCTTGCATGGCCGCTGGCGCTGTTCGTACTGAAGGACAAGCCGTCGGATATCGGCCAGCATCCCGACGGCGAGTTGCCGGAAGCGCAGGAAAGCAAGCCCACCGCTGTGGCGGCCGCGGCACAGGAAACCGAGACCGTGATGGGACTGGGGCAGCTCTCGAAGCAGATGGCGTTCTGGCTGCTGCTGATCGGCAGCGCGGCGTCCATCGGCTCCATCGCGTCGGTGAACTTCCACATGAAGTTTGTGTTTGAGTATCAGGGCTTTACAGACCAGGCTGAGCGTAATGCCGTGTGGGGCATGGCTCAGTCCGCGATTCTGTTCGCCAGTATCGCCGGGCGATTGCTGGTGGGCTGGCTGGCGGACCGCTTCTCGCGGAAATACGTAATGGTGGTGACGTACTTCGTCGTCGCGGCGTCGATTCCTTCGCTGTTCCTGGTTCGTCCCGGCCACGACGGCTTCGTCTACCTTTTCGCGATCGTGTTCGGATTCGCGATGGGCGCCGATTACATGCTGATCCCGCTGATGGCCGCCGATCAGTTCGGTCTTAAGTCGCTAGCGCGGGCCATGTCGGCGATTCTGCCATCCGACACCATTTCGCAATTCTGGATGCCGAACTTCATCGCGCGCCTGCGCGATCTGTTGGGCGGCGACTACAGGACGGCGATGCTCACCGTTTTCGGAGTCGCCTTCATCGGCGCGCTGGCCATCGTCGGACTGCCGCGCAAGAAGGCCGTCCCGAAGACCCAGACGTAGCGAGGCAGAAGAACCATGATTATCGCGGACTTGAACCAAATCGCCGGACGTGTCTACCCGGCCCGCCGGCGCACGCAAAACGTCGTAGGCGGCGCCTCGCCGATCCAGGCAACGGCTTTCGCCGTGGGCAATGTCACACTGGAGCCGAACGGCGGACAGGTGCCGTGGCACAACCAGGAGCAGGAAGAGGTGTACTTCATCGTGGAGGGCACATGCGAGATGTGCCTCGGCGAGGAGCGGACGGTGTTGACGACGGGACAGGCTGCCTACATCCCGCACGGCGTCTTCCACCAATTGACGAACATCGGCGAGACGCCGGCGCGGATGATCTACATCTACGGGCCGGCGGGCGACGTCGCGCACTGGCGACAGGAACTGGATGGCACGCTGCCGAAGGCGGGTATCGACGTTCCGGCGCTGCCCGAAGGCGCGCAGCCGCAGTGCACGAAGAAGCCAGGGGAGTAGCCGTCCAGTCGCAGGAATCAGACATGAGCGAAAACAAGTTGCACAAAGTCGGGATCATCATGAACGGCGTCACGGGACGCATGGGGACGAATCAGCACTTGATGCGCTCCATGGTGGCCATCCGCCAGCAGGGTGGCGTGCGGATCGGGCCGGAGGAGGCGATCATGCCCGAGCCGATCCTGGTGGGACGCAATGCGGTGAAACTGGAAGCGCTGTCGGCGCAGGCGGGCGGCGTCCCGTACACCACTGATCTGGATGCTGTGCTCGCCGACCCGAAGTACCCGGTCTATTTCGACTCGCAGACGACGGACCGCCGTGTGGCGGCCGTGAAGAAGGCGATCGACGCGGGCAAGCACATTTACTGCGAGAAGCCGACGGCGGAGACGCTGGCCGACGCATACGACCTTTACGACCGCGCCAAGAAGGCCGGTGTCAAGCATGGCGTGGTGCAGGACAAGCTCTGGCTGCCGGGCCTGCTAAAGCTGAAACTTCTGCGCGAGACGGGCTTCTTCGGCGACATTCTTTCGGTCCGCGGAGAATTCGGCTACTGGGTATTCGAAGGCGATTCTGTCAGCGCGCAGCGCCCGAGCTGGAACTACAGGAAGGAAAGCGGCGGCGGCATCATCATCGACATGCTGTGCCACTGGCGCTACGTACTGGACAACGTCTTCGGCGCGGTGAAGAGCGTGTCCTGCCTGGGCGCCACCCACGTGAAGCAGCGCTGGGACGAAACGGGCAAGCCTTACGACTGCACGGCGGACGATTCGGCGTACGCTACGTTCGAACTGGAGGGCGGCATCATCGCACACTTCAATTCATCGTGGTGTGTGCGTGTGCGGCGAGACGACCTGCTGACGATCCAGGTGGACGGCACGCGAGGCAGCGCCGTTGCGGGTCTGCGCCACTGCTACATCCAACACTATGGCGGGACGCCGCGCCCGACTTGGAATCCGGATGTCGACAGCCCGCTGAACTTCTACGACGGCTGGCAGAAGATGCCGCACCAGGAGCATTACGACAACGCGTTCAAGCGGCAGTGGGAGATGTTCCTGCGCCACATCGTGCTGGACGAGCCGTTCCGCTGGTCGCTGCTGGAGGCCGCGAAGGGCGTGCAGCTTGCCGAACTCGGCCTGGAGAGCTGGGCGAAGCGCGCCTGGGTGCAGGTGCCCGACCTGAAAGCGTAGCAATTACTCCGCGCGTAGCGCGCTGGCCGGATCGGTCCGTCCGGCGCGCCACGCGGGGATCAGACACGCGAGCAGCGAAACCACGAGAACCACGAAGCCCACTCCGGTGTATGTGAGCGGGTCAATGGGCTGAACTCCATAGAGCATCTTTGTCAGGAGCCGTGCCCCGACTGGAGCCGCAAGCAGCCCAGCGGCCAGACCGGCGACGGAGAGTCCCAATCCGCCGCGCAGAACAAGGGTGACCAGATCCCAGGCGGTGGCGCCCATCGCGATGCGGACACCGAACTCGCGGACTCGTTGCGTAACGGCGGCGGCGAGGACTCCGTAGAGCCCGATGGCAGCGAGAAGCACGGCCGCGGCGGCAAACAGGGACAAAAGGCGCATCGCGAGGCGACGTTGCGAGAGCGAGCGGTCGACCAGCGCCGAAAGCGAGGTGATGCGGTCCACGGCGAGTTCACTATCGAGTTCCGCGAAGACCTTGCGCACGGAGGGGATGAGTGTTTCAGGCTCACCGTTCGTCCGCAAGGCCATGGAGAGGAATGGCCAGGGCAACTGCGCGTGCGGCTGATAGACGGCCACTCGCGGCCCCTCGTCCAACTCGAGATGGGCCATATCGCGCACGACGCCGACGATCTCAGCGTCGTACTCGTAGCGTGCAACCTTCAGCTTCAGAAAACGGCCGACGGGGTCGACGCCGGAGAAGTGCGCCTTCCGCAGCGCCTCACTGATGAGAACGACAGGCGGCGATTGGAGCGTATCCGTGCGGCTGAAATCGCGTCCGAGCAGGAGCCTGGCGCCAACGGCGTCCAGATAGCCAGGTGTGATCGCGTTATAGGTCGCCATCTGCGGCTTGCCGGCGCCGGAGGACTCCCCGGTCGTGATGAAGGTGGCGCGCCAGTTGGTCTGGCTGAGCGGCAAAGCCGTGGTGATGCCCGTTTGCGTGGCTCCGGGGAGCGCGCGAAGGCGATCCTGGAGACGCTCGACGTAGCCAGCGCGGGATTCTGGAGTGGGATAGCGCGCTTCAGGCAGCGTGGCGCGGAGCGTCAGCACACCTTCGCTGTGAAAGCCGGGATCGATTCTTCCGATGGATTGAAAGGTGCGCAGCAGGAGCCCGGCTCCGGTGAGGAGGATGACGGAGAGAGCAACCTCCGAAACCACCAGGATCTTGCGGGCCGCGCTGGCGCCCGTGCCGGCCGAGGTGCCTCGGCCTTCGTCTTTCAGCGTGTCCGCCAGGTTGAGCCTGAGAACCTGCAGGGCGGGAGCGAGGCCGAACAGGAGTCCAGCCGCAAGGGCGGCCGCGAAGTTGAAACCGAGCGTCAGCAGATCGACGGCGGCCGCTTCCAGCCGGGGGAACGTGGTGACTTCGGCGCTGGAGATAAGGCGCACGACGACCCACGCGAGTCCGGCGCCGACGATGCCGGCAGCGAGCGAAAGCAGCGTACTCTCAAGCACGAGCTGGCGGAACATGCGCGGCGTGCCCGCGCCGAGCGATGCGCGGACGGCGAACTCCTTACGGCGGGCCGAAGCCCGAACCAGCAGCAGGCCGGCGAGATTGGCGCAGGCGATGAGCAGGACCAGCGCGACGGCTGCGCTCAACAGAACGAGGGGCTGGCGCGCCTCCTGGGTAAACTCCTCGTGCGCCTGAGTGAGGTAGACGCTCCAGCCGGGTTCTGAGGCGGGGTGATCCCTGGCGATGCCTTCAGCAAGCGACGTCAGTTCCGCGGCAGCCTGCTGCGGGGTGACGCCTTGCGCGAGGCGCCCCATCAGTGAGAGATACCGGGCGTTCCGGGCCTCCAGCTCCGGCGGTGAAAATGCGGCCGGCAGGTACATATCGACGGTGAACATTTCGCCCGGAATGGAAGGCACAATTCCGACGATTTCGAATGATTCTCCGTCGAGATTCAAAGTCTTCCCGACGATGCCTGGGTCACCGCCGAACTTCGACCGCCAGAAATTTGCGGAAAGCAGCACAACGCGGCCCTTGCCGTAGACGCTCTCCTCCTCGGTAAACGAGCGGCCGGTTGCCGGCTGCAGTCCGAGCATTGGAAAGAAGTTCGGCGTGGCCAGAATGCAGGTGACGCGCTGTGCCTGCCCGTGTCCCACCATCGTCGCGCTGTGATGCCTGTAAGCGGAGAACTGCGAGAAGCCCCGTGCGCGACGGGATAGATCGAGGTAGTCCGGCGGCGAGAAATTGGCTTGGGGGATGTCGCGCTGAAGGTTGCGGCTCCACGCGAAGAAGAGTCCGCCCGCGTCGCGATAGGGGAGCGGCTTGAGAAGGACCGTGTTGACGATGCCGAAAATCGCGGTATTCGCGCCAATTGCGAGCGAAAGCACGAGAATCACCGCCAGCGAAAAGCCGCCCTGGCGGGCCAATACACGGATGGCGTATCTCAGATCGTCAAGTATGAACAACACCTTTTCAGCGTTATCGTATCAGGACGCCAACGGTCAGAGGGGGAGCATGAGGGTCGCCTGGCAGCCGCGGCTATCTTCGCGATTGGCCAGTGTCAGGTGGCCGCCGTGGCCTTCGGCGATCTGCCGGCAAAGGACGAGGCCGATGCCGGAACCACCCGGTTTTGTCGTGAAGAACGGGACGAAGAGGTTGGTAGTGTTCGACAGGCCAAGGCCCTCGTCGAGTACCCGGACGACGGCGTTGCCGTTCTCGGAGCCCCAGGTGACCCGGACGCCGCCTCCGGTTTCCAGCGCGGCATCGGCGCCGTTGCGGATCAGGTTGATCAGCAGTTGCTCGAGTTGGTCGCCGTCGCCCTGCACGATAAGGTCGGGGCCCGCCGCGACTTCGACCTTGAGACGTGTCTCGAGACCTGCGACACGCCGGGCAAGCTCCTCGACACGGACAGGAGCCAGGCGGGGGCGCGGCAATTTGGCGAGACGGGAATATGCGCCAATGAAGCGGCTGAGCGATTCGGAGCGAGCGCCGATGACGGCGAGGCCATCGCGCATGTCCTCTTCCCAGTCGTCGGCACGCGGTTGGCGTTGAAGCAGGCCGCTGAGGCTGCCGGCGATGGATTTGATCGGCGTAAGCGAGTTGTTCAGTTCGTGGCCGAGGACGCGCACCAGGCGCTGCCAGGCCTGGAGTTCCTCTTCGCGGAGCGCGCGAGTGAGGTCTGCGACGACGAGCAACGTCAGCGGCAGGCCGCTCTCGCGGAAGCTGGACCGGCGCATCCCCCAGCGGCCCGCGCCGCCCGGGAAGGTGCGAGTGAGTGTCTGCGTGGACTCGCCAATCAGGAACTCATCCAGTCCCAATTCGCAGGCGGTACGATCGAGAAGTCTCTCGGCGGGAATGGCCAGCAGACGCTCGCCAGCTTTGTTCACGAGCTTCAGGTGCTGGCTGCCGTCGAAGGTGAAGACGGCGACATCAATCTCCTGCATCACCTTTTGCAGAAGGGCCGTGGCCTCCACGGCGCCGAGGCGCTGGGTTTGCAGAGTGGCGCCGATGGCGTTCACCTGGATCATGACCTCGCCGAGCGCGTCGTCGTCGCGCGCGCTGCGGCCTCGGATGGAGTAGTCGCCCTCGCGCATCGCTTCCAGCAGGTTGGCGAGTGTGCGCAGCGGCGAGACTACGCGCTCACGGGCGGCCCAGGCGAAGCCCCACCAGAAGACGAGCGCCACGACAGTCATCGTCCACTGCATCTTGGGGGAGAAGTCGTGTGTCCAAAGGACGCCGACCGTGAAGAGGATGGCAGGCAGGCCGGAGATGAGCGAGTTTAGAAGGACACGGTTCTCGTGTCCGCGGAACCACTGCCGGACCTGCCGCCGCAGGCTCATAGACCGTATCGCTGCAGGCGGCGGTACAGGGCGCTGCGACTCAACCCAAGAGCGCCGGCGGCCTGGCTGACATTGCCGCCGAACTTCGCGAGCGCCTTCTTGATGAGGAAGGCCTCGACGTCTTCAAGGCTCATGTCCTCGAGCCGTGCGGGACCTTCGCGGGAAGGGCGCAGGGCCAGGTCGCTCGAGCGGATGACGTTGTCCTGCGCCATCAAGACAGCACGTTCGATCACGTGATTCAGCTCGCGGACGTTGCCGTTCCAGGCGTGGTCCAGCAGCGCCTGTGTCGCGGCGGGATCGAAGCCGGCCACCTGTTTCCGGTAGCGTCGAGCCATCAGCGACAGATGGTGGGATGCGAGCAACGGAATGTCTTCGCGACGCTCCCGCAGCGGTGGAAGGTGGATCTCAATCGTGTTCAACCGGAAAAGCAGATCCTGGCGGAAGCGGTTCTCGGCCACCTCCTGATGCAGGTGGGCATTGGTGGCGGAGATCACTCGCACGTTGACGCGACGAGTCTTCGACGAACCGACGCGCTCCATTTCGCCCGTCTCGAGGACGCGCAGCAGTTTCGCCTGGAGATTGAAGGGAAGGTTGGCGATTTCGTCCAGAAAGATGGTGCCGCCATCAGCGAGTTCGAAGCGGCCGACGCGGTCGGCCTTCGCATCGGTGAAGGCGCCCTTCACGTGGCCGAACAGCTCGCTTTCGAAAACGCCCTCGGCCAATCCGCCCATATTGACGGTGACCATCTGCTGCCCGGCGCGCTCGCTGATGGCATAAAGCGTTCGGGCCACCACTTCTTTGCCAGTGCCGGGCTCGCCGGTGATCAGCACGTTCGCGTCGGAGGGACCGACGCGTGCGACGAGTTGCAGCACGGGCTGCATTGAGGGTGCCTCGGCGATCATCACCGGCCGGCCATCGGCCTGGAGCAGCCGGTTCTCGGCCTCAAGGCGCGCACCCCGGCGAAGCGCCGCGGCCAGTTCCATCTGCGTCCGTATGATGGCTAGGAGCCGCGCGTTGTCCCACGGCTTTTGGATGAAATCCTTGGCGCCGCGCCGCATCGCCTCCACGGCGACTTCGACGCTACCCCAGGCCGTCATCACCACGGCCGGCAGCATGGGGTCAATCGTTTGCACCTTGCTGAGCAGTTCGAAGCCTTCTTCGCCGGAGGTGGTGTCGCGCGTATAGTTCAGGTCCATTAGCAGGACATCGAACTCTTTCTGTTCGAGCGCGCCGAGAGCGGCTTGCGGCGAAGTGACAGATTCAATCTGGTAGCCTTCGGCCTTCAGAAGCAGGCGGAGGGCGGCAAGGACATCCTCCTGATCGTCCGCGATCAGGATGCGGGGTAACGGCTTAGATGGAGCGGGCATTGCAACCGGACTTTCCAGCTTACTCGCGCGGCTGCCCGTCAATCCAGCCGTCCGTGAGACGGACAATTCGGTGCGCGTAAGCTGCATTCGTTTCCGAATGCGTCACCATGACGATGGTGGTGCCCTGATCGTTCAGCTTCTTGAACATCTCCATGATCTCCAGGCCCTGGCTGGAATGCAGATTGCCTGTCGGCTCGTCGGCCAGAATCACCTTGGGGTTCGCGATCATGGCACGCGCGACACCCACCAACTGCTGCTGGCCGCCAGAAAGCTGATTCGGGAACAGGTCTTTCTTGCCGACGATCTGGAAGCGGTCCAGGATGTCGCAGACGATCGACTGCCGCTCGCTCTTCTTCACGTCGCGGTAGCTGAGCGGCACCTCCAGGTTCTCGAAGACTGTCAGATCGTCCAGCAGGTGATAGCTCTGAAAGACGAAGCCGAAGTACTTCTTGTAGACCTCGAAGCGCTGCTTTCGGTCCAGCCGGTGGATATCGTAGTCAAGGAAGCGGTAGTCGCCGGCCCAGGCGGTGTCGTGCATGCCCAGAATGTGGAGCAGCGTAGACTTCCCCGCTCCGGAAGGGCCCATGATGGCGATGAACTCCCCTTCCTTAATCTCCAGGTTGATGCGTCTTAGGACGTAAAAGCGATTCGGCCCCTGTTGAAAGAACTTCTCGACGTTTCTCAGAGAGATCATGCGGTGAATGGGGGCTCGACCGGACAGAGCGGGCGACCGAACCCGGCTACTCTTCCCGGACGCTGACAGAACGCGTCCGAATCTTATTCTCTTGCATCTCGACCCGTTGCTCCAGGCGGCGCATCTTTTCTTCGAGCCTGCGCCAGACCCGCTCCCGCTTCTGTTCGAAACGTGCCACCCACTGGTCGAGCGTCAGGTCAAGATCGTCGGCTTCGTCGCGGATGTCGGCGATCGGCCGGAGCCTCAACGCGAAGGGGCGGTCCGGCGCGGCGAACTCGCCTCTTACCGGGTCGAGCGTATCCAAGCCTGGCGGCAGGCCATGGACGTTCATCCCAGGCGAGGGAAGCATCGCGGCGGCGGGCTGGATGACCATGAGCGCCAGCGCGAGGACAACGAGCGCACATATATCCGGATTGTCACGCAAGGATCGCAACCCGGTGGAGATTTGAGACGGGCAGCCGGTCATGACATCGTCCCCACACTCTCTTCCACGATCCGCCCGTCGAAGAGCCGGATCGTTCTGTCGGCCAGCAGGGCGTACCTCGGGTCGTGCGTCACCATGCAGATGGTCGCCCCGCCCCGATGCAATTCACTCAACAGTTCCATCACCTGTTCGCCGTTGGCCGAGTCCAGGTTGCCCGTAGGCTCGTCCGCCAGCAGGATCGAAGGGCTGCCCACCAGCGCGCGGGCCACGGCGACGCGCTGCTGCTGACCGCCGGAAAGCTGGGAGGGGTAGTGCTTCACGCGGTGCGACATGCCGACGCGCTCCAGCGCCTCATGCACGCGCTTCTTCCGCTCCGCACCGCCCATGCCGCGGTAGGTCAGCGGCAGTTCGACGTTCTCGTACACCGTCAGGTCGCCGATCAGGTTGAAGGCCTGGAAGATGAAGCCGATCTCCCGGTTGCGAATCCTCGCGCGGTCGCCCAGTTTCAGGCTCTGCACCGGCTGTTCATTCAGCACGTATGTTCCGCCGCTGGGCGAATCGAGCAGGCCAAGAATGGCCAGCAGCGTCGACTTGCCGCAGCCCGAGGGTCCGGCGATGGAGACGTACTCGCCCTTCTTGATCTCCAAATGGATGCCCGACAGCGCGTGGGTCTCCACGTCCTCGGTGACAAAAACCTTGGTGACCCCTTCCAGCTTGATCAAGATCTGCTCGTCCATTCTCGTCCTCCCTGTTCGTCCAATGCTTTGCCGTCAGTTCAACCGCAGGCGGTCATATCCATCCCAGGTGGACATGTCCGACAGCACAACCCTGTCACCCACCTGCAAACCTTCCAGGATCTCCACGGTCTGCACCGAGACGCGGCCGATCCTGACCTGCACACGAGCCGCTTCGCGGCCATCCGGAGTTACCTTAAACAGGCCGATCAGGCTGTTCGGCTGGCCGGAAACGGGCCTCTGTACATACATAACGTCTGTGAGGCGCTCAAGTTCCACAACTCCATCTACACTCAGGTCGGGACGCGCGCCCTGGGGCAGTTCGCCTTCGAGCCGGACGTCCACGGTCACGTTGCCGCTGACCGCCGCCGGGTCGATGCGCGACACTTTGCCCTGGATCACTCCGTTATGGGTATCCACCTGCGCCAACTGGCCGATCATGACGTCCTTGGCCTGAGTCTCGGGAATCCGGATCTCCGCCTTCAGCTTCCACGGCTGGGCGACTTTGGCCAGGACTGTACCCGGCGTCACCCGCTGGCCGACTTCGACCGCCATCTGCTGCAACACGCCTTCCGTGCCGGCGCGGACCGTCAGATTCTCTACGCGCTTCCTCTTCAAGTCGTACGCAGCGCGAATTTTCTCGATCTGGACTCGCTGCGCGGCAAGCTGAGCATCGGCCGAGGCGGCGCTGATCTCGAGCCTCTTCTTGTCTATCTCAAAACGCTTGGCCAACTCCTCGCTGGTCGCGCGCGCCAGGCGAACGTTCAAGTCCGGCGTCAGCCCGACCTTCGCCAGCGCTTCCTCGCGCTCCCACTTCAATTTCGCCTGAATGAACTCGCTCTCCACGCGGGCCACTGACGCGCGCAAGTCAAGCGCCGCTGTCTCCAGCTTCACCTTCAAGTCGGACAGGTTCGCTTCGGCGGCTTTGATCTGCCAGCGCAGATCATCCATTTCCAATTCCAATTCCGGATTGCTCAGAACCAGAAGGACCGTGTCCGCTTTCACTTGCGCGCCGGGACGGAGCACAACCTTGTCAACGCGCCCGTCGTTCACCGCCGGAATCCACAGAATCTCCTCGGGCACCAATGTGCCCAGGCCCCGGACCTGTCTCACCATCGGGCCCCTCTTCACCGTGTCCATCCAGAGGGTCGAGCCCTGCACGGAGGGCGCGGCCGGCTTCAGGCGCGCCAGCCCCACAGTCACCAATGGCACAGCGATGACGACCAGGCCGCCGAATATTACCCGGCGGATCAGTTTGCGTTTCCGGACTCCTTCGCGTGGAACGTCCATTTCTATCCTCGGAGTTCTGATCGCACACGGCGTGCCAACCGGCAGAGGTCGGCCCAACTTGCTTGAATTGGAGGACTTAGCTTCTGCGGGCAGTTCCGGTGCGCCCTGCCATGTGTCCGCTTCTGGGACGGCGCTGCCCGGAATCGGGGGCTGCAAATTGCAATCTCTTGTGTTTTGTGGAGCTTGGCGCGAGAGATGGGCGCCCCTGCTAGAAATGCCCGCTGGCCTGCGGTTGCCAGCCGAACTCCTGCCCGAGCGGGACGGGGTTGCGGAGGAAGACTTCAAACTCGACGGCGGAAACCGGGGTGCCGAAGAGGTAACCCTGCATCCGGTCGCAACGGGCAGCACGGACCATTTCGAGCTCGCCCTGCGTCTCCACGCCTTCGGCTACCACCTTGAGCCCACGCTGATGCGCCAGCACAGTGATGGTGTGAACCAAAGGCAAGCTCCCGGCGGGCTTGGTGATCTCACCCGTGAAGGCCCGGTCTACCTTGACGGCGTCGAGCGGCAGGTGCTGAAGGTAGGTGAGCGGTGAGTACCCGACCCCAAAGTCGTCGATCGCGATCGAGATCCCCATTGTGCGAAGTTCGCGCATGCGCTCGGCGGATTCGGCGACGTCTCTCAGCACCGTGCGCTCGGTAATTTCGAACTCCAGCGCCTCGCCCGGCACGCCCGTCTTTTCGAGAACCGCGCGGACCTGATCGACGAACTCCGGCGCCGCAAACTGGATGGCGGAGACGTTCACGGCAACGCGCGGCGGCTTCAGCCCTTCTTTGCGCCAAGTGGCGATCTGCAGACAGGTCTGTTCGAGCACCCAGTCACCGATCGGCGAGATCGCGCCGATCTCTTCGGCGAGTTTGATGAACAGCTCCGGCTCCACCGCTCCGAGTTGAGGATTGTTCCAGGCCAGCAGGACCTCCAGACCGTCGAGGTGGCAGTGCCGGTCCACCTGAGGCTGGAACCTTAGGCTGAATTCGCCACGCTCGATTGCCGTGCGAAGGGCGCTCTCCAACTCGTATCTGTACTCGGGGTTGATCGACTCGTCGATGGCGGCGACCTCCACCACGTTGCCGCCCCGGTTCTTTGCCTTGGTCATCGCTCCGGAGGCCCGCCTCAGAAGCCCGAGCGCTTCTGTGAGTTCCGCCGGCGCCACGGCCACGCCCGCACTCATCGTGAGAAAGATCTCCCGGTCGCAGATGTTGAAGGGCACTCGCAATTGCTGGAGCAGCCGCTCGGCGGCAGGAGGCACCGGCTCGTTGGAACCTTCGCAAAGAATCGCGAACTCATCGCCGCCCATCCGCGCCAAGTGGATGCGGCGGAACTGCTGCTCGCCGGCCGCCCATGTACGGAGACGCCACGCAACTTCCTTCAACGCCGTGTCGCCGGCCTCGAATCCCAGCAGTTCGTTCAGGTGGCGGAACCGGTCAATGCCGAAGTAGACGAGCACGGGGCTCTGCCCGCCTCGCCTGTTCTGTAGTAGTGCTCTGAGCAAACTCGCTTCGAGCGCCGCGCCACGCAACAGGCCGGTGAGCAGATCGATGCCGGGCTCTCGTTGCTTCAGCACGGGCGACCCCGGCGATGGCATTGCCATGTCGTCATTTTCCAGCATTTTTCGGTTGTTTACTACCGAATTCTGGCCATCTCCTGAACGAAATCGGAAACACAGTCCTACGGGTCATAGTACGGGGATGCGTTTATGCCAGGACGTCTGTCGTTGGTACTCCCTGCCAATTCTCAACAGTGAATTCTCGCTAAAGGGCCTCCCCACTAGTTGAATCGCGACAGGCAGGCCCTCTGCAAAGCCGCATGGGAGTACTAGTGCGGGTAGTCCTGCCAAGTTGCCCGCGGGAATCAGCGAGCGGAGGCCACGATTCTGGCCAGCCGGCGTTCGTCCTGACGGCCGGTCCAGAGGCTCTTCCACTGGAGGCGCCGTGCTGAACCGGGCCGGGGCCACCAGGATGTCAAATTCCCGGAAAAGCTCGGCGAATTTGGCCTGAATATCCCGCCGAATTCTCATGGCGTGCAAGTAGTCGGAAGCCGTCACCTCCAGCCCGGCGCGGAGCCCCGCGATCTGGCGCGCATCGGCGAGCTGATCCACCTGGCCGCTCTCGATCAGCTCGCGGAATACGTTGGAGCCTTCTGCCGAAATGATCGTGGAGACCAGGGCGCCGTAGGGGTAGTCAGGCAGCGATGCCGGCTTCATCTGAACACCCAAGTCGCGCAGATTTGTCAGCGCCTCCAACAGCACCGGGCGCAGCGGCGCGTCTGCCGCTTCCTCGACGTCCTCGATCGCGAAACCCAGGCGCATCTCCTTCAAGGCCGGGGTGAGCTCGGGCCGGTAATAGAATCCCCGGCCCGCCGAGCCCGGGTCCTGCGAATCGCCGCCGGAGATTTTGTCGAGAATCTGTCCGCAGTCTTCCGCCGACCGCGCGAACGGGCCAATCTTGTCCAGAGTCCAGGCCAACGCCATCGATCCGTACCGGCTCACCAGTCCGTAGGTGGGCCGCAGCGCCGTCACTCCGCAGAACGCCGCCGGCGTAACGATTGACCCGTTCGTCTCCGAGCCGAGCGCGAACGGCACCAGACCCGCCGCCACAGCCGCCGCCGTGCCACTCGACGAGCCTCCGGCCCACTTGGTCCGGTCCCATGGGTTTAGTCCTGGGCCCGTCAATGATGCCTTGGCGTACCGGTACCCGCCCCCGCCCGCAAGTTCCACCATCGCGAGTTTTCCACAGAGCGCCGCGCCGCTCTTCGCCAGTTTCGCGATCGGCGTGGCCGTGACATCCAATACTTGTTCGGCGTACGGTTTCGCACCCCATGTCGTGCGTTTGCCGGCGACGCTCATCAGATCCTTCACGGCGTAGGGGATGCCCTGAAGGACTCCGCGAGTCCGCCCGCGCTTCAGTTCGCGATCGGCGTCCTTGGCCTTGCGAACCGCTTCGTCGCGCAGCATCAGGGCCAGCGCGTTCAATCGCGGCCCACGCTTCTCCAGTCGCTCGCAATAGGCCTTGGCTAGTTGCTCCGCCGTGAATTCCCGCGCGAGGAGCCGGCCGTTCAACTCTGTCAGTGTCGAGTAAAACAGCTCCTCGGGGAATTCGGCCATGGGATCACGCCTTGAACTGGAATGCGGGCTCAGTGCCCGTGGCGACCTTCACCGCCCGAATGGCTTTCACCTGTTGCGCCAACCTCTCGCGCGCGGCGGTCAACTCATCAGCGGGCGCCGCCGGCTGGGCTTGCACCGCGCCGCGCGGCATTGCGAGGCCGGCCATCAAGGCGCCAAGCCCGCGCCGGGTCACGCCCCGTGAATCGCGCATTAGCAGCCTCCGCGGGCGGCAGCGGTAATGGCTTCCTGCTCTGCGATGGCCTCTCGCGCGGCCTTCTCCATCACCTGACGGGGTGCCGGTACGCCGGTGAACAACTCAAACTGTTCAAGGGCCTGCTCGACGAACATCTCAATGCCGCAGATCGTCTCCTTGCCTTCCTCGCGCGCTCGCCGAAGGAGCATTGTCTCCATCGGCGTGTAGACCAGGTCGAAGACCAGATCCGCCGGGATCCTGTCGTGGAAATAGCACTGCTCCGGATGCGGCCACATGCCGAGCGGCGTGGCGTGAATCAACACGTCGAAGTTGTCCTGCTCGGCAGCATCCGGCATCAGTGGCGTTCCGCCGCACGCTTTCGCCAAAGCCCGTACCCGGTCGGGATTCCTGCCGGTGATGAAGACCTGCGCGCGTGCGTCTGCCAGTGTGAATGCAGCCGACCGCGCGGCGCCTCCGTTGCCCACCACCAGCACGCGGCTCTTCCCGACGCGCAGCCGCTTTTCGAGCGGGACCCGCACGCCGCCAGCATCGGTGTTTGTTCCGCGCCACTTTCCTGCCTTGCGCCACACGGTGTTCACAGCGCCGATCCGCTTCGACAGCGGATCGACATGGTCTAGGTACCGGATGATCCGCTGCTTATGCGGAATCGTCACGCTGAAACCATGCAGTGGCAGCTTCTCGGCGAAGATGAAGAAGTCTTTGAGCTGAAGCGGCGACACCAGGAACGGCAAGTACAGCCCGTCCACCCGCTTCGACTGGATCGCGCGGTTGTGGACTGCGGGCGAGATCGAGTGCCGAACCGGGTCCGCGATGACTCCGAAGATCTTGCAGTTCTTCGACAGCTTGTCGACACGGTACAACTGCCGCATCACTCGCGCGCACACCTGCCCCGCCGCAGTGCCGTCCGCGGCCGAAGGCGTGGCATACGTGTAGAGCCCGCCCATCACCATCGACAGCACTCGAGACGGGAAGCCGGTCTCCGTCATCACCAGCAGCACCATCGGGACCTTCGGATATGCCTTCGACAGCGCGAGAACACGCAGGTTGTCAGAGGGCTTGCGCGCCGTGGTGACGATCTTATAGACGTCCGCCGGAACCTTCATCAGCCGGCGGACGACGGGGTCCATCGCGGGTGTGCCTTCGAAGTTGTGGTACGACACCACCGCGACGGCCTTGCCCTCCAGATCCCGCAGCCTCGAGCGCACCATCTCCGCGCTCTCGATCTCGAGGTCCACGGCCTTGGCGCCGGCGTCGATCGCGCCGCCCAGTATCCGCAATTGATCCTCGATGCTGCCATTGAAACGCCCATGGTTCTGGTGGCGCCGGCAGGTGGCCAGAATCCAGCAGTCCGGGTACTCCTTCAGGATCTGGCGAATGACTTCGAAGCCCTGATCCGGCGAAGGGAGGTAGTCCAGGCGGAATTCGAGGAACCGCTCACCCGCGGCCGCTTCTCGTCTGGCATGCTCTAACAGCCTGCCTGTGTCCGGTAGACCCAACGCAATACATATTCGCGGCAGTGTGTTTCGCAAGAGCATTCCAAAAAGGTTCTACAGAGAATATCATGCGACATGCGGCAGGCGGTTGGGGACGGCTCAGCTCTGTGGTATGTGCGCTGGCGCCTGCTGCTCGGCGAGCCGCGCTTTCCACGCATCCAGGATGGCGGCGGTCTGCGTCGCACCGAAGCGGTCGCAGCCCAGGTCGTAGACTTCCAGAGCCTGATCGAGTGTGCGCACCCCGCCGGCGGCCTTCACCCGGCAGACATCCTTCACCACGCGCTTCATCAGGATCAGGTCCTCGCGCGTCGCGCCGGACGGCGCAAAGCCGGTCGAGGTCTTCACAAAATCCGCCTCGGCGCGCTTACAGATCTTGCAGGCGATGATCTTCAGGTCCTCGGTGAGGTAGGCGTTCTCGAAGATCACTTTCAGTAACGACCCGGACTCGTGGCAGGCCTGCGAGATCTGTAGAATCTCGGTCTCGACGTACTGGAATTGACGGGAGATCAGCTTGCCGATGTTCAGCACCATGTCGATCTCAGTCGCGCCGCGGCGGATCAGGTCGCGCGTCTCGTAAAGCTTCACCGCGGTCGTCGCACCGCCGTGCGGAAAGCCCACCACGCTGCCCACGGCCACGGAAGTGCCCTTCAGAGTTCGCACCGCCAAATCGACATCGGAAGGCCGCACACAGACGCTGGCCACGTCGTAGCGCTGCGCGAGACCGCAGCCCTCCAGCACCTGCTCGTCGGTCAGTTCTGGCCGGAGCAGCGAGTGGTCGATCATTTTGGCCAGGCCTTCGTAGGTGGTCAAAGGCGGTCTGGCTTCAAGCCCGGCGGCTTCCAAGTTCGTTTCCATCGCTCACCTCCCCGAATCGGCGCCCGGCGCCTACCGGCGCTTCGTCGCTGGTGCGCCGGTGCTCAACCCGAGCGCGCGCAGTTCGTCGCGGGACCGCCGCCCCAGTTCGCTGTTCGGCGCTTCCTTGATGATTGCGCGAAACTCCTCCGCACCCTCGTTGCGCTGGCCCAACCGCACCAGCGTACGCCCCTTCATGAATCGGGCGTCGGTCGTCTTCGCATTCTTCGGGAACCGCTCCAGAACCGCATCGAACGACTGCAGCGCCTTGTCGAATTCCTTCTGGTTGTAGAAGATCTCGCCGATGTAATACTGCGCGTTCGGAGCCAGATCCGTGCCGCCGAACCAGGAGAGATAGTCGTTGAACTGGCGCATCGCCAGGTCGTTGTTGCCTGCCGACTTGTCGCGCAGCGCGTCCTGATACAGGCTCTGCGCCGTTACGCCCTGCGGGGGGCCCGACGCCGAGGGGGCGACGCCTGGCGCTCCAGCCGGAGGCGCCGGCGGCGCCTGCATCGTCCGGATGGCGTTGTCCAAGTCGGCCACCTGCGACGAAATCTTCGTCAGCTTCGAATTCAACTCAGCCACCGTTTCGCGGACATAGCGGTAGTCCTCCGCAAGAGTGTCCACCTTCGCACCCATCCCCGCCATCGACTTCGTCAGCCCCTGCTCCATCCGAGTGCGCAGGCTGTTGTCAAGCACAGTCACTGACCGGTTGGTGGCATTGATCTGGTCTAGCGTAGTCTTCAACATCGACTCGAGGGCGGCCAGTCGCTCGTTCTGCTGCTTGATGCTGGTCCGCATCTCGTCTTGCAGGATCGCGATGTCTCGCTGAAGCTGCGCGATTTCGCGTTTCTGCGCGAATCCGGCAGGGGCGGAGAGCACGGCCAGCGCCGCCAGCGGCAGGATCACTCTCGTCATCGTCATGTCAGCTCCTGTGGCTTCATCGCCCGCCGGGGCGCCGGACGGTCGGTCCGGGGCTCCGGCGGGCGGTTTGTTTGGTTTCGCCAGCGGGCGTTGCTACTCGACGCCCACGAAGTGAACTCGGCGGTTCTGCTGGTAGCAGGACTCGGACGCATCCGTGCAGAAGGGCCGCTCCTTGCCGTAGCTGATCGGCTTCAGACGGTCGGCCGGAACACCCAACTGCGTCAGGAATTCGCGGACCGAAGTGGCGCGGCGGTCGCCCAGACCGAGGTTATACTCGGCCGAACCGCGCTCGTCGCAATGGCCTTCCAGTGAGATCACCGCCGACGGGAAGTCGTTCAGGATCGCCTTGATGGCATCGGAATTGCGCTGCAGCGTCGCCCGCCCATCTTCGCGAACTTCGCTCTTGTCGTAGTCGAAGAATACGTCCTGCACTTCTTTCTGCAGACGCTCCAACAGCGAAGCGGACTTCGCCGCCGGAGGCGGCGGAGGCGGAGGAGGCGTCGTCACAGCCACGGTCACCGCGGAGATCGCGTCTCCGCCGCCGCCCTTGGCCACCATCCGGTAGGTCGTGTTCTGCGCGGGCGAAACCTGGCGGCTGCCCGTCGCGGGCACCGTGCCGATGCCGTTGTCGATTGTCACTTCCGTCGCGTTCGAAACCGACCAGCGCAGCGTCGAAGATTCACCGCGCACGATCGTCGAGGGTTCGGCGGTGAAACTGTTGATGACCGCCGCAGGTCCCTTCTCCGTCGAGGTCACCACCGGCGCCTGCGGCGGCGGCGCTACCGGCTGCTTCTTTTTGCAGCCAACGGCAAAAGTCATTAAACCAATTGAAAGCAGAATTGTTGCAGTGTGTCGCAATCTCATCGAGGGTCCTGAGCCTCCCTGTCCGTCTCTATACTTGATTTCTTTCCATTCATGTCATGAGCGCCCCAGTATCACTCGCTTCGGGCGCTACTTCACCCACACCGGCATCGTGTTGTTGCCGGCGGTGGTCAACTGTTTCACGTCGGTGCCGTCCACCAGCATCGTGTAGATCTGGAATCGACCGCTCCGGTTCGAGGAGAAAACAAGGTGCCGCCCGTCCGGCGCCCAACTCGGATTCTCATTCCTCCCGGCGCCGTGAGTGAGTTGCACGGTCTCGCGGGAGGCCACATCCATAATAAAGAGGTTCCAGTTGCCGGGGGCGTACCCCCTGGTCCACTTGAACGCGATGTGCTGTCCGTTAGGGTGCCAGGCCGGGTTGGCGGCCTCGCCTTCTCCGGTCGTCAGGCGCTCCGCGCCGACGCCGTCTATATTCATTCTATAGATTTGTTGAGGACCGCCGCGTCCGGAAACGAAGACGACGTCTGCACCCGTCTTCGGATTCACCTTCGGCTCCACCTCAATGGCACGCGAATTCGACATCCTCTGAAGGTTCCCGCCGCTCACGCCCGCCTTGTAGATCTGCGAGGAATAGCCGCCGACCGACGACGCGAACCAGATCTCGTTGCCGTCCGGCGTGAATGAAGGCGTCGCATTCAACGAAGCCTGCGGGTTCATGAAAGGCAGGAAGCGGAACGTCTCGAGCGACATCACCTTGATCTTCGGCTGGCCCTCGGCGTACGTCGTGAACGCCAGGCGCTGGTGGTCCGGCGACACCGACGGCATCGTCGAGATCGAGCCGAAGCGCGTCAACTGCCGCTGGTTCGAGCCGTCGAAATCCATGGCCCAGATCTCTTTCGTCCCCTTCCCTCCCCGGTCCGAGACGAAGTAGATCTTCGAGCCGGCCAGCGTTTCGGCGCCGAACTGCTTCAGGATGTCCGCGGCGTATTCGTGCGCCACTTTCAGGACGCCTTCTTCCGTCATCGGGCCGTTGTACAGCTTGCGGAACAGCTTCGCGCCGGCGATGTCAGGAACAGTCGTGTTGTACAAATGGCCGAACGCGACGATCTGTCCACCCTGTTCGGCGAGGTAGCCGAAGCCGAGGTAGGAGGTCTCCACCGGCGGGCCGGACCAGTCCTTCAGACAGCGTCCGCCGCAGGTGGTGGCGCGTCCGGCGGGCGCGGCCTGCAAGTCGGACTCCTGCTGCGGCGGGTTCAGCGGATAGAAGCTCTTCGCCGCCATGTCCAGCATGCCGGAGCGCTGAACGTCCTCGAATACCGTGCGGTTGAACAGGTCGGCGAACTTCGCCGCCGAGCCGCCGCCCCGGAAATCCGGCAGCGCGATCTTGGCGCGCGTTCCGCCGCTGATCTCCAGGACCATGTTGCTCTGACGCTGTGACCACGCCGCGGCTCCGCCGAGAAGCAGGCCGATTGTGCCGATGATGGGAATCAGTTTTTTCATCTCTGCAGCTTGAAGAGGAACTCCACGGTTGCTGTATTGCCGGAGTACTGCACCGGCAGAGGCTGAAACGGAGAGGCCTCAAAAACCGCCCGCTCCGCCGAGTAATCCAGCGCGCGATTGCCGCTGGACTGAATGACGCGCACGTTCTTCACCTGACCGTTGCGCATAATTTCGAAAGTGACAATCGCCGCCGGCAGCGTATTGAGCCGGGAGTCGACCTGGTCCGTCCGCCAGCGCTGCGCGACGCGGTCGCGCACCAGGCTGGCGTAGGCCCCGAACATCGAACCGAACGGCGCGCCCGTGCCGACACCGACGCCGCCCGAACCGGGCGCCGGGGCGAAGATCGGCGACGAGGCCGCCGCGCCTTCGCGGCTCGTCAACTGGTTGCTCGCATACTCCTGCTTCTGCGCAGAGCTTCCCGTCGGCGTCACTCGCGGCTTCTCTCGCTCCGTGGCGCGCTTCGATTTGAGCGCGATCGCGGTGGGGTCTTCCTTCGCCACATGCCGCTTCGGTTCCGGCTTGGGCGGCGCGGGCACTTGCGATTTCGTGTCGTTGGCGACGCGCTGGATAGGGCCGGTCCGGCCGGGCATCGGGATCGACTTCACCGCCGAGATGCTGACCGCGCTGCCGCCCATCGCATCCGGAGTGCCCCAGGGTTCGGACTTGTTCAAGAACGGAACGACGGTCGCCGCCGCGATCGCACCGAAGACGCCGAGGTGCACGAAGAGCGAGCCGAGGAACGGGCCCCTCAGCGAATCCTGCTCTTCCAGTACATCGACGTGCCGCATCTCTTCTGGCTTACTTGCCTTCGTCCATCGGCTGCGTCACCAGCCGGACATCGTATCCTGCCTCGCCAAGGACGCTCACCGTCTGGGCGATCGGATCGTAGATCGTGCTGCGGTCGGCTCGCAGATAGATGGCTTTCTGGCCGGGGAACTTGCGCTTTACTTCCTGCGCCAGCAGGTTGATGTTCACCTCGGACTCGTTCAGGTAGAGCTCTCCGGACTTCTTGATACTGACCACGGGCAACTCCTGGGCGCTGTCCCGCACCATGCGCACCTTGGGCACTTCCACTTCCAGCCCAAACTCCATGACGTGCGCGGTGAGCATAAAGATGATCAGCAGCACGAGAACGACGTCCACCAGCGGAACGATGTTGATCTCCGACAGCGACGGCGTGCCGCCGCGCCGGCGTCCATTGCCGTTGCCGTTCTGGAAGGAAAAGGCCATCGGGTTCCCCTTTGCCTCTAATCCTCGAAGACGCGCTCGGCCATGTTCATGAATTCGAGCGAGAAGTCGTCCATGCGGGCCGTGATCTCCTTGATCCGGTGCCCGAACTGGTTGTAGGCGATGGCGGCCGGGATGGCGGCGGCCAGGCCTGCGGCGGTGGCGATGAGCGCCTCGGAGATGCCGGGGGCGACGGCACGCAGGCTTGCGCTGCCGGCCATGCCAAGGCCCTGAAATGCGTCGATAATGCCGAGGACGGTGCCGAAGAGGCCGACGAACGGCGACACTGTGGCGGTGGTGGCCAGCCAGCTCATGTTCCGTTCAAGCCGGGCGATCTCCTCGCTGATGCCGAGCTGCAAAGAACGCTCGAGGGCGACTTTGTTTGAAACAGTGCCTTTCGCTTGCGTCTGGCGCGAAACCTCCTGGTAGCCGAAGTCGAAAACGACGGTCAGGGGCGCGGCGCGGAACTGCTCGACGGCGACGGCCACCGAGTCGAGAGTGGGCGCTTTGCGAAAGGCGCGCAGAAACGAGCGGTTCGTCTGCAACGACATTTTGAACTGCTTATGTTTCGCAAGGATGATCGTCCAGCTCATTAGGGACGCCACCAGCAGCAGCGCCAGGACAGCTTTGGAGGTCGGGGATGCCTGCATGACGAGCTCCCAGACTGAGAGCTGCAGGAAGGCGCCAACAAATGTGTAAGACAATCGAACGCTCCCTCAGGTTCTTAAGCAACCATCATAGCGAAGCGTGTCCGCCTGCTTCTTCGCCTTTTGACGCGCGAGGGCTGCCGTTGGGCTACAGCGAACCTTTATAATTTCGCTGAATGCTCGTTGAGCTGGTCGTCGAAAACCTCGCCGTCGTCGAACGCCTCAGGCTGCGCCTGCACCCCGGGCTGAACGCCCTCACCGGCGAAACCGGAAGCGGCAAATCGCTGGTCGTCGATGCGCTCGGGCTGTTGTTCGGCGGCCGGGCTTCGGCGGAGCTGATCCGCTCCGGAGCCCCGCGGGCCTTTGTTTCCGGCATTTTCGCGCTGCCGGACGACACGGCGCTGCAAGCCCTTCTCGGCGACGCGGGCATCGAGCCGGAGGATGGCGAACTGCTGGTCGAGCGCGAGGTGCTGAACGGCGGCAAGTCGCGCGCGTTCGTGGCCAGCCGGCCGGTGACGGTCTCGCTTCTCAAAGATCTGGCGCCGTTTCTCGGCGATATTCACGGACAACACGATCAGCAAAAATTGTTTTCCTCCGATGCGCAGCGCGAGATCCTCGACTCGGCGTGGGACTCAGGCCAGCGGCTCGAGAAGCTCGCCTCGCTTTACCGCGACTGGCAGGCGGCTCGGCGCGAGTTGGACGAACTGATCCGCTCCGAGCAGGAGACGCTGCGCATGGCCGACCTGTGGCGCATGCAGTCGCAGGAGATCGAGGCGCTCGAGCTCTCGCCGGGCGAGGATCAGCAGCTCGAGAACGAGCGGCGCATTCTGCGGAATGTTGCAAAACTCTCCGAGAATGTTTCGGCCGCCTACGACGCGCTGTCGGAGTCCGAGACGTCGGCGGCTTCGTCGATCTCGCACGCCTTGAAGCGCCTGGAGGAACTGGCCCGCATCGACGAGAACCTTGCCTCGCTAGTCGAGATGCTGCGCCCGGCACAGATCGCGGTCAACGAAGTCTCGCACGAACTGCGCCACTACCTGGGCGTGCTGGAGGCGGACCCGGGCCGGCTGGATCACGTCGAGTCGCGGCTGGCGCAGATCGAGAAGCTGAAGCGCAAGTACGGCAACACGCTCGAAGAGATTCTCGCGTTCCTCGAAACGGTCCGATCGAGGCTTTCGTCGGTGGAGCTGTCGAGCGAGCGGCGCGCGGCACTCGAGACGGCCATCGAGAAGAGTGAGCAGTTGTACCGGGAGTGCGCTCGAGAGATCCGGGAGTTGCGCCGCAAGTCCGCCCGGCAGCTCGAGAAGAAGATCGAGCATGAGCTGGGCTCGCTGGCGATGAAGGGGACGCGTTTCCGAGTGGAGTTCGCCGAGGCGCCGCCAACGCCGCACGGCATTGATTCCATTCAGTTTATGGTCTCCGCGAATGTCGGCGAGGACCTGCGACCGCTGGACAAGGTGGCCTCCGGCGGCGAACTGTCAAGGATCGCGCTGGCTCTGAAGACCTGTACGGTGCCGGCGGCTGCTCCGGCGGTACCGAGGACGCTGGTTTTCGACGAAGTGGACTCGGGCGTGGGCGGTGCGGCGGCGGAGTCAATTGGGCGGAGACTGAAGAAGATCGCATCGGGCAACCAGGTGCTGTGCGTCACGCATGTGCCTCAAATCGCTGGATTTGCCGACCATCACATGGTGGTAAGCAAGAGCGAGCAGAAGGGCCGGACGGTAGTGGAAGTGGAACCACTGGACCGTGCCGCGCGGGTGCGGGAGATCGGGCGGATGCTGTCGGGTCAACGCCTGTCCGAGGAGGCGCTGCGGCACGCCGAGCGGCTGATCGAGGAGTACGCCCGGCTGCCGCTGTGAGCATGCTAATCTGGTGTACGGTGAGGTGCGAGAGTGGTTGAATCGGGCGGTCTCGAAAACCGTTGAACCTTTACGGGTTCCGTGGGTTCGAATCCCACCCTCACCGCCAGCCTTTATTGCTTCCCTAAACCGACCGGCCACCTGACGGAGGCCGGTTATTCATTTTTCAAGGATCATGCGGGACCGATTCGCGCGCAATCTCGTGCGCAATGCACGCCTTGCGAAACGAACCTAGTCCCATTTTCGGACACTTGGTTTGCGTCCAGTCCGGCGAGGGTATCGCCAAGGGAGAGAGTATAGGGCATGGCGCCAAGTGTTTTTCCAGAAGTTATTGGTTTTATTGATGAAGATTGTTGTGAATGCCCCATGGCCCGCAGGCCACAAACGGGGGATGAAACATGTTTCGCGGGTCTGGCGGGACGTGGACGTCCCATGCCGGTCTGGAGGCCCGCCCTCCACGGTGTTTTCGCGTCGACGGGCCGAGGAGTGGCAAATCATTGATTTTACAGGGTCTCGGTGGTTGGTGTTTCGAAGGAATGTCATGGGGGGCATCGAAGTATGGCGTCCGTCCGCCGGGCTTCGTGAGAGGCCAGGGGGTGCGGTTTGAGGAGCCGGTGAAGGGGACGGAGTCCTTATCAGCCAGCAGCCTGCTGATGCACGCTCGATTACTCGACTTTGCAGATGATTGACGTGACGTCGTCCGTCTGCGGCGTAGTGCCCGCGAAGCAACGGGTGGAGTGGTAGAGCCCCTGCACCAACTCACGCGCTGTACTCCGCTGCTGACCTCGGACGAAGTCAAGCGCGGCCTTGGCTCCATACTCGGCGCCATCTACATTCATCGACTCTGTGATCCCGTCCGTCAAGAGCAGGATTGTGTCTCCGCGCTTCAGCGGAACCGTAAGACCCAAGCAGAACTCCTGATCGGGGAACATTCCCAGAGGTTTCGCAGTACTGTCGAGTACGGTTTCCATATCGCCAGAATCGCGCAACACGTATCCTGACACATGTCCCGCACTGGCATAGTCCAGTGAACGCTTCTGCGGGTCGATGCGGCCCAGGAACATCGTAACGAATCGACCTCCGCCGAGGGTGGCCAGGAGGGAACGATTGATTCGCTCGAGGAGAGACGGGATGTCCGGCGATATCGTCGCATAGGCCCGCAAAGAAGCACGCACTTCCGCCATCACAAAGGCGGACCCAAATCCGTGACCAGCGATGTCGGCGAGGACGATGTAAAGCGAGCCGTCGGGCAGCGGAACGAAATCAAAATAGTCGCCACCCGTCTCATCCGCGGGATAGGCCGCGGCAGCGATGTCGAAGCCCGGCAGCGACGCCGTAACGCTGTAGTACCGCTGTTGGAGTTCCCGCGCCAATGCCATGTGAAACTCCTGCTGCTGCTTCTTCCTGAGCGCGGTCATGTCCTTTAGCACTGAGACAAAGTGAGTGGTCGCCCCAGCGTGGTCCTTGATCGGACTAATCGTCTGCTCGGACCAAAACAGCTCACCCGACTTCTTGCGGTTGATGATGGTCCCCCGGAAGGGTTCGCTTGAAATGAGTATGTCCCAAAGGTCCCGGTAGAACCTGGCGTCGTGCTCTCCGGATTTCAAGATACTGGGCTTCCGCCCGAGTACCTCCGCAGCGGAGTACCCGGTTGTCTTCTCGAAGGCGGGATTGACGTATTCAATGGTTCCCCGGCTGTCGGTGATTAGGATGCTGTCGGCAGTCTGCTCGACCGCTCTGGCCATTTGATCGTACATCGTGCGAAACCGGGCGAAACGCTCAGAAACAAGGTCAGGCCGGTCCTCAGTCGAATCGTCTGGGTTTCGCGTGGGTTTCAGGAATGCCGCAACGGATGCTTTGCTACGTAACAGGTTCTCGGGCACACTGACATCGGAGAAAACAACAACACCACCGCAAAGCGTGCCGGCACTGTCTCGCAGCGGCGTCGCGCTGGCGTCAATCCAAAGGCCCGCTGGCCGTTGCGGGTTTCTGATGAAGATCAACTCGTGCAGCGCTTCTGTCCCGCGCATGGCCCGGGCGAGCGGCAGCTCCTCTGGTGGATAGACTGAGTCCATGTCGGGCCGGAAGCAGCCATAGGTGGTAGACCAAGAGGCGAACTCCGCGTGCATCGCGCCGATGCCGAGTATCCTTTCAGCCTCTGGGCTGAAGAATACAAAGCGCCCTTCCGTATCGCAGACGATCACACCCACCGCAAGGTTCTTGAAAACCGCCGCCAGGATGTCTAAATCCGCCGGGAAGGCAAGGCCCCCAGAACTGTTGGCTGCCATGTCGTAGACCACGTGTTCATCTTAGTGCAACCACGAACAGCGCCGAGGGACAGTAGTCGTTCAGCCACTCGTCCACCGAGTTGGGCACCGCCTCGGTCCCCAACTGAATCCGCCACGGCTGCTGCCGCGAGGCGATGTGCGACCAACGCTCCACCAACACGTTGCCCAAGTTGACGCTGGTCCGCCCACTGCGGGCTGCTTAGCTGGCAGATGAACCGTACGGCTTGGTCTGGCCGCCAAGTTGGCCCGTCACCGAGGTCAGCGGGGCCGTGAGGTCGATTCCGTAAGTCAGCGCTCGCCCGCTCGGGTAGGTCTGCGTGTGCAGACTGCCGTCGAGGTAGTAACTGTAGCTGAAAGGGTACTGCTGCCCGGCCGTCGTCTGCTTCCTGGTGGCAATCCGGCCCGCCGCGTAGTAGGTGAAGGCGACCGTTGTGTCGCCGCTGGTGATTGAGATCAATCGACCAGTCATCACCGTGCCCCATGTCCAGGTTACTGCGGGCGTCGCGTGGGCGTAGGACTTCCAGGACGATCTGGGAAGATTCGATGTCCCAATTTAGCCCAATTTAGCCGCAGGTCTCGGCGGCTGGTTTTTCGAAGGAATGACTCTTGGGCGCCTTCGTACAGCGTTTTTGGGATTCTCCCGGCCCTCCACTCCGCTCAGAATCAGGAGTGTGATCGGCAATTGGATATCGCTGATGTTGGCCAGAGGGTTGCTGGCCGGATTCGTCTTCTGCGCCATGGCGGGTCAGTTCGGGGCAGGGGAACCAAGGATAGTGCGTCTAAAACCGGAAGTATTCAGGGAGCTTCCGGATCCTGTTCTTCGGGAGTTGAACAAGCGGGGCTGCACGATCCCGCAGCATACGGTCGATCCAAGACCGCACAATGTGATTCGCGGGGAGTTTGCGCGACCGGGCCAGCAGGACTGGGCGGTGGTGTGTTCGCGTGGCGGCGCCTCTTCCATCCTGGTGTTTTGGAACGGCGAAACGAAGGAAGTTGCTTCGATTGGGGCCGCCCAGGACGAAGCATCTGTGCAGCGCGTGACACCAGATGAGTGGGGCTATTCACGGGGCATCGGGGTCGCTGACAGGGAATCCATCGTCTGGTACCAAAAGAAATATGGCGATCCCCACGGACGGATGCCGAGGACGTTGGATCATCAGGGAATCGAAGATGCCTTTCTTGGCAAGGCGTCCGTCATCCGATATTTCACTGGAGGCAAGTGGTTGGTGTTGCAGGGTGCCGATTGAATGGGGGCTCGGAAGAAGGGGTCACACGAGCTGGTTGCTCGAATCTCAAAACCTCAATTCGTGCTATCGCCCGCCGGTGCGGATGCGGACCCAGCCGATGTAGGAAGCGGGCGAGAAGCTGGTTCTGGCCCCTAGATTTCCGTTCCGGTTGCATCCAGCAGCGCCCGTGGTAGACTGTCCCGGTTTCGAGCAGGTCCGGTCGGCTACCGTCGTCCCCTAATACCGCCATGTTGCCCAGTTCCCAGATCTTCTGTCGTCACCTGTGCCGCTGCCATCTGCTTGTCGCCCTCACTCATCTTCACTTTCGACACAACGGGTTCCTCCGAATAGCTGTGATAGACAAGACAATGCAGACGGCGGCATCGGAGCAGTTCATCCAGTTTCCCGTCTTGGACCGCGAACCCACTCCATCGTTCTCCTGCTTCTAGCTTGAGGGGCAAGGAGCGCGCAAAGAGGGGATTTAACACCGTGTATTGTCGGGGTGATGCGCTACGCGTAACTCGCTGCCACCAAGTAGGCACAGGTCTAAATGCAAGCTCCTTGAGCGTCGTGGCCGCCGAACCCACGTTCGACACTTCGACATTGATATAAGTGGTTGAATCAGGCGGTTCTGAGATCAGCCGCCAGCCGGCAGAAGCGCGAACCCTCAGCTTTGGGCCCGCCGTCTTCCATTTGTAGATGTCCCAAAGGAGAGCACCTGAGCCGGTCACTGCCCCGAACCACGCTGCCCACTCGGTCGCAGTCATGGCTGGTAACCCACTTCGGAGCCAAGGCAAACACGTGTATTCATCTTGTTTGGAGAAAAAGCGAGAAAGTGGGACAGACTGATTCTTCTCATTCAAGTGGTCGATTCAGAGCGTCATCTACAGAATAGACACATCTTTATCATTTTCGCATGTCTTGCAGACACAGCGGATCGACATGACGTGTTGGCTGGGTTCGCGGCCGAGCCCCGTCCACCCCTTCGTGCGGAACTTTGCGGGCAGCAGATGCGTTCCGTTGAAGGATGACCTGGAAGCGATTATTCGCAGTTGTAGTCCTGATGACCTGCGCGTTCGCGCTGGTGTCGGGGATGGTGGCGGAGGGCGCGTTGCGGGTGAGACGTCAGAGACCGAGGCTCGCTACTGAACGCCTTCCCGCAGGAACGACAGTTCGGGAGGTGAGCCTGCGAGCCAGCGACGGTGCGCGGCTCGACGCATGGTTTCTGGCTCGTGGACATGGGTCACGGCGATGCGTGATGGTGCTGCATGGGGTTGCGGATTCGCGAACAGGCGCAGCGGGGCTTGCGCCACTGTTCCTGGAGTCGGACTACGCGGTTCTTGTTCCGGATAGCCGGGGGCATGGCTCGAGCGGGGGTGAGCCGATCGCCTATGGGCTGGTGGAGAAGTACGACACGCTGCAGTGGGCGAAGTGGCTTCAAAACCAGGGATGCGTGGAGATGTATGGACTGGGTGAATCGCTCGGGGCGGCCGTGCTGATTCAGGCGGCAGGCGCCGGCTCACCGTTCCGCTCGATAGTTGCGGAGTGCGCTTATCGGGATCTTCCCGCTGTCGCCGAGTACCGGGTCTCCAAGGCCTCCGGCCTGCCTTCGGTCATCGCAATGCCGGCGGCGAAAGCGGTGGTTTGGGGGTCACTTCTGTACGTTCGAGTGCGCTACAGGATGGACCTGCGGGAAGCGTCTCCGCTCGAATCGATGCGGCGGGTTTCGACACCTGTATTGCTGATCCACGGCCTGGGCGACCGCGATACGCCGCCAGCGCACTCGGTCGAGTTGGCGAAGGAGAACAAGGGCGCGTCGCTGTGGCTGGTGCCCGGCGCATGGCACACGGGGGCATCCGCCGCCGAGCCTGAGGAGTTCAGGAGAAGAGTGCTGGACTGGTTCTCCCGTCACTGAGCCTAGCTTTCGGCTGACGTTGACAAGGACTGGTGGTGGAATTCGGCCAAGTGGTGAAGTTGGGCCAGGGCGAGGGGGCGTGGGGGAGGCGTAAGTCCCGTATTTACAGTACCGGATGGTTTGGTAGCGCATGTGCATCTCCAAAGGTGGATGTGAGCCGGAGCTCACGAGGACGTGTGCCATGAGATCGAAAATGCGTAGTCTTCTGATCATGTTCAGTCTGGGGACGGCCGTGGCTGTTGCGGCGCCGCCGTCGAACCAGAGTTCCTTCCCGACGCAGCAGTCGCAAGGCAGATATTCCACCGGGCAGGCGAGCCGGGAGCGTTCCCGCGGAACCGGAGTCGCGCGGCTCAGCGCGGTTTCGGGGGACGTGATCTGGAAGCACGCCGGAGGCGGTGACGTGATGAGCGGCGAGGCGGGCGTGCCGCTGGTGGGCGGGGATTCGATTCGCACCAACGCCAACTCGAAGGCCGAGATCCGGCTGGACCGGTC
Source organism: Bryobacteraceae bacterium (assembly GCA_050789245.1). Taxonomy (GTDB): domain Bacteria; phylum Acidobacteriota; class Terriglobia; order Bryobacterales; family Bryobacteraceae; genus PNKE01. The sequence goes on along the minus strand of JBOZRR010000003.1, from coordinate 140,575 downwards.
GAATTTCCTGCGGCTGAACTCGGAGAGCGAGGTGCAACTGGTGCAAATCGGCGACCGGGCGTTTCAGGTGTCGGTGGTGCGCGGGGATGTCTCGTACACGATGATGAAGCACGGCGACGCCGATGTGGACCTGACGACTCCGGGCGGACATGTGGTCCCGAAGAAGGACGGGATCTACCGTGTGATGGTGTTTGACGCGAACAACACGAGCGTCACGGTGCGGAAGGGCGAGGCAGAAGTGCTGACGCCCACGGGGAACGTGAAGGTGAAGTCAGGCAAGATGATGCGCGTGAGCTCGAATGCGGCAACGGCTCGCAACCTGGACTCCGCATCCGAGAAGGATACGTTCGACGATTGGGCGCAGAAGCGCGACAAGATGATGGATCGCGAACGGGGTCCGGAGTACAACGGCTGGTACGCGTCGCCGGTGGTGGTGGGGGCGGGATGGGGCTGGGGTTGGGGCTGGCCTTACTGGGGCTGGGGCCCGTACTGGGGCGGGTATTGGGGAGGCCCGGCGGTGCGTGTCGGCGTGGCTGTGCCGATCGGCGGACATGGCGGGCATGGCGGTGGGCATCGCCGGTAAGGGGATCCTCTGGTTCAACGTGAGTCTATGAGGGCGCGCCGCGGTCCCGGAGGAGTTTGACGGTTTCGGCGTTGGCGCCGGGCCAGTCTTCGCCGGGGAACTGGAGGGCGTAGGCGAGGGGCGTGGATTCGACGAACTCGGCGGGGCGGTCGTAGTGGCCGGGGATTTTCACGCGTAGAGCAAGGCTTGCCCCGGCGTCGAGGAGCAGACGGGTGACGGGGAGGCCGTAGTCGCCGTACTGGCTGACGGAGTGGAAGATGGGCGTTTGGCCGCCGATGCCGGACTCGTCGATGAGGGCGGGGGCGTTCGGGGAGGCGCCTCGATCGAGGAGGAGACGGGCACAGTCGAGGCTGCCGTATTCCGCGGCGACGTGGAGCAGGGTTGCGCCCTGAAGCAGGAGTCGGCGGGCGGCGGTGCTGCCGCAATCGAGATCGGGAAAGCGGCGGTCGACGAGGGCGGGATCGGCGTCGAGTTTCTGCGCGAGGCGGCTGGCGTCGTTGCGAAGGACATCGAGGACGCCGGGGAGATCGTAGCGCGTGGCGCCGCCGGCGGCGGTGAGGAGATCGATGCACTCGGCGAGCCTGGGGGAGCGGCCGTAGGTGCCGATGACGTAGTCAATGGCTGTAGTTTGGCGGCCGGGCTTGGGGCAATTGGGGTGGGCTCCGTGGGCGAGGAGCCAGCGGATGGAGTCCGGGTTGACGGATTCACAGGGGGCGAAGAGGATCGGGTAGTCGCCGTTCCATTCGGCGTTGACGTTGGCGCCGTGAGCGACGAGGATCTCCATCATGGGGATGCGCTCGCCGCGGAGGGCCGCGCGCATGAGGGGGCCGTCGCCTCCCTGGTGGACGTCGGAGCCGTTGTCGATCATCCATTGCGCCATGGCGAGGCGTTCCGGGGAGGGCGGCGCCCAGGGGACGCGACATTCGGCGACCCAGGTGAGAGGGCCGTTCCGGCCATAGCCGAGAGGCGCGCGATGGAGCGCGGGATTGCGGGTCATGAGCGATTTGACCTGCTCAAGATCATTCGTGTCGATGGCCCGCTTGAGCTGGCCGATCTCTTCGAGCGAATCGATGTGGGCCTTGAGCTTGGGCCAGCTTTCGAAGCCGTAGAGCCGGGCGATTTGAAACTGGGCGTGGGTGAGAGATTTGGCGCGACCGGCTTTAAGGAGATCCTGGGCCTGGTCTTTGAGGTGGCGGAGGTTGGGACGGTCAGGCAGGGGACGCGGGGGCTGATTCGACATGGCGAACTCCTTTCAACGCATCGCCCGTTGTCCGCATGCCGGGCTGAAAGAAGTTGCGCGATTGTCGGATGGTGAACGGTTGGGCTTCTACCCTTTCCGCGGACCGGATGCGTCCCGAACGCTGTGGTGATGATAGCACCGGCGTGGGACGGCGGGGCTCAAGGGAACGGGTCCGCCTGAGCCCCGTGTGGAGTTCGTGCGTTTAGATTGGCCCGATGATCCAATCGACGTTCGTCAGCGAATGGAAAGAGGTGAAAGCGCCGTCCGGGTGGAAGCGGAGACCGAGGACGGAGATGCTTTCTCCGTCCGATATGAATTCGATGGAGCCCCTGAGATTGGCGGTTTCGGGCCATTGGTCCTTGATGTTGAAAGCCGTGTGGCTGAAGGAGCCGAGCTGAATCTCCTTCTCGGCGATTAATGTGCCGTCGTGAGCGCGGATGATGGCCTTGATCTTGGAAGCGACGACGTCGGTATTGACGATGGCCATGCCCACGACGAAACCGCGAGTGTTGTCGAACAGGAGCATGGTGTGCGCCTCGAATGCACTGGAGAGCGGCACGACGGCCTCAAAGTCAGGCCGGCCGGCAACTCGCTGGCGGAGGATGCCGAAGCCGGAGAATTTCTCAGTGCCGCTGGGCAGGATGAGCACCCAACCCTGCTTGAGATTTGGCGCGGTGCCAGTGGATTCGAACTGAACGGTATTGTTCGGAGAGATGCTGACTTGCAGCGCGGAGACCTCGTTGTACCCGTTGATGGGGACCTTCATCTCATCGCCATTCGCATCCATGAAGAAGACACTGAGCCTGGCGTTGAAGTTACTGAAGTTGGTGAGAACGATGGAGGTCTGCCAGGGCCCGCCGTCGGCAAAGTGCGGGATGATCCAATCCCCGGTGAAGACCCAGACCGGGCGAGGATTCGCGCCGAGCGAGGCTTGGCGGACGGACTGAGACGATTTCCGCAAAGATGTGAGGCTATTCCAGTCGATGGGCTGGACTGAGGACTGCGGCTCAGAGGCGAGAGCCAGGGGGAGCAGGCAGGATGCCATTGCCGCCAGGGTGAGTCCACGCCGGATGGAGGATATGAGGAGCACTATCAGCACCTTTCTGTCGACTTTCCGCGGGCAAATGCAGTAAATGAAGCGGAGAGACGGATTCAGATATAACCTGATTCACAGATCGGCGCTATCCCCCGATGGGTGTAGGGTGCGGGAATTCGGCGTTGTGACCCGGAGCCGGTGGCGCGAGGGTCTGAAAAGCGCCACCGGCCGGTGGGCTATTTCTTCAGTTCAATCAGAACCAACTGGAACGCCTTTGCGCCGGAGTTCTGAGGGAGGTGGGTTCCGCCGGGGGTCCATTCGGTGGTACCGGCCTTGATGGGCCTCTCCTGGGACTTGCCGTCGGGGGTGGTCATGCGGGCCTGGCCGTCGGTGAGATAAACGGCGACGGCGTTGGGGTGGGTGTGCATGACGGACTTCTCCCCGGGCCCGTACGCGATTCGGAGGATGCGGACGCTTTCGTTTTCGAACTCGACTTTGTAGTGTTTCGGATCGACTTTGACGGGATCCGCCTTGGAGGCGGACTGGGCATGGGCGGCGACTCCGCAGGCGATGACAACGGCCAGGGATAGTATGGCCGCAATCGTGGTGCGTTTCATGTTCCCCTCTCTTCCTGTGGCACGGAGGCCAAATTGGGCCGATTGTACTCCTATGACGGGAAGCGGCAATCGCCCAGTTTGGGTATCTTGCGATCCAGGGAGGCTCGACGCGCCGGGGTGGAGCGCGGCGGGAGGTCATGCTCCCGCCCGATTACAAGGGCTTGATGACGATATCGCGAAAACGAACTTCCATCGGCGGGCCAGCATGGAGTTGGAGGGCGATGATGCCTTCGAGTTTCACGGAGTCGTGGAGTTCGGCGGTGAGCATGCCGTTGATGCGGATCTGGATGTGATCGCCTTTGGCTGTGATTTCGACGTCGTTCCAGTCATCGGGCTTGACGACGGTCTCGGCCTTGCCCTTCCAGCCGTTGACCATGACGCCGCGGGTGCCCTTCTCCTCGTAGATGCTGCCCCACCAGTTGCCCTGGGCCATGTCGGCCTGGTAGCCCTTGACGACGTAATTAGGAAGTTCCTCGCTGCGGAACTGGATGCCGCTGTTGTGGTTGCGCAGTTTGACCTTGGCGCGCAGGATGAAGTCGCCGAAGGGGCGCGTCTTGTAGATCAGGAAGGTGTTGCCGGTGAGCTTGTTGCCTTCGGAGGAGCCGACGATGGCGCCGTCTTCCACGCGCCAGAGGCGGGAATCACCTTCCCACCCTTTGAGGGACTTGCCGTCAAAGAGCGGCTGGAAGCCGTCGGACTGGGCGGCGGCCGGAATGAGGCAAACGAGAGCGAGCAGCAGGGTGCGCATACAGGGGCATGATATACCTTGCGGGGCGTACTCGGGAGACTGCCCAGGGCTTAGCGTTTTGGCGCCCAGCGTTCGAGGAACTGGGTGAATCTCTCGAGGTTGTAGCCTTTGCCCTGCTCGAGGTCCCCGGTGTTCTGAGACTGGAGAAGTTTGCCGTTCGAGTCGAGCACGAAGATGTGCGGGTAGCCTTCGATCTTCGGGTACTGCGAGAGGAACTTCTCGTTCTTGTTCTCCTCGCTGAAGTTGACCATCAGCACGACGTAGTTGATGTCGCGGAGCTTGCGTAGCGGTTCGTTTTGCTCAAAGAGGGCATGCATGCGGTGGCACCAACCGCACCATTCGCCGCCGACCTCCATGAGGATGTGTTTGTTTTCGAGTTTCGCCTGGGCCACCGCCTTCGCGAGATCGCTGGCGGGATCGGCTTTGGGATCGTACTTGGGCGCGGCGGCCAGGACAAGGCCGGCGGCGAGCATCAGGAAGATGGCTCTGCGTGTCATTGTTTACCTGCTGATGATTGCGCCGCCGGAAGCGGCAGTTTGCTGAGGACTCGATCCTGGATCCAGTGGTTGTCCCACCACTCGACGGGGTTCACCTGGACTCCGTCGATTTGCATGGAGAAGTGGAGGTGGTCTCCGCCGGCGAGTCCGGTGGCGCCGGAGTTGCCGAGTTGCTGGCCCTTCTCGACCATATCCCCGGCCTTGACCGAGATCTGGCTGAGGTGCGCGTAGATGGACTGCAGCGTGTAGCCGTGATCGACGACGACGCAGTTGCCGTATATGCCGAGCGGACCGGCGAGGACCACTTTGCCTGAGTTGGAGGCGACGACGGGCGCACGGGCGACCTTCGAAAGATCAAAGCCGAGGTGGGTCTGCTCGTCGACTTTCTTGCCCTCGTACGTGTAACTGCGGATGTCGGCGAACTGCGCCTCAACCTGCGAGTTGGAGAGTTGCTGAAAGGGCGGAGACCATAGCGCGCGCGGCTCGGACTGGAGACGCAGCGCGGCGAGCGTGGCGTTGTTCTGTTTCCGCATTTCGCGGTTGATTTTCAAATAGCGGTCGAGAGGAGAACCTTGGCCGCCAGGGTCGAGTTCGTTGACGACCTTCTCGATGAAGCCGTCGGTCAGAGGAAGGTCGCGATGGCGCCAGTTCTTGGGCGTGATTTTGTTCCAGAATGTGCCGGTGACTTCCTGGCCCGCGTCGTTGCGGGCGAAGACAATGGGCTGCGTGGTGGCGGGCACGTCCCAGGGGAAGGCGAAGAGGCAGAAGCGTTCGTTCGGCGAAGCGGCGCCGGGCATGGGGAAGCTGCGGAAGGTGTAGTTGCCGACACGGACACCGGCCTCGGTCCAGTGGCCGGAGACTGTGAATGTAACAAGCTCTGCGCCGCCCTGATTGATGTAGTGCTGGTGGGAGTCGACGCTGAGGCGGGGCGGTTCAAGGGTGATGGGGATGTCGGCGGTGACGGTGTCCGTACGGCCGCGGAAGTCGTTGGAGACGGCCTCGATGGTAAGCCGCGCGGGGCCGCTCTTGAAGCCGATGCGCGGGTCGGCGGAGATCTTCACCTGGTACGTCTTTGGTTCGAGCTTTGAGCGCCAGAACATCCAGCGGTCGGGCGGCGCTTCAACGCCTGAGGAGGAATGGGCCTGGCCCTGGTCGAGCGAGACGCGGACGACGCGTGCGCCATGCGGATTGGCGACGCGGATGTTGAGCGTGTTCTCGGGCCCCAGCGCCTGCACGGCAGGGACGAGTTCGACGACGGATGAAGAGGAAAGGAAGAAAAGAGCCGCGGGCGCCCCGAGCAAGAGCAGCAGGGCGCCGATGATCAAGATGATTCGCACACTTCCAATTTAGCCGAGGAGGCTAACTGTAGAGGCGATCCCAGCTTCGCTCTTTGTCCCACTCCGAGGAAGGAGCGAAGTAACTGGTGCCGGGGGCGAGATGCTGTTTGACGACTTCGTCGTTCAATTCGATGCCGAGGCCGGGGCGCTCCGGCACCTTGGCGAAGCCCTTGTTGACGATGGGCTTGTCGATGCCGGTGACCATGTCGTCCCACCACGGCACTTCGTTGGAATGGAATTCGAGGGCCAGGAAGTTCTCGGTGGCGGCGGCGCAGTGAACATTGGCCATGAAGGAGATGGGCGTGCCGGCGAAGTGCATGGCCATGGCGTGGCCGTACTCCATGGCGGCGTCGCCAATCTTCTTGGTTTCGAGCAAGCCGCCGGAGCTGGCTAAGTCGGGGTGAACGATATCGACAGCGTGATGCTTGCAGAGCTCGATGAAGGGCTCTTTGAGGAAGATGTCCTCGCCGGTAAGCGTCGGGATGTTGACCTGATCGGTGATCTGCTTCCAGAGGTCGGTGTACATCCAGGGGATCATGTCCTCGAGCCAGGCCATGTTGTACTTTTCGAGGGCCTTGCCGAGGCGGATGCAGGAGTTGACGCCGATGTGGCCGAAGTGGTCGGCGGAGAGCGGAATGTCGTAGCCAATGACTTCGCGGATCTGGCCGACATAATCGGCCATCATCTGGATGCCTTTGTCGGTGATCTCCATGCCGGTGAACATGTGCTGGGTGAGGTTCGCCGTGCGCTGGTTCGTGCCGAGAGGCGCGCTGACGCAACCGGGCACGTTCTCGACGAGATCGACGCCGAGGTCCATCTTGAGGAACGTGAAGCCCTGCTCGCGGCGCTTCTTGAGGCGGTCGCCGTAGATTTTGGGGTCGTGCGATTCGGTGGTGTCGCAGTAGAGGCGTATATTGTCGCGGAACTTGCCGCCGAGCATCTGGTAGGCAGGGACGCCGTAGGCCTTGCCGGCGAGGTCCCAGAGCGCCATCTCGATGCCGCAGACTCCGCCGGCCTGGCGGGCGTGAAAGCCGAATTGCTTGATCTTGCGGAAGATCTTGTCGATGTTGCAGGGGTTTTCGTCAATGAGGCGGGACTTGAGCATCAGGGCGTAGGTGGGGCTGGCGCCGTCGCGGACCTCGCCCAAACCGTGGATGCCCTGATTTGTTTCGATACGTATGAGCGGGCAGCGCATGGGGGCGCCAACGACGTGGGCAACGCGAAGATCGGTGATCTTCAGCTCTGATGGCTTGGAGGCGGTTTTGACATTGCTCTGCCAGGCCTGGATGGTGTCCTCGGCCCAGAAGGTCCCTAGCGCGGCGGCGCCCACGGCCCCACCGAGAAAACGCCGGCGGCTGCTATTGAAGCGGTTCTCACGCCATTTCTTCGTCATTGTCGTTCTCCTTTGCCGGTGGATTACTGCTGCCTGCGAGGCTGCATCTTGACTTTCGAACCCTTCGCTTCGGCCCACTTGTTGAACTCCTCGATCATTGTGGGCGTCCACTGCGTGTCGATCTGGCCGGGCGTGTACTTCTGCTCCCGAAGCATCTGGTGGCCCCACTGGTCGCGCAGGCGGGTGAGTTCGGATTCGTCGGCGACTTTGGCGGCGAGGTGCGCGGGGATGAAGGTGATGCCTTCCGGGTCGCTGAGAACGATGTCGCCGGGCATCACTGTGACGCTGCCGACGCGGATGGGCACGTTGATGCCGGTGAGCGTGACGTCGGCGATGGCCGAAGGGTCGAAGTCGCGGGCGAAGACCTTGAAGCCGTTGATTTCGGAGATGCCGGAGACATCACGGACAGCGCCGTCGACGACGAGGCCGGTGCCGGTCTTGGTCATGATCGACGTGGCGAGGTTGTCGCCGATGATGGTGCCGTCTTTGACCTTGCCGAAGAGATCGACCACCATGACGTCGTCCTTGACGAGCGTGTCGATTACCCAGGAGTTCTGGCCGCGCGAGACGCGGTTCTCCTTCTTGCCCATGTCGTTGATGTGGTCGTTGAGGTCGGGGCGGAGCGGCATGAAGACGGCAGTGACGGCGCGGCCGACAAGTCGCTCGCCTTTGGGTTCGACATTGACGGTCTTCCAGCCGCGTTCGAACTGGAGGCGGTAGCCCGCGCCGCGCAAGGTGCCCCAGGCCTCCTCGGCCGTGGTCTCTTTCAGGCGGCGCAGGACATCTTCGGGAACCTTGGGGCGGCCATCGGGGAAGCGCTCGCCGGTCCAGGCGCGCGTCATCTCCTTGCGCATTTCCGGAGTGAACATGCCGAGTTGCGCCGTGACAGGCACGACGGCGGCGGCCAGGATGGCAGCCAGCGATAGAGCACGTCGAAACATGGTGGAAATTCTCTCTCTCGGTGAAATCACCAACTGATTTACCAAAAACTGTGGCCGTGCGGAACCCAGGATGGCCGGCATGGCACGGTGCTTGAAGACGGCGCGTCGAGCAGGCCGTCGAAGAGTGCGTTGGAGCCTGGGTTGGTTCTCGTGACGGAAGCGGCATCTTATCACAGCGTTCCACACACTAAGGTTGCAGCGGCTGGATTGTGGCGAGGGGCGGGACTATGACAACCTGAAACCAAGCGGCGCAACTCCGTGCCGGACTCCAATCAGCAAGGTGGTTCTTGAATCTTATTGTCCCCGCAGTCTTCGCCCTCATTCTCCTCTTTCAACCCCTCCGGCTCCATGCGCAGGAGAGCCAGGAAGGACCATACGTCTACGAAGTGCCGAAGGAGGGCCGCCTGGACTGGGGCGGACTGCTCCGGCAGAATGCCCTGTTTCTTGGTGTTCAGCAGGGGTTCCGCGCGGGATTCCAGCAAGGAACCCGAGATGAATTGAAGGGCGCGTATTTCCGGGATTATTTCAAATCGATCAATGGATTTCGCGGCTGGGACGACGGAGACGCCTTCATCGCAAATTACGTGGCTCATCCTCTCCAGGGCGCCACGTACGGGTACACCTACCTGCATAACCACACGCGAGAGAAGTACATTCCCGTAGACTTCTCGTCGGGCGACTACTGGAGAAGCCGGATGAAGGCGCTGGCGTGGTCGGCTGTAGCGAGCACTCATTACGAACTGAGCCCGTTGGGAGATCCCGGGATCGGCAATGTGGGCATGGCGCCTGGGACGAAAGGCGCGGTGGACCTGGTGGTGACGCCGACAGCGGGTCTGGCGGTGCTGCTGGCCGAGGACTATCTGGACTCGACGTTGGTGACGCCGTTCGAGCGCCGGTTTCACAATCGCTGGGCGCGCATGATGGTGCGTTCGTTCCTGAATCCGTCGCGCTCCATGGCGAATCTCTTGCGCTTCAAGGTACCGTGGCATCGAGACACGCGCGCGGGCATCGGGTTCTCGAACGACGCGTTCCCGCGCGGAGGCGGGACAAAGTGAAGACAATTTGCGTCTTTTGCGGGTCAAGCAGCAATGCGAATCAGGCGTATTTCGACGCCGCGCGAAAGCTCGGCGCGGAGATCGGACGCCGCGGCATGACGCTGGTGTACGGCGGCGCGCACGTCGGATTGATGGGCGCGGTAGCGGATGCGGCGCTGGCGGCGGGAGGCGAGGTGACCGGTGTGATTCCGCGAGCGCTGGTCGAAAAGGAAGTGGCGCACACGGGGTTGACGGAGTTGCGCGTCGTCGAGTCCATGCACGACCGCAAGGCGCTGATGAATGAGTTGAGCGACGGATTCATCACGATGCCGGGCGGGTTCGGAACGCTGGACGAACTCTTCGAGACGCTGACGTGGGCGCAGCTTCGATTTCACGAGAAACCAATCGGGCTGCTGAACGTGAACGGCTACTTCGACGCGCTGCTCGACTTCGCGGACCGGGCCGTGGCGGACGGCTTCATCCACTGCGCGCACCGCGAAATGATCCTCACCGCAGCCGAACCGGGGGAACTGATTGCCCAAATGACGCATTTCCAGTTCGACGACCCTGGTAAATGGTGGCGGCGAGGCTGAGTCTTTTTTCGGACAAGGGCATCATAATGGTCTAAGTCCCTCCAGGGGAAGTCACCAATGCTACGAACCATCCGGGAGCAGATCGACACGATCTTCAGGGAAGATCCGGCCGCCAAGAGCGTCCTGGAAATCTTCCTCTGTTACCCGGGCTTCCATGCCATCCTGCTGCACCGCCTGGCGCACAAGTTTCACAACTGGCGCATCCCGTTGCTGCCGCGTGTGATCAGCCAGTTTTCGCGCTGGATGACCGGGATTGAGATCCACCCCGGCGCGCGGATCGGGCGGCGGTTCTTCATCGATCACGGGATGGGTGTGGTGATCGGGGAGACGACGATCATCGGCGACGACTGCCTGCTGTATCAGGGCGTGACGCTGGGCGGAACCGGCAAAGAAAAGGGGAAGCGCCACCCGACATTGAGCAATCACGTCGTGGTTGGCACGGGCGCGAAGATCCTTGGGAACATCACGGTTGGCGATCACGTGCGCGTCGGCGCCGGATCTGTGGTCTTGAAGCCGGTTCCGCCGAACTCCACGGTGGTTGGCATTCCCGGTCGCGTCGTTCGGACGCACATCGAGGACGAGCAGGAAGTGCTGGACCATGGCAAACTGCCCGATCCGACCGGACAAGCGATGGAAGACCTGGGGCGCCGCGTGGAGCAGTTGGAAGCGATGATCCGCGAAATGGCGGAGCGAAAAGAGCGGGTCTAGCGGCCCAGCGCGTACTTCAGGCTGTTCGCCGCGAGGTGGGCCAACTCATCCCGGCTGAATCCGAAGGACTCGGCGGCGATGCGGTATTCATCGAGAAGCGTCGTGTGGAACATCGGCGGATCATCGGAGTTGAGCGTGATGGGCACGCCGGCGTCGTGGAGGCGCCGGATCGGGTGATCGGCGAGCGACGCGACTGCGCCGGTGGCGACGTTGCTCGAGATGCAGACTTCGAGCGGGATGTCGTGATCGCGCAGGTGTTTCACCAGAACGGGGTCTTCGATGGAGCGGATGCCGTGGCCGATGCGCTTCGCGCCGCCCTCCAGCGCGGCCCAGACGGACTTGGGGCCGGCGGCCTCGCCCGCGTGAGGCAGGACGTAGAGGCCGTTGGCGCGGACGTAGTCGAAGATCTCCCGGAATGCTTCGGCGGGGCCGTTGTTCTCGTCGCCACCGATGCCGAAGCCGATCACCCCGCGGTCCTTGGATTCCACGGCCCGATGGGCCACCTTCCAGGCGGGCTCCAGGCCGAACTGACGCGTGGCGTCGAAGATGAAGCGCATGGGGACAGGGCTTTCGGCCGCCGCGGCGCAGATTGCGTCGAAGATTGGCTCGAAGGGCTGGTTGCGCCAAAGCATGACGCCGGTGGAGACGTTCACCTCGGCGTAGACGACACCCTGCGCGGCCAGCGATTCGCCGAGACGGCGGGTGATGAGCGCATAGTCCTCCGGGGCGCGCAGGAAGTGGTTCACCCACTTGTAAGTGTTGAGGAAACCGATGAAATCGTCGTACCGGTAGCGCGCGCGGACTTCGGACGCGTCCAGCGAGGGTTCCAGTTCGCAGACGGTTTCTGGCGTGATGGAGCCTTCCAGGTGAAGGTGCAGTTCCGCTTTCTCCAGTGAGCGGATGAAGTCGTCCATTCTTGCCATAATAGCCGCATGACCCCAGGCGACCTGGAAGCTCTCGTCGGCGGCTATCACGGTGATCCGTTCGCACATTTGGGGCCGCACCTCGACCCGAAGGAAGGCACGGTGGTTCGCGCGTTTCTTCCGCAGGCGAAGAACGTGGAGATCGACCTCGGCGGCACGCGCCTGCCGATGGAGCGAATTCACGCCGAGGGAGTGTTTCGCGTCCGGCTGAGCGAACTTCCGGCGCACTACCGACTGGCGTTGACGCAATACGACGGCTCGACGAGCGAGATCGAGGATCCGTACCGTTTTCCTGAACAGCTCACTTCATTTGACGTGCACCTGCACGCAGAGGGCACCAATTACGAAGCCTGGCGCAGCATGGGGGCGCATCTGGTGCAGTCCGAGGGTGTACCGGGCGTGCGGTTCGCGGTGTGGGCGCCGTCGGCGGAGATGGTCAGTGTGGTTGGCGACTTCAACCAGTGGGATGCGCGGCACCACCCGATGCGGCGGCGCGACGGCGGCATCTGGGAGATCTTCCTTCCGCACGTGACCGCGGGCGCGATCTATAAGTACTTCGTCCGGTCGAAGATCTTCGGCGTACACGCCATGAAGTGCGACCCGTACGGGTTCGCGTCGGAGGTGCCGCCGAAACAAGGTTCGGTGATCCATGATCTGAGCCGTTACCAATGGGGTGACGGAGAGTGGATGGAGCACCGCGCGAAGACCAACTGGCTGGAGAGGCCAGTATCGGCGTACGAGGTCCACCTGGAGTCGTGGATGCGCGACCCGGAGGGCAATCCGCTCACCTATCGGGAAATGGCGGAGCGCCTGATTCCGTACGTGCGCAGGCTGGGCTTTACCCACCTGGAGCTGATGCCCCCGATGGAGCATCCGTATTCGGGCTCGTGGGGCTACCAGGTGGTAGGCTACTTCGCGCCGACTGCGCGTTTTGGATCGCCCGACGATTTCCGGTACTTCATCGATCAATGCCACCGGAACGGACTAGGCGTCATCGCCGACTGGGTACCCGCGCACTTCCCGAAAGACACGCACGGGCTGGCGCGATTCGACGGCACGGCCTGCTACGAGCACGAGGACCCTCGCCAGAGCGAGCAGCGCGACTGGGGCACGCTGGTCTTCAACTTCGGGCGCAACGAGGTGAAGAACTTTCTGATCTCGAATGCGCTGTTCTGGCTGAAGGAGTACCACATCGATGCGCTGCGGGTGGATGCGGTGGCCTCGATGCTGTACTTGAACTTCTCGCGCGAGGAAGGCGACTGGATTCCGAATCAGTACGGCGGCAACGAGAACCTGGAGGCGATCGAGTTCATCCGCAGGTTCAACGAAGAGGCGCACAAGGTGCCGGGAGCGATGACGATCGCCGAGGAGTCTACGTCATTCGGCGGAGTGTCGCACCCGGTTTACGCAGGCGGGCTGGGATTCACCATGAAGTGGAACATGGGGTGGATGCACGACATGTTCGCCTACTTCAAGTGCGACCCGATTTTCCGTAAGTTCAACCACAACCACATCACGTTCAGCATGCTGTACGCGTTCACGGAGAACTTCCTGCTACCGATCTCGCACGACGAGGTGGTGCATGGCAAGTCGTCCCTGATCGGCAAGATGCCGGGCGATGAGTGGCAGCGGTTCGCGAGCGTCCGGACGTTCCTGGGCTATATGTGGGCGCATCCCGGCAAAAAGCTGCTATTCATGGGCTGCGAACTGGGCCAGTACGAGGAGTGGAACTGGCAGGGCACGCTGCGATGGGACCTGCTGCAATACCCGTATCACCGCAAGCTCCACGATTTCGTGCATGAACTGAACCGGCTTTACACATCGCAACCGAGCCTGTATGAAGTCGACTACAACTGGCGCGGCTTCGAGTGGATCGATTTCCACGACGTCGACAATTCGGTGATCTCCTTCGTCCGGCATGCGAAGAATCGCGGCGATTTTTTGCTCTACATCTGCAACTTCACGCCCGTGGTGCGGTACAGCTACAACGTGGGCGTACCGGAGCCTGGCGAGTATGTCGAGGTGCTGAACAGCGACTGGGACCGATTTGGTGGCAGCGGCGTGTGCAATCCGGACCCGCTTCCGAGCAGGCCCGGCCGGATGCAAAGCCGGGAGAACTACATCACTTTGACGTTGCCGCCGATGTCGATCATGGCGCTGCGGAAATCGGACTGGACGGGAGGGGACTGGCGTCGTGGCTGATCCGCTGTTTCTCTCGCTCTGGCTGAAGGGGTACCACCCCATGGGGCTGCCGATCTACGTGTCGAAGATCCTGGAGATATTCCCTTACTCCAAGCTGGCGCCGGGTGGGATGTTGCGAGTCTTCGCGCTGTCATTCAACGAAGCGCCGCAGTTCGAGCGATGGATTGAGGGCGACGCCGATCCGAAGGAGATGAGCCAGCTCGCCCAGGAGTTCCTGCACGAGGACATCGCCATCCAGTACGAGACGCGCTGGGACCTGTGGCAGTGGGATGGGGACTGGGCTCTGAAGCCGTGCACGGTGCGCGCGGAATGCTTCGGGCCGGAGTTTGAATCAGAGCGCGGCGAACACATCCGTGTGGAGGCGGGATCGGAGTTCCTGTTCCTGCCGAATCCAAAAAGCGACCAGTGGCGGCCAGTGCAATCGAACATTCGAAGCCTGCTGCACCTCGCGGCCGATCTCGAGAACGCCCTGCCCGTGGAGCGCCGGCTGCTTTGGTCGGAGAACGATGAGAACTTCGCCGAACGACTGCACGGGATGCTTTCGTAACAGACCGTCGAGGCGGGGCAACTCACCGGGAATTTTGCGCGTCCCCTGAAAGGAATGCTCCGTTGCGGGCATCTCGCTGGTGTAAGGAGGCTTCATGAAAAGGATACTTGCCTGCGCGCTCTCGGCGGCGCTTTCCCTGCCCGCGGCGGACCTGACAGTGACGCGCGTGGTGCTTTACAAGAACGGGGTGGCGTATTTCGAGCGTTCGGGCAGCGTGCCAGCCGGGGAGGCAGCGCGACTGGAGTTCAAGGCTGCCGAGATGGACGACGTGCTGAAGTCGCTGATCGTCGAGGATGCCTCCGGCGGAGTCCGGCAGGTGCGCTACGACCTGAACGAGCCGCTGGAGCGGAAGCTGGCGGATCTCGGGCTTCAACTGCCGCCGCAGCAGGCGCTGGCGCTGCTGCTGGACCAGTGGCGCGGTGCGCGCCTGGAACTACGGTTTGGCGGCGAGACTCTGAAGGGACAGATCCTGAGCGGGCGGCTGGCGCCGGTCGACAAGAGCCAGCGTCAGGAGTTGAACCTGCTGCTCGACTCGGGCGAATTGCGGCTGATCAACCTCGACAACGCCAGCGGGCTGAAGCTGGATGATCCGCGTTTGCAGCAGCAGTTGAAGGACGCGCTACTGGCCATCGCAGGCGCGCGATCCACCGAGAAGCGCAGCATCTTCATCGACTCCGCGACACAAAGTGCGCGCAAGCTGACAGCTCGCTACCTAGCGCCCGCGCCGGTGTGGAAGTCGAGTTACCGGCTGACGCTGCCCGATGCCGGCGAGCCCGTGCTAGAGGGCTGGGCGATTGTCGACAACGACAGCGGCGAGGCGTGGAGCAATGTGGATCTGACGGTCGTTTCCGGCAAGCCGGTGAGCTTCATCAGCCAGCTTTACGATCCACGCTACGTGCAGCGGCAAGTCGCCGCGCTGCCGGAGGATCAGCCTGTTGCGCCGGTGCTGTATGAGGGCGCGATGCAGAAATCCGAGGAGCGCGCTGAGGTCGCAGACGCCGCGGCCCCCGCGCGTGAGCGCATGCAAAAGCTGACCGCGCAGCGCACTGCCGTGGGCGGTTTTGCCGCTCCGGCCGCCGCGCCCGCGCCGATGATGATGAGCAACGTCGCTGTGGCGACGGTCGCGCAGGAGGCAGGCGAACTGTTCGAGTACAAGTTCTCGAATCCAGTCTCCGCACGCAAAGGTGAATCGCTTTTGCTGCCGTTTGTGCAGCAGAAAATCACGGCAAGGAAGCTGTTGGTCTATTCGGACCGGAACAGTATGAATCCGCGCGCGGCGGCGGAGATCACGAACAGCACGGGCAAGACGCTGGACGGAGGCCCGATCACCGTTTACCAAAGCGGCGCCTATGCGGGCGAGGCCCTGGTGGAGACGGTGAAAGCGGGCGATAAGCGGCTGATCAGCTATGCGGTGGATCTGGGCACGCGGGTGACCACCAACTTCGAGACGGGTTCGCAGACGACGCGGCGTATCACCGCAAGGCGCGGGATTCTGACCTCGACAACGGCGGTGGAACAGACGACGACTTACACTGAGTCGAACTCCGACGCGAAGGCGAAGTCGCTTGTGATCGAGCATCTCGTGACGCCGGGGCTGAAGCTGGTGAGCCCGAAGGCGGATGAGACGACACCGAACAAGTACCGCTTCACGGTGGCGCTGGCGGCGAACGGATCGGCCAAGTTGGCCGTGGTGGAAGAGCGCGAATTGCAGTCAAGTGTGAGCGTGATTTCGATGACGCCGGACGTTTTGGGTGCCTACGTCCAAAACAAGGCGCTGAGCGCCTCGGCACGCACGCAACTCGAGCAACTGGCGGCGAAGAAGCGCGACTTGGCTGCGGCTGATCGCGAACTCCAGCGCATCAGCACGGAGATGAACGAGATCTCGCGCGACCAGGATCGCATCCGCCAGAACCTGGGTTCCCTAAACCGCGTCGCGGGCCAGCAGGACCAGGTGCAGCGCTACGCGGCCGAACTTCAGAAGGGTGATGCGCAGGTTGTCCAGCTCCGCGATCAACAGGCCGCGCAGCAGAAGCGCAAGGCCGCACTCGAAAACGAGATAAACTCTCTCATCGAGAAGCTCGAATTTTGAGACTGGCACTCATCGGATACGGAAACGTCGGGAAGGCATTCGCGCGGCTACTGGAAAAGAAGCGCGATGTCTTCCCGTTCCGCATTGCCGGCGTGTACACTCAGCGGCGCGGCTCGGCGATCGATCCAAAGGGACTCCCGCTGGAACCGGAGTTTGATTCAACGCCGACGACTGTCGAAAGGTTCCTGGAGGCCACGCGCGCCGAGATCGTCGTCGAAGTCACCCCGCTGAACCCGATCACCGGGGAACCGGCGACATCCCACGTCCGGAGCGCGTTCGAACGCGGCATGCACGTCGTGACCGCGAACAAGGGGCCGGTGGCCTTCGCCTATCACGAGCTACATGAAGAGGCCCGCCGACTCGGGCTGGAGTTCCGCCACGAAGCCGTGACGATGGACGGCACGCCAGTCTTCAATCTCGTCCGGAACAATCTGCCGGGCGTGACGATCATGGGATTTGCGGGCGCATTGAACTCGACGTCGAAGGTGGTCGTCGAGGCGCTACGCCGGGGCCTCACCCTGGATGAGGGGATCAAGGAAGCGCAGGAACTCGGCGTTGCCGAGGCCGACCCCTGGTTCGACATCGACGGCTGGGACTCCGCCTGCAAGGCTGCCGCACTGGCAAATGTTCTGATGGATGCGCGCGTGACGCCGGAGCAAGTGGACCGCCGCGGAATATCGAACCTGACCCCCGAAAAACTGGCCGAGATCGAGAGCAAGGGCAAGACGATTGCTTTGTTGAGCCGCGCGCATCGCGGCAAGGATGGCGTAAAACTGCGAGTCCGCGCGGAGGTTCTGGATCGGGAAGACATCCTGGTCTCGATGCGCGGGACGTCGAACCTGCTGGTTCTCGAGACGGACCTGATGGGCTCGCTGGGCGTCTTCACGCTCCGGCCTGGCGTGGATCAGACGGCCTACGGCATCTTCAGCGATGTCGTGGACATCGCCCGCTGCGTCTAGCGCGGCTATTTCTTCTCGAAGATGCCCAGCCACTGGCTGCCGGGCACATGATCCTTCTTAGAGACAAGTTTGAAGCCGTTGCCTTCCACTTCCTTGATGGCGTCGTCCATATCCAGGCGGATGTGGTCGATGGCGCGACGTCCCGGCCCCATGGCGTTCTCACGCTTGTAATACTCGACGATCACGAGCCGGCCGCCGGGCTTCAAACCCTTGGCGATGCCGGCCAGAGTTTGGGCCGGGTAGTCGAAGTGATGATAGGCATCGATTGTGACGGCCACGTCGCAGCATGCGAGGGGCAGACCGGGATCCTTGTCGGTGCCGAGTTCGAACGCCACATTCGTCAGCCCCGCTTCCCGCGCGGTCTTCTTCGCATTGTCGAGGAAGTCGGGGAAGATGTCCTGCGCCACCACCGTCCCCTTCGGGCCAACGGCTTTGCTGAAGTACGGCAGCATGACACCAGCGCCGGTGCCGATGTCCGCGACAGTCATGCCAGGACGCAGATCGATGGATGCGATGATGCGCTCGGCGCCGATGCGCTGAGAGCGGTCCGCCGCGCCGAGCGTGCCCAGCATGCGCTGGCGGCCCTGCTCGGTCTGGTAATCGCGGTTGGCCTGTTCAGCGACTTGCGCGGCCAGGGTGCCGCACAGTACCAGCAGCAGAGCGATGGTCTTCATAGTCCAGATTCCATGGGCAACGCCATCGGCGGCTCCATCATCCATTCGAACTCGTTCATTCTGGCCAGGGCCTTGCGCAAGCGGCCTTCGGCAGTTTTCTCGACGGTAATGACGAACGGCAGATTACGCCAATCCTCGCGCGGCAACTGAAGCACTGCGTCGATGCTGATCTCGTGTTCCGCGAGGATCGCTGCCAGCGCGGCGATGATGCCGGGACGGTCCTGAACACGGAAGCGCAGGTACCAGAGGCGCTCCTGCTCCCCGATGGCGCGCGGCTCGACGGAGCGAGGATCGGTGAACGCGAACGGCGAAACCCGCCGGGCGTCGCCACCGCGCAGTTCGCGCGCGACACGCATTAGGTCGCTGACGACGGCCACGCCTGTCGGATTCGGACCCGCGCCGCGGCCGTAATAGAACGTGTCCGCGCCGAATGCGCCGCGCACCCAGACTGCGTTGTATGCGCCGCGGACGCCGGCCAGGATGGTCCCGACGGGGATGAGCGACGGCCGAACGGCGAGGAAGACGCCCTGGCGCGTGGCCTCCGCGCTGCACAAGAGCCGGATGGTCCGGCCGATCTGCTGGGCGTACTTGAAGTCGACGGGCGTGATGCGGCGGATGCCCTCGGTTGGGATGGACGCCGGGGTCACTTGAATGCCGAAAGCGAGCGAGGCCAGCAGCGCGAGCTTGGAGCGGGCGTCGAAGCCGTCGATGTCGGCTGTAGGATCGGCCTCGGCGTAGCCCAGCCGCTGGGCTTCGGCTAGTACATCGTCGAAGGCCGCGCCGTTTTGCTCGATCTCGGTGAGGATGTAATTGCTGGTGCCGTTCAGGATGCCGTAGAAGGTCTCGACCCGGTCGCCGGCGATGCCTTCGCGCAGAACGGCGTGAATCGGAATCCCGCCGCAGACGCTGGCTTCCATCGCGAGATTGACGTTCGCGGCGGCGGCCTTGCGCCAAATGGAGAGGCCGTCAAGCGCGATCAGTTCCTTGTTCGCCGTCACCACGGATTTGCCCGCGGCGATGGCGCCATCCACGACCTCACGCGCGACGCCCGTGCCGCCGATCAGTTCGGCCACGATATCGATGCCGGGGTGGTTCGCTACCTCGCGCCAGTCCTCGGTGACCAGAGCGCCGGCGATACCGGCGGGAAGGCTCTTGCTCCTCGCGGTGCGGCTACAAACGGCCTTCACGACCAGGCGGAAGCCGAGCTTCTCCGCGATCTGGCTGGCGTTCTCTGTGAGAATGGTAAGCGTACCGGTGCCCACATTGCCGAGGCCCACAATGCCCAGATGGACGTCCTGCATAGAAGGCCATGATAGCAACCGCGCCGCGATTGCCCTGCTGATCTGCGCCCTGACGGTGCCGGGCGCGCAGGCGCCGGCGCCCCCCAAGCCAACGGTTCCTGAGGCAAAACTATCGAGCCGCGAACACGCGTTGAAGGACATCGCACGCATGAAGGAGTTGGCCGGCGAGATCCGCAAGGAGTTCGACCAGAGCAAGCAGCATGTGCTGTCCATGAGGACTTTGGAGCGCCTGGAAGAGATCGAGAAGCTGAGCAAGGAGACACGCGGGAGGCTGGCCCGATGAAACGCGCCGTGCTGCTTTTGCTGGCCGCGGCAGCGCTGGCCCAGTCTCCGCCCTGGCTCCCGCCAGGCGAGGAAGCGCCGAAGCGTCTGCCGGACGGACGGCTGCAATCCGAGGTGATCCTCAAGGCCGCGCACGAGGAGAACATCAAGGACCTGGACCGCATGACGGAGTTGCTCGAGACGATCGAGAAGGACACGAAAGCGACCGGATCAGGCAAAGTCTCAGCCGGGATATTGCAGGGGTTGTCGGAGGTCGAGAAGCTCTCCAAACGCATGCGTGGACGCATGACGCGCTACTAGAGCCTCCGCCCGCCGCCTGTGCTAGCCTGAAACGTTCGGCGGACACCCATGAGCTCCATCCGTGAAAAAGCCCAGTTGATGAGCGCCTCCGAGATCGATCGCACCCTGGTGCGGCTGGCGCATGAAGTGCTGGAAAAGACCAGCGACCTTTCGAACCTCGCATTTATCGGCATCCAGCGCCGCGGTATCCCAATCGCGCAGCGCCTGGCAAGGAAGATCGAGTCGCTCGAGAACATCCAGGTGCCTGTCGGCATCCTGGACATCAATCTCTACCGCGACGACCTCTCCACAGTCGGTCCGAAACCGGTGGTGGGCGGCACTTCGATCGACTTCCCGGTGAAGGGGAAAGACGTCGTGCTTATGGACGACGTGCTCTACACGGGACGCACGATCCGCGCCGCGCTCGACGCGCTGTTTGAGCTCGGCCGCCCGGCGCGCGTGCAGTTGCTGGTCCTGATCGACCGAGGCCACCGCGAACTGCCCATCGAGGCGCAGTACGTCGGACGCAAGGTGCCCACCTCCTCGCGCGAGATCATCGAGGTCAAGTTCCAGGAAGTGGACCAAACCGAAAAGGTCCTGCTGGTCGAACGAATCGACTGAGTCGCCGAAGGAGGCCGCCATGTCGAACGGACTGCTGGGCATTGAGCCGCTGGGCCGGGATGAAATCGACTCAATTCTGGAGCGGGCCAGGGCGTTCCAATTCCACGGCCAGGGGACCTTTTCCAAGCTGACGAGTTGCGCGGGCCGCATGGTAGTGAATCTCTTTTACGAGAACTCCACGCGCACGCGCTCCAGCTTCGAAATCGCCGCCAAGCGACTGGGCGCGGAGACGCTCTCAATTACCGCCTCCGGCTCGAGCGTCTCGAAGGGTGAAAGCCTGGTCGATACGCTGAACACGCTGGTCGCCATGCACCCCTCGGCCATCGTGATGCGCCATGCCGCCAGTGGGGCGCCGCATTTCCTGGCGCGTCACCTGACCACGCCGATCGTCAACGCCGGCGACGGCACTCACGAGCACCCCACGCAGGCGCTGCTCGACGCGCGGACCATCCTCGACCGCTGTGGACGGCTGGAAGACCTGCGAGTGGCCATCATCGGCGACATCCAGCACAGCCGCGTGGCGCGGTCGAATATTCACCTGCTCGCGAAGTTCGGCGTCGAGATCGTACTGTGCGGGCCACCCTCGCTGCTGCCACGGGAGCTCGCCCGGATTGCCCCGGGCGTGACGATTGAATACGACATCCGCAAAGCCGTGAAGAACGCCGACGTCGTGATGATGCTGCGGGTTCAGCTCGAGCGCATCCACGAGCCGGAAATTCCTGCGGGCGAATACTTCCGTTTCTACGGGCTGCGCCTGGAGCACCTGGAACTGGCCAAGCCGGACGCCATCGTCATGCACCCCGGGCCCATTAATCGCGGGCGCGAGATTTCGTCCGAGGTCGCAGACTCGCAGAAGTCAATGATCCTGAACCAGGTGGAAAACGGCATCGCGGTGCGCATGGCGGTACTTGAAAGGGTCTTACTCCAGTGAAACGGTTGCTGATCCGGAACGGGCGCGTGATCTGCCCGGCGTCCGGCCACGATGGCGTGGCCGACGTGCTGATCGAAGACGGCCGCATCTCCGGCGTCGGCGTTGACCTGACCGCCGAAGGAGCCGAGCAGATCGACGCCACGGGCCTGGTGGTTGCGCCAGGCTTCATCGACATCCATGTGCATTTGCGGGAGCCGGGCTTCGAACACGCCGAAACCATCGAGACCGGCGCGCGCGCCGCTGCCGCCGGCGGCTTCACCACGATCTGCTGCATGCCGAATACGAAGCCGGTGAACGATTCGGCGATGGTCACGGGCTACATCGTTGAGAAGGCGCGTCAGAAGGCGATCGTCAATGTCTTCCCGATTGGCGCCATCACCAAGGGCAGCGAGGGCGAGGACATGGCCTCCATCGGCGGAATGGTCGCCGCCGGAGCCGTAGCGATTAGCGACGACGGCCGCCCGGTGATGAATTCACGCGTCATGCGCCGTGCCATGGAGAACGCGGCCGCCCTGGACATTCCCGTTATCGACCACTGCGAAGATCTGAACCTCAGCGCCGGCGGCGACATGCACGAGTGCATCGATAGCGTCCGCCTCGGCCTGCGCGGTATTCCTTCCGCCGCCGAGGATGTGATGGTGGCGCGCGACCTGATCCTGGCCGAACTGACCCGGGCGCGGTATCACGTCGCGCACATCTCGACGAAGAATGCCGTCGCCATGGTCGCCTACGCGCGCCAGCGTGGGTTGAAGGTGACCTCCGAGGTGACGCAGCACCACATCGCACTGCACACAGGCCATATGCGGCCGTACGATTCGAACTACAAGATGAAGCCGCCGCTGCGCTGCGAACACGATGTCGACGCGGTGATCGACGGCCTTGTCAACGGCGCGATCGACTGCCTGGCCACCGACCACGCGCCCCACGCCGGCGACGACAAGATGCAGGAGTTCGAGAAGTGCCCCTTCGGCATCATCGGCCTGGAAACGGCGGTTGGCGTGTCTCTGGAAGTCCTGGTCCATACCGGCAGGATTCCGCTGACGAAACTGGTGGCCCTTTATGCGAGCGAGCCCGCGCGCGTCATCGGCTGGACAGGTGAGCAGGCGCGCGGCGCATTGAAGCCCGGCTATGCCGGCGACGTCACTATCTTCCATCCCGAGTACCCGTGGACCTACGACGTTGCGAAGAGTGAATCGAAGAGCCGCAACTCCCCGTTCAGCGGACGCACCTTCCGCGGCGGCCCCATCTACACAGTCGTCAACGGCAGCGTAGTCTGGAAGGCGGAAGGGGTTTAGCGGCGCTCAGTGAATCCCCAGCTTTTTCTGCATCTGCTCAAGCGTCAGTCCCTTCGTTTCCGGGAAGAAGAAGAGCACGACGAAGAATTGCAGGACCATCATCGCGGAGAACAACACGAACGGTCCCGCGCCTGAGGTAGCAGCCACTACAGGGAAGACGCCCGAAATAATCGCGTTCATCAGCCAGTGCGTGAAACTGCCCAGGCTCTGTCCCTTCGCGCGCACGCGGTTCGGGAAGACTTCGCTCAAATAGACCCAGATCACCGCGCCTTGCGAAAACGCGAACGACGCGATGAAGCCCACCAGCAGCCACACGAGCAGGTGCTGGTTCCGGCCCGACGCAAAGATCCAAGCCACGCCGGCCAGCGAGATCGCGCAGCCCACGGAGCCGATCAGCAGCAGTTTCTTGCGGCCCAGTCTGTCGATCACCGTCATCGCCAGCATGGTGAAGATGAGATTCGTAAAGCCGATGGCTACTGCCTGTAGATCACCCGAAACCTTGTCGAATCCAGCCTGCTGGAAGATGTCGTTCAAGTAGTAGAGGATCGCATTGATGCCCGACAACTGGTTGAACATACCAATGGCGATCGCCAGAAACACGGGCAGCCTGTACTTGCGCGAGAACAGCGGCTCGTTGGCCAGGCCATGCTCGGCGTCGATCGATTCGACGATGTCCTGCAACTCCCGCTCGTAGTTCTCTTCCCCGGTCAGCCGCAGCACCTCACGCGCCTCATCCACGCGGCGCTTTTTCACCAGCCAGCGCGGACTGCGCGGGATGCCGAACAGCATCATGAGAAACAGCGCCGATGGCACCGCCGCGATACCTAACTTCCAGCGCCATTCGGCGTCGCCGAGGCCGAAATTCCCAATAACGTAGTTCGAAAAGTACGCCATCAGGATGCCGAAGACGATATTGAACTGGAACAGGCCGACCAGTCGCCCGCGCCAGCGTGCCGGAGCGATCTCCGCGATGTACATAGGCCCCAGTACAGACGACCCGCCGATCGCCAGCCCACCGATGAACCTCGCAAAGACGAACGAATACCAATCCCACGCGAACGCGCAGCCGAGCGCCGACAGCAGGTACAGCACCGCCAGAATCCGCAGCGAATCACGGCGGCCGTACTTGTCGCCGGGGATTCCACCGAACATGGCGCCGAGGATCGTCCCCCACAGCGCGCTCGACACCGTGAAGCCGAGCAGCGCGGGCGTCAATTGGAAGACGCTGGTCAGCGCCTTAGTCGCGCCGGCGATCACCGCCGTGTCAAAGCCGAAAAGCAACCCGCCCAATGCGGCCACGATGGTGGCCCGAAGTAAATACGCGTTCAGTTTCATGCTGGATCTCGCGAAATCAGCAATCTATCGCAATCGCCTCGTGCAAGGCTATCTGGGGCGTCGCCAGTTCCACCCACGGGCCGCGCTGGGCCCACTTCACCTTCGCGCCGCTCACCAGCAGATGAACGGCCTTCGCCTTCCGGCCTTCGGGCAGACGCACTCGCACTTTCTGGCCTGTGATTGGGATCACTTCGCGCACCGGGCCTTTCATCATCATCGGGTTCGTCAGGTTAACGATATGCGCCGTCACGGACTCCTTCTGCTCGAACAGCGAAACATCCAGTATCCCGGAGCCGCTCACTTGGAGCGGCTGCTCTCCCCGCGATGACCAGCGCACCGCGTTCGCGAGCATCGTGCCGTGATCGGGATGCAGGATCTCCCAGAAAGTGCGGTCGATGTCGAATGGAAAGTACACTACACGCCCCCGCCCGTGCGTTCGTGTGAACGCGCCGGGCAGCGTGGGATGGCCTTCACGGATGTACACCTCCTCCATCGGCAGATCCGGATAGCTGGGCACCGTCAGCAGCGCCGCGGCCGATCCCTGGTGCGCTCGAACTTCAACGCGCTTCACGCCGTGAATGAAACGTCCCGCGCCCTCGAGGCCCGTGATCAGAGGACTTCCCTGCACCGGCAGCAGATAGGCGTTCTGTTGCCGCTCGATCACATTCCCACCGAACGATGCGCCGAAAAGTGACGCCAATCCGAAGTCCTGGCGCCGGTCGCCCCACTCGTCGTAGAGCGACGTCTCATGCGTCGCCACCAGGCCGCCGCCCCGTTCGACGAAAGCCTTGATCTGCTCGCACTGCGTGTCCGACAACGCCGCAATGTTGGGCAGGATCAGCGCCTGATACTGCTTCACGCGCTCCGCGTCCAGCATTTCGTCGTGAACCATGTCGAACGGGATGCGCGCCTCTACCAATGCGTGATACGCACCCAGAATCGCGTCCTCCACCTTCGCCCGCGCCTCCGCGCCGCCGTAGAACTGCGCGGTGCGCTGCGAATATACCAGCCCGACGCGCGCTAGCGAGCGTGTGTTCCTCATGTACTTCTCGTTCTTCCAGTGCCAGACGAACAGATCCTCCACGGGCTTGAACCAGCGGTGGTCCAGCGGTTTGGCGTTGAACTTGATCACCCACGGCCGCAGCCCCTGGGCGATGCCTTCCACGGCCCATACGCGAATCTCCTCGGCCGTCTGCGTCGAATCCTTCCAGCGGTATGGCGCTTCCAAACCCACGCTGAATAAACCTGCAATCGGACGGTTGCCGAACGTCGCACGATACTCCTTCGCGTTCTTGCCATTCGCCCATGGCGGCACTACGCCATTGCGAGCCTGGCGGTCTGCGAACAGTGCTGGAGCCAGCTCCGACGCACGCTTCATGTCGATCTCGCTCATCGCTCCGCCGCCGGTGTTCGGGAAAAAGGCAGCCTGCGGGTCGCGCTTTCTGATTTCGGCGTCCCACATCTCCCACAACTCGAACAGCCGCTTCTGCCGCCAGATGACGTACTGCCGCCGTGCGCGGTCCTTCGCATCGTTGGTGCGCGGCAGATCCATGCCGGAGAACTTCCGAAAGTTCTGCTGACAGTGCGAGCAGTAGCACATCCCGCTCCCCGACCAGCGGTTCGAGAAGATTCCGTCGGGCTTGTAGCGGTCCATGATCTCGCGGACCACGGCCGTCATGAATTCGAAGTTGTATGGTCCCAGCCCGCAGGTCACCCAGTATTCCGGCATCGCCCAGTGGCGGCGCGGCTTGCCGTCCGCGTCCACCGCAATCCAGTCCGGATGCGCCTTCTGCACATCGTCGTGGCACGCGTGCGGATCGACGCGCGCGATCACGTTCATCCCCAGTTTCCGGCAGCCTTGATACAACTCGCCGAACGCATCGCCGGAGCCCAGCCACTTGCTTCGGTAGTGCAGCGGCACCTCGGTGGGATAGAAAGCCACGCACCCGCCGGCGCTCAGGCAGGCCGCGTCCGCATGGATGCGCTTGAAGTAGTCGAGCCAGAAGTTCAGGTCGTACCGGCCCGGATCGTCTTCGACGAAGGCAAGCTGCACCCAGCGCATCGGCCTTTCGACCCACGCGCCCGGCGCACCCTGCGCATGCAACGGCTGGAGCGATGCGAAAGCCGCGCCCAGCCAGGCGCGGCGGCTGAATGGAGCAGACATCGCCCTGAAGCATACACCCCTCGCCTATCTTTTGGTGAGAGACTCAAATGATGGACATCCTCGAGCGCGGTCCCCGTCGCCGATTCGGATTGGGCTTTATCCTGATCGTTCTCCTCCTGCTCCTGATGGCCAGCCGCGCCATCGCGCGCTTCATCGTCGAATACGAGTGGTGGAAGGAGATGGGCCAGGTGGACACCTGGCTCCGAATGTTGAACTACGGCTACTTGCCGGTTCTCATCAGTGCCCTGCTTGTCTTCGCAATCCTTTGGGTGGCCCACGCACGTGCCATGAAGTCCGCCGGCACGGGCCTTAGCGAGTACCCCCGCTACGCGCGGTTGGCCACCGCCGGTCTTTTCGTGCTTTCGGTGCTGCTAGCCTCGGCGGCCGTCGATGGCTGGGACGTCGTCCGTTTCGTGGGCGGGCTGGGCATGAACCCTGAGGGCCAGTACCGCGATCCCGTCTTCAACCTACCGCTGAAGTATTACTTCTTCCACGTCCCGTTCTATGCGGCCGTATTGCGCCTGCTGATGTTTGTTTCCTTCGTCACGGCGCTGGTTTACTGGTTCACCGCGCGCGCCTGGACGCTGCGGCATCGGGTGGGAGAGTGGCAGACCGAGGGCGGTGTCCAAATCGACGTCGGAGACCTGCAACTGGCCGGGGCGCTCGAAACCAAGGTCGTCCGCGGCGCACTCGCCGTCTTCCTGCTCTCGCTTGCCGCACGCTTCTTCCTGAAGCGCTATGAACTGTTGTTCGAGGACCACAGCGCGCTCGTCGGCGTGGACTGGGTGGCGGAGACGGTCACTCTTCCGCTGCTCTGGGTCCTAATCGCCGCGTCAGTGCTGGCCGCTGTCAGCGTTCTCGCGGGCAAGTGGAAGCCGGCGCTCATTCTGCCGTTAGCCTTGGTCGTCTATATTTTCCTGCCCGGGATCATCACTTCGGTCTACGTCAAGCCGAGCGAGATCTCCATCCAGCGGCCCTACATCGTGAAGCACATCGAGGCTACGCGCGCCGCCTATGGCCTGACTCACCGGGCCAAGGAGGTCGACTTCAATGCCAAGATCGAAGCCCCCATCGACGTCTCGCGCCACAACGCCATCTTCAACAACGTCCGCCTCTGGGACTGGCGCGCCTTTCACGACACCATCACGCAGATTCAGGCCCTGCGGCCCTATTACGTCTTTCATGACAGCGACGTTGACCGCTACACCATCGACGGCCAATTGCGCCAGATCCTGCTGACGCCGCGCGAACTCGACGTCACGCAACTCCCCGGCGACGCCCGTCAGCGCTGGATCAACCCGCACTTCATCTACACGCACGGCTACGGCATGGTGGCCGCGGAGGCCGCGCTCATCACAGCCGACGGCCTGCCGAACCTCCTGATCCAGGACGCCCCACCGCAAATCCATACCGCCGACCTGAAGCTCACGCGCCCGGAGATTTACTACGGCGAGGTCGCCCACGACCCCGTCTTCGTCCGTACCGGCCAGCCCGAGTTCAACTATCCGTCCGGCGCCGGAAACGTCGAATCGCGCTACGAAGGCAAGGGCGGCTTCCCGATCTCCTCTCCGGCCATGCGATTCGCCGCCGCCCTTTCCAGCGGCGATTGGAACATCATCCTCACCAGCTACCTGAAGCCCGAAAGCCGCATGATGATTCGCCGCAAAGTGGGCGACCGCCTCTCCGCGCTCGCCGGCTTCCTGACCTGGGATCCCGATCCCTACCTTGTCGTCACTGAGGCCGGCCGCCTCGTCTGGATGGTGGATGGATATACGTCGTCAGACTCCCACCCCTATTCGCGTACTTACCAGTTGGACGGCATCGGCGGCATCAACTACATGCGCAACTCGGTGAAGGCTACCGTGGACGCCTACGACGGCACGGTGCGGCTCTACGTCTTCGACGAAACCGACCCGGTCCTCAAGGCCTACCGCAATCTCTTTCCGTCGCTCTTTACCGCCGTTTCGGAGATGCCCGCCGACCTTCGCAGCCACGCGCGCTATCCCGAGTTCATCTTCCGCGTCCAGGCCGAGGTCTACCGCACCTACCACATGACCGACCCCGAAGCCTTCTTCAACAAGGAAGACGTCTGGGACTTGGCGCGCAACATGAACGGACCCGGCGGCCGCGCCGAGGCCGTCTCGCCCACCTACATCGTCGCCAGCCTGCCGGGACAGAACAAACCCGAGTTCCTGCTGCTGACCACCTTCACCCCGCGCAACAAGGACAACATGATCGGCATGATGGCCGCCCGCTGCGACGGCGAGGCCCTGGGCGAGTTGCACTTCCTTCAGCTTTCAAAACAAGAGCTGGTCTTCGGCCCCATGCAGATCGAGGCTCGGATCAACCAGGACCAGTTCATCGCCAAGGACTTGTCGCTCTGGAACCAGCAGGGCTCTCAGGTACTGCGCGGCCAGATGCTGGTGCTGCCCGTCGACAACACCTTCGTCTACATCGAACCCATCTACCTTCAGGCCTCAGAGGCCCGAATGCCCCAGCTCAAGAAGGTGGTTATCGCCATGGGCAACCGCCTGATCTACACCGATACCTACGAGCAGGCCCTGGCAGAGTTGGCAAGGCTCTCTGGAGCGGCTCCTACGTCCGCCACGACGGCCAAGACCAGCCCGGCGTCCGCAGGCACCGAACAGCCGGTGGTGTTCGAACCCGGCGCGGAGGCCATGCAGCGTATCCGCACCCACCTGCGGCGCTACCGCGACTTGATGGGCCAGGGGAAATTCAGCGAGGCTGGCAAAGAGATGGAGGAAATCGAGAGAATATTGGGCGAAAAGTAGAAATAGTCCTGGCCCACTTACCCGCGGACCGGGACGACCCGAAGGCAGTGATTCCGGCGTCGGATGTTATATTCGCAGTATGGGCCACGCTGGATCATCTAACACGCGAATCCTCGTGGTCGACGACGACGCCGGGGTTCGCCAGGTGCTGCGCGGCATGATCGAGTCCGCCGGCTATCCCGTCGAACTGGCATCCAACGGAAAAGAGGCCCTGGACAAACTTCAGCAGGAGTCCTTCGACCTCATCATCACCGACCTCGTCATGCCCGAATTGGAGGGCATCGAGACCATCCAGGTGCTGCGCAAGAACTACCCTCAGATCCGGATCATCGCCATGTCCGGGGCTTTTGGCGGTGAATACCTCGGGATTGCGGGATTTCTCGGCGCGCACAAGACGCTGACCAAACCCGTCCGGATCGATACGGTGCTCGCGACTATCCGCGAGGCGCTTGCCGAAGAGACGAAGTAGCGCGATTATTGGCGGCCGTACCAGCCCTTGGAGCGTTCCCGCTCGCCGGGCCCGCTTGTCAGCGGCCGCGACTGATAGTTCCCGAAGTTGACCTCATCTCCCTTGAAGACAAGCGGACGGTCCAGGACCATCTCGATCGTCGTGCCGCGCTCGAGGATTGCATCGGGTCCGCGGGTCAGCAGAACACCAGCAAGACCCGCGGCCGCGCCCGCCGCTGCGCCGATTCCCGCGCCCATGCCGCTTTGCCCGGCGACGCCGCCGATCATGGTCCCCCAGCCGGCCGCCTCGCCCACCTTGATGGCATCGTCAGCCTTGCTGCTGTCACCCTTCACTTTTCCTTCGGCGCGGTCCACCTGCTCGGAACTGGTGCCATCAAGATTGTTGATGCTGCCGCGGAAATCGCGGGTCACGCCATTGGGGAGCGTCAACGAATCAAATCGCAGGAACAGCTCAGAGCGGCCCTTCACCTTTCCCGCGCGCTTCACGCTGGTGACGGTGCCCGCGACGTAACTTCCCGGCGGAATTACAATCTTCCCGTCGGACATCACAGGGAAGGCTGTTTCCAGGTACACCCGGTCGCCTGGCGCGCTGGACTTCGTAGAAATGCTGTTGATCAGGTTGAGCGGAATCTTCGTGCCTGGATCGATCCGGAAGACCTTCTCGTCGGTCGCGGTCGCCGCCGTCGCGGCGGCCGCTGGTGCTGGTTCCGAACTGGCCGGCGGCGCGGGCGATTGCGCCGCAAGCGTCAACGCGCCGGCAGCCATGGCGAGCGTGAGGTGTTTCTTCACGGGGTCAGCCTCTCTTTCACAGGGTAACCCCGATTTGCGGGGTTGCCTACGGATTAGACCCCTCGGGCGGTGTCTCCGGTTGCGGCGGATTCTCGTCAGCCGGGGGATTCGCGAGCGGCAGCAGCGTCTTTTCCCGGCTCTTCCAATCCAGGATCCTCATCTGAAATTCTGGATTATCCGGCAGGGATTCCGGCAATTTCACGCGAATTTCGTAGTAGCCAGGGAATCGGGGCATCACGCCGGCGTAGGTGATGCTCTCCGGCGGCAGCGGCTCGCCGTTCAGCAGCAGCTCAAAATCCTTGCGGCGGACGATCTCAGCCGCCTCCAGTGGCAGCCGCCTGTAAATCTGCGCCGGGTGGGTGTCCCCTAGCCCCGTCGCGTATAGCCACACGGTTTCCCCGGGCTTGGCCGGATCCTCCGGTGTCACCCACGACCAGGTCTCGGAATGCCGCGCAAGGATGATCCCCTGCTCGTATTGGAAGAACTCCGGCGCATATTCCGCGATCTTCACCTTCACCGCCGGACCCGCCCTGCCACTGTGCACCACCCTCACCGTCGCATCGCCCGGGCGCACGAAAGGCGACATCAGAAACACGACCCTGTTGGGCGCGACGGATAGCACCGGCGCTGCCACGCCGTTCACCAGGACCGTTACGCCCGTGTTCGTAAGCATGGTGGGGAGCAGATCGCCGACCACGTCCTGTTCCGTGATGTAGCGCTCGCCCCAGGCCAGGTTCAGGCCGTACACCGCCACCTGGGAGTTGGGCGCCAGCGGACCCGGCTTGATGCTGGCGAAGTTCAGGACTTGCTCTGAGCTGTAGGCCGGCATCTGCGACCCGGCCTGCTGGGCGCTGACAAGCCCAGCCGCCACGACCATCACAACGGCGAGGGAATGGAATTTCCGCATAGATTTCTCGCTTTGTCTGAAATCCTAACGGGTAACGGAAACCCTGTCGATTCCCCTACTTACGGCCGGGGGAGTACCCCTATCCCGGACTACTCCTGGGGGATACGACCTGCAGCCCGCAGCGCCTTCCGCGCCGTCGTCGCCACCGGCAATGTGTCCAGATTGGCGTATGGAATCCAGACGAAGCCTTTCGGCGCCCGCACGACCTCCGCCGCAAAGACTTCGATCGAATAGTCGTGCCGCGTGATGCTGTGCTGGAACTCACCCAACCGCTCGCCGGGCTCCGCGTGTGGCAATTCCCGCGCCTCCGGCAGTTCCCAGAATCCCTGGAGGCGCTTCTCCGTCACGCCCCGCTGGCGCATCAGCACCGACCGGTCCTTTTCCACGACGAACAAGCGCTGCGAGAGCTTTACCGGATCTCGTTTGCGCAGCTTGACCGGCAACTGCTCCTGCACACCCAGTGCCCGCCCTTCGCAGTGGTCGCGCCAGGGGCAAAGCAGACACTGCGGGTTCTTCGGCAGGCAGACGGTCGCGCCCAACTCCATCACCGCCTGGTTGAACTCGCCAGGACGCTTCGGATCCAGCAGTAATTGCGCCATCTCCTTCAGCCGCACGCGCACGCCCTGCGACCCGATGTCGCCCTTCTCCGCCGTCGTCCGGCTCAGCACGCGCAGGACATTCCCATCCAGCACGGCATAGGGCAGCCCGAGAGCGATACTCGCCACCGCCGCGGCCGTGTACTCGCCGACACCCGGCAGCGCCGCGATCTCCTCATACGTCTGCGGGAAACCGCCGCGCCCGGCGATCGCCTTCGCCGCCCGCTGCAGGTTCCGGGCCCGCGCGTAGTAGCCCAAGCCGCTCCATAGCGCCAGGAACTCGGCTTCGGGAGCGGCGGCCAGAGCCTCCGGTGTCGGGTAACGGTCCAGGAATCGCTCGTAGTAGGGGATCACCACCGACACCCGCGTCTGCTGCAGCATCACCTCGCTCAACAAAATCCGCCAGGGGTCGCGCGTACGCCGCCATGGCAGGTCGCGGCGCGCCGACTGGTACCAATCCATCAACAACTTACGGGCATCACGGGGGTTTCGCATCCCACTGGTACAATTTTAGTTGATCTCCCGTGGACGACTTTCTCCGGATCCGCGGCGCGCGGCTCCACAACCTGAAGAACATCTCCGTCGACCTGCCCCATAACCAGTTGACCGTCGTCACCGGTGTATCCGGCTCCGGTAAGTCCTCACTCGTCTTCGACACCATCTACGCCGAGGGCCAGCGCCGCTACGTCGAATCCCTCTCCGCCTACGCCCGCCAGTTCCTCGACCGCATGGAGAAGCCCGACGTCGACGAGATCCTCGGACTCGCCCCGCCAATCGCCATCCGGCAGAAGAACACCACGCGCAACCCGCGCTCCACCGTCGCCACGTCCACGGAGATCTACGACTACCTCCGCCTGCTTTACGCCCGCGCCGGGGAGACCTGGTGCCCTCAGTGCGGCCAGAAGGTCGAGCGCGACACGGTCGACCCCGTCGCCCGCAAGGTCCTCGAACAGCCCGAGGGCTCCCGCTGGTACGCGCTTTTCCCGCTGAAGACCACGCACGCCGGCGACACGGCCGAACTCCGCGACCATCTCTTCGACCTCCGCAAGCGCGGCTTCACCCGCCTCTACCAAAACGGCCAGGTCTTCGAGTTCTCCACGCCCGAATCGCTCCTCGACGTCGACTTCACCCAGCCCGTCTTCATCCTCGTCGACCGCCTCGTCATCCGCCCCGGCCTGAAGCAGCGCATCGTCGACACCACCGAGATCTGCTACCGCGAAGCCGGTGAAGTCCTCTTCGAACAGGCTGGCGAAGCCGATCCCCTCCGCCTCCGCTTCTCAGAGCGCTTCGCCTGCAAGACCTGCGACATTGAATTCCTTACGCCCGAACCCTCGCTCTTCAGTTTCAACAATCCTTACGGCGCCTGCCCCAAATGCCAGGGCTTCGGCAACACCATCGACTACGACATGGACCTGATCATCCCCGATCCCTCCAAGTCCATCGCCGAAGGCGCCGTCGATCCCTGGACCAAGCCCCAGCACGAATGGGTCCAGGAGGACTTCCTCGTCCGCTACCGCGACAAGGTCCGCATGGATGTCCCCCTCGCCGACCTCAACGCCAAAGAGACCGCCGTCGTCCATGCGGCCATCCGCAAATTCTTCACCGCCGTCGAAGCCAAGAAGTACAAAGTCCACGTCCGCGTCTTCCTCAGCCGGTACCGCGGCTACACCGAGTGCCCTTCCTGCCTCGGCGCGCGCCTCCGCCCCGAAGCCTTGAACATCCGCGTCAGCGGCAGAACTATCGCCGAAGTCTCGAAGATGAACATCGGCGCCGCCCGCCACTTCTTCGCCGCCCTCGACCTCGGCCCCGAGCAGGCCGCCATCGCCGACAAGGTCCTCGTCGAGATCCGCCAGCGCCTCACGTTCCTCAACGACGTCGGCCTGGAGTACCTCACCCTCGACCGCCTCTCCTCCACGCTCTCCGGCGGAGAGGCCCAGCGCATCCAGCTCGCCACCTGCCTTGGCTCGCGCCTCGTCGGCGCTTGTTACGTCCTCGACGAGCCCTCCATCGGCCTCCACTCCCGCGACACCGGCCGCCTGATCAACATCCTCAACGAACTCCGCGACCTCGGCAACACCATCCTCGTCGTCGAGCACGATGCCGACGTCATCCGCGCCGCCGATTACGTCGTCGACATGGGCCCCGGCGCAGGCGAGAGCGGCGGCCACATCACCTTCGCCGGCACCCGCGCCAAGCTCCTCGGCAACGGCTCGAAGAAGAACGGATCACTCACTGCGCGCTACCTGAAGGGCGAGCTCAGCACGTCGCTCAAAACTACCCGCCGCCCCATCGATCCCAAACGCGTTCTCGCCTTCTACGGCTGCCGCGCCAACAACCTGAAAGGCATCGACGTCGAGGTCCCGCTTGGCATGATGACCGTCGTCACCGGCGTCTCCGGCTCCGGCAAATCGACTCTCGTCCACGAGGTCATCCACAAGACCCTTGAGTCCCGCTACCGCCGCGACCTCGCCTCCAACACCAAGGTCTCCAAGGAGACCGAAGCAGTCCAGCCCGACAAGATCACCTGCCGCCGTGTCGAACGCGCCGAACTCATCCGCGAGCTCGTCCTCGTCGATCAGTCCCCCATTGGACGCACCCCGCGCTCCAACCCCGTCACCTACTCCAAGGCCTTCGACCTCATCCGCGACCTCTTCGCCTCCACGCCTGAAGCGAACAAACGCGGCTACACCGCCGGGCACTTCTCCTTCAACATCGCAGGCGGCCGCTGCGAAACCTGCCAGGGCGACGGCACCGTCACCGTCGAGATGCAGTTCCTCGCCGACGTCGAGCTCATCTGCGAGGACTGCCGCGGCACCCGCTATAAGCAACAGATCCTCGATGTCCGCTACAAAGGCCTGAACATCCACGAGGTCCTCCAGCTCACCATCCGCGAAGCCCTCAGCTTCTTCATCGAATCGCCCCGGCTCATCGCGCGGCTGAAACCCATGGCCGACGTCGGCCTCGGCTACCTGCGCCTTGGCCAGTCCGCCACCACCCTCTCCGGCGGCGAGGCCCAGCGCGTCAAACTCGCGGCGCACCTCACCCAGGCCAGCAACAAGGGCGTCCTGTACCTCTTCGACGAGCCCACCACCGGCCTCCACTTCGACGACATTGCCAAGCTCCTCGACGCCTTCGAGCGCCTCATCCAGCACGGCGCCAGCCTCCTGATCATCGAGCACAATCTCGAAGTCATCCGCCACGCCGATTGGGTCATCGACCTAGGCCCCAACGGCGGCAACGACGGTGGCCGCGTCGTCGCCGCGGGGACGCCCGAAACCGTCGCCGCCCACCCCGAATCCCACACTGGCCGTTTCCTCCGCGACTTGATCGGCTGACCCACGCGGCGTACACTCCCACTCGGAGGAACGCCATGACCTGGACTGAGCTCCTCAAATCCGAAATCGAAACTGTCTACTCCACCACCGAAAAGCTGATTGATCGAATCGACGCCAGTCAGCTCAACTGGAAACCCACCACGGGCAACAACTGGATGACCACCGGCCAGCTCCTCATGCACATCGGTACCGCCTGCGGAGCCGGATGCCGCGCCTTCGCCACCGGCGACTGGGGCCTCCCGCCCGGCGTGAAGTTCGAAGACCTCAAGCCCGAAGAGATGCTCCCCCCGGCCGAGACGATGCCCGCCATTGAGAACATCGAAGCCGCCCGCAAGCTCCTCCACGACGACAAAGCTGTAGCCCTGGAATCCATCGCCCAGGCCGGCGAGGACGCCCTCGATAACCAACGCATGGCCGCCCCCTGGGAACCCGGCAAAGTCCTCCCCCTCGGCCGTCATTTTCTGGCGATGGTCCAGCACCTCGACCGCCATAAGGCCCAGCTCTTCTACTACTTGAAACTCCAAGGCAAACACGTCGATACCGGTGATCTCTGGGGGTGAAGTGGTATAAGTGTTATATCCCTGTGCGTTACAGCTTCGACCCTCGAAAGAGCAAGCGGCTCAAGGCAAATCCGAAACGCGGAATTGGCTTTGAGGAAGCCCAGCGCCTCTTCAGCAACGACGAGGAAGGCGAGGTCTTGCATCTCGTCACGCCCTGGAAAGCCACATCAGAGGAGGTGCGATTGTATGAAGAAAACTCGTAAGAGCGCAAAGCCAATTTCCGCCGAGCAGATCGCCAGAATGGCCGACCAGGGCAAGGACATCTCCGGCTACTTCAAGACAAAGGGCCGCATGGTCCAGCCCATTCAACGCGTAAACGTCGATTTGACCGCTGCGATGTTGGAGGAACTCGATAGCGCTGCGCGTGACCTCAATGTCAGTCGCCAGGCTGTGATCAAGACCCTGGTCCGCCAGGCCCTCGACCAGCACTATCTCGCCGCTCAAGCTAGAACCGCCAAGGCAGGCACATGAGGATCGGGCCTAGCGCCCTGCCCGCGCCCCGCCCC
The DNA here is from genome assembly GCA_050789245.1 of Bryobacteraceae bacterium. GTDB lineage: Bacteria > Acidobacteriota > Terriglobia > Bryobacterales > Bryobacteraceae > PNKE01. The sequence goes on along the minus strand of JBOZRR010000003.1, from coordinate 104,293 downwards.
CTGACATAATGGTCCAGCCATGTTCACACGGCGACAGTTCGCCGCCCTCGGGGCCGTCTCCTCTCTTCGCGCTAGCGCCGCCCAATCGGCCGCCGAGCACTCTCTTCTCTCCCCCGAAGGCCTCGTCCGCGTCACTCTCCTCCGCAGCCCGGACCGCCTCACCTACGCCGTCGAATACGGCGGACGCGGAGTCGCGCGGGTGCTCCAGGATTCCGGGCTGAAACTCGACGGCTACCCCTTCGGCAAGTTCATCTCCGAATCGCAGCGCCTCTCCCAATCCACATGGCGCCCTCTCTACGGGGAGCGCTCCGTCATCCCCGACAACTACCGGGAACTCACCCTCCGCTTCGAGCGCGTCACCCTCCTCGTCCGCGCCTACGATGAGGGCATCGCCTTCCGTTACCGCCTCACCGGCGGAGGTCCCTTCAAGCTCGAATCCGAATCCTCCGAGTTCCATTTCCCCGACGGCGCCGAAGCGTACGAAGAGCACGGCACGGAGGGCGAATACTCGCGCGTCCCCGCCGTCAAACTCCGCGATGAGTGCGAGCGCCCCCTCACCGTCGCCCTCGCCGGCGGACTCTGGACTTCCATCGCCGAAGCCGCCCAGACCGGCGCCCCGCGCATGCTCCTTGGCTCGAACGCGGGAGCCGTCGTCACACGCCTTGACGGCTCCATCTCCGGCACTCTGCCCTATGAGACACCCTGGCGCGTCCTGCTGATCGGCCGCCGCCCCGGCGATCTCCTTGAACGCAACTACCTCATCCTCAACCTCAGCGCCCCGGCGGCCCTGCAGAGCACCTCCTGGATCAGGCCGGGCAAGGTGATTCGCGAAGTTACCCTCTCCACCAAGGGCGGCAAAGCCTGCGTCGACTTCGCCGCCGCCCACGGTCTCCAGTACATCGAGTACGACGCCGGCTGGTACGGCCACGAATACGACGATGCCGCTGACGCCCGCGCCGTCTCACCCGACCCCAAGCGCATCGACTCCATCCCAAATCACGGCGGCCTCGACCTCCCCGAGGTCATCTCTTACGCCCGCCAGCGCAACATCGGCGTCATCCTCTACGTCAACCGCCGTGCCCTGGAGCGCCAGATGGACGAACTCTTCCCCCTCTACCAAAAGTGGGGCGTCGCCGGCGTCAAGTTCGGCTTCGTCAACATCAAGGGCCAGGAATGGGCCCACTGGCTCACCAACGCCATCCGCAAGGCCGCCGCGAACCAGTTGATGGTCGATGTCCACGACAGCTACCGCCCCAGCGGCCTCTGTCGCGCCTACCCCAACCTGATGACCGTTGAGGGCGTCCGCGGCAACGAGCACATGCCCAGCGCCCGCCACAACGCTACGCTCCCCTTCACTCGCGCTATTGCTGGCCCCATGGACTACACCATCTGCTGGACCACACCGCGCCTGAGAACCACTTGGGGCCACCAAATCGCCCAGACCGTCGTCCACTACAGTCCCTGGCAGTTCCTTTACTGGTACGACCGCCCAGACCAGATCGAACCCTCACCCGGCCTCGAGTTTCTCGCATCCGTGCCCACCGTCTGGGACGAAACTCGCGTTCTTGCGGGCTCCGTCGGCGAATACGCCGTCGTCGCACGCCGCAGCAGGAACGACTGGTTCATCGGCGCCATCACCAACGAACAGCCCCGCACTATCGAAGTCCGCCTCGGCATGCTCGAGCCCCGCCTGACCTACGCCATGAAGCTCTACTCCGACGGCGCGGGCCCCCGTGACGTCCGCCTCGGCGAATCCGAAGTCCGGGAAGGCGAAACCCTCACCCTCAAACTCCCCGCCAACGGCGGCTCCGCCCTCCAACTCACGACGGTGTAGGGCATCTCTCCCCCTCCATACGTCGGCGGCGGCTGCGAGTGTGAGATGCTCTACATCGGAGGAGTCAGCATGCACGATAGGGTCACCGTCCAGCGGCCCTTCTGCACGTGCAGCTGTCCGTTCGCCCCGAGAGGCATCTTGGGTACCAGAATCTCGCCAATCTGTCCCGTGAACTCCGCCGACGTGTCCGTTTGCCTTCCGGTGAACCAGTCCTCGACCTTGCAGAGCGGGTCGACTGCCAACAACGAACGATTACCGGTCGTTGACGATACATATGCGCCGGTGCCATTCGTAACTGCGGTGAAAGTGCCCTTCAGCGGAAACGTGAGAGGCGGCGGGATGGGACTGCACACACCCCCGATGCACCTCACGGACCCGACAAATTGGAGCGTCTCCAGTGTGCTGATATCCAGGTCCACCTTGAGGTCGCCTGAAGGCAACTGCAGGATGGCCGATGCGGGAATTAGTCCCGAGACGGTTGTGGACACTAGGTCGGGTGGCGGCGGTGGCGGGTCCGCTGGCGGCGGACACGGCACGGGCGGCGGGATTGGACCGCCATAGACCGTGGAGGACCAATACACCACGTAAACATCCTTGTTGTGACCTGGGAGTGTCGCTGGTGAGATGTTGACGCTTGACTGATGCTGCACCCCGGTCGACGTGGCGGAGGCGCCCACGAGGTTCCCGGTCTGCTCGTACGTTCGTGTGACGGTCTGGGCGACAGCCATCCCGGTGGCCAAGCCGAGGCAGACTACCCCCCAGATAAGCCCTTTTGGTTTGCCCATTGGACCCTCCACCCGGGGCTGTCACATAATCAGTCCCGGTTCGGCGTTTAAGATACCGTTCTCTGTTATCGCTGTCAATCCCAAGGTCCTTTGGCCGATTGGCGGGATTTGATGCACCTACGATTTCTTTTGACGGGTCCAGCCCAACCCGCCAGATACGCACTGGGCACTGAGACGCACGCAGGGGCCCCGGTCTAAGCCTGCTCGCTCAGCATGATGTTGGTGCCTATCTCGTGGACTACCTCCACGGGGATGCCGTGCAGCGGCGCGGGATGGTGACGCCGGAGCGGCGCCTGCGGGCTGGAGGCTGTTAGCAGGCAATCCACCGGCTTTTCCACACCGTCGTCGCCCTCCGCTTCAACCCGGCACAGCAGAATCTGTCTGCTCGTATACAGATTCAACCGCCCCATCCGCTCTACAAAGCAGTAACCTGTTAGAGCAGTCCCGGCAGGAATGATCTCAACACCGTTCAACGTAGATGGAACGGACGCCGACCCCGTTCTCGTCTGGTTCAGACTCCTCAAGTCGCACCGCGGCTATCCTCGATTCCAGGACTGGGAGGAACTGAGCGCCCGGCCCGCTCGCGCCGGCTACCGCATCGAAGCCATTCCCTTCTTCGACAACCGGGTCTCCCGAGGCGACATTGTCGCTGCCACCGTCGAAGTGGGCGGGTTCCTCCAGTTCGATTCGGTCCTCCGCCGGGGTGGCCGCAGCACCTTCCGCGTCTGGCTCAACCCCCACCGCGAACCCGCCGAACGCCTCATGGCGAGACTCACCAGCCTCGGCGCCCACTGCACGATGCCCTGGGATCGCCTCCTCACCCTCGACGTGCCCCGCGAGTCCCTCCGCGATGCGCGAAAGATTCTCCGCCGCGGCCGAGCCGCCGGCAGGTGGGGCCTCCAGGAAGGCTTCATCTTCGATCCGAACCACAAGGTTTGACCCCCAAACACACAAAGGGCGCGGGGCCACCGGCTCGCGGCCCCGCGCCCGAATCCAACGCCTACTTGCTCAGCGTGAAGTTGATCTCGATCTCGGTGATGACTTCCACCGGATTGCCGTTCAGCAGCGTGGGCTCATAGCGCCACTGCCGCACGGCCTCCAGGCTGGCATCCACCAGGCGGCTGTCCACCAGTTTGTTCAGCGGTTCCAGGTTGATCACCGATCCGTCCTTGCCGATCACGGCCTTCAGCAGCACCGTGCCCTGAATCCCCGACGCCTTGCAGTCCGCCGGATACACCGGCCGCACCTGCTTCACCATCTTTGCAGCCTGCATGTGGCCGCCAACTTTGATGCGGCTCGGCGTGCCGGACTCACCCGGTTTCGCTGCCGGCTCCGGAGCCGGAACACCCGCCGCGCTCACCGTCAGCTTCTCCGAGATCTGCCCGACATTCAGCGTCAGCTTCAGCTTCGCGGGCTCCGTGCCGCTCACCTTCACTCCGGAATGCCGCAGCAGAGAGAAGCCCGGCTGCCGCACTTCCACCGTGTACACCCCATCTTCCAGCGGCTCCAGGCGGAATTCGCCCGCCGCGTCCGTCGTCGCAAACTCCTTCGCCGACGAGCCCTCCGAGATCACCACCACGCGCGCCTTCGGGACCCTTGCCCCGGAGGCGTCTTCTACCACGCCGCTCAGCGTGCCTCCCGCGAATGCGGGCGCCCGCAGCGCCGCCAGCGGAGCCAGCAGCAGCACGGCTGCCGCCACCGCGAGCGCGGCCGCGCCGCTCGACACCGGGTGTCTTCGAATGGACGGGTTCAGCACGGCGCGAAGCCGGCTCTCGAGTTCAGTCTTCGTAATCATGGCAACTGCTCCTTCGGATGCAATCAATGACGAACCGGAACCCGCGGCGATCTCCAACAGATGCGCCGCGTACGACGATGGCCGCCCCCCCTGCTCGATCACGCCGTCGTCGCAGGCGTGCTCAGCCTCCGTGCGGAGGCGGGAAAGCGCATACCAAACCAGCGGCTGCGGCCACCACAGCGCCGCCGCCAGCCTGCCCACGGCCAGCCACGCCGGATCACGCCTCCGGATGTGCATTCGCTCATGGGCCAGAATCAATTCAATCCGCTCGCGGGCCCACCCCCGCGCCGCCGTGGGTAGCACGATCACGGGCCGCCACACGCCGAACACCGCCGGGACTTCGACATCCGCGCTCAGCCGGACGCCCTCCCATTCGGTGAACGGTCCCGAACGCCGCACCAGCCTCGCCGCCCGCCAACGGATCATCGCCTCACGCGCTAGCAGCAGCGCCGCCACCAGGCCCCACGCCACCCACAACCACGAGAGCGTCACGGAGTCGCCTTCCCCGCTGGATTCCCCCGCCGCCACGTTCAGCACATACCGCGCCGGAGCCGCCGCGCCCTGCGCCGCAAGCGACGCGGGCCGCCACGCCGGCACAAGCAGGCAAGCCAGCGGCAGCGCCGCCAGCGCCGCCAGCGCCGACCGCCACACCACGTGCCGCACCGCCGCCGACGTCGTCGCCAGCAGCGCCGCCGCCACGCCGGCCAATCCCACCAGCACGGTCGATTTGAAGATCAATGCGAGCGGTTCCATCTCAGCGGCCCTCCTTGCGCGCTTCGTCGATCAGCGCGGCCAGGCGGTCCAGGTCCTCTTCGGAAAGCTTCGTCGACCGCTTGTCCAGCAGCGCCGCCGCCGCCTCCACAGGCGAGCCTCCGAAGAACGTCTCCACCACGTGCCGCATCGCCGACCGCCGCGCCTGGTCGGCCCGCACAATCGGGATGTACACGTAGCGCAAGTCCTCCGCCTCGTGCCGGATGTGCCCCTTCTCTTCGAGCGTCCGCAGATGCGTCCGCACGGCCGAATAGCTGGGCGGATCAGGCAGTTCGGCCAGAATCGCCGACGCCGGCGCCCGGCCAAGCCGGAAAAGAACGTCCATGATCTGCCGCTCCCTGCGGCTCAACGCGTGATGGAGTCCGGATTTCGGTGCCATGTTAGTTTTCTCACTACCTGCTAAAAAACTAACACGGTAGACACTCGCGTCAAAGGAAAAGTTCCCGCGCCGGCGAATAATCTCCCCGCCCCGCCTCTACGCGCCGAACATCGGCCCGCCGCGCCACGCTGGATAGCCGTAGCCGTGCACGTAGACGATGTCGACGTCTGCCGCGCGCAGCGCGATGCCCTCATCGAGAATCCGGCCACCCTCGTCGCGGAGCGCCGTGATGCAGCGATCGACAATCTCTGCGTCGGTGAACTTGCGCTGCGGGACGCCTTCCTCGGCGGCATATTCGCGCAGCATCGTCTCGACGGCGTGGTCCGGCTGGCGAACCCCTTTTTCGTCATAGAGATACCAGCCCGCGCGCGTCTTCTGCCCGTAGCGCCCGTGACGGTGAAGGACATCCTCGAAGTTCGTTCCGAGCCCCGCCTCGCGCCGGATCGCCCAGCCGATGTCGAGCCCGGCCAGGTCGCCGACCGCCAGCGGCCCCATCGCCATGCCCCACTCTTCCAGCGCGCGGTCGACCTGCCACGGCAAAGCGCCCTCCTCGGCGCACGCGATCGCCGCCTCGCGGTACGGCGCGAACATTCGGTTGCCGATGAAGCCGAAGCAGTTGCCCGCTAACACCGGGATTTTCTTGAGCTTACGGCCCAGTTCCATGCCCGTCGCGATGGTCTCGTCGCTCGTCGATCCGCCTCGCACCACTTCGAGAAGCTTCATCACGTTCGCCGGCGAAAAGAAGTGCAGACCGAGCACGTTCTCGGGCCGGCGCGTGGCGGCCGCGATCTTGTCGATGTCGAGCGTCGACGTGTTCGTGGCGAGCGTGGCGCGCTCGTGCGCCACTCGATCGAGATCTCGAAAGACAGCGAGTTTCGCGTCGAGATTCTCGTATACGGCCTCGACGATCACGTCGGCGTTCTCGAAGCCGTCGTACGAGAGCGCCGTCGAGATTCTCTCGAGACGAGCGTCGGCGTCCTCTCGAGAGAATCGACCGTTTTTCACGGAGCGCTCGTACAGTTTCCCGATGCTTTCGAGCGCGTGTTCGAGCTCGGCGTGGCCGCGATCCATCAGGCGCACGGGGATGCCGGCGTTGGCGAAGGCCATGGCGATGCCTCGGCCCATGGTTCCGGCGCCGGCGACGGCGGCGGAACGGACGGGTCGTGGCTGTATGTCTTTCGAAAGAAATGGGATTTTCGCGACTTCACGCTCGCCGAAGAAGACGTGGATCAGCGCGCGTGCCTGCGATCCGCCGAGACATTCCTCGAACAAGGCGCGCTCTTTCTCGAGGCCGTCGTCGAAGGAAAGCGACGCGGCGCTCGAGACGGCGTCGAGCGCGGCTTCGGGCGCGCGCTGGCCGCGCAGCTTGCGGCGGGCCTCGGTGCGGATTGCTTCGATAGCCTCGGGCAGCGCGGGCGCGACGGGCAGGTCCCGCGTGCGGCGCGGGCGCGTGAAGCTGAGCGCGTAAGTGATTGCGTCTTCAAGCAGATCGCCCTCCGCGATGCGGTCGACGATGCCGTGGGCGAGAGCATCGGCCGCGCCGACCGGCTCTCCGAAAACGCATAATCGCAGCGCGTACTCTACGCCACAGAGACGCGGCAGGCGCTGGGTGCCGCCGGCGCCGGGGATGAGTGCGAGCTTGACCTCGGGCTGGCCGACCTGGGCGGTGGGCGCGGCGATGCGGTAGTGCCCGGCCATGGCGGTTTCCAGGCCGCCGCCGAGCGCGGTGCCGTGGATGGCCATGACGACGGGCTTGGGCGAGTCCTCGATCTCGCGCAACAGCGGGTTGAGCGAGAGCTTGGGCCGCTCGCCGGAGATGATCTTGGGGAACTCGCGGATGTCGGCGCCGGCGATGAATGTGCGGCCGCCGCCGATGACGACGATGGCCTGAATGGAGGCGTCGGCGTTGGCGGCGCGGATGCCGTCCACGATGCCTTCGAGCACGCCCGGCGAGAGCGCGTTGACGGGCGGATTATTGACGGTTACGACAAGAATTCCGTCGCGGCGGCTGGTGAGAACGAGTTCGCTCATGCATGCAATACTACTCACTTGAAGCCCACACCGCTTACCGCACAGGAACTGAACGCACTGGTCGGCGACATGCCGTTTAACAAGATGGTTGGGGCGCGGGTCAGCCGCGTGTACCCGGACGGCCTGTCGATGGAACTGCGGATGGGCGACCACCTGCGGAACCTGAATGGGACGCTGCACGGCGGAGCGACGGCGGCGCTGATCGACGCGGCGGTGGGCGTGGCGATCATCGCGCACACGGGCGGCAAGCGCGTTCTGACGACGGTGGAGATGAAGGTGAATTACCTGCGCCCAGTACAGGAGGGCCTGGTGCGGGCGCGGGCCAAGTTCGTCAAGTTCGGCAAGACGCTGGTGGTGAGTTCCTGCGACGTGAAGGACGCCCACGGGCACCTGATCGCGACGGCGCTGGTGACTTATATGCTGCTGTGACGGAGGAGGAGATGAGGGGCCGTCGGACGACTACAGCCCGGAGCGGGGATGATGCGACGCCACGGCGACCAGCGTGTGCTTGCGGGGGGATCTTCGCAGTTGGGCCCCAGAGCTCCAACTTCGGTCCGTCAGCGGGCGACCCTCTCCGCTTGAAGTTTAGCCGTGGCACCACATACAGTAGTCGCGGCAGTCGAGACCAGACAATCACTCGGCGGTGCTTGAATCATCACCTCGACTGCATTTCAAGGGCAGACGCGCCTTCCGAGTCAGCCAGAACGAGCAAGACTGCGAACCGTAAGACGTGACTCGAATAGGGCTTTGGCTGACGGACACCAACGAAAGCCGCGACATCCGAACAGAGCAACACGGCCTTAAAATTACGTGCGCCGGGTTCCTGCTCTATACTGAGGGCCTGCAAACGAAAGATGTTGATCCGGCCACCGACGCGGAGGTATTCGAACAATGAACTATGAATCCTATTTCGCCCGCGCTCGTGAGGCTACGTCACGCGATCGGATTCCCCTCATAGACTCGAATCCATGCCAGATTGATGTCCCGGAGTTTCCGGTTGAACCTCAACATTTGATGGATGCACTCCATCTTGAGGCACGGCTATCCGAGGGCGATAGGCTACCGGCCAAACTTCTCGCACTGAGTGCAGTCTGCGAGTTACTGAAGCGACTTGAGATCGAGGATCTCCACCCTGACGACACGTTGAGTCTAGACGAAGAGCGTCGAGAGGAATTGAAAGGCTGGTCTCGGCGAAAGCTGAGCGAGGTCTGTGATTGGCCACCGGAGCCCGAAGAGATCAGCGAGACTCGTGTGCTGGCGTGGGAACTCGACTGTGCGGTCCTCTCCCGGGATCACGTCCGCATGGGCAGGCTCATGGATCGAGCTGAGGATTTGGCCCTTCTATTACACGAGAAACGTTTGCTGCTCGAGGGAACCCTTCTATTGTTGTCGGCAAGCCCAACGATTACCTCGCTGCCTGTCGCTTTACGCGCTGCCGCCTTTACAGACGAAACACATTTCCGGTTTCTCCTTGACGCTCACATGGGGGATGACGTTGAAAGAGTGATAAGAGCTTCTCCGACCTTGAGCGACGTGTGCGAACTCGTGAGGCAGGCCAGGCTCAAACTCGGTGAGGGCCTGCACAGATGCCCAGTGGAGCCGGATTCCATCTATCGATGCTCGCTTGGACTTTGTGAGTTCATGCTCGGAGATCATCTCGGGGCCGCCCAGGCATGGGAGCGCTGCATCAGGGAACCTAGTTCCCGGTGTGCGCAGGACGAGATCTTTCCATCTGTCGGGACTACGCCGAGCGGCTCATCGAGTGCCGCTGAGTGGAAGGTCCGCCTTGCGCGACCGGTGGCTTTGGCTTACGAGAAGGCAGGCGAAACGGCCAGGGCCATTGAGTCCCTTCGTCAGTTGACGTCGGATCATCCGAGAAAAGGCGACTTCGCTTGGCTGGCGAGGCTCTACTCGATGAAGGCAGACTACCGGACCGCATACGAGTCCATCCTCCGCGAGATGAACGAGTTCGATCCGTCGCTCGGGGAGGACCCTGTTATCAGCACTCTGGCGGCCTTGACCGGGGCGACAGGCCTGCCGTCCCTGGACGATTATTTCAAGCGCCTCAACCAGCGCGAACCAGTGAAGGCGCAGAAGGAGACGATCCGCAAGGTGCTTGAGGGCATCTGGGATGCCTATGCGCGGCTTGATGAAACGGCGGCTGACTGCTTCGTTGAAGGGTTGCACTGGAGCAGAGTCTCTGGGCTTGCGCATGATGCCAACAATCGGGCAGTGTACGCGATCGGGATGCTCGGCGACGCTGTGAAGCGCGAGCTACATGTCAGGATCTTCCGGCCTTTTCGTGAAAGCCTGACCGAACAAATCAGGAGTTCAGCCAACATGCTAAGGGATTCCCGATACGCCGACCTAAGGGATTTCGTGCTTGGTCAAGGAAGCATTGATCTCGGGGGGATGCTCTGGCTGCTCGGTGTTCAGCAAGGAGAAGCGGTTACAACGGCCTTGTACGCCTTTGTTGGCGAACGCTTCCCAAAGGACTTGAAATCACCGCAGTTCGACGCAATCAGACAGTTTCGGAATGCTGCGGCACATCGCTTCGAGGCCGATGGGGTGCCGAACGATCTGACGTTGGAGGAGGCAGGTGAAATGCTGCAGCTGTGCTATCGGTTTCTAACACTACTTCATTCAAAGCCGGAGGGCGGGCAAGGCAGGCCGTCAGTCCCAGGGCCCCCGAATCGGAGGCGCTGAAGAACCTCTCAGGTGGTTCTTCCGATGTGAACGCGAGCGCATGGAACCGGAGGGCCGGTGTGCCGAACAATTGCAGCGCTAGCGTCTATCTAGGATGGGAGTCGGCGCCCGTGCTCCATCTGCGGAGTCCCTCCTGGGCTGAATCCAGGTCCCCAGGTTCCAATTCGGATTCGAGCTCTCTTCAAGCCTCGCTTGCCTCCTTGTGGCCGAATCAGGCTGCCACGCTGAGCCAGAAATGCACTCTCGGCGTGTCGAAGTCTACCCACTCACCGGTCCCGTATCCAACTCCGAGCAAGAATAAGGGATGCAAGCGCCAACCGCCTCACGCCTTCAGCGATATTTCGAGGGATGATCGACCCATCGAGATACATGCGAGCTAGGGCGAACTGAGAAATTGAATCGCCGTTCTCGGCAGCTTGAGTCAGTCGCCGGACTCCCTCGCGAATGTCTTGAGGGACACCACGACCCTCCAGGTACAACTTCCCTAACATTGACTGCGCAATTGCATTGCCTTGCTCGGAGGCCATTGTGAGCCACCTCGCAGCCTCAACCGGATCGGCGGCGATTCCCTTGCCGTCCAACAGGAGTACAGCCAGATTGCTTTGTGCGATTGCATTGCCCTGTTCTGCCGCTCGACGGTACCACGTGGCTGCTTCAGCATAATCCTGAGGGACCCCCAGGCCGGCTTCGAGCAGATTGCCGAGTCTAGACTGCGCGGCGACGTGGCCTTGTTCGGCGGCAAGGCGGTAATACCGAACCGCTTGCTGATAGTCGCGGGGAACTCCGCAGCCTTCCTCGAACAGTTTGGCCAGCCCGCCCTGCGCTTCGAGATGCCCATTCTCGGCGGCCATGGACCACCAGTGGGCAGCTTGGGCCGGGTCGCGTGGTAGCCCAGTACCCTCCAAGAATCGGGCACCGAGATCCACCTGCGCCCCAGTATGTCCATGCTGAGCGGCTCTCTCGATCCACTCTGCTGCACATTTGAGATCGACCGGGACACCCTCTCCGCGTGCATACATCGTGCCTAGGTTGAACTCCGCCTCAGGGAATCCCTGTTCGGCCGCCAAACGGTACCAGCATGCGGCTTCTTCGTAATCAACAGGAACCCCGAAGCCATGGTCGTGGGTTAGCCCGAGATTGAACTGCGCGACTGGGTGACCCTTCGCGGCGGCTGCCCGAAACCAGCGCGCGGCCTCGGCAAACCTCTGCTCCACGCCGTCACCATTCGCGTAACGAGTTCCGAGTTCGCATTGCGCATCCGCGTGTCCTTGTTCGGCCGACTTGCGAAACCACTCAACAGCCCGCTCCGAATGCTGTGGCATCCCAGCAGCATCGGCGTAATGGCACCCAAGTCGGTACTGAGCTTCAGCATCTCCTTGCGTCGCTGCCATGTGTATCAAGAGAACATTCTTGTTCACAGGGACACCCCCAATGTTCCGAAATTGTCTAAGCAGCCCATCTTAACTCCTGTGCTTTCGAAAAACATCTTTTGTTCGGCAGGACATATCCTCTTGCTCGCGACTGTTGCAGGGATGCTCTCTTTGTAGGTTCTGCGCAGTTGACAGAATTTGAGTTCACCTCACGAGTTGGCGCGAGCGGATGGAGGCCCGAAGCAGCCGTTGGCGGCAAGGAGCATGTCCATCGTCACCTCCGTCGTTTGTCTTCGCAACCGCGGATCCATTGCCATCTTGCCGGACGAGTTTTGCACTGGCTGGCGCCGAGTCGACGAGTCTTTATGATTTGAAGTGGGCGATCGGGGATAGGGCGGAGTTGCAGAAGCGTGTACGTCTCACATGTCCTCGCGTCTTGGAGGCGAAGTGAGAGCCGGGCCTGAAGGCCCTGTGCAAACTGAAGTTTGCGCCACGGGTTAGTTGAGGAGTTGGAGGTAGCCGGCGGCGGAGGATCTGGAGACTTCGGCGATGGTGAGTTCGCGTTTTTCGCCGTCCTGGTAAAAGATGACGGGCTGGTGCGCGGGCTGGTTCCGGAGCCAGATGGTGCGGCGGTCCGGCATCACCCAGAGCCAGCCGTTCACTCGGCGGGTTGAGAGGTCGATGTCCGTCACGCCGATCGAAATGCCGGGCGTCAACTGGCGGCTGCGGCTGCGGGCGACGGCAAAGCTAATCCGGCCGGGATGAGTGGCAACCGGCTTCGGCTTCGTGTTCGCCTCCGCCTTCGCCGGTGCGGCGAGGGCCGGCCGCGCTCGCACCTCAGCGAGGTTCGTCGCGGCTGGGATCTGCGAGACGAGCCGCGCCTTGACGATGAAGCGGTCCGGGGCGGAGCCGATGAAGTCGAACGGGTAACAGGTGACCAGGGTCAATTCGGGATAGAGCCCCGCTTGCAGCACCTGAACCGAGGTGGGTTTCACGACCTGCGTGGACGAGACCTGGTAGGTGTAGCGGGCCTCGGGCGTCTCGAATTCGATTTCGTCGCGGAGACGGATGCCTGCCAAACCCTGAAAGAACGTATCGCGATGGCCGGCCACACCCACGTTTCCGTTCTGGCCCGGCAGCGCCGTGCCTGGAATGTGTCCCGAGGCCAGCGCGAGCGTTCGTTCGGTGGTCCCTTCCCGCACGCTCGCTTTCAGATCGAGTCGCGGGATGGTGATGCGGCCGATGAGGTCGCCGCTTTTCGGAGCACGAGCCTGGACAGGCTTTTCGGGCTCGAGTTGGGGCTGTGGCGAAACGGGGGGGGAGGCCAGGCCAAGGAATCGCCGGATTTCGGCATTGATCCGTTGCTCCCGGTCGTTTATGTAGGCCTGGACCGAGACGGGCTCGCCGCGTAACTGGCGTTCCAGCGCCCAGTTGTCCCAGCTCTGGCTGACGGCCATCACGAGCATCGAACCCAGCCACGCCCCAATGCCGATGATGCCGGCGAGCAGGAGGAGCCGCTCGAGCTTCCGTTTGGGCCTACGTGGAGTCTGTTGATCCGCCACTGCGATATCCGCTCCGTGTTCGAACCGCCAATTTGCCGAGGCGCGGGTGGCTGGCACGCACTTCGATGCGCCGGATCCCGTCTGTCCCGGCGCGCGCGTCGGGAACATAGCCCACCGTGTAGCGCGTCCGGATCTCCCTGGCGATCTGCCTGCACAGGGTCAAGACCTGCTCCGGACTAGAGGGCAGGAAGGCCTCCCCGCCGCTGACCTTCGCGATCTTGCGCAGGAAACCCGGATCGCGGTCCGGGTCGCCAGGGTCGTAGAGCCCGACTGTGTAGATCGTGGCGATGCTGCTTTCGACCGCTTGGACGGTTTCGCCTCGCTTGCGATGGCTGGCCGTATCGCCGCCATCGCTGACCAGTACAAGGACCTTTTTGCCCCGCTTGCCCTTCCGAACGTGCGACAGGGCTTGCCACAGACCGTCGTAGAGCGCCGTCATCCCACCGGGAGGCACGGTCCCCAGAGCCGCCAGCAGCGATTGCCTGTCGCTCGAGAACGGCGAGCCGGCAGGAAGGCCGGCCCGCACGTCGTCATTGAAGTGCAGGATGAAGACTTCATCCCGCGGGTTGCTCTCCTCGATCAACGCGCGCGCGGCAACCAGGACCTGCGAACGCTTGGGCATCATGCTGAGACTCGCGTCCAACAGGATGCCCATGGTGACGGGACGATCCTCGGGGTCGAAGACCGTGATCTTCCGCGGCTTCCCATCTTCAAGAACGGTGAAGTTCTCTTTGGCGAGCCCCGGCACGAAGCGGCCTTCGCGGTCTTTGACGCTGACGTCGAGCAGAACCAGGACCGCTTCGCTCCGGAACGTGGTCTCTTCGTCCCGATCCGGCTTTCCGGCGGCTGATTTTTCTTTCTGGCGCGTCGTTGCCGGTGTTCCAAAGAGCATGGAGCCGGCGCTTGCGGATACCAGAGTCAGCAATGCGGCGCGCCGGTCCATGCCATACCTCCTCTCAGCTTCCGCGATTGACCCGGAGAAGGACGAAGGCGGCCAACGACAGCAGCCCGCCGAGTCCGATCTGTGGGAACCATGTCGCCGTTTTCGGCAGCTCCGATGGCTGTGCCTGCGGCGTGGAGGCCGGCTGTTGCGGCTCGGGTTCCGGCGCGGGTTCCGCCTTCGCCATCAGCTCAGGCTCCGCGCTCCTGGGTTGCTCGACGGCCGCCTGCGGCTCTGGTTCGGGCTGAGGCGCCGCGGGTTGCGTGAACTCGGGCTGAGGTTCCGGTTCAGGCGCGCGCTCCGTGATTTGAGACGTCGACGCCATGGCGATCTGCCTCAGATGTTTCGGGTAACGGAACTCCTGGCCAGTGGTGTCGCCGGGGTAGTACCAAGCGCGCATGGCTTTCGCCGTTCCGGCCGGGGTTTCGTAGAAGGTGAACTGCGTCCCGTCGGCGGGCCGCGCCCGGTAGGTCGGGATGGCCAGGATGGTGTTGATCACGCGGTTCTCCTCGCCATTGTAAATGTGCACGATGTGGCGGTTGGAGCTTGAACTGGCTAGCTTCATGACGTAAGTTCCGGGCTCGAGGTACGTATCCTGAACCTGAATCGGCTGGTGGACCGTGAGCACAGTCTTCTTGTCCCAGACGTCGGCCTTCGCGGTAACTCCCGCGACGCCGATTGCGATGGCAAGCGTCACGATGGCAGCCAAAGCAATCCGCGTTCTAGTTCGAGTCAGTTGACTATTCATCATCATTTCTCCTTCTCGATACGGGTTTTGCCGAGCCGCGGCTGCCGGATGCACATAGGCCTTCGCGGCTACACAGGCGGTTGGTTGCACCCTGGCGACCATTCGGTCTAAGTGCTTTGGAATGAACCCTCTTCGCCCCGGACAATAATTACCGGGTGCGGATATTTTTCCGGGCTTTTGCCAGATTTTTCCGGAAAATCGCGGGTTGTAACAACGGCTGGATGCACATGTATCCGGATGCTGGCGGTAGTGGAGGTTGGGTACCGTGGTGAGGGAAGGAGTTGCGCACGTGACGGCGAAGGCAGTGCTAGTGCACGGCGGGGGACCGACGGCGGTTTGGAACGCTTCACTGGCGGGGTTGGTGTTGGAGGCGCGTAGGGTGGCGGGGTTGCCGCGTTTGTACGGGGCGCGGTGGGGGATGGCAGGGTTGCTGCGGGAAGAGTGGGTTGATCTGGATGCGCAGCCGGAGGAACTGGTGGCGCGGGTGGGGGAGACGCCGGGATCGGCGATCGGGTCGTCGCGTCATGCGATGCAGGAGGAGGACTACGAACGGGCGGTGGATGTCCTGCGACGGAATGAGATCCGGGTGGTCTTTCTGAGCGGCGGAAACGGGACGATGCGGACGGCGCGGCGACTGCAGGAGGCGGCGGGGGAGCGGGTGCAGGTGATCGGGATCCCGAAGACGATCGACAACGACATTCCGGGGACCGACCATACGCCGGGGTACGGATCGGCGGCGCGGTTTTTTGCCCATGCGGTGAGGGATGCGGGGGAGGACAACCGGTCACTGCCGTCGCCGGTGATGGTGCTCGAAACGCTGGGCCGGGACACGGGATGGATCACGGCGGCCACGGCTTTGGCCAGGACGCGCCAGGACGACGCCCCGCACCTGGTTTACCTCCCGGAGCGTCCGGTGGCTCTGGAGGCCATTTGCGGGCACGTACGGGCCGCCGTGAGCCGGTGGGGGCGGTGCGTGATTGCAGTCTGCGAGGGGCAGAAGGACGAGACGGGGAGTCCGTTTGGGGCGGATGTTCAGCGGGACCGGGACGGCCAGCAGCGGCTGGCGGCGAATCTGGGGCATACATTAGCGGGGCTGATTCAGGAGCGGACGGGGCTGCGGACGCGGAGCGAAAAGCCGGGGCTGACAGGGCGGTCGAGCGCGGCGGCATCGGAGCGGGACCGGACGGATGCGTTTGCGTGCGGGGCGGCGGCGGCACGGGCGGCACGGGCGGGAGCGAGCGGCGTGATGGTGACGCTGAATCATTCAGGAGAAACGGGTCTCGTTTCGTTAGAGCAGGCGACATCGGGGCTGCGCGAATTCCCCCAGGAGTGGATCAACGCGGAGGGGAATGGGGTGGCGGAGCAGTACCTGGAGTGGGTGAAACCGCTATCGGGAGAGGTGGCGGCGTTCCCAAGGCTGCTGGATTTGTAGAGTTTCTCGGCACTCTTTCCGTTTTACCGGACTCTGGCATCCGAATTGCGGATTGACAAGAGACGAATTCCGGGAAGGGAGGGGCTCTCCATGATCCGAGGCTCCGTTGTTGTGACCACGGAACGCTGTAAAGGCTGCGGGTTCTGTGTTGAATTTTGCCCAACCAAGGTGTTGGAACTTGCGTCAGCCTTCAATGCCAAGGGGTACCATCCGCCGCACCTCATAAACCCTGACAAGTGTTCGGGATGCAACCTGTGCGGGATGTATTGCCCGGACTTTGCGATCTTCGGCTACCGGCTGCAGGGTGGGAAGGAGAAGGCGGCATGACGCACGCGGATCCGCAAAGCGTACTGACTGGTACGCATTTCATGAATGGGGATGCGGCCTGCTGTGAGGGTCTTCTGGCGGCGGGTGCGCGATTTGCCGCAGGGTATCCCATTACTCCTTCGACGGAAGTGGTGGAGCGGTTTGCGTCGCGAGCGCCGAAAGTCGGCGGGCTGTTCATCCAGATGGAGGATGAGCTGGCGGCGTCGATCACGCTGCAAGGGATGGTGTGGGCGGGAGCGAAGTCGTTTACGGTGACGTCGGGCCCGGGCTATTCGCTGATGATGGAGCACATCGGGTACGCGGCGATGACGGAGACGCCTTGTGTGTTTGTGGATGTGCAGCGAGGCGGACCGTCGACGGGGCTGCCGACACTGCCGGCGCAGGGCGACATGATGCAGGCGCGATGGGGGTCGCACGGCGACTATTTGACGATCGCGCTGGTACCGAGTTCGCCGCAGGAGTGCTTCAACCTGGCGGTGACGGGCATGAACCTGGCTGAGCGGTTCCGCGTCCCGGTGATGCTGATGATGGACGAGTGCGTGGGTCACATGACCGAGAAGGTGGTGATCCCGCCGGCCGAGCAGATCGACGTCTATCCGCGGCGGCACACGAAGAAGAAGCCGGGCGAGTATCTGGGCTTCGAGCCGGAAGCGGACCTGGTGCCTGACATGGCGCACGCGGGCGAAGGCTACAAGCTGTTTGTGACGGGCCTGACGCACGACAAGCGCGGCTACCCGCTGATGAACGCCGTGCAGCAGAAAGAGCTGGTGACGCGGCTGTTCGACAAGATTCGGATCGCGGCCGATGAGCTGACGATCATCGAGGCCGATGGGCTGGAAGACGCCGATGTGGTGGTGGTGAGTTACGGCATCACGTCGCGAGTGGCGCAGCGAGCGATCCAGATGGCTCGCGCGAAGGGCCTGAAGGTGGGCAAGCTGCGGCTGATCTGCGTATGGCCGTTTCCGGAGAAGCTGTTCCGGGAGCTGGCGCAGAAGGTGAAGTCGTTCGTGGTGCCCGAGCTGAACATGGGCCAGGTGGTGCTGGAGGTGGAGCGCTGCTCGGGCGGCGAGGCAAGGACGATCAGCGTGCCGCACACGGGCGGCAGCGTCCACAAACCCGAAGACATTCTGGCGGCGATCGAGAGGGGTGCGCGATGAGCACAATGACGGATGTGACGATCGACAATCCGGTGGAGCGCGTCCTGAGGACGGACCGGATTCCGACGATCTGGTGCCCAGGCTGCGGCATCGGGACGACGGTGAACAGTTTCGCGTATGCGCTGATGAATTCGGGCATCAACCTGGACAAGGTGGCGATGGTCTCGGGCATCGGGTGCTCGGGGCGCGTGGGCGGCTACACGAACATGGATTCGTTCCACACGACGCACGGGCGTGCGATTCCGTTTGCGACGGGGCTGAAGCTGGCGAATCCGGAGCTGACGGTGGTGGTGTATTCGGGCGACGGCGATTTGACGTCGATCGGCGGGAATCACCTGATCCACGCGGCGCGGCGGAACATGGACCTGCTGGTGGTCTGCGTGAACAACATGATTTACGCGATGACGGGCGGGCAGGCGGCGGCGACGACGCCGGGCGCGTCGATGAGCACGACGACGCCGTATGGGAGTTTCGAGCCCGAGCTGAATATCCCGCACCTGGTGGACGCGGCAGGCGCGTGCTATGTGGCGCGCTGGACTGCGTTTCACGTGAAGCTGTTGGAGAAGTCGATGACGGAGGCGCTCCAGAAGAAGGGCTTCCGGTTCATCGAAGTGCTGTCGCCGTGCCCGACATTGTACGGGCGCCGGAACAACCTGGCCGACGGACTGGCGGCGATGAAGGATTACAAGGACCGGAGCAAGATCAAGCACGGCGCGCCCACGAATGAAGTGGCGATTGAGCCGGGCGGACCGATCATCGTTGGCAAGTTCGTGGACCGCGAACGGCCGGACTACCTGACGCTGATGCGCAGGCAGTTGGGCGACAACTACCACGAACTGCCGCCGCAAGGGGACGGAGAAGCTTCAGAGGAGTGCTGCTCGTCATGCTGAAAGAGATACGAATTGCCGGTTTCGGCGGACAGGGCGTGATCCTGTCGGCCCATATTCTGGGGCGAGCGGCCGCGCTGAACGAAGGCGGCTACGCCACGATGACGCAGAACTACGGTCCTGAGGCGCGCGGCGGCGCTGCAAGCGCGGCGCTGGTGATCAGCGACGAGCCGATTCTGTATCCGTACCTGACTCGGCCGGACGTGCTGGTGGTGATGTCGCAGGAGGCCTACACGCGGTTCACGCCGGAGCTGAAAGAGAACGGCGTGCTGCTGGTGGAAGAGGATCTGGTGCACTTGGGGACCCTGCCGCCGACGATGAAGGTGTACGGGATTCCAGCAACGCGGTTTGCCGAGGAGATCGGCAAGAAGATGGTGCTGAACGTGATCATGGTCGGGTTCTTGTGCGCGATCACAGAGGCCGTGAGCCAGGACGCGTGCCGCAAGGCGGTGGAGCAGAGCGTGCCGGAGCGGTTCAAGAAGCTGAACCTGGATGCGTTCGACAAGGGGTACGCGTACGGGCATGAGTTGCTGGCGCATGGGCCGGCGCGGGAAGTGAACTCAGTTGGGGTGGTGGCGGAGTTGGAAGGGTAGGGGCAGCTCGACGATTGGCCTATGCTCGCAAGATGCACGCGAGCAGGTCGACGGCATCAATCCGGCAGCGGCAGTAGCAGATCCTCCCGCACCAATGCATCGCTGCCATCGGAGAATTCGACCGTGCAGAGGACAGTCTCCAGCGGGCAGTTGACGGATTCAGCGAGTTGGGGATTGTCGACCGGTGTAATGCCAACAATCGCGCATGGCTTCATGAAGAGTGTGCCGCTCTCGTCAGGTACGCAGACCATCGCTTCATCGCCGTAATTCCAGTTCATTCCTTCTAGCCTCGATCCTCGATTGCAGATTTCGAACGGATTGGCAGATGCCGGCTACCGCAACCTCGCCGTGGCGCGTTGGGCCTGGGTGTTGAGGGTGGCGAGTTGGCGGAGGTCGTCTTCGGCGCCTTGGACGGCGGTGGAGATGCGGGAGAGGTCGGTGGCTCCGACGGGGGTGGCGGTTTCGCGCTGGGTGTCGAGGCGCAGGGCGAGGGAGCGAAGCTGGTCGCTGACATCGCGGTAGCGGCGCTGGATGGAGTTGATGGCGTTTTCGCGGCGGCGGTTGATGTCTTCGAGCTCGCGGATGACGGCGGCGATCTGGGACTGGCGGCGGTCGGCTCCGCTGGCTTCGTCCTGAAACTTCCTGAGCGAGGCTTCGAGCTGGGTGATGCGGTCGGCCTTGGTCTTCAGTTCCGGCTCCATGGCCTGGACGACGCGCTGAGTGGAGGCGAGCTGATCTTTGAGGTCCGCTTCGGCCGAGGTGAGGCGCTTGTTCTCCGTGTTGAGGCGCTCGATGGTGCCTTCAAGCTCCGCGGTGCGGTTCTGCACGTCCTTTAGCGAAGATTGAAGCGCGGCGTAGCGGTTCTGGAGTTGGGCGAGTTCCTTGACAGCTTCGAGGCGGGCGGGATCGACGGTGCGGACTGAGGTCCTCGGGGCGGCGGGCTGGAGACCTTCTGCTTCGAGTTGCTTGCGCAGGGTGTCGTTCTCCGAGTGGACCGCAGCGATTTGATCTTCAGCGGCGGCGCGGGTCTTGGCGGACTGGTCCAGCTCGGCGGCGAGGCGAGTCCGCTCAGTGTTGCTCCGAACGAGGAGCAGGCCGGACGCAGCGAGGGCAGCGGCGAGCAGCAAGGTGAGGATCGCATGCGGCGTGAGCTTCATGTGGTTCCCTATCTTACTTCCTTCCCGCGGACGAACCGCGTGCGGTGCTGGAGGAGGGCGTCGCCGGCGCGGACTTCGACGGTAAAGTTGCGGGGCAAGTTCGAGGGGACGGCGAGATCCACGACCCAATGGGCGGCGATGCGCGAAAGGACGCGCTGGATTTCACCGGGAATGTCGGCGGCGGAGCGGCAGACGCTGGAGAGGCCGCCCGTGGATTCGGCCATGGAGGCAAGGCCGGTCTGATAGGCCTCGTTGAGGCGGTCGCGGAGGTAGGCGAGATGAACGATGAAGACGGGGGCGTCGAGGGCTGCGAGGGACATGGCGACTTTGGAGGTCTTCTCGCGGATGAGGCCCTCTGGGAAGCGGCGGGAGAGGTCGCGCGAGTCGGAGGGATTGATGACGGGGTTAGTGTAGTCCTCGCGATAGCCGTAGATGTTGGAGTCCGTGACATAGAGGACGGCGAATCGAACGGGGTCCTTGTGGAGGATGCCTGTGGCGAGTTCGGCGGCGGACTCGACGGTTTCGAGAAGGCCGGGGCGGCCGGAGATGGGGGCGGAAGAGATAGCTTCGGTGACTTTGGCACGGTCGCCGGTGGGATCGACGAGGACGGTAAGGGCGTCTTGCGCGCGAAGGACGGCGACCCAGGCGTGATCCGGGAGCGAAGTGATGCCCTCGACGAGCGCTTTGCGGGCGGGATCGACCAAAGTGAGGTCGCCAACCATGTCGAGGACGACAGCGATGATGAGCGGTGAGGAGGCGTCAAGGGTACGGACGATGCCGGCGGCATTCCCTTCGACGCGAGCGGCGAGGGACTCGGACGGGGTAGAGCCGTTCTGCGTGGGCCAGGCAGTGACGCGGCGGAAGTCGGCGGGCTTCTGCGCGCGTAGCAACGGCGCGAGGACCAGAGGAAGAAACTGGCGGCGGCGCATTGTTAGAAGCTGAACCTCAGTCCGAGCTGAATAACACGGCCGCCGATTGAGCCGATGATCTTGCCGGCGTTGGCGTTGGGCGCGCTGGCGGTGCCGATGGTCACGTCGGGGTCGCTCCAGTTGCCGCGGTTGATGAAGTTGAAGCCGGAGGCGTTGAACTCGAGGGTTCTCTCCTGGTCGATGGGAAAACGCTTGGAGACGGAGAGGTCGTGGTTCTGCGCGGTGGGGTTGCGTAGGGTGGGGTGAGTACGAGGACCGTTGCCGAGGGTGAAGTCCGCCGGATGCTCGAAGGCAGCGGGATTGAACCAGAGACTCGGGGACTGGTTGGGAACGTGAGGATCGACGCCGGGGACGGTGTTGACGCGCAGACCGGCGATGACGCCTCCGGTGTTGTTGAACTGGGGGCGGATGGCGAGGGGCTCGCCGCTGGAGACGGAGGAGATGCCGGAGATGGACCAGCCGTTGGTGAGGAAGCGGCGCCAGTCCTGATAGGCGAGGTAAGGCTTATTTGCTCCTATGGGGAGCTCGTACATGTAGTTGAACGAAAGACGGTGGGGGTTGTTGTAGGCGGTGAGGCCCCACTCGTTTTCGCGGTTGAAGTAGTCCTGCTTGGGGCCTGGGCCGGAGTAGTCGTCGTACTGGCGCGAGTATTCGTAGTAGAGATTGACGGAGAGCCCGCCGGAGGTGCGCTTCTCGAGGCGGGTCCATGCGGCTTCACGGCGATAGCGGCCGTCGGCATACAGGCCGTTCAGCTCGAATGCGAGGTACTGGGGGTAAGGGCGCAGCGTGCGGCGGAAAAGCTCGTCGTTGAGCTGGTCACGGTAGGAGAGGTTGTCCGGGTGGATGGCGTTCAGGTTGACGTTGTTGCCCCCGATGAAGAGGTCCTTGCCCCAGGCGAGACCGAGACCGCCGGAGAGAACAATGGACGAGGGCAGCTCACGCTCGTAGGAGACGTTGGCGGACTGGTAGCGGGGAAGACGATTGGAGCGGTCGACCAGATCTGCGGTGGTGTAGTTGGCGGCGGTGGGACTGAGATCGGGCACCGGCGTGGCAGGAGGCGGGACGCCGTCCCGGAGAATGACGGCAGGCTGAAGCTGGACGTTCTGTGAGATGTACTGCGCGTAGCCGTTGAAGCCCTGCGTGCCCCATTGACCGTTGGGCAGGACGAAGGACTGGAAGCTCATTGCGTAAGATAGGCGCACGACGGCTGCGCGGTTGCCCCGGGGGTTCCAGGCGAGAGACCAGTTGGGCTGGGGGCGCCACTGTGTGGTCTGAAACATGGTGGGGGCCCCGTTGCGCCCGGCGAAGATGAGCGCGCCGGGCAGGTTGTTTTCGGGATTCGTGGTGGAGAGGTCCACGGTGGACATGCGGTTGTAACGCTCGGTGCGAGGACTGGTGATGGAGTAGTTCAGGCCGAAGCTCATGTTGAGCCCCTGGCGGATCTCCCAGTTGTCCTGCGCGGCGAGGGTGCCGTGCCAGTTACGGAAGTAGGAGGGATTGGGAACAAGGCTCTGTTCGGCATACTCGGCTTCGCCAAGCAGAAAACCAGCGAAGGAGTTGCCGGTGTTGACGATGCCGGGCAGGCTGGAGAGTCCAGAGCCGAAGCGGAAGGTCCCCGAGGGGTAGTTTGGCAGCGAAGTATTCACCTGATAGCGGACGAACTGTCCGACGAAGCGGAGGTTGTGCTTGCCGCGGCGCAAGGAGTGGGCGTCGGTGAGGACGTAGGTGTGGCGGGCGTGGCGTGAGAAGGGATTGGAACGGCCAAGCGCGAGATAGTTGCCGAAACGGACCCACGGGAAGACATCGCCGGAGAGGCCGGTGAGGCCGAGCGATTCCGGAATGTTTTCGCCCTCCGCCTGGTTCGCGGAGATGTCGCTGTAAACCTCGAAAGTGGCGGTGTTGACGCTCTGCGGCGAGGCCGTGTAAACGTGCTCGATGGAGCCTCGGCGATTGGAGTAATCGCGATCTGGGGGGCCGGGGTTGGCTTCGTTTGCGAAGAAACGCGCAGACTGGGCGACGCCGTTCGTAAAGGAGTAGCCGACGGTCACACGGTGCTTTTCGAGGAAGGTGTGATCGACGCGGGCGATCATCCCGTCGGCCGTGTTGGTTTCGGGCGAAAAGACGAAGAAGTTGTTTTGGTCGAAGGGACCGGCGTTGGCGTTGGGGAGCGGGTAATAGTCGAGCATCCGCCGGGCGACGGGGTCCTGGCGCACGTCGGGGATGCGGGAAGAGGGGAAAGGATCGCGGAGGAATTCGAGGTTGTCCTCGTCGACGGGGCGAGCGGGGTCGTAGTTGGGATTGGGGCGTGTCGAGGCGGGGTCAAAGACGCGCAGGGGCTGACCGGCGGAGTCGACGACGCGAGTGAAGTCGCCTTCGCGCTGGGATGAGATGGGCACGGTCCGCAGGTAGGAACGGCCGATCTTTTCGCGGACGCCCTCGTAACTGAGGGAGAAAAAGGTGCGGCGGCCACCATCGTAGATCTTCGGGATGTCGACGGGGCCGGAGACGTTGAAGCCGAACTGGTTGCGGCGGAGGATGTTCTTGTCGCCGCCACGCTGTTTGACATCGTGGGGCGTTGCATCGAGGAAGTCGTTGCGGAAGTTGTGCGTGAGACGGCCGTGGTAGCGGGAGCCTGAACTGCGGGCAGAGCTCGAGCGGCGCGGTGAATCGGCTCGGTAGCCGAGGTTTCGCGTGCGGGTCTTAAACTCTTCCGCTGCCTTTTCGAGGTCCGTGGGCGTCTGGCTGAGAAGTGGGCCAGCCGCCACGAACGCCAGCACAAGGCAGAGGCGCAGGGGCGGGCACTCAATCATGAATCTACTAGTTTATCGTGCGACGCTTCGGAGCACCGTTTGGTTGCGGTACGCTGATCGACGATGAAGCTGTCGGAAATTGCCGAGAGGCTAGGCTGCGCGCTTCGAGGAGACGGTTCCGTTGAAATCGGCGGCGTGGCAGGCATGGAACATGCCGGACCGGACCAGATCACGTTTCTGGCGAACCCGAAGTACGCACATAAGGTGAAACAGACACACGCCGGGGCCATTATTGTCTCCGAGGCGGCGGGCGAAATGCCGATTCCGGCGCTGATTTCGACAAATCCGTACCTGGATTTCGCGCGGGCGCTGGAGTTGTTCTACCAGCCGCCGAGGGCGGCGCGGGGGATACATCCGACGGCGGCGGTAGCGGAGTCGGCGGAGATCGGGGAAGGGGCGTCGATTGGCCCGTACGTGGTGGTTGGAGAAAGGGCGAAGATCGGCAGAAATGTAGTACTCCACCCGCACGTGGTGATCTATGAAGGTGTCGAGATCGGCGACGATTTTCTGGCTCATTCCGGCGCGGTGGTGCGGGAGCATTGCCGGATCGGGAACCGGGTGATTCTTCAGAATGGCGTGGTGATCGGCGGGGACGGGTTCGGATTTGCCAAGCGAGCCGACGGAACGCACGCGAAGATTGTGCAGTCCGGGCCGACGGTGATCGAGGATGACGTCGAGGTTCAGACACTCTCGTCGATCGACCGGGCGACGGTGGGCGAGACGAGAGTGCGGCGTGGCGCGAAGATCGACAGCCTGGTGCAGGTGGGCCATGCCTGTGAAGTGGGGGAAGACAACATCATCTGCGCCCAGGCAGGATTGGCAGGCAGCACGGTTCTCAAGAAGAACGTGCTGCTGGCGGGGCAGGCGGGGATTTCTGGGCATTTGACGATCCACGAGAATGCGGTGATCTATGCGCAAAGCGGGATCGGCGGGGATGTGGAGGCGGGTGCGGTGATGTCGGGGTCTCCCGCGTTCGCGGCAAGGGATTGGAAACGTGCGGTTTTTGCATTTCAGAAGCTGCCGGAATTGTCGCGGACGGTGAGAGAATTGGAGAGGCGAATCGCCCAATTGGAGGGCGGCCCCAAGGAGACCGGTGAATGAGCGAGACGCCCACGAACAAGCGCGCCCCACTCGCATACAAGAACGAAGCCTTCATGGATGGATGGGCCGCGCGCGGTCTGCGAATCGTTTCGGAATACGCCGAACCGCTGCAGCGCATGAGCCAGCACAAGATCCGGGACACGGTAGTGTTTTTCGGATCGGCGCGAATCAAGGATGAGGGTCCGATGTCGCGCTACTATCATGAGGCGCGCGAGTTGGCCCGGCAGGTGACATTGTGGTCCGATGCGTTGGAGCCGCCAACGCGGCGTTTCGTTGTGTGTACGGGCGGCGGTCCGGGCATCATGGAGGCCGCGAATCGCGGCGCCGCGGATGCCGGAGGGTTGAGCATGGGATTCAACATCGCCCTGCCCTTCGAGCAGTGGCCAAACCCGCACATCACCGATGAACTCAACTTCGAGTTCCACTACTTCTTCATGCGCAAGTTCTGGTTCGCCTACCTGGCGAAGGCGCTGATCGTGTTTCCGGGCGGATTTGGAACGTTGGACGAAATGTCGGAGATTCTGACGCTGACCCAGACACAGAAACTGGAGAAGCGGATTCAGATTTTGCTTTACGGGTCGGAGTTCTGGCACGAGGTGATCAACTTCGACGCGTTGGTCAAGCACGGCATGATCAGCCCGCAGGATCTGGACCTGTTCCAGACGGTGGACTCGCCCGACGAGGCAATGTCGCTGTTGAAGCCGTTCCTGGAGGAGCATTACCTGCAGCCACACCAGGTGCGGGCGGCGGAGGAGTTGCCCGACATCGCGAAATCGAGGATCTAACATTTGGCTCGTCAAGCCGCTAAATCGGGTTTGGCAGGGATGGACGGCGATCCGGCTTTGCGGCGGAAAAGCTGGAAGGTCGGCTGGATCGAACGTCTGTTCATCGTGTCGCTGCTGGCGGTGACGCTGCTGCAGTTTACGCAGGGCTTCGGCCAGGCGCGAGTGATTGCGGTGGTGGCGGCGTCGGTCCTCGGCGTAGTCGCACTGGCACGCCTGGGCGTCATGGCGATGCGCCAGGCGATTTGGCACATTCGCGACCGGCTGATCGTCACATACGTCTTCGTGGCCGTTGTCCCAATTCTGCTGCTGGCGGTATTCGCGGAGATCGGCGCATGGGCACTGTCGAGCCAGATCGGCGTCTACCTGCTGAATGCGGAGATGGACCGCAGGACGGCCGCATTGCGCACGACGGCAACGGCGCTTTCACGGGTGACTCCGACGGAGCGGGCGGAAGCGATCCGACGGGCTGGATTCCTGATCCGGGAACGGTACCCTGGCGCCGAGATCCTCACCCGTGATCCGAGCGGTGCCGAGGCGCGTTACCCGCTGGATGCACAAGTGCAAGTGCCGCCGGAGGGTTTTGAAGACCGGGCCGGCATCGTCGTGAAAGACGGCGTGTTCCACTTGTGGGCTCACGCCGGTGGACCGCGTTCGGAGGTAGTGATTCTGACGCCGGTGACGCGCAGTTTCCTGCTGGGACTGGTGCCGCAACTGGGCGACGTCACGCTGCGCAGCTTCGTCGGCGATGAGAACCAGAAACAGGTCCAGGCAGTGCGCCTGCACGCGCCGGTTTCTGGAGAGCCGCCGGCGCCCGCGGTGTCGGGGCTGCCGCCGGCGGTGAATTTCCTGGATCTTGCGATTCTTTATGGCGTGACGCTGCCCGTGTCGGTCTGGGAGAGCCCGCAGGCGAACGAGTCCGCCGTTCTGGGCATGCGGACGCGCATTTCGGGCGTGTTGAACCTGCTGTTCAACCAACAGGCGTGGCGGGAGCAGACGTCGCTGCTGGAAATCCTGATCGTGGTGGCGGTGATCTTCGTAATCGTCGAGATCCTTGCCGCGTTCGTGGGCGTTTCGCTGACCAGGTCGATTGCCAGTTCGGTGCTGAGCCTCTACGAGGGCACGGAGCGCGTGAAGGAGGGAGACTTCAGCCACCGCATTGCGGTGCGCGGGCACGATCAGTTGGCTGAGTTGTCGCGCTCGTTCAACGCGATGACGACGAACCTGGAGCGGTTGCTGAAATCGGAGAAGGAACGGCAGCGGCTACAGGCTGAGTTGGAGATCGCGCGCGAGGTGCAGGCGCAGCTTCACCCGAAGGAGATCCCAGCGCTTGGCTCACTGCGGCTGGCATCGGTCTGCAATGCGGCACGGATGGTCTCGGGCGACTATTTCGACTACCAACGCGTCGATGAGCGGCACCTGGCGCTAGCGATCGGCGACGTGGCGGGCAAGGGTATTTCGGCGGCGCTGCTGATGGCGACGCTGCAATCGGCGATGCGGAGCCAGATCCGGTACCAGACTGAGATGTCAAGAGCACTGGGCCGCGACAACGGGCAGGCCGAGATCTCGACATCCGACCTGGTGGCCAACCTGAATCAGCAACTGTACGCGTCCACGTCTCCGGAGAAGTACGCCACGTTTTTCTTCAGCGTGTACGACGATGCGAGCGGCGATCTGACGTACACGAACGCCGGACACCTGTCACCGTATCTGATCCGAAAAGGCGAGGCGATTCCGCTGGACTCGAACGGGACGGTGGTTGGAGCATTCCCGCATGTTCGCTACGACCAAAGCTCCATCAAGATGCAGAGCGGCGATCTGCTGGTGTGCTACACGGACGGCATCACGGAGCCGGAGAACGAGTACGGCGAGATGTTCGGAGAGGAACGCCTGGTGGAGGTGCTGCGAATGAATTCTCAGCGCGAAGCGTCTGAGGTGGCCGCAGCAGTTGTGGACGCGGTGCAGAAGTGGACCTCTTCGAGCGAACTGCAGGACGACATGACGCTGGTGATCGCGCGGAAGTTGTGAGACGGACGAGTTGCGGGGAGAGCCGATGAAGATCCTTACGCCAGAGCAGATGCGGGACGTGGACCGGCGGACTTCCGAACTGGGAATCCCGGGGCTGATCCTGATGGAGAACGCTGGGTGCCGCGTCGTCGAGTTCCTGGCGGAGCGGTTCTCGCCGCTGGCGAAGCATCGGATCGTGGTGATTTGCGGCAAGGGGAATAACGGTGGCGACGGGCTGGTAATCGCTCGTCAACTGCATATGCATGTGCATCCCGAATCGCTGGATGTTGTGCTGGCGTCCCCACCGGAGGAGTTGCAGGGCGACGCGGCAGAGAACTACCGGATGGCTCAGGCGATGGGCGTTCCGATGTCGAGGGAGATTGCGCCAAGGATGCGGGCGGCGACGCTGGTGATCGACGCACTGCTTGGCACGGGCCTGGACGGGCCGGCGCGAGGACACGCCGCGGAGTTGATCCGGGAGATGAACACGGGATTTCCCAGAGCGGCGATCGTCAGCGTGGACGTGCCGTCGGGCCTGCACGAGGGAGGCGAAAGCGTTCGGGCCGCCGCGACGGTGACGTTCACCGCTCCGAAGGTGGATCAGGCGATGCCGCCGACTTGCGATCGCCTGGGTGAACTGGTGGTGGTGCAGATCGGCACGCCTCCTGCTGTGCTCGAGAAGAATCCCGAGTACTGGCTGAACCTGACGACGCCGGCGATGTTCGGACGGCTCTTGGAGGCGAGGCCCAAAGGCGCGCACAAAGGCGACTTCGGACACGTGCTGGTGATCGGCGGCGCGCGCGGAAAAGCGGGTGCGGCTGCGATGGCTGGGTGGGCGGCACTCAAATCAGGGGCTGGTTTGGTGACCGTGGCGACGGACGAAGCAGAACGCTCCGTGGTGACGGCGCTGGCGCCGGAATTGATGACGCAATCCGTGGACGACGATCCAGGCGAGCGCGACGTGCTGGCGATAGGGCCGGGGCTGGGCGCCGATCCTGAGTGGAAGTCGATTGCGCAGCGGTTGTTTGCGCAGTCTGCTTTGCCCGTGGTGGTGGATGCGGACGGGTTGAACGCGCTGGCCGGAACGTCGTTCCGGGGACCAGGCCCTTGGCGTGTATTGACACCGCATCCGGGAGAAATGTCGCGGCTGGCAGGTGTCAGCAAGACCGAAATCCAGGCGGACCGGCTGGGGGTAGCACGGAAGTTTGCGATGGACCGTCACGTCGTGCTGGTGCTGAAGGGACAGCGAACGCTGATCGCAATGCCCGACGGAAGAGTCTTCGTCAATCCGACTGGGACGCCGGCGATGGCGACGGCAGGCTCCGGCGACATCCTGACGGGAATGATCGCGGGACTTCTGGCGCAGTGGCCGGACCGGCGGGAGGCGGCGCTGCTTGCGGCGGTCTGGCTTCACGGCCACGCCGGTGAACTGGCCTCGGCGGCGAAGACGGAACTGACAGTCACAGCCACCGACCTGATTCGATTCCTACCCGATGCGATCCGCGATGCCGAGCGTCTATCACACAGCCACTGAGGAAGAAACGATCGCCCTTGGACGCGAGTTGGCCGCCATGTGGCCACGGCCATGCGTCGTGCTGCTGATCGGCAATCTCGGGATGGGCAAGACGACGCTGGCGAAAGGCATCACGGCGGGCCTGGGTTCGGCGCGCGAAGAAGATGTCTCCAGTCCGACGTTCCCATTGATCCACGAGTACGGCGACCCGACGGAGGTGTACCACATCGATCTGTACCGCCTGGACACGGAGCGCGAAGTCGAGTCGCTTGGGCTGGATGAGATCTTCGCGCGCCCGGCCGTGGTCTTGCTGGAATGGGCGGAACGATTCCCCGGCCTGATGCCCGCGAAGCGGATCGAGATCAGGTTGGAGGAGACCGCCGACGGCGGCCGGCGTATCGAGGTTACGGAGCTGAATGGATAACGAGGCGAGAACGAAGCTTCTGTCGCTGGGATTTCTGATCGTCCTCGCGCTGCTGTTCGGCTGGGGCGTATTGGTGATCATGCGCCCGTTCCTGAAGGCGATTGTCGCGGCGGTGATTCTGACCATCGCACTCCACCCGGCCTATGAGGCCATCCACCGGCGAATTCACAATCCGAATCTGGCCGCAGTGGTTTCGCTGGTGCTGGTGCTGGTGTTACTGCTGGCCCCGGTTGCGCTGCTGACCGTCCAGGTGGTGCAGGAGCTGCAAGGTCTATACGCCTCGATTGCGCAGAATAGCCGTGAAGAAGGCGGATGGGTCTCGTATCTAGGCAGCCTGACCGAAGGACCGGTGAACTGGATTGCGTCGAAGACGGGACTGGCCGCGCCAAACCTTCGGGCGATGATGCTGAGCCGCCTTGAGACCTTGAGCGGCTCAATGCTGACGTGGCTGAGTTCTCTCGTCGGCAACCTGGGCAGCACTTTGGGCAATCTGGGCCTGACGCTTTTCATCATGTTTTTCCTGTTTCAGGGCGCCGGCCGGTTTCGTGACCGAGTGCACAAGTATGTTCCGATGGACATCCGCCGGATGGACCAGTTGTTCGAGGCACTGCGCACCGCGATTATTGCGAATATCTACGGGATGGTCGCCGTGGGCGTGGCGCAAGGGCTGCTCGTGGGAGTCGCCTTCGCCTTCACCGGACTGCGGTCACCGTTCCTCTGGGGATTGGTGGCGGGGTTTGCCTCACTGATCCCCTTGGTCGGACCGGCTCTGGTGTGGGTGCCCGGCGCGGCGATCCTCGCGTTGAGTGGCGCCTGGGGAAAGGCGTTGGTGCTGATTGCCTGGGGCATTGGGGTAGTGGGATTGGCGGACAACATCATCCGCCCTCTGGTTCTTCAGCGCGGTGTGCAGCTTAGCACCCTGGCGATCTTCCTCTCGCTGATGGGCGGAGTGAATGCGTTCGGGTTTATCGGTCTCTTTGCGGGACCGGTGATATTCACCGTCGCCTACGTCGTCTGGACGCTGCTTCACCAGGAGAGGATGGAGTGGGAAGGCCACACTCCAGTCGCCGCTGAGGAGGAATCGGAGGCGCCTCCGGTCTGACGCTTTCGGCTATTTCTTGGTGCCGAGAGTCTCACCCTTACGCAGCAGCGTGGGTTTCTTCTTGTCCTTGGCTGCGTCTTCGGCCTTCTTCTCTTCGGCCTGCTTCGCGGCTTCAACGCTCTCAGGCGTCATCATGGTTTCGCGCTGCTTCTTGAGATCGACTTCGCGCTGATCGACGTCCCTCGTGCGGGCTTTGAGATCCTCTTCCGCAAGTTCCGCGCTATCCGTGAGCGTGTCAATCGCATTCTCCAGCGCGAACTTGTAGCGCCCATAGTCGGACGCGGTGGCGTCGTTGTACTTCTCGAGTTTGGCGAGCATTTCCCGCTCCGATTTCGCGATGAACTCGATGGAGAGCAATTCCTTGCGCTTATGGAGCGTGTCGTCAATGACGACGTCGATGGCCTCGACGATCTGAGTGAGTTGCTCAAGCGTCTGGTGGATGACGCCGCTACGGCCTGTCTTCTGATTGGCGAAGAGCTGGTCGAGCAGGTCCATGCGCTGCTGGGCAAACTTCACATACAGCTTCAGACGAAGTTCGGGTTCCTGGGTAACGCGGAGCTGATCCACCTCGTCGGCGGTGAGGAAGTCCTTCTGAGCGAGCGCCGGCGCGACCAGAGCGGTGGCGAGAGCGACGATCTGGATTGCAGTCCGCATGAGCAACCTCATTTCTTCGACTGGCCCATCACTCCGAGGAGAAACTCGTCGTGAATTGATGTTACAGCGTCGCGCGCCTTTTCCGCCGGAGCGCGATCGCCAATTCCGAGCGCGAGAGCGAGGTCCTCCAGTTGGCGCAAGATGTCCCGGGTCTTCAGTTCGCCTCTTTTGTATTGACGCCCCAATTTGCGGGGCGGCTTGCCGGTTTCTTTGAGAGAATCCAGGGCGAGCTTGCACGCCTCCGCGACCTCCTCCAGTTCCTTTTCGAGCTCCGCGCGAGAGCCCATGTTGGCCACAAGGCCTTGGGCGCGCTTCATGGCGGACTCAGCGTAAGCCAATGATCGCTCGGATCGTTTGGAGAGATCTTTCTCCTGCTTTACATCATCCAAACCGGCCGCGGCCAGGCCGGCAGGGAGCATCAGCAGAACGGCGAAGACGGGGACGTTCATCGGTTGGTGGTCCTCTTCAGGATGCGCACACGCTGGCGTGCTTTGAACTCTTCGTCGGGTGAACTTCCCTGGCTCAACTCAAGGAAGCGTTCGTAACTCTCCAATGCGGGCTTCGGCTGTTTCAACGCGTCGAGCATGATGGCTCGGAAGTAGAAATAGGACGGAGTCTCGCCGCCGAGCGCCTTGACGCGTTCCAGTGCCTGAAGCGCAGTGTCGTACTGCCCCATCAGTACCAGAGCCGAGGTGAACTCCCTCCAGGCTTCCAGATTGTCCTGCCGAATCTTCAGTGCCGTCTGGAACTGCTTGGCCGCCAGCGGATAGCGCTTCTGATCGCGCAGGATGCGACCGTAGAACATCAGCGCGTCGAAGTTCTCCGGCTCCTTGGAGAGGATGAACTCAGCGAGTGGCAGGCTCTTCTCGGGCTGGCCGTTCCGAAGGTAGGCCGTCGCCAGGGCATACGCGGAGGCGGCCGTCGGGCTTGCCTTCATCACGGCTTCGAGACTGGTGATGGCGGCCTCAAATTCCCCCGCATTCAACTGAAGCAGGCCGAGCCGTTCCTGTGCCGCCGGATCGTCGCCGAGCCTCCTCCATGCCTCTATCGCCCTTGGCGCCAGGCCCGCGGCCTCACAGGCTTCGGCGTACTCCAGTTTCAGGGCACGGTCATCTGGAGAGAGTGCGATCGCCTGCTCGAGTTGCTCCAACCCTTCGCCCCACTTCTTCTGCCCCAGATACGCGCGGGCAAGCAGGTAGATGGCGCGAGTGTCTTTGGCCTTCAATTCAAGAGCTCGGCGTAGAAACGGTTCGGCCTCGGCGTTACGGGATGCCTTCACTAGGAGCTGACCAAGATTCAGGTTGGCTTCGAAGAGATCTTCCTTCAGCTCCAGAACACGGCGATACTCCGCGATGGCCTCAGTCTCGTGGCCGGCCAAAGCTTGAGCTAATGCGAGGTTGAATCGTACGGCGTAGTCTTTAGGATCTTTCTCGACAAGCTGGGTGAGAATCGCGATGGCCTGAGGATAGCGTCCAGCGTCGAGATGAGCGCCAGCCTCGGAGATAGGGTCGGCAGGCGGCGTGGTCTGCGCCTGGGCCAGAAGCAGCGACAGAACAACGATCGGCGCCCAGATCATCAGCCACTATTGTAATGGCGTTGCGTGTGTAAACTCTGCCGAACGATTCCGCACAACTCTCGTTCATCACTGTTAAGGGAGCTTGCGTGTGACTACGAATACTGGGAGTGCATCAAGTGTGGATCTGGGAGCACTGTTGGGGATTCAGGGAATCGGCGCGATCTACACCACGGATGGCAATTTCTGTTTTCAACCTGTCGGGAACGAGAGCGGCCTACGCCCATACGTGCGTCGCGCGTCGCTCGCCAATAGCCAGTGGTATCTGCAGCACCTGATTTCGTGGCTGGCCAAGGGCGGGGACACTGGAGGCGCGCTGACCCTGATGGAGTTGTCCGGGCGCAGCGGGCTTGAACCTCCTCCGCATGTGCATACACGCGAAGACGAACTCTACTTCCTGTTGGACGGCGCCCTGACGTTCGTCGTCGGCGAAGAAGTTCACCACTTGCGTGAAGGAGACGGGATATTGCTTCCGCGGGGTATCAGGCACCATTACCAATCGCGCACACAGCAGTGGCGCGCGCTCGTGGCGATGACCCCATCGGGGCTCGAAAGCTACTACATGGAGTTCGCCCGGACGGCGAAGGCTCTGGAACTTCCCCGGCCCGAGGAAGATCCGCTGGACTTTGGCGCAATCGTGCCGCGCCTGGTGGAACTCGGCGAGCGCTACGGCGTTTGGTATCCGCCTGCACGGCGTGCCGCCGCACCATAGGGGCCATCTCCGATACACTGGCCCTGACGATGCCAGTCACAACTCTGCCCACCATTTCACGACGACAGTTTGCGCTTGCGTTTGCCGCGGGCGCGGCGGTGCTGAAAGCCCAAAGCCCATCGGACCACTGGGCCCTGCTCTCCGACACGCACATCCCCGCCGATCCCGCTAATGGCCATCGTGGATTCCGGCCAGGCGACAACCTTGCGAAAGTTGTACCGCAGGTCGTGGAGGCGTCCCCATCGATGGCCTTGATCTGCGGCGACGTGGCTCGACTCACCGGCGAGCCCGGCGATTACGAAGCCCTCGCCGCACTGATGAAGCCGGTGATGGATAAGCTGCCCGTCGCCATGGCTTTGGGCAATCACGATCACCGCAAGAACTTCCTGGCCGCGCTCGGCTCGAGCCAGAAGGCATCCGCCGGCGTGCAGGACCGCCACGTGCTGATCGTTGAGGGCAAGGCGGTCCGGTTCATCGTGCTGGATTCGCTGATCCAGCCGAATCTGACGCCGGGACTGCTCGGCAAACGCCAGCGCGAGTGGCTGCAAAATTACCTGGGCGGCGCCGACTCGAAGCCCTGCGTGCTTTGCGTCCACCACACATTGGACGACAGCGATGGTGCGCTGCTCGATGCGCCCCGGCTGCTGGAGATCATCAAACCCCGCAAGCAGGTGAAGGCGATTCTCTACGGCCACTCGCACCGTTACAGCTACGACACCTGGGAGGGCATCCACCTGATCAACCTTCCCGCCATCGGCTACAACTTCAACGATAAAGAGCCCGTCGGCTGGGTGGATGCCCGCCTGACCGCGTCGGGCGGCGCATTCACGCTACGCGCGATCGCGGGAAATACCGAAGCTAACGGCAAAACGACTGAAGTGACCTGGAGATCCTGAGAGGATGACCCGGCGTAAAGCGCTTCAGCTTTCCGCGGCTGCTTTTGCATCCACACAATTGCGTGCCGCCGATCCGCCGTACCAGCCCGCGCCCGCCAATCTGAAGGCGCGCGAATGGTTCCAGGACGCCAAGTTCGGCATGTTCATCCACTGGGGCGTCTACTCCGTGCTCGCCAAGGGCGAGTGGGTGATGAACAACGACAAGATGTCGATCGAGCAGTATCGTACGTTGCCTCCTCGCTTTAATCCGGTGAAGTTCGACGCGGCGGAATGGGTGGCGCTCGCTAAGTCCGCTGGACAGAAGTACATCACCATCACCAGCAAGCATCACGACGGCTTCGCCATGTGGGGCACGAAGCAATCGAAGTGGAACATCGTTGACGGCACTCCTTACGCGAAGGACGTTTTGAAGCCTCTGGCGGACGAATGCCGCAGGCAGGACGTCAAGCTGTTCTTCTACCACTCTCACCTGGACTGGTACCAGCCCGATTACTACCCGCGCGGGCGCACCGGCAACTTCTCGGGACGGCCCGATTCGGGCGACTTCAACCACTACCTGGATTTCATGGACGCGCAACTCGCCGAATTGCTGACACAGTACGGCGACATTGCCGGCATCTGGTTCGACGGCATCTGGGACAGGAAGGACGCCGATTGGCGACTTCGCAAGACCTACGACATGATCCACAGACACCAGCCGCACGCGCTGGTCGGCAATAACCATCACCTGGCCCCATTCGAGGGGGAGGACTTCCAGATGTTCGAGAAGGACCTGCCGGGACAGAACACGACGGGCTTCAGCGGGGAATCGAAGATCGGCGCGCTGCCTCTGGAAACCTGCGAGACCATCAACGGTGCTTGGGGCTACAACGCCACCGACAAGCGATTCAAGAGCACAAAGCAGTTGATCCACTACATGGTGAAGGCCGCCGGCATGAATGCCAACTTCCTGCTGAACATCGGCCCAAAGCCCGATGGCGCCATCCAGGAGGAATTCACCACGCGTTTGAAGGAAATGGGCGCATGGCTGGCGAGAAACGGCGAGTCCGTCTATGGAACTCGCGGCGGGCCCGTGTCCCCACGCCCCTGGGGTGTGACCACACGAAAGGCCGGCAAAGTCTTCGTCCACGTCCTCGACTGGCAGGACCCTGTGCTGGTGCTTCCGCGTTTGCAGGCGCCCGTGAAGTCGGCCCGACGGCTGGCGACGGGCCAGAGTGTCGCCACTCGCGCGATCGATCAAGGCCTGTTGCTCACGCTGCCCGAAAAGGGCCGCGACGAAATCGACACGGTGGTTGAGCTTACCGTTTAGCCTTTTTGGCAGCTTGCTTCGCCGCCTGCTTTTCGCGGTGCTCCAACGACTTTTCGATATAGGCCACGGCATCTGGAGTCTTGCATCCCGTCTTGCCGTGGTCTACTTCCACTTTGCCGATCTTCTTCGCCGCGGCGATGGCCCGCTTCCGCAGGCTCTCGTTCCTGAGCGCAATCGCGATTAGCAGATTGTTCATCGCGTGCCTGGCGCGATTCGTCCGCGTGTGAATGGCAGTTTCGATCTCTTTGATCAGCGCCTCAAAGAGGCTGTCGGGGAGATCCGGCCGCGAGAGAGCGAGGCCCGCGTACACGTCATAGGCCACTTGCGCCGTGTAGTCGTGCTTCGAATGGGCCCACTTCTCCGCCAGGTCCAGGGCGTGGGGCGATGCCGCAACAACCTTTGACACAGCGTCCGCGTGCACGTAATAGTCCAGTGATTTCGCCCAGGATTCCAGTTCCTTCACTGTGACCTTGATAGGGTCGGCGATCATCATCGCAAGGTATCGCGCGTCGGTATTCCCGGTCTCCCAAAGCGCACAGGCCAGTGCGTGGTCGGTCTTGATCTTCTTCTTCAGCGCGCCGAGATTGGCGAAGCTGACGCCGAACGTATTCGGGCCGGCGCCGTGATTGGCGAACACCTTCCGGTTCTGTTCGGTCCCGTACAATTCCAGTGCGGCCATCGTCTCGGCGAGAGTCATGGGAGATGAGGTTAGCAGAAGAATCAGTCGACGGCGACGCCCTGGTCGCGTCCGAACTGAGGCGCGTTCCGGGTGCCTGTGATTTGAATTGCCAACTGTGTCCCGGCCCCCTCCTTCGCAAAGAAGGGGTCGACGGGCTTCAGGACAACTCTTTTCCAGCCGGTTTGGGTCTGCGAAATGCGCGCGTCCAGCCTGACTTTACCCCGGAATGCCAGGCTCTCATCTTGGAAGCGGAAGCGCCCGTGCAGGTTCACCTCCGATCCGGGAATGTTGAATTGAAGCGACGAAAAGCGAATGATCCCATTCGAGATCGCGAACTTGCCCGCCAGGTTCGATGCCACCTCGCCAATGCTTTCGTCTTTAGGCCGCCCCTGCCCCATCCGGCTAAAATCGTCGATCTTCTGCTGGACCATCGGGCTGGTGAAGCGGGCATTGCGCAGGTCAAAGTCACCCGAGACGATCAACCGGTC
The DNA here is from genome assembly GCA_050789245.1 of Bryobacteraceae bacterium. Taxonomy (GTDB): domain Bacteria; phylum Acidobacteriota; class Terriglobia; order Bryobacterales; family Bryobacteraceae; genus PNKE01. The sequence goes on along the minus strand of JBOZRR010000003.1, from coordinate 66,840 downwards.
AGATATCTCCCCCTTCCCGGGAGGCAGCGCGAACTTCATCCGCAGACCCACACCGCCGCGCAGGAACGGCTTGCCGCCCTTCATGGCCAGTTTCAGAACGTCGTCGATGCGCCCTTCTTCCATAACAACGTCCAGCGACACGGTCTTGCCGGTCTCCTGCTTCGCGCGGACGACACCTCCTTCGCAGCGGAAGATGGTGGAACCCAGCCTGGCGATCACCGGCTGCAATAGCGTGTTCCCGTTGGTGCCGTCGACGATGGCGTGGAACTTCGTGGACAAGGGAACCGCGTTCCCCACACCAGACAGTCGGAAGTCGGGAACGTCCGCCGTGCCGTCCACGACGACTCTGTCGAGCACTCCCTGGTAGGCGCCGGCGGAGGCCAGCGTGCCCCCAATTCCTTTGAACACGCCAAGGTTCGCCTTCTTGAACGTGTAGCTCCCGCTGATGGGCGATTCCGACGGAGCGCTTGTCGCCCAGGGACCGAACATTCCCGCGGATTCGATCAGCCCGGGCGGTTTGGCGTTCGTCAGAACGGCATCGAAATGCATGGGTTGATCCGCGGCCGCCCCCCTCAGCTTCAGCTTCATGATGTCGAACGTGAGGGGCTGCTTCGACGAATCTCGAGGCAGGATTGTGAGCCGCGCGCCGTCAGCTACGATGCGATCGATGACCACCGGCGTGCCAATCTCGTCGCCGGATACACGCGGGATTTTCCCGGCCGGGCGGCCTTGAATCGCGGGCCGTTCACCTTTTGGCGGCAGAGTCAGTTCCAGTCCATCGAGCCGCACATCCAGAACATGCGCCGGCGGACTCCACAACGTCGGCAGGTCCACGTCGAACCTCAGGATCTGGATCCGCAGCATGGGCGGAATGTCTGTCCGGCCTCGATATCGCACCGCCAGGTTCCGTGCCTCCACGCGAACCTTCGCACCGCGCCCTCCGCTCAGCAGCACACGCAGGGGGGAGCCCACGGGCATGGACACAGTCAGCCGCTCCAACTGGACCTTGCTGTCGAATCGTTCTTCCAGGTAGGCGACTGTCTGCGCCTGGATGTAGGGCTGGAATCGTCGTGAGAGCACGATGCCCGCCACCACCAGCGCAACCAGGACGGCGGCGGTGATGACTCCCACCCAGATCCAGACTCGCCGCTTGCGCATTGGGAGCCGCCTCGCTTACCCGCCAGTCTAGCGTGAACCCGGCTCATCAAGACAAAAAGAGAACGGGCGCTCCGGCGACCCGGCTCCGCCCGCCCGAACTGACTACTTCTTCAATGTGCGAATGAATGCGACCAGGTTATCGGTGTCCGCCGGCTTCAGCGACTTGGCAATCGCTTTGTGATTGGCGGCTTCCGCGATCTCCTTCGCGAGTGCCGGGTCCTTCATGCCCTGCACCGCCGGGCTGCCGAGGGGCTTCAGTTTGTCGCCGAACTTCTTCAGCATCGCCGGCGTGCCCGCGCCATCATCACCATGGCAGGCTTTGCACTTCTTCAGGAAGAGATCCTTGCCGGCAGCCGCATCGCCGGCCGCATAGGAAACACTGACGGAAACGAACAAGAGCACAATCAGGACTGGAACTACAACTTGGAGCAGTTTCTTCACCGCGCCTCCTTTCAATTGTGGGACGCAATCAGGCGATTGCTCAGTTTCAGACTATAATGTCTGATTCCAAATTTCCACTCGAATCGGAGTTGGGCGAAGGCGGTGAATCCGCTACCAGGCGTCCCGTCCGACGATCCCCACCCGGTAGAATGGCCTGTCCCTTTCGGCCGGGTCCATGGTGAACTCCTCTGAAGTCTTGGTCGGATCGTAGCCGCGCCATAACCATGCGAGGGACTCCGGCAGATCCAGGGCCCCCTGCGCCGCGTTGTGGGCCGCCGTACCGAACCGGAAATGGTAGTCGTACTCCCGCATCTTCAGGCTGTTCGCGAGCTGGATGTTCTGGAGCGGCCAGCTTCCGTGGTTGTTCTCCAGGTCGTCAGCACCGTCGCTGAGCCATACCCGGATATTCCGCTTCGGCTGCTTGCGGACCAGGAACGGATAGAGATTCCCGCCGTCCTTTTGCTCTTCGGGGCGCCACTGGATACTGGTGTAGCTCCCAATGGTCGAATGGACCCGGCTGAACTGCTCCGGCAGGAACCACGCTGCGGTCAGCGAACAGATCCCACCCGAGGACTCGCCGCCGATCGCCCGGCTGTAGCCGTCCTCACGCAGCCTGTATATCTTCTCGACCTGCGGGAATATCTCGTCAAGCAGGAAACGGGCGTATCTGTCGCTCACGGTGTCGTACTCGACGCTTCGCATCGCCCGGCCATCCGGCGATGTGCCCGGCTGGATCATGACGTGAACCATCGGAGGGATCAGGCCCTGGTGCACCAGGTTCTCCGTCACCGTGAACAACCGCAGACGGCTCTTCTCGCGGTCAATCAGGTTCTGGCCGTCCTGCCACACCATCACCGGCGCGGGCTTGGCTGAGTCAACGCCCGGCGAAGCGTAAACCCAGTAGTTCGCCGTCATCCCGTCGAACAGCTTGCTGGTAATCGTCAGCCTCTCTGAAACCTTCCCTTGCGGCACGCCGGGCCGAGGATACGAATCTGGGTTATAGCCGGTGGCATCCCCCCGAGTCCCAAGAGGCTTGCCCCCTGCAAAATACTGGTGGGAATGCGTCACCCCGGTCCGCATCTTCAACAGCGCGTAGTGGATGTTCGAGCTCCCAACTCGGCGGAGTGGCATGGGCGGCTGCCCGTCCACACTGACACTCACCTCGGGCTGAGCGCTGCCGGCAGCGAATAGATAGTCCTGTTGCCAGACTCCGACGACGCCGCGCTCCTCAAGCTTGCCGAAGTAGCCTTCGATCCGAGCCGCCGAACCATCTCCGCCGTTTCGCAGTGACTGGATCAGGCCCTCGAGAGTGGGCTCCTGCGCGGATAGCAAACAGGAGCCGAGCAAAATCAGAGTCGGGATTCGCTTCATCTTGACCTCTTCGTCTGAATCGAAACCCTACCAAGATATCGCGCCTGTCCCGCGCGAACCGAGCTACGGCTTGAAGCTGAATCGCAAAGTAGCCACAGCGCGGGTCGGCTTCCCGTCGCTCGTGAACGGGGTGAACTTCCAGTCCTTCACCGTCCGGGACACCGTCTGGGCCAGGATCGCGTTGCCCGACAGCACTTTCACGACATCCACCTCACCCGATTCGGTGATCTGTACATCCACCTCGACATCGCCCTGGATCTTGAGCTGCTTCGCCATCGAGCTGTACTCAGGCGAGGGCTTCCTCACGGCTGCCTTCAAGGCATCAGTCGATTGCAACCGAAGCTCCGCCCTGGCGTCAGTCACCCCGAATACCAGAACGCATGCGAACACTCCAAGCAACCGCAATAGTGGGATACGAGTTTGCATAGACCTCCTTCATGAGACCTATCGGCCCGCGCGCGCCAGGGATTTAGGAAAAATTCAGGAGATCGCTTCCGCTGCCACCGCCCGGGCCACCTTTGCCGCCGCCGCCGGACCCACCGCCTCCGCCAACTCCGCCTCCGTCGCCGCCTTCACCGCCGCCAGGCTGCCGAACTGCGTCAGCAGCTTCTCTACCGTTTTCGGACCCACACCGGGGATGCGTGTCAGTTCACTCGTCAGAGTCCGGGCGTCGCGCCGCTTCCGGTGGAATGTCACGGCAAACCGGTGCGCCTCGTCGCGGATCATCTGCACGAGGTGCAGCACCGGCGAACGCCGGTCCAGCACCACCGGTTCATCTTCCGCGCCGTAGACATAGAGGATCTCCTCCCGCTTCGCCAGGGACGCAAGCGGCTGATTCAGAACACCCAACGCATCAAGAGTCTCCGCCGCCGCATGCAGTTGCCCCAGCCCGCCGTCGATCAGCACCAGCCCGGGCATCGGCTTCTCTTCTTCGATCAGCCGCCGGTATCGCCGCCCTACCACTTCCCGCATCGACGCGAAGTCGTCATTGCCCTCCACTGTCCTGATGATGAACTTGCGGTAGTCGGACTTCTTCATGCGCCCGTCCTCCCAAACCACCATGCTCGCCACCTTGTCCGTGCCCTGAATGTGCGAAATATCGAAGCACTCGATGCGCCGCGGCGGCTCATCCAGATTCAGCGCATCCTGAAGCGCTTCACTGATCGCCTTCGACGTCGGCTTCAACACGCGGAACCGTTGCTCGAAGCTGTGCCGCGCATTCGATCCCACCAGCGCCAGCAATGCCTTCTTCTGGCCTCTCTGCGGCGTGTGGATCTCCACCTTTCGTCCGCGCTTTTCCGACAGCAGCTCTTCCAGCGCCTCGCGGTCCTCCAACTCCACTGGCACGTGAATCACGGCCGGCACCGGCTGGCCCTGCGCATACACCTGCATCAGCAGCGTCGTGAACAACTCGCTGGGCTCGAGCTCGTCGATCTCCTCCCAGAAGAACTCGCGCCGGTCGACGATGCGCCCGCTGCGCAGATGAAACAGATTCACGGCCACTAATGGCGGCTCCGCGTGATACGCGTAAATGTCGGTGTCGTCGCCCGAAGCCGCGGCCATCTTCTGCTTCTCGTCCAACTCCTCCACAGTGTGGATCAGGTCCCGTAGCGCCGCGGCCTTCTCGAACTCCATCAACCCCGACGCCGCTTCCATACGCTCGCGCAAGTCGTCGGCCAGGTCCTTGTGGCGTCCCTCCAGGAACAGCTTCACGTTTCGGACCTGCTCTCTGTAGTGCTCCTGGGTCGTCAGGCCCTCCACGCAAGGCCCCCAACAACGGTGAATGTGGTACTCCAGGCAAGGGTGCGTGTGCTTCTTCGTCAGGTCCACCGTACAGGAAGGCACCCGGAAATGCCGGTGAATGAACCGCACCAGGCGGTGCGCCAGGTTCCCTGGAAAGTACGGTCCGAAGTATTGCGCGCCATCTCTCCTCACCCGCCGCGTGACATACACCCGGGGCCAAGCTTCGTTCGTCAGCTTGATGTACGGGTAGGTCTTGTCATCCCGCAGCAGCACGTTGAAGCGCGGCTTGTACTGCTTGATCAGGTTGTTCTCGAGCGCCAGCGCTTCCTTCTCGTTGTCCACCAGGATATAGTGGATATCCGACGCCTCGGCAATCAGGCTCCCGGTCTTGCGCTCCGCCAGCTTGTCTTCGTTGAAGTAACTCCGCACGCGGTTGCGGAGGTTCTTCGCCTTGCCGACGTACAGGACCGTCCCGGCTGCGTCCTTGTAAAGGTACACTCCGGGCTGCAGGGGAAGCTGCGCGGCTTTCTCTCGAAGATCCATTTCGGCGGGCTCTATACTGAAATTGTGGCACGCCGACTCGCCGCACTCCTGTTGCTTGCCTTGCCGGTGCTCGCTCAACAGCGCCCGGAGAAGCCGCCCGAGCCGCAGCGTGAATCCGAGCTAAAGGACGAGGACACCACCCTCACCGCCCCCACCGAGTACGTCTTCAATCCCCTTCAGGCCTCCAAGGAATTGAAAATCGGCGACTTCTACACGAAGAAGGGCTCGCACAAAGCCGCCGCCGGCCGCTACCTGGAAGCCACCCGCTGGAACCCCAGCCTCGCGGAAGCGTGGCGCAAACTCGGCGAGGCCCGCGAGAAGCTCAACGACAAGAAAGGCGCAGCCGAGGCCTACAAGAAGTTCCTCGATCTGGCTCCCGACGACGCTTCCGCCTCCGACATCCGCAAGCGTTTACACAAGCTCTCCTGAGCCCGTCCGCCCTCGCGTGGTACAAAGGCCTTGGAGGGTGATTTTGAAACAGAACAACACATCACGATTCATTTCCAGCGCACTGGCCTGCCTCTTGTGCGCCAGCCTACTCGCTCCGGTTGCGGCGGCCAAACCGCCCGCGACGCCTGATGCCCAACAGATGGCCGCCACTCGGGATAATTCCTCACGTCCCGCACCGCAGCCCTTGACCGAAGAAGAGCAGCAACAGCTCGCTCAGCGCGACGAGCAGCCTGGCAAGGAGGTCGCCGGCGGGGCGCTCTCCAACCAGATGCTCACTTACATCGTCATCGCTTTGGCCGCCGCGGTCATCGTCCTGATCGCCGTATGATTTGTGCGCGCGGCCCAGGCCGCCTGCTCGCGTTCCTGCTCTTTGCAAATGCTGCGCTGGCTGCTCCCAACGCGCCGCTCGAGGTCCCCTTCTTCAAGCAGAAGAAGAACGGCTGCGGAGCCGCCAGCGTCGCCATGGTCGCGCACTATTGGTCGGGGGAGACCGCGCCCCCGCCCGAGCAGATCTACCGAGATCTCTTGAAGCCCGATGCGCGCAGCATCCCGCTCGCCGACATGAAGCTCTACCTGGAGCACCTCGGCTTCGCGGCCTTCACTCTGCACGGCAAACTCTCGGACCTCGCCCCGCATCTCGATAAGGGCCGGCCCATCATCGTCGGCCTTCGTAAGAAGCCCAAAGGCGACATCCATTTCACCGTCGTCACCGGCGTCGATTCCACGCACATCTGGCTGAACGATCCCACCAGCCGGAAGCCCAAGCGGGTCGCGACCATGGAGTTCGACCGCCAGTGGGCGCTCTGCGATCGCTGGCTGCTGATCGCAACTCCGAGGGCGGCACGTTAGCGCTTCCAGTACCGCTCCGCGAACTCGAGAAACGTGGGCCAGTTGGGCCCCGGCGTATGCCCGCCGCTATGCTGCCGGAACGCGATGTCCCCCTCCATCAGCCCTGTCTCGAGCGCTGGATATTCCGTCGTTCCCAGGTCCTTCTTGCCCAGCAGCCGGTACACCGGACCCGCGCCGGCGCCCGCCAGAAACGCGCCCTTCGGGTCCACCCACTGGTCGCCCTTGTCTCCCGCGCTGATGAAGACCGGCCTCGGCGCGCACAACGCCACAAGCTCATGCGCATCCACCGGCAGATCCTTCCACTGCAACGGCCCTGCGTACTTCATGTAGTTGCCCGCCATCCAGTGATACTCATTCGGCGCCGCCACATTCTCGATCGGCTCCCCGTAGTTCCTCCGATGCAGCTTCACTCCGCCCGCGCCCGATGAACTAATGAACGCAATCGAGAACCGTGGATCATACGCCATCGCCACGGCCGTCGCTTTGCCGTATCGCGAATGCCCCTCGATCGCCACGCGCTTCGCATCCACTGCCTTGTCAGTTTCGAAGTAGTCCAGCGCTCTACTTGCGCCCCAGGCCCATGCCTTCAAGGCTCCCCAGTCGTCCACCTTCCTCGGCTGCCCTTTGTTCACCAGTCCGATGATCCCCTTCGTCAGCCCCGCGCCGTTGTCCGCCTGGATGCTCGTCGGGATCAGCACCGCCGCCGCCCAGCCCTTCTTCAACACCTGCTCTTGCCAAGTCGGCCCCGGCGGCGCCGGTCTCGGCGGAGCACCTGGTCGCGTCGGGAAGACGAACGCCAACTCCATCACCACCGGCACCGGGCCCTTCGCATTCGCTGGCGTCGTCAGCGTCAGGTCGATGTCTACACTGATCTGAGGAAACGCCGAGTTGTCCGCTTTCCCCACCAGCTTCTTCACCACTACCGGAACATCGCCCTTCATCTCCTCAGTTGTGCTCACCACCGCCCACTTCACCTTCGGCGTAGACTTGGGCATCCGCCCGTAGACCTCCCGGTCGAAGTCCTCCACAATCTCAGGCCGCCTCTGCTTCCACCACATCGATGCGCTCGTCACACGCTTGCCGTTCTTCAGCACTAACGGATCCGGCAGTTCCGGATACGGGTTCGCCTTCGACTCGTCATAGTTCGCGGCATTCGGCGCATCGGCATTTCGGCCATCCGCCCCTCGCCTCAAAGCCTCAATCCCCAACAGCCCCATCGTGCGCTTGTGGTCCTCCTGCGTCGTCATCTCCACCTGCGCCGTGGCCAGACCCGCAAACAACAGCAGCCATCCCAGCTTCCCCATGCGTGACTCCTTTCCCAGCCGGTGTCATTCTGACACAAGAGTCCGATGTCCGATCTCTACGCCGCCAACATGCGGCTCAGCCAGTTCGAGTACGAACAACGCCGCCTCTCGCTCAACGCCCGGCCCCGGTGTCTCGGCCTTGTGCTCGGCAATGCCTGCAACCTGCGCTGCATCCACTGCTACCAGGCCCGTAACGCCGACACTCTCCTCGGCCCGCCGGAGGTCGCCGCTGGTCTCAGGCGCGAACTTGCTGCACTCTATCCCTACATCTCCACTCTCCGCGTCCAGGGCGGCGAAGTCTTCGTCATCCCCGGATTTCGGGATCTCATCGACGACGTCGTCCGCCACACCCAACGCCCCATCCTCAGCATCAGCACCAACGGAACGTTGATCGACGACGACTGGGCCGAACTCCTCGTCCGCACCCCGTTCGCCCACGTCACTGTCTCCATCGACGCTGCCACGCCGGCTACTTTCAGCCGCATCCGCCGAGGCGGTTCCCTGCCCGCCATCCTCGCCAACATCGATCGCATCCGCCATTGGAAACAGAAGCTGGCGAGCGAACTCCCCACGCTCGACTCTTTCTTCGTAATCATGCGCTCCAACTTCCGCGAGATTCCCGCGTACCTCGAGCTCATGCAACGCCATGGCATGATCGACGTCGCCCTTCAGACCATGGATCTCTCAGCCGGAAACGTCGATCGTCACCTCGACCTTGAGGCGGACGAGATCATCGCGGATCACACCGAAATCCGCGAACTCCACACCCTGCTTCAGGACGCCCTGCCCCGCTTTCGCCCCGGCTTTCGTCAACTCCGCGTCAGCGGCCTGCAAGCTCTCTTCGAGGCTCACCATCTCTCCGCGGCCTTCCTCGACGAAGGCCAGAAGAGCCTCTACCCGGATAGCGACGATCTCGCGGAGGGCGATTTCGAACTCTGCCCAAACCCCTGGACTACTCTCTTCATCACCGAAGCCGGAGACGTCCACCTGTGCTTCCTCTCGAGCCCCATCGGCAACATCTATGCGCAGCCGCTTCACGAGATCTGGAACTCATCACAGGCCATCGCCAAACGCTGTGACATGATCGAAGGCCGCTACACAGGCTCCGGCTGCTCGCCCCGCTACTGCGCCTGGCGTGACGGTCGCGCCGCGCCAGCCGCGGCCACATCCTCCGAATCTCATGAACCCCTTCCGCCCTGGCATGCCAGTCAGCCCAACGGGACCCTCGGCCTCCTTCGCCGCCACCTCGCAGCCGGGCAGCAGAAGCAGGACGAACTCTTTACCCTCCTCCATGCGGGCCAGGACCACATCCATCACCTCGAGGTCAAGGCAGGCAAGGCGATTGCCGACTTCCGCGCCCTCGAATCCGCCTTCGATGACTACCGTGCCTCCTGGCTCGTCCGCGCCGCCCACAAGGCAGTCCGCCTGTTCAGCTCGCACTTTTAACAACTATCTAGCGAGTAATGCGCCCTCTCACTCGTCTTTACAAGTGAGGAATGAGCCAAGCGGACGGAATCAATGATCCGCTGCAAGCATCGGTTCCGCCCCGCCGCTCGGACTGTCGCGAATAAGAGAGGGAATGACAATGAGAACGTTATTCACGGCCGCTCTGGCCATCCTTTCCATATTCGGCTTGACCGCAAACGCTCAGTCGACCAAGGTCAAGGCGGACATCCCTTTCAACTTCATCGTCGCCGGCCAGCACATGGACGGAGGCACGTACACCGTGGAGCGCCTCTTCTACGGCGACAATGCGCTCATGCTCAAGAACGACACCACTGGCAAAGCCATCGGTATCCTCGCGAATTCCGCCCATAGCACGTCCAATCAGGGCGCTGCCGCCAAAATGGTCTTCGACCGCTACGGCGACAAGTACTTCCTCTCCGAGATCTGGCGCGCCGGCGGCGTTGGATGCCAGGTGCGGAAACCGAAGGAAGCACGAGACCTTGAACGTCACACCGCGCCAAAGCAGGTTGCCGTGCTGCTCTACCGTCAGTAACGATCTTCTCTGCACGGCCGCAGTCGATGCGAAGGGCAACCCGGGAGACTATCGGGTTGCCTTTCGTGACCTTCGCGGAACTCTCCATCCCGCTGGACACTAGCCTCCACCAGCCGTCCATGGCGACCTCGAACGCATTGAGCATCACTGCTCTGCCGCGATGAGGTACAACCTGTTCTCGGTGGCCAGATAAAGGGCATCGCCGATCCGTGCCGGTGGCGAATAGAGCGGCGCTTCCATATCGATCTGCCCCAACAATTGCTTTCGCCGTCCGGCACGAAGAATGGTCATGCGGCCGTCTTCGTTTCCAACGTAAAGCCGGTCGCCGGCCAGCAGAAGGCTGCCCCAGACGGCCCCGTTCGTCTCGTGCTTCCAGACGTGGGCTCCGGTCGCCGCGTCCAGACAATGAATCGTCCCGCCCAGGTCCCCAACGTACAGGAGACCATCCTTAGCAATGGGCGTTCCCACCACGCGACCGACGTCGCGAGAAGTCCAGAGCAGCCTGCTCCCCGTGACGTCACCCTGGCCGTTGGGATTGACCGCGTGAATCAACGACGGTCCGTTGCCGTGCCCCGGACTCTGTCCCATCGCAACGAAGACGCGGCCATCGGCGAAAACCGGTGACGCAATGATGGCGCCGCGCGAAAGAACCCCGGGCCGCGGAAGGAACCGCGCGTCTTTCGGATTGCCGTCAAATCGCCAGACTTCGTGACCAGTCGCCGCGTCGTAAGAGCGCAACCAGCCATCCCCTCCGCCAAAGAGCACCTGCACGCGCCCGTTCACCTGGGCCGCCACCGGGCTGGACCATTGACCGTGCAGCACGTGCGCTCCCGGGCCGACAGCTCGCCACACCACTTCGCCCGAACGCTTGTCTACCGCGATCAGGCTTGGGGCACGCGGCGACGGGACGCGCGTGTGGCCTTCATTCTGCCCGTTGGATGTAGAGACCATGAGCAGGTCGCCGACGGGCAAAACATCGCTATTGGTGGCTTCATGCGGAAAGACACCCAGACGGCCGCAAATGTCCAACTCCCAGATGATGTCGGCCGCTGTGTTGTCCTGGTAGAGTTCATCCCGATACGGTCCGTTGTTCTCGCCGTCAAGGAAACCCTGGGTGTCGAGGCATCGGAGCTGGCACTCGGCGGTGACATAGTACAGCCGGTTCCCTTCCACATACGGCGCACTTGTCGTGGAAGGCAATAGGAACTCTCTGAGACCTCGCTCTACCCGCGGGGCCACGTCCTGCCAAAGGAACTTGCCGTCCTTCGCTTGGAACGCCACCAGCACGCCGGCGTCTTCCTTGTGAGCGGGATTCATGTGCCTTGCATTGTCCGTGCCCACATAGACCGCGTCACCAGCGACCACCGGGCGGCCAAACGTTTGGCTTCCCAGTTCGACGCGCCAGACGATGTTTCCGCCGGTGGTCGTATCCCAGTCAACCGGAGGATTGCCCGTTTGGACGACTGCCTTCTGCGGCAGGGGCGCGACGGAAAGCGCGGGCAAAACGTGTGACGAGGGAGCCGCTCCGGGCTTGACTCCAACGATTCGGCTCAATGCCCACTCTGCTTCGCTCCGCAATGCGGGATCGTTTGCTGCCGCACTCAGAGCGTCTTGAGCCGCCAGCGCCTTCGGTCCGATGTTTCCCAGCGCTCCGGCCGCGAAGATCCGCACATACAGGAACTCGTCATTTAGTGCTTCGATCAACCGCGGCACGGCGGACTGCGCTGCCGGGCCGATGCTCGCCAGGGCCTCACACGCCGCCCATCGAACGCCGGGAATGGGATCGCCCAGCGCCTCCCCCAGGGCGTTTGCCGCCGAGGCCGCGTTCGAGCCGATGGACGCCAATGCCTCCGCCGCATACACGCGGACGTATGGATCCTCGTGCGAAAGCGTGTTGGCAAGAGCTCCCACCGAAGGCCTGGCCCTCCTGCCTAAAGCTCCGAGGGCGCGAGCAGCATCGCCCGCGACCATAGGATCCTCGTCTCTCAGCGCCCGCCTGAACGCCCCTTGAATCGATTCTGTGTGGGGCGCAAGGTCAATCAATTCGTTGATCGCGCCGCGGCGGATGGAGTCCGACTCATGCCGCAGCAGTTCCACCAGCAGCGGAATGGCAGGAGGACCGATCCGCTGGATGACTCCGAAAGTCGCCCTATGCAGGTCTTCATGCCCTGGAGTGAGCAACCGTCTCAGCAAAGGGAACGAACGAGGTGCCGCTTGAACCAGTGCGGCTTCCGCATCTGTGCGAATCTTCGGATCTTTGGCTACAAGGCGATCTGCCCAATCACTGACCAGAGTGGGGTTTCTCGAAAGACTCGACTCGGTCCAGGGCAGCGTTGATTGGCACGGTGCAACCAGTTGGCCAATCCCAAAAGCCAATACGATTCCGAGAGCGTATTTGTTGACGACTGACATTGCGTCGTTCGGAATATCACGGGCGATCGTCCCAGCTACCCTCACTCACTTCCTTAGGATCTTGTCCATGGCCTTTCCCTTGGCCAATTCATCCACGAGCTTGTCCAGGTAGCGGATCTGTCGCATGAGCTTGTCTTCGATCTCCTCCACACGATACCCGCAGATCACCCCTGTGATCTTGGAAGCGTTCGGATTGATCCGTGGCGCACGTGTGAAGAACGTCTCAAAGTCCACCTTCTTGTCGATCTGCTGTTGCAGCGCCAGCTCATCGTAGCCCGTCAGCCACTCGATAATGGCGTGCAATTCTTCCTTCGTGCGACCTTTCTTCTCGACCTTCGCGACGTAGTGCGGGTACACGCTCGCGAACGTCATTCTGAATACTCTCGTGTTGTCCATGCCGGGTCTCGTTGCTCTTCAGAGCATAGCGTTTTCGTTCGGAAGCGGGACGGCGCACGGAGGCCCGCGACTGGTCTCTCCAACTTACTCCCGCCGCCTCATCTCCTCTGCAATCACCTCCGCCACTTTTCTCACCCCTTCCTCAAAATCCGGAAATAAGTCAACCCACTGAAACTGCTGTCCGATCCGCGACGGCACTTTGCACTCCTCCAACCGCACCGGAATCAGAAATACATCGTCCAGCAGTGTCCGCCTCGCGCAATCCAGTGCATATCGCAATTCACTCTGAAACGTCCCGCGCTTTACCACCGCCCGGTTCGAAAAACACGCCACCACGAAATCCGCCAACCCGATCGCCCGCTCAATCGCCCGAGGCCAGTTCTGCCCCGGCAGCAGCTTCTTCCTGTCCATCCAGGGGTCGCACCCCGCTGCCCGCAGCGCCTCGTAGAGCCGCTCCGCCTTCTCCCGGTCCTCCTCGACGTACGCGATGAAAACCCCCGCCTTGCGGTTCGCCACGAACTCGAAACTCCCATCCCGCCCCGGACGGAACGTCCCCAGCCTCTCCACCTCCACCGCTCGACCCTCCCGCAGGCACCGCTTGAGCAGCCCCGGCAGTGCCCCCTCACCCGCGGCCACCACCCGACCCTCCCTTCTCCTCGAACTCGCACCGGGTCCGCTTCCCCGGCACCAGCACCCCCACTCCCGGCAGCTTCACCGCCTTGCCCTGCCGCAGGCTCTTCACGATCCGTTCCACTTCCGCGTCCAGACGGTCCGCCGCCGCCCCGCTCTTCCGCCCCAACACGCTCCTCCAATCGCTCTTCCGCACACTCGCCTCCTCACCCACAGTTGGACCACGGCCAAACGTGCAACTCCGCCGGCCGGTTTCCGCATCCCGCTGATTCCAAACCAAATCGAGTTCGAAAATTCTCGATACAATCAAATTCCCGACATGAATCGACGCCAATTTCTGGCCGCTTCGGCCGCCGCGCCCGTCATCGAGACGCGGGGGCAGGCGCAGGGCCCGCGCGCCCGGCGCAACGTGCTCGTCATCACCGCCGACGACCTCGGGCTTCACACCGGAGCTTACGGCGATAAGGTCGCCCGCACGCCCCACCTCGACCGCCTCGCCGCCGAGGGCATCCGGTTCACCAACGCCTACTGCACCACCGCCTCCTGCAGCGCCTCGCGCTCGGTTATCTTCACCGGAGTCCACAACCACGCGAACGGCCAGTACGGCCACGCGCACGCCGAGCATCACATGAGCCTGCTGCCGCACGTCCGGCCCCTGCCCGCGCTGCTCAAACCCGCCGGCTACCGCACCGGACTCATCGGCAAATTCCACGTCGGCCCGCCCTCGCAGTTTTCCTGGGATTCTCTCGACGAATCCGCTTCGCGCAACGTGCGCTCGATGGCGGACCGGCTCCAGCGCTTCATCGCCGGCGGCACGGGCCCCTGGTACGCGCACATCGGGTTCAGCGATCCGCACCGCGCCGCGAAGGGCTTCGCCAACGACGGCAAGTACCCCGGCGTCACGCCGCAGGTCTTCGATCCGAAACAGATTCAGGTTCCTTCGTTTTTGCCCGACACGCCCGAAGCGCGCGCCGAACTCGCCGAGTATTACCAGGCCGCGAACCGCATGGACCAGGGCATCGGCATGATGCTCGACGTGCTGCGCGCGTCGGACCAGCTCGAGCGCACGCTCGTCATCTTCCTCAGCGACAACGGAATTCCCTTCCCGAACGCCAAAACGAACCTCTACGACGCGGGCTCGCGGCTCCCGTTCCTCGTGCGCATGCCCGGCGCTTCGAAGCGCGGCCTCGTCAACAACGCGATGATCAGCTACACCGACATCGCGCCCACCATCCTCGACTGGGCCGGCGCGAAACCGCCCGAATATCCGCTGCACGGCCGCAGCTTTCTGCCCGTCCTCGAACAGGAAAACCCGTCCGGTTGGGACCAGGTCTACTACTCGCACACGTTCCACGAAGTCACGATGTACTACCCCGTGCGCGGCATGCGCACGCGCCGCTATAAGTACCTCCGCAACCTGTTCCCGATGCTCGAATTCCCGCACGCGTCGGACTTGTGGGAGTCCCCGACGTGGCAAAGCGTGCGGAACCAGGGCGATGCCGGCAAGCTCGGCCGCCGGCCCGTGCAGCAGTACCTGAACCGGACGTCCGAGGAGCTCTACGACCTCGACCACGATCCCGACGAAGTGCTGAATCTCTCCGGAATTCCCGCGCACCGCCCGGTGCTCGAGCAACTCCGGCGCGAGACGCACGAATTCCGCAAACGCACGAAAGACCCCTGGCTAATCAACGACCGCGAAGGTCCTTTCGCCAACGTGGGTTAGCCGCGAGCGCCCGCCTCGCGCAAACCGCGATAGGGACACCCACGCAGAACGCGTGCACCAGAACGCTCAGCGCGATCCACGCTGGGTCCTTCGATGCCGGCATGGCCGCGGACAAAGGAACGACGACCAAGTTCATGACGGCATAGAGCGCAAGGCCGTACGCGCTCCCGAACACGAACGGGCGCCGGACGAGCGAATGCAGGTGTTGCGCCGTCAGAAAGTACGCGAACGACATGCAGATCGCGATGAAAAAGTGCAGAGTGAGCCCGAGTGCAGCCGTGGCGGCCCCACCCTCGAAGCTCGCCCTGCCGAGCAGCCCCGCCGCGACCGACTGAAGAATCCGCGTGGGCGGCACGTTTGCCTTGATTCGCCAGAACGCAGCGGCGTAGCTGATGTCGAGCACTCCGGCGATGAACCCGCCACAGAGAACCCATCGAAGTTTCATGCCGTTCGCATATCGCCCTAGCGCAAGACGGATTTGGCGAGTCCAGGGTTGCCGGCGGCGTCGAGGACTCGCACGACGACGGTGTGTTCGCCCGTCGAGAGTCCTCGCAGTCTCAGAGTGAATTTCTCGGACCGGCTATCGGTGATTCCGTCGTCGGCGTCGAGGAGTTTCCACGACGCGGCGTCGAGGGAATACTCGGCTCGACGGAGCGGCGACGCGGCGTCGACGGCGGCGACGACGATTTCCGTGTCGGCGCCCGAACGAATCGGCGCGGAAAGCGTGACGCGCGGCGGCGTTTGATCGATCAAGACGGGCGGGCTGACGAGCTCGGATTCGCGGGCGGCCGAAGGCGCGTTCGAGAGGCGGTCGGAGGCGACGACGCGGAAGAAGTAGCGGCCGTCGGCGAAGACCTCGGCATCCTGCAAGAGCGTGTTTTCAGTGATGTTTTCCTTGAGCGGCTTCCATTCGCGCTCATCCTCGCCGCGGTAGTAGACGCCGTAGATCAGCTTGTCGGAGTCGGGGTCGTCGGCCTGCCAGGAGATGACGATCTGCGGGTGGCCGCTGCGCTCGACGGTCTGCGTGGGCGTGCCGGCGCTGGTGGCGGCGGCTGCTTCGCCGGAGTCGGTGACGGTGATGCTGTAAGCGGCGTTGGCGGGCGCACCGGCGACGGTCTTACCGGGGAGCGCGACCCACTGCGGCGTCACTGAGATGGAACGCACGGTCGGCCGCGTGTTTTGCGGCTGATAAGTGACGGTGACGGCATCGAGCATCGGCGCGGCGCGTCCGTCCTTCGCCTTGAGCTCGACCTGCCACTGGATGTAACGGGCGTTGGGGCTCGAGATGGCTTCGGTTTCCGAGGGCACGGCCCAGTCGCTCCAAGTGCGGTCGGGGCGAGCGGAGTTGCCGGAGCGCGTCTTAAAAACGAACTCGCCCTGATTTGTTTCGCCGGTCCAGTCGAGGCGTCCCCAGCGGGCGATGTTGCCCGCGTCGTGGACGGGCGATTCGTACATGCCGCCGGACTGCGGCGTGCCGTCGAGGCGGAAGAGTTTGCCGAGATTGGCGGTGGCGGCGAGGATCGAGCCGCCGGAAGGGATGAGCCGTGTTGTCTCAGATTCCTTGGTTTCGACGAGCAGGGTTGCCTTGAGGTCCGCGGCGAGGCGGTAGATGCGGCCACGCTGGTCGGTGGAGAAGACAATTTCCCCATTTCTCAGGGCCAAATCGAAGACATTTTCCTCTTTTGAAGACCACAAAGTCTCGGCTGTATTGTCTGGAAATACCTTGTAAATGGCAGTGCGTTCGACGCCGGGCATCTCATAGACGCTGGGGGCGGCCGGGGTGACGGCGGAGGCATCGGAGGGCTTGGGCGGCGCGGCCGTTGGCGGCTTGATTTCGACGCCGCCCTGGGTCTTCGCCGCATCGTCGGCGGTGACGGTGATGGTTGTCGTCACCATGCCGGCGGGCGAGGCGGGCGATGGCGCGGCAGCAGCACCTGCCGCCTGTTTCTGCGCGACGGAACCGCCGAGGGCGGCGACATAGAGTGAACCATCCGGCGCGGGGACGATGGCGCGGATTTCGGGAAGCGAGGAGTCGTAGAGGACGAAGGCGCGACTCTTGTCCTCAATGCGGTACAGGATGCCGTTGGGCTCGGTTCCGGCGAGGAGGCGCTTATTCAGATCAAAGGCGAGAGAAGTGACGTGATTTTGTCCGGTTTCGTACCAAATCTCGCCCTGATTTTCTCCGGTAATCCGGAAGATTTTCCCCTGGTCGCCGGTGGCGGCGTAGAGCTCGCCGGAGGGGGCGAAGGCGAGGGCCCAGATGTATGGCACGCCGGGATTGAAGTACTCCTTGGCCTGCCCGTTGTCGATGCGCCAGATGCGGCCGCTGGGCGAGGTGGCGGCATAGAGGACGCCCTTCGAATCGAGGGCGAGAGCAAAGACCTCCGGATGGGGCGCGTTCCAGTAGACCTCGGGCTGCTGGTTGGGGCGCATGCGGTAGACGCGGCCGCGGTGGCCGGTGCCGAGGTAGATGGTGCCGTCCTTGGCGGCGACGGCGGCCCAGACGCCGGCCTCGCCGGAGGCGAAGATCTGATCGAGACGGGGGGCGAGGGTGAGCCGGCCGTCGCGAGTGAGAGAGACGCCGGTGAAGCGGCCCTTGACGAAGTCGGCGTAGGAGTTGGATTCCCAGGCGGAGGAGGCGGCGGGCCGCGCAGGGGCGGCGAGCAGCGCGGCGGCGAGAACGAGCCTGAGAGGGTGAGATGCGCGCATGAGGGTCAATCCTTGACTTCGACGACGACGGTGCGTGTGCCGGACATCATGTAGGGGCCGGAGGCTAGCTCGAGCTCATCGACGCGGGAGCCGGTGGTCTGCGGCTGGCCGCGCCCGAGCAGCAGAACGAGTGACGGCGGCGGAGCGGGCAAAGTTTCGCCCTGGACCTGCCAGGAGGGAGTGTTGCGCCAGACACGGACAAAAGCTTTGGTATTGGGGCGGAGTCCGTTGAGGAAGGAGAGGAGTTGGGGCTCCGTGCGAGGAGGCGTGAAGAGGAACTGACGGAACTCCTGAAGATTGGCGGCGGCGCCGTCGGTGACGGTGAAGTAAAGCGGGCCGAGGGGCGCGCCGACAGGGATGGTGTAGCGGAGGGTGCGAGTCATCTCTTGGCCGTTGGCGCCGGAGAAAAGAGCGGTGAGCTCAATGGATTCGCCGGGACGGGCTTCGAGTTTGGAGGCCCAGAGGTTGTCGATCTGAAGCTGGCGTTTGTCGTTGGTGACGTCGATTTCGAGATCGAGCGAAGTGACGCGCAGGTTGTCGAAGCCGCTCTGAAGAATGGCCGTAACGGGCGCGGAGATGGCGGCGGCGACCATTGACGGTGCGCCCATTTCGCCGCTGTAGACGTTCTCGAAGGGAATAGCGGGGCGGCCGTCGAGGGCGATTTTGGCGCGGAGGGCAATGGAGGAAAGGCCGACGGTGCGCTCCGTGGCGTCGATGGCGGAAAAGACGGCCATCTGGAGCAGGAGTGGGGTGAGGAGGCGGTCGCGGACCATCTCCATGCGGTAGCGCCACTGCCGGGCGGAGCCGGTGCGGGAGTTGACGGAGACGGTGATGGGGATGAGGGCAGCGCGGCGGCCGAGCGTGCCTGTGATGGCAGGAGTGCGGTCTTGGGTGATGGAGCCCATCCACTCCTTAGGGGCAGAGATCTTGAACGAGGAGTTCAGCGAGGAGAGTAGCGTCATCACTTCGGAGCGGGCGAACGGCATTTCGGTGTCGCCGATGGAGAGGAAGCGGTGGCCGAAGGCGTAGACGGAGTTGCCGTCGATGGCGGTGACGGTGCCGTCGGCGCCAGCGGAGAGGTCGCCGGTGATGAGTTGGACGGAGATCATGGAGCCGGGCTGGAGGCGGGCGGGGTCGCCGAGAGCGGCGCCGGGGTTGCCGCCGCCGGAGAGGCCCTGGACGGGTTCGAGGCCGGCGCCGCGGAGCATGGGCGCGAAGTGCTGGAGGGTGCCGGGCGTGAATCCGTTGATCCAGAAGGGCGTGGCGATTTCGGCGAGGCGCGTGGGACCGAGGTCGTATTCGGCGCGCTTGGGGAGGAGCGAGGCGAGGTCGAAGGGGTTCTCGGGGCGGACGGCGCGGGGCGGCGCGGGGGTGGAGGCCGAGGTGAGCATCTCCTGGATGGGGCGGATGCCGGCGATGGGCTCCTTCGAGAACGGGAACGAGAGGGCGACGGCGCCGATGAGCTTGCCGTTGATGTAGACGGGGCTGCCGCTCATGCCCTGGAGGACGCCGGTGCGCTCGAGGGGGCCGCCGGAGAGGCGCGCGAGGATGATGGACTGCTTTGGGGCGACATTCTCGAGGACACCGAGGATTTCGGCCTGGAATTCTTCGATGTTGGCGCCGCTGAAGATGGTGCGTCCGGTGGCGCGCATGCCGGGTTTGACCTCCGCAAGCGGGAGGATGGCAGGCTGAGCCAAGGCGGCCACGGCACAGGCGAGAGCCGCGAAGGTGAGGCGGAGGCGCACTGGTTCTATTGTATGCGGGGACCAAACGTGGACTGCTCACCTGGGTTGGAAGCTGACCATGCGCGATTGGAGGTATCGCTGGCGATCAAATCGCAGGAGCGCACAACCGGGGGAAGGCTCATCCGTGTAGCGCCGCCGGGAGCGGCGACGAATAGCGGAGCGAGGGCCTTGAGAGCAGCAGGAGCGCCGGGGAGTCCGATGCGATCCGAAGACATCGGGCTTACCCGGCGCCGGGAGCCTTGGTGAAGTGGAGGGGATCGCGGAGGCTTTGCAGCTCCCGGTAGTAATAGAGAGGCGTGGGGTGCCTGCCGGCGAACCTGAGGTTCGCCAGGAATTCGATCTCCTCAGCGGTGATGTCGCCACTGAGGGATGGGTTCTTCAGGAATTCATCGAGGCCGGGCTCGACTGAAGAGGACGGGGCGGAGTCGATCTCGACGAACTCATAGCGCATGAGGCGGCCTGGCGCGAGGCGGGGGTTCAGAACGATTTCAATTGCGAAGTTCATGAGATCGATGTCCCAAGCGTCGATCATCGGGTCAAGAAAGAGGGTGGTGCTTTCGGAGGACATACTAAGGACGTCAGTGTCCAGGAATTCGAGTGTTGCGACTCTGATCTGCTCGTAGCTCCGCCCGTTGATACCGGCCAGCAGGTGGAGCCACTCGGAACTCCGGAGCTCTTCGCGGGCCAGTGCCTGTGTGGCATCCAGAATTCGCTGCGAGATGAGGCGTTCGATCTCCCCGAAGGAGTCCTTCTCGAAGATCCGGGTCACCTCGGCCCGCCGTTCCCGATCACACTTCCGCAGCAGGAGTTCCCGGAAGTGGCCTTGGAGCGGCTGCGGAGGTCCAATGACCAGTTTCGCGAGTTCCGATCGCCGTTGCACTTCCGCGAGCCTGGCAAGCTCGCCAGCGGGGAGCTTCAAGAACTGGCTGATTCTTTCGTAGATGTCAGTCCGGGCTGGCGCTGGCGGGGCTTTCCTCCGGGTGAGTAGTTGGGAGATGTAGGATTCGGTGACCTGAGCGGCCTCAGCAAGGTCCTTCTGGTCCAAGCCGAGGGCTTCCAGGCGTTCTCTGACGAGTGATGAGACGTCCATAGGGGGAGTACACCGTGCAGAAATTCACTTAAATCGGTGAATTCCCTACCCGCAGGATTCCACAGTTAGGGTTGACAAACAAGTCAACTTCACTAATAATGGTTAATGCCTGAGCATTCTCGCACAGGCCCGGACCGTCTGAGCTAAGTCAATCGGTCCAGTCCCACCCCCTTAGGCACATCCGGCGACCGAGGAGGTTGCAGTGATTCTAAAAGCCCAGAAGCGCGTGGGGACGCAATACACGAGCACAGCCGCACTGCTTGCCGTGGCCTTTGTTTTCAGCCCCGCACTCTTGATCCTGTCTGGTCCGATCGGGGTAATATCCACATCTGTCGCGGTCGCTTGCAGTACCTTGTGCCTTTCATGGGCGTGGGTCGACTGGCACAAGCGTTCAAGGCTGACGATCCCGACGATAGAGAACTTGCGCGAAGGGGCGGAATGAACTGTCGAGCCACATGCCTTGCGGCGATACTGTTGGCGGTATCGGGGCCGACGCTGACAGGTGCGACAGATTTCTCGATCTACCGAGGATTCAGGTTGGGATCGAGCCTGGCCGCCACCGCGCAGCAGGCGGGCGTGAAGGCGTCCGAGGCGACGGTGATTCACCAGAGGCCCGCGGTGATTCAAGAACTGGCCTGGCGTCCAGCGTCCAACTACACTTTCGAGGCGCGAGAGGGCGACACGGTTCAGGAAGGGCTTTTGCGGTTTTGCGATGGACAGCTCTTCCAGATCGTCGTGACGTACGAGCGCGACAGGGTGGAAGGCATGTCCGTGACGGACATGATGGAGGCCATCTCCGCGTTCTATGGCGACGCCTCGCAGCCCAAGGAGGAGATCCCGTATCACTCGAATTTCGGAGAGACAGCACCGGTCCTGGCCCGTTGGGAGAATCCTGAGTATTCAGCGAGCCTCGTCAGAACTGGCGCGCGGACGAGTTATGCGCTGATCCTCAGTTCGAAGCGCCTGGACGCGCGGGCGCAAACGGCGATTGCGGAGGCAACCAGGCTGGATGCACTCGAGGCGCCGCAACGAGCGGTGGCACTGGAACGAAAGCAAGCCGCTGATGAGCAGAACGCGCTTGATAAGGCCCGAGCCGCGAACAAGCCGAAGTTCCGGCCGTAGATTCCGATGAGCCTACCGGCTGAACGGGCGAGGAAGGGACCGCGGATGAGCCCGGCGTGCTCCGGTCAGTGACACAGGTGTCGAGCTTGCGCTCCCGTCCGTTCTATGACGGATGGGGGCGAGGCGCGATGGAGAGGAGCATTTGTGTCATTGACCAGAGCACGCCGGGCATAGCCAGTTTTAGAGGTTTCGAATGACACTCATCACCATCAAGCTGACACCGAAAGAGATCGAATTACTGACGACGCTCGCGGCAGACCAGTTGTTCAGAAGGGAATTTATCGACCCCAAGATGCCCGGGTACAAGCACAATTGGGCAGAGATCAGCGTCGGTAAGGAGTTGGTGACCCGGCTTCGGTCGCTGGCAAGCCAATCCAGTGGGAGCCGCGAGGGACGGCTGAAGAACTGCAATTAGGAGGTCCCCGGAATGAGGGAGGTATGCCGCATGCCGTTTGACAAGCCTTTCCCGAAACCATTCACGGAGACATCAGTCCGCAAGCACGCGCCCGCGGTCTCAGGAGTCTACGGGATCTCAAACGCTGGCGATTGGATCTACATTGGCGAAACCGACAATATCCAGGGGGCGTTGTTGATGCACTTGCGGGAGGTCGAACAGACGCTCCAACGCTGGCATCCAACGGGGTTCGTTTTTGAGATCTGCGAGCTGGCGCTTCGAGCTTCGCGGCAGAACCGCCTGGTGCTGGAGTACGAACCGGCATGGAACCGGCATTGGACGTGGCACCGGTGACGGTGGCGCAAGACAACCGGAGACAACGAGGAGTGCTGAGTGCAGAACCCTAAGACCCGATACGTGTTTGAAGGATTCAGTCAGGCTAGCGAGTTTCGAGTCTTCACATTCGAAGGCATCGCGAGTGATTCGACACGCACGATATATACGGTGCGCGCCGACCTGGCGATGAGCAGGCGGTACGGGATCCAGATGCAGGAGCTGCCGAGGTTGTGCCTGGAGCTTCTGGAGAGCGGGCTGCACGCCTCGGAATGTGCGCTCACTTACAGCGAAGCGGACATGTGGCAATTCGCGAAGAGCGAACAGGCCAGAAGATCAGCCTCTCGAGGTAGCCACGTGCCCAGGCGACCGCCCCCACAGAATTCGGGTTCTACCTGGAGAGTGCCTTTCCGCTAGAAGCAGGCGTGCCTGGGGTGTTCCGGCCAGCCGTGCACGCCCGTGCACTGCGAACGGTGCGCTATTTGAATTCCGATGGCGCGGGTGGCGTTGGGCTTGCGGCCACGTGACTGGCCTTGAGCAGGCTCCTGGCCGGGGGTGAATCCGTCGATCCAGAAGGGCGCGGCGATTTCGGCGAGGCGCGTGGGACCGAGGTGGGTGTCTCTCGGATGGGACGGATGCCGGCGTGGGGCTCTTTTGATGATGTTTCCTGAGCGATACTGCGATTTCGTCCGATGCTCCGGGAGCCTGGCGGCAAGGCCCATGGGAGGGTCCGGAAGGGAATCTAAGTTATACTCGTGATGTTGGCGCGGTAGCCAAGTGGTAAGGCAGAGGTCTGCAAAACCTCCACCACCGGTTCGACTCCGGTCCGCGCCTCCACCCCCCGTTTGGATAGGCATTGCGACTGGCGCGGTAGCCAAGTGGTAAGGCAGAGGTCTGCAAAACCTTTATTCGCCGGTTCGATTCCGGCCCGCGCCTCCACCCCCGTTCGGTAAAGTCCCTTTCCTGCTTCGTAATCAGTTGAAATGGCGAGATTTAGAGCCTTCTCGCAGATCCTGCCCGGACTCCTCTCGCTTCCCGTCGTGACCCTCGAAAAGGCCTGTTCCCCCCTGATCTGGGCCCGGAGTGGGCCCAGGATGGGCCCGCGTTCGGGCTCGGATGCCCGCTCAGCGGGAACCGAGAGCGTGGACTTCTCAGTCGATCTGAGCTGATCCAATCGCCTCATTGACCTGACCCCTTTTCCGTCCATTAAGTTATACAACTTCGCTCCATTCCTTCGCCGTCTTGATGGCCGTGTTGTGCGCGGGCGGGGTCGCGGGTCAAGGCCGCCAAAGGCGCCCGCAGGGCTTGGCCTTGAGCCGCGGTTTCGCCCGCGCGATTCGATCCCGCGGACTCGGCCAGTCCCTTCAAATACTCTTCGTAGCTCAGCCCATCGTCCCGTTGCTCAATCGACCGCATCGCCGCATTCGCCTCCAGCGTCGTCGCGTCGATGCCAACGCCGCGGCCATGCACCAGCCCCTGCGCGCCCAACACCCACAGCAGCCAGCGGAACACCGCGCGGTGCGTCTCCACCGAAATCAGCCGTCTGGTCCTGGAAACCACCGAGTGATCCGGCGTCGCCCCGGTCAGCGCGTAACCCAGGAACTCGCGCATGCTCAGACTGTCGGCCACCCTCCAGGCGATGCCGCGCTCGCCTACAATGCCCTCCAGGTAGCCCAGCAGCAACATCCGGAAGTACACGCACGGCGCCAGACTCGGACGCCCCAGCTTCTCGTGGTAGTAACGCTGGCACAGGTGCTCCACCTTGCGGTCGAAATCCTGCTGCTTCAAGACCTCGCTCAGCTTGCTGGAGTACGGGTGCGCCGCCGGTCTGACCACCTCCTCAGCACTCAGCCACATCCCTTGCTGCTTCGCCTTCCGCCGTCCCATCGCCATGCCTATCAAGACGTCCAAATCATTTCATACGCCACACGTTCCGGCGACTTTTGCCACGGGCTGTTAGGATGCCACCGAGAGATACTTCCAGATCATCGGCATCTTCCAAGCGGCCTAGGACTTTCCGAATGTCCAACTGTCCTCGGCTCACG
The DNA here is from genome assembly GCA_050789245.1 of Bryobacteraceae bacterium. Lineage (GTDB taxonomy): Bacteria > Acidobacteriota > Terriglobia > Bryobacterales > Bryobacteraceae > PNKE01. Next base: position 42,383 of record JBOZRR010000003.1, on the reverse strand, counting down.
ACTCGTTCAACCACCTACGCGTGAAGCCGCCCCCCATGACCGACCTTTTCGGACTGACGCTCCAGTACGACATGGAGGTTCTGCTGGTCGATGGCGAGAAGGGCAGCGTCCGGCCCTCTGTGATCGCCACACCCGACAGCACCACCTCACCCCTCAAGACCCACGGCCCCGCCTCCAACCTCGCCGACAGAGCCGCTCTCGAACTCATCGCCAACGACGAACTCATCCTCGCCGATGGCTCCGGCAACGGCTATCGCCACGCCGAGATCGCGGGAACGAGCAACCCATCCGGTTGGTCCGGCGTGTTGAAGGCAAAGACGCCTACCGGGGTGTCACTCGGCTATATCCTGCTGTACTCGACCCAAAAGGAACCTGATATGACTCCGTCCAGCTTCTGAACCTTGACGCTCTAGGCGGTGCGCAGCCCGGCGACATCGCCACCATCCACGCGCTCTCGGCATTCCAGGACAAGGCTGTGCTCGGTCCCGAGGAGGAATCCGCGGTCGAACGGAAGCAGGAATTCGTGGCCGGCCACGAACGAGTCGTCTGGAATCCCGTCCTCACCCTTCCCGTCAAATCCTTCGAGTTCACGGAACCGGAGGCCGTGCGCATTTAGGGCGCCCTCCAGACCTGCGATTCAGACGGCGCTGCGAACGACCGTGATCGGATCGCGATTAGGGCTGCTCGCCGATTCCCTCCCGGCGATTCCGGAGATGCTGGATCGGCTCGGCAAGTAGTCCCTCCAGCGGAACCTGAACGCGTTGGGGATCCGCAGCATGATGGACACGTTGAACGGACGTCCGGCTTTGAGACTCTGCCAGAGGCGAACACTGAAGACCTGGAAGATCATCTCGTCCTGGGCCGGGCCCTTTTTCCTCCCAGCAGACCGGAGCCGGTTACCCGCCGCGCGGAAGTAGCACGTGTGATAGGGCGGTCGGTCTCGGTGGACTCCCACCCCTCAATGGTCCGTCCGGAGTGATCAACGCAGCAGGATCAAGAACGCGTATTCTTCGGCTCCCATGCTTGGCAAGCCGGCACGCGAATTGACAGGCACGCGGACTTCCCATTGCCGCGCTAAAACCTCGGGTGTAACATATGTCGAGTTACAGGCCTGTTTTGCTCATAGGCAAGCCGATGGCGTGCCCCGGGCGGAGGATGAAGTGAATGAACGGGGCGTCACGCAGCGGGTTCTTGTCCAGACAGGGAGGACGCCTGCCATGGCGCCTGAGGTTGAGGAGAGCGCCGCCGTAGGTGCCGCGCTCACTGCGTGGCGACGCAAGGCGGCCGACGTTCTTCTGGCTGTGGTGGCCATCGTCCACCTGCCGCTGATTGTCGTCGTGTTGCTCGGCTTTGGCCCGCCGATGGGATTGTTCCTGAATGCGGTCGCCATAGCAGCTTATCTCACAGTCGCAACCACAGCCGTGTTGCGCCGGATCGACTACAGGGCCCGGCTGTGGGCATGTCTCTTCCCCGCGTACTTCCTGTGGGCCGTGCTGAATGTCGCTCTTCCGCAAGGGCCGTATGCGCAGATCGGCCTGTTCACCATGCCGATTCTCCTCTTGGTTCTCTTTGGCGCTCGAGTGGCGCGTGTTGCAGTCCTCGCCAACATCCTCATTCTCGTGGTGGCTCCCATTCTCCGAGTCCAGCCCGGAATCGCTCTCGCATTGGCGATCGATCCAGTCGAGTTGGTCCGCCCGGCGGGGCTCGTATGGATGCAGACGGCAGCGAAGGCCGGCTTCCTGCTGGGTCTGATGGTCCTCTTGGATCGCCTGCATCGCTTTCTGCTGGATGCCTTGGCCGCCCAGTGTCGGGCGACATCCGATCTCGAGCGCGAGACTCTCGAGCGTGTGGCAACACAGAAAAAGATGGAGGGAGAGATGCTTGAGCGACGGCGCCTGGAGCGAGAGATTGCAGACATCGGCGATGAGGAGCGGCGCCGCCTGGGGCACGAACTGCATGACGGAGTGTGCCAAAGCATCACGGCAGCCCTGCTCCACTGCCAGGCCTTAGAGAAGCGCCTGGGGCAGGGCGGCGAACTGTCTCTCAGGAATGTGGAGTCACTCAACTCATTGCTGACGGCGGCCATTAATGAGGCGCATGACGTGGCTGTGGGATTGTGTCCACTGGAACCTGCCCCAGGGGCACTTGCCCCCGCATTGCGTGCCCTCACGAAGAGGCTTCAGAACAGTTCCGGCATCAGGTGTGAGTTCCTTGCGACGGGCAACGTACGGGTGCCCGATCCCGTCGTGGCCCAGCACCTGTATCGCATTGCCCAGGAGGCGCTGAGCAACGCGGTGCGTCACTCGCGCGCCAGTCGGATCACCGTGGAACTTCTTGGCGGCGACGAAGAACTTGTAGTCCGGATCAAGGACGATGGCGTCGGCCTTCCGGCCGGACTGCCGGCAGGAGGAATGGGGTTGCACACGATGGCCTATCGAGCCCACGTAATTGACAGCACTTTGAACGTTGAGAGCGCGTCGGGCGGCGTCCGCGTCTCCTGCCACGTCCCGCGTTCCGCAGGCGGGCTGATGCACGAGACCATCGAGGAGACGACTCATGGATTCTGACTTAGCCCCGCACCGAGGTCCGATCTGCGTTCTGCTGGTGGACGACCATCCCGCGGTCCGACGTGGGCTGGCACTGCTGCTAGCGTCCGAGGGCATCGACGTGTGCGCCGAGGCCGCCGGGAGCGTCGAGGCCCAAGCGCGGCTTGGGGAGTGTAAGCCGAACGTAGCGATCGTCGACCTCTCGCTGGATGGCGAGGATGGCGCAGCTCTCGTGTCCGATCTACAACAACGCAACATCCACGTGCTGGTGTACTCGATGCACAGCGACGCAAGGCACGTCGAGGATGCGTTGACGGCGGGTGCACTCGGGTACGTGACGAAGCGGGACGTGCCCGGAATGCTGGTGCAGGCTATTCGCGAAGTGGCGGGAGGCCGGCGATTTGTCGGCCCCCAGGCCGCTATCGCTCTCGCGGAGTGTGTGAAACGATCAACGGCACCAGACGAATTGCAGAAACTAAGTCCACATGAACGTCAGGTTTACGAGCGCCTGGGTGAGGGTCAGGATACGTTTGAGATTGCTGCAGCGCTTCACATCAGCATTCACACCGTAGAGTCGTACTACTCGCGGATCTTGGTGAAACTGAACCTCAGAGGGATGCACGAGTTGCGGCGGCAAGCAATCGTGCATCTGCAGAAGCGCACTCCCTGGTGACCTAACGCCCGTCCTCCGTCCAAACCGGAGTGCTAGCACAGCCGTGTAGCGGCATTCCACCACACGCGCGTGGTCAAACTCCCCTGCATACAACGTTTTGCTCGGGCTTTACTCTGTGCGTGTCGACCAGGACCTGCCATCGAACGGTCGAAGTGGGTCCTTAACTGGCGGCCACACCAGGGAAGCAACATCCAGGAGTTCACTTAGGACACTTGGATAGCCGGGGTGGAGGCCTGCTGGTTGCAGCGAGAGAGGATACCAATGACACAGCGACCACTTCACAAAACTCAGCGAGTGGGCCTTCGGCTGTGCGCCGCCGTTCTCCTGCTGGCTGTCCTGCCGGCGTGGGGCTCCCCGGGGCGCATGGTCTTGGTAAATGGAAAGCTCCATCGGATGTTGAGGAATAGCGAATATAGCGATAACCGTATTAAGTATTCGAGAGGTCAACCGACAGATGATTGGAAGTGGGCCGGCGACAGCATCACCTTGCCGTCGCTTACCACTCCTTGGCCATGCGACGCTAACATTCCAGTGTATAATACCAATTCAAATGCTCTCGAGGTGTTTGCGGCCGAAGGCATAGCCGTATTCGAGAACAAAATATGGGTTGCCTATACAGCAGACGCTGATTGCAGCAACCCGTCCGCCGGCCTGACTGCTTACGTCTCCGCCTTTGATTTGACGCCGACGGCTGACGCTCCTGACGGTCACTGGACTCTGTTCCCAAATGAGAAGGGTCCTGATTCTCCTCCAGTGCAGTACAACAAAGTAGCCAAGGGCTCAGCTCACACTGACACTGCTGCGAAGGGGTGGGGGAGCGGGGCGGCGATCACCGTATTCGGCAATCAGCTTTATGTGTTCACCGATAATGGGGTCTATACGAGCGGGAACGGCACCCTCTGGACTTATCACAATCGTCCTTTCAGCATCAACGCACTGCATGAGGCACAGCATGAACCGCTGGACGCGGTGACGCTTAATACGCCTGACGGCCAGCGAATTCTAATCGTCTACGGCTACATATCTGGTCAAAAGTACTACTACGATCACCTCGACGCCGTGGATTGGAACGGACAGTTCAACTCACCCACCTCAACCTCACAGGCACGGATTTACAACTGTACCAACGGGTGTGCGTACGACCCTAACGACAGCGGTTTGTACGACTTGGGGCAGGGAGCAAGTGGACGCTGGGTCGGGCGCGTATCCCTTTCGGTGGGGACCAAGGCTCAAGGGAACGCGGGCGACGACAATGACTTGGCGGCGGGTGAGCTGAAGCCGACGGTGCAACTCTTCGGACAAACAAGCGAGTCGTTTACTAGCTCCCATCACAATCCGGCGAGGCACGCGGAGTACGTGTACACCACAGTTGCGAACGGCTGGGGCACCTGGAAATGGGATGGCACACGCGTAAAATACTTCGACCATGTAAATCCCAGCCTCATGGTCTATCCCTGGTCCGCCTTCCAGTGCGACTCCACCCATTTCGACTCGTCCTACCCCAGGCAGGGGATGAGGCAGTATATCGCTCTCCTCGGAGGATTCAACTGGTGGAAAACAGAAACTCCTTTCGCGTTTGCCTCTGATTTCTTGGTACCACAGCACCTGCGTAACACTGCCTGTACATACAAAGACCCCAACGACGGCAAAACGAAAAATACGCCACCACCTGCCGGCGTCGAGAACAACACCGATACCAAGAGTAACTATTGGACACTGGTGGGGGTCGTCCTTGGCACACCACCTTTCAGCAGGAACGGAACCACAGATCCTACCGTGATTAAGGACCTTTCTACGGTCAGACTAGCTCAAGACTGGACCAAATCGGTCGAAACGACAACCGAAATGGAGAATACGCTATCAGTATCGGTTGGACATAAGATAACTGCCGGCCTTTTCGACATGCTGAACGTCAGCAAGAGTTTCGATGCGTCGTACAAGCACACGTGGGAAAAGGAATCTGGATCAAAGTCAACCGTAAAGATATCGATCGACCACACGTATGGCTCGGGTACGGTGGCATCGGAAGCCGCTCTCGGCACAATCGGGTGGCTGGTCATAAGTGCACCGCATGTGTACGTGCAGAACTGGACAGTTTACGGCTACGACTACCAGGTTAATACCAGCGCTGCAGGCACGGCGTTGTCTTTCGTGCCTGGTGTCGACTGCTCGCAACCTTCGTCAGCATGCCTGGACCTTCAAACAGTCTCCACTAAGGGCAGCCCAGACTACAAGGATATGTATTTCGACTTGCGGGATCCCTCTGCCAGTGGTCATCTGTTTGACGGCATGGGATCGTTCGGTTACCAGGACATATACAAAGAGCCCGAGAACGAGGATTATTGGCTTAGTCCGACAAATCGTTTGACAAGCGAGGTGTTGAACTGGCAATACGATGAGCGGTGGGAAACGAGGGCGGGGGACGGAGGCACAACATATTATCCGTGCCCAGTCGGATATGATGGTTGTAATAGCATAACCAAATTGCTGGCTTCCAGCGGTAGCCATGACGCCAGTACGTACACCCTGGAGAAAGAAAACATGACCGGGTCGGGACACACGAATGAGGTCCACCTGGAGCGAGGTGCAAGTATTGGTGGCGAGCTCAAGCTCGATGGCTTCTCGATGGGGGCTGAGAACAACATCTCAGTCGGCTACGAAGGGAAGTTCAGTTGGAACACCAAGACCACAACTGGCACTGGAACCGTAGTGGAAGCGGGTCAATTAGTGCCGGCCTGCGCGCTAACGGAAACTGATTGCCATAGGTATATCAACGTTCGACCGTACTGGCTACACGCTGTCGCAAGCCATGCCGCGAACGGTGATATTCCATGGATCCCTAGCCGCTTTTGGAACCAAACGCCATGGTGCCTTACTTGGCAAATCACTGACACCTGTATGGTCGGAGACAAGAATTGCGAACTTGACGTCGCAAGGACGGGCGATGCGGGATTGAAGGGATTCAGCGGCACGGCCCTGCCTCCTGCCAACGCGTTTGGCCGGATTGTCAACGGAAGTGGTGGAAGCGATGGTGGCGCGCGGTACAGCCACTACGTCGTCCACGGTGGTCGAATGTCATGGGTGAACGCCGGGGGAGGTGAGCATCGGATCCCGATGAGTGCGGACGAGTTCGTTCCATCAAAGGGTGTCACTATCGAAGTCGCTGGCGGCTCGTGGTCCTCAATCGGGAATGGCTCCTGGAACCGTCACGGAGACGTCTGGACGTTCCAGACGAATCCCAGCGCCAAGCCAGTTGTAACCTTGAGCCTTGATTTCGGCTCGGCCACGTATGACCTTAACATTCAGAACGCCGACCTTAACGGTCGCATCCTTGCCGGCGTCACAAAGGCACGACTGGTACTCGGAGTCAATCAGCTATACAAGTTCTACACTGTTTTGAACCATGACATCGATATCACTTGGGAGTGGAGCAAGCCGCCCATCGATGACAAAACGATGCACGTCACGTCCTCCAGCGGGCGCTACGGCAGCGCGACACAGTCAGGAAAGATGACGATTGCAGGCACACTGCCGGCGAACGTGTTGGACTTCGGCGATATAGAGATCGACGTAAACAACCATCCTTACATCGTTCGCCTGATGACGATGGATGGTTTCCAGGAGGCGTTCGATACTGGAGGTGTCTTTAGGTACTCGAAGCACGGCCTAATCCTGGTCATAGACTTCGGGAACAAGACTTGGTCCGCAACCTTCAATCAAAAAGCATTCCATCACCTACTGTCCCCGCGGTGGGGGAAGATGCGCTCTCGGGTCCAGGTGGGTGGCGTTCCCTGGCTAAGAGAGGACAACCCAATTGTGGACTATTCCGCAAACCTGACGCTCCGTCAGTAACTCTCTGTAAAAGGGGAGGACGGGCCCTATCCGTTCTCCCCTCTGATTAGAGCCATCCACTCGGCTTAAAACACCCGCACGACTCTACGCCCAATCTCGGTGGACCCGAAACGCCGCCGGATAGTGTCTGGCCTCCGCTTAAGTGGAGGACTACAGGTACACGACGAATACTGAGGTGACAACCATGAGATTCGGCAGAGCAAGCGTCTCACGACGGGACTCCTTCAGGTTTTCCGGCTTGGTACTGTGCAGGCTGGCGGAGGGCATCAGGCCAGACGAGGTCCGCACGGACGATGACACGCACGATCAAGCGCGGGCCTGCACCTACTTTGACTACCTGGACGAGTTCGTCACAGGCACGCCGATCGAGCCCAATGAGTTGCGCATCACGTTTCTAGGCTCGGGCTTCCCTACTGTAAGGATGGCAACGGATGGGCTCTAGCTATCAGGAGTCGTATCACGGGGCCGAGATTACGCTCGAACCGTCCATGGATGGCGCTCCGGAGCTTTTCAGATAGCAGTGACCGACATCGACGCTTTATCGAACAGCGGGCGTCAGGTGAGTTCACCCGGAGTGGAACTCGCGTGGCTCAGATAGGCCCAGTTCGATCCAGACCTGGTTGTTGGGGCGGCATTCAAAGCCAGGCGCCTTCAGCACCGGGAAAAGCGAAGGAGTAGTTATGCGGCCGGGTCAAACGCGACGCATCCTCCTGGTGGACGACAACGCAGAGGTCCGCCACGGGCTTGCGCTTGTACTCGAAGATGAGGGCATCGGTGACTGCATCGAGGCAGATGGGCGGGGGAAGGCACTCGAAGCCATCGGCCGCGAGCCGCCGCACGTGGTTCTGGTGGATCTCTCGCTTCCCGATCGCGAAGCCCTGAAGTTGGTGAAGGAACTGTGCGAGCGCAACATCCCGGTATTGGTCTGCTCGATGCATGAGGAGCCTGGCTGCGTCCGGCGGGCGCTGGCGGCTGGGGCTCGGGGCTACATAACCAAACGCGAAGCGCCGCGAGACCTGGCTCGCGTCGTCCGGGACGTCCTGCAGGGCTGGATGTTGGTCAGCCCGCGCGCGGCGGAAGGGTTGCGATAGCTGGTCCCTCCGTGCAGAACTCAACGTTATTCATGCGAAGAGGCAAGCCTGTGACTTTTGTCGTCCGCAAAGACTTCGTCTGGCGTTAAGCGGCCACCTCCTCCAGCCTATATTCGTGATGCAACGCGCTACGAACGGCCGCAGATTCGACGCGGTACCCGCCGGCAGTCCGTGTCCGTGTAGGCCGGCCGGAGCGTTGGCTTGGGGTGGCCCCCGGGATTGCACGCCCACCCTGGAGTACGAGCGGTCGAAGCTGCAGTTAGCAGGGATTAGCATAAGCTATCCGCGGGCTCATTTTGCCCGAATGTGCAATAACACCAAGGGGCGGCGGAGGTTCCTGCGGTGCCTGCTAAACCCCGATGGTTGTTGCACATCCCTGAGATTCTGGCCGAACTGCGTCTGCTCGACGTGCCGGTGCTCGACCGTCTGGCCTTCGAGCGGCTGTTCCAAGTGAGGCGCGGGCGGGCCCTGGACTTGATGCAGGGCTTCGGTGGGTATCGGGCCGGCAACACCATCCTGATCGACCGCCTGGCGCTGATCCGCCAGCTCGAGCTGATTCTGGATTCGCCCGACATGGCGATGGAGCGCCGCCGGAAACGACGCTTCGTTGAGAAGCTCGATGCCCTGCGCCGGCACCAGCAGGCCATGCAGGTGAAGATCCCGGTCGAACCGCCGGCCTGGCGGCGCCGCTTCCCGGACCTGCCGCAAGGAGTTGAGCTCGAGCCCGGCCGGCTGCGTGTCGAGTTCAGCCGGACCGAGGAGCTGCTGCAGAGGCTCTTCGAGGTGGCCCGGGCCGCGGCCAACGACTACGACACCTTCCAGGCCACGATCGAGAAGAGCCAGGTCCAGCCGGACGCTGTTTGATCTCCTCTGTCCATCTCAGCCGCGTCAGGAAGCTCACAGAGCCACCTCCCAGTTCTCAGAGTTCTGGAAGAACAAACCCTTCCGCTTCGATGGACAAGGCATCCACTGGAAATCAGGCCCCGAAGTCTTCGAGTTCATGCGCACGGCCAAACCCTCCACTCGCGCCGCCATGAAGTCCATGGCCGATAAACGCATGGCCCATTGCTTCACCTCCGGCCCAGGCGTGAAGATCGATATTGCGGAGACACAGTCCGCGATTGAAGCGAGCCTGCAAACCGGGCGTCAGCCCCGAGGGCTCCCCCTGAGCTAGCTCGAGTAGCTAAGAACCCCATTCGTCGAATTCCTATACTCAGTACAACCTGAAAAGAGTCGAAAACGGCAATTTGGGTGCCGAGTCCCCCGCAATGAACACGTCAACTGAGGTAGGACATTCGCCGCTGCGCAGAATTCACCACGCACCTGAGAGAAGTTTTTCGGCCCATTCCGATTAGACTTCACTTATTCTTGAGTCCCGGATGATCCTGTTGGTTCCTGCAGCAGGCAGCGCTCGGAGCCTGTTCGAGTGGCCTGGAGAAGGACGATTTGCCTGTGTGGCTGTGATCGGTGTCTTGTTCATCGTCGGTCTCTTTCCCGCCAGCCCGGCCCGATCGCTCATCCACTGCTGCCGGACGATCCTGCTGGTTCTTTGCCTGACGTAAGACGGGGCCTCGATTGGCCTGGGAGGGCAAACTGCTTCTGGGATGGTGAACGTTGTCTTCTGCTGTCCCTTCCCCGCCGGCCCAAGCCGCTTCCTCATCCGCCACCTGCAAGCGATCCTGCTGGTTCCCGCATGATGCAGCGCTCGGAACTTGTTCCAGAGGCCTGGAGAGGTGAAGGCTGATCTTGTGGCGGACTTCGTTTTCATCCGGCCCTTCCCCATCGCACGGCCCACCTGCCCGGCACACTCTCTCATCCGTCACCGCCGGACGACTCAGTTGGTTCCTGCTCCTGGCAGTGACTGGAGGCTGTTACAGAGGCAAGACATCGTCGCTGCTACCTCCAGACAGGAAGCCGTTGTGAGCCGCCTTGAGAAGTTGAACGGCAAGAACGCAGACCGGGAGAAGCGACAAGGCCCGCCGTGAGGGCGCCGCGGCCGCCCATCGGACCTGGTGGGATCGGCTCCAGTCTGCTGTTTTGGGCAGCGCCGGAGTGGCGCCCTGATGAGGATGCTAAACTGGACGCACTTTTCAATTTCCTCTTCAGGGAGAATCCATGATGCGATTAGGCTTGTGCATGGCGCTAGCTTTGTCTTTCGCCGCGCACTTGTACGGACAGTCGACGGCACGAATCGTCGGAACGGTCCGCGATAGCTCCGGCGCAGCGGTTCCGGGCGCTTCGGTGACGGCTACCAATGTGAATACGACGCTTTCTCAGATACGCACATCTGGCGAGGACGGGACATACGTCATTCCGCTCCTACCGGTGGGCCAGTATCAGATTGAGGTCAGCAGGGAAGGCTTTCAGAAGTTTGTGCGGTCAGGCATCGTCCTGGCGGTGAATGACAACGCGACAGTCGATGTGGTCCTGACAGTGGGCGCGCTTTCGGACTCAGTGACGGTGTCCGCAGCGGCGCCACTGCTGGAAACGCAGTCCGGCACGCTCAAAGGCCTGGTGGACGAGCAGCGGATTGTCGGGCTTCCGCTGAACGGCCGCGACGTGACGCAGTTGCTTTCAGTGCAGGCGGGCGTGATTCCGCGCGGCGGCGCGGCGGGCGAAGGCAATTCGTTCGCGGTGAATGGTACGCGCGGCAACGGCGTGGCCTACACGCTGGACGGCGGCATGAATACGGACTCCTACCGCAACTGGTCGGGCCAGTTTCCGAACCCGGATGCGGTGCAGGAGTTCAGCATGCAGAAGAACAACTACTCGGCTGAGTTCGCGAATGCGTCGGGCGCGGTAGTGAACGTCGTGACGAAGAGCGGCACGAATGAGTTCCACGGTTCCGCGTTCCACTTTCTGCGCAACTCGAAGCTGAACGCGAGGAACTTCTTCGCGGCCCGCAGGGACACGCTGAAGCGCAACCAGTTCGGCGGCACGATCGGCGGCCCCGTGCAGAAGGACAAGCTGTTCTTCTTCTTCGCTTACCAGGGCACGACGCTGCGCAGCGATCCAGGTCTGACGCGCCAGTTCCTGCCGACGGCGGCACAGCGGCAGGGCAACTTCTCATCGACGGCGACTCCAATCATCGACCCGATCACGAAGCAGCCTTTCCCGGGCAACCAGATTCCGGCGTCGCGCATCAGCGGCGTGACGAAGAACTTCCTGGAGTACCTGCCGGTCCCGTCGACTCCGACCGGTGAGCGTTTCCTGGGCGCGGCGGACAGGCCCAATGAGCACGAGTACACGGGTCGCGGCGATTGGATGCTGGGAGCGCATCGCGTCTCCGGACGCGTGTTCTGGCGGAACTATGACCGGCCCTTTGTGGGCGACGTCAACGACCTGGCCTCGATGTTCGCGGCGTCGGTCGGCAAGAGCAAGCAGCCTTACAAGCAGTACACGGCGAGTGACATCTGGGCGATCTCGCCGTCGCTGATTAACTCCTTCACGTTTGCGTTGCGCCAGCGCAATACGGTGAACGACTGGACGGCTGTCGACCTTCCAATCAATGCCGCCAGCGCCGGTGTCCAGGGCATCGCAGTGAAGGACCCGCCGAGCGTTTACATCAACATCACCGGCGGCTTCCTGGCGCGTCCGGGCTGGAACTACCAGAAGGACGACTACGATTACCAGTTCACCGACACGATGACGTGGCTGCGAGGCAAGCACGAAGTGAAGTTCGGCTTCGACTACGTCCGAAGCAAGAACGAAATCGCGAACGACTTCCGCACGATGGGCCTGTTCGATTTCAACGGCTCGATCAGCGGCAATGCGATGGCCGATTTCATCCTCGGCGACGTGTACCGGTTCTGGCAGGGCGGCGGCGAGTTCAAGAAGCTGTACGGGAACCGTCTCGGCTTCTTTGCGCAGGACAACTGGCGTCTCTCGCCGAACCTGACGCTGAACGCAGGACTCCGCTGGGATCCAATGTTCCCGTTCACGGACGAACTGGGGCGCGTACAGTGCTTTGCGCCGGGCGTGCAGTCGAGTCGATTCCCGAACGCTCCGAACGGCTACCTGAACGCGGGCGATCCGTCGTGCCCGGAAGGCGGGTTTGAGACGTTTTGGGGAGGCTTCTCGCCGCGGCTTGGTTTCGCGTGGCGGCCTGGCGGGTCGAAGACCGTGGTCCGTGGCGGCTACGGCTACTTCTGGAACCCGCAGTTCACGGTTCTGTATAACGGCTTTGTGAACTCGGCTCCGTTCAGCCCGCAGATCACCAATTTCGGCGTGAGGTTCGAGAACCCTTATGCCGGCGGCTACAACCCGTTCCCGCAGTACTTTGCTCCCTTCGATCCGCCGGCGGATTCCACGTTTACGCTTCCGCTGGGCCAGTGGGGCGCATTCGGCAACAACTTCCGTCCGAGCTACAACCAGAGCTACAACGTGACCATCGAACGCGAGATGCTGGCGAACACAGTCGCGCGTGTTTCCTACGTCGGCACGCTGGGCCGGTTCCTGTCCTACGTCCAGGACGTGAACTACGCTCGCTACGCACCGGGCGCGACGACGGGGAACATCCAGGCGCGGCGTCCGTACCAGTCGTTCGCGTCGACACTGGTCGCGGACTCTGGCAGCAATTCGAGCTATCACGCTCTGCAGCTTTCGCTGGAGCGCCGTATGAACCGGAACGTGAGCTTCGAAGTGAACTACACTTGGTCAGCGTCGATCGACGAGTTCTCCGAGGATGTGACGCCGGGGCAGTCGGCTTCGATCCCCAATCCGTACGACCGTAGAGGCAACCGCGGCCGTTCGGATTTCGACAATCCGCACCGGCTGGTGGGCACTTACGTCTGGACATTGCCGGCGCTACGCGACGCGAATTCGTTCGTGCGTGGCGTGTTCGGCGGTTGGGAGTCGACGGGCATCGTGACGATCCGCAACGGCTTCCCGTTCACGCCGAGCACTGGCGCGGACAGGTCGTTCTCGGGCATCGGTCTTGATCGCCCGGACGTGATCGGCGACCCGAATCTGCCGTCGGGCAGGTCACGGGCGGAAACCATTGCGAAGTACTTCAACACCTCGGCATTCCAGTTGAATGCCCTCGGCACGTTCGGCACGACGCCGCGCAGTTTCCTGCGTGGCCCCGGTGCCGCGACCTTCGACCTCTCGATGATGAAGAGCTTCTCGCTGAATGAGAAGATGCGGATGCAGTTCCGCACGGAGTTCTTCAACGCGTTCAACAAGCCGAACTTCTCGAGTCCCTTCGCTCAGGCGAACACCCCGGCGCGTTTCGGGAGGATTGAGTCGGCCGCGGATCCACGTATTATTCAGATGGCACTGAAGTTGACATTCTGACAATGCGATCCCTACTCACAACACTACTGGTCTGCGCGTCTCTGGGCGCGCAGACGCCCACTCCGCTGACCGTCGGCGGAGATTACGCGACACAGTTCGAGGCTTGGCTCACAAGCCAGGCCGAACTGCATTGGGACAAGCGCGAGCGCGAGATTCAGCAGTTGTCGAGCGCCGCGCAGATCCGCGCCCGCCAGGAATATGTCCGGAAGACGATGCTCGAGCTGATCGGCGGGCTGCCGGACAAGAAGACACCGCTGAATTCGAAGGTCACGGGCAGGTTCGAGCGCGACGGTTATCGCGTTGAAAACGTGATCTTCGAAAGTCAGCCCGGTTTCCGGGTGACTGCGAACCTCTACATGCCGGCGCGCGGCAAGGCGCCGTACCCAGCGGTGATCGGCGTGGCGGGCCACTCGTTGAACGGGAAGGCGTCATCAACGTACCAGTCGGCCTTTATTGGGTTTGCGAAGCAGGGATTCGCCGTGCTGGCGATCGACCCTCCGGGCCAGGGCGAGCGGCTGGAGTATTTCGACGCGGACAGCGGCCGCTCTCGCCCGGGCATCGGCGTGCCTGAGCACAACATGGCGGGGCTTCAGTGTCTGCTGACAGGGCAAACCTTCGCACGCTACGAGATCTGGGACGGCATCCGTGCGATTGATTACCTGGCCTCCCGGCCGGAGATCGATTCAAGGCGAATTGCCGTGGCCGGCAATTCGGGCGGCGGCACGCAGGCGGCATATCTGGCCGCGTTCGAGCCTCGACTCGCCGCGGCGGTTGCCTCGTGCTACATGACCCGGTGGCGCGAGCTATGGTCGGGGCCGGGACCGCAAGACGCGGAGCAGATCTTCCCCGGCTTCATCGAGAAGGGGTTGGACTTCGGCGACTTCGCCCTGGCGCATGCGCCGCGACCTTTCATCATGACGACGGCCATCCGCGACTACTTCCCGATCGACGGCGCCCGTGCAACATTCAAACAGAATCAACGACTGTTCGACCTGCTCGGCAACGGCGAGAAAGCTGGCTTCTTCGAATTCGACGACACGCACGGCTGGTCGAAGCCGAGGCGCGAGGCAGCCTATCGGTTTCTGGGCAAGTGGCTTCAAAGCCGCGAGACGGACGGCGCGGAGCCGGCTCTACTGACAGAGGAAGAGAGCGTCCTGTACGCAACTCCGACGGGACAGATCTCCACTTCCGGCGGGTCTGAGACCGTGCAGTCGATCAACTTAAAGCATGCGAAGACTCTGGCAAGCGCCCGCGGCGCGGTGACTGTGGAGTCATTGCGCTCCGCGATCGGACTGCGCTCGCTGCCGGGTGTACCGGCTGCGGCGGAGGCAGGCGAGGAGACTCGCGACGGCGTCCGCTTCGAGAAACTCGAACTGACCGTAGAAGGCGGAGTGAAGATCCCGGCACTCCTGCTTCATCCTGCCGCGGGAAGTAAGACCGGCTCCGCGATTGTTTTTGCCACTTCCTTTGGGAAGAGCACCGACGGGGACATCATCGAACTGGCGAAAGCGGGTTCCGTCGTCCTCGCCGTGGATCCGCGCGGAATGGGCGAAAGCTACCGGCCTGCCGGACGGAACGGTTACAGCCAGGCCTATCAACTCGCTTCACGCGCGATCCTGCTCGGCCGCAATCTTGTCGAGATGCAGGTCTCCGATCTGCTGTCGGCCGCGCGTTACCTGCAGGGCCGTCCTGAAGCAGCGAACAGGAAGCTGGTGCTCTATGCCAAAGGCTCGATGGGCCCGGCTGCGGCGATGGCCGCCGCGCTTGACTCGAACATCGCCGAACTCGTGGTCGAGCGGTCCATCGTAAGTTACATGGACGTTGCCGCGGCACAGATCCACGACGGACTGAACAATACCGTTGTGCCGGGGATTCTCGGGAAGTTGGACCTACCCGAAGTCCTGATGCTGGTGCGGCCACGGCGAATCACGTTGGTCTCGCCCGCACATCCGAACGGCAGACCGATGCTGACGGCCGAGGCGCAGAAGAGCCTGGGCGTAGCTTCACCGGCGGCCCGAGTTGTTCTGCGCGGTGAAGGTTGGGATCTGAAGCGGACGCTACCACAATCGGGGGCCGGCTCAGGCAACTGAGCCCGGTCCAGTTCATCCACAGCTGACGTCAGACCCGATCGGCGAGGGCGAGGGACGACTCGCCTTCGCCGATTGGCTTCCCATCGCGGCTCGCACGGCTCTCGTGCAAGCTCCTGGAGTCCAAGGAGGCGTGCTATGGTGGCATGGTGTTTGCCCTCATAATGGCGGCGACTGACAGCGCCTTACTGACGACACTCAGGATCGACCTGCCATTCGTTTTCCTCTCAAATCTGGTTTGGGTTGAGCTCCTGCTAGTTCTATTCGCGTTTATCTCGCGCGACGCGTGGAGTAGTGTCTCACTACCACGCTGGTCCGACGATATAGTCCGTCGCGCTGCGATCTTCGCAGAACGCCCAATCGCTCCATACGTGGCCGCAGCGCTTCTAGCAAGTCTTCCACGGCTGCTACTGGCGCCCGTGCTGCCGCCGCCTGATCCGATGGTGCCGGACGAGTTCAGCCACCGTTTCCTGGCTGAAACGCTGCTCGCCGGACGATTTGCGAACCCGACTCATCCAATGTGGCAGCATTTTGAGACGCTGCACATCTTCCATCTGCCGACGTACAGCTCAATGTACCTGCCGGGGATTGCGTTGTTCCTGGCGTTGGGCAAAGTCCTCGCGGGCCATTTCTGGGCAGGGGTATTACTATCAGCGGCGTTCGCCGCGCCGTCGATTCTGTGGATGCTGAGGGCGCTCCTGCCGCCGCGCTGGGCCGCGCTTGGCACGCTATTCTTCATCTTGCGCACATGCCTTTCGAGCTATTGGATCGAGAGTTATTGGGGCGGATTCGTGGCAGCGGGAGCCGGTGCGTTGGCGATCGGCGGAGTCTTCCGGCTGAGACGATCCCCGTCAGCCCTATCTGGTGCCGCAATGGGGCTCGGCGTTGCCCTGCTCGCCTGGACCCGGCCCTTCGAAGGCATGATCCTCGCCTCAACGTGCGGCGGCATGCTGATGTGGTCGTTCGCATCCTCCGCGACTCTCCGCGGGTCGCTCGTCCGGGCCCTGATCCCGGCCGCGGTGTTGCTGGCGATGGCATTGACAGCTACGCTCTCGCTGAACCGGGCGGTGACCGGCGATCCACTCAAACTCCCCTACGCCGTCAACCGGAAATTGTACGACTGGCCCCTTACGCTCGCCTGGTTCGAACCTCGAACGGATGTGACGTATCGGCATCAAGCTCTCGCGCACTATCACGATTTTGAAGTGTCGGCCCATGAAGCCCTAGTGAATCCGCGGTTCGCCCCATTCACGCTGATGTTCAAAATCCTGTATTCGGCAGTTTTTTACGCCGGACCGCTTCTGCTAATGGTATTAATCCTCGGCCTGCGCCGACCGTGGAACATACCGGAAGGCCGCTACTGCCTCCTGCTCGCCATCGGAATCTTTGCCGCGCTGGCTGTGGAACAGTCGGGGTACCCGCACTACATCGCACCGGCAGCAGGTCTGATCTATCTCGCCCTTGCAGCAAGCTGGCGGGCCCTCAGCTCGGAGGGGATGAGAGGCTTGCTGACTCTGGTGTTCCTCTTCTTCAGCACTGTCTGCATTTCGGCACCGCTGCTTCGCGCGGTCGGGATTCACCCTAACCAGGATGCGACAGTGTTCATCTCATGGTGCGATCCACCCGGGCGAGGTATTTGGAGAGCTGGTTTTGTTAGGCAACTTGAGCGCACCCCCGGCAATCACGTGGTGGTTGTCCGCTATCACAGCAAGTCGTACAAGACTCGCGAGTGGGTCTACAACGAACCCGATATTGACGCGTCACGGATCGTGTGGGCTCAAGACATGGGCCCCGACACAAACGAACGGCTGCTCCAGTACTACAAGGGGAGGCGTGTGTGGGTAGCCGAGCCCTACGCCGATCCGCCTCGACTGACCGAGTATACCGGGGGGAGTAATTGATCCGCCGCAGACACGTCTCCCTGTACCTGATCAGCCTTGCCGCACTAGCCGCGGACTGGCCGCAGTGGCGCGGCCCGCGGGGCAGCGGCGTAGCGGAAGATGCGAATCCGCCGGTCTCCTGGAGCCAGTCGGAGAATGTCCGCTGGTCCGTGAAACTGCCGGGCTGGGGCACCAGTTCGCCGGTGGTCCATGGCGACAAGCTCTTCGTCACGACGGACACAGGGGAGAACGGAAAGCGGACGCTCCTCACGATCTGCCTCAACCGGCACACAGGCAAGGAACTATGGCGGCATGAGTTCGGGCTGGGTATCGACCAGAAGACGCACCAGAAATCGAACCTGGCGGTGAACACGCCTGTGGTGATGAACGACGCGGTGTACGTCGCGTTCGGGAACTCGGACATCGCGCGCTATTCGCACGACGGCAAGCTGATCTGGGTCACGCGCTACATGGAGATGTTCGGCGACCCGAAGATGGCCTGGGGCTATGGGACGAGCCCGATCGTTCTGGAGGATTCGATCCTCCTGCCCTGGGATCATCACAAGGGACCGTGCTACCTGATCGGTCTCGACAAGAAAACAGGGAAGGTGTTGTGGAAGAAGGAGCGGCCGATCGGCACATCGCACGCCACGCCGCTGGTGGTTTCACACGACGGCCAGACGGACATTCTGGTCTCGGCCAAACACCGGCTGACCGCGTTCGACGCGGCGAGCCACGAAGAGATCTGGCAGTATGGCGAGGGGGAAGGGCCCTTCAACGGAGAGATCGTCGCGAGCCCCGTTTACGGTGACGGCCTAGTGTTTTTCCAGTTGTGGCGGCAGACGCCGATCCACGCCGTGCGCCTCCGCAAGGGGCAGCCTCCGGAGCCCGTCTGGGTGAGCCAGAAACCGGGGCCGCAGGAACCATCGCTGCTGTACTATCACGGCCTGCTGTACGCCTGGATGGACAACGGGGTGCTCACTTGCCTGGACGGTAAGACTGGAGTAGAGGTCTACCGGAAGCGTCTAGGCGGCGCGTGCAACTCGTCTCCGGTTGCGGCGAATGGCCGGATCTATCTGAGCAACAACGATGGCGAAACCTTCGTGATCCGCGCGGGCCGCGAATTCGAGTTGCTGAATACGAACACACTCGGCGAGCGAATCACGGCTTCACCCGCGCTGTCCGGGAAAGATCTTTACATCCGGACAGACTCCACCGTTTACTGCCTGCGCGCTGGCGAGTGACCCACGCTCACTTCTTTTCTTCGTGGTACTCCTGCTCCGTGTTCACGACCCAGAGATTGGACTTGTCACGCCGGCCAGCGAGGATGTTGTCCACGGCGGTCATGGCCGTCAGCATGGAATGGTCCTGGTTGTTGTATCGGTGCATCCCGTTCCGTCCGACCAGGAAGAGATTCTCGATGCCGTCCAACCAGCGGCGCAGTTCGTCGAAGCGATCGTAAGTGCCAAAGTAGGCGGGGTACGTCTTCTCGACGCGAATGACAGTCGCGTCCAGAACATCATCCTCACTGACGATTCCGATCCGGGCCATCTCGCGGCGGCCGAGCGCTTTGAGATCCTCATCGGCCATACTCCAGAGATCGTCGCCCTCGTTGCAGAAGTACTCCAGACCGAGCCAGGTCGTGGATTGGTCCGCCACCATGTACTCGCTCCAATTATTGAAGACTTGCAGTCGCCCCACGCGCACGTCGGGCTCCTGGATGTAGATCCAGTTGTCCTTCACGCCGCGCTTCAGACGTGGGTCGTCGTGAATCTGAAGGCTCTTGACGAGCAGACCGACAGTGACGAAGTCGCGATAAACCAGGCCATCGGAGATCTCACGAACTTCGGAAGGTACCGCCGGATGGATGCCTTGGCACAGCTCCTTGATGGGCATGGTGGAGAAGAAGTAGTCGCCTTCGAAGACGCTCCGGTCGCCTGTTTCCTGGTGCCGCGCTTCGATGCCGGTGATGCGATTGCCATCTCTGAGGATACGGTCCACCAGCCAGCCGGTGTGAATTTCGCCCCCCATCTCCTTCACTTCGGCGGCGACGGTCTCCCACATCTGACCGGGACCCAATTTGGGGTAGAGGAACCGTTCAATCAGAGACGTTTCGACACCCTTCTGCCCGACGCCGCCGCTGCCATTCGGCGAGATCAGCTTCTTCACGGCATGGGCGATCGTCTTCGTGATGGACAACCCTTTGACACGTTGCGCTCCCCACGCGGCGCTGATTTCGGTGCACGGCACGCCCCAGACTTTCTCGGTGTAACTCTTGAAGAAAGTCCGGTAGAGTTCGCGGCCGAAGCGGTTGATGAAGAACTCTTCCAGGTTCTTCTCGTTGCGGATCGGAAATGCGGCGCTGCGGATGTAGCTCATGCCGATCTTGAAGACCTTCGTCAACCCGAGTTTGACTAGCGTGTCCTTGCTGAGCGTGATGGGGTACTCGAAGAACCGGCGCATGAAATAGATGCGGGACTTCCTGGGCCGCACGAGCATCACGAGGTCCGTCGCATCGGGGTCGGGTCCGCTGTTGTCGCGGGAGACCACCCGTGACTTGCCCTGGTACGCGATCATTTCCTCGGCTGCTGCGCCGCCCTGCATCGGCATGCGTGCCAGCCACCACTCCATCACCCGATCCGACTTCGAAAAGAAGCGATGGCCTCCAATGTCGATGCGATTGCCTTTGTAACGGGCCGTGCGCGAGATGCCGCCCATTTCGCCGCTCTTCTCGAGAACGATGGGCTTGACGTCCGACCTCGTCAGAAACTCGTGGGCCGCTGTCAGGCCGGCGGGTCCGGCGCCAATGATGATTGCTTTTCCGGGCATTCGATCGAATGTGGGACTTCCGACAAATTATCCGCTAAATCATGGGGCATCGTCCACGTTCTTGGACGCGCGAGCCGAGTAGCGGCGATCCGCCGCGGTAGTGCACCATAACCTCTTATGGACTCTTCCACTGTCATGGTGCTGAAGCTGGATGCGGTTCAGGTGCTGGCGCTGGCGTGCTTTGGCGCGGCCATGGGCGTCTGGCTGAAACGAAAGATGCCGGTCCTCGACCGGCTGAACATCCCAGCGTCGATCGTCGGCGGTTTGATTTACTCCGTCATCGCTCTCATTCTCCGGGACCGCTACCTGAACCTGGAGATGGACCTCGTGCTGCGCGAGATTCTGAT
Organism: Bryobacteraceae bacterium; assembly: GCA_050789245.1. GTDB lineage: Bacteria > Acidobacteriota > Terriglobia > Bryobacterales > Bryobacteraceae > PNKE01. The sequence continues at coordinate 21,783 of JBOZRR010000003.1, read as the reverse complement.
GATCACTTTCTTCACGACCGTCGGCATGAGCGCGAGCCTGCGGCTCATCAAAATCGGCGGCGTCCAGGTGCTGCTGTTCTTCATCCTGGCCACGATGGGCGCTGTCCTCCAGAACCTGGTCGGCGCTGGGACGGCAAAGTTGCTCGGGCTTGACCCGATGCTGGGGTTGATCTCTGGTTCAGTTGCCTTGACTGGCGGACCCGCAACGGCACTGGCGTTCGGTGGCACCTTCGAAAAGCTCGGCGTGGCCGGAGCGACCGCTCTCGGCGTGGCGGCGGCGACATTCGGCATTACAATTGGCGGGCTACTGGGCGGCCCCATCGGCGCATCCCTCATCCGCAGACATGCGCTGGCCACTCCCAAACAGAGCGCCCCCCCGCGAACGAACGGCACCGAAGCGCTGGTCTACGAAGGCGACCCGCTTGCGTCGCCAGCAACGCCGATGGCCGACGAAAGCGAATCAGAGAATTCAGCGCTTTTCCAAACCCTGATTCTGCTCGCCGTGGCAATGGGGATTGGCTCAGTGATTGGCGGCTGGCTGACGAAGATGGGGCTGATCCTGCCGGCGTACATCGGTGGAATGATCGCGGCCGCCTTCATCCGAAACCTAGATGACAAGTTCCGCTGGTTCGGCGTTTCGCAGCATCTGGTGGATGCCGTGGGCAACATCTCGCTGTACGTCTTCATCGTCATGGCCCTGCTGACGCTCCGTCTGTGGGAACTGGTCCACCTGGCTCTCCCCGTGCTGGTGCTCCTGGCGGTGCAGGTGGTGCTGGTGTGGGTAATGTGCGTGGCGCTTTCGTTCCGCTTCATGGGCAAGGATTACGAGTCGGCGGTGATGGCCGGAGGATTTTGTGGATTTATGTTGGGCACCACCGCGAACGCAATGGCCTGTATGGACGTCTTAGTAAGGAAGTTCGGCCCGGCTCCGCGGGCGTACATTGTCGTTCCGATCGTCGGTGCGTTCCTGATTGACTTCACCAACGCCCTGATCATTACGACGGCAATGAACCTGCTGCGCTAGCCCGGGAGAGGAACTCCAATGAAGAGACTGTTTCTGCTGATGCTCTTCGCCGCCGGCTTGTGGGCGGCCGATGCCACTGGAACATGGTCGGGTTCGCTGATCGTTACCACAGCCGACGGAACGGATCAGTCCCGTCCGGCACATCTGGTTCTGAAGCAGGATGGGACACGGCTGACGGGCACCGCCGGCCCCAACGCCGAAGAACAGAACCCAATCGCCAACGGTAAAGTGGAGAACGACACCCTCATGTTCGACGTCACACGGGACGAAACCACCATGCGCTTCGTCCTCAAGATCGACGGCGACCACCTTACGGGCGTCGTCACAAGAGAGCGCGATGGCCAGACGCAAACGGCCAAGCTGGATGTGAAGAGGGTGAAATAGGCCGGCGTATCGCCGGACAACAAATCCTGTCAGCTTTTCCCGGCTTCGTCGACTATTAAGGCAGTGGATCACAACGACGCCAAGCCGGTCGGGTCCTTCACGCGCGATGATCTCTATTCGATCGCGGCGAGGGAGTACGGCCCGGCGCTGGACCGTCTCGCCGCCGGCTACGAGGCCGACCCCGAGAAGCGCAGCGACCTCAAGCAGGAAATCCACTTTCAGCTCTGGCGGAGCCTCGCCGCGTTCGACGGGCGCTGTTCGCTGAAGACCTGGGCCTGCCGCGTGGCGCACAACACGGCTGTTACGCACGTGCAACGCGAACGCCGGAACAACTCAGGATTGGTCAGCCTCGAAGAAATGGAGCACGCACTGCCCGGGCGGCAGCGCGAACCCGACATCGATCAGAACCGGGCGTTGGAGCACCTGCAGAAGCTGATTCTGGGCCTGAAACCGCTCGACCGCCAGATCATGCTTGCGTATCTGGAGGAATTGGACGCAGCGTCGATCGCTGAGATCACGGGCCTGTCCGCGGCGAACGTCGCCACCAAAATTCACCGGATCAAGAACATCCTGACCCGTAGCTTTCATCAGGTGCAGAACCATGTCTGACGAAATGAAGCCGCAGGACCCAGGCGCCCTCTGGCGCAACCAGCCATGGGAGGCTTTGCGTATGAGTCCAGCCTTGCTTGTCAAGCAGAGATCCAGGGAGATCACGGTCCGCACGAGGGAGGAAGTGGTGATGATCGTCGCTGCCGCTGCGCTCTTCGTCGCCTTCCTGGCCTGGCGCTTCAACTTCCCGCACGGCTGGCCGCAGTGGGCCGCACTAGCTGGCTTCATCTCCTGGTGCGGCGTTGCTGTCTACTTTTCCGGAAGGAGACTCCGGGCCATGGCGGCCCCTGCCCCGGACGCCTTGGCGGCCACGTGCCTTGAGTTCTACCGCCGTCAGTTGGAGTTGCGGCGGGATCACCTGCGAAGTGAGTGGCTGTGGCTCGGTCCGGTCTTGCTTGCGCTCATCATTTTCTGGATGATGTTCCTCGCGCAGGGTTTCCCCGGCATGCGACTTACAGTGAACCTCCTGCCGGTGGTCCTCGCCCTCCTGGCATGGATTGTGTTCGGTATCCGGCACAGGAGGAGAATGACCAGACAGATCCAGCAGGAGATTGATGAGCTGAAACAGCCGTGATCACGCGTAGAGACTTTATGGCGATGGGGATTGCCGCAAGCGCGGCGCCAGTTCCGCTCGTCGTGCCGGTCCAGGAAATCCTCGATACCGCGACGAAGCCGGCGCCTGGGGATCTGCAACGCTTCCGGGAGAAGATCTGGCCCGAGGCGGCTCGTGATTTCGGCCGTTGCGGCATTGTCTTTCAGCGCAATCAGGTCCAGGGAGAAGTCCGGCGTCTGCCGGGCGGCGGGCCAGAGTTCAAAGGGCTAGCGGCTGGGGTGCTGAACCTCGTCCTGACCCCGTTCATCCCAATCGAATGGGACCAGGGCCGCGCGGTGGCGGGCATGACGACGCGCTACGACCACTTCCACGTATGCACCATCGCCCTGCGTTACGCGCACGGCCATCAGATCCCGTATCTCTCCTTAAACACGTGCGTTCACGAGATCCTCCACGCGCTCATGCAGAACATCTTCGAGCCGCAGGCGAACGGGGCCTCGGCCGGGGTGAAGGAATTTCGAATCGATGCCCTCGCCACCCGCCTGTGGATCTTCAAGGAAGGTGGAGAAGTGCGAAGATCCGCCGAAGTTTACTTGCGCCGCCTACAGGAGTTTCAGCCGCCCCGGTCCAGTCTTTAGGGGATGCCCCGCGGCGTCCGCAGCTGCCAGTCTGAAAAGAGGGAGTAACCGCGGACGCGAACGGATGAATAAACAATTGCTGCCGGAAGAGGCACAGCGTGCCGTCGAAGCGGTGCGCCAGGCCGATATTGTCATCGGCATCCCGAGCTACAACAACGCCCGGACCATCGGTCATGTGGTTTCGGCGGCGCTTGCCGGACTGGCAAAGTACTTTCCGCAATTCACCAGCGTCATCATCAACTCCGACGGCGGTTCGAAGGACAACACGCGGGACGTCGTGCTCGGCACGTCCGTGCAGGCATCGCAACTCATGATGCTCTCCACGCCGCTGACGCCCGTCAACAAGCTGTCATTCCCGTATCACGGCATTCCCGGCAAGGGCAGCGCCTTCAGGATGATCTTTCAGATGGCGAAGGACTTGAACGCGAAGGCGTGCTGCGTTGTGGATTCCGACCTGCGCTCCATCACCCCGGAGTGGTTCGACTTGCTCCTCCGCCCCGTGCTCTACACTGACTTCGATTTCGTCGCGCCCTACTATCACCGCCACAAATACGACGGCACCATCACCAACAGCATCATCTACCCTCTGACGCGCGCTCTCTACGGCCAGCGTCTCCGCCAGCCCATCGGCGGCGACTTCGGCATGTCGAATGCACTGCTCGGCCGGTACCTGGAACGCGAAGACTGGGAGACCGACGTCGCCCGCTTCGGCATCGACATCTGGATGACCACCATCGCCGTGGCCGAGGGTTTTCGCGTCTGCCAGAGCTTCCTCGGCGCAAAACTGCATGACGCCAAAGACCCCGGCAGCGACCTCAGCGCCATGTTGCAGCAGGTGGTGGGCAGTGTCTTCTCCCTGATGCAGGAATACGACGGCGCTTGGCGCACCCGCGCCGGCAGCGCGGAGGCCGCCCTCTTCGGTTTCCGTTACGACGTCGGCCTGGACCCGATCAACGTCAATGTCGAGCGCATGATCGATCTCTTCCGCAAGGGCGGCCAGGACCTATCGGAGATCTGGGCCATGGCGATGACCCCGGACACCCTCCGCGCCATCCAGTCGCTGGCGCGCGATGCCCGCGTCGGGCCGGGATTCCATCTCGACGATGAATTGTGGGTGCGGCTCGTGTACGAGTTCGCCGTTGCGGCGCGTAGCAAACGGCTGGAGCGCGGCCACCTGCTGCGTTCGATCACACCGCTCTACCTGGGGCGCGTGGCGTCGTTCTTCCTCGAAGTTGAACAGATGAGCGCGCAGGAAGTGGAGCAGCGGATCGAAAGTCTGTGCCTCACCTTCGAGGAGATGAAGCCCTATCTTCTCGATTTGTGGTTCGGCAACGGAACGGCGGAGATGGCGGGGAAACCGGATTCGAAACAGCCTTCGGAAGAAGTGAGGCAGTTGGAGGTTTAGTCATGCTCGAAACCTTGCAGAACGTCTTTGACCGCATACGGGACACCATCAGCTTTCACCTGTTCACCTATGTGCCGCCGCTGGTGGTGGCCCTGCTGATTGTGGTTCTGTTCTGGATCATGGCAAAAGCCGTCAGGTGGACACTGACGAAGATGATCAAAGGCGCGGGCATCGACAAGTTCTTGAGCGACAGCGGGCTCCGGTCGATGTTCGACAGCGCCGGCCGCCTGCACGGCACCCCTCTGGTGGCCGGCGCCGCCTACTGGCTGATCTTCGGCGGGGGGTTGCTGGTGGCGCTCAACGTCTTCAACACCAATCTGTCGACGCGCATCGTCGAAGCGGCCGTGTTCCTTCTCCCGAAAGCGGTCACCGCCGGATTCATCCTGCTGCTCGGAGCCTGGCTGGCGCAGTTCCTCGGACGGTCGGTCCTGGTGTGGGCGTCGAATGAGGACTTGCCGGGACCGCGGCGGCTGGCGTCGGTGACGCGAGTGATCACGATGTTCGTGGCTGTCGTTGTCGCCGCCGAAGTCCTGGACTTCGCGCCGCGCGTCTTCTTTGCGGCCTTCATCATTCTGGTCGGCGGAGCCGTACTCGCTGCGAGCCTTGCCGTCGGTCTGGGCGGACGCGAGGCCGTGAGGCACTACCTGCAGGATCGCGCCGAACGCAGGGATGACGAGAGCGAGAAGTCGCTCTGGAGCCACCTGTAGGGCGGCTGCATTTCGCAGCTAAGGCAACTCGCGCACGGCGATGTTGCGGAAGCGGTGCTTGCCGCCTTCCTTCCAGATCTTCGTCCCGCCGTGGACCTGCACGGCGATCATTCCGTCGCCCGCGCCGTTCGCCGCATGGTTGGCGAAGTCGGACCAGTTCATCACGCGCACGTCGTTGATCCACACTTGGAAGCTGGGCAAGTCGCCCTGGATACGGGCGCGAATCGTGTTCCAGCCGTCCTTCTTCCACGCCTTCTCCCATTCGGTGGGCATCTGCGTGGGCACGCCCTGAAGCCGCTCGCCGTAAATGCCGCCAACGTACCCGGCCTCGCGGTAGTCCAGCAAAACTTGGTACGCCTCGCCCTTCTCTGAGGAGCGCAGGAACAGCCCGCCGTCGCACCCCCAGTCGGGATTCACCTCCAGGTAGACCTCGAAATTGCGGTACTTCTTGTCTGTCAGCAGGATCCCGCCCTTGCCCGAAGGATTCTGCATCCCTGTTAGGATGCCGCCCGGCTCCACAGCCCAGGCCGGCGTGGTGCCGTGATGGTTGGTCTTGCTGATGTGCCAGCCATCGAGATTCTTGCCGTTGAAGATCGGCGTAAAGCCGTTCGGAACCGAGGCCGCCTCGGCCGGAACCGCCACAACCTCGAAGCGGCGGGCCAGCGGTTGCGCGGCTTCGCGCTGCCGGGTTTCCAGTTCGGCCGTCAGGTCGTCGATTGCCGCGATGGCCGCGGCTGAGCGGCTGAGCAGCGTGTCTTCCAGCGGCACCTGAATCGTCCGCCAGCGCGCATTGTGCACATTGGTCCGCTTCAGCGTCAGGTCGTGGACCTTGGCGGCCTGCCTCGCCATGGGCGTCGGAAGCACGGCCAGGTTCAGCCCCTTGTCGAACTGCTCGGCGGTGAAGACGCCTACCTGCTCGCCGTCGATCCTCAGTGCGTAATGGCCCGCGTCCAGCCCCGTGATCCTCAGGGGCTGGCGGTTCAGCGTCTCAGTGAAATCCGAGGAGTCCACCGCCAGTTTGACGACTGAGTCCTCGAAGTTCACGGGCATCGGCAGGGCGCGGTCCACCTGAATCCAACTCAGGCCCTGCCCTTCGCGCTTCACCTCCGTCACCGTCGTATTCTCGAATCGGTTCGCACGGCGGACTTTCAGATTGATCTCGACATCGCTCACCACCGCCGGCGCGTTCCATGTCCGCAGCAGCGCGCCCGCCATGATCAGGTGGCCCGCCGCACCCGGGTGCACGCGGTCCGGAATGATCCGAGCCGCGTTCGTCGCGTCCGTGGCGTTGGCCTTCCGAAGCATGGCGACGACCGATGAATTCAGATCGGCCACGTGCAGCCGCTGTCTCGCCGCGAGATCCTGAATGAAATCGCCGTACTTGATCAGTACCGCGTTGTACCCGCCGTCGAACGTTGGCGGCCGTGTGACGTCGTCGTACGGCGAGGGCCGGATGGCCGTGATTCGGACACCCGGATTCGCCGACTGAATGAGTCCGACCAGCTTCTCATAGCCGTCCGAGTATGTCTTGAACACATCGGTGTCGAAAGACCGGTATCGCCCGTCATTCATGCCCAGCATGATGGTGGCCACCGTCGGGTGATAGGCATTCAGGTCGCGCCAGATGCGCTGCTCGACCACGCCCCCGCCTCCGCCGCCCACCTTATCGCCGCCCCAGCCGGAGTGCGTGAACTTGACGTCCAGACCGGGGAACCGCGTTCGGATGAAGGTCTCCACAAACGTCGTGTAGAGCCGCTGGTCCGTGATGCTGTCTCCATAGAAGACCACACGGTCGCCGCTCTTCAAATGGAAGGGCTCCTGAGCGAATCCGATGCAAGCCAATGCGGTTAACAGCAGGAAGTAGCGTCTGAGCATCGCGGGTCTATCTCCTAACGGGAAAGCGTCCTGTAATGAAGCTCCGGCAAATCGCGCAAACGCTGCGCGGCGGACTCCGGAGTAATGTCCCTCTGCGGCGTGGCCAGCATTTCGTAGCCGACCAGGAATTTCCGCACCGTCGCCGAGCGCAGCAGCGGCGGGTGATAGTGGGCGTGCAGATGCCAGCCTTCCCCGCCCTTCGCCGGCCTCTGATGGAAGCCCATCGAATAGGGGAACGACGTCTCGAACAGATTGTCGTACCGCGTCGTCACCGCCTTGAGCGTCGACGCCAGCCCCTGCCGTTCGTCTTCGGATAAGTCTTCGATCCGCCCTACCGGCCGCCGGCTGATCACCATCGTCTCGAACGGCCACACGGCCCAGAAAGGCACTAGCGCCGCGAAGTACTCGTTCACCGCCACCAGCCGCTCGCCGCGTTCCAGCTCAACAGCCAGATAATCCGAAAGCAGCGTCCGTCCATGCCGCTCGAAGTGCTCGCGCTGGCTGCGCGCTTCGAGTTCAACGTAGTAGGGCACATTCGACGACGACCAGATCTGGCAATGCGGATGCGGATTCGAGCAACCCATCATCGCCCCCCGGTTCTCGAACACCTGCACGTAGCCCATCCACGGCAGCGCGTTCAATTCCACCGACTGCTCCGCCCAGCAATCGACCACTCCGCGAATGTCGTCCGTCTCCATCTCGGCGATCGTCAGATCATGCCGCGGAGAGAAGCAGACAACCCTGCAAATCCCCCGCTCCGGCTCTGCCAGAAGCAGATCGCCATGCCGGTAGCCCTCCGTCACCGGTTCGTCCAGCAGCGCCGCGAAGTCGTTATCAAAGGCAAACGTGGAAGTGTACTCAGGATTCCGATGCCCGCCCGCGCGCTCGTTGCCGGGGCACAGGTAGCACTTCGGATCGTAAGCGGGACGGTTCTCCGGCGCCAGTTTCTCCACCTGGCCTTGCCAAGGTCGCTTCGTTCGATGCGGCGAAACCAGAACCCACTCGCCCGTCAACGGGTTGTAACGGCGGTGCGGATGATCGGCAAGATCCAACATTCGATTCACTTCGGCAGGCGGTCGTCGAGACTCTTCAGATTCAGCCTCAGCGACAGGATATACGGCTGTTCGCCATCCGCCCAGTGCCCGTATGTCGTCGTCACCAGGTCGCCTGAGGGCAGCTTTTCCAGCCCGGGATAGCAGCAATCCGCCGCCTTGTAGTTCTTCTTGAGATACACGCGGTACTGCCCCTGCGTGTTGTTGACCAGGTCATCCCACCTGCCCACCCAGCCGACCCAACTTCCCTTGGTCGGCGACTCGTACGCCATGTCGCGGAACGTCAGAAACAGCCGTCCATCCGGCGCATACACCCCAATGTGACGGTCGCCTGTCAGCGACGCCGCCATCTCGCGCGGCGCGCTCCACGTGATGCCCTCATCGTCGCTGAAGGCGATGAACGAATTGAACTTGCGGCTGTTCTCGCGCAGCAGTATCGCCAGCCGTCGCCCGTCGGGAGAACGAATGATCCCCGGCTCGCACAGTTGCGCCTCCGGGTGGCTCAGAACCTCTTCCGGCTTCGACCAAGTCAGTCCGCCGTCGCTCGACAACGTCCGGTACACCCGGAACCGTTTGTCGCCGAGCCCGCCCTCTTTGATGAATCGCCCGTCGTCGTGGAAGTACGCCCCATAACGCCCGTCCTTCATGCGGATCACCGCGCCCATGGCTACAATTCCACCGAAATCGCCGATCGGCTTCAGCGGAGTCCACGTCTTCCCATCGTCTTCGGAAGACGCCAACCGGATCGGATACAAGCCCGAGAACAGAATCAGCCGCTTCTTGCCCTTGGCGTCCACCGTGCGGTGAATCGTCGGCGTCTCCAGCGACGTCGCCCAATTCTCCGGCACGGGCAGCCGGCCGGACCAAGTCTTCCCGCCGTCCGTACTGCGCTTCATGACAATCGCGCCGCGCCCGTGGCCCTTCGGATAGACGACGATCATCGTCCGCCCGTCCTCCAGCAGCACGGTCGTCGGATGACCCAAATACTGCCCCGGCTCGCGGTCCACCACCGTCTGGATCGACGCATCCGCGCTGACGTCCACCGTGGGGATCGTGATCGTCCTCGGCGCTTGGGCGAGCATCGCGGTCGCCGCCGCGAACAGACTAACGAATCGGAGAACCATTGACGGGGCTCAGCAGCACGGTCGATATATTGGAAACCACTTCGCCGTCGCTCAAGCCGGGCGTGGCGCTCAGCTTCTTCCATTCCGGACTCTGCGCGAACGCGCGCCAGTTCGCCTCTCGAGCGCTCAGATTGTCGTGCCACAGCATGTATGTCAGATTCGGCATGCGCGGCCCAACCACGGATTCGCTGAACAGCACCGGATTCAGCCCGTACTTCCGGAAGATCTCAATCTCGCCGTTCTCGAACATCCCGATCTTCTTCCGCAGCGTGAACGGGGTATTCGACTCGTACGTCCGCAACTCGAACAGCCGCGGTGCCTTCCCGGCCTCGGCCGCCGGAACTTCAATTTGCGGCATCCCCGCGAATCCTTGGAAGAGTTGCGACTCCACACGCTGATACGGCAGTCCGGGCCCGCTGAAGAACGCCTCGGCGGCCTTCATGAACTCCCCGTCGCCCATCATTTTGGCGCGGGCCTGCTCAAAGCCGGCGAACCCGGCGTAGCTCGCAATCATCAGCACGAACGGCGCATCGGGCGCGATGTTGCTCGCAAAGATCCCCACCGGCCCGGCTCCCGCCTTCTGCAGCGCGGGCAGCGCGGACTTCACCAGAAAATCGGTGAGCCGTCCCCGCTGATTGTCGGTGGTGTTTCGTAGTCGGTAATAACGGAATTCGAAAAGAGAGACCGGTTTGGGCTGGGCTTGCATGGTGACCATCGAGGCGCCGGCGGCGCCGGCGACGAAGCTGCGGCGTTTCATCACGGTTGCGATTCTATCGCAGCCTCACCCTAACCGGCCCGCCCCAACCAGACCGCCAAACCGCCGTTGCCGCGACCGGAACTCCGTCAACGCCCTCTCCAGATCCTCGGCCCCGAAATCCGGCCAGGCCACGCGCGTGAAGTGTAGCTCGGCGTAAGCCGCCTCCCAAAGCAGGAAATCGCTCAGCCGCTGCTCGCCGCCCGTGCGGATCAGCAGATCGACATCCGGCGTCAGCGCCAGAGGCGTAGCGCCTCTCCGCGCCGCATCCAGCATCGCCGCTCTCGACGAATAGTCGATCGCCACGCGCAGATCCAGCCGGTCGCAATCGCTCGTCGCGTCTTCGGTCTCCTCGAGCATCGCCAGCAACGCCTCCGGCAGCCGGTCCCTCCTGCCGATCGCCCTAAATCGCACGCCGGACTCCATCAGTCGCGCCGTTTCCTCCCTCAGATACCGCGCCAGCAATTGGAACAGTCCGCTCACTTCTTCCACCGGCCGCTTCCAGTTGTCCGACGAGAACGCATACAGCGTCAGCGCCCGCACGCCCAGCCCCGGAGCCGCCTCGACGACGCGCCGGACGGATTCCGCGCCGGCATGGTGTCCCGACAGCCTCTGCCACCCGCGCGCCTGCGCCCACCGGCCGTTGCCGTCCATGATGATCGCGACGTGCAGCCCCTCAGCCTTTGCCGTTGCGGATGGCATGAACCAGCGCCTCCATGTGATTCAGATACCGCTCCAACGCCTTGCGGCCCTCCGCCGTCAGCCGGTAATCCGTGCGAGGCGTTCGTCCGTCGAACGACTTCTCGCAACCGATGTAGCCCGCGTCTTCCAGCTTCCGCGCATGCACGCTCAAGTTCCCGTCCGTCGTGTCCAGTAGCTGCCGCAGCTCCGGAAACGTCAGGCTCGGCGCAGCCGCCAGCGCGCTGACAATCCCCAGCCGCAGACGCTCGTGAATCAGCCTGTCGAGCTGAGGCAGGTCCTTGCGGACCGACTCCAGCCGCACCTCACGCTGTGTCTGTTCATCAAATGCACGCGCCGCTTTAGCCACCGTAGCGCCTCCAGATCCAGAAACCGAAAATCACGTGGAGCCCGCCGAAGCCCGCCGCCAGCATGACGTCGCGCATCGACGAGGGCACATACAGTGCCACCGCGCCCAACATCAGGAAACTGCACCCCATGGCGGGCACCGCCCGCACGGAGAACACCCCCCCGGCGATCACGGCCACGCCGTACAGCAGCAGCCAGACGCCCGCCAGTAAACCCAAGAGGCCCGCATTGAACAGCGGCATCGTCAGCAGCGCGCCGCAGACGATCGACGGAGCGAAGCTCGCCAGGAACTTCCGTCCGGGGTCTGTCAGCACCGATGTGTTCGTCCTTCGCGCCTTCAGGACCGTCGCCGCCACGCCGATTGCCAGCGCCACGGCCATCTCCGTCACCCAGATCCCCAGCCACTCCGCCGCCGATTGCCGCCGCGAGGCGGCGAAGGCCGCGACAAAGGCCGTTAAACCCATCAGGAGCCCGCCGAGGCCCGGCACCGCCGTGAACGACCCGGCGCGCTCCATCGTAGCCCGGATGTAACGCAGATTATCGACCGCGTGTTGATGTAGTGAAGCAGGTGCAGCCACATCAGCTATTAAAGAGCAAGGAATCGCGTTCGTCAAGTTCTTTGTAATGCAAAGCACAAGAACCGGCGAACCGCCAGCCGCGGCAGCGCCGCTCTACTTCTTCAGCGTTTTGACATCTTCGGGAAGCACCGCGTAGCCCTCCGGCGGAGGGAACGTGTCGCGCAGCAGTTCCAGGCGCTTTCGCATCAGCCGGCTCGGTAACTGCCGCGGACCCGAATCAACGTCGATGTCGCAGCAGATCCCGTGCAGAAACAGTGTCAGCGTGTCGATGAAGCTCTGCCGCAAGTACTCCTTGAACTTCTTCGTCGGCTTCGCCGGATCAAGATCCTTATCGCTCAGCTCGGTCTTCGCGGTCCAACTCGCCTCGTCGACCTCGCCGTTCGCCCCGGCCGCGAGCTCCGTCCGGACCAGTTCCGCATACGCCTTCGGCATTCCATTGGGCGCGCTGACGATGATGCCCGCAATCGCCCGGTAGAACTGGTAGTGGTAGTCCGCGACCTCTGTCTCCTCAATCGCGAAGGCCAGCACCGCGTCCGTCCCGCCTACCAGCGTTGCGGCAAGCGATGTCCCTTCACCCTTCGGCTTCTCGATGGCGACCAGCGTCTCCGCCGGCGTGCGCCGCTTCGCCCCGCTCTCGGGCTGAGCCAGATAGGGCACCAACAGGATCCGAATCTCCGGCAGCCGCTGCGCGATCGACGGCGGCAGCGCCGCCACCGGCTCCTGCAGGTAATCCTTCAGATCCTCTTCGCTTAGCGAGACGGCCGCGCAGAAGTAGCAGAATCGGCTCCCGAGCGGGATCATCTCGCTGCGGAAGCGGTCGGCAAACTGCCGTAAACTCAAGCGCTGGAGGCTGTTAGGCGCGGACATGAAAATGCGGCCGGGAGTGGCACCTACAGTCTATCAGACGGACCCTTCCGCGCCCCGTGGATACACTGGAAAGACGTGAAGGCCCAGATTCTTGTCTCTGCCGGGGAGGCTTCCGGTGACCGCTATGCCGCAAGCGTCGTCGAAGCGCTCGCCCGCCTGCGGCCTGACACCACCTTCTTCGGCTGCACCGGCACGGAGATGAGAAAGGCCGGTGTTGAGACCGTCGTCGATGCCGCGAGCCTCTCCGTCGTGGGCCTGGTCGAGGTCGTCCACCACATCCCCCGCATCTACGGCGAGTACCGCAAGCTTCTGGCCTCCGCTCGCGACCGCCGCCCGGTCGCGGCCATTCTCACCGACAGTCCGGACTTTCACCTTCGCGTCGCCCGGCGCCTGAAACGCCTCAGTATCCCCGTCTTTTACCTCGTCGCCCCCCAGGCCTGGGCCTGGCGCGAAGGGAGGGTGAAGACACTCCAGCGAAACGTGAAAGAGCTCCACTGCATCTTTCCCTTCGAGGAAGAGTTCTTCCGGCAAAGAGGCGTCCCGGCCTACTACATCGGGCACCCCCTTTCCCGGCTGGTGCAGGCAGGTCTCACCCGGGAGCAGTTCTTCGCGAAGTACCGGTTGCCGGAGGACCGACCCTTGATCACTATCTGTCCGGGAAGCCGGCGTGGCGAGATCGCCCGTCATCTGCCCGACCTGTGCGGCGCCGTCCAGCGGATCAATGCCCGCAAGGCATCAACATTCGTGCTGGCCACCCCGGCCTCCTCTACGGATACCGGTTATCTCGAGGGCTTCCTTCAGCAAACCGGAGCACGCCTGATCCAAGGCGACACCTGGAACGCCATGGCCCACGCCGACCTGACGCTCGCGGCAAGCGGCACCGTCACCGTGGAAGCCGCCTTACTGAATGCTCCCATGGTCACCTACTACAAAGTCACCTCCCTGAGCTGGGCGATGGGCAAGGCGCTGGTCAGTGTGCCGTTCTACTCGATGGTGAATCTCGTCGCCGGACGCCAGGTCGTGCCCGAGTTCATCCAGGACGGCATGCGGCCGGACCGGCTCGCCGAGGCTGCAATTCATTTGCTGGAAGACGGCGCCGCAAGGCATCAGATGCGCGATGGGCTGCGGGCCGTGGCCGCCTCCTTGGCGACGGATCACGACCCGATTGAAACGTCCGCCCACCGGATCGCGGCATCATTAGAAGAGATGGAGGCTAACTCATGAGAGTGTCGAAACGGCTGGTCCGCCTGATCACCATCGCCGCCGCCTGCGCTTCGGCAGGCCTCGCCCAGGAGCGGGTGGCGACGATCGACGTGGGCAGCTACAAGATCGACGCTACCATCGACCCCGCCCAGCAGGCCCTGCACGCGAAAGCGGAAGTCGTCTTCACGCCTGAATCGGACCGCGCCCTGACGGCCGCATTCGATCTCCACAACTCGTTCAACGTCACCGCCGTGAAAGACACGCAGGGGCGCACGCTGGAGACCTCCCGGTCATACAAAGACCACACCTTGCGCGTGAACTTCCCGGAGCCGCTCGCCAAAGGCCGCCCGGCTTCGCTGATCTTCGAATACGGCGGCACGCTCCGCGGCGACGAGGAGTCTCCCATCTACGGCATTCAGTTCGGCGCCATCCGCGAGGAGGGCACGTATCTGCTTTACCCCTCGCGCTGGTTTCCGGTCTCCGGCTACACGGCGGACCGCTACACCATGGACCTCACCGTCCATGTGCCCGCCGGGTATCGTGTCGTCTCCAGCGGCCTGGAAGTCGCTGACGGCACGAAGTTCAACTTCCGGTCCAACCAGCCGGGCTTTGCGGGCAGCCTGGCGCTGGTGCGCGGCCAGGCGCAGAAGGTCAGCAGCCAGGGCGTAACCACCAGCGTCTGGTTCCGGGGCGACAACGCCAAGAACGCCCAGGCCTGGGGCGAGGAGACCGGCAAGGTGATGACCTACCTCACCTCCGTGTTCGGCATCCCGCCCAACGCCAACCTCTCGCTGATCGAGACCGGCAAGAGCGCGCCCGGCGGCTACGCGGCCCCGGGAATGCTGTTCGTCTCCACCAGCATGGCCTCCCGCGAGCCCTCCCAGCGAGTCCTGGCCAACCAGGTCACGCGGCAGTGGTTTGGCAACTTCCTGTCCCCGTCGGGACGTAACAACGTCTGGCTCTCGAACGGCATGGCCCGCTACGCCGAGGTCCTCTACCAGGAGCACCTCAACGGCAAGTCGGTCATGGAAGGCGAGATCCGCGACCTCTTCGTCGACGCGCTCACCGTCACCGACGCCCCGGTCCTGCAAGCCAACCGCTTCGAGGACTACTCGCCCGAATTCTTCGCCGTCACCGGCAGCAAGGGCGCCGCGACGCTCCACATGCTGCGCGGCATCATGGGCGACGATAAGTTCGGACGCCTCCTGAAGGCCCTTCCCGACCAGTTCGCCAACAATTCAATCAGCACCGAGGACTTCCGCAAGCTAGCCGAGCAGATCTCCGGCCAGAACCTCCAGGGCTTCTTCATCCAGTGGCTGGAATCCACCGGCGCGCCCGAGTTCAAGATCGAGTACACCATCTACCGCACGCAGAAGGGCTTCCGTGTGATGGGCAAGATCTCGCAGGACCTGGACACGTTCCGGATGCCCGTCAACCTCCACATCGAGACCGAGGGCAACCCCGAGGACAAGACCGTCGAAGTCGTCGGACCGCAGACCGAGTTCGTCGTCGAAACCTTCGGCAAGCCGCGCCGCGTCATCGTCGATCCCGACGGCAAGGTGATGCGCCTCAGCCCGAACATGCGCGTCGCCGTCGCCATCCGCCGCGGCGAGCAGTTCGCCGAAGTCGGCGCCTACAACGAGGCGCTCCAGGAATACCAGAAGGCCCTCGAAGTGAACCGCATCAGTTCGCTGGCGCACTACCGCGTGGCCGAAGTCTTCTTCCTCCAGGGCAATTACCAGTCGGCCGCCAACGAGTTCCGCGAAGCCATCAACGGCGACGAGGAGCCCAAGTGGACCACCGTCTGGAGCCACATCAACCTGGGCAAGATCTTCGACATCACCCAGCAGCGCGACCGCGCCCGCAACGAATACACCCAGGCCATCCGCACCAAGGACAACACCCAGGGCGCTCAGGAAGAAGCCGCCAAGTATCTGAAAGACCCCTACCAGCGCGCCGCGCGGGACTAATGCCTCCCCGCAGTGGGCATCACGAAATCTCTTGACTTCGTATACTGTGTGGCACACACTATGCGTAGCACACTGTCTGATACACGGTATTGCCTGTGAACGATGCACTCTTCGAAAACCTGCGACTGGAACTTCGGCGCGGATGCCTGGTCATCGCCGTCCTGGCGGAGCTGAAGGTCGAACAATACGGCTATACCCTGCGCAAGGCTCTTGCCGTGCACGGGATTGAGATCGACGAAAGCACGCTCTACCCGCTGCTCCGCCGCCTCGAATCCCAGGGCCTGCTCGTCAGCGCCTGGCGGGAAGAGGGCAAGCGTACCAAGCGCTTCTACCGGCTAACAGATGAGGGCAAGGAGATCCTGGTCCGGCTGCTGGCCGAATGGAAATCCATCAACGCGTCCCTGGACGCTTCCGTGGGGAGCAAATACCATGAAGCTCATTGACCGCTACCTGCACGCCGTCCGGTTCTTTCTGCCCCGGAGCCAGCAGGGTCCGGCGGCCGAACTGGCCGAAGACCTTCAGTCGCAGATCGAGGACAAGGAGACCGACCTCGGCCGCGCGCTCAGCGACGACGAGGTGTCGGACATCCTCAAGAAGTGCGGCCATCCGCTGCTGGTGGCCGGACGCCTGGCGCCGGAAGACTACCTGATCGGGCCGCCCTGGTTCCCCATCTACCTCTTCGCGCTGAAGGCCCTGATCCTGTGGATTCTCGTGCCCGGCTTCTTCATCGCCGCGCTGGGCTGGGCCGTGATCTCCGACCAGCACTCGCAGGCCTTCATGGCCGTCTTCGGCCACCTGTGGGGCGCGGTCGTCACGGCGATCGGTTGGGTCACCGTGCTGTTCATTGCCGCGGAGCGCATCCAACGCCGCTGCGGCGTCCTGAACACATGGAACCCGGCGACGCTGCCCGAATTCCAGCCCAAGCAGCGCATCTCGCGGCCCTCGTCGGTGATCGAGATCGTCGTCTACCTGCTCTTCCTGCTGTGGTGGATGGACTTCGTTTCGACGCCGATGCCCCACGGCTCGTTCTTCGCGCTGGCGCCCGTGTGGAGGGAGCTTTACTGGCCGATCCTGGCCGTTGTGGTGGCCCACATCGCGTTCTCGTTCAGTTGCCTGCTGAACCCGTGGTGGACGCGCGGCCAGCGGCTGTTCCGGCTGGGACTGAACTTCGCCTCGCTCGCCATCGTCGGCTTCCTGATCAAGGCCGGGACGTGGGTGGTGCTCCGCCTGCCGGACATGCCCGAAGCGCGCGTGGAATCGATCTCCCGGAACATTGACACAGGTTTCCAGGTTGGATTGCTGATCACCGCCGCCATCACGATCTACGAGATCGTCACCGACCTGCGAAAGCTAGCCGAGAGCCGGTCTTAGCGCAGGTTGGCGGGGATGGCCGATGCGTCGCCGCGCACTTCGCGATGGAAGCGGCCGCGCATGTGGCCCAGCCAGCGGTCGACGTAACGTTTCGAGAGATCAATAGTGGCGACGGCGACGGTCCCGTCGCGTTCTTCCCGGACAAGAGCTTCACCGTCGGGGTCGATCAACGCCGAAGGGAAGTCGTAGCCGGACGAGGCCAGGAACAGGTGGTTCTCGATGGCCCGCGCCTTGGCCAGCGTCTCGTTGCCGCCCCAGATCGGCATCAGGATCAGTTCGGCTCCGGCCAGCGCCATGGCCCGTGCCGGATCGGCGTATTGCACGTCCCAGCAGATCATCATGCCGACGCGGCCGAAGTCCGTCGTGAAGACCGGATACGACGAGCCGGCGGTGATGCCGCCCTCCATCTCCTCGCGGGGGATGTAGACCTTGCGGTACTTGCCCGCGAGCCGGCCTTCGCGGTCGAGCAGCACGGACGTGTTGTAGACCGCGTTCCCTTCTCGCTCGTAGACACCGGCCACGATCCAGGCCCGCTTCGAGCGCGCCAGCGCGGCCAGACGCTTGACGACCGGGCCATCGAGCGGCTCGGCGGCATCGGCGTACTTGAGGCGAGTGCCGACGACGCTGATGCCTTCGGGCAGCAGGATAATGTCGGTGCCCTGGGGCACGTCGCGCTCCGCGAGTTCGATGAAGCGGCCGACGGGATCGTCGCCCTTGGGGCGCAGCCGCAGCGTGGCGATCTTCACCGTGCGGGGTTGCGGAGCGTCGATCTTCTCGAGCTTCACGTCCTTCCAGCGGACCTCGGCGCGCGGCGCTTCGAGCAGCATCAACTGGACCTTGGCACGATCGGCGCCGGGCGGGACGGGCGCGTCGAGAGTGAATGCCGACCATTCGCCCTCGGACTTCACGGCGTAGGCGTAGTCGGGCTGTCCCGAGCGCTTGCCCGAAGCGTCGAGCCAGTCGAGGCGGGCCACCACCTGGCGCGGGGCGAAGTCGAGTCCCTGGCCAGCGTACTTCACGGTGAGGCGGCGCCACTCGCCGGGCGTCATGCCGGGGAATTCGCGCTCCCATGCGCCGTTCACGGCGGCGTTGCCGCCGCCGCGGAGGATGAGTTCTCCGGCTGCGCCTCGTTCGGCCTTGGGGGCGATCTCGGGCCGGGGCGACCAGACGCGCCAGCCGTCCGCATCCGATCCGTTGGCGGCGAGGGCCGCCCCCATCGAAAGCAGCGCGGCTCGCCGGGTGATCATGGTTACTCTCCTTCGGCTTCGAGCAGGCGCTCCGCCTCGATGGCGGCCATGCAGCCGGCGCCGGAGGCCGTGATGGCCTGGCGATAGATCCGGTCCTGCACGTCGCCGGCGTGGAAGACGCCTTCGATGTTGGTCCGCGCGCCGCCTTGCGACACGATGTAGCCGTCCGGGTCGAGGTCGATCTGGCCCTTGAAGGGAGCGGTGTTCGGGATATGCCCGATGGCCAGGAAGAAGCCATCGACATCCTGCCGCCACGCTTCGCCGGTCTTGACGTTCTTGAGTGCGACGGAGGTGACAACGCCCTTCTCGACGTCGAAGATATCGGTGACCACGGAGTTGGTGAGCCACTTGATCTTCGGGTTCGCCTTGGCGCGGTCGAGCATGATCTTCGAGGCTCGGAACTCCTCGCGACGGTGGACGATGGTCACCTCGTCGCCGAAGCGGGTGAGGAAGGTGGCCTCTTCCATGGCGGAGTCGCCGCCGCCGATGACGATGATCTTGCGGCCCTTGTAAAAGAAGCCGTCGCAGGTGGCGCAGGAGCTGACGCCGTGGCCGATGAGCTTCTGCTCATTCGGCAGCCCGAGCCAGCGGGCGGAGGCGCCGGAGGCGATGATGAGCGTCCGGGTCTCGATCCACTGCTCATCGACGAGCAGGCGGAAGGGGCGCTTGGAGAGGTCAGCCTGTTCGACCTTGCCGTTGACGTACTCGGCGCCGAAGCGGATGGCCTGCTGCTTCATGTTCTCGACAAGCTGCGGGCCCTGGATGCCCTCGGGGAAGCCGGGGAAGTTCTCGACTTCGGTGGTCAAGGAAAGCTGGCCGCCAGGCTCGTGGCCGCCGATGACGAGGGGCTTCAGCCCCGCGCGTGCCGTATAGATCGCCGCGGTATTGCCCGCGCATCCTGAGCCGATAATCACCACTTTATGCATGAGAATTGCCAGTCCGAACCTACAATGCTAGGTTACGACAGCACCTGGTAGGTGAGGAACGCGCAGACGTAGGCCATGCCGCTCATGTAGAGGAACTGGATGGCCGGCCACTTCCAGCCGCCGGTTTCGCGGCGCACCACGGCGAGGGTGGACATGCACTGCATGGCGAAGGCGAAGAAGACGAGCAGCGCGACGGCCCCGGCGAAGGAGAGGTCCCTTTGCAGCGCGGCCTGAAGGCCGCTGGTATCGCCTTCGGACTCCATGCCGTAGATGGTGCCCAGGGTGCCGACGATGACCTCACGGGCGGCGAGCGAGGAGATGAGGCCGATGCCGATCTTCCAGTTGAAGCCGAGGGGCTGGATGAGGGGCTCGATGGTGCGGCCGAGGGTGCCGGCGAGCGAGTCCTCGATCTTGGGCGGCTGGCCATTCGACACCGGGACGCTGGCGAGGATCCAGAGCACGATGGAGACCAGGAGAATGACGGTGCCGGCGCGTTTCAGGAAGGCCATGGCGCGGTCAAAGAGGCGCAGGCCGATGGAGCGCATGGTGGGCATGCGGTAGGGCGGCATCTCCATGACGAAGGGCGCGCGCTCGCTTTTGAGGATTGACGACTTGAGCAGCCGTGCCGTCAGAATCGCGGCGGCGAAGCCGAGGAAGTAGAGGCCCAGCATCGAGGCGGCGCGGGTGCCGAAGAGGCCGCCGAGCAGAGGGCGCTCCGGGATGAAGGCCGCGATGATGAGCGTGTAGACCGGCAGGCGGGCCGAACAGGTCATGAAGGGCGCGATGAGGATCGTGGCGATGCGGTCGCGCTTGTTCTCGATGGTGCGCGTGGCCATGATGGCGGGCACGGCACAGGCGTAGGCAGAGAGGAGCGGGATGAAGCTCTTGCCCTGGAGGCCGACGCGGGCCATGGTGCGGTCGGCGATGAGGGCGGCGCGGGCGAGGTAGCCCGAATCTTCGAGGAACGCGATGAAGAGGAAGAGCAGGAGGATCTGCGGCAGGAAGACGACGACAGCGCCGACGCCGCTCCAGGCGCCATCCACGACGAGCGACCGCAACAGCCCGGCGGGCAGCCAGGAGCCGATGATGCCGCCGGACCAGGAGACGAGCGCCTCCACGCCATCCATCAGCGGCGTGGCCCAGGCGAAGATGGCCTGGAAGACGGCGAGGACGACAGCGAGGAACGTCAGCGGGCCCCACACCGGATGGAGGAAGATGCCATCGAGTCGGCGGGTCCATTCGGGAGGCGCGGGGTGCTGATAGCCGGCCTCGCTTGACATGTTGGCGGCCCACTGTCGGCACTTCGGCACGTCTTGCAGGATGGGCAGTTCGACGGGCCGGGGCACGGCGATGCCGCCCTGGAGGAAGCGCCTGACGGCGTTCAGCCCTTCTCCCTTCGCGGCGCTGATGAGAGCGACGGGGGTGCCCAACTGGTTGGCGAGGGCTTCTGCGTCGACTTCGCCGCCGCGCTGCTTGAGGTCGTCGGCCATGTTGAGCAGAACGAGCGTGGGGAGGCCGAGGCTGAGGATGGGCGCGGCGAGGGTGAGGTGGCGGCTGAGATTCGTGGAATCGAGGACGAGAATGACGGCGTCGGGCCGGCGGAGGCCGTCCATCTTGCCGTTGAGTACGTCAAAGGAGACTCGTTCGTCCTCGGAGCGCGGCTTGAGGCTGTAGATGCCGGGCAGGTCGACGAGATCGACGTCGAAATGGCCTTCGAGGTGCGCCTTGCCGACGTGGTGTTCGACGGTGACACCTGGGAAGTTCGCGACCTTCTGGCGCAGCCCGGTGAGCCGGTTGAAGAGCGTGGATTTGCCGGCGTTGGGCGGACCCACGATGGCCACGAGCCGGTGATGGGGGCTCCGGGTTGAGGGCGCCTGCGTGGGCGTCTCGTGGCACTGGCTCATGGGGTCAATTGCCGATGACGGATCGAAGCAAAATGTGCTGGGCAGTTTCGCGGCGCAGGGCGATCTCCGTGCCATCGACACGGAAGACACGTGGATCGCCTCCAGGCGCGGATCGCGCGGCCTGCACGGCATTGCCGGGGACGAAGCCGAGTTCCATCAGACGGTCCGCCAGATCGTCCGGCAGATCAATGCGCTCGAGGGTGGCGGATTCGTTTTCAGAGAGATCAGCGAGCCGGCGCCAGTGGTCCTTCGGCTTACCGTTCTTGAAACTCAGTTGCATTTCGTCCTAGCACCAGTATCCGCCCGCGAGTGTGCCCACGTCAATTTCATGCGGCGATGCAGTCCTCGAGCCAGCCGCGCCTTCCTTCGGGCTTTTTGGCGAGGAGGCGGAGGGCACCGGGGGCGCGGGTTGAGTTCGTTTTTGCATTTTCCAGGAGGCTGTCCAGGTCGGGGTCGGAAGTGCAATGGATTGTTGCAGTTTCGAGGTCTACGCCGATTTCGACGTGTTCGGTTTCAGCTTCCTTCGCCTGTTTCTGGCGGGCTTC
>JBOZRR010000058.1:0-12884 GCA_050789245.1 Bryobacteraceae bacterium | reverse complement strand
TGGATTGGGTTCGTTTTGTCACAAAGTTGATGCGGATGGGCGGCAGGACGGGCGGCTCTTCTTCGGATTTGGGTTCGTTTTGCCGGCGGGCGGTCTGTAGGGCGATGAGGGTCTTGAAGGCCTCCGAGTGGGACCTTTCCATGTTGCGGCGGTAGCGGGAGAGGCGGTCGAGGACCTTGCCGAGACGCTCGTCGAGGAAGGGATTGCCGAAGGCGGAGAGGATCTGCGACTCGTGGTGGCCGAGGCGCTGGAGGTTCCAGGCGGTCTGGACGACGATCTGGAAGTGATGCTCCTCCAAGGCTCCGCTGGGCTGGATCTCGTCGCGGAGGGCGATAAGGAAGAGGGTGAAGTGCTCGCGCTCGGAGTCCTCGACACAGAAGCTGCGTGAGGTGAAGCCGTGCTTGCGGCTGTTCTGGGCGGACTTCGATTTGCCGTCATCGGTATTGGGGCCAGTGGAGTGCTGGGCGTTGGCTCGGTTGGCGTCGAGCTGGGCTTGGGTGGGTGCAGTTGCGGTCATGGGTGCATGACCTCCTTTCTGAAGATCAGGAGAGCATGGGGGTTCGTGCAAGTTGGGTGGGGTGATTTTGGTAAATTACTGAAAACGCTTGAGATTGAGTTGCGAAATATTTTGACTACGGATCGTTAATGTGTGAGGGATGGGGGGGGGCGGGGACAGTCCCTGTCAGTGGTGTTGGAGGGTTTGGGGAAGTCGAGGGAAAGGGACAGTCCCCTTTTGGCGGGATGGATTCGTCAGTCCCCGTGGGGGATCAGTTTGCGTTCGAGGTCGGCGGCGATTTGGACTCCGTGGAAGCGGCCGTTTTCGATGAAGATTTCGTTGGTGTGCATGCCGGCGACGAGGACTCCGGCGAGGTAGACGCCGGGGCGCTCGCTTTCCAGAGTGTCGGGGTTCAGGCGGGGGCGGCGGGTCTCTTCGTCGAAACGGATGCCGTGCTTCGAGAGGAAAGAGGTGTCGGGCCGGTAGCCGGTCATGGCGAAGACGAAGTCGTTCTTCAGGGTGACGGGGCCTTCGGGGGTGTTCAGCGTGACGGTGTCCGGGTCGATGCGCTGGACGGTGGAGTTGAAGTAGGCGCGGATCTCGCCGCTCTTGACGCGATTCTCGATGTTGGGCTTGATCCAGTACTTCACGCTGTCGCTGAGGCCGTCGCGGCGGTGGACGAGGGTGACGCGGGCGCCGGTCCAGTGGAGTTCGAGCGCGGCGATGGCGGCGGAGTTCTTGCCGCCGACGACGAGGACATCGTGGCCGTAGTAGGGGTGGGGCTCGCGGTAGTAGTGGATGACCTTGTCGAGATCCTCTCCGGGCACGTTCAGCAGCGCGGGCTTGTCGTAGTAGCCGGTGGAGAGGATCACCTTCTTCGCTGAGTAGTCGTGCGCGCGGCCGTTGCGGTCAGTGGTGTGGACAGTGAAATTGCCGTCTTCGCCGTCGAAGCCGTCGACGCGCTCGTACTGATGGACGTCGAGGGCGAAGTGGTCCGCGACACGGCGGTAGTATTTGAGCGCTTCCGTGCGGACGGGCTTCTCGTTGAGCGACGTCATCGGGATGCCGCCGATCTCGAGCAGCTCCGGCGTGGTGAAGAAGACGAGGTTCGTCGGGTAGTTGTAGAGCGAGTTCGTCAGGCAGCCCTTGTCGAAGAGCACGGCGGTGAGGCCGTGTTTCTTCAGTTCGATGCCACAGGCGAGGCCGGTGGGCCCGGCGCCGACGACGACCGCATCGAGCATTGGCTAGAGCATCCCCTCGACGCTCGCATAGACCTGATCGAGCGCGGCGGGCAGGGCCGCGGCGTCCTTGCCGCCGGCCTCGGCGAGGTCGGGGCGTCCGCCGCCCTTGCCGCCAACGGCCTGGGCGACGGCGCCGGCGAGCTTGCCGGCGTGGACCTTCTGCGTGAGGTCCTTGGTGACGGCCGAGACGATGGCGACGCCGCTATCGCCGGCGGCGGCGAGCACGACGATGCCGGAGCCCCACTTGTTGCGTAGGGCGTCGGCCATGTTGCGCATCTGGGCGCGGTCGAGCCCGTCGACGCGGGCCGCGAGGACATGCACGCCCTTGATGTCGCGGGCCTGGCTCTCGACGTCGCGAGCGGTGGCGTGGGCGGCCTTCTCCTTGAGCTGATGCAGCTCACGTTCGAGCTGCTTCTGCTGGGCGAGCAGCTTGTCGATGTGGTCGAGGAGGTCGTCCTCAGTGGAGTGCAGGACGTTGGCGGCCTTGGAGAGCGCCTGCTGCGATTCCTGGAAACGGTGCAGTGCGCCTTCGCCGGTGATGGCCTCGATGCGGCGGACGCCGGCGGAGATGGAGCCTTCGTAGACGATCTTGAGCAGGCCGATGTCGCCGGTGCGCTGAACGTGGGTGCCGCCGCAGAGCTCGCGGCTGAAGCCGGGCACGCTGACGACGCGGACACGCTCGCCGTACTTTTCACCGAATAGAGCCATGGCGCCGGTCTGGATGGCGGAGTCGAGGTCCATCAGGTCGGTGGAGACAGGCGTGTTGCGGAGGATCTCCTCGTTGGCAAGGCGTTCCACTTCGGCGAGTTCGTCCGAGTCCATGGCGGTGTAGTGCGAGAAGTCGAAGCGCAGACGGGTGGGATCGACGACGGAGCCG
This sequence comes from Bryobacteraceae bacterium, assembly GCA_050789245.1. GTDB lineage: Bacteria > Acidobacteriota > Terriglobia > Bryobacterales > Bryobacteraceae > PNKE01. Next base: position 10,270 of record JBOZRR010000058.1, on the reverse strand, counting down.
GCCTGCTTGACGTGCGTGCCGAGCACCTGCCGCAAGGCGGCGTGGGCGAGGTGCGTGGCGGTGTGATTGCGCATGGTGGCGCGGCGCGTGGATTCGTTGACCTGCGCCGTGACGAGTTCGTCCTTGTGCAGCGGGCCGAGGGTGCGGATCTTGTGGACGGTGAGTCCGGGCACGGCGGCGAAGGTCGAGAGGACGTGGGCGAGGGTCTCGCCGGTTTCGGGGTTGAGGATCTCGCCTGTGTCGCCGACCTGGCCGCCGCTTTCGGCGTAGAAGGGCGTGCGGTCGAGGACGAGCTCGGCTTCGCTGCCGGGGGCGAGATTCTCGACGGGCTGCTGGTTGACGAGCAGAGCGCGGGCGCGAGCGCCCTCGAGGCGCATGGCGTCGTAGCCGACGAACTGGGTGCGGCCCTGTTCGAGGAGCTGTTGATAGACGGGGGCGATCTGGGCCTTTTCGGCGCCTTTCCAGGAAGCGCGGGCGCGTTCCTTCTGGCGCGTCATGGCGGTTTCGAAGCCGGTGGTGTCGATGGCGAGGCCAAGCTCGCGGGCCATCTCCTCCTGCTCGTCGAGCGCCATGCCGTAAGTGTCGTAAAGCTTGAAGGCGGCTTCGCCGGGCAGGACGCCGGAGGCGGCCTTTTTCGCTTCGTCGTGGAAGACGCGTTCGGCCACCTGGAAGGTGGTGGAGTAGCGGTGCTCTTCGTCCTTGACGATGCGGGCGACGCGCTGGACGCTTTCGAGCAGTTCGGGGTAGGCAGGCTTCATCAGGTCGGCGACGAAGCCGGTCATCTTGTAGAGGAACGGATCGGAGACGCCGATCATGCGGGCGTTGCGCATGGCGCGGCGCATGATTTTGCGGAGGACGTAGCCGCGGCCGTCGTTGGCGGGGACGACGCCGTCGTTGATGAGGAAGGCGGCGGAGCGGGCGTGGTCGGCGCAGATGCGCATGACGACGTCGGCGCGGGGGTCTTCGCCGTAGGTCTTGCCGAAGAGCGAGGCGCCGAACTCGACGATTGGGAAGAGCAGGTCGCACTCGAAGTTGGTGAGCTTGCCCTGGAGGATGGCGGCGACGCGCTCCAGGCCGAGGCCGGTGTCGATGGAGGGCTTGGGGAGCGGGGTGAGCACGCCGTTGGAGTCACGGTCGTACTGCATGAAGACGAGGTTCCAGATCTCGACGAAGCGTCCGCCGCCGTCGAGGGGGAACTGTTCGTGCTCGTGGCCGGGTTCGGCGGCGCCGGGGCCGAGGTCGTAGTGGATCTCGGAGCAGGGGCCGCAGGGACCGGTCTCGCCCATCTGCCAGAAGTTGTCCTTTTCGTCGAGGCGGAAGATGCGGTCCTTGGAGACGCCGGCGACCTTCTGCCAGAGGACTTCGGCTTCATCGTCTTCGCGGAAGACGGTGACGTAGAGGCGGTCCTTGGAGAATCCGTATTCCTTGGTGACGAGGTCCCAGGCGAAGTCGATGGCTTCGGACTTGAAGTAGTCGCCGAAGCTGAAGTTGCCCATCATCTCGAAGAAGGTGTGGTGGCGGCGGGTGTAGCCGACGTTTTCGAGGTCGTTATGCTTGCCGCCGGCGCGCACGCATTTCTGGGCTGTGGTGGCGCGGGAGTAGTCGCGCTTTTCGATGCCGAGGAAGACGTCCTTGAACTGGTTCATGCCCGCGTTGGTGAACAGCAGCGTGGGGTCGTTGCCGGGAACCAGCGAGGAGGAGCGCACGGGACGGTGGCCACGGGCGGCAAAAAAGTCGAGAAACGTCTGTCGGATCTGATGACCTGTCACATCTACTATTGTGGCACACGAAGTGCGCCAAACGCCTGATTTGCAGGGGTTTCGAGCCAGGTGGAGAGGGTGGCGGCGACGCTCCTGGCGAGCTTCAATTTCCTCCGGTACGTCCACCGGACTTCACAATCCGTTGTGGCGCGGGTGGCCGGCAGTTCGCGAGGCGATGGGATCCCTCCTGCGGAACTGAAGCGTGGGGTTGTTATTGGAGGGACGGTCCCGGTAGTGGGCGTTTGACGCGGACTTCGCTGCCGATGTCGATGACCATGAGGTCCTCGCCCATCTCCACGCGGCCGGCGTAGGACTTCTTTGTACGTTCGACGATGGCGGGTGTGCCTGGAGAATGCGAGAAGACAGCCAGTCGCGGTTTGGCGCGGTTGAAAACGCCGGCGGCCTGCTCGGGCGTGGTGTGGTGATCGACGATGGCCTTGAAGAGTTGGGGGCTGGGGTTGAATTTGCGGAGGGCTTCGGGATCGATGGCCTCGTGGATGAGGAGGTCGACGCCCTGGCAGTGTTTCACGAGATTGTCGCTGGGGCGGGTGTCACCGGAGATGGCGACAGAGCGGCCGCCATAGTCGAGGCGGAAGCCGAAGGCGGGTTTGACGGGGCCGTGGTCGACGAGGAACGCGGTGATGGTGACGCCGTTCTTTTCGTAGATCCTGCCCTCCTGGATGTCGTGGGCAGCCACCTTGATGCCCTCGGGGGAGGCTTGCTCGTCGACATCGCGCCGGACATGGATGTCGAAGGCGAAGGCGGCTTCGAGGTGCTTCATCATGTCGCGGGTGCCCTCGGGGCCCCAGACTTCGAGCGGCACCTTGCGTGCGGACGGGGACGACCAGGGAGTGAGGTAGAGGTCGGGAATGTCGACGATGTGATCCGAGTGCAGGTGTGTGATGAAGAGTTTGGTGACGGTGTCCATCCGCACGCCGGCGCGGGCCGTCCGTTCCATGAAGCCGCGGCCTGCGTCGAAGAGGAAGCGGTCGCCGCCAGCCTCCACCAGCGTGCTGATGCCGGCGTGGCCGACGCGCACGGGAGGGCCGGAAGCGGTGCCGAGGAGAATGACGCGAATCTCGTTGGAAGGCGCCTGCGCGGACGCCGCCGCGGCGATGCAGATGGAAAGCGCAGCGATGGAAGCAGCGTGCCGGAGTGAAGCCGGAAACGTGAGGTGAACCATATCCCTCCCCTCAGTCCCTGTGAACGCGATCCAACGATTATAGCCGCGCGAGGAGCAATATCTTAAGAATTAGAAAGGCCGGCCCACAGGGGACCGGCCTTCGTTTCGCCTGATGGCGAGCTAGAACTCGTAGCGGAGACCGAACTGCATGACGCGCGGCGTGGACAGCGTGCCGTTGTAGCGGCCGAAGGTGCCGGCCGTGGAGATGTCCATGATGGTGCCGGCGTTGACGTCGAACCGGGTGGTGTTGGTGAGGTTGAACGTCTCCCAACGGATCTGAAGTGAGTGGCCCTCGCTGTAGGGCATGTAGATGCGCTTGGCGACGTTGAGGTCGATGTTGAAGACGCCGTCGCCGCGCAAGAGGTTGCGAGTGCCGATGCCGCCGGGGAGTTCATAGTCGAAGGCGGCGAGTGCCACGGAAGGATCAGCGAACATGCCGGGGCCGGAGGTGCCGGACTCGGATTTCATGTTCTTGTTCGTCCCGGTCTTGACGGGCGTTCCGTTCCAGAGGGCCCAGTTGTTGTTGTTCCAGTTGGTGGGCCAGAGGCCGGTCTCGAAGGCGCTGATGGGGAAGCCCGAGGACCAGCGCCAGAGGCCGGAGACCTGCCAACCGCCGGCGAGGGCATTCGCCCAGCCCGGCATGCCGGCGCCGAACTTGCGGCCCTTGCCGAAGGGCAGGTTGTAGACGCCCATCATGGAGAACAGGTGGGTGTTGTCGTAGTCGGAGACGCCCTTCATCAGGCCCGGCTGCCAGGGGTTCCAGAGGACGCCCGTGGAGGAGCCGACACGCTCAGTGTTGGAGCGGAGGTCCACCGACTTGGACCAGGTGTAGTTCCACTCGACGATGTCACCGTTGGTCCAGCGCTTGCGGATGTTGAGCTGGGTGCCGTGGTAATTGCCGCCGCCGATGGAGCTGAACACCGACAGGTAGGAGAACTGCGGGCTGTAGAACGCGTTTGGCCCGAGTTTGGAGCAGCCGGTGGTCCTCAGGTGGCAGGAACCGTAGCCGGCGCCCGTATCGAGCTGATAGAGGGCGTAGGTCCAGTCATACTGGTTCGCCCGGAAGCGGTTGTAGACGTTCTGAGTAGCGGTCAGCGTGGAAGTGGCGGCGTTGGGATAGAAGTTCTCCCAGAAGGCCACTTTCTGGACGTTTGCAGTCGGGACGCCGGCATTGACCTGCTTGGCCAGGACGCTGGCAGCTTCAAAGTAGGTCATGCCGGAGGCCGGGTCCTTCAGGTCTGTCGGCATAGCGGCGTCGCGGCGGATGAGCGAACGGCGCGAGAGGCGGCCGACATAGGACCCCTGAACGAACCAGCCGTTGTTGAATTCGCGGCCGATGCTGAAGTTCAGATTCATGTTGTAGGGAGCCTTCAGCGTGTCATCCAGTCCGTTGGTGATGGCGAACAGGTCCGGATATGTAGCCGGGAACGACGCCGGCGGCGCCGCGGGCAGCAAGCCGGCCGGGATCTGGTCGATTCCGGTGTAGCGCGGGGAGCTCTCGATAGTCATGACGGCGGCCGGATTCGTGAGCGCGTTCGAAAGGCCGAAGGCGCTGGCGTCGTAGGAGCGCATCAGGCCGGAGCCAAACAGGTCGTAGTACATGCCCCAGCCGGCGCGGATGGAGGTCTTGCCGGGGCCGCCGAAGAAGAAGCGGCTGAGGCCGTCGTCCCCCTGAGGCGACCAGGCGACCGAAATGCGCGGAGCAATGTTGTCCTTGTGGAAGCCGTACAGCTCGCGGCCGCCATTGTCGCGCGGGATGAAGGAGATGCGGCCGGCTTCCATCTGGCTCTTGCCCTGCTGGGCGAGTCCGCCGCGCATGTCGAACCAGTCGCCGATTGGAATGTTGGGCGACACCTGCTGGCCGTTGGCCTCATAAATGGGAGGCATGAGCGAGTAACGGACGCCTGCGGTGATGGTGAGAGCCCTATTCACGCGCCAGGTGTCCTGAACGTACATCTCATACTCCTGGTTCTTGAAGTTGCGGAGAACCGGATCGCCGTTCTCGAGCACCGTCCCGTCCACCAGGTAGTTGTACTGGGCGTTGCCCTGTGTGACCAGGCCCATGACGTCGGCCATGGCGTAACGGAAGAGGGTGATCTGCGAGGATGCCATGTCAGGGAAGGGGGCATTCAGGACCGAGCCGCTGCCGACCAGCCAGGAGGCGTTGGCCGTGGCGCCGGAGAAAGAGTTTCCCAGGTTGTTCCGCTTGTTCTGATTGAGGCGAATGACTCCCCCGAACTGCAGAGTGTGCGCGCCCTTGATCCAGTTCATGTCCTCGGCGAAGGTGTGCACCGGGATGATGGCGGCAAAGCCGCGGCTCAACCCGACGTACGGATCCATGCCGCGCAGAGTCACGGCCGAGTAGTTGGCGATTCCGGTGGACTCCCAGCCCTGACGGGTGAGGCCATATCGGAAGTTCGAGATCAGGTTGGGCCGCAGGACACTGGTGAGACCGGTGGCGATGCCCTTGTTGTTCCGCAGCGTGACGCTGTTGGCCGGCTGGCCAGGGAACTGAGGCAAGCCCTGCTCGTTGTCGTTCTGCAGATTGCCGCGCACGAAGAGGGTGTGGTTGTTCGAGGAATCCAACACGTAGTCCGCGCGGGCGATGTAGGTGTTGTAACGCAGCGGGGTGGGCGCCGTGAAGCGATAACCCTGGAAATTCAGGCCGTCGCCGACGGAGAAGTCGTTCGGGACGGGGTACTTATTCATGTCGGCCAACGCGGGCTGATTCACGCCGCGAGGATCGAGGAGCCTGGCAATGTCGGCCGGGGTGACCGTGGCGGTGGTGCCGTCAGTGCGCCGGTATTGCAGGATGCCCTGGCGCATATTCATGGAGGGGACGAGCCTCGGCGTACTCGGCTGACCGTCCTTGGCGTCCCTGCGGCCTTCGTAGTTGCCGAAGAGGAACAAGCGGTTCTTGACGATCGGGCCGCCAAGGGAGGCGCCGTAAATGTTGCGAATCAGTTTCTGCCGCGCGACACCGGATGCGTTCAGGAAGTAGTCGTTCGCAGTGGTCACCGTGTTGCGGTGTTACCAGTAGAGCGATCCATGAACGTCGTTCGTGCCGCTCTTAGTGACAAGTGAGACCTGCGCGCCGGAAGAACGGCCCTGATCGGCGTTGGCGTTCAGCGTGGTGACGCGGAACTCCTGAACGGAGTCCGGGGTCATGCGGAGCACGCTGGTGAACGCCTGTCGGTCCATCTGGTCGTTGACGTCCACACCATCGAGCGTGACGTTGGCTTGATCGCTCTTGCCGCCATTCACCGCGCCGTTGCGGGAATCGGTGTCTTCGTCCTTGGTGAAAACCACGCCGGGCTGGAGGGCCAGCAGGCCGACGATGTTGCGGGCGTTCAACGGCATCTGGACGATGGGCTTGTTCGCGATGGCGTTGCCGATGCTGGAGTCGACTGTGTTGACCTGGGTGGCTTCCGCGGAAATGCTGACGGTCTCAGTAACCGCACCGAGTTCCAGGCGGATGTTGATGGTCGACGGCGTGTTGACGAGCAGCGTGATGTTGTCCACAGTGCTCTTCGAGAAGCCTGCCGCGGAAACGGTGAACCGGTACGCGCCGGGCGCAATCTGCGGGAAGACGTAGAGGCCGGAGTTGTCGGTCTTGGTTTCACGGGTGATGCTGGTGGCGAGGTTGGTGGCCTCGACGGTGGCTCCCACCACTGCCGCGCCGGACGGATCCGTCACGGAACCATTCACTTGGGTCAGTGCCTGGCCGAAGACGGAAGTCGCCAATGCCAGGAGTAAGGCAATGCGCGCGAAGAATACAGTACTCACTTGATTCCCCTTTCGGATGGTTCAGAGAGGGAAGACGCCCGCTCTGCAGTTCGAGACAAATGCCGGGAACACCTATCGTCCGACCCCTGACTAAAGGACGAAAGGTGTTGTTTACATAGTTAACCGTGCGGATTTGCGGCTGTCAAGAAAAATTGAAATTAGGGGCTATCGAAGAGATTTATGGGTCAAGATTGGCTGTATGTCTTTGAAAATACGAGCTGCTTCAGCGGCGGGCCGGGCGGCGCGAGTGATTTCGCGGCCGACGACCAGGTACGAAGCGCCTGCCTGAATGGCCTGGCCAGGGGTAGCTATCCTACGCTGGTCGCCCGAATCGGCTCCGGTGGAGCGAACGCCCGGAGTGACAAGGATCGGTTCATTTCCGATCCGCGCGCGGAGGGCGGCGACTTCGAGCGGGGAGCAGATAAAACCGTCCGCTCCGGCGTCGATTCCCTTCCCGACCAGGTAGTCCACCTGCTGGGCGACGGTCCGGTTTTGGACGCCGAGATCGGCCAAGTCGTCCTCGCCGAAGCTGGTGAGAACGGTGACCGCCAGGATCTTGAGTTGTGACCCGGCGGCGCCCTGCTTGGCGGCGCGAATGACGTGAGGGCTGGAGTGAACGGTGAGCAAACTGCCGCCGAGGTCCGCCACACGGGCGGCCGCGCGCTTCACGGTCTCGCCGATGTCGTACATCTTCAGGTCGACGAAGACCTGCTTCCCTCCGGCGACCAGTTCGCGGACGAAGGCGGGGCCTTCGGCGGTGAAGAGTTCCAGACCGACTTTATAGAAGCTGATGCTGGAGCCGAGTTGCTCGACCAGCGAGCGGGCGGCGGCGGCCGATTCCACATCGAGGGCGACGATGATTGGGTTTGTCATTGAACGTAGATCGCGTGTTGCTGGCGCTCGGTGACGCGCCCGACGACGACGGCGTCTGGTGGCGCGGAGGGCAGTGAGAGCAGGAGTCCGCCGGAGGTCTGAGGGTCATAGAGCAGCGCCTCGACCTCGGGCGGGAGACCTTCGACGACCGAGACGGCGCAGGAGGCGAATTCGCGGTTCGATTTCAGGCCGCCGGGCTGTGCGCCCCGGGCGGCGTAGTCGAGCGCTCCCGGCAGGAAGCGAATCTGGCGGCTGTCGAAGACGAGAGTGACATTCGAGGCGAGCGCCATCTCTCGCGCGTGGCCCATCAGGCCAAAGCCGGTGATATCAGTGCAGCCGTGGGCGTCGCCCTCCCAGCGGTTCAGTCGCAACATGGACTCGATGGCGGCGGCGACATGCTCTTCCGAGGCGAGGCCGCGCTTCAAAGCCGTGGTGACGACGCCGGTGCCGAGCGGCTTGGTGAGCACGAGAACATCGCCCGGACGCGCGCCGGCGTTGCTCCAAACCTTCTCCGGATGAACCGTTCCGGTGACCGCGTAGCCGAACTTGATCTCCTCGTCGCGCACGCTGTGGCCGCCGACGACGACGCAGCCGGCCTCGATCATCTTTTCAGCGCCGCCGCGGAGGATGGCTTCGAGATCGTCCAGATCGCCCTTCTCCGGGTAGCAGAGCACGGAGAGCGAGGTGAGCGGCCGCCCGCCCATCGCGAAGACGTCACTGAGGGAGTTGGCGGCGGCGATGGCGCCGTAAGTGGCTGGATCGTCGACAATTGGCGTGAAGAAGTCTACGGTCTGCACGAGGGCACACTCCGGCGTCAACTTGTACACGCCGGCATCGTCCGACATGTCAAAGCCCACGAGAACGTTTTCGTCTTTCAACCGCGGGATGCGCGGAAGCACCTGGTCCAAAACCTTTGGACCCAGCTTCGACGCTCAACCGGCGGCTTTGACGTGCGCCGTGAGTTTCTTCAGCGACATCTGAAAGCCAGTTTATCGAACCCGGATGGAGTGGTAGACTCGCCGGGTGCGGTCCCTTGTGTGTGTATTGTGTCTGGCGCCGCTGCTGCCGGCGCAGGAGACCCCTCCGACGTTCCGGACGGGAACCCGGCTGGTGGAAGTTTCCGTCACGGTAAGCGGCAAGCAGGGCGTCCCGGTGAAAGACCTGACGAAGGAGGACTTCACCGTTTTCGACAAGGGAAAGCGGCAGGAGATCGCCTTTTTCCGTTTTGAGGGCGCGAAGCAGGAATCGAACCCGAAGCCGTTGTCGCCGGGGATGTTCACGAACCGGACGGAAGCGCTTTCCGGCGCGCCGCGCAACGTGGTTGCGCTGGTGATGGATTCGCTCAACACTCAGCCGCAGGACAAGATCAGGGTGCGCGCACAGGTGTTGCGCTACCTGCAACGATTGGCGCCATCGACGCGGGTTGCGCTGTTCCACATGGGGGCACGGCTGCAAGTGATCCACGACTTCACGGACGACGCCGAGTCGCTCAGGAAGAATCTGGAGGCGTCGGCGGTGGGCATCCCCATGCAGCATGAAGTGGACTTGCAGCAGTCCATTGCGCAGGCGGAGCAGATTATCGAGTCGCTGGCCGGCGATCCGATGATGCAGGCGATGATGGAGCGGCTACTGCGGGCGCAGATCGAAGCGGACCAGGTGGCAAATGCGGTGGCGCTGCGGCGGCGGGTGGAATTGACGATGGCGTCGATGGAATCTCTGGGCAGGCACCTGTCGGGCATTCGAGGCAGGAAGAACATCATCTGGATCAGCGGCGGAGTTTCGATGGTGGCCGTAACGGGGTCAATGGGCATGGGGCCGCAGGGAGACATCCGGTCGTTCGAGCCGCTGATTGTTCAGACTTCGCGAAGGCTGGCGCAGCAGGACGTAGCGTTGTACATCGTGGATGCGAAGGGACTTCAGGGCGAATCGTACACGGATGCGAGTTCCGGAGCGAAGCCGGTGGTCCGCGGCCGGGGCCGGTTGGAACGGCAGGCGGATTCGGTGGAGATCACGACGGACACCCGCTCGGCTCTGGGCACCATGGCGTCGATCACCGGCGGAAGGTTCCTTTTCAACACGAACGACATGCTGGAGGGCTTCAAGTATGCCCTGGCCGACATGGAGGGCAGTTACACGGTGGCGTTCTACGCCCAGGACGAGCCCGACAACAAGTGGCGCGACATCAAGGTGAAGGTCAACCGTCCGGGCGTGAAGGTGCTGCACCGCCAGGGCTACCTGGCCGAGCCGGCGTTGCCCAAGCCGGCGGACTGGAACGATGAGAACTGGCGCGCGGCGGTCAGCAACCCCTTGGGATCGTCCGGGCTGAAGTTGACCGCGCGCTGCGAGCGCACCGCCAACGGCCAGATTGCGCTGGAACTGTGGCTGGACGCGTCAACGCTGCATTTCAGCGAAGACAAAGATGGCTTCCACGGCGCCTTCGAGATCAACATCTCCGACCGGACCGCCGACGGACGCGCGCGCATGCACTTCGAGACCGGGAAGCTGAGTCTGAAGCCGGAGCAGATGGCGCAACTCCGCCAGCAGGGCATCCCCTACCAGCGCCAGTGGGCACCGCTCGAGGGCGCCGCGACGATTCGTATCATCGTCCGTGACAAGGCCACCGGCCTCTACGGCACCCTGGACATTCCGATGAAGGAGTTGCGGGCGG
>JBOZRR010000057.1:0-27342 GCA_050789245.1 Bryobacteraceae bacterium | reverse complement strand
TGTGCCACCAATGGCAAACTTGAGGTCAGACCGGACAACTAACGTGTCAACAAAACCGGACAACTACAAAAGCTACGGACACTACTTCTGCGCCGGAACCGGCAGTGTGACCGACCCCAGGAACCGCGAACCGCGGTCGTACGCCACGAACCGAACTGACTTCGCCCCCGGATTCACCGGAATGTCCTGATCGAACGCCAGCCCATCCTTCTTCGACGCCTCGAACTGCGCACGCGGCAGATTCAGGTTGAACGTCTGCGGAGGTGTCGCCCCCATCAGCCCGTTCGACCCGTACTGCGCGTAGATCACCGAGATCTGCGCCAGCACGTTGCCGCCCTGCTCCAGCGCCAGCAGATCTGTCGGGTCGATCCGAATCTCCACGCGCATCGCGCCCGGTTTAGAGGAAGCAGCGATCCTGCCGCGCAACCCGATCTCCGGCGCGTCGCCCGTGATCTTCAGCAGCGACGTCATCGCCGTGTTCTCGATCGCCGGAACCTGCCCCTGGTCGGGATACCCATAGTAGCGCTGCCGGGCATGCACCTTTGCGCCGTCCTTCGAGCACGTAACCCGCAGCCGGCGGAACTTGCTGTCCCAGGCATCTGAAGCCGGCGCGAACGCCAGGAAGTACGCGGCGCCCGCCGCCTTCGCCAGCCGGTCCACCACCACGTTCAAATCTTCAGCGAAGAACGTCCGCCCGCCGGTCAGCCCCGCGACATCCTCCATCGCGAGCGTCGTCGAAGAGCTCAACCCGCTCCCGTAGGACAGCGTGTTCACGGCCACGCCGGCCCTCTCCAGCGTCACTACCAGGTGGGGCACGTACAAGGAGCACTCCACCCAGTCCCCCGAACACGGCGTCCGGGGATTGGCCACGCTCGGAACCCCGTCCGTCACCCAGAGAATGTCCCTTGCCCCGGGGAACGCCGCCAACTGTGTGGCGACCGTCTCCAGCGCGACGTAAGTCTTCTTCACCACGTCTTCCTGGAGCAGCCCCGCCGGCCGGGGACGCGCCAGGCCCTTCGTCGTCTTGTCCAGCAGCGCGGTCGCATTCTTGTGCCAGTCCTTGGGCGCCGCCAGAATCTTGGCGCCATCCTGCATCGGAACCAGCGATTCCAGCACTCCGTCGAGGTTTAGCACATAGAGATACACGCCATCGCCGGTAGCCATCGCCGGCAGCGCCTTCTCGAACTTCCTGACCGCTTCCAGCCGGTTCACCTGGAGCTCGTTCAGCAGATCGAGGAAAATCACCGTCGTGCCGGGCGCGGACTGCCCCGCGCGGCTCGTCACCACTCCCGGCGCGGCCGCAACCTCCGGGTGGGCGATATACGGCGCGTGCAGGTACGCGACCGCCATGTTCTTACCCTGGTCGGCGATCTTGAAATCCTGCGCCGTCAGATTCGTCACCGGAATCCCCTGGTTGTCCGACACGACGACCCGTGTCCGGACCAGTTGCGGGAGCGCCGCGGGGGATTGGCTCTGCGCAAGGACCACCTGCGCCGCGACCACGAGCAGCGCACCCACATTCAATCGCATTGGCATGAGACTTACCTCGATACTGCGGATCCAAACCAAACACGCTACACGTTCAAGCCCATCCGGCGCGAACATGTACCCTCAGGTTACAGGATCGGAATGCCTTTTTTGAGCGCCGCGTCACAATATCAATTGCTTCTCACACGGGCGGCCCCGTCCGGCCGCGTATCCGCGCCGAAAGATTGGAAAGCTCACACGCCCCACTCGTCCAGCCCTGTGATATTCGTGGGATGGTTCGAACCTGTCACAATCCGTGTTCGTACGAAGGTTGTAAGGAGTATCAAATGCGTTCAGGACTTATCGTCTGCATGATCGCGACGGCCGCCATGCTGGGCGCCCAGGAGAGTGCCCCGGCGCCCACGGCCGATGAATTGATGGAGAAGTCCATCCAGGCCACCGGGGGGCGCGAAGCCGCCTCCAAAGTCACCAGCCTCATCGCCAAAGGCACATTCGAGATCAGCGCCATGGGCGTCTCGGCCCCAACCGAGATGTACGCCAAAGCGCCCGACAAGCGCTACACCATCACGGCGGTCGACGGCTATGGCGACGTGAAGAACGGCTACGACGGGACCATTGGCTGGAGTTCAGAGCCCCAGAACGGGCTCGTCGAGCTCAAGGGCCCGCAGTTGGCCCAGGTGAAGCGCGAATCCCAGTTCAACGGCGAGCTTCGTTGGAAGGAACTCTACCCCAAAGCCGAAGTCACCGGCAAGGAAAAGGTCGGCGGCAAGGATTGTTGGGTCCTGAAACTCACTCCGGCCGAAGGGAAGCCTGTCACTCGCTACGTTGACGCGGCCACGTTTCTCATGGTGAAAGCGATCACGGTTGCTTACACGCCGGAGGGGGAAGTCGAAATGCCCATCGAGTTCTCCGACTACAAGGATATCGGCAGCGGCATGAAAATGCCCCACACCATCAAAGTGACCTTCCCCGGCATCGGCGAGATGTCCACGAAGTTCAAGGAATATCAGATCAACGCCGAAATCGACGACGCAAAGTTCGCAAAGCCCAAGAACTAGCGGCCACGGGGCGGGCCTGACGGACCTCCGTCTCCCCCGCCCCGGCCTCTACGATTTCTTCTTCGACTTCGGCGGGAACGACTTCAGCGCCTTCTTCACGGCATCCTCGACGTTCTTGTGCCGCTCCTTCATCTCGTCGATCCGCTCCTTGCAGGCCGCCCGCCAAACTAGCTTGTTCGTCTTCGCGTCGACGAAATCCAGGATCAGGATCCCTTCCGCGTAATTCTCCGTGTACGAATCCCACGCCGTGAAATACGTGCTGGACCACGAGTACCACGCGCCCGGCCACATATACGCATTCGGGTACATTTCCGTCGCCGGCACCGTCTTGATCGCCTGCCCAATCCGCGCCGTGATGAACTGCGTGATGAAGAAATCCGGCTGCGGCTCCCCCGGAATGTAGCCCCGCTTCATCAGGATGTCGTTCACGTTGCTCTGGACCATCTCCATGCCCACCGTGAACTGCTTCGACTCCGGACGGCTCTTCAGGAACGGGTGCTCCTTCCAGTCATACGACTTGTAGCGCGTGAAGTCCGTGTCCTTGTCGAACTCCACCACCACCTTGTCCGCCCATGCGGGCCCGGCCGCCAGCAGCGGCAGCCCCAGCAGCAGCACTCGCCGGCTAAAGCTGGATATCATTCAAAACCCCTCTGTTCGCTTATTTCCCGAACTTCGCCTTGAGGACCGTCCTGACTTCCTGCGCCACCGTGCTCTGCCGCTTTGTCCCGTCGATACTGATCACATCGGCCTGCGGGAAGTACACCTGAAACGCCATCGTCTCCCGGTGATAGTCCTTCAGCCGCTGCTCCACCGCTGCCGGCGACTTCCCGTCCTTCCCCGCCGATCTCTTTCGCACCACATCGTCGGGAACTTGCAGGTGCAGGATGCTCAGCTTCGATATCGCGCCGGACTCCATCAACTTCGCGACAAAATCCGCCTGGTCCTTCGTATTCGGATACCCGTCCAGGATCACTCCCCCCTTAAGATCCCCTTTCTTCAGCCGAGCCTCAAAAAATTTGTTCAGCAGCGGGTCCGTCTCCGGCTCCATGCCTGTAATCCCCGACCGCCGCGCCTTCTTCAGCTCCTCGGCATTGGTCCGAACGAGTTCCTCCACTGAGACGATCGGCACTTTCAGGAACTTCGCCGCCTCCGCCGCCTGCGTGGACTTCCCGCTGCCCGGAGGCCCCAGGAACACCACCACCGGACCCGTCACCAACTGCTCCGCGAACGCCGGCGCCAGACACGCCGCGCACGCCGCTGCCAGCCAACCCGAAAATCGCATGTCCTCAGTGTAAGGCCCCTTTTCGGCGCGCGTACTCCCCTCCGGCAACAGGAACCTCAGGCAATCGGCAAGGCAACGTTCATTGGCAGCCTCACGCCCGCACTCGATCTCACGCGGATTCGGACCGGGGGAACTCCCTTTCCAATATCGAGCGAACTTGCGCTCGTAGTTGCGGGATGTCCTCCATTGCCGCATCCCAAAGCAGTTGCCAGTTCAGGTCGAAGTACGCGTGGACAATGCGGTGCCTCACGGCAGGGATCTGTCGGCCGGCAGGCGAGTGACAGCCTCACCGATCACAGTGAGGTGATGCAGCACTGCTGCGGTGAGAATCTCATCTCCGAGGAACACCTTTTCGTTCGTTGATGCGACAATCGCTTCGATCTTTTCGCAGGCTGAGTGAATGTCCCTCAGAAAAGAGGACTCATGCCGCATAGAGAACTCGTGCATCCTTCAACGCGTGAGGCCGGATCCACGGCTTCAGCCCGCCCTTGGTCACCAGGTCCACCTTGCGGCCTGTGAGCGCCTCTAACTCCTCCGCGAGAGACTCGAACTTGATGAGCCCGATTCGGACGCCCGGCTCGAACTCCACCATCACGTCAATGTCGCTTTCGGGCCCCATCTCACCCCGAGCCGCCGACCCAAAAAGCGACAGTTCCTTCACGTGATACCGGAGGCAAAGCTCCTCCAGTCGATCGCCCCCGACCACCACATCACCGAGTTGCACAACACGATCCATGGCTGCTTCGTTCATTATACGGGCGCCCCGCCCCCTCGCCGCGCCTGTTGGGGACAGCCCATTGGCAAGAGAGGGATACGCGTTCGCATCCATATGCGGAAGCGAAGTAATCTGCCCGTGCAGCCCATGCCGTTCTGTGCCGGTGAAACGTATCAAAGCTTTTCACCCTTTCGCAGCCCTGCTGTCACATGCCTTGCGAAGAAGTACACGAACATCGGCAAACTGCCGTAGTCGAGCAGCAGTGGTAGCCACCACCAAGAAGCAAGGTGGTTTACGGGCAGTATTGACAAGGCAATCGCGCCTGCGATCCCGCCCACCAGCGGAATCGCGGAAACGTGTTTACGCGTTCTGAAGTAGTTCGCAACTGTCCAAGCATTCAAAAACGCCAAGAGAGCAAAAACAACGACGCACAGTGCTCCGATCATCCACCATAACCACATAGGCATCGCTATAGCCTTTAGATCCACTGTTTGTGCAAGGCCTCCGGCAGAAAGGGGGCGCTCTTTTCCGCACGAGAGTCTCCCCGACGTAATCCAGCCCTGATCCCGCATCCCCCGCCTTGCCGGTCGAGGACTCGACTATTGCCTAGTCGCTCGCTCCTCATAGGTTGAATGAGCATCAGAGCCAACTAATCACCAGCAACGCGCCCGCCAGGGCACCGAGCCCCATCAGCGCTCCTCCCGCTCGCCACTGCCACCCCTTCCCTTGCCGCACTTGCCTGGCAATTGCATCGTAGTCATACGCTCCTCTGGCGGTCCATCGCGCACGAGACCAACCTAATGAAGAAACGGCCATGTAAACACCGTTTACGCCGATGTACACGATTACCAACAGACCAATAATGACACTGAGCAACTCACTCATGGGTGACCTCGAAAGCGACTACAGGCACCGAAGCTGGCGCCTAGTGAAATCCCCGTTGTACCGGAAAACCCAGGGACAGTCAGGACGTACGCAAGTGGCCCGCTCGTGCCGCGACGTTGAGTTCGACCGCACGTCCTTTCCCCGTGGTGGTAGCGGGTGCGCTTAGCCCCCCCTGCGCAACATTGCCTCGCACTGGCTCACAGCCAACAATCGCACCGCAATGATGATATAGCGTGCCTCTACTCCTCACCGTCAAGGCCTGACAGGCGGAGGACCTCCATCCCGCAAGTCCGACTCCGTCAACCGCCTGAACTGGCGTCCAGTCCATTCGAAGTAGTAGGTCCCATACAGCTCCACCTCGGGAAACTTGCTGCTGTGCAGCACACCCTTCACCACGAGAAGACGGCTGTCCGGACTGAAGTGCAGTCCCTGGTCCTTCTGAGCTTGGCAGTCGCCAACCTGGAATGGGAACCACCGAAGCGCCCCCGTTTTCACCTCAACAATTGCCGCGCTCGTACAGATGAACCCGCAACTCCACCTGACAATGCTAAACGATCCGGAGAAGTTCGTCCTCCGGCGCGCAGCCCGCACTCTGCCCGCGAATTCAGCGTCGGTCTCGATTCGATACGTGTCCGGCCTGTCGATCACCAACCGGCTTTCTCCAATCGGCTTGACCACATCCTGCACGGCAAACCGTCTGAACAGCGCCTCCGGATTTACCGCCTCATCCCCAAGCGCCACTGGCGCAAGCGTGAAAACCCAAGCACCCACTACAGCCAGGCTCACCGTCCGCATGCCCATCAACCTCACGGCAACATTCATCCCCACAACTCCACCTCCGGCCAAAACCCTACCCCCGCCCAACCAAACATTCCGCCCGCCCCAATCCGCATCTCCCTCAAAACAAACCAAATCGAGGTCGAAAATTTTCGTGAACGCCCCCTCACCCCAACCCCGCCAGCCGCATCTCCACCGAATGCCGGAACTCCTCGTCCTTCACCGACCCCAGGTTGATCCGCACATTCGCCAATGCCCCGCCCCGAGCCGCCGTAGCCAGATCCCGCGCCGTCTCCACGTCCGACGCGAACTTGTCCGGAGCCTCCACCGACAGCTCCGACAACCGCCTGCCCAACGCGTTCGCCCTCTCGGCCACCTCCAGCGGCACCTCGGTCGCCTGCCGGAACGCCTCTTGGATCGCCGCCGCCCGCCCCGGCTCGTCTTTCGGACGCCGGTACGCCGCCACCACGCCCGCGTAGGCATCGGCGTCGCGCTGCACCGCCGCGCCGAAGAACGCCCGGTCCTGCTCGTACACCGCCGCGTCCAGCTTGCTCAGCCGAGCGACCATCGCTCCCAGCGCTGCCGACATTGCTCCCGCCGCCGCGGCCGCGCTCCCGCCCCCCGGCGTCGCCGTCGGAGCCGCCAGCGCGTCCAAGAAATCATCCAGCCCCGTGCGCTTCTCCAGCGCCGACTGCACACGGTTCTCCAGCACCATCGACGCCTGGAAATTCTCCACCCGCAGGAAGTGATCCGCCGCCATCTCCAGCGCCTTCTTCGGAATCAGCCCGATGATCTCGCTGCCCACCACCGCCACCCCATACCGCTCCGCCTCCGCCTTCACCGTCTCGAACACCCGGTGCAGCGGAGTCTGCTCAAAGTCCGTCAGGTTCATCGACACCTGCGCCAGGTTCCGCGAGTGCAGCATCACGCCCATCGCCTTCACAAACCGGAACCCGCCGCTCGACTGCCTGATGCCCTTCGCAATCGCCTTCGCCACCTCCAGGTTCGACGTGCCGAGGTTGATGTTGTACGCGATCAGGAACTTCCGCGCGCCTACGACAGTCGCCCCCGCCGTCGTGTGCAGCTCAGGCTCGCCGAAGTCCGGCGCGCGGTCCGCGTTCACACGCACTTCCTCGCGCAGCCCCTCAAACTGCCCGCGCCGCAGGTTCTCGAGATTCACCCGCTCCGGCCTCCGCGCCGCCGCCTCGTACAGGTACACCGGAATCTTCAGGCGCTTCCACATCTCCGCGCCCACGCGTTCCGCGATCGCCACGCACTCTTCCAGAGTCACGCCCTCCAGCGGCACAAACGGCGCCACGTCCGTTGCTCCGATGCGCGGATGCACGCCCTCGTGCTTCGTCAGGTCGATCAACTCCGCCGCCTTCGCCGCCGCCGCCAGCGCCGCTTCACCCACGCTCTCAGGTGGAGCCACGAACGTAATCACGCTCCGGTTGTGGTCCGCGTCCATCTCCACGTCGAGAATCACTGACCCCGGCACGCCCCTTATCGCCTCCGCAATCGCGTCCACCTTCGCGCGGTCGCGCCCCTCCGAAAAATTCGGCACGCACTCCACTAGTCTTCGGGCCATCGCAGCTCCTTCTTGTCCACAATCACCTTGCCTCCCTTTACCACCGTGGAGACCAGGTTCATGCCGAAATAATACGGGATTTCGCGGTAGTCTCCCGCGTCCAGAATTACAAAGTCGGCCCGCTTGCCGTATTCCAGCGTGCCGATCTCCTTCTGCAAGCCCAGCGCCGCCGCCGCGTTGATCGTCGCCGCGACAATCGCCTCGCCCGGCGACATCCCCATCTGCGTACATGCCAGCGACAGAATCATCGGCATCGACACCGTCGGGCTCGTCCCCGGATTGAAGTCCGTCGCCAGCGCCAGCGCCGCGCCGTGCCGCAACAACTCCTTCGCCGGAGCGTACTTCTTCAGGCCCATGTGGAACACCGACCCCGGCAGCAGCGTCGCCACCGTGTTCGTCCGCCCCAGCATCCGGATCTCGTCAGCCGACGCGTTCTCCAGGTGATCCACGCTCATCGCGCCCAGCTCCAGCGCCAGCGCCACCGCGCCCGTGCTCTCGTGCTGGCTCGCGTGCATGCGGACCTGCAAGCCCAGCCGGATCGCTGCCTCGCAATAACGCCGCGCCTGCTCCACCGTGAACGCGTTGCGGTCGCAATAGACGTCGGCGAACCGTGCCAGCTTGCGCTTCGCCACCTTCGGCAGCAGATTCGTGCACAGCATCTCGATGTAGTCGTCCGCGCGGCCTTTGTATTCGGGAGGCACAGCGTGCGCGCCCAGGAACGTCGGCAGCACCGTCAGCGGATGCCCGTTCAGGCGCTCGATGATCCGCAGCGTCTTCATCTCCGAGCCCTCGTCCAGCCCGTAGCCCGACTTCGCTTCCAGCGTTGTCGTGCCCGCCAGCGCAAAGCGCTTCAGTCGCGCCTGCGCCTCGAGAATCAGCCGCCTTGACGAGATCCCGCGCACCGCACGCACCGACGACAGAATTCCGCCGCCCGCATCCGCGATGTCCGCGTAATCCACGCCCGTCACGCTCATCTCGTAGTCGTCCAGGCGCGGCGGGCCGAAGACGAGGTGCGTGTGCGGATCCACGAAGCCCGGCATGACGACTTTGCCGTACGCGTTCAGCACCTCCGCGCCCCGCGAGTCCTTCAGGTTCTCGACGCGCGACGCCGGCCCGAGCTGCGAGATGATCCCGTCCTCGATCAACATCGCGCCGTCGCGAATCACGCCCAGGTGCGACATCTCCGCGCCGCGCCGCGGCGCCGGCGGCCCCTGCACGGTAATCAGTTGTTTGATGCCGCGGACCAGAAGCTTTTCCGGCATCCTCAGTTACCGGCCTCCGGACGGCGGAGCCCCACCCCATCCGCGAAGTCGATCGCCTCTTGGTATCCCGCATCGGCGTGCCGCAGCACGCCCAATCCCGCATCGCACGTCATCACGCGGCTCGCGCGCCGCGCCGCGTCTTCCGTGCCGTCCACCACCGTCACCTGCCCCGCGTGCTGCGAGTAGCCGATGCCCACGCCGCCGCCGTTGTGGACCGACACCCACGTCGCGCCCGCGGCCGTGTTCAGCAGCGCGTTGAGAATCGGCCAGTCGGCGATGGCGTCGCTGCCGTCGCGCATCCCTTCCGTCTCTCGATACGGCGACGCCACCGAGCCGCAGTCGAGATGGTCGCGACCGATCACGATCGGCGCCTCGACTTTCCCTTCGGCGACCAGCCGGTTCATGCCGAGCGCGAAACGCTCGCGCTCGCCGTAGCCGAGCCAGCAGATTCGCGCTGGAAGCCCTTGAAACTGAACACGTTCGCGCGCCAGCCGGATCCATCGCGCCAGGCTTTCGCGCTCGGGGAACGTCTCGAGAATCAGCTCGTCCGTCGCCGCGATATCCCGGGGATTTCCCGAGAGCGCGACCCAGCGGAACGGCCCGCGGCCCTCGCAGAACAAGGGCCGGATGTATTCGGGCACGAAGCCGGGGATGTCGAACGCGTGCTCGACGCCGCGATCGGCGGCCATGCGTCGGATGTTGTTGCCGTAGTCGAAGACGACGGCGCCGCTCGCTTTCAGATCGAGCATCGCCTCGACGTGACGCGCGATTCCGTCGAGAGCTCTCTCGACGTACTCTCGAGGATTCGCTCGACGGAGCGCCGACGCTTCCTCGAGAGAAAGTCCCGGCGGCACGTAGCCGTTCAGCGGGTCGTGCGCCGACGTCTGGTCCGTGACGAGGTCGGGCGAAACTCCGCGCCGCACGAGTTCCGGCAGCACTTCGGCGCAGTTGCCCGTGAGCCCGACGGAGACCGCGCGTTTCGTGCGCTTCGCATCGTCGATCCATCGGAGCGCTTCGTCGATGTTTTCGGTGATTTTGTCGCAGTAGCCCGTGTCGACGCGCCGGCGGATGCGCGACGGATCGACCTCAACGCAAAGCATCGCCGCGCCGTTCATCGTCGCGGCCAGCGGCTGCGCGCCGCCCATGCCGCCCATGCCGCCGGTGAGCACGAAGCGTCCGGCGAGCGAGCCGCCGAAGTGCTTGCGGGCAGCGGCGGCGAACGTCTCGTACGTGCCCTGGAGGATGCCCTGGCTGCCGATGTAGATCCAGCTTCCGGCGGTCATCTGGCCGTACATCGTGAGGCCCATTCGTTCGAGCTCGCGGAAGTGCTCCCAGGTGGACCAGCGGCCGACGAGGTTCGCGTTGGCGATGAGCACGCGCGGCGCGTCGGGGTGCGTGCGGAAGACGCCGACGGCGCGGCCGGATTGCACGAGCAGCGTCTGGTCGGCTTCGAGCGATTCGAGCTCGCGCACGATGGCGTGGAACGACGGCCAGTCGCGCGCCGCCTTGCCGCTGCCGCCGTAGACGACGAGGTCCTGGGGGCGTTCGGCCACCTCGGGATCGAGGTTGTTCATGAGCATGCGCAGGGCTGCTTCCTGCTGCCAGCCCTTGCAGCGGAGGCGCGTGCCTCTGGGTGCGCAGACGGTGGCGGTCATCGCCTTCAGTGTACGCCTGAAAAATGGTTGTCAATTATCGAAAAAGTACCACGTGTTATTCACGAATTACCGAGTCGCGACACTCGTTTGGAGGCTGGCTGGAGTTGATGGGCTATGGGATGGTCGAAGTGCCGAGAGGATGTCAGAATATGTCTGCCATCCCGGCTGAGCCTGGGGCCTGCCTCCTCGCGCTAACTCGGAGAGGGAACCGCGAAGAGGAACTCATGCGGTCTCGTCTTGGAATTACAGCATGCCACAGTATACTGAACGGATTCGGAATGTCCGCGCCACAGCTAACTCGTCCTGACTCGCTCGCCGCTCAGGTCCGGCAGGCAGACTGGCTGTCCCTGATCCTGAGTTTGCGTTGCGAGCAGTGGTTGAAGAACCTGCTGGTCTTTGTGCCTTTGATGGCGGGCCACCGGTTTTATGACGGGGTGGCGTGGCTGAATACAGTGGGGTGCTTCCTGCTGTTCAGCATAGGCGCATCCGGACAGTACCTGATCAACGACGTCGTGGATTATCAGTGGGACCGACAAGACCCGCACAAGAGCCGGCGCCCCATCGCGGCAGGCCGGATCCACCGAGGGAGAGCACTGGCGGTGGGGGTATTCTTCGTGATCGGCTGCACGGCTTTGTCATGGCTGCTTCCGGCCGGAGCGTTCACGGTGATGGTGCTCTATCACGTCAGCGCTCTAGCCTACACATTCGGTCTGAAGCGCGTCCCGATTCTCGACGTGGTCCTGCTGGCCACGCTGTATGGCTTGCGGGTATTCGCCGGTGGTGCGACGGCCGTCATACGCCCGTCAGAGTGGCTGCTCGCATTCACTCTCTTCTTATTCCTGAGCCTGGCGCTTCTAAAACGGGTTGCTGAGCTACCCGCGGGGCCTGCTTCATCACTCGGGAGAGGATTTCGGGCGGACGACCGCACCTTCCTCATCATCTTCGGCCTGAACACGGGCATGCTCTCCGTGGTGGTGTTGACACTGTATGTTCAGAGCCCAATCGTGGCGTTGCTATACCGGCGCCCTCAGGCGCTGTGTCTCCTGGCAGTGGTGCTGACGTACTGGGTTGCGCACACGTGGCTGCGGGCAGTGCGTGGGGAGTTCGAGCAAGGTCTGTGGATCAGCCTGGCGAAGGACCGGGTCGGCTACCTCGCTTTGATTACGGCGCTGCTGATCTTCTTCCTGGCGATTTGAAGGCCTGTTGCCTGTATCGCCGCTCATCTCGGATGACCCGAGCCCAGCCTCCGGCTCCAAAGGCCCACGCGGAATTCGTCCGCGCGATAGAACTCTCGCCAGTAATACGACTCCTGAATGGCCTCGTGGATTTTGTTGAAGGTCCCGGGCGGCAGCTTGTCTTCGGTCTTCAACCACAGCACGTGTTCGATCCGGTTCTGAAGTAGCCAGTCAGCCGCGCCGGGCAGTTGTCCGGCGTAGAACTCCCGGACTTGCTTGTCACGCAATTCGATGTCGCTGCGGTAACCGCGCCAGAGCTTCTCGTGTTCGGGCCACCCCAGAAATGCCTGGTGGCCGGCGAACATGATCATGCCAGGGGAGGGAGTGAATGATCCTGCCGCAAGCCGTTGCAGAACGATTGAGCGAGGCTGCACCTTGAGAAATTCCAGGATGGGCTTCTCGATCTTGTCGTCGGTGATCCAGGCCGAGCCATCCAATCGACCGAAGTCCTGTTTGTACCCCGTAATCAGGCCTCGCACCTGATCGAGGCCATAGACCGAGACAATCCCAAGCACGAATACCGCACCATAGCGGCAAACGCGGGATGCCGACTGAAGACAGTAGGCCCCCAGGGTGAGCAAGGCTCCTGCCTGGATCCACGGCCACCATTTCAGGGTCGTGTTGAATCGGTTGTAGGGTCCGCTGTAGATGTCGTCGATCAGGATCAACTCAGTAATCACAAGGAGCAGGAGCCAGAAACCGGCGCACCATAGGGCCCATCGTTGGCGCTCTCCGAACCCGATCGGCAACAACACGATGATCAAGACGGGAAACAGCAGAATTGCGCCGAGCAAGATGGGCGTATGCTCTGCCGCGGACAGAAAGCTGATTTTGGCCTGGATGTCGGCTGCCCGGTAGGCATAGGTTGAAAGGAAGGGGTAGCAGAGCGCGCTGGCGAGGAATGCGCCTCCAGCCAGCATCCTCCAATCGACGGGCTTTCGGTATCGAAGACGGAAGCCGATCCATGCGAGCACGATCAGCCCCTGGAACGGTGCGCTCCAGCCGTTCGACACGATACACAACGGGATGGTCCCCGCCAGAACGGCTTGCGAGACGCGCGTCTCCTGGCCACTCTCGATCATCGCCAGGCAGAGCAGGGCCAACGCCAGCAAATAGAAACCGCTCAAAGGTGGATGGTAGTCGCCAAGCGAGAGCATGTAGGAGAAGGTCTCCATGGGCATTTGCACTGGCTGCACGGGGACCTTCTCTGAAGACACGAGCCACCTTCCGAAGGAGGTATTCACCAATTGCGATGTGACGGTCCCCCCGATGAAACGCATGGATGAGTGCAGGTCCGGATTTGTGCGAATGAAGTGGACCGGCATGGTTGCTCCGGTTCCCCCGACGACAAACGCAGCCGTGACTAGGGCTGCGCGCCTGTCCGACTTGCTGATGATGCGGGCGGCTATGGCGGCACAAAGGGAGGTCAACGACACAATCAGGCAGACAGCGAGATTGTAGGTCAGTCCGATGTTGAGGCCAAGGATGCGGCCCATCAGTGAGGCGCAGTAGTGCTGGAAGCTGTAGTAAACGTCGAAGGGAAACGGAGGCAGCCAGACATCGACGGGCGGGAGACGGTCCCCGTAGAAATACGAGCTAATCATCGAGAGCCCGGTGAGCTTCTCCGACGACGCGGCGATACCAGGGTAAGAGATACGCCAGGCGAATGCCCACGCGAACACAAGCAGGAATACCGCCTCGAACTTCCAATTCGAAAGCACAACCTCCCGCGAACGGACGATCAGCAAGGCGGCCGCCGCCGTCGTGAGCGGCCACAGCCAGTTGAGACGCCCGAGCCCCACTCCATGTTCGAGGCAGAAGAAGACGAGACAGAACGCGACTGGCGCGACGACCCGGGAGAGGGCATAGGTGCCAAACAGGCGGCGACATGCCAGCGCGAGACCGACCAGATTGACGTAGAGCAGGACGAGCGTAAGGGCAATCGTCAGGTAACTCATCGAAACGACCTCGATCGACGATGCGTGCTCATCCTTTCACCCGGTATATGACGGTGTCGCCGTCGCGATAGACAGGCTTCCATGGGGCGGCCAGATCCTCGAACTTCGCCAGTCCGAGGCCACGGTAACGAATTAGTTCCTGTTGACCGAGCACGATGTAGCGCACGCCATACTTGCGAAGAAAGGCGGAGGCGGAGGCGATGTCCGAGGTCGTATAGAAGTAATTCACTTCGTCGATCCGCTGTCTGACCCACTCAGGAGGCACGACCGCGCGCTGCTGTCTCTGGTGCCAGTCCCAACCCACCACGCCGGGTAAACCCGTATAGACGGAAAATCGGGAGCCCCATCGATACAGCTCAGGCAGGTTGGCTTCCACGATCACGGGCGAGCCATCGACGTTCTGCTGCATCCAGCGAATGGCTTCCAGATCCTTGGCCAAATCCATCTCCGCGCCGTTGTCGCTGTAACGGGCGTGCGCAAGAAAAGCCATCCCGTCCAGACTTCTTGGCGCTTCAGTTGCCATGCGGTCAGCGATCCTGGACTTGGTCCCAAAAATCGGGTACGAAAGCGCAATCGCTGATAGCACGATCAATGCGGCTGTCCACACGGGCCAGCGTCTCCATTCCAGGCTCGTCAGTGTCCACGTGAGCGCGCAGGCGGCGCCGATGGAGAGCAATGTCCAGGCTTGCAGGTAGACCTTGAAAACCGTGTTCATGCGGCCGATGTCACCGTGGAGCACGGCTACCTCAACCAACAACGTCAACATCAGGCCGAAAGCCAATGTACAGAGAACTGCCTTCTTCGCCAACGGGAGTTCGATGGCCAGCGCAACTGCGAAGATCCAAGCGATAAGCGCCAGTGCAGGCGCCGCGATGGCTACCCCCAAGTACCGCAGCAAGACTCCCACCAGCACCACCGCAACGACCATTGAAAGGACGGCTCCAATGCGCGAACGCATTCGACGCAATTCTCCGAGTCGCGTCTGCGCCATCCACCGGAAGGTCTCCACTGCCAGCCAACTGACCACAGCGAACAGAAAGATCCCCCAATGGAGAAACCAGGAGCTGGCCTGAGTGTGTTCGCCTTTCCAGAGAATGAGCCGGCCATAGCCGCTGCCGAACCATCGGAAGAATGGGGCGTAGAGCGCAACAGCAGCGCAGGTAACGGCCGCAGCGGCGGCGAGGGCAATCGCGAAGCGCCGCCCAACAAAACCGTCGATCGACCCGCCCCACCGTGAGCTCCAGACCGAGTAACCGAACGCACAGCAGACTAACAGCAGATAGGGATAGAAATCCCACGTGTTCGTCACGCGAAGCGATCCCGTGCACAGAGCGGCGAATGTGAGAAGCGCGGCAAAGCGTGCGGGCGCGTGCCGAACGGAGTCACGGAAGAACAAGGCGGCCGCCGCGGTTGTCAGTACCAGCAGTGCGAGCGGAAGAGCGAAGAAGTGCGCATGGGGGTCTGCGAGCAGAAACGTGAAGTACGGGAACTCCGTGATTGGCGACGATCCGTCGGTGACGGTGATGGCACGGCTCGGAGCCCAGTAAATCTGCGCCGGGTCCAGAGGCAGATCCGCGCCGGAGATCCAACTCTTGACGCCGCGGGCCACATACCAAACATAGGAAAGCGGCCCCGTTCCGCTATCCGAACGACCGAGCGTGGCAAGCGCGTCTGTGAGCACGCGGGTGATCGCGATGTTGCCAGCGAGCGCCATTGCGATCAAGGCAGTGAGTCCCGCACGCCACCTCGTCCGCGTGCTTGCTTTGCGATCGGTTCCCACCACGTTCCAGCCGAGCGAGAAAGCACCCGCCGCAATCATCGCAAATAGTGTTGCGATCACCAGATTGAATGCGACCGATGGCGGGATTCCCAGCGCCACCGCCGGCACCGCGGCGAGCACAAAGCCGAAGTAGTAGTAGTTGACGTAACCACCGGCAAACCACGGGTCGTACGGAGGGAAGGATGTGCTCTTCATGACCGCGTTCAACATCGAGAAATCCATCGGCTTCTCGCCGCCGCGCCATGGATGCCAAAGGTCAGGATTGGCGTACCGCACCAGCAATGCCGCGACAAAACAGAACAGGAACAGGAGTTCCAGTCCGATCAAATAGCGTTTGCGTTCACGAAGTTCTTCGAGAAGCTCGGAGCGTCTCAGCCAGGCGATGACGGAGGCGGCTCCGATCAGGAACGATGCGAGCACCGCGATTTCGCCTCGCGAGAACGTCAAGCCGATCGAAGCTCCAAGCCAGGCCATGTAACTCAACAGGAGCAAACCCGCGGCCTTCATCAGCGGGTAGCCCCGATCCGGCAGACCCGCGAATGGAACTCGCAACAGGATGTATGCGCACCAGCCGAGAATCGACAGCATGAGGTACCAGGCAGCGGCCGAAAGCCATTGCGACCGATTCACGATTGCGTTCGGGTCGAATCTCTCGCGGAACGTCCCTCCGGCCTGCTGCCTTTGCGCCACTTGAGCCGGGAGCATCAAATTTGCCGGAAACGAGCCGGCTTGGGCGGGCAGCACATTCACGACCTGGGTCAGGTCTACTGCGCTTAACTTGCGCTGGACCGATGATGCGTCGAACGAGCCCAGCTTCCGGAAGATGAAGACCTTTGGGTGGTCGTATACCGTGAATGCCTCCTCGGCGAACTGGTCGTTGAGCGAGAAAGGTCCAAGGCGCGGCCGGGACTCGAATACGCGAACCAACTCAAATCCGAGCGTCCCCGTGAATGTGCCGACTTGAGCTACGCGATAGCACCACTCGACCTCGCGACCGGCCGGGCAACCCAGAAGCTCGCGATAGTAGGTGGTGGCCAGCGGATACCGTTCCGGCACGCGAGTGACCGTGCCCCACTGCCGGTTCGAACTGATGAAGATGTAGTCTGCTCGTTCCAGGTTTGTCAGGAAGCGACTGAGTTTTTCGCCATTCTCCGCCCAGTACATCTCGAAATTCAGCGGATCTGGATAGAGTCCGCCAAACGGGTCGTGGCCATCGATGCGCAACGGCAGGGCATCGTCCCAAGTGCTCTCGTTCGCGATCACGGCTCCTGCCAGTTTTAGGCCGGGGTGTGCACCCTCAAGAGTCAACCTGATCCGATAGCGCTCCCCCTTGCTGATCGCCGCCGCTGGGTCAATCCGGATCTTCACTTCTGACGCGGACGAATTGCCTTTCGGTTCCGCATTGATTGAACCAGAGGCGACCACCTTCGAGTTACCCGTCCAGATCAGGTCTGCACGTAGCCGGTAGCCGACGCAGGTGGCGCCGCCCTCACCGCAATGAACAGGGCTCACGCGGGGCAGCCGCACCTCTACCACCGTGCCGGTCGACCGGGCCTCGAAGTCCGCCTCATACGGCGCTGCCGGAATCAGGCTGCGGTCTCTGCCGAAGGGAAGCGGGAGATTCGATTGAGATCCTCCGGACGTTATCACCAGTTGGATTGGCGCCGGTACGTTACTGAGGATCCACCGCGACGCGGCGATGCGAGTAACCGGCGCAGTGTAGATGCTGGAGAACGCAATGGCCCAGGCGCCCGTGATGCACACCACCACCAGTACAGCGATGCGGACGGCACGCCGGTTCCACCAAGCTGCGCTCGCGCATCCGCCCACAATTGCGAGCGCCGGATAGGCCGGCAATAAATAGCGCATTGTCGGGACGAACGAAAGTGACGTCAGTCCAATGATCAAAAGCGCCCAGCCCCACGGCAGCATAAACTTCCGCCAGTCCCCGCTCACGATTCGCCATCCGGTCCAGACCATGGCGGCGAGGCAGAGGAAGCCAAGTCCTGGGCCAAGTCCCCACAGCACGAGATTCTGCAATGCGAACCACGGCGACCGGCGGGCCCACTGAAGCGCGGGCGGAGAATCCACCATGCCGGATGTCTGCGCCCACAACTCCTGCATGTTTGACAACCACGCCGGGTTCAACTGGACGCCAAAGAATCCTGGCCCAACGAATGCGTATGGCTGGAAAATGCGAAAGGTGACCAGGAAGGCAGTGGCGGCGAGTGCGGACAGATACAGAGTGTCTCGCCGGCGCATCGAGAAGACCTGGGAGCGGATCGCCAGCACGACGGGCCAAGTGAGCACGACCAAGCCAGCGTTCAGCTTGCTCGCCGCGGCGCAAGCGGAGCAAATAGCCCATGCCGCAGTCCAGAACCATCGCCCATGCTCCTGATCAGACAGACGGGCGGCACAGTAGATCGCCGCTACGCAGAAGAAACTCGCGAAGATGTCTTCTTTGTAGTAGTGAGATAACTGGATTGGAAGGACCGCAAAGAGATAGAAGCTCACCGCCAGGCACGCCGCCTTGCGATTAGCGATCCTCGCGGCAAGAAGGTAGACCAGCAACGCGGTGAACAGATCCGTGATCGCAGCCAGCGTACGGCCTACTTGGGCTACATCTCCGAACCCTGGTTTCTCCACAAACAGGGCGGAGAGGTGACGCACCGCGAACAACGGCAGCGTCCCATACACAAAGAATTTGTGCCCCCGATTGTGCGGGTTCAGAGATGAGTTCTTGGTGTCGAAGTAGCCGGATAGCTTGGTCGGCGCGATATCTGTCGTTACCCATGTCAGGAAGCGCTCATCCGGATGGAGGAACTGCCCTTCGCCCCAGCCGCTTCCGACAAACCGCAAATAGGCTCCGCAGGCAAACAGCGCTACGAGCAGCAGCACGCTCCACCCGGGCCTAGATCGAGCACCCGCGGACGATTTGCGCCAACCGGCTCTCAACGTAAACTTCGCTCGCAGGTACTCGAGCACAGTGAGGTCGGCGGCGACACTTCGCTCGTGCGGCATCGGCGCGGAGTCTGATGGGGACGACGGCGACCTCAAACTCACCTGCCCTTGCGAACAGATACCGCTTGCTCTGACGGTGTGAACGTCCGTCCGATGACAGAGAAACGAAGCTGCAGCATCTCTGCCGCGCAGGCGCTACCAACGCGTATCCACTTGGCGATGCCTTTCAGCGATTGTTGGCCCGCCGTGCGAGGCAAGTGTCGAACCGGGACTTCCGCCACGGAATACTTCATGTGGCGCGCGAGCACCGAGACCATCACCATCGGGATGAACGCGTCACCCGGAATGGCCGAAAGAACCGAACGCAGCGCGCTGCCGCGCATGAGTTTGAAAGGGCAGTTTGCGTCCCTGATCCACAATCCCCACAGCATGGCGTTGCAGACGCGCAAGCCAGTTGAGATCAGCCGGCGAGTCAAGCCATCAGCACGCTGCTCCCGCCGGCCAAGGATGAGATCGGCAGTTTGACGCAATTCCCAGAGGCGCCAGAAATCTTCGGGAATGTGCTGACGGTCGCTGTCTGTCTGAAAGACGAACTCGCCGGAGCAGCGATCCAAGCCGTAGCGGACCGCTCTTCCGTGCCCGCTGTTCTGTGGTGTTTGTAGGACTCGTAACTGGGGTAGACTTTCGGCCATCGCACGGAGGCGTTCAGCAGTCCCATCGGTGCTGCAATCGTCCACCACAATCAGTTCGGAGCCTGGCACCTTGGAGATCACTTCGGAATGCCACTCCGAGACGCATTGCTCGATATGCTCGGCTTCGTTGTGCGCAGGCATCGCAATGGACAAGGGAGTCATAGGCTGGGACGCGTCTGCTTGGAAAGCTTGGGTGCGTTGGCAGTCCGCGAGCGTAGCGAATCCACTCGTTGCGCGCGGGAGGCCTGCCGGCTGGCCGGCCCTGCCGCCATTCTCACCACCGAGACGAGGCGCCGTTTCGCACATCTGCCCCGTGGCGCCGCGCAACGTTTCATTTCTGTGGTGTCAGCCGACTCCATCGCCGTTCCATAATCTCCCGCCATTGCGACCAATGGGCCGGCAAATGACCGAAGGAGCCTCAGTCTACCATCCGGACTGGGACGGGTCCACCAATCGTCGAGTCCCGGAAGTCCCATAGTCCCTGTGGTACCCCTCCTGACTTTTGAGGCCGTGCTACACAGCCAATTCTCTCCGACAGGACCAGCCTTCCTTAGGGTTGCCAAACTCCCTGAATCCTCGACAGGGCCTTAAAATTTCAAGCCTAAGCAGCGCAAGGGGATCCCAGCGCAAACACTCCCCTGGCGGGGCAGGTTGCGAATCCGCCCATGAGGTTTGAGGAGGTACCACCAGTTGGCTCGAATCAGGAAATCGTTTGTTGCTGTTGACGTGACGACAGTCCACCCCTACAATCGATCATCACTGCGGAGCCTGCGGCATCGCTGGGCGCTCATAATGTGCCGCCACGGCTGGAGGGATCATGGTCGACCGGGCCAAACTGGGAAAGCTCACCGTTGTCTCACTCCTGATCGGAGCAGCGGCCGTCTGGTACGTTCGACTGCCTTCCACTTTCGCGCAGAACGTCGAGAGCACACCCACTCCGGTGGTCGTGCCCGGGAATCCAAGTTGTACTGATCTCGGGTATTGGGATAAGGAGTTAGTGGTCGAATGTTCCAGGGGTGAATGCTGGAAGGGGCATGGCTACTGGAAGACCCATTCCGAGTTCGGCCCCGCCCGTTACGACAGCACCTGGGCGAAGCTTCCGCAAGGAGCCTCCACTCCATTCCTGAACTTGACTGCCGGCACGACATACTACGCGGCCCTTTGGCAGCAAGTTGCAGGCAATGCGTACTGGATTTTGGCACGGCAAGTGATTGCTATCGAGCTGAACAAGTTGGCCGGCAAGACAATCCCCAACGACATTCAGCAGACATGGCTCCAGGCAAAGGCGTTACTGGAGCAGTACCCTAATGGCTACATCGCGCAGGGCAAGAAGGGCGACTGGAACAAGGCGGTTCAACTCGCGGGCAAGCTGTTCGAGTTCATCTGCAACATCAGCGGCACGTATCCGCTTGCGGAAGGCAATTTGCTCACGATCGACACCCAGGACGGCATCTACTTCAATTGGACATCCACCAACGGAATTGACGTCATCATCGTCAAGGGCGGTCCCAATGCGAACGTCTACACCTATCCGAACGAAGCAAAATCGGGGAATGGCCTCAGTGCACCAGTCAACCCGAACAGTGGTGAGCCATATGGTTTGAGCGCGGTTAGGTTCTGCTACGATATCGACCCGACGCCGACCCCAACCAATACGCCTACGAACACACCTACCGCCACGCCCACAAACACTCCGACGAACACTCCCACCAGCACACCGACCAATACACCCACGAACACGCCAACCAACACCCCTACGAACACTCCTACGAATACGCCGACCGTCACTCCCACGAGCACCCCGACAAATACGCCGACGGTTACGCCTACGAACACTCCGACGAATACACCAACCAACACTCCCACAAACACGCCGACAAATTCGCCGACCCCAACAGCGCTGCCGCCTGTCTAGGCGAGCCGCCATTCAATCCGGCTCCTGTTCTGAAGGCTGTCGGCTATGGCTCGCCGGCAGCGGCTCCACCGATTGTGCGGTTGTCGCCAATCGCCTCAGGTTTCCGCGCCTTCAAGAGGACATTGACAAAAGTCTTCTTCGACCCCACCGTCCGCCTGTCGTTCGGCCTGTCAAACCACCGGAGAATAGCAACGCCGAAGTTGATCGGATTCAGCCAACTCCCCTGGTTGCGTTCACCTGAGAACCGGTCGGCATTCTTGCGAAGGCGCGTAGGCAGGAAGCCGCCCTCGAGTAGGGGTTTGCCAATCCCATAGACCAGGAAGTGGATCAACGGGAAGCTGTGATGCGTGGCTTCTTCGATTACCTCAACTTCGAAGCCCGCTGCCCGCACCGCTGAAGCCAGAGCCAGCGGCTCATACAAGCGCTCGTGATTCGACCAGATGCCGGCGATCGGCCCGCGCCGGATCGGTTGTCCCCCGAGTGCAATCCAGATCCGGTTGATGGGGTCCCAGCCAAAGGGATACCGGGCATGCGGGACACTGAGCACCAAGACTCCGCCCGGTCTGAGGATGCGAAAGAGTTCCCGCAAGCCCTGCACGTCGTCCTGTAGATGTTCCAGCACCTCGCTCATCAAGACTTTGTCGAAGCAGCCTTCCCTGAATGGAAGATTCTCTATGTCGCCGTGAGCGAGCGACGCCGGGACCCTCTCGCGGCGTGCCCATGCAAGGCGGCCGCCGTCACCGTCAAGGCCAACCAGCGTCAACTTGCGGAGGCGTGACATCAGCATCAGATAGAAGCCCATGCCGCACCCGCAGTCCAGAATGCGCTCACCGTCGCGAAGTTCGAGCCACCCCGCCATTCGCATCGCGCGGCGGCGGAATGCCATGTCAGCTTCATTTCTAAGAAGCGTCGCAAGCCGGTTCATGTCGTGCGCATTCAGCGTGGGCGCGCGATTCCGGTCCGGAAAGCCCACCATGATGCGCAGCGTTTCCTCGTACTTATCGACCGAAGCTTCAAATCCGAACAACGCACGGACTCGACGCACATCGGGAAGAAAGCGGGGTCTGTCATTCAAGACCGCGGTGATTGTGCAGGCCAGAGCATCCGCGTCGCGCGGCGGCGCGAGGAGGCCCATCCCGGTTTCACGCACGACGACACGGGCGCCGGGGATGTCCGTCGCTACGACAGGCGTGCCGCAAAGCAGCGCCTCCAATTGGACCAGGGCGAACATGTCGGATCGGCTGGGCAACACGAACACGTCGCACATCCGGTAGAACGCGGCCATCTCGTGTGAATCTTCCAATAGGCCAAGAAATGTGAGCCTTCCCGAATGCTGCTCGACCAGGTTGCGGCATTGTTCGAAGAATCGCTCGTAGGCGATGTCCACGCCGCCGGCGTGAACAACCTGCACGCCGGGAAACTTTTCACAGAGCAACGGCAGCGCCTTCAGGAGGTAGTCGAATCCCTTCTCTTCCACCCAACGTCCGGCAATTCCGATGACGGGTCCGCCCTCCATCCTGAGCCGAGTCTGCAACTTCGCAGTACCATCGCGGGCCTCCGGCGGGGTTGGGACCGGAGGTGGTATAGCTACTAGCTTTCCACCGAAGCTGCGAAGGAGCGGGGAGTTCTCCGCATAGTCGAGACTGTAGGTCGTGACAACGTCTGCCAAACGGCCGGCTGTCTTCAAGACCAAACCGGCAGACCACTCAACGAACCGGTTGAATGCTCCATGGGGCATCACGACGTCGCCGTGATGGGTCATCATCAGCGGTCTGCGAATGACACGGCACAAGAGAGCCACGAGCGCGGCCTCGGGCAGCGGTGTGTGGATCTGCACGACGTCGGCCCAGGTGATCCATTTCGCGGCCGATGCGGGAAATGCCGGCGCGATGAATCCCCGGCTAAGTCGTGCCCACGGGCGCACACGGACGACTCGGACACCGTTTAGCGTTTCTTCCACAGCCAGAGAGGGCTCGTGGCGAACGCAAAGCACAGTGACTTCATGGCCGCGCGCCACAAGTTCCTCTGCCAGAATTTGCGCGTGGCGAGTGAGTCCCGTCCAATGAGGGGCGTAGTAACTGAGGATTGCCAGGATCTTCACGCGAGTCTCAGGGTGTGGCGGCAGTCCAGCCGATGTCTGTAGCTCCGGCCGCGGGACAACGTCCCGTGACTCAGCAATTGTAGTCGACCTGCGATATGCACCGTATACTGAAGTGTCATGGCGGTCAGTCAGCTTGACCTGGAGACTCTCGTCCACGCTGTGCCTCGGCACCTCTCCTCGAACGTCGCAGGGGAGACCGTTATCCTTGGCATGGAGGATGGTCAATATTACGGCCTGAATCCAGTCGGGACAAGGATCTGGGACCTGCTTCGAGACGGGCCTCACACGGTCGGTGCGATCATTGCGCACCTGTTAGCCGTGTACGAGGTCGACGAACCGCGTCTGCGGGAAGATGTACTCAACCTGCTCGCCGACATGATTCAGCGCGGACTGGTGTCGCAGGGTTGATTTCGTGGCGCCGTGGAGCCGGTCCGAAGTCCGCATTGCGCTGTTCGCCGCGCGATCAGTGGTCCGGCTACTCCCCTTCGGTATCGTGCACGACATCCTGGGAAAGTACGCTAGATCGGGAAGGCCTCTGTATTCAGTCGATCCGGTGGGCACTGCGTTGTCGAGTGCCGTTTCGGATGCGGTTGCAGCCACGGATTCCACGGCAACCTGTCTCGTTCAGGCACTCGCCGGGCAGTTCCTTCTTCGGCGAAAAGGCTGGGCCTCACAGATCCACATCGGCGCCCGTCACGGATCGGAAGGAAGCCTTGAAGCACACGCCTGGCTCCAGTGTTTCGGCGGGACGATCCTGGGTAGCGAATTGGCGCCCCAGTACCAGAAACTTGTCCCCGGCAAGTCTGATCCGGCAAGTTACTTGTCTTGACAATCCTCAATCTGTCACAATCGGGCTTCTGGAACTCCCATGAACTCAGGATCAACACCTACTCGCCTTCCATACCAGACACCGAAACTGATCGAGCACGGTGATGTGGCAACGATCACGCTAGGTACGACTCCTACGCCGACACCGGGCCCCGAACCGACACCTACCCCGACACCGACACCTACTCCAACACTTACTCCGACTCCGACTCCAACGATCACTCCGACCGTGAATCCATCGCAGTTGTAGAAAGTGGTTGCCGATGGCGTCGTACTTCGCGTACGGGCTATCCTTCGCCTCTGACATTGACTTGCCGGGCTATCCGTCCGGCGGCGCCTCTCCGGATGCTGTCATCCGGAGAGGGGGTGTTTCGCCCCCTCAAGCGGCCCTCGACAGCGGGCGGCATTCCTGGCACGATCTTCACGCTGGTTACTTGTTCCATCCTTCCTTCGGGGCGATCCGCATCTCCAATGGGACCGAGATTCTCGTGGAGAGCCATCTGCCCGATGATGCCG
This sequence comes from Bryobacteraceae bacterium, assembly GCA_050789245.1. Lineage (GTDB taxonomy): Bacteria > Acidobacteriota > Terriglobia > Bryobacterales > Bryobacteraceae > PNKE01. Next base: position 2,646 of record JBOZRR010000057.1, on the reverse strand, counting down.
TGGCTCCATGGCTCACCGGTCCGGCACTCGCGATTCTCTTGCACCAGCGCGGCTGCGTTGTGCTGCACGGAAGTGCCGTCAGTTGGAACGGGGAGGCCGTCGTTCTACTTGGAGCGTCGGGCGCGGGCAAGTCGACAATGGCCCACGCCTGCTCCGTCCATGGGTTTGGAGTCCTGTCCGACGACCACGCTGTCGTCACGTGGCGGGACGACTTGTCGGTCGTCCTGCCAGGCGGAGCACAGATCCGCTTGCGGCCCGACTCACTGCTCGCGGCAGGCCTTGACCCGGCGCAATTCCCCCGTCTCTGGCATCAGGAAGACAAGCGCGGCCTGCATTGCGCCGGCCCCGTAATCGCGGCTCCCACTCGGTTGTCTAGCGTCTATGAGCTTTGGGATGGCGAGAGCCTTGGCATCTCTCCACTGGACCCCCAGAGTCAGTTCCGCCTCCTAATGCGTCACTCGTTTCTCGCGCCGCTGCTCAAAATGTCCGGGACTGAGGCCCTACACTTCGAACGGTGCACGAGGCTTGCGTCCGCCATCCCCCCTGCACGTTTCATTCGGCCCCGAGACCTCTCCTTGCTGGGCCGCGCCGCCGAATTTCTGAAGGAGTCCATGGCGGGGACACATGGCTGAGCGGCAGCCTTCGACACTTTCCGGCTTGACCCCTGAGCGGCTTTTCCTGCTGGAGGCTATTAAGAGCCTTTTGCATCGCAAGGATCGAGTGGAAATGCCTCTGGCCACCTATGAGTCCTGGGAGCGGCTCATCCAACTGGCTGCCGATCACCGTTTGTTGCCGCTCCTCTACCGGTTTCTCGCCTCGTCAAGATTATCGGTACCACTGCCGCTCGCAAACGCGCTGAATAGTCACACCCGAGAGGTAGCTGCTCGCAGTCGCGTGGCCGCGGCCCAACTCCTCGAGGTTCTTGGTCAACTGCAATCCGCAGGCATTCGCGCTATTCCCTTCAAGGGCCCCCTTCTCGCGGCCGCCGCGTACGGCGATCTCTCTGCACGCGAATTCTCCGATCTTGACGTCATTGTTCGCCACTCCGATTTGCGCCCAGCCTGCTTCGTTCTACGGTGCGCTGGCTTCCGGATAGACCACTCCTCACGCTATGCAAACGCCCTGATCTCGGTTCGCGGCGAGCACCACTTCCCATTTGTTCGGCAGAATGCCGTGCCGATCGAAGTGCACACCGGCTTCGCCCCAGCCGCTTTTCATTTCCCTCTTGAGAGATCGGGAATCTGGGATCGTGCCCGCACCGACATGCTCCTGGGTCAGCCAGTGACGGCACTGGCCCCGGAAGACCTTCTCCTGGCGCTCTGCCTCCACGGAGCCAAGCACTCCTGGCGCTGCCTCGAATTCGTCGTCGCGGTCGCATTCCTGGTTCGTGCCGCCCCCGAACTTGACTGGGAGGCTACGCTCTGTCGCGCACGGATGCTGGGAGGCGTTCGCATGCTGGCACTCGGCATGACCTTGGCGGATGAGTTGCTTGAACTCCCATGTCCCCAATCGATCCGCGAGGCCGTCGCATCGGATCCGGTCTTCGAAGGGCTCCACAACGACGCACTGCGCCGCTTCGCCGTCGAGCCCGATTGCACGTGGGGACCCCGCCAGCGGGCATCCTTTCATTGGCGATGCAGAGAGCGCCTTCGCGACCGGCTGCTCTATCTATGGAACCTGGCCGCTACTCCGAATCAGGAAGATTTCAACTCTTGGCCGCTGCCGTCGGCATTGCAGTTTCTTTACTTCCCCTTTCGCCCGGTTCGCTTGCTCTTTAGCTATGCTTCCGTGATCGGCCGCCGTGCCACCAAGACTTGATTCACCCCGAGCGAGACCGGCATCCACATCCCACGGGTCAACACCTGAAGCAGCGCCGGCACGCCGAGAATGGCGAATTGCAGCCTGGCCGGAATCCACTTGAAGTACGGAGTGTCCCAGAGGCCGTCGCCAAAATGGGCCTCGACCTGAAAGCCCGCGGCCCGGCACCACGTCAGCCATCGGTCCGGTTCCTGAACATTGATGTGGGTTTCGTCCTTCCCGATCGCATCCGTGCGCGGGTTCTTGAAACGGCGCAGAGCGTAAACCGGGTTTGGAGTCGCAAACAAGAAGACACCGCCCGGTTCAAGCAGCCGGTGGACTTCGGCGATGGCATTTGCGGGGTTCTCCAAATGCTCAAGCACGTGCAGAGCCACAATCGCCTGAAAGGTCTGTGGTCTGAAGACGCCCGGGCTTCCCGCATCGGCGACCAGTCCAGTCGCGCCCGGCGCGGTGCTCAACGTCCGGCGAATGCAGTAATCGGCGATGTCCACACCGAAGCAACGAAAGTCTTGATCGAGCAATTGCAGCAGATGGCCTAGCCCGCAACCCAGTTCGAGCAGCCTCCCACCCCGGCGCATTGCTGACTTCCGCACCAGGGCAGCATAGTAACGCCGCGCAAACCAGTACATGCTGAACCGGCCTAGCGGACGGTCTGCATAGTTCCAGCGCTGAAAATATTCTTCACCAAATCTCATCAGTGCGATCTGCTGCCCAAGTTTTCTGGACAGTATAGGCTCTTGATCAATTCCGGGGGCAGGCCCTAATCCCAGGTTGGTAAAACAATCTTGGGAGATTTGATTTTGACCGATTCTGAAATCGTTTTAGGCC
>JBOZRR010000056.1:0-137459 GCA_050789245.1 Bryobacteraceae bacterium | reverse complement strand
GGGCTTCGCTACGGCTGTGCCACCAATGGCAAACTTGAGGTCAGACCGGACAACTAACGTGTTAACAAAACCGGACAACTACAAAAGCTACGGACAGTGCAGGCTACGGGGCTCCGGCCCGGCAGGGGACGTCGTAACAGCGAAGGCGCGCTCGGCGCCTGACAAGATGGAGGTACTCTTCATGAGCCCCAAGAAGTCCATTCGATGGACGCTGGTTCTGGGGACCGTGGTCCTTGCCGGAGGGGTAGGTTCGTGGATGCTGCTTCACGGACATTCCGGGCAGGCCTACCGGACAATCCCGGCGGCGAAGGGGGACCTGCTGTTGACCGTTGCGGCGACAGGCGCGCCGAATGCGGTGGTGACGGTGCAGGTGGGGTCGCAGGTCTCAGGGAATGTGCTCGCCCTCTACGCGGACTTCAACAGCAAGGTGACGAAGGGCCAGTTGATTGCGCGGATCGACCCGGAGATCTTTGAAGCCCGGGTGCGGCAGGCCAACGCCTCCGTGGATGCCGCGCGGGTGGCCGTCGCAAATGCCCAGGCGCAGATCCAGGCTCGGCAGGCAGAGGTGGCGGCCGCGAAGGCGAACCTGGCGGCGTCTCAGGCAAACGTCATGCGGGCGCAGGCGAGCGTGAAGGACGCGAAGTATAAGTACGACCGGCGCATGGCGTTGTCGAAGGACCTGATTCTGTCGGCGGAAGATCTGGAAACCGCGCAGGCCACCTATGACACCTCAATGGGCAACCTGGATGCCGCGAAGGCGCAGGTGAACGCGTCCGATGAAAGCGTACGGGCGGCCGAGGCGCAGGTCGTGGTGGCCAAGGCGCTGGTGGATGCGGCGCAGGCGCAGGTGCGGCAGAGCCAGGCGAATCTTGCCCAGGCCCAGACAGACCTGGACCACACTTACATTCACGCGCCCGTCGACGGAACCGTGATTGCACGGCATGTGGACGTCGGCCAGACGGTGGCCGCGAGCTTGCAGGCTCCGACGCTTTTCGAGATCGCGCAGGACCTGACGAAGATGCAGGTGGACACGAACGTCAGCGAGGCCGACGTCGGCAAGGTGGAGGTGGGACAGGCGGCGATGTTCTCGGTCGACGCTTATCCGGGACGCGTGTTCCACGGCTCGGTGCGAGAGGTGCGGAAGGCGCCGCTGAACATCCAGAACGTGATCACGTACGACGTCGTGGTGGCGGTGGACAACACAGACCTCAGTCTCTACCCCGGCATGACGGCGAGCGTGAAGATCGTCACCGGGCGGCGCGATGGAGTTCTGCGAGTCTCGAATGCGGCCTTGCGCTTCACGCCGCTGGGCAAGGATACTGCGGCTCCGGGACGCGCCGGCGGCCAGCGCGGCGTGGCCCAGGCCGTGTACGTGTTGAGTCCGGATGGCGGGGTGCGCGCTGTGGCGGTGAGTATTGGAGCCACGGACGGCACGTGGAGCGAGGTAACCGGCGGCGGCTTGAAGGCGGGCGACTCAGTAGTGGTGGCGCAGCTCGCCGCGAGCGATCAAAGCTCATCGGCATCTAGCGTGCTGACGCCGCGCAGCGGCGGCGCGGGGCCGCGCGGGAGGCCGTTCTAGTCCGTTGGCGAGAGGAGGCGACGTGATGAAGAACCTGATGGAGAGCGCGCGGATGGCGCTGTCGGCGCTTGCGGCGAACCGGATGCGGTCCGGCTTGACCATGCTGGGCATCATCATCGGAGTCGCAGCCGTCATCGCCATGGTTTCGGTGGGGTCCGGCGCGACGGAACGAATTCAGGCGCAGATCAGCTCGATGGGCAGCAATCTCGTGGTGGTGCTTTCAGGCAGCCTCACCGCGAACGGAATCAGGATGGGCAGCGGCGCGAGCCTGTCGCTGACGGAAGACGATGCGGCCGCAATGGAGACGGAGTGCCAGTCGGTTGCAGCCGCGGTGCCAATGGTTCGCAGCGGGGCACAGGTGATCTACGGCAACGCGAACTGGGCGACGACGGTCTATGGCGTCACGCCGGAGTATCTCGACGTTCGCGACCTCCGGCTGATGAACGGTCAGCCCTTCACGACGCAGGATGTGGACGCATCCGCGCGCGTGGCCCTATTGGGAGAGACCGTCGTGAAGAACCTCTTCGGTGACGCCGATCCGGTGGGGCAGGTGTTCCGCATCCGCAACGTACCATTCAGCGTGGGCGGAGTCCTCGTGGCGAAGGGGCAGAGCCCATCAGGCCAGGACCAGGATGATGTTGTACTGATCCCGATCTCAACGGCAAAGAAGCGCGTTCTGGGCGCGAGCCAGGCGGGGGCTCGCTCCGTCGGCAGCATTCTGGTGCAGGCGGCAAGCTCGTCGCAGATCGATACCGCCATCCAGGAGGTGTCCGCGCTGCTGCGCCAGCGGCATCACCTCCAACCCGGCGCGGACGACGACTTCACGGTGCGCAATCTCTCGGAGGTGTTCGCGGCGCAAGAGGAGTCCGCGCACGTCATGGCGGTTCTGCTTGGCGCCATTGCGAGCGTTTCGCTGGTGGTGGGCGGCATTGGAATCATGAACATCATGCTGGTCTCGGTGACGGAGCGGACGAAGGAGATCGGCATCCGCAAGGCCATTGGCGCGCGCATGCGGGACATTCGTGCGCAGTTCCTGGTGGAGGCTGTGACTCTCTCACTGACAGGCGGCATGGCCGGGATCGTCGCCGGGGTGTGTGCCTCCTGGCTGATCTCCACACTGGCGCACTGGAGTACGCAGATCAGCGCGCCGGCCATCATTCTGGCCTTCCTCTTCTCGGCGCTGGTAGGGATCTTCTTCGGCTGGTATCCGGCCAGGCAGGCGTCGCGTCTCGACCCGATCAACTCGCTCAGGTATGAGTAGCGAAGTTCGTCGCGGTGTCGTGCGGCGTGCGCCGATGGATGCGCCAGTTCCGTTGTTTTGGCAGCCAATCCAAGCAGAGTATGTCCGGCGAAGAATACGGGCGAGATGGTTGGGTCGCGAAGAGAGGGTGGGGCGAGGAAACGTGGACTCGCGATAATCCGACCGGCATGTCTGCAACTTCAAAATCGGCAGTACAATCAAAGGCAGCCAACAGACTGATTGGTAGCCCGAACCGAACGGAGCAGACTCTGATGTCCGCGTTCCGCAAGTTCCTCGCCGGCTGTCTCCTAGCGGTGGCGGCCGTTTCCGGTTCCGTCTCGATCGGTCTCTTCGTGTTGGCCCCAATGGGATGGATCCGCCCTTACGAGGCGAAGTGGCCGGTGGCGGCAATGCTGTGCTGGGATGCTTCCTTGTTGCTCCTGTTCTTCCTCCAGCACAGTGGCATGGTGCGCCGGGGTTTGCGCGCCCGCCTCGCGCGGTTCATCCCGCCATGGTCCTACCCGGCCGTATATTGCATTGCATCGAGCATCGTCCTGGCGATGGTCGTACTTTTCTGGCAGCCGACCGGCCGCCACCTGCTTGTGTGGGAAGGCCTCACCCTGCAAATCGTGAACGGCGTCGCCCTTTTCGCGGTCGCCTTCTTCTTCTGGGGCGCGATCGCCCTCAAAGGCTTCGACCCGTTCGGCCTTTCACCAATTCGGGCCCATCTCCGCGACCGGGAGGAGCCGAGGCCGGCGTTCGTCGTAAATGGGCCGTACCGCTGGGTGCGCCATCCTCTCTACTTCAGCATTCTCCTGCTTGTCTGGTCCAGCCCCGATCTCACGCTGGACCGACTGCTGGCCAACACCCTCTGGACTGCCTGGATCTGGATTGCGACCCGGTGGGAGGAACGCGATCTCGAGGGCGATTTTGGCGACGCTTACCGCCAATACCAGAAGAGTGTCCCCATGCTCATCCCATGGGGCGTGTTCAAAGGCGCGCGGGTCTGAGCGGGGCGGCAAACCCCAACGTTTGAAGGTGAGCCCCGCTACCACCACGGCTATTCAAGCAAGGCTGCGATGAGGTTGTATGACACTCATGTAACTGAAGTAGGCCTTGAGTGGTAAGATCCGGCCATGACCCGACGGACCGCACTGGGAATGCTGGCCGCTCCGCTGGCCACGCCCGCCGCACAGAACTTCAATCCCAGCTTCAGTTCGGCGCTGGAAGCCGCTGTGGCGATCGCCGCGCGCAAGATCTCCTCGGTCGACCTGACCCGACAGACGTTCGAGCGCATTGACAAGTTGCAGCCCAAGCTGAACGCCTATGTGTACCTGATGCGCGAGGAGGCGATGGCGGCAGCGCGCCGTGCGGACCAGGCGGTTGCGCGCAAGGAGAAACGCGGGCCCTTCCACGGGGTGCCGGTGATGGTGAAGGAGAGCTTCGCCATCGCAGGGCGGCCCTGCACCTGGGGGATTCCGGCGCTACGGAACACAAGCGCACCGGCCAACTCGGCGGCGGTCGATCGCTTGGTGGGAGCGGGCGCGGTGATCCTGGGCGCAACCAATGTCCCCTTCCAGCTCATGGACGGTCAGAGTTACAACGACATTTACGGCACGACCAACAATCCCTGGGACGTGGCCCGCACTCCAGGCGGGTCCTCGGGAGGCACGGCAGCGGCGCTCGCCGCGGGACTCGGATTTCTGGGGCTGGGCTCGGACATCGGCGGCAGCATTCGGGCGCCCGCGCACTGCTGCGGCATCTTCGGACACAAGCCTTCGCTCGACTTAGTGAGCGACCGCGGGCATAGTCCGGGCGGCATGCCCACCCCGCCTGGATTCTCGACCCTGCTGGCCTGCGGCGGCCCCATGGCGCGCACGGCGGAGGACCTGGAAGCGGCGATGGGGGTGCTCGGCGGGCCGGACGGGCCCGACACCATCGCCTACTCCTGGCGGATGCCGGCGCCGCGCCACGAGCGCATTCGCGACTTCCGCATCGGCTACATCCTGGAAGACCCGCTGATGCGGGTGTCTTCCGAGGTCAAACCGGCGCTGGAATCGGCGGTGCGGATGTTGGAGAAGGCGGGCGCAAAGCTCCAGCCCGGCTGGCCAAAGGGGTTCTCGTTCGGCGAGTTCTTTTCCACTTACTGGTTCATGTTGATGGCGTTCACTTTCAGCATGGCTCCACCCGAGGAGCAGGAGAAGCAGCGCGCCGAGTTCGCCGCATCGAAGGACGATCCGCGCGCCCAGGGGTCGCTCGCCGATTTCGCAACGTGGCAGCGGCGCAATCTCCAGCGGTTGGCGTATCGCGCGGCCTGGCAACAGTACTTCCGCGAAGTCGACGCCTTCCTGCTGCCGGCACTGCCGGTGCCGGCCTTTCCTCACGATCACAGCGATCAGACCCGCCGGACCCTGGCGACGCCGGAAGGGCCGCTCCCGTACCTCCAGGCCCTGGTGACCTACATGAGCGTGGCCATCCTCACAGGCTGCCCGGCGACGGTGGCGCCGGCAGGCAAAACCGCCAAGGGACTGCCCGTGGGCATTCAGATCATGGGACCGTACCTGGAGGATGCCACGCCGATCCGGCTCGCCGGTTTGTTAGCCAAGGAGAACGGAGGGTTCACTCCGCCGCCTGGGTACTGACCCGCGGCGCGAACCGTACGCCACATTTCACGAATTTCCAGAGGGTGCCTGGACTAAGGTACGAGGTAGTCGGTTCCGAACGGCAGAGACAGTCACAGCGCAGGCTTGCTCAAAGCAAGTGCGCGCTCGGAGGCCTTCAGCGAGTTGATGACTTCCTCGAAGGTAGCCTTTGTCAACTGCGCGGCAGCGGTAGAGATCAAATCCCGCTCTACTGAGCGACTCACAGCGACGGGTGTGCCTCTCTCCCGTCTTGTCGGGGCAGGGATCGACACGGACCACTGGCGTAACGCCTCCACAATTGCGGCCTTGTCGCCGCCTTTGCCCTTTTCGAGGCGCGCGATCAACTCGCGTGTCGTCTCGAGAGTCGTGCGGCGAAGCCCGATCAGTTGCGCCACTTTCTCCGCCGACCCCGCAGAGGTGCCGTCGTCGAAGAGTGCGGCCTGGAGCTTCACATATTCCGGCGCCGCTCCCACCGTCATGTTGGTGATGAGGATACGATCCTCCGCACCTGGCGCAATTGTGCGAATGCCGATACCTTCCTGGTAGAAAGCAAAACTCGACCCCGGATAGCCTACAAGCTCGATCAGGTAGGCGGTCAGGGGTTGATTCGCCACATTACGAACCCTGAGCTGGGAGCCGCCATCGGTCGCTTCCACCTTCAACTCGGGTAGCGGGGGATTCACTGCCGCAAACAGCATGGACACGAAAACCACCGCGACACTGGTGAGGCGCATTGCGGCTTCATTATAGTCCGCCGCGGAGATAAACTGGCTGCCATGCGTGTCCTGCTGGCTCTCTCCTTCAGCGTTCTGGCGAGCCTCTCTGCCCAGGTTCGGTACAATCCGGCCGACCACTCCATCAGCATCGATGGGAAACCTTTCACCACATTCAACTTTGGAGAGGAGGCGGCGAAGCCTTTCCTTGCGCCGATTCGTTCCGCCTCGGGGAAAGTTGTCACACGGCGGTTCCCAATGGAGATGGTGGAAGGCGAGAGTCGCGACCACCTCCACCATCGTGGGCTTTGGTTCTCCTATGACGATGTGAATGGCGTGAAGTTCTGGGAGAACGATCCCTCTTACAAGAAGTCGCCCCTTGGCCGCATCGTCGTCGTGGATTCGTCGTGGAAGGACGACGGGAGATCCGGCACATTGAGCGCGACTATGGAATGGCGTGGTCCGGAGGGCAAACCGCTACTGGTGGAACATCGCGAGATGACGTTCCACTCCGCCACGAAGCTCCGCATTATCGATTTCCACCTCACTCTGGCAGCCGCCGTGGAGGTTGAGATAGGCGACACAAAGGAGGGTGCCTTCGCCATTCGCCTGGCCGAGGCTTTCACGGAAAGGCGTGGCGGCAAGATCACGGACAGTGAAGGACGCACAGGCATGAAGGGGGTGTGGGGCAAGCGCGCGGCTTGGGTCGATTACAGTGCCGAACTTGATGGCGAAAGTCTGGGCGTGGCGATGTTCGATCACCCTTCCAACCCGCGCCATCCTGCTTACTGGCACGCCCGAGACTACGGGCTGTTCTCGCTCAACCCGTTCGGTCAAAACGCATTCGACGCGAGCGCGCCGGAGAATATCCAAACACTGAAGCCAGGACAGAAGATCGAGCTCCGATGGCGCGTGGTGATCCACCCGGGTGACGCTCAAAGCGGAGATGTAGCGGCGTTGTATCGGGCGTACGTCTCCGGAAAGTGAAGCGCGCCATCCGATTGGACTGATGGCGCAGGGCCATCTTCTGTCGGAGTGAGCGCTAATCCCCCACGGGATGCTCGTGCAATCACTTTCTGGTTCGGAGGGGGCGGACGCTGACTTCTCTAAACCAAACGACATCGCCAGGGTCGTGGTTTTGAAGACCAATATAGCCGCGGGTGGGACGTTTGATCTCCCGAATGGGCTCGGACCACGACTTCCGCTTGGGGAGGTTCGCGGCGCTGGCGTCGAAGGCGCTTAGAGGTCTGCCGTCCAATTCCACGCCGATGTGTTCGCCGTCCAGGGTGATGATCATGGTCCGCCAGCCGGAGGAGGGCGCGTCCGGAACGGGAGCGGCTTCTGCGAGGGAGTAAATGGAGCCGGTTCGGTGCCATGAATCGCCACCATCCAGGATCTGTACCTCGAAGCCATGGTGGACGGGGTACCAGGCGCCGAGCTGCTTTTCTGATGCTTCTTTGAGTCGATCGATCATCTCCGGAGACAGTCTCCCTTCCGCGTTGCGGTGGACTTCAGGCGACTTCTCACCGACTTTGGCGAGGACGCCGTCGTCCATGCGGACGAAGACACCGGCATTCGATTGCGGATTCTCTGAGCGGTAGACAATGCGAATTTGCGCGTCGCCGAACTTCTCCTTGGTGTAAAGGAGCATGCCCATCCCACGATCATCGCAGTCGGTTCGGAGGGCCCCGTTGTCAACGCTGAACACTCCCCAGCCAACTTGCCTCCACGCTGGATCGAGCTTTCCATCGCTGATCAAGGGGATATGACGCCAGCCATCTCCAATTGGCTGGGCGAGCAGTGCCATCGCGGCCAGAAGCCACGCTGCAGGGAATCGAAGTCGCGGTCCGCTGATAATCATGATGGATACTTCTGCCACATCCTACGCGCGCGAGGGGACACGGTCAATGCACCAAAGCTGGTGCCGTTGAGGTGCCAGAGGGGACCGGCGGCCACCGCCCCACCGCGCCGCCCGTACTCCCAGGTCTCAGAAGTCGGCCTGCTTTCCCGAATCGGTTGCCAACTGCATCACGTCAAGGCGCGCTTTCCGGGCATCTGGACCCGCGCCGGCCGAGCCGTCGGGGCGGAATTCGAAGATCAAATCCTTGCGGGGATCGTGACGCGGCCAAGCCGGCAGGTCTGCGCCGTTGGGGTCGCCGGTCTTGGCGAAGTTGACCCAGTAGCTTTGCGCCATCCGGGAGACCGCCTGATCCTCCGGCGAGATCGTCGCGCCCGGACGGGCCGCCAACGTGCCGAACACGAAAGCGATTTCGCCGCCGTGCGGAGCCCCGGTTCGCATACGCTCCCGCATTGCGGTCTGAACGTAGGAGAACCGGTAGCGATAGGCTGGCGCACCCTTGGACGCGAAGGCATCCGCGGCGAATCGGGCCGGCTCTGCCTGGCCGAAGTCGTCGTTTGCTCTCGATATCAGCGTGGCCAAATCCGTCGAGCCGTCGGGATCGTAGGCCGCCTTAGCCTGGGCGCTCCACTGGCCGAACCGGGCGAAGAACTGTTCCTTGGTGGTCGCCCTGATCCGGTTCCCCGCGGTATCGGCGCTGTTGCTTCCGGCCAGCAGCGGAACACGCGGCTGGCGGCGGGCCTTATATGCGGTCTCAGCCGTCTCCGTCACCAGCTTGCCGTCAAGCATCGGCGTCGTCTCGTAGCGCGGAACACTCACTCCCGGTTGGGCCGGCGGGCCGCGAAGGACATCTTCGGAACTTAGGGCTCTCAGGCGGGCGAGCGCGGCCTGGTCCGTGCCCTCGATCCCCATCGAGCGCGCGAATTGGATCCCGATCGTCTCCGCCGACACCGGGTAGTTCGGATCGACGCCGTCCTCGCGCATTGGCCGCGCGGTCAGCACGCTGTCGCGCGAACCGCCGGATTGGGCGATCGCCTTGTGGAACAGGCCGCGCGCCATTGGCGAGGCCAGAAGGCTGTGCACGGAGACCCCGCCGGCGGAAAACCCAAAGATGGTGACGTTGTTCGGATCGCCTCCAAAGGCAGCGATGTTCCGCTTGACCCACTGTAGGGCAGCGATTTGGTCCATGTACGCGTAGTTCCCCTTCGTCTCGTCAGGATGCTCACGGCTTAGCGCGGGGAAGGCAAAGAACCCGAAGCGCCCCACACGGTAATTGGCAGCGACGAGGACAACGCCTTGCTTGGCGAACTGAGTCCCCGAGGTGTTGGGCGAGGCGCTTGAGCCACCCATAAACCCGCCCCCGTAGATCCAGACCATGACGGGCAGCTTCGCCCCTCGCGCGGCGCTCGCGGGACTCCAGACGTTCAAGAACAGGCAGTCTTCCGACGGCACCCGCGCCGCAGGCGCACCGGGCGCGGGGGGCGGGCCGAACCGTCCCTGCATGCAATCCGCCCCGTATTCTGCCGCCGGGCGCAATCCGGTCCACGGCGCCACCGGTTGAGGCGGGCGCCATCGCAGTTCGCCCACCGGGGGCGCGGCGAAGGGGATGCCTTTGTAGGACGCGACGCTGTCGTCAACCACGCCCTGCAACTCGCCGCTGTCCACTCGCACTACGGGAGGCGGCGCGGCGTTGCCGCCACCGATCGCCACCAGCCCCAGCAGGGCGGCGCCGATCAGGATGCCCGGTTGATGTGACTTCACAAAACGCTTGCGTAGCATGGGTAATCTCTCTCCGTCACAATCGGCCGAAAAAGGCAGCCAGTTTGGCTACGGCGGGCGTCACGAATTGCGGACGGTCATACATGTCGATGTGAGTCGCGCCTTCGATCACGTGGAGTTCCTTCGGCTCCTTCGCCTTCTTCATCGCTTCCTGGCTCCAGAAGAGGGTGTCGGCCTTAGAGCCGGCGATGACGAGCAGTGGCCGCGGCGAGATTGTGTCGAGCTGGTCGAATGGGAAGAAGGCCATCTGCAGCGGGAGACTCGAGACGGCGTAGCGGTTCGGCGAGTTCGGATGCTGAGCGCGCGGCGTGCGGTAGTAGTCGTAGCCTTCGCGATAGAGTTGCGGCGTGCTTTCCGTGAAGCCCGCCGGGCTGTCCGGGACCACCGGCACCAGCCGCACGGATTCGCCGCGCGCCTCGCGTGACCGCGCCACGCCGGCATCCCGCAGCCGCTTCATCCGTTCTTCGTAAGAGATTGTGCCCATGCCTTCCCGTCGGGCCTCGCCGAGATTGAAGAGGCTGACCGCGGCGACCGCCTTCACGCGCATCTCGGTCGCGGCGTTGCAGAGGGCATACCCACCGCCTGCGCAGATGCCGAGCGATCCGATTCGCTCCGCGTCTACGTGCGGGTGCTTCACCAGGAAGTCGATGGCGCAACTGATGTCGTCCATGCGCTGTGCCGGTACTTCCATCAGGCGCGGCTCACCGCCGCTTTCGCCCTGGTAGGAGGCGTCATAGGCCAGTGTGACGAAACCATGCTCGGCGAGATGTTGGGCATAGAGACCGGCGGCCTGCTCCTTCACGCCGCCGAAGGGATGAGTCACAACAACCGCGGCGTACTTTCGGCTCGCATCGAAACCGGCGGGCTTGAACAGGTTCGCGACGATCGTCGTGCCCATGTTTCTGGCCGGGTAAGTGACCCGTTCGATCGTGAGACCTTTCTTGTTGGGATACCCGATCACGGTTGGCTCCTTCACTGACGCCGGCGCGGCAAGGCCCGAGCCGGCCACAACGGCTCCTGAAAGGACCTGCCCGGTCGATTTAAGGAACGCGCGCCTTTTGTTATTCACGTTCTCGGCCATGCCCATCTCCCCAGTCTTGTGGAAATACCGCTCAAGCTTTCTTCTTCCAGTACTCAAGCGTGGGTCCGGTGTAGACGCCTGCACCGGTGATTGCTCTCTTGCGGACATCTGAGATCTCTTGGACTGGCATGGGCTTGAAGTTCTGCACAGTCCGGATGTTGTCCTCCATCTGCCCCTGCGTGCCCGCGCCGCAAATCGCAACGTGCACGCCGGGTTGGCTCAGTGCATACCGCAGGCACTCCTTCGGGCTCAGCGACCGCAGCAGATTGGCTTTGCCGAAGATCTTGATGGCCTGAACACCGATTCCGAGTTCTTTGGCGACCGGGAGGGCCGTCTCTTCAAAACTCAGGTATGCATGATCCGCCGCGTGTACGGGCATCATCACGGTATCCCATTGGCTGTACGCCTTGAGCAACGTTGCGTGTGCGCCGGGATCAAAGTGTCCGGTGAAGCCGATCAGCCGGCATTTCCCCGACTTCTTCGCCGCTTCCAGAGCCTTCATCGCGCCGTCCGGAGCCAGGATCTTGTCGATATCCTCGCGGTTCTGGATGGAGTGGATCTGCCAGAGGTCGACATAGTCGGTCTTGAGCATACGTAGCGACGTTGCCAGGTCGTCTTCCACCTCTTTGGCGGTGCGCCCCATGGTTTTCGTCGTCAGAAATACGTTCTTCCGGACTCCCTGCAATCCAATGCCATACGCCTCCTCGGAACGCCCGCCCCAGTAGGAGCGCGCGCAATCGAAGTAGGTGACCCCGATGTCATACATCCTGCGCACGTGTGCGGCCGCCGCCGGAATGTCCGGGTGGAGGTCCATTCGGGCTCCGCCCTGCGCGATGACGCTCACTTTCAAGCCGGTCTTGCCCAGTGTGGCAACCGGGATGTCGCCGGCTTTCACGCCTTGAGCGGCCACACCTGTGCTGCTCATGGACAGTCCGGCAAATGCCCCGCCGACAAACAACCGTCTCTTCATGTTCCACCTCTCTCGCCTACTCTGCTTCAGTCCAGCTTCTTTTCTGACAGAAACTTCGACATCAGGTCGGCCACTTGCTTGTTGTTCAAATCGGAAAACGGGAAGTGGGTATTTCCTCGGATGCCGACCTCCGGGAGGTGCACAACAGTCACATCACCACCGTGACGGTTGACGGTGTCGCGCCACTTTCTGGCCATCTCTAGCCGAACTCGCCATCCATCCTGGCCGGGGTTGTCGCTGGGCTTGTCAGGGATGAAGTCGCCGTAGTAGATGATGATCGGGATCTTGGTGAGTTTCTTGAACTCGGCCATCGGCACGCCGATCGCCGCGAGAGTCCCACCGGAACTGGGCAGCGGCTCTGGTACTTCGCCCTCGGGAAACAGGAAGCCACTGCCTGGTTCGTACGATACGATTCCGCGTACGTTGGCAGTCTTGAGCACGGTCAACCACCCCAGACCGCCGCCTTGCGAGTGAGTGACAAACACCGCTGGCCCGATCTTGTTGAAGAGCGCCGCGAACGAGTCGGAATTCACCTCGGGATCGTAGAGTCCGATGTTCGGTGTCATCTGCCTGAAGTACTGGTTGAGTGCTTCCGGGTCTTTGGAAAACTGGACACCCGGAAAGTAGTCCGGCCAGATCCCAACGCGGAAGGTGCCGAACCACCCCTGCTCGTCCGGCGTGGCGTTGATGGTGGCCGAAACCGTGCCGCGGCCCGCATCGCCGCGCCGTGGCTGATCGATCAGATAAACCGGGAAACGCCGCCGGAGAAAGATCGTCTGGAAACCCTCGCGGCCGTCAGGAGTGGTCTCCCATGTCTTGGAGAACTGGCCAAAGCCATGCAGGAACACAAGCGGCAGCTTACGCCGGTTCACCGGGATTTGGTAGAAGACGTAGGCGTGGTCGCCGTGCAGTGTCTGGCCTTCAGGGGCGGGCTGCTTCGGATTGAAGGTTCCGGGATTGGAAATGACCTTGCCACCGGCGGCGAAGCTGCCTTGGTCCTGGATCATCAGCGGTTCCGGCTTGCTGTTCTGGACGACTTGCGCACTCGCCGAAGTGAGCAGGGTGGCTGCGACCAGCCAGAGCACGAGGCCTCTGTGGTCGCTTCTTCGAGGCATTACTGCGCCACCTCGAAGACCTTCAGTTCCCTTTGTCCGCGCACGAGGAGTCTGCCGTCAACGAGCGCTAACGGCGCCCAGTTGTCGCCGGGTTCGAGGACCACGGCGCTCGCCAGCGGCTTAAACCCGCCCGGGCCAGGCTCGATGAGATAAAGCTTCGTGTTGCCGTCGGTCATCAGCATCAAGCCATCAGCAAGAATCGAGCCGCCGCGCACGAACGGCGGCTGCTGGCCCGTCTTCCATTTCACTTGGCCATCAATGCTCATCGCGACAAGCCCATCGCTTCGTTCGTTGATCGTGTAATGGGAATAGAAGTGGCCTTCGTGCAGAACGGGAGGCTGGGTGTGCGAGCCGAAATCCGGATTCTTGAAGAGCTCGGACGCAGCGTAGGCGCCGTCGTCCTTCTTCTCCACTTCGAGCATCACGGAGCCGGCGCCGTAAGCGCCTGCGATGAGTACGCGCCCCTGGCCGGCGTCGACAGCCTGCGTCACCGGGATGATGCAGTGCCAGTTGGTGTAAGTCCACAGCAGCTTGCCGCTACGGGGATCCAGACCGTTGATGCTTCCGTCCCTGGCGTTGCGGCCGCGGCCGACCGCCGCGGTAATCATGATGAGCTGATCCTCACCGGCCACCTTGACGATCGAGGGCGTCACGTATCCGGGAATGCCCGACAGCGCCGGCGATTTCCACTTGAGCGCGCCAGTCAGCTTGTCGTAGGCAACGACACCGGCTTCCGAAGTCTGAGGCGCCACGATCAGCAGATCACCGTAGATCAGCGGATTCTGCACGATGGCCCAGCGCGGGAGTTCGGCGCCCCCGCCGAAGTCCTTCCAGATGTTCTTGGTCCAGACGGGCTTCCGGGTTTTCGTGCTGATCGCGTGCAGTTCTCCCATCGGTCCGACCGTGTAAACATGCTCGCCATTCACGGTCGGGGTTGTCCGTGAGCCGGCGAACATGAACTTGCCGGGTGCGTTGTAAGCGAAGGACCACAGCTCCTTCCCACTCGCCAAGTCCAGCACGCGGAGCATGTCGCCAACCGCCTCGTCGCGGTCCAGCAAATACACCTTCCCCTCACTGACCGCGGGACCGCCGAAACCGGCGTTCAGCGGAATCTTCCAGAGTGTCTTTGGACCCTCTTGCGGCCAGGTCCGCAGCAGGCGTTTCTGCCCCGATGTGTGGTCCCGCCGCGGCCCATAAATCCCCGGCCAGTCCTCCCCAACGAGGGGAGCGACTGACAATGCGACCATCATCGCGACCAGCTTCGCTGTGTTCCTCATGCTATTCCCCCTTGAAGACTTCGCGAGCCACTCCAATGGCCGTTACTGCGTTCGGCCAGCCGGAATAGAACGCGAGGTGTGTGATGGTCTCGATCAACTCCGCCTGCGTCACGCCGTTCTGGCGCGCCATACGAAGGTGTGATCGGAGTTGGTCCGGACGGTTCATGGCAATCAGAGCGGCTACCGTCGCCAGGCTGCGGTCGCGCTTCGATAGCTCCGGGCGCTCCCAGATGTCGGCGTAGAGCACGTTGTCGGTGATGTCGGCCAGCTTTGGAGCAAAGTCGCCCATCGCCGCCTGAGACGGCCGGGGCCGATGGCCAGCGCTGGCACTCGCCGCCTGACCGCGGAGTGGCGCGCCGTATTCTGCGTCGCTGACTTTCTCCATCCACTCGACGGTCTTGCCATCCATCAGTTCCGTGATGGCGATGTGCGCCATCGAACTGTTAGGCGCGGCACTGTGCCAGTGCTTCACGCCGGGCGGGATCCAGACTACATCCCCCTGCCGGATCTCCTCCACCGGGTCGCCCCAGCGCTGCACCCGGCCCGTCCCCGACGTCACGATCAGGGTCTGCCCCAACGGGTGGATGTGCCACGCTGTGCGAGCTCCGGCCTCAAACGTAACTCTGGCCCCGGAGACACGAGCCGGGGCGCTCGCCTGGAACGGAGTATCGACCCGCGCCGAGCCGGTGAAGTGGTCGGCCGGCGCCGGCCGCGGAGGTTGCGTGCCGTTGCGCGTGATTCTCAGCGCTCCCTGCTCAGGTGAGGGTTGGCTCAGCGCACTTGCGGCAAGAATGCAGAGCGCGATCCAAGTTGCCAAGAAGATTCTCATTAGGACTCCTGTCTGGGGTTTCCTTCGAGTTCAGTAGATCCCACGAGGCCTGCTATTGGCCCGTGAGCCTGCTGAACGACAACTGAACCAACTTCCAGGCCCCGTCTTGCTGCAGATACACCTCAGTGACCATGAAGGGATTGGTGACCTCGTTCCCGCCCACCACTGCCAGCAGACGAATCCTGCTTAAGACGATCGCTGTTGTGCCAATGATCCGTGCCGACACATTTTGGACATCCGCCTGCTTGTAGTGGATTTTTCCGCTCTTGATAACGTCGAGCTCCACGCTTCTCGACATGTTTCCACCCATGTGGACGAAGACGGCCTGTTCGTGGAACAGCGCCTCGAGGGAGTCCATCTTGCGGTCTGCCATCCACAGCCACTTGTCTTTGGAGAGAGTGAGGATCTCCTGTTCCTTTGCCGATTGTTCTTGCGCGAACAACCCATGCGTGCCCACGAAGAGCAAACAAAGTCCGATGATTGATGCCTTCATTCGATCCCTCTTCTAGCGATTAATCAGTCGCTGGGCGGCCTCGGAGTACCTGTCTCCTTGCACCGCGACCTGCGACATGGCGATAGCAATTTCGCGAAGATCTTCTTCACTCAGTTCAATGGCCGCCGCCGCCAGGTTCTCCTCGAGGCGGTGCAGTTTTGTTGTGCCCGGAATCGGGACGATCCAGGGCGCTTGCGCCAGAACCCACGCAAGGGCGATCTGGGCCGGCGTCACGTTCTTCTTTCGAGCAACGGTTTCGATTCGGTCCACCAGGGCGCGATTCGCTTTGCGAGCCTCCGGCGCGAACCGTGGCACCGTGCCGCGGAAGTCCGTGCTGTCGAAGGTGGTGTTTTCGTCGATCTTGCCGGTGAGGAAGCCCTTGCCAAGAGGGCTGAAAGGTACGAACCCGATTCCAAGCTCTTTCAAGGTTGGGAGAATCTCCGCTTCGGGCTCTCTCCACCACAGAGAGTACTCGCTCTGCAGGGCGGTGACCGGCTGAACCGCGTGCGCGCGCCGGATGGTTTGGACGCCGGCTTCCGACAGTCCGAAGTGCTTGACCTTGCCCTCTTGGATCAGGTCCTTAACCGCTCCCGCCACGTCTTCAATGGGGACTGCGGGGTCAACGCGGTGCTGATAGAACAGATCGATCACATCCGTCCGCAGCCTCCGGAGCGAAGCCTCGGCAACCGACTTGATGTGCTCTGGCCTGCTATTCAGCCCGATCATCTGCCCGGTTTCCGGGTCAATGTTGAATCCAAATTTTGTCGCGATCGCCACATGCGGACGGAACGGCGCCAAGGCCTCCCCTACGAGTTCTTCGTTGGTGAATGGGCCGTACACTTCCGCAGTGTCGAAGAACGTGACGCCGCGTTCCACCGCTCCCCGGATCACGTCGATCATGGCGTTCTTCTCTCCGGCCGGACCGTAGCCGAAGCTCATGCCCATGCAGCCCAGACCCACGGCCGAGACTTCCAGGGCGCTCTTTCCTAGTCTGCGGATCTGCATGGTTTAAGGGTAGGGCTTCAGGTCTCGCGAACGTTAGCCTGAACCTCCCGACTTTTAGCCTATTCCTGTCGATGGCTAGCGAAAATGCTAGCCGTAGGTGTACTCTTGGTTCCGAAGGAGCCAGCGTGATGATCCCCAATTCCATCGGAAAAGTTGGCGTGGTTTCAGACCGTTTGCAGGAGTTGAGGAAAGAACTGGCTCTCAGAATCGCGGCATGCGTGGGCACGGAACAAAAGCGAATCACCGAAGTGCCGGGTCTCACAGTGCATCGTCGAACGGCCCCCACGCCACCCTGCTCGATGACCTACGAGCCGAGCCTGATCCTCACGGCCCAGGGGCGCAAGCGGGTTGAACTCGGCGACAAGACCTACACCTATGGTTCGTCCCATTACCTGCTGGCGTCGGTCGCCCTCCCGGTCGTGGCCAGGGTCGTGGAAGCGAGTGAACAGACGCCTTGTCTTGCCCTGTCGTTGAAGCTGCAAATGCCTGTGGTCAGGGAACTTCTAAGCCGCGAGGAGATTTCGGTCGGCACGCAGGCAGAAAAGGGCCCCGCTATCGCCATGGGTGAGCTCACAGTGGAGTTGCTCGACTCCTTCTGCCGCCTCATGCGGCTTCTGGACCAACCTCGGGAGATTGACTTCCTCCACGGCTTGATTGAGCGCGAGATCATCTTTCGCGTTCTGCAAGGGCCAGAGGGCGCTCGCCTTCGCGCTATAGCGACGTTAGGAGATCAGAGTCAGCGGACCGCAAAAGCAATCGCCTGGATCAAGGACAACTATGCAAAACCGCTCCGTGTCGAGGAACTCGCGGAGATCGCCGGCATGGGTGTCTCCACACTGCACCATCACTTCCGGGCGCTAACGGCGATGAGCCCACTTCAGTATCAGAAGCAGATCCGGCTTCAGGAAGCGCGAGCGCGGATGTCGATCCAGGGTCTGGACGTCGGGAGTGCCGCCTTGGAGGTCGGGTACGAAAGCGCCAGCCAGTTCACCCGGGAGTACAAGCGTTTTTTTGGTCAAACGCCGATGCGGGATACTCGTGCTAGCCGTTCGACTGATCCGGCTCCAGTGGAGCCCCTCGGGGTTCGCTAACTCGGGACTGGTCGCCCTGGACGCACGCGCAAGGCGTTGTTCGCGAGCGGCGTAGGTTGGGGATTGTGCCTGCGCCGACGCCGACTCCTTCGTTCGGAAGCCGGACCGCTCAGACAGTTCCCACCTGCTCGATGTAGGCATCAGCGCAATCACAGATGCCAGCCGCGAGGTTGCTGAGCTACGAGCCGAGAACCGTCGGTAGCAGTTGGCCGGCAGTGTTGACGACGGGCGCTGGCACGCGACGATCGCCGTCATGGGTTCGAGCACCGCAGGATGTAACCGAGCGACGCCCCGGCAAAAGTCTTCGCCTTCGACACACCGGACCAACCGGATGGATTGCTGGCTGCGCCAAACTCCGCATAGCTTCAGCCGTTGACGAGGCTGAGTTCGCCATTGGCGATTGGTTCGAGGAGGGTGCTCTCCGCGAGAGTACAGGAGGTATCCAGCGGCCAGGATCGCGACAATGGTTTTCAGATCGTCTTCAAATGATCGGTTCGACTCCTCCAAGGGTCCTTGCTCCGCAGACGTCACTGAACCGATGGCGAGCCGGCAGTGGATGCCGGAAATCCATAGCGCAGTCCGCCTTGCGGTCGTTCCGCTGTCGAGTGGAGAGTGCGAGTCGCACGCTGTTGTAGACATACGCAGGGAGTTCGAAAAACGTAAACCGAGACGACGGTTGCGTTAACCAATTTCGGGCGTTCTCTGGCGTCGAGGAGAGGTCAGGAGGGAAGGGGAGAAAACGGACTCACCAGGGCGATCCAGACCGCTCTCCGCAACTCGGCGTAGAGAACGTGACCGTCCGGAAATGGTTGGTGTAATTGGGGGTACTACGCGAAGGGGGGACGGGCGCAAGGATAGCGCTGACGTCAACTACTGGGGGTTGGACTTTTGGGAGGAAAAGGGTTGGCTCCTCAGGTAGGACTCGAACCTACAACCCTTCGGTTAACAGCTATGCTCCATATTGTTTCAAACAAAAGACTTAGCTTTGTTTTCAGTAGGTTACTTGGCGTACCCTATTCCCTTCATTTCCCGCCATTCCCGCGCTTTTCCCGCCCTGCCTGACAAGAAGTGGTACAAGTAGACCCGTCGATCCGGAGGCCTATCCGAGTCCCGGTTATACCTCGTTCGGCGGGTCGAGGATCTCATCCAAGTCCGTGGCGAATGCCGGCATGTAGGTCTTGCAGTCCATGGGCCGACTGACCATGAATCCGACCTCCCCGCCCGGCAGGGGGAGAAGGTGCACTTCGGTACCCGCCCCGAATTCCTCCGGCGGTCCGACCGGGGGTTCACTGCCGATTGCATATCCCTTCAGCATCTTTCCGGCTTTGACTTTCCTGAACTTCATTTCTGGATCATATCGAATGACGGCCCCTCGCATCTTCCGGGGTATCAGATATTTGGCGCTGACTTGTTAGGCTTACTTGCCGGGGCGAGCGGGGAAGTCGTCCAGATTCCGGCGAAACATTCTCAATAAATTGCGTTGATTCTCACGGTCTTGATGGGCTATCGTCCGGGCTGAGGCCGCCTACCTCGGCTAGCTACCGGGGGATAGCGTCATCGTGCTCCGCGCGGCGGCCCCTCAACTCTGGAGCACGCCGGGAGCACGAATGCCCGAATCCGTCTTAGAGACCCGAGCCCGCACGGCAGATGAAGAATACCGGCAGGCCATTCGCCATGCGGAGGAATGCCTCCTCCTGAACCTCGACATGGCGGAGTCCGCTTACAAGGCGTCCGTGATCTTCGTTGGCTCGGATAGCGTTCAAGTTGGATTCCCAGATGGAGCCGTACTGACCGACGGGGTTGTCACGGCGGTGAATACCTATCTCGGTCAACTGGTAGGGGCAAGCGCGCGCTATGTGATCGGCGTGCCGATGCCCTTCATAGACGCCCAAACAAGACTCCATGCTGAAGTGGACCGGTTGACCGCACAGGCGCACGAGCACAAATGGGGGATGATTTTGGAGCGGTTCAACCTTGACGAAGCCGACCCGGCATCCGGGCGGCGTTGGAAGTGGGGTGATATCTGGCGGCTTGAGATCGAGCCCGGCGTGAGGTATGCCCGACAGGAAGCATTGGATCTGCTTTTGAGCGAGCCGGCCGACGCTCATGACTCCGATGAACTCGATGAGGAGCAGGCGGACGATTGGCAGGTGGATGACGATGTGAGCTTACAGGCATCCCCCTCGGGTCTAGGTGCGGAGATGGAGGCGGGGCGACAAGCGATAGGGCGCAAGGGCCTCATCCCCGCCGATGCGCGAAAGGGTGCGGTCCAGTACTTCATGAGGGTGACGTGCCGAGACATTCAGCCCAGGGTCACCAAGAAAGACATCTGGTCCGTGGCGGGAGATTGTCAGCGGCAACAGTTCTGGCTTTGGGAAACCAACAAAGAGGGAGCGACACACGAAGGGGCCATGAAATACTGCCAAGTGTTGAGAATGTCGCCGGAGGAGTTCAAGGCCAAGCGCCTCCTGGCCCTCGCGAGTTAACCGGGCGGCATTTTTCCCTTACTCCTTACATCTTTTTGACGTTGCCCCCTTACGCGTAAGGGGCCCCAGGCTTGGACCATGAAGCCGGTAGTGATTGGCACTCATGGGGCCGAATGGCTCACCGAAAGCGACCTCTCGGCAATCCTGAAGGTCTCCGTCAAAACCATCAGAAACTGGCGCCTCCTCGGACGCGGCCCCAAGTTTCACAAGCTGAATAACTACTCCGTCCGGTACCGGTTCACCGACATCGAGGCATGGGCAACGGCCCAGCCGACCGGCGGCGAGAGGGCGGGGCGGTGAAGGATCACGAGCAACTGGTGGGGACCGTCGCCCGCGCGACGGGTATCCCTCAAGATCTCCTGCCCCTCTGGCCTGCTGGCCGAATCGCGCCCGTCCTGGCCGCGACCGCATCGCGTTTGCGCGAACGTATCGTTGCGTTGCGCGGCGTAAAAGACGCCGTGGACGAACTAGGCTTCGCCCTGGAGAGCGCGAGTCCGGATCGGTCCGTCGGCTCAGTATTGCGAGCCGAAAAAACGAAGCCCGCCGCAAAGACGGCGGGCGATGAATCCACCGGCGGCCGGCCGGATGGGAGGTTCCATGAACAGCCTCAGGGTAGACCCAAAAACACGAAACCGCAACTATGATCTTGCGCCCGACAGCGTTGGTGATCATTACCAGCGAGCCCGGTTGAAGTTCTGTGAGGTGAGCCTGCTCGTGGTAAAGAACCTCAACCCTGAGGAGATGGACTACGTGTCCCGCGCGGCGGCGCTGGCGTTCGATCAATGTGTGACGGCACGTCGAGCCGAAAGCGGGGCCGCGTGACGGCGGGGCAGATCATCCACGCGATGCACGGGCGCGGGAGTCGCTGCCAATGCCCCTCGTGTGCCGACAGCGGACGCGATGCGGGCCGAGATCATCTGAGCGTGACTGAGCGCGGCGGACTCATCCTTGTCCACTGCCACGCCGGATGTGAGCAGCACGCCGTGATCGAGGCACTGAGGGCGCGCGGGCTCTGGCCTGAGCGTGAACGGCGCGAACTCACTCAGGATGAAAAGCGGGCATGGGCTCAGGCGAAGGCGGCGCGTGAGCGCGAACTGGACGACCTGATCCAATTGCGCGCGCAGTGGGTATCCCTTCTCCATCAGGGGCGTGATGTCGTCCGGCGGCGGGGGCTTGCTCACAAGATGGGCGACTGGATAGCTGACTGCCTGGATAGCATCGAAGCCCGCATTGCCGAACTTGATAGCCGCATCGACCGGCTGAAGGGGCGAGCCGCATGAGGCAGCCCGACTTTTTCGGGGTAGCGGATGACCCGGCGGCGGCTCTGCGCGATGGCTTGGGCCCGGTTGCCGTGCCTGATCCGCCTATCCCGGCGAGCAGGCTTGAGCCCGATTCGCCGTCTGTGGACTGGGGCGACATGAGAACGGAGAAGCCAGCATCCGGGCGGCGGTCCTGGCCGCGCTTGGTGAGTGCGACGGAGATTCTTTCCATGGAGACGATCAAGCAGCAGTTGCTCGTGGACCCAATCATCACGCGGCCCGGCGCGTGGCTCTGCAACGGCTCCCAGAAGGCCGGGAAAACCCTTCTGTCCGTGCAACTCGCGCTGAGTGTGCACGCGGGAAATGCGCTCTTCGACTACTACCGCATCCCGGAGGCACTGGGGGTGCTGTTCATCGAGCAGGACGACCCCTCGGGAGTGGCGAGCCTGAAAGAGATCCTGCGGCGCTCCCCCCTGCCCATTGATCCGAACCGGTTCTTCAGCGTGGAGCACGCCTCTTTCACGTTCGGACCGGATCTCATCCTGTTCCTTAAAGAAAAGATCGAAGATCGCGGCCTGGGTCTTGTCGTCCTGGACTCCTACACGGCGATGCGGCCTCCCCGCAGGGCGGGCGGCGACATCGTGAAGACCGAGCAGACGGAGTTGCGGCTGATCGATGAACTCGCCAAAGCGACAGGGTGTGTGATCCTGGTGCTCCATCACGCCTCGAAGGGTTCAGCGAAGCTCGATTGGAGCGACCGGGCCGCCGGTACCTACGCCATGGGGATGGCAACCGAGGGCCAAATCTTTATCAGCAGGTTTGAGGATCTGCCGGGCAATTCACCGGAGCGACTGATTCAGATTCGAGGCCGCCATGTTGCGGGCGCAGAGATGGTGGTCCGCCTGGACGATGAAACGCTCAGCTACCAGTTTGTCCTGGAGGGCGCGGCGGCTCGAATGTATCCCGACATGATGCAACTCCGGGCCGCCTTCGGAACGGTTTCGTTCGACCCAAAGGGGCTCTGCGAGGAGACCGGGATGAGCAGGGCGACGGCTCACCGGCTGATTGGGAGGCTTGTATCCGCCGGCGTCCTGGACCGGCGGGGTTTTGGGAAATACGGCTTCGGGAGTGGGAGCTGAACGCGATGAGACAGTTGAGCCTGAGACAGACGCTACACGGGGGACAGTTGAGACAGTTGGGACTCCCCCAATCAGCCCTCCCTAATCAAATCAACAAGATAACTCTCTCAACTGTATCAACTATATCAACTGTCTCAAGTGTAGTGGGGAGTAGCATCTGTCTCACTGTTTGGAGTGTTCCATCAACTGTCTCACCCGAGATTCCACGAAAGGCGAAGCCATGAAGACGGCGAACAGCACCCCATCACGGAGCACCATCTGGAGGCGCAAGAGGGTTGCCCTCGGGGCGATCATCCGCAGGCGGCGGGATGAAGACGCGAAATCCGCCTTTATTGATTCGCTCGCGCGTGACCTGGGGCTCGCTGGTGTGGCGTGGCCCACGGCGAAGGGTGAGCACCGGCGGATCTCCATGGACTCAATCCCGACCGTGCCGGAGGCGGTGATCGAAGCGCATGACCCGGTATGTGAGGCACTCAGCGGCGGGCGCTGTGACTGTGACGGCGACGGGATGCCGGGGGAGGTGAAGGCATGACCTTCGAAGTCTACAAGCTCGACTGCGAGCGGTGCGGGCGAACGGTTGAGATACCAGCAGGGAAGCCCGAGGACCAGCAGGAAATCTCCTGTCCGCAATGCGGCGCGGTGCTGACGATCCATTGGAGGCCGCAAGCATGACGGGCAGCACGGGCAGGGGTACCCCTCCCCCCTTGGGTCCTTCCTGGGAACCTTTTACGGGCGGGGTCGACATTTGCTCAATTCGCCTAGTTACACCCCAATCTGTAACCCTGTCGAAATCAACGACTTACGAAAGGAGGCCCGTTAAACCATGCCGAAATTGGGCTTGAGGGCCTACGCGAAACACCGAGGCGTGTCACTGGCGACGGTGCAAGATGCCCTCAAAACCGGGCGCATTTCCCTCGTGGACGGCAAGATCGAAACCGAGCAGGCGGATCACGACTGGGACGCCAACGCGCACCCCGGCAGAGTCGCGGCGGGTGTTCGTCAGTTCGCCGGCAAGCGTGGCCGAAAGACCGCAGAGGCGAAGCCCAACACGGGTGACTCCTATGCCGAGAGCCAACGGAAGAAGGCCGCGCTGGACGTGCGGCTCGCGCAACTCAAAGTCGATGAACAAGAGGGCCGGTTGATCTCAGCCGACGCGGTGGCGCAAGAATGGACCGCCCTCGGAACGGCCATCCGCGATTCGATGCTGGCCCTCCCCACGCGCCTTGCGGGGAAGCTCGCATCCATGACCTCTGAGCGGGACATCGCTCAGTTCCTCCGTAGCACCATCCGCGCTGAGCTATCGAAGATCAGCGTGGGCCTGACCGACGCGGTACCCGAGCGGTCCGAATCCCCCAAACCCGAAAGGACGAACAATGTTTGAAACGAAAGCGGCGAAGGCCGAAACCCCATTGGACCGCGCGATTGCGCGGGTCCGGGCAGTGGAAAAGCAGACCGTCGATCTGGAGGCGAAGTTGGCCGCCCTCCGTGAAGGGCAAGAGCGGCTCAGGGCCGAAAGTGCAAAGGCCATCCTGGCGGACCCGGAGGCGGCGAGCACGGCGGCGCAAGAATTGACTCACGCCCAAGCCGAAATTGAACTGGTCGAAGGCGCCTTGCTCCTGGCGAAGCGCGGCAGGTTCGATGCAGTCAGGGCGTGCGGCGTCGAACGCGCGGCGGAGGTTCGGAGCGAAGCCGCGAAGCTCCGGGCGGAAGCGGCAGAGATTGAGCGGCGGTGCGCTCCCCACTGGAAAGCGATCAGCGAAATCGAGCAAGTATCGGCGCTGATGGACCTGAATGCCCTCAGCGAAAACCCGCGCTCGGTGCGGCTCAAGAGCGAAGCGGAGGCGCTCGAAATCGAGGCGAATCACATGACCTCCGACCCGCACCAGTACGGGTGCGCGGCGCTCGGTGAAGACGTGAACATGGTGCGTTTCCGCGCGGCGGCGGCGGAGGTGGGCCTCAAAATCTGATGTGGTCCCGAATCCTCATCACCGTGGCGGGGCGGCGCGCTGAACACTTGGGCGGCGCGCACGCCTCCCCGCGCGAGGTGGTCTCTTTCCACGAGGCCGGGCATTGCATCGCGGCGGCGGCTCTCCGGGAGCCCGCCGCGAGCGCGGCCGTGTGGGATACCGGTGGCGGACTGACGGCCTATTCGGACCGCACGGACGCGGCGGATAGCGGCGCTGGCTCCGCCGTCCCCTCCGATGACAGGCAAGCGTGGGGCATGGCCGCCCAAGTCCTTAGCATCGGCGGCGCGCGGGTTTGCGCTGAGTCCGTGCGATGGCTCATCCGGCACGCAGAACGCGAGGCGGACTACATCCTGAACACCCGCTATTGGCGCGTCAGGCTACTCGCCCGCGAACTTGAAGCGTGTGGCGTTCTGAGAGGTGGTGAACTTGCGGCGCTCAGTGGTGAGCCTTGCCTCATCAGCGCATACGCGCGTGAGCGGTACGGACTGCCAGCGGTCGGGGCGCTGATGGTTGAGGCGGCGCGGCGGTGGCCCGCCCAAATGACCTCACTGCTCCGCGAAGAAGGGCGCAGGCGCATGAGCGAAGGGGGCTCGGTCGGTGGGCAAATTGCGGGTAGAGGGCGTCCGGAGAATAGGGGTTATCCGATGTCGGATAACCCCTATCCCAAGGATGAGCCGGAAGACCTGGAGCCCTTTCATGTCCTTGAGGTTGCGGCTAAAGCTGTCGGGGTGTCCGCATCGACCGCGTTTCGCGCCGTCAAAGTCCTGGAAGTGGGGAGCGAGTAGACGATGGCCGGGTCCGCGCTCCAGACCGCATCGACCACATGGGCGCGCCGTGAGCGCGTCCGGTTGGCCCGTGTCGCGTTCCTGGAGGCGGTCCCCTCCATCGTGCCGGGGGCGCTCACCGCGTTGCGCCTGGGGGCGCTTCCGGCGCTGCAATCGGCATCCGATCTGGAAGCCGCATCGGCGGCGGTGGACCGATGGGCGCGGCGCTTCAATCTGACGGACGGCGGCCTAGCTCCGGCTTGGGTTCAGGCGGTTGCGCTCCATGCGCTCCGGGCGTGGGCCGCTTCGTCGGAATGGTCGGTCTCCTGGGAGCCCGGCGCGGCGCTTCAGCCCGAGCCCCTTCCGGATTGCGAGTTGAATCTGTCCGCGCTGAAGGCGTGGCGTCCATCGAAGGAATCGCGTGCGGAATATCTCAAGCGCGCCGTCGCCCATCTACGGATGGAACTGCGCGGCGCGGCTCCGGACGTGCGCGGCCTGCGGGTTCAGCCGCAACGAATTCAATGGGCGGTCCGGTATCAAGTGGGCGGCGAGTCCGTTGGATCAATGACGGAGTGGGACTCATGGCGCGTCACCAACAATGCGCGAACGCTGAACAAGGCGGTTGCGGAAACTCTCGCCCTGATCGGCCTGGAAAAGCGCCACACCCGGAAGGGCAGACCGAATAAAACGGAACAACGAAGATTTGTTTCAAACGTACCTTTATCGGTTTCGCCTTGTTGGTCTACGATGCGGGCAGGTTGAACGGCTCATGACGTTTGCTCCTATCTGCTCGCCGATCAAAGGGATGGCCGGGGCCATCGCGTACAGTCAACGCGCGGCGGCCCCCTTCATCCTCGGTTTGATTCTTGACTCCGGCATTGAGTGGGGGGAGTGGCACCGTGGATAGCATTCTGGGAGAGATCATCCTTGGTGAATGGGTATTGGGTGAAGTCCCTCCAAGTGCTCCGCCCGTCACGGCGTCCGGTGCATCCATCGCGCCAGCCGCGACCGTCACGGCAACAGCGACCGTCACGGGCGGAACCATTACGGCGCAGGGCGCATCGGCGGCCCCAGTGGCGCGCGTTGCCGGATTCGGGACCATCACGAATCCAATCGCCCCGCCTGATGAAAGCGTAGGCGGCGGCTACTACTTCCGGTCCGTGCCTCAGTACCGGACGGTCCCTCCGCCGGTTCCGAAGCCTGCTCCTATCACGGCCTATGGTGCGTCGGTTGCGCCTGTCGCAAGGGTTAACGGCAAGGCGCGGCTCACCATCCGCGCGGGCGGGGCCTCCTCCGCTCCGCCCGCCCATGTGAAAGGGGAGGCGGTTCGGACCACACACTCACTGGACGAACAGGCCATTCTGGCGATTCTTCACGCCATGGAGAACTGACGATGCAGGCTGAACGCATCCAAATCACAGCACGAGGCGCGTCGGTTTCGCCCGTCGCGTGGGTTAAGGGGAGGGCCCGGTTAGCGATCCGCGCTCATGGCAAGTCGAGTGCCCCAAGCGGGCGCGGATCGCACGCCGGGACCGAAACAAAGAGGCCGGACCCCGAAGGCGGGGAGGCTCAACAGGTAAAGGGGGTTACATGGTAGGCGGTTTCTTTCCGCATGGTCTTCAGCCGTTGATCGATCTTGAAGCGGCGGCTAAGGTCTTGGGCGTCACATACAGCGCGGCGGCGCGATTGGCGCGAGAGGGCGTCCTGCCGGGCGTGGTCTTGGTCGGACGCTTGGTTCGTGTGCGTCCGGAGGTGCTCGCGGCGTTCATCGAAAAGGGCGGGGCCCGGCATCGCAGTGAAGGAGAGCGCACGGCATGAGCCAGCGGCCTAGCACGGTCCGCCGTTCCGCCCGGTTCGAACTCACCGAGTATTCACCGGATCGGATGCGCGCGATTGGCGAGCGGGTGAACGAATCCATCGTGGGCCGCATCCGTAGAGCGGAGGACGTGTGGGACCGCCCCGCGCCTCCGCTCAAGCGGCGTATGCGGTCGAACTCCAAGCAGGTGGGGAAAGATCGGCTCTATCAGATTCAGCCGTACCGCACCCGGCTCGGGTATGCCGAGTACAAGGAAAAGGGCAAGTTCAGCGGAGGCGTGCCAAAGAAGCCCGTTCGGGATTGGGACCGGACCGGCTTCACGCTGCAATCGCTCAAGGTGCTATCGGCGCGCGAAAACCAAGTCACCATCGGGCCCGACAATCCCACGGCGGCGGCGCGCGTCCGCTTCAACAATGCGCGGTGGCGTCAGTGGGGCGTGTCGCCATTGGACAGGCAGGCGCTCTTGAGCGCGGTCCGCGAGACAAGCCCTATCCGTGTTCGTTCGGAGGTTGCCTGACATGACCGAAAGTATCGTCCTGGAAGTCGATTCGAGATCCGCCCGCGAGGGTGCGGCGAAGGTAAACGCCGGCCTGGAATCCATTGAGAAGAAGTCGCTCGCAACTCAGGCGTCCCTCAACAAAGGGGCGCAGGTGGCGGGCGATTCCATCATGCGGATCACGGACCGCAGCCGCACCAGCATCGACCGGATGTTGAATCAGATCGAACGGCGCGCGGCCTTCGCTGGAAAGACTGGCGTGGACCGCCTCATTGCCGAGCGGGACATGAGGCTCCGGCAACTCGGGGGAGAGGAGCAGGCCATCGCCCGTATGACGGCGGCGTATGACAAGCTGATCGGCGCGGAACGAGAGCGGCTTCAGGAATCCTCAAAGATGGAGGAAGCCCTGCGGAGCCCGTGGGAGGCGGCTCAGAACGCGGTCGGCGGATTCCTTCAGAGGATCGGGCCCGCCGGAGCCATTATGGGTGCGGCGGCGGCGGGGCTCGGATTCCTGGCGAAGAAGGCATTTGACCTCGTGGCGGCAAGCGGCGCGGCGGCGGAGGTGACATTGAACCTCGGGGACCGCCTCGACATTACGGGACGGGAGGCGTTCAAGCTGCAATCCGTCGCTGGTATCGCGGGCGTCAACATCGAGGCGATGCAGGCGGCGGCCGTGAAGTTGGCGGCGGCGCTTGAGGATGGCAGCGGCGAAGGCCGCAAGGCGAGCGCGGCCCTGCGGGAACTCGGGATCTCCACGATTCAGCCCAACGGCGAACTTCGACAAATGGGCGAGGTGACGCTGGAAGTGATCGACAAGCTCGCGGGCGTGGCGTCCGCATCGGAGCGCGTCCGGCTGGCGAATCAACTCCTGGGGCGCGGCGGGAAAGAACTCATCCCCATGCTGAACGCCATTCGGGAATGGGGTCCGGATCTGGAGAAGGCGGGCTTGATCCTCGATACTCAACTCCTGAAGCGGCTCGCGGAAGCGGACGACCAGATCGGCAAGATGGATCTGTCGTGGCGCGTCTTCAAGGCCAAGCTCGCGGACGCCATTCAACCGATTGTCGTTCCCGTGGTGGTCTCCATCACGCGCATCCTGACGCAACAGGAGCGCAATCAGCCGGGGACCGTGAACGTCCGCACGGCGGGCATGGGCGGGGCGCTCGTGTCGGACCGCGCGCAAGGCGTCACGGAGATCGGCAACGGCCTCGCCTACGGCATCATGGGCGGCGTCGGACAACAGACGGGTATCGATGAACGCCTGACGGCGGGTGAGCGGCGCGCGAAGGAATACGCGGCCCGCGAAGAGCGCACGCTTCAGGGGATCGAGCAGCGGCTCAAGGTCTTGCAGTCCGACCGGCTGAAGCTCGACACGGAGTTGAGGCAGGCCGGGCAGACCGATACGGCGCACTTCATCAAAGAGCGGCAACTCCGGGGCCTGGACCGGGACATTGCGAACCTGGAGGCGGCAAAGAAGAGCCTGGAGGATGCGGCGGCGCGAGAGGCGCGGCGCATCGAAGAACAGCGGCGCTTGCGCGAGCACGGGCTCGAACTCATCAACGAAGCGCAGCGGCTCCGGGGGCGTGATCTCACCGGAACGCGGGATGAGATCAAGCTCGAAAAGATTGACGACCGCCCCGACTTTGCCCGCATCGAAGCGGACCGGCTCCGCGCGACGTTGGACGCGGATTCCAAGATCATCGAAATGCGCCTGGGGACGGCGGACAAGGCGCTCGCCTACGAGCAGGACATTCTCCGGCAAGGCTACGAAGCGCAGATGCGTCAGGCTCAGTCCGTGCGCGCCATGACCATCGAACAGAAGTTGGCGGTGGAAGAGAAGAAGCTCGAAATCGAGCGCAAGTACCTGATGGATTCCTTCACCCTGAAGGCCGCCGAACTGGAGCGCGAGCAGTCCATGGAGTTGGCGAAGGCGGGGCAGTCCGCTGAAGACCGGAGCGCGATCATCGAACGCTACGGCGAAGCCGGGCGGCAACTCATGAGGACGCAACAGGACCTCATCAACTCCACCACGCAAGACGCGGCGATCCGCATGGGGCAGATGGTTCAGGACGAACACTTGCGGATGTGGGAGAACGTCCGCCGGGGCTTTGAGAACACCATCGACGCGCTCTGGTCGAAGACTCAATCCTTCGGTGATTACGTCAAGAACATCCTGACGGCGGCGTTTCTGACTCCGCTCAAACAGGCCGCCTCCGCATGGTTCGCTGACCTGTTCACTCCGATGGCAAGCGGGATGCGCGGCGGATTCGGCGGAGCCCGCATGGGCCTGGGGAGCGTGGCGGGCGGGATGGTCGGTGGATTCGGGATGAGCGGCAACAGCGGCTCACCGTTGCCCGCCTCCGTCGCCATGCTCAATCCGTTCAGGGGCGGAGGCTCCGGGGGCTCGCGCGGCTTCGGGATGTTCAACCCCTTCGCAGGCTGGAAGAACTCCCTATCGGGCCTGGGCAACATCGGCTACGGCCCGAAGGGCGGCGACTTCGGAGGCGAAGTAGCGGGCTCCTATCGCGGCGTCGGTGGATGGCAGGGCGGCGCGATGCTCGCGGGCGGTGGGCTCCTGGCAATGGACGGCCTCCGGCGCGGTGGTGTCACCGGGATGCTCGAAACGACGGCGGGCGGCGCCCTCATTGGCGCGAAGTTCGGCGGACTCGAAGGCGCTCTGATCGGCGGAGCCATCGGCTTGGGTGCAGGGCTCATCCGGTTGTTCGTGAAGGGTGCGGAACAGAAGGCCAAAGAGAAGATCCGCAATATGTACGGCGTCAACATCGAAGATCGCGGCATCCTCCGCCAAATCGTTCAGATGGCCAAGCAGCAGTACGGCGGGAATCTCGACATGGCCATCCAAACCCCACAGATCCGGGATCTGATCGAACTCTATGCGATGACCACGGGCCAGAAGTCCAAAGGTATGCCGGCGGTGATGCGGCCCTTCGACCTGTCACAGCGCGGCGGAGCGGTCAATCTCAACCCGCAGTATTCGAACGGCTCGCCCGTGGGCTTGAGCCTGAGCGCACCGGCGGCAATGCAACCCGTGATCCTCAAGGGAACCTTCCAACTCGATGCCCCTGCAACGGAGCGCATCCTGAAGGGCCGCGCGGTCGAAGCCATGGGCGAGAATCCGCGCGAGGTTCAGAAGGCGGTGAGCACCGCACAGCGGGCGAACTTCCAGCGACGCGAGATGGCCGCCATGCAACTCGCGCCCGAACTCTTACCGGGGTAGAGTCACGATGCCAAATCAACAGCATCCGGAGTTGGGGATCGGGGTTCGGATCAAGCCCCCGGAGTTGATTGCTACCGTCATGCTGCCTGATGGTAGCGTGCAACAGTTCATCTACGACCTGACGCCGGAAGAGGCATTCAAGACCGGGCAACTGCTCCTGTTCGCGGCGGCCTACGCCTACGACACCCGGAAGAACCCCACGGCGGAGGATTCTGTATTCCTGAAGCAGATGGGCGTGAGCATGGACGACGCCGAGGCGGAGCAGTTCCTCGGGATCGATCCGCGATAGGGCGGGTGTCCACTTGTCTACAAGTGGACATGTCTACAAGTGGACAATTCAACAGGAAATTCAATCACTTGGGGGCTTGCAATCGGCAGGCGGACGGGCGTATCTTCGAAAGCGAGGCCCGAACCGGCTGGAACCGGCCCGGACCTCTGACCGAAACCGTGAGATAGCACGATGACGGCTGAAACCCATTCTACAATCCGAAGATCCCAAGTAGAACATTTCCCGCCTTTCGTGTGTCCGCTCGCGGTTCATCCAAACCAAGGAGAAGGACACCATGAAGAAGAGCACGAAGAAGTCTCTGGCCGTCGTTCAGGCGGTCGAACCGAAGGCGACTGAAACCCAAGCCCCGAAGCCCGAACCCGAGCCCGTCAATCTGTCCGTCACGGCGCGGCTCGCCATCAACTACTACCAGAAGTCGATCAACATTCTTGAGGGTCAGATCGAGTTCACGGCTAGGCTGTCAGGCGCGAGAGACGCTCACGACCAACGGATGGCTGACTCGGAAGCACTGGCCAACGCCATGTTCCTTTACAACATGTTGGTGGACTTGGACTGCACGAGCGCCACCAGCGAAGCGGAGATGGTGAACGCGATGCTGTACCAGGTGGAGGCGGCAGGCTTCACCATGGAGCGACCCTCAACCGAAGCCAGTGAGAGCAAGGGGGAGGCGGCATAGTTATGGAATCGGCTAAGGCCGGAACCATCCCCGAGTGGGCGTCACGGACGCCCTCCGAGGACTCTTACGCGCTGGTCATGCTCAATGGTGGCGGGGGCGTCAGTGAGCGGGTTGAGATGAGCCGCGCGGAATACATCGCCCTCAAGCGGCAACTTGCCATGATGCGGGGTTTCAGCGAATCGGCCCTTCCGGCGGAGGGGCCGGAGCAGCACTACACCCCCAAGCAGTTGGCGCAACTGTGGGGGCTGAGCGAACAGACCATCCGGCGGCGCTTCTACGACGAGCCGGGCGTGCTCAAAATTCAGACGCCCCGGCTGATCGGGCGCAAGCGCCGCGATTATGTCTCACTCCGCATCCCGGCGTCCGTCGCTGCCCGTTGGCATGAGCGCAACAGTGGGACGTGGCTCGACGTGCCGAGCGGGAAAGGGGGTAAGTGATGGCAGTCTATCAACCGACTTGGACAGACAAAGAGACGGGCGAACTGAAGACCTCGAAAGTCTGGTGGTATCGCTTCCGGTTCGCGGGACGCGAGATTCGGGAGTCCAGCAAGAGCACCCGGAAGACCGTAGCGAGAGATGCCGAGAAGAACCGGCGCGCGGAATTGGAGCGCGGGTACAACGGCATCGAAGACAAGCGGGACGACCGCATGAGGACCATCAACGAAATGTGCGATGTGTTCCTGGCGGACTACCGGCTCCGCAATCCGCGCTCCGTGACGTATGCGGAACACGCCATCGGCAAATTGAAGGAACTGATCGGCGCGTCGTTCGCCTTCGATGTGACGGAGACGGCGGTACGGCAGTATCAGGCCGCGCGGCTGACAGCGGGCGCGGCCCCGAAGACCATCAACGAAGAGACCGGATTCCTGCTTCGCATCTTGGGGGATCAAGGCGACGTGATCCGCCTGAGGCTCCGCAGACAGAAGGCGCTCAGACTCCGCACGCGGTCTCAGGTATCCAAGGCGTTCACCGAAGAGGAAAAGGAGAAGCTGATTCAGGCGGCGAAGTTGAGGCGCTCACCCCACATCTATCCCGCCCTGGTGCTGGCCTTGAATACCGGGATGAGGGATAGCGAGATCCGGAAGCTGCAATGGGGGCGGGTGAACCTGAAAGACGCCATCGTGACCGTTGGCGACAGCAAGACCGAAGCGGGCGCGGGGCGAACCATCCCGCTCAACGATGAGGCGCTGCGGGCGCTTGTGGATCACGCGCGCTGGTATCTCGAAAAGTTCCACGAGACCCGCCCGGAGTGGTACGTCTTTCCGTTCGGGAAGCCGCAACCGACAGTCCCGACGAAGCCGCTTTCCACGCTGAAGACCGCATGGAAGCAAGTCAAGGCGGACGCGGGCGTCACCGGGCGCTGGCATGACAACCGGCACACGTTCATCACGGACCTAGCGCAGAGCCCCGAGGCGTCCGACGAGACCATCATGGACATGGCCGGGCACGTCTCAAAGCAGATGCTCAAGCACTACTCCCACATCCGCATGGAGGCGAAGCGGCGGGCGGTCCAATCGCTCAACAAGAAACCGGCGGAGCCGCAAAGCGGGGCGGTTTCCGATGGGGTGGTACAAGAATCCGCACAAGTGAGCGTTTTGATGTGATTCGGCGGAGCGTAGCTGTTGACTGGAAGTTATTGAGGGGAGGGGGTTTAGGTTTGGCTCCTCAGGTAGGACTCGAACCTACAACCCTTCGGTTAACAGCCGAATGCTCTACCATTGAGCTACTGAGGAGTGCCTTGCTCTCTCTTTTGTAGCCAATCCGGAGGGGGAATGTCAAACCTTGGAGCCAATTCTTCCGCTGGCTGAAACCTGACTTCGACTTTGGGCCCTCCAAGGCGAAAAGCAGGCTATCGTACACTGTACGGATACGAGCCTGCCACGAACCACATGCTCCTGATTCTGGTCCGCTTCCTGCTCCGCATCCTTTACGGCCTACGAGTGGTCGGTGCCCTGCCCAAGGCCGAGCGCACGCTGATCGTCGCCAACCACCAGTCGTTCCTTGACGCCGCTCTGCTGTGGTCCGTTCTCCCGCGCGAAACCCTCTGGGTGGTCCACACGGACGTCCTCAAAGAAAAGCTCTTCCGGCTGATGATCCGCGCGGCAGAGTACGTCGTGCTCGACACTACGCGCCCCATGGCCATGAAGCACGTGGCGGAGATCATCGAATCCGGACGGCCGGTCATCATCTTTCCCGAAGGCCGCGTCACCGTCACCGGGGCGTTGATGAAGATCTACGACGGCCCGGCGTTTGTGGCCGCGCGCACCGCGGCATCTGTCGCGCCCATCACCATCGACGGCGCCGTTCATGCACGCGGATTCACGCGCATGAAGAACGACTTTGCCATCAAGTGGTTCCCGCGCATCACCGTCACCTTCCACCCTCTGGCCACCATCCCCATGCCGGAAGCGCCGAACGCCAAGATCCGCCGCCGCAAGGCGAGTGACATCATGCGGCGCGTCCTTCAAAAGGCCTGGCTGGACACGCGCCCGCGCCGCTCACTGCACGACGAGTTCCTGCACGTCGTGGAGTTCCACGGCCGCAAGCGCGACATGGTGGAAGACGCCGGCGGGACGAAGTTCACGTACGGCGGGCTGCTGAAGGCATCGTTGGCGCTAGGCCGGCTGACCGGCAAGTTCACTGCCGAGAACGAAGTGGTTGGCGTGATGATGCCCAACGCTTCCGCGACACTGGCACTGTTCCTCGGATTGCTGGGCCGCCGCCGCGTCCCGGCCATGCTTAATTTCACGGCCGGCGTCGATGGCCTGAACAGCGCGGCGAAAGCGGCGAAGATCAAGACGATCATCACCTCGCGCGCCTTCGTCGAGCGGGCGAACCTGCAGCCGGTCATCGATCGCCTGGAGAACATTCGGATCGTCCTGCTTGAAGATCTGCGGCCGACATTGACGCTGGGCGACAAGCTCTGGCTGATGAGCTTCGCCATCTGGTTCCCCCGCGCCGCCACGCTGCGCTCCAAACCTGACGAGCCTGCCGCCGTTCTGTTCACTTCCGGCTCCGAAGGCAAGCCGAAGGGCGTCGTGCTCAGCCACTGGTCCATCCTGTCGAACGTCCACCAGTGCCTGACGGTGATGGATGTCTCGCGCGCCGACAAGATCCTTTCGGCCATGCCGGTGTTTCACAGCTTCGGATTGATGGCCGGATTCATGCTGCCCCTGCTTGGCGGCCTGCGCGTCTTCCTCTACCCCACGCCGCTGCACTACTCGATCATCCCCGAGCTCTTTTACGACCGGGACTGCACGGTGATGTTCGCCACACCGACCTTCCTGAAGCACTATGCGAAACGCTCGCATCCATACGACTTTCGGCGCGTGCGTGTGCTGCTGGGCGGCGCCGAGAAGCTGACCGACGACATCCGCCAGCTCTACATCGACAAGTTCGGCGTTCGCGTGCTGGAAGGCTACGGCGCTACTGAGTGCTCTCCCGTGATCGCCGTGAACGCGCCGCTGGCCTCGAAAGCCGGAACGGTGGGCGAACCCCTTCCTGGAATGGAATGGCAACTTGAGCCCGTGCCCGGCATCACCGAAGGCGGGCTGATGCACGTCAAGGGACCGAACGTGATGCTCGGCTATTGGCGCGACTCCGCGCCGCGCGTCCTGGAGCCTCCCGAATCGAAGTTCGGCCCCGGATGGTACTCGACGGGCGACCTGGCAACGGTGGACGAGGACGGCTTCGTGAAGCTCCTCGGACGCGTGAAGCGCTTCGCGAAGGTGGCCGGTGAGATGGTCTCTCTCGAAGTGGTTGAGAAGCTGGCGGAGACCGCCTCCCCCGCGGCGGTGCATGCGGCGGTGTCCAGGCCCGACGAGCGGCGCGGCGAGATGATCGTCCTCGCCACACAGGACAAGGGTCTCGACCGCGCGCAGGTGCAGCAGGCGGCCAAGCAGATTGGCGCGGCGGAGCTCGCCATCCCGCGCCGCATCGTCTACATCGACAAGCTTCCACTGCTTGGCAACGGCAAGAAAGACTACCCTCAGATTCAGCGCATGGTGGAGGAGATGCTTGAACGCGTCGCCCAATAACAATTACAGCCCGCGCGAACAGCGCGGCTGGTACTTCTACGATTTCGCCAATTCCGCCTTCGCCTCCACGGTCCTGACGCTGTTCCTCGGGCCCTGGCTGACCACGCTTGCGAAGAACGCGGCCGATGCGCAGGGGCTGGTCCACCCGCTGGGCATCTCCGTCGACGCGCGCAGCTACTGGAGCTACCTGATCTCGGTCTCCGTGCTTTCGCAGGTCATCTTCCTGCCTGTGGTCGGCGCGCTCGCCGATGCCAGTCCTCGGAAGAAACAGCTCCTGGCGTTCCTGGCGTACACCGGCGCAGGCGCCACCATGGCGATGTTCTGGCTGGACGGCGCGCGCTACATCCTGGGCGGCTTCCTGTTCCTGATCGCCAACCTCGCGTTTGGCGCGTCGATCGTCGTGTACAACTCATTCCTGCCGGAGATCGCTCCCGAGGAACAGCGCGACGCCGTATCCTCGAAGGGCTGGGGCATGGGCTACTTCGGCGGAGGCCTCTTGCTTGGGTTGAATCTGTTGCTGTACCAGAAAGCGGCATCCATCGGGCTGAGCGAATCGCTCGCCGTCCGCATCAGCCTGGCCTCGGCGGGGCTGTGGTGGGCGCTGTTTTCGATCATCCCGATGGCGACGCTGAAGAACCGGCCCCCGGCGAAGGTCGTGCTGGCCGACCGATCAGGGCACGGCACGGTCTCTGGCAGCTTTCTGCAGCTTTTCCATACGCTACGGGAGATCGCGAAGCTGCCGCAGACGATGCTGTTCCTCATCGCGTATCTGCTCTACAACGACGCGATTCAAGCCGTCATTACGCTCTCCGGCCAATTCGGCAGCGACTACCTGAAGATCCCGATGGGTGAATTGACGATGGCCATTCTCATGGTCCAGTTCGTTGCCGTCGGCGGCTCTCTGCTGTTCAACGAGCTTGCCAAGCGAATCACCGCCAAACCCGCCGTGGTCCTCGCTCTCATCTGCTGGGCGCTGCTGATGTGCGGCGTCTTCTTCGTTAAGACCACCACGGACTTCTTCATCGCCGCCGCTTTGGTCGCCATCATCATGGGCGGCAGCCAGGCGCTTAGCCGTTCGCTCTTCTCGGTGATGATCCCGAAGGGTAGGGAAGCGGAGTACTTCTCTCTCTATGAGATCTCCGACAAGGGCACAAGCTGGATGGCGCCCCTCATCTTCGGGCTGACGCTCCAGTTCACAGGCAGCTACCAGTACGCGATCATGTCCCAGATCATCTTCTTCCTTGCCGGCCTCGCCGTGCTGTCGAAGGTGAATGTCCGGCGCGCGGCCCGAGAGGCGGGTAACGAGATTCCGTGAGCCGGGGAGCCTATCATGGCGGCGCGTTCTTTGAAGCCATCGGCGTAGACCTCCAGTCGCTGAACCGCGCCGAAGGCGTTGTCAGCGCCGATGTTCTCGATGCATGGTTCGATCCCGCGCCGGCGATTATCGAGGAGACCGCGAAGAACCTCCCGTTTCTGCTGAAGACATCGCCGCCGCTCGGTGCGGAGGGCGTCGTCGCAGCAATCGCCGAGGCGCGTGGCGTCCCCGCCGAGTCCATCGTCTGCGGCGCCGGCAGTTCGTCGCTGCTGTTCGCGTGCCTGCCCCGGCTGCTGCCGCCGGACCGCCCCGTCGTTCTCTTCGAACCGATGTACGGCGAGTACGCGCACATCTCGTCGAACCTGCTGCGGCTGCCGCAGGTCATCTGCACTCTCACTCCGGCGAACGAGTTCCTGGTCACCCCTCGGCAGGTCCCCATCGAGGGCCGTCCCTCGGCCGTGCTTCTGGTCAATCCGAACAACCCCACGGGAAGGCTCTGGCCGAAGCACTCCTTGCGCGCCTGGCTTGACGGCGTGCCGGAGGAGACGCTCGTCGTCATCGATGAGACTTACATCGACTACGCCGGCAGCGATGAGTCCCTGGAGCGGGAGGCTGCCGCGCGGAACAACCTCGTCGTCATCAAGTCGATGTCGAAGGCGTATGCGCTGAGCGGCCTGCGCGTTGCGTATCTCGTGACGCACCCGCGGCGCGCTGCGGAACTCTCGCGCTGGATGCCGCCGTGGGCTCTCGCGTTGCCGGCCCAGCTCGCCGCCATCCTCGCCTTGCGCGAAAGGGCCTGGTACGCGGAGCGGCACGCGCTCACCCGCCGCCTGCGCGACGGCATCCGCATCCGATCAGCGAGGGTCTATCCCTCCGACGCCAACTTCTACCTGCTTGAAACGGAGCGCTCGGCGGCGCTGGCCGCGCATCTTCGCGAGCGCCGAATCTTCGTCCGCGAATTCCCCACCGGCCCGCTGTCGGGCAAATTTCTGCGTATCGCCGTGAAGGACGAAGACACCAACGCGCGCATCGTGAATGAGATCGAGGGCTTCCTCGGATGAGCTACATCTTCCGCGCGCCCGATTGTGAATCCGACTGGGACGCCGTCCGCCGCCTGAACCACCGCACGTTCGCCGAGGAGTTGGGCCAGCACGACGCCTCAGCCGAAGGCCGCCTCGTCGATCCAATGGAGACACGCAGCCGCTATGTCGTCGCGCTCCATGGCAGCGTCGTCGTCGGAATGGTCTGCGCGCATGACGATCCGCCATATTCGGTCGAGAAGCGCCTCCATGACACCGCGATCCTCGAGCGCATGCCCGCGCCCCTCGTTGAAGTCCGTCTGCTCGCTATCGATGCGGGCCATCGCAACGGCATGGTGATCGCGGGCCTCTTGGGGACGTTGATGTCGGAGGAGGTCCAGGCGGGGCAGGGGACTGTGATCATCTCCGGGGTTGCCGGACGTCAGGCGATGTACGAGCGCATGGGCTTCCGCCCGCTCGGTCCTCCGGTGAAGCAGGGCACTGCTTCGTTCGTGCCGATGGCGCTGCGGCTCGACGATCTGCCGCCGCACATCCTCACCGCGCTCGCGCGATGGCTGCGCCGGTCGAGCTAATCCGCCGACTGCGGCTGCCTTTCCTGGTCCCGGTATTGAAGCTCGTAGAGCTTGTAATAGATGCCGCGCTGCGCCAGCAATTGCTGATGCGAACCCGTCTCGCGCAGCTTGCCCTTGTGCATGACAAAGATGCGGTCCGCGCGCTGGATTGTCGAGAGCCGGTGCGCGATCACCACCGAGGTGCGCCCGGCCACCATGCGGTCAAGAGCCTCGCGTACTTTCAGCTCAGTTTCGGTGTCGACGCTCGAAGTCGCCTCGTCCAGAATCAGGTATCGCGGATTCCGAGCCAGTGCCCGGGCGAACCCGATGAGTTGCTTCTGCCCGGTGGAGAGTCCCGCGCCACGCTCGCGCACGGCGTGGTTGAATCGCTCAGGCAGCGTGTCGATGAAGTCGATCAGATTCACCTGCTCGGCGGCCAGTTCCATCGCCGTGTCCGGCATCTCGTCGCTGCCCAGGCGGATGTTGCCGCCGATCGTCCCCGTGAACAGGTGTGGGTCCTGCAAGACGACGCCGAAGTGCCGCCGCAGATCCTGCGGGTCCAGTTCGCGGATGTCCACGCCGCCGATTCGGATCACGCCCTTTTGCACGTCGTAGAAGCGCAGCAGGATGTTGGTGATGGTCGTCTTGCCCGCGCCGGTGTGGCCCACAATGGCGATGGTTTCTCCCGGTTCGATGCGGAAGCTCAGTTCGCGCAACACCCAGTCCTCACCCTTGTAAGCGAACCAAACGTCCTCGAACTCGATCGCCGCCGGCAGTTCGGGGAACGGCTTGGCCCTGGCGGGCGACTGAACTGCCTCCTTCGTGTCCAGCAGCAGGAATATGCGCTCGGCCGCGGCCATGGCGGATTGCAGGATGTTGTACTTCTCGCTCAGATCCTGGATCGGCCGGAAGATGCGCATGCCGTATTGGAAGAATGCCACCAGGATGCCCATCGAGAGTACGTTTTCGTGCACTTTGTATCCGCCCCATGCCAAAAGCAGAGCGAACGAAAGTGTCGAAACGAACTCCACCGCCGGGTAGAACCACCCGTAGGCGATGATCGAGTCCTTGTATGCCTCCATGTGGTCGCGGTTGACGCGTTCGAAGTCTCGCCCCGCCCGAGCCTCGCGATTAAAGAGTTGCAGCACCGTGACGCCCGCGATGTGCTCTTGCAGGAACGAATTGATCCGCGCCACGGCCACGCGAATCCGCCGGTTCGCCGCCTGCACGCTGCGCCGGAACGCCACCGTAATCGCGAACGCCGCCGGCAGAACCAACAGCATCAACAGCGTGAGCGACGGGCTCAGCTTGAACATCGTCGCGAAGATGAACAGCAGCACCAGCACGTCACCGAGCACTGTGACGATGCCCTGAGCGAATAGTTCGTTCAACGCGTCGACGTCCGTCGTCACTCGCGTTACCATGCGGCCCACCGGATTGCGGTCGTAATACGCTACGTCCAACTTGTGCATGCGGGACATGATGTCCCGCCGCAGGTCGAACATCGCCCGCTGCCCCGTCCACTGCATCAGGTACTGTTGGCCGAAGTCGAAGATCAGACCGCCCGCGATTGTCGCCAGGTACAGCATGGCGACAAACTGCAAACCCGCGATCGCATCCGGGGGGAACCACGACTCCAGCCACGGCAGCGAGTTCTCGCCGGAGGGCACCAGATAGCGGTCAATCGCCGTCTTCGTCAGCAGCGGACCCAGCACCTGCAGCACGGAGTTCGCCAGCAGGCACACCAGTGACACCAGCACGATCCGCCAGTAGGGGAGTGCGTACGACATCAGCCGCCTCATCAAGCGGCCGTCGTAGTTCTTTTGTAAGACCTCCTCTTCCACTTCTCATCAGTGTACCGTGCGCCCTGTTCGACGCCTCCGCGCGAGCCGGAAGATACAATGGAATTTACGCCGGAATTCGGGAGATTTGTTTGGAATCGTTGAATGGAGTGATCGTCGTCGACAAGCCCCAGGGTTGGACATCGCACGACGTCGTCGGTAAGCTTCGCCGCATCGCCAATACGCGCAAGATCGGCCATCTCGGAACCCTGGACCCCCTCGCCACGGGAGTTCTGCCGCTGCTGGTGAACCGCGCCACGCGGCTTGCCCAGTTCTTCACGAAGAACGACAAGGGCTATGACGGTGTCATCCGCTTCGGCTACTCGACCAGTAGTTACGACGCCGACGGCGAGCCCACCAGCCCTGACCAGGCTCCGGTGCTCGACGCCGAGATGGTCGAGCGCGCCCTCGGCGGCTTCCGCGGCACCATCCAACAAGTGCCGCCGCCAGTCTCCGCGAAGAAGATTGCGGGCAAGAAGGCCTATGAGCTCGCCCGCAAGAATATCGCCGTCGAGTTGCCGCCCGTCGAAGTCACCATCCATTCGCTCGAGGTTCTCTCGATCGACGGCGCCGAGGTCTCGATTCGCGTGCACTGCTCTTCCGGCACTTACGTTCGCGCCATCGCGCACGACGCCGGCCGCGCCCTTGGTTGCGGCGCCCATCTTTCGCGTCTCCGCCGCACCATGTCGGGTCCCTTCGGCATCCAGCAGGCGCGCACGCTAGAAGAGCTTGCCGATCTCGCTGCCCAGGGCCGACTCGCGGAGGCTCTGCTCCCCGCCGCCGAACTTCTGCCGGAGTTCCCCTCAGAGGTCGTCGACCAGATCACCGAGACCCAGATCCGCCAGGGCCGCGACTTCCGCGTCTCGCCGTTCCGCTCCCGCGGCAACGCCAAACACGTGAAAGCCATCTCCCGCGACGGCGCGCTCGTCGCCATCGGGGAGATTCGCCTGCCCAACGTCTACCACCCGGTGCTGGTGCTGTAGGCTGCCCGAGTTTACACCTGCAAGATGGCGAGTTCTGAACGCGCCGCCCGTAATCCACTATCCTGAAAAGTAGTTGCGCGCTTTCAACCCCCACTCTGGAAATCCCGATATGAAGCTGACTCAGCCAATCCTTCTCGGCTTGGGCTATGTCGCGTCGCTGGCCATGGGCACCCCCGCGGCCGCCGTTGACACGCCCCCGCCACTCAAGATCCAGACCCATCAGCTCAAGAACGGCCTGAAGGTGGTTCTTGCCGAGGACAAAAGCCGGCCCGTCGCCAACCTCCAGGTCTGGTACCACGTCGGCTCCAAGGATGAGAAGACCGGACGCACCGGCTTCG
Source organism: Bryobacteraceae bacterium (assembly GCA_050789245.1). Lineage (GTDB taxonomy): Bacteria > Acidobacteriota > Terriglobia > Bryobacterales > Bryobacteraceae > PNKE01. The sequence continues at coordinate 95,553 of JBOZRR010000056.1, read as the reverse complement.
CCCACCTCTTCGAGCACATGATGTTCCGCGGCTCGAAGAACGTCGGGCCGGAAGAGCACATGCGCATCGTCCGGGAATCCGGCGGACAGTTGAACGCCTACACCAACTTCGACGTCACCGTCTACTGGGAGACCTTCCCATCGAACTACCTGGAGCGCATGCTCTGGCTTGAAGCCGACCGCATGGCCTCCCTCGACGTCTCCGAGGAGAACTTCAAGAAGGAGCGCGAGGTCGTTAAGGAAGAGCGCCGCGTCCGCTACGAAAATCCGCCCTACGGATTGCTCTTCGAGGATGTCCTGAAGAACACCTTCCGCGAGTACCCTTACAAGTACCCGCCAATCGGCTCGATGGAGGACCTGAACCGCGCCACCATCCAGGATGTCCGCGAGTTCCACAGTATCTTCTACGTACCGAACAACGCCACCATCGTGCTCGTCGGGGACTTCGACGCCGCACAGGCCATCGCCCTCATCGAGAAGCATTTCAGCGGCATCGCTCGCGCCAAGGACGTCCCCCGCGTCAAGGCCACCGAGCCCGACCAGACCGCCCAGCGCGACGTCAACGTCACCTACCAGAACGTCCCGCTCGATGCCGTCGTCACCGCGTATCACCTGCCGCCGATGACGCATCCCGACAGCTACGCGCTCGAGATCGCCTCCGCGATTCTTTCCAGCGGCCAAAGCTCCCGCCTCTACCGCCGCCTTGTTTACGGCGAGCGCAGCGCCGCCGCCGCCGCGGGGCAGGGTGTCTTCCTCGAAGGTCCGTCACTCTTCTTTGGCTACGCCATCGCAAACCAGGGCAAGAACATCAAGGAAGTGGCGAACAGCCTGGAATACACCTTCACCGAAATGCAGAAGGAAGCGGTCGCCGGTGACGAACTGACCAAGGCCAAGAACCAGATCATCGCCGGGTTCATCCTGGGCCGCGAGGGCGTCCAGTCCAAGGCCGATTTCCTCGGCCGCTGCGCCGTCCTGCTGGGCGATCCCAACCGCTACAACACGGAGCTCGACAACTACCGCAAAGTCACCGCAGCCGACGTTCAGCGCGTTGTCTCGAAGTACCTTGCCGCTGACAAGCAGACGCGCCTCTGGGTGAAACCCGCCGGACAGGAGGCGAAATAGCCATGCGCCGCGTCCTTCCGGCACTCGCACTTGCCGGGCTCGCCTGCGTTGCCCCGGCCGCCGGTCAAACTGCAACTCCGCCCGCATCATCGCCCGCCAAGAAAATGACACCACCGCCTCCGGCCGCGCCCCGGCCTTTTGAGTTCCCGACGTACACCACGCGCAAGCTGCCCAACGGTCTCACCGTCTTCGTCATCGAAGATCACCGCCAGCCGCTCGTGTCCTACTCGCTGCAAATTCTGGCCGGAAACCTCAACGTGCCGCCGCCGCTTTCCGGTCTCGCGAACATGACAGCCGGCCTGCTGCGCGAGGGCACCGCCACGCGCTCTTCGCAGGACATCGCCAAGCTCGTCGACAATGCCGGCGGCAGCCTCAGCGCGTCGGCCGGCGATGACGTCACCGTCGTCAACGCCACTTTCATGAAGTCCTACGCGGCGCTGGGCATCGATCTGCTCTCGGATGTCGCCCTCCGCCCCGCCTTCGCGCAGGAGGAGATCGACCGCCAGATGCAGCAGGCCCAGTCCGGTCTCGCCATCAACTACAACGATCCCGAATATCTCCTGCCTGTCGTCGCCGCTCGCAGCATCCTCGGCACGCACCCCTACGCTTACCCCGGCGACGGCACGCCCGCCTCGCTCCGCAAGATCACTCGCGAGCAGATCGTCGACTTCCACAAACGCCACTTCGCGCCCTCCAACGCCTGGCTCGCCATCGCCGGCGATGTCAATGCGGATGAGGCCTTCGCACTGGCCGAGAAACACCTTGGAGCCTGGAAAGCCGACGCTCCCGCCGCTGTCACTCCACCCGCGCCGCCCGCGCCGAAGCCGCAGGTCGTCATCGTCGACAAGTCCGACGCCGTTCAGACCCAGATCGCCGTCGGCCATCTCGGAATCGCGCGCAATCACCCCGACTTCCTCACGCTTCAGGTCGCCAACCAGATCTTCGGCGGCAGCTTCAACAGCCGCGTGAACATGAAGCTCCGCGCCAATGAAGGCCTCACCTACGGCGCAGGCAGCAGCTTCGACTCGCAGCGCCTGGGCGGCACCTTCGAGGTCACCACCTTCACCCGCACCGAGAAGACCGCCGACGCCGTGAAGTTCATCGTCGAGCTCGTGAAGGAGTGGATCGAAAATCCCGCCACCGAAGCCGAACTCGCCGAAGCCAAGGCATACATGGCCGGCTCCTACGGCGTCGCGCTCGAAACGTCCGGCGCCGTCGCAGGCCGCGTCGTCACTCAGGCCGTCTACGGGCTGGCCCCCGACTACTACACCCGCTACCGTGAGCGTGTTCTCGCGCTCACCATCGACCAGGTGCGGGCCGCCGTGAAGCGGCACATCCAGCCTGCGAATCTCACGGTTGTCGCAGTCGGCAACGCCAAGGAGTTCTCCAAGGCGCTTGAGGCCTACGGTCCCGCGAAGGTCATCCCACTGCTTGAACTCGATCCCCTCGCTGCCGGTATGGTGCGCGAGAAGGAGGTCATCTCCGCGTCGCCCGCCTCCGCCGCCGAAGCCAAGGCGCTGATCGAGGCCGCGGCCGGTGCGATTGGTGGCAAGGACAAGATCCTCGCCGTGAAGGACATCACCATCCGCGGCAAGATCAAGCTCTCCACCCCTCAGGGCGAGATGGAAGCTGACGCGGTCGAGATGGTCGCGCTGCCCGATAAGTACAAGCTCACGCTCACGCTCATGGGCATGAGCATCGTCCAGGCCAGCGACGGCCAGGCTGCGTATATGGCCCAGGGCCCCAACGTGCGCGAGGTGCCCGCGAACCTCGCCGCCGAGTTCTCTAAGTCCGCGCTCACCACGGGCGCCATCGGGCTGCTCCAGGCCGCGCTGAACGGCTCCGCCGAAGTGGTCTCCATCCCTGAGGGCGGCGTCCTCTGGAAGCAGAAGGACTTCGAGGTGAAGATCTACTTCAACGAGGCATCCAAGCGGATCTCCAAGCTCGCCTATCGTGCCATGGGCATGCAGGGTCCGGCTGACGCCGAGATCTCCTTCACCGGCTACAAGGAAACCGGCGGCCTCTGGCTGCCGGCCTCCGAGACCATCGTCCAGAACGGACAGAAGGCCGCCGAGCGCACCGTCACCGCTCACGAAATCAACACGGGCCTCACCGCCGACGCCTTCAAGAAACCCGCGCAGTAAGCTGGAGCACGCCGTCCGCGCACAGCGCGGCGGCGTGCTTTGACTCCGCCGGCAGCCCACCTAGTTCCTCTTCGATCGCCGCCGCGATCGCCGCGCTCTTCATCGCGCGGATCTCCGCCACCGCTCGCCCTTCCAGCCACACCGTTACCGCCGAGCCAGCCGCGATTGACGCCGTGCATCCCTTCACTAGGAATGCCGCGCGCACGATGCATCCATCCTCGACGAGCGCCGACAGCTTCAGCATGTCACCGCACGCGGGGTTCATCACTTCCACGCTGATGGCGGGCGCGTCCAAACGCCCCGCATTGCGCGGGTTCTGAAAGTGGTCTAATAGGCGTTCGCTGTACAATGGGGTCAGTCGGTTGTCTCGAGCCGGTCACCTCGCATTTTCCTCAAGACTGCATGGGTAAAACAACCATCGTTGTGGCAGGTGTGCTTGTCCGCGAAGGCAAGCTGCTGATCGGCCAGCGCATGTCCACGGATCGTCACGCGCTCAAATGGGAGTTTCCCGGAGGCAAGCTGGAGCTCGGCGAGACCCCGCGAGAAGCTCTGAAGCGCGAACTGCGTGAAGAACTCGGCGTGGAAGCCGTCGTCGGCCCGGAAATCGCCCGCTACGAACACGTCTCGCCCGGCCGCCCGCCGCTCCTGCTTCTCTTTCACAAAGTGGATAGCTTCGACGGCGAGCCGCGCTCCGAAGCCTTCGAGCAGATTCGCTGGGAATCCCCCGAGCACCTACCAAGCTACGATTTCCTCGACGGCGACCTCGACTTCGTCCGCCGCATCGCCCGCAGGCGCATCCCCCAGCTTTAGCTTCGGGGCCGCCTGCCGTGGCTCACTGTCAAGAACTCCCCCATTCCTACAGCCAGGCGCGGGCCGCCGTCAGATGTTCCTCATTCCCCGTTGTCAGCGCAAACAGTGCATACTTCGCCGGAAATGCTGCCAGCAGTTCGCGGACATGCTCCTTCATCCGGGGCCAGACTCGTCCGCCCGCCTGCTCATACGCAGCGATTAGCCGCTCCAGCCCTTCAACCTCGAACGCCTTTAGGTGAAAGATGAAATCCACTGCGGGATCACCGACGCTCGCCTCGGTCCAATCGAGAATCCCCGATACCCGGCTCGCCTCATCAATCACAATGTGCCCCACATGCAGATCCCCGTGGGTGAACGCCGAATGCTGTGGCCAGTAGCTCTCGTCGTCAATCCACCGCTGCCACCGCGACCATAGCCCCTCCGAGACTCCCAGATCACGCCGCACTCGCTCAATGTCGTTCTGCACCGAGCGCCGAACATCCGCCGGAGACCGTACCAGAACGCCGGCCTTCAGCGCGGCTCCATGGTCTACCCTGTGCGAATCTGCCAGCGCCGCTCCCAGTGACTCCGCAAAGGCAGGCGACGTCGGATCCATCTTCCATGCAGGCGTCATCGTCTCCGCATCCACCACCACCGCCGTCGTCCCTGTCAGCCGCGGGTACGCAATCAGCTCCGGAGTCGAAACCCGCCACTCTGGCACACCAATTCCTGTCCACTCGCGAACCAGTTCCAGCACGCGCCCCTCCACCTCGGCCTTCGGCGTCACATCCGGACGCCGGGGAATCCGAAGCACCCAATCCGTCCCCGATTTGTCCGGCGCGAACGCGACACGGAAGTCCAGGCCGATCTCGTTGATCTCCAAGCCATCGCCCGTCAGATCCAACCCATGCCGACGCGCCAGTGTCACAATCTCTTGAAAGTCGACCAATTCCCCTCCTGCCTCTCCATTGTGCTTCTCACTCCGCGCCGGTGCTGTGGATGCAGTGGCAGCCGGAGCATCTGATATGCTGTTCGCGGCTTTTCCCACTACGTCAAGCAAGGACGTCGCGCCAGGATCGGATCTGAAGGGAGTTCGTCATGACATTCACGCGCAGAGACGCTGCAAAAGCTATGCTTGCCGGGCTGCCGTTGCGGCTGTTCGCCAAGCCGGACTCCCGCTTCGGAGGAGTCCAGATCAGCATTAACGCACCCTACAGCTTCCGCGGATTGCCCTCCGGCGCGGACGACGTTTTGAAATACCTGCTTGACGTCGGACTGAGCTCGGTCGAACTGCGCTCGCAACCGGTCGAGGCCTACTTCGGCGCGCCCATCCCGGCGGGCAGGTTCGGCCCCAGCGCTCGTGCGAATGCCTCCACTCCCGGTCAGGAGGCGGCGGCCAGAACCTCGGCGGAGGACCTGGAGAAATGGCGCCTCTCCGCTCCAGTGGAGAAGTTCAAGGAGTTTCGCAAGAAGTATGCCGATGCTGGCGTCGCCATCGACATCGTTAAATTCGATGGCGTCGATCGCATGAAGGACGAGGTCGTGGCATACGCCTTCGCGCTCGCCAAGGCTCTCGGAGCAAAGGCCGTCTCCTGCGAGATCCCCGTCAGCCGGACCAAGTGGCTCGGAGCGCTCGCCGCGGAACACAAAATGCGGGTCGGGTATCACGGCCACGGCGACGTGAAGAACCCGGAGGCCTTCGCGACGCCTGAAAGCTGGGAGCGGTCGATGTCGTATTCCAAATACAACTGCATCAATCTCGACATCGGTCACTTCATTGCCGGCAACAATACTTCGCCCATCCCGTTCATCAAGAAGTACTCCGACCGCATCACGCACATTCACCTGAAGGATCGAAAACTGAACAACGGACCCAACAGGCCCTGGGGCGAGGGCGATACGCCCATCCGGGAAGTCCTCCAACTCATGAAGAAGGAGAAGTACCCTTTCCAGGCGACCATTGAGTTCGAGTATCAGGTGCCCGAGGGATCAGACGTGATCAAGGAGATCGCCAAATGCGTCCGATTTTGCCGGGACGCGCTCGTTTGACGTGTCACTTCTTCGACGTGCGCGTCCACTTGAACAGGGCCGTCTGCTCCTTGCCTTGGTCCGTGCTCACCCACTCCTGGCTGAAGTGATCGGCGTCCGTGAACCGCACCGTCAGGTGTTGGATGTGTCCCCCGTTCGGCTTCGCCAGATTCGTGACATCCACGAACCGGAATCGAATCGTCTTGGAGTCCTCGAACGGGCCCGCTGCCCGCATCCGCGGCTGGTTGCCCATGCTGCAGAAGTGCGTGGCTGCCAGCGCCGCCCCGTCCCGGTGATAGATGGTGACCATGTCGGGCCCGGAATCCGGCGTCTTCATTGACTCCATCAGCGCCGTCCCGCCCGAAACAACGCTGTACGTCAGTGTGGCCGTCTTCCCACCCTCTGTGCCCTCCCACGTTCCAACCAGGGTCAGAAGACTCTTCCAGGCGGCATCGCTATCGGCTGGCTGCGCAACCGGAACGGCCAGCGCACCCAGGACTACCCACGAAAGGACTTTCTTCCACATGGGCGCATGATAGCGCACCCCGGCGAGTACATCTATTTGTTGCGCTGCCGCTTCTTCTCCGGCCGGAACTGACACCTGAACGCCACACGCTGCGCACTCACCGCTGCGCGGCGCATATAATCACACTTCAATGTCTGCTCCGCTCGAATCCGCCCCGGTCGTGCTCCACAAGGTTCCCTGGTATGGCCGGATCCGCTGGCAAATCGCCCTCTCTTACTTCCTGGGGGCGGTGGTCTCCGTGGTGCTTGTGGCGGTATTCGCCCTCATCCTGGCCAGCATGCTTGTCACGCGCGGCTCCATCAACACGGTCGAGCGCCAGGTCGAGCTCGTCGTCCAGATGCTGGACTCGCGGACCAACCTCGTGGCCCAGTTCGTCGCACTGCAATCCCAGAACACCCAGCCGCCCCCCGTCCGTCGAGGCGCCCCGCCGCCACAGACCCGCCCGCGCATCGCGCAGATGGAAGGCATCCGAAGCCGCACCACCTGCACCGACGCCAAGGGCAACGTCACCGAGCGATTCTTTCCCGCCTCCCAGAAGCTCGAGCTCCCAGGCTGGCTCATGGAGGACCGCTTCGCCGGCGTCACTTTCGAGGAATCCGCCACCGTCTTGCGCGCCTTCCGGCGTGTGAAGAACGACGCCTGCACCGTCGAGGTCCTCGTCGAATCGCCCGTCTCCGAACGTCTTCGCGACGAGATCAGCCGCGCCTCCGGGCTCACCATCAACTTGTTCACGCCGCGCCGGCCCAACAACGACAAGACCGGCAATCCGCCTCCTAAAAAGGGCCGGCCCACCGCTCTCGACATGGCCGTCCGGAGCCTGCTGTCGTCGGACCGCGGCTCTGCCGCCATGATCACCGGCCTCCGGTGGACCGACGGGGAGCCCGGACGCCGCCCGGTCTTCCTTGTCGTCCCCGACGCCGGCACCGTCATCAACCAGCTCACCGAGCTGGGAGACCAGCCCCGCCCCTGGGTGTTAGGCCTCGCTCTCATCGCCGCCGGCTTCTTCCTGGTCGAGATCATCGCCATCTTCATCGCCGTCAGAGTCGTGCGCCGCATCGTGACTTCCGTTGAAGGGCTCACCGTCGCCGCTGAGAGCGTCGGTGCAGGCAACCTCACTTATCGAGTGCCCGTTACTCACAAGGACCAGTTAGGCCACCTCGGTGAAGTCTTCAACCACATGACCGAATCCATCGGACGCCTGCTGGAAGATACTAAGGAAAAGCAGCGTCTGGAAGAGGAGGTTCGCATCGCGCGCCAGGTGCAGGAATCGCTTCTGCCGCGCGAACTGCCCCTTCTCTCCACCGCTCGCCTTGCCGCCGTCTGCATGCCCGCCCGCAACGTCAGCGGCGACCTGTACGACGTCATCGCGCTCGGCCCCGACCGTATCGGCCTGCTCTGCGCCGACGTCAGCGGCAAGGGAATCCCCGCCGCCCTACTCAGCGCGAACATTCAGGCGCTGGTCCGTGTCATGCTGCGCGGCGACGCCGGCGACATCCCCTCGCCCGGCGACCTGATCGAGCGCATCAACCGCGAGCTCGTCCGCCGCATTCCCAGTAACTCTTTCGTCACGTTGTTCTGGGCCGAGTACGACGCCAAGACGCGCCTGTTGCGCTGGGCCAACGCCGGCCACTGCGCGCCCCTGCTCGTCACCGGAGGCAAGGCCCATTGGCTCAACGAAAGCGGACTGCCCGCCGGAATGTTCCCGACGTCCCGCTACGCCGAACAGCAGCGCGTCCTGCCCGAAGGCTCTCTCCTTGTCGCCTACACCGACGGCGTCGTCGAAGCTGAGAGCTTCGACGGCGAAGCCTACGGCGAGCAGCGCCTCACCGAAATCTGCGCCGCGCTACCCACCACCGATCCCGAATCGCTCATCCAAAGAGTCGTCGAATCGGTCCAGAATTGGACCGGCGACCCCGAGCCCAGCGATGATTTAACACTCCTCGCTTTGCAAACGTAACCGGGCTGTCGCAGTGGGGAACTGCCGCGTTACTCCCCACATTCGTGTGCCTCCAGACGTCAGTCCATAGGGCGGATGAGGCTCATTGAGAAATCGGCAGCGGTCGCGGGATCAGCAGGTCGTAACGGGAGAAGCTGTCAACTGCACAAGGCCAGTATTCTCCATCTCGACCGCGCGCTGAAGGCGAACAGCGGCAGGCATCAGCGGATTCTGTACCCTGGAAGGGAACCCTTCATAAGTCTGACCCCTCAGGGTTCTTCCGGACACCTTCTTCCGGATGCCTCCCCATTGCTTGAAAAAGAACGGAACATCGGCTGCTGCGCACTGCTCACGAATGGAGAGAACCCAATCTTCCTTCATCGGTCGCGCCCCTGGTCCGCTTTCGCCGCCGACAATGACCCAGGAGATGCCGTCGAGCGGCAACGTGCCTAGGTCTTCGAGAAGTGGTTCGACGGAAAGGAATCGAACGGCGGCTGGTGTGTCGCGAAGGTCAGAAATTCGAGGCATGCCGTGCTTGCGGTCCTCCACGGAGACACCCCACCAGATGTGAGCATCTTTTGCGGCAGTCCGAAACGGCCCGCGAAGCAGTCCTCTTAGCCGTATAGAACGCTTCGTGAGCACCTGGTACGTGTGCCAGTTCGCAAGCCGCATCGTCGCGATAACCTTCTCAATGTAAGAGTCGGGTACGCTTTCATGAAATAGATCGCTCATCGAATTTACGAAGATCATCCGCGGCTCGCTCCAGCGAAGGGGTTCCCCAAGTTTCTTGGGAACTAGACGAAGATCGAACCCCTGCTCAAATGGATGGCCCTTTACTCCGCGAAAACGCTCCGCGAACCGCTCTGCATAGCAGTGCTTGCAGCCTGGACTGATCTTTGTGCAGCCGCGGACCGGGTTCCACGTGGCGTCTGTCCATTCGATCTTTGAGTGAAGTGACATATTCAATCCCAGAGACTTCTCTGATTGGTGCTGTACTTGAGAACATCGTCCCAGAACTTGAATGCGGTCTCGTGGCGGGAAAAGAGCGCTAGGTAGTAGAGCGGCAAGTTATTCTCTACGGAACGGACCAACTTCATCCGATCAAGCGGCTTGTTCAGATAACCGAGGGACTCCATGCTGCCGCAGAACTCGGCGGCCAGGAATCGCCTGAAGTCACTCCTCCTGACACCGACTTTCTTCCATCGATCCCGCCAACTGTCGTTTCCGAGTGCTTCGTCGATCTTGGTTGAATTCCCATCGACGTAATGGTCATAGTTGCGATTCGCGTCCATGCCGATCGCAAGCAGCACTACAAAATCTACAAAAACACTAGAAAGTTGGCGTAGAGTCTCAAACTTTAGACCGAAGTCAAACGGATCCACAAAGCACAGAGTCAACACCTTGTATCGGTTGGACGCTTTTGGTATGTGCTCTAGAATTTTCCCTGTGTTGAGATCGCAACTGCCGTCAATATAAGTTACATCAGCCTGCGGACGAATTCTGCCCACACGAGTTTTTAGGACCTCGAGTAGGTTACTTCGCTCTTCACAAAAGATATACTTGTCGAAAGGATCTGGCACCGTTAAGGCGATTAGTGCGGAGGACTTCAGAAACTTATTAGTGCCTTCGATACGGCTATGACCGGCGCCAGCATACAGATCGATGTAGATGCGACAGTCCCACTTGTGCTTCATGCCCGTGGAGAACAACTCGTCGTAGAGTGCCAAGAGGCGGTACTTGTCCTCGGCCCAGGCTCCTACGTCGGGAGCCTCCAGACCGTCATCGTCCACATACGGATTAACTGAACCGGAAGGCACTGAAACATTCTACGAAACTCTTGATGCTCCGACTGATCGGTCGCCCGCGGGTTGATGGGCGCTCCCATCCGGGATCCTACTCTTCGAGTGAAAGTCGCCGGCCCCTCTTCGCCAACCTAAGTCAGTCAGTTCATCCACATAGGCTGATTGAACCTGGCGCTTCGGGAGGGGATCCGACGTGCCATGCTCTCACGGGGTTTCGATTTTCCAGCGACTAGCCACAGCTATGTCTCTCCCCCGTTATAATTGGGTGCAGTGGCTTCTTCAAGGGTCTCGACCTGCGCGCTTGACTGCCCTGACGCGTGTTCCGTTATCGTGCGAATTGGTGACGACGGCCGCGCGACCGCGCTTAAAGGCAACCCCGATCACCCCGTCACTCAAGGCTTCCTCTGCGCGAAAGTCACGCGCTACCTCGAGCGCGTCTATCACCCGGACCGCCTGATGCACCCCATGCGCCGCACCGGCGCGAAGGGTGAGGGACGTTTCGAGCGCATCTACTGGGACGACGCGCTCGACATCATCGCCGAACGCCTGAAGGAAACGGCCGCGAAGTACGGCTCCGAGTCAATCCTGCCATACAGCTATGCAGGCACCATGGGCTATCTGAACGGTTCCGGCATGGACCGCCGCTTCTTTCACCGCCTCGGCGCATCGCGGCTGGACCGCACCATTTGCTCATCGGCCGGCGGCGCAGCGTTGATGGAAGTGCTCGGCGCGCGCCTCGGCACGCCGCCGGAGCAGTTCGCCGAATCGAAGCTGATCCTCGTCTGGGGCGCGAACGTCCACGCCACGAACGTGCACTTGTGGCCGTTCATCGAGAAGGCGCGGCACAACGGCGCGAAGCTCATCGTCATCGACCCCGTGCGCACCCGCATCGCCTCCCTTGCCGACCAGTGGCTTACGCCGTATCCCGGCAGCGATCTCGCGCTCGCGCTCGGCCTGATTCACGTGATTCTTCGCGACGGGCTGTACGACCACGATTTCGTCGAGCGGCACACGAAAAATCTCGACAGTTTGCGCGAGCACGTCTCGGCATTTTCGCCGAAACGCGTCGAGGATTTGACGGGGATTTCCTCGACGGACACCGAGAATCTCGCTCGAGAATACGCGACCACACGGCCGGCGTCGATCCGTCTGGGCTACGGCGTTCAGCGCAGCGAACGCGGTGGCCGCGCCATCCACGCCGTCACGCTGCTGCCGGCGTTGACCGGGTCGTGGCGCGAGCGGGGAGGCGGGCTCCAGCTCACCACCTCCGGCGCCTTCGATATCAACCGCAACGCATTGGAACGGCAGGACTTACAGAAGAAATCGCTGGGCCGCGACGGTCGCATCGTGAACATGTCGCTGCTCGGCCAGGCGCTGACGGCGCTCGACAATCCGCGCGTCCACGCGCTGGTCGTCTACAACTCGAATCCGGCAGCAATCGCGCCGAACCAGTCTCTTGTGCATCAGGGGCTGCGCCGCGACGATCTGTTCACCGTGGTTCTCGAGCAGTTTCAGACAGATACGGCTCGTTTCGCCGACATCGTGCTGCCCGCGACGACGTTTCTCGAGCACACCGACGCCTACTTCGCCTACGGCCACTACCACATGCAGATGGCCGAGCCGGCGCTGCCCGCGCCGGGCGAGACGCGCCCTAACGTCCAAGTCTTCCGTGACTTAGCGCATCGCATGGGTTTTGACGAGCCCTGTTTCGACGACACTCCCGACGAAATGATCCGCGCGATGCTCGAAACGTCGAGCCCCGCGCTCAGAGGCGTCACTCTCGAGCGGCTGAAGACCGAGCACAGCGTCGAGCTGAAAGTCGATCCTCTACCGTTCGCCAACGGTTTCCGCACGGCGGACGGCAGGTGCGACCTCGACGCGAAAGCGCTGGCGTACGAGCCGCCCGTCGAGTCGCGTCTCGGCGACCCGTCGAGGAAATCGCGCTTCCCGCTCGAGATGGTCTCGAGCAAGAACCACGATTCCATGAACTCGACGTTCAGCAACCGGCCCGATACGGACGCGCAGACGTCGGTCCTTGAGATCCATCCCGACGATGCGAAGCCGCGCGGCATCGAGGATGGCGCGGCGGTGCGCGTCTTCAACGATCGCGGCTCGCTGGAACTGACGGCCCGCGTCGGGGCGGCGGTGCGTCCCGGTGTCGTCCGGGCGCCCAGCGTAAGGCGCGGAGTGAACGCGAACGCGCTGATTTCCGACCGCCTGACCGACATCGGCGGCGGCCCCACGTTTTATAGTTGTCTGGTGGAAATCGCCCCGTGCGCGCCATCCCGCTCCTGATCTTCACATTGCTCCTCACCGGCTGCGGCACTTATATCGCTCCGCCGCGGCCGGAGGCGACTGTCGAAGAGCCGCCCCGGTCCGCCGCGTTCATCGAGATGCGCAATCCGGCGGATGCCGGGCAGCTCAAGTCAGGTTTCCACGAGATCGAGCAGGGCGCATGGCGCTGGACGATGCGCCGGTTTTCCGTCGCGCTACGGCCGCCGCCGGGGAGCCGGATGTACGGCGCGCGCCTGGAGTTCAAGTTCACCGTGCCGGACGTGGCGTGGCAGGCGGGTCGCGATCTGACGCTCTCCGCGAACTTGAACGGACGCAAACTGCCCGTGATGAGGATCTCCAGGGCAGGGGAGGCCACCTACTCGGCGCTTGTGCCGAAGGAGGCGCTGGAACCGGAACTGGCGACCGTGCAATTCGAGTTGAGCCACGCATTCCGGTCGCCGGGCGGCGACCCGCGCGAACTGGGGGTGATCGCGTCTTCCGTCGGGCTGGTGGAGCCATGAAACGCGCGCTGACAATTCTGTTCTGGCTTTTGCCGGCGGCCTGTCTGGCGGTGCTGTATTGGAACGGATTGCAGAGCTGGTTTCAGCAGGACGACTTCGCGTGGCTTGGGCTGCCGGTGGAGTACCGCGGGGGCAAATCCCTGTGGAAGCTGGTGATCGCGCCACAGGCGCAGGGCACCATCCGGCCGCTGAGCGAGCGCCTGTTCTTCCTGGCGTTGGGCCTGAAGTTCGGGATGAATCCGGCGCCATTCCACGCGGTGGTGGCCCTCACCCAGATTGCGAGCCTGTTCCTGCTTCAGTGGATCGTGCTGCGGATCAGTGGGTCGCGGCTCGCCGCGCTTGCCGCCCCGGTGCTGTGGCTCTGCTCGGCAGGGATTCCCGGGCCACTGTCCTGGCTCTCCGCGTACAACCAGGTCCAGTGCGCGTTCTTCCTGCTGGCAGCCTTTGCGTGCCTCGTGAAGGCCCTGGAGACGGGGAAGCGGTCGTGGTGGGCGGCCCAGTTCGCCGTCTTCGTGGTGGGCTTCGGGTCGCTCGAATTCAACATCGTCTATCCGGCGCTGGCACTGGGCTATGTCCTTGCGATGGACCGGAAGCAGTCCTGGAAGCTATTACCGTTTCTGGCCGTCTCCGCCGCCTATTTTCTGCTGCATCACTTCCTGATCGCCAAGCCGGCGACCGGCGTGTACGCCCAACACTGGGGGCTGTCAGTGGTCCGGATGTTTGGAACGTACGCCGGCGCTGCGTTGGCCGGCCAAGGGCGCGTTCCCCCCACGCTGGGGCTGCCGGGTGCTGCCTGGCAGGCGGCAGCCTGGGCGCTCGGGCTTGCCGTGTGCGGGTACGCCGTCTGGGCATGGCGGAAGGGGGAGCGGCTGGCGGCCTTTGGCCTTGCCTGGTTCGCCATCACCATCGGCCCCGTGCTGCCGCTGCGGGACCATTTCATGATGTACTATCTGGCCATTCCCTGTCTTGGGCTCGCAGTTGCGCTAGCGGCCCTCGTGCAGGGCGCGCTGAGCCGGGGGCGGGTCTGGGGTGCCTGTGCGGTGGCGGTGGTGCTGGTGCATCTCGGATATGTCCTGCCGCTGAATCGGGCTGCGACGGGCTGGCACGTGGACCGCGGGGACCGTGTCAGGGTGATGGTCCAGGGCTTGGAGCGGGCGCATCAGCTTCACCCGGACAAGACGATCTACATCGAGGGCCTGGACGACGACACATTCTGGGGTGGACTGGAGCACGAGCCGCAGCGTCTCTTCGGATTGCGGCGCCTCTGGCTGCTTCCGGGTGCGGAAAAATCCATCAACTCGCTCCCGGAAGTGGGTGATTTTACCCGTTTGATAGCGCCGGAAGCAGCGGTTGCGCGGGACTTGGCGTGGGACCGGGCGGCCGTCTACCGTGTCGAACGGCAGGTGATGCGAAATATTACCACGAGCTACTGGCTGACGATGCCGAGGAGTTGGTTCGACTCGCGACCACGAATGATCGACGCGGGCCAGCCGGCATTTGCTCACGATCTGGGGCCGGGCTGGCATGCGTTGGAGGGCACATGGAGGTGGATGTCCGGTGCCGCAGTAGCCTATCTTTCGATGCCAGGGCCAGGAAAATACGGACTGTTTCTGGCGGGAACGTGTCCGGAATATCCGCCCGGGAGCGGCCCGGTGACACTGCGGGTTTCTGCCAATGGGAGCCCTGTCGGGGAGATGGAGATTGTTCCCGGAACCACTTCATTTGAAAGGGTGTTTCCGATGCCCGAGACCCCGGCTGGGACGCAGCTCGAGGTACGTCTGGAGGTGAGCCGCACGGTTCGCGCGGACGGAGATCCGCGGGACCTGGGCCTAGCCTTCGGGCAGATCGGTGTCGTGCGTTGGGAGTTCTAAGGGTGGGGCCAAAGTAACTCCTCTCCGGATAGTGAAACTTTACCCGTTGGTTTTCGTCAGTACAGGTACGCCAGAGACGAAAAACGGTTGCAATGGCGGGGCTGCTCAGGTATGATGCCTCCTCCAATTGGGTGAGAGGGTGCCCAAGCGGCTCGCACTAAGCTACCGGGAGTCCTTGGGACGGTTCGCCTGGAAGCGGGCGATTGACAGCGGAATAGACATCAGTCCTGGGTGGCCCACAAATTGCTAGGGTTGTGATATCCTAGCCGGTTGGCTGAGCCCCGGGCGGGATCGGGTTCCCCACTCCATTAGGGAATGCTCATGTAAATAAATGTGAGTGGGATTCGCTGAGATCCTGAAACTTTTTTGGATCTTTGGCGTCAATACGATGGTAGGTAACGCGCTAGCAAGAGAGAGAACGAAAAACAAAAACAAGACTGGAGAGACGACAATGACGAAGACGGAGCTGAACAAGTACAAGCAAATCCTGGAGACCAAACTCGCAGAACTGTCCCAGGCGGTGCGCGATCGTGAAGGGATCGCCATCGAGAAGAGTCCGGATGCGTTGGATGAAGTCCAGCATGCCGCGGAGCGTGAGCTCGCGATCCGGAATCTGGACCGGGAATCGCATTTGCTCCGGAACGTCCGCGCCGCGCTGCATCGCATCAACGAGGGCGCATACGGTGTTTGCCTGCACTGCGAGGAGGACATCAACCCCAAGCGCCTCAACGCGGTACCGTGGGCGCCGTACTGCATCAGTTGCCAGGAACTGGCTGACCGCAGCCGCGAAGAGAACTCTGAAGCCTTCGAAGAGCTGATGGTCGCCTAAGTCCGGTCAGACTAGCAGAACCGCCAACCAGTCTTCACTTTTGAAAAGCGGGCGCGGCTTCGAGCCGCGCCCCTTTTGTCTCTAAAGTGGTTGATTTCAGGGCAGAATCCGGATGGCGGCGTACATGCGCCGTCCTTTCACCCGGTCGCGCCGCCAGGAGTGGAACTCCTCTCCGCCGCAGGCAGTGCAATGGTTGGCCAGGCTGACGCATTCCCCACGCAGCCCGGCACGGAGCAGAATCCTCCGGTTCGCCTCCTGCAGATCTACCCGGTCCCCGTCCCGCCAATCGTTCCTTTCCGGAAAAATCTCCCGGAACAATACACCGACATCCGCGCCCACCTCGAAGCAGCACTCCTGGATGGAGGGGCCGAGGGCAGCCACAAGATCGGCCGGTTTCGTGCCGTAGCGCTGTGCCATTTCGGACACTACGGCGCCGGCGATGCCCGAAATCGTCCCGCGCCAGCCCGCGTGGACGGCGGCGACGGAGCGTGTGACCGGGTCGGCCAGGAGGATCGGCACGCAGTCGGCGGTCTTGATGGCGATGCCGGTGCCGGGGGTGCGGCAGATGAGGGCGTCGCCCTCGATCTCCGCGTGCCACTCCCCCGCTTCGATGACGGTGGCGGAGTGGACCTGCTTCAGGGTGAGGTGACGGTGGGAGGGCGAGGCGATGGCGGTGCCGAAGGCGTGCTCCAGCCACGGCTCGGACAGCAGGAGTTCTGAACGGTAGAGATGGTCTGAGTGGCGGCGGAGGCTCACGCCACGGGGCTCTGCACCTGGGCGACCATCACCTGGCGCTTGAAGTCTTCGAGCATCGCTTCCTCCAGGCGGACTTCGGTGGGCCGCTTGATGAGGCTCATCTGGTCGATCTTGTCCTGAAGCTTCAGCAGCCCGTAGAAGAGGTTTTCCGGCCGGGGCGGGCAGCCGCCGACGTAGATATCGACGGGTACGACCTTGTCGACGCCCTGGAGCGTGGAATAGGTATTGAACGGTCCGCCGACGCTGGCGCAGGAGCCCATGGCCATCACCCACTTCGGCTCAGGCATCTGGTCGTAGATGCGGCGAAGCACGGGGGCCATCTTGAGGGTGACAGTGCCGGCGACGATCATCAGGTCGGACTGCCGGGGGCTGGGGCGAAAGACCTCGGAGCCGAACCGGGCGATATCGAAGCGCGCGGCGGAGCTGGCGATCATCTCGATGGCGCAGCAAGCCAGGCCGAAGGTCACGGGCCAGATGGAGGACTTCCTGGCCCAGTTGAAGACGTAGTCGACCGACGTCACCATCAGGTTGCGCTCGTTGGCGTTCTCCAGGTACATGAGTTCTCCCGTTCCTCCATTCTAACAGGACACAGAGGTCTCGAATCCAGTCCGGCGTTAGCGGTACTGGATCTTGTACCAGTCCAGTGTACGGCGAAGTCCTTCTTCGAAGGAAAAGATCGGTGCGTGGCCAAGGTCGCGAACGGCGGCGGTGACGTCGGCCTGGGAGTGGCGGACATCGCCGGCGCGCGAAGGGCCGTGCTTGGCGGCGATGTCGACGCCGTGGACGTGGCACAGCAGCTTCCAGGTCTCGTTCAGGGTGAAGCGCCCGCCGTTTCCCGCGTTGTAGACGTTCCCGGAGACGCCTTCGGCGCGCGCGGCCTTCAGGCATAGGGCGGCGACGTCCTCGACGTAAGTGAAATCGCGGGACTGTTCGCCGTCGCCATGAATAGTCGGTGCGGTGCCGTCGAGCAGGCACTTCATGAAGATGGACAGCACGCCGGAGTACGGGCTGGACGGGTCCTGGCGCGGCCCGAACACGTTGAAAAAGCGGAGCGTCACCGTCTCCAGGCCAAAGCAGGAGGCGAAGACCGAACAATAGTACTCGCCGGCCACCTTCTGCGCGGCATAGGGCGAAAGCGGCCGCGGCGGCATGGTTTCGACCTTCGGCAGGACCTCGGTGCCACCGTAGGCGGACGATGAGCCCGCGAAGATCAGGCGGCGGGCGCCTGCGGCGACGGCGGCCTGGAGCACGTTGAACGTGCCGTCGATGTTGCTCTCGTGCGACGGGATGGGGTCGGCGATGGAGCGCGGAACCGAGGGGATGGCCGCTAAGTGAAAGACGGTGGCGCCGTTGGGAATGGCCGCGGCGAGCGAATCGGGACGGCGGATGTCGCACTCGATCAGCTCGACATTCGCGGCAATTTCCTCGAGGTTTTCGCGCTTCCCGGACGAGAGATTATCGAGGACGATGACGCGGGGAGCGCCTTCGGCGAGCAGGGCCCGGACGAGAGCGGAGCCGATGAAGCCCGCGCCGCCGGTGACGACGGGGGTGCTCATAGTTTCTCGATCAGCCCTTCGAGGTAGCGCAGGCTTTCGTTGGCGATGCGTTCGGCGCCGGGGGCGAAGTCGAAGGCTTCGAGCGAGATCCAGCCCTGGTAGTCCAGGCGCTTTAGGGCGGCCAGGACAGGCGTGAAGCCGTAGTCGCCGGTGCCGCAGTGGCCGCCGTCGGTCTCGTTCACGTGGACGTGCTTGATGAGGCCAAAGTGGCGTTCGACAAGCGCGTCGTGAGGCTCGGTCTCATCGACGGCATTGTGGGTGTCGAACATGGTCTGGATGGCGGGGCTGCCGATCTGATTGACGATGGAGGCGGCCTCGTCGAGCGAAAGCACGACATCGGTCTGGTTGGGCGGAAGTGCTTCGACCAGAACACGAACGCCGCGCGCCTCGGCTTGGGGCGCGACAGAGGCGAGACCGTCGATGTAGCGCTTCGTGGCCTCCTCGCGCGTGGAACCGCCGGTGGTGCCGCGCTGGAGCGGCGATCCGAAGACCATGACGCCGTCGGGGCCGAGGTCGGCGCAGAGGTCGATGAGGTTCCGGATGTGGTTCCAACTCCGCTCGCGCAGGGCGTCGTCCGGGGTGGTGACGTGGAGACCCTTAGGGGCGACCATCAGCCAGTGGAGCCCAACGAAGGTGAGCCCTTCATCCTGGATGATCTGGCGGTACTGGGCGCGGCTGGCGGCGGAAATCGTGGCAGGATCTTCCGACAAAGTGAAGGGTGCGATTTCGATGCCCTCGTATCCGGTCTCTTTGATGTGGCGGCAGGACTTGTCGAAATCCCAACCCTGGTAGACCTCATTGCAGATCGAGTGGCGGAAGCGAAAACTCATTGGTTCTCAGTGTAATGCGCGGGACGGGACGACCACAAATGGGGGGAAGGGTGTACTGTTTCTTCGGGTCTCGGGGTCCCCTAAAGGCTTGACAGCCAAATTTCCGGCTGGTACTGTCGTAGTTTCGTAATGGAACGACCGGCCCGGTGGGCTGGATGGTTCATTACGGTGGCCTTGGCGTCGCCCGAGTCTCCGGGTTTCTTCGCAAGGTCCGTCAGCGCGAGCCGACGATGAATCAGCCTTACTTTATCGTAGTTCTGGCTCACTCCCTGCACGGACGTATCCGCAGGTTCCATGTCGGCCAGAAGGTGATCTTCGCCGTTCTGGGCCTGGCTCTGCTTGGCGGATTCACGCTGTTCGGAATGGTGTCGAGCTATGTCCGGATGGCGCTGAAGGTTGCGAATTACAACAACCTGCGCGCCGAGACGGAATACCTGCGGGCCCGCTACCAGAAGCTGTTGGGCGAAGCGAACCAGACGACGGAGCAGATGGCCCGGCTTCAGTTGTTCGCCAGCGAAGTTTCGATGGCGTATGGAATCCAGAAAGTGTCGCGGGTGACTCCGGCGACGCAAACGCTCGATCCCGGCGCGTCGCTGGTGCCCAGCCTGAGCGAGACGCTCGAACAGTACAACATGCTGAAGTCGGCGAACCTGAGCCAGACGACGCGCGGGCTGAACCGCCGCTGGCTGGTGAACGTGGTGCCGACACTGTGGCCGGTGACGGGGCGGTTGATGAGCCACTTCGGGAGCCGGTCCGATCCATTCGCGGGACATCAGGCGTTTCACGCGGGTGTGGACATCTCTGGGCCGTACGGATCTCCAGTGAAGGTGACGGCCGACGGCATTGTGCGCTCCGCCGGATACATGAGCGGGTACGGGAAGCTGATCGTAATCAGCCACGGCAACGGGATGGAGACCTACTACGCGCACCTGTCGCGAGTGGACGTGATTCCGGGCCAGGAAGTGCGGCTGGGCCAGGTGATTGGCGGAACGGGCGCGACCGGAAGGGCGACATCTCCGCACCTGCACTACGAAGTGCGCATCGGCGGGAATCCGGTGAATCCGTACCGTTATTTGGCGAAAGCGGCGTTCGCGCCGGCCGCATCCCCAACCAAGCTCGGATTCTGATTTACAATTGCACGCATGCGTTTTATCGCCTGTGTGCTCCTCCTGGGCATTGGAGCCATAGCCCACGCCCATCACGTTGCTCCCCGCATGACCGAGACCGCCAAGCGGTTCATTGCATCCCTGACGCAGGAACAGCGCTCGAAGGCGCTTCTGCCGTTTGACCTGGAAGAGCGTTCGTTCTTCCACTACATCCCGACCGACGACATTCCAGGACGGTACAAGCGCCCCCGGCGCGGGCTGATGCTGAAGGAGATGACTTCGGCGCAGAAGCACCTGGCGGCTGCACTCCTGAGCGCCGGGCTGAGCCAGTCAGGCTATGTGAAGGCCACGACGATCATGAGCCTGGAGGATGTGCTCCGGGTGATCGAAGGCGACACCAAGGAACGGCGCGATCCGGAAAAGTACCACTTCAGCATCTTCGGTGAACCGTCGGACAAAGGCGCCTGGGGATACCGGATTGAGGGCCATCACGTGAGCCTGCACTACACGGTGGTGAACGGGAAGGCGGTGGGGAATCCGACGTTCTTCGGGTCGAATCCAGCGGAGGTCCGCACCGGGCCGCGAGCCGGGCTGCGAGTCCTGGGGAACGAGGAAGACCTGGGGCGCGCGCTGATGAACGCGTTGACGCCGGAGCAGCGCAAGGTGGCGCTGGTGGACGAGAAGGCGTACGCGGACATCCTGACGACGACGGACCGGAAGGCGGCCATTAAAGGGTCGCCGGGCGGTCTGCCGGCGGCGAAGATGACGCAATCGCAACGGAACTTGCTGACCGTGCTGATCGAGGAGTACATCGATAACCTGCCGGCGGAACTGGCCGAGCAGAGGCGCGAAAAGCTGAAGAAGTCCGGCCAGCAGATCTGGTTTGCCTGGGCGGGGACCGTGGAGAAGGGCGGCCCGCACTACTACCGCGTGCAAACTCCGCTCTTCCTGATCGAATATGACAATACCCAAAACAACGCGAATCACATCCATACAGTGTGGAGAGATTTCGACGGAGATTGGGGATTGGACCTGCTGGAAGAGCACTACAAGACCAGCCCGGCCAGCCACGGGCACGACGCTCCGAAGAAGTAGCGGATGGGGCGGGGAAGCCGGGTGCTAGCATGAGGCTGATGTGGCCTCGGAGGGCTTTTGTCGCCCTAGTTCCAGCGATTCTGGCGGGTCAGACCGGCAACGGGCAGGTGCGAGGCGCGCAGCTTCCGGCGGACTGGGCGCGGTATCAGGATCCGGCGACGGAGTTTGAAGTTTTCCGGCTGACGTCGCCGGAGTATGAGAGCCAGTTGCCGGCGCCGCCGGCACGGGCCGTGTCGAGGGGGAGCGGCAGCGTACTGTACGCCTCGAACCGTACGGGCTCGTGGCAGGCGCATCTGTTGGATCTGGGCAAGGGCGGCAGCCGGGTGATTTCGGCGGCGAAGGCGCTGGCGCCGGAGTCGTTGACGTATTCGCCGGACGACCGGGCGGTCTACTACTTCGACGAGGGACGGCTGATGACGTCCGCGCTGCCGGGGGCGCGGGAGCAGCAGATCTACGAACTGCGCGAGGGCTGGCAGCGCACGGGGGCGCTTGCGGTTTCGGAGGACCACAACTGGCTGTACTGGGTGGAGACCAGGGAAGGGCAGTCGGAGCTGAGGCGGATGCGCCGGGCGAAAAACGCCGTCGATACGGTGGCGTCGGGTGAAGCGCCGATTGTGAACCCGGTGCCGAATCCGAAGCGGGCGCTGCTGGTGTGGACTTCGAGCGACGGCAAGGCGTATGTCTGCGAGACGGGCGGCGATGCGCGGCGAGTCGTGGATACTCCAGCGGGGCGGGTGATCAGCGCGATGTGGAGTCCCGACGGGCAGGCGATCCAATACCTGCACGAGCCGGCGGATCCGAAGCAGCTTGTGTCGATCCGCGAGCAGCAGGTGGATTCGCGCGGCGACGCAATGGTCGCCAGGACCAGCCAATACGCGGCATTCAATCGGAATGCGAATGGGACCGTGTTCCTGGGGACTAGCCGGAGCAAGGCATCGCCGCTGGTGCTGGTGATGCTCCGGGTGACGCGGCGGGAACTCGCACTCTGTGAGCACAAGGCGAGCGACCCGGCGCAGACGGTGCCGGTGTTTTCTCCGAACAGCCAGTGGGTCTTCTTCGAGAGCAACCGGCACGGAAAGCCGGCGATTTACGGGATGAAGGTGGAGAAACTGCTCGAGAAGACGGATAGTTA
Organism: Bryobacteraceae bacterium; assembly: GCA_050789245.1. GTDB lineage: Bacteria > Acidobacteriota > Terriglobia > Bryobacterales > Bryobacteraceae > PNKE01. The sequence goes on along the minus strand of JBOZRR010000056.1, from coordinate 73,237 downwards.
ACCTAGACTTTCGTCAGTAGCCAGGAGGCCGGGTTTTGGGGCGGATAGTACTTGGGGGCTCCAAATACTAGTGGAGGTTTAAGTCCTTCTGGAGCATGATCTTGGTATCTGCAAGGACGCACTGGAGATGCTCGCAGCATGATGTGAATCCGGTGCTGTTGGAGGTACGCAGAATGCCAAAATTGCTTCGCGTCGGCATGCCCATCGCGCTTGCGCTCTTCGTAGTGCTGGTGGTGATTTCCAGCTAGCCCCCCTGCTGAATGCAACTCCCAACACCATTCGAGTTGGCCGCTGCCGGAAAACAGACATGCCGGTCCAAAATAGTGGTTTAGCTCTTCCTGCGCCGGTGCTACAATCAGGCCGCAAGCGTGGCCGGGCCAGGAGGCGTGCGGTGGTCCGAGACTCGAGGCGGCCTATTGAGGCGCCCCCCTCCGGGGCGGAGGGACTACCTGCGGGGGGTGGTGTCCCCGAACTTCTTAACAAAGTGCCGTCGCATCTGGCGGACGGTATGATCGTCGGCCGTTACCGCGTAGATGAATGCCTGGGCAGCGGCGGTACTGGCCAAATTTACCGGGCGCGGGACCTCGAGTCGGACCGGGACGTCGCACTGAAGTTCGTTCCCGCGGAATTGAGTCTGGATCCTTCCCGTCTCGACCGCTTTCAGGTGGAAGCCTGCTCGGCGGCGGCGCTGGACCGCCGGGGCATCTGCGCTCTGCATGACATTGGAATGCACGAGGGTACTCCTTACCTGGTGCATGAGTTGCTGGAAGGAGCCTCGCTCAAGACCCGTCTGGCCGACGGCCCGCTGGGTTCCGGCCTGGTGATAGAGATCGGCATTCAGGTGTGCACCACGCTTGAGGCGGTGCATGAGAGGGGCATCATTCACCGGGACATCAATCCGTCGAATCTGTTTCTCACCAACGGTGGACAGGCGAAGATCCTGGATTTCGGCGTAGCGAAGTATCTGGCCAGCCGGCCGGTGGAGCGCCGGCTGGCCGAAGTGGTCCGGGATCGGGCGTTCGACGCCGGGACCGACCTGCAAGCGCTCGGAGCGACACTTTATGAGTTGGCCACGGGAGGACCGCCACCAAGGCACGCTGGACCGGAGGCCATGGTCGAGTCAGATGCCGCAGGGGGTCCCCTGCCTCCCAGAAAGCAGCATCCGGCAATCTCGCGCGGCTTAGAGCGCGTGGTGCTAAAGGCGATGTCGTCCGATCCCTCAGTGCGCTATGGGTGCGCGGCAGAGCTCAGGCAGGACTTGGAGCGGCTTCGACCGAAGCAGGTGATTCTCCGCTGGTTCCTGGCATCTTGCGCTGCCGCGGCGCTGATCGTCGTGGGGATTGCGGCGTGGGGGCGGGCGGGGTAGATCGAACAACCGGGTCGAGTTCCGGCCGGGATTGAATGCCACGTAACGCGATGCCGCCGGGCCCCGTATAATTAGAAGTTCGATTGTTCGGACTCGCGATGAGATTCATTGTTCCTACCACACTCCTGGCCTGCGCCTGCCTGCCGCTAATCGCTGCATCTCCGGTCCCCATGACGGGTTCTATTCCCGCCTGGTTCGAACCGGCTCCGAGCGGAGGGTATGTTTCGCGCGGAGCGGAAGGCTCACTGTACGTCAAAGGCTCTGAAGCGGCGCTGCGGTTCATCGGCTCACCCGAGGGCTCGCCGGTGGAGTTGCGCTGGCGATTGGTCGGTTCGTCCTCGAAAGGCGTAGAGGGCGTTGAACCGCTGGGTGCGACGACGAACTATCTGCATGGGACCGACCGCAACAAATGGCGCACCGGCGTGCCGCACTTTGCGAAGGCCCGCGTGGAGCAGGCCTATCCCGGTGTGGATGTCCTCTGGTACGCGAACGGACGGCTGCTGGAGTACGACTTCGTCGTGGCTCCGGGGGCCGACCCCTCGAAGGTCGCTGTGCGCATAGAAGGGGCAGGAAAGCCCTCCCTGACTCAGGACGGGGACGTGGTGATCGAGGCCGAGGGCCTGACGATCCGCCAGCACAAGCCGGTTGCCTATCAGCTAGCCGGGGGACGGCGGACAGACGTGGATGCCGCGTATTCCATCGGGCGCGATGGGGTGATCCGCTTCACCCTGGGCCACTATGACCGTTCGAAGGAACTGGTGATCGACCCGATGTTCAGCTACGCCGGCTTCCTGGGCGGCACGGGCGTGGACATGGTGAACGACGTGGCGATGGATGCCCAAGGCGCCCTTTGGGTGACAGGCGTTTCCCAGTCCTCCATCTGGTTCCCGGAAGATTACGTGACGGTCCAGCGCGAAAAGAAGCTGGGCCGCGATGCCTTCCTGGCCCGGATTCTGCCGCTCGAGGGCGGCGGCGGAAAGGTCGACTACTGGACGTACATCGGCGGCGACGGCGAAGACGAGGCCACGGCCATCACGATCGCCAAGGACGGCCGACTGTACCTGACGGGCAACACATCGTCGCTAAACTTCCCGCCCGCTGGCAGCGCCTACAAAACGGCGAACGACCAGAACGACGTGGAGGCCTTCGTCATCCGCTTCGATCCCAAATTGCAGGGGCCGTTGGCGCTGAGCTACTCGAGCTATTTCGGCGGCAAGGGCCGCGAGTATCCCCACGCGATCGCCGTGCGTGACGACGGCCGTGTGGTGATCTCGGGGCAGAGCAATTCGGCCGAACTGCCGAAACTGGCCGAGACCGCTTTGCAGCCGGCCAATCGCGGCGGCATCGAGACATTCTTCGCCGTTTTCAATATGGACGCCGCGACTTCGGACGCGACACTGGAGAAGGCCAGCTTTCTGGGAGGCGCGTCGACGGACGTTGCCTACGGCGTCGGTTGGGACTTGCAGGGACGCTTGATCATGGCCGGCACGTCGATGTCGGAAGACTTCCCCGTGAGCGGACCGTCGTACCAGTCGAATCTGGGCGGGGCCGGCGATGCCTTCCTGGTGGTGATCGACCTCACGAAGGCGGGCCTGGATCAACTCGTGTACGGGACATTCGTGGGCGGCAGCGGCCACGACGTGGCGATGGACCTGAAGATGGATGCGCAGGGCCGTGCTTGGGTGACGGGCTACACCACGTCTCCGAACTGGCCGGTGACGCCGGGTGCGTACCAGCTCAACCGCGAAGGGGTGTCCGACGCGTTCCTACTGGGGGTGGATTTCACCAAATTCGGCGCGGAGTTCCTGGCCTATTCCAGCTACTTCGGCGGGAACGGCGCGGAAGTCGCGTATTCCCTGGCGCTTCAGCCCGAGGGAAAAGCCACAATTGCTGGGTATTCGAATTCGGCGATCTTCCCGGCGAAAAACTCGCCGGTGGGTGCGCCGAGCGGCATCAAGATCACCGAGTCGTTCTTCGCGACAATCGACGTGACGAAGACGAGCACGGATGCGCTGGTCTACGCGTCGCAATACGGCGGACGCGGGACCGACGTGGCCATGGGCGTGGCGGTGGACGCGCTGGGCAATACGGCTGTAGCGGGCTATACGAGCTCCGACGACCTGCCGACGGCGTCACAGACGCCCAAGGAAAACGGCACGGCCATGCCCACCGGGTGGTACCTGAAACTGCTGGCCGATCCCAAGTAGAACCCCAGTCGAACGATCCGTGGGCGGGATCATCCGGTTCCGCCCCTTTCCCGCTTTCCTCCGATAGAATAAAGGCTTAAAAGTAACGGCGAGGCTCTGGCGAGCGCCATTTCGGTATAGCGCCTCTTGCCGGGCTCGCTATCAGGGAAACCAATGCCTCTTACCTCACGGGTCGTCCAGACTCTTGCGTTTACAGCAGTTCTTCTCCTCAGCGGGTGCAACAGGCAGCCCAAAGCGGAAGCAAAGAAAGAAGGCGGGCCGATTCAGGTTCGTGCCGCCCAGGTCCGCACGCGTACCGTGATGCGAACAGTGGAGAGCGTTGGGACGCTCTTCCCCTTTGAGGAAGCAATCATCAGTTCGGAAGTGGATGGCCCGGTAGTTGAGGTGAAGGCTGACCTGGGCGATTCGGTGGCGAAGGGCAGCGTCCTGGTGCGGATCTCCGATGAAGAGCAGCGCTACCTTGTGGCGCAGCAGGAGGCGCAGCTTCGGCAGTCGCTCGAGCGGCTGGGCCTGAAGGAAGAGAAGGACCGCGTGAAGGACATCCGCGAGACTCCGGACGTGCGCCGCGCGCGCGCCGACCTGTTCGAAGCGGAGCAGCGCTTCAAGCGCACCCGGGAGCTGGTGGACCAGGGCATCGGCCCGAAGTCGGATCTCGATGCGGCTCAGGCGCGGTTTCAGAGTCTGCAGGCCTCCTATGACGCAACGCTCAATCAGACGCGAAACCTGATCCAGGAGGTGGAGCGATTCAAGGCTTCGCTCGACTTGCAACGGAAGCGGCTTCGCGACACGAACGTCCTTGCGCCGTATGACGCCTTCGTGAAGGAACGGCAGGTGACCGTGGGCCAGTTCGTTCGCGCCAATACACCTCTGTTCACGCTGGTGAAGATCGACCCCATCCGGCTGCGCATCGAAATCCCGGAGCGGATGGCGCCATGGGTAAAGATTGGCCAGAAGGCGGAGGTCACAGTTGAGGCGTTCGGGGATCGCCAGTTTGACGCCAAGATCTGGCGCATCAGCCCCACTGTGGATCAGAACAAGCGTACGTTCATCGTCGAGGCGTTGATTGCCAACGGTCAGCGCGAGCTGAAGCCGGGTTCTTACGCAAAGGCCCGGATTGCAACGGACAAGTCCGAGGCCATCCGCCTGGTTCCGGTTCGGGCGCTGAATTACGTCCTCGGCACGAACAAGGCGTATGTGATCAAGCCCGACAACACGATTGACGTCCGCGACGTGAAGATCGGCGACCGGTTCCCTGAGGAAGTGGAGATCCTGGAAGGCGTCGAGGACGGCGAACGCGTGGCGATGGGGCCGCTGAACCGGCTGGATTCGGGTTCCGCGGTGCGCGTGGCGACGGCCGAGCAGGCGGCGAAGTAAGCGCGCTGCCGGGTGGGCAACCCTCCGAGGAAGCCCCGATGGTTATAGACATGGCGAGCGCGGTCGACCAGACTCTGATCCATTCTCTTAGAGTGATGTGTGCGGCGGCCCTGGAGAACAAGCTGCCGATCGAGGAACTCATCCAGCGATGGGCTGAGGAGCAGTCGCATCGGTTCTTTGAACAGTGCTTCGAGGATCTTGAGTACTGCGTGGAACACGTCCCGTGCAGTTTGTTCACTGGAGGAGTTCTTCCGGAGTGGTTTGATTCGTGGGAGCGCTGGTATGTCGAAGTGGATCACGCTGTTCTGTTGCTGGGGGAGAATCCCCTCGAGATGCAGAAGTGCCGAGATCTCGTGGTTGAAGGTGGAATAAGGTTCCACGGCGATGAGCTGTTCACGGAGGTGCAACGGCAGCTATCCTGGCTCCGCCGGGTCCGGTACCTGCTAAGGGCTCCAGTCTAAACCGCGATCCAGACCAACAGAGCAATCCACAGCAGTTGCATTGGCAGTCGCAGGGCGAGCGGTGTGGCCTGGCGGCCACCGAGAGTCACGCCGGCGCGGGCGGCGTGGATGTTGGCGGGGAACATCGCGACCAACATGAGCGCCAAGCCGAAGGAGGCCCACCGGGACGTGGCGGGGATCAGCAGTCCGGCGGCACCGGCGAATTCGGCGACGCCCGTCAACGTCACCATTAAGCCGGGATTCGGAAAGCGCGGCGGGACCATGCGGACGAGGTCCGGCCGCATCCAGTTGAAATGCGCGGAAGCGGTGAGGGCGAACATCACGGCGAGTCCGGCGCGTGAGGATGCCTTCCAGGAGTCGAGTGAGTCGACGCCGCCCCAGCCCGCTGCCCTTGCGAGTAGAATCGCCGCCAGCATGACGAAGAAGGGAATCAAGCCACCTCCAGAAGCAAATCGCACCGACCAGTACGGATTTTAGCGAATTGCTGCAAGGCTTCCCAAAAGAGGGCTGGCTGCGATCGTCCACCAGCAGTATTCTGTGGCTGACGGCACTGGAGGCCGGTGATGTACTGCGCCGCGTGCAACGTGGACCACCACGATGGAGCCACGCACTGTTTCGATCCAGGGGTCCCGATGGGGGACGCACTGCGTTCCACCTCCTGGGACCGGGTCTCGGCGCTGGTGACCGTCTTCGAGTCGGACGATTCCGCCGTCATTGCCGTGGCGAAGGGCCTGCTGGAGCAGGCGGGGGTGCCCTTCCGGGTGCAAGGTGACGAGACGGGCCCGCGATTGCTGTATGGGCCGATCCTCTACCCGGCGTGCCGGTTCCTGGTGTCGCCATCGCGCGAGGCGGACGCGCTTGCCGCGCTGGAACCGCTGGCGCGGCCCGTGCCACAACTTCAAAGGGCCTGATTTCGCGCGAACCCGCTCCAGTCATCACGACAGAGGAGGCAGGCTCTTCCAGGGGCAGTGAAACCGATGAATGACGGACAGGACGACCAAGGCTGTCTCGCACTCAGCACTCCTAAGAGATAGAAAAATTTGCCGGCGGGAGCGGATCAGTGTATACTCCACCGCACCTGGGACCCCAAGAGGGATGCCCCAGCCTGGGAAAGAGGGACATATGAAATCACTCTGGAGAGCGGTAGCGACAGCCGTGCTGGGAGCGGTTGTTGGGATGACGGCCGCAGCGCAGGGAGTGCCGCCATTGCTCAGCGTTTCGCGGGTTCAGGTGAAGCCGGAGCGCATGCGCGAGTTCCTGGAGGTGCAAAAGCAGATCACCGAGGCTTTCAAGAAGGGCGGGGCGACTCTGCGAGTGGTTCTGCGCGGCAGCCTTGGGAATCCCAATGAGGTGATGACGGTCTCGGGGATGAACAGCTATGCCGAGCGGGACGATATGGCGTCGCCGGTCCGCAAGGCGATGACGGACGCGGAGTGGACGGCTCTGTTCGCACGGCGCGACCAGTGCGTGATCAGCGTCAGAACAACGATCGAACAGACGCTGCCGGAGTTGGGGATCGCGCCGTCCTCGGTGACGGTGCTGCCGAAGATGTTCCGGGAGGTGCGTACGATGGTTCGGCCGGGAATGGCAACGCAGTACATGGCGCTGATGAAGGACGAGGTGTTGCCTGTCTACAAGAAGCTGGGCTACACCTACATTCGTGTTCGGCGGGTGCAGTACGGCGGGTCGCGAACCGAGTTCTCGTCCGCTTGGGGATTCGAGAAGTGGGCGGAATTGGATACGGCCGGCAGCGCATTTCAGAAGGCCATGGGAGAAGACGCCTACCGGAAGTATATGGAGAAGGTGTCCTCTGTGGTCGCGAATTCGCAGTACTTGGTCTGGACGGTAGTGGCGGACGCGAGCTTCCGAAAACAGTAAGCTGGACGGGGACGGGGTTAGGCTCCGTCCCCTTTTCCATGAACCTCGTGGCCGTGGCGCCGGCGGCGTCTGACCGCGAGCGGATGCTCGCGAAGTTGTATCCACCGGGGATGGATTTCGGCGAGTTTGGTGTGGGCCGGACGGACGAGGAGTGGGCGGCCTTCCGCAGCTATTGGGAGAGCAGCGTGGACGTGCCGGGGCGCGGTTGCGCCGACGGGCCGTCGCACCACCACCAGCTACGTCTATGTCAGGCAGTTCGAAGCCTATGAGATCGCATACATGACCAGGATCTGGATGGCCGGGCATGCCCTGAAGGATCTCGGCTGGCCCTAGGGGTGGCCGGCAACGTTGTCCCTCGCGAGGTTTCAAGACCAGATCGACTCCGCCGACTTGATGGAGATTCCTGTATGACGGCGCATCCGTAAGCTGCCCTCAGCCGCCTCGCCAGTTCCAGTCTCTCCGTTCGACTGGTACAGAAAACGCCGGTCCGGTCACTTGGAGGCCCACACCGTGCACGGAGTCCCCACAGTTTCCGCTACAGTGGAGACAGCGACTTCTGCCTCCGTCCCGTAAGCTCTTTGTTTTCAACTCCGCCCGGGTGGCGAAATGGCAGACGCAACGGACTTAAAATCCGTTGACCCGTAAGGGTCGTGTGGGTTCGAGTCCCACCCCGGGTACCACGTGCTTTGCGTTCACTGCGCCTCCAATTCCAGGGCGCTCACAGATGCCGGCGGAAACCTCCACGGACTTGGACCGATTGCTCGCTCGACCGGCGTGAAAACTGCTGGCTGATCCAGTCCCACCGCCGTCCGGGGATCCTCGGGCGCGATCTCATGTGCCCGCCCGCCAGTGACCCGCATTCCCTCGACCTGAAACGTGGCCTGCACGGCTCGATCGAAGCTCTTGTTCAGCACATGCAGGAAGAACCGGTTCCCGGTTCGACTGGCTGCCACGTCAAGTTCCGCCGGCGCGGTTCGAACCGCCACCCCCTGCTTGCCGTTGTGTCGCTTAAACAGCCGTATGATGGACCCTGCCGGTGACAGGAAACTCACGCCTCTGGGCGTCTGCATGAGGATCGCGTTCACCGTCCAACGCGTCCCTGCAAAGTCAGCTCCTGTCGTGATTCGGACCTGCTCCCCGTGCCGATGATAGATGTTCATCGTGCGTGCGTGATACGCAGCCGAGAGCCACTCGAGCAGGACCGGATTCGCATTGTGCGGGACCATGCTGAGATGGCCTTCCGTGATGGCGATCTTCTGCTTTGCACGCTGCGACGCCAGCACCTGCTCAAGTTCCGTTACGCGTTGATCGACTACGTTGCTCAGTTCCAGAAGTTCCGCCCACGCTGCTGCCGGATCCTTCTGGTAGAGATTCCCCCGCAGGACAGTCTGCTTGCGCCGAGGACTCATCCCCATCATGTGGATGGCGACATAGTCGAGGTGTTCGCCGGCCTGCTTCAGCAACTCCGGCGCCCACAACTCACGCTGCGTTTGGCCGCGTCCGTAGTCTCCCCATCCGATCAATTGGATCGAGGGGTCGCGTTTGCGCATTGCACGCGCAAATTCCACCGTCGTCCGGATGCACTCGTCGCGATTGAACACTTCATTTCCGTAGCTGGTCTCATTGCCCAACTGCCACAGCTTGATGTTCAAGGGCGCGGGAGAGCCATTCTTACCGCGCTCGGGATGGTTGGCGTCGTTTGCGTAGGAGACCCAGTCGGCTGCCTCCTGCGCGTCACCCCATCGATTGTCGCGGCGATAGCGTTGTACTCCATCACCCGAGAAATTGACGCAGTACAGCGGTTCCGCTCCAACCCGCCGGCAGAAATCGACGAACTCGTGAGTACCGACCCGGTGCGTCTCCCAGCCGCTCCATGCGTAGTTGTACATCGGCGGACGCTGCCGCGCCGGTCCCAGGCCTTCCCGCCAGCGGTAGTACCGGCTATAGATCCCGCCCCAGCGAACAACGTCCGGAGCCAGATCCATGGTCGCCTGCAGCAGGTCCTTCCGCCAGTCGTCGTGTTCGTAGTCCCACGATGCCTCCACGGAGCCGTCCGTCACCCCCAGCGGCTCCATGAACTGCATGTAGAAGTGCGGGGAGAACTCGAACAACGGTTTGGGATCGACGACGATAGCGCTCCCGGATTGTGCGCTTGCGAGCGCCAAAGTCGAGCCGGCGGACAGGAACTCTCTTCGATCGAGCATCAGTGCTTTACTCCTTGCGAGGTTCACGAATGGGCACCTCATCGACATCTCCGACGCGTGCCTTCACTCGATCACGACCAATTCGTGGTCAAGGATCGATTTGACTTCGAAGGAAGCCCAGCCGTGTTCGAGCTTCGGGGAGGTCCCTGCGCCGGAACCACCCACCAGGAACTGAGCGCGACGTCCACGCACACCTTTCGGGAGCTGAACCCTCACGGAGAATGGACCCACCGGAATCAATTCATCTATGGGAGCACGCCAGGTTGCGGCACTCGTCAGGTTGACCAAGTGCATGATCAGCCGGCCCGGCTGGGTGTATAGAGAGCACTCGATCAGACCGCGACCTTGCACGACTAACGGAATGCGGTCGCCCGCGGCCCAGCGGACGAGATTCGCGAGGAGGTCGCCATGGTCAGGCAGCCTGTCGCGCTCATAGCGCCGGTCGATGTCGGCGGGCAGAAACGCGACACGGCCCTTGAGCACGAGGCCGGGGATGCCGGTCTTGGGCTGACGCATCCAAGCCGTCTCCGGTGGATAGACGGGAAATGCCGGCACATACGTCAGAGGAACGACCGTGTCAGATTCGGTTCTCAGTGGACCGAGTACGCCGCCAAACGGCACAAGATCCGTCTCTTCGAGGCCTTTGAGGACCGGATGCCGGACGCCCGAGGGCGTGGGTTCATCGCCGGCCTTGGGGCCCCAGACCGAGGCTCGAAGTTCGGGGCTGAGGCGCAAATAGGAATGAATCGACTGGGAGGCCCATCGCCGTTCTGGCGCGTCGGCGGTTCCCAATCCCTCACCGGTCGTGTGGGCGCCGAAGAGGTCCCCGAGGGCGAAGTCGCCTCGTGAATCGCCCCATTCGTCGTAAAGACTCGTGACTCCAGTGGCAACCACTCCACCACCACGCTCAACGAAGCGGCGAACCGCAGCGCATTGTGAGTCTGACATCGCAGCGAGATTCGGCAGAACTAACACCGAAAGTTCTGCAGCGTCACGGTCAATGTGGTCCGCGTGAAGCGGGATCGAAGGAATGCGCGCACGGATCAGTGCCTGTGTGAAGCCTCTGTACGGCCCTTCGATCAGATCGGATGACTCGCTGCGGCAATAATAGTCGAGATTTCGTTGCGACCAGACCACGCCCACGGCGGCCAGAGGCCGACGATTGACGAGGAAATGCTCGTTGGTCTCGTGCCAACGCATGAGAGGTTCAGCCGTGCGGTACATCCGGCGGTCTTCTTGATAGGCGCCCACATGGTGCCACCAGGGCTGAATGCCGCCGGCGAAACCCGCGATCATCCACATACGCGCCTCTGCCGGAGGCTTGCTGGCCACTCGAAACGGGGTCCGCCCGGCTTGATACATCGCCATGCTCTCTGGTGCGAGCTTGTCCCACCCCATGAGCCCATGGATGAGCTTGCCGGTTTCGGTATTCTGCTGGAAGCCCGAGGCATCCGAGCGGCTCTGGTGATCAAGCAGCATCATCTCGGCGCGCTCGCAGATTCGTTTCAGGTCGCGAAACGAGCGGGCCTGACCGGCGATCGATCCACTGTTCATGCCGATCCAGAGGCAGTTGGGGCCACCGGCGGACCTTGACGTCCGGTTGTTGAGGTCCCAGATCTCCAGCCGGCGATCGTAGTTCCATTCGATCCACTTCCGGTACGTAGCGTCGTTCCAGTCGTGCCGCGTGGGCAATGGGCTGCCAGCTTTGCTGAGGAATCGCCGCGCACAATTCTCGCAATAGCAAATGCTCTCGCGCCCGAGCCCAGCCCAACTGTTGTCAGTCAGTCCCTCGCAGTGGCTGCGCTGGATGATTTCGGTAAGGATGCCGGGGATGTACTCGTCGTAGTAAGGGCTATTGACGCAGGTGATGTACTTGTCCGCCGCACGGTACGGGTTGCCAGAGGCGTCTCGCGCGAACCAGTCCGGATGTGAGCGAAAGAAGTCCTCGGCGGTGCGGTTGGAGTCCATGCGCGCCAGAACGATCAGGCCGTCGCGGTGCGCGGCCTCGCAAAGCTCGCCGTAAAGGTCCCGGTCGCCGAGGAACTCGGCACGATGATGGAGGGGGTACTTGCTGGGATAGTAGGCGACAATTCCTCCGGCGTTGATGATCACCCCCTGGACTCTTGTCCGCTTCCAGTACTCCCGCCACCAAGCAATGTCATATTGGGTGGGGTCCCGTTCGGTGATGTTGGTCTGGCCCCATCGATACGTGCGCCGATACCACGGTGTGGCGGCAACAGGAGCCTGTGTCTGGGCGCCGATTGCCACTGCGTTCAAGACCAAGAACTCGCGCCGCGTCGTCATGCGAGTTTCAGCTCCCGAACAGCATCGCCGGCGCCACTAAGGTTGGCCAGCTTCATCTCCGAATATTTGCGCGACAACACAACTCCATGCGCACCGGCCTTGAATGCAGCCAGCACTGCTGTCTTGGTGCCGGCCGGTGTGCTCTTGCTGTGGTTTGCTGCGGTTGGGATGTCAATATCGATCCCAGGCCAGATCAGAGTATCGGTACCAGCCGCGCCAGCGACTGCCCGCTGAGTTTCCCGAAGGACGTAGTCCGCTGATAGTCCGCTGTATGGGATCTGTTCGTAACTGCGCTCGCGGCTGTTCATGACCCGGTAATTGAACTCCAGTGCTTCCTGTGCCGGCAGATCACCGTACAAGCTGCCGGTCACACTGTCGATGTAGCTGGCCATCCGTTCGCCCCCGCAGTTGTGGTACATCACCATCTTCAGGAAGTCAGAGCTGTTCGAGATTTGTTTCAAATCCTGCTGCGCGCGGTAGAAGGGGCTGAACGAGTTGTTGTGCCAGATATGCCAGCCGACGCGTGCCTTGGGGTTGATCGAATGCGCTTTCTGGTGCATCGCGGCATAGATTTCGCGCAGGCCGTCGTGCCAGAACTGCTCCCAGGCAAGGATCTCGGGGTAGCGCATCAGGATGCGCCAGAAGGTGACGAAGTAGCCGTCCACAGGCCGCTCGCCGGAGCGTGTGGAGCGCACAAACTGCTCAAGCTCCTTGTAGCCCGTTTTGACACGCTCAATTTTCAAATTGCCTTGCTGTCGAGCCTTCTTCTCACAGAACTCGCAAAAGCACCCCACTGAGCCAGGATTGCTGCCACGGCCGCCATGATTTGCACCCAGTGCGGTGCCCAAGGCGCCGTGACGTTCCGAGCCCCACATGATTCCGTCGATCTCGTAGGACCTCGTATAGTCCTCGACCAGGCCAAGGAGAAAATTGCGGTGATACGGGTTGTTCACACAGAGGCGGCGGACTTTGTTGCCGTATAGGTCGACCTCTTGGAGTTTCTCCAGGCCGGGGATGTCGTAGCGCCAGACATCTTCGGCCCAGAGGATCACCTGCATGCCCCTCTTTTTCGCCTTCGGCAGCACTTCGCTGATGATGTCGAGGGAACCATGATCCGGCGCTCGCGTATCCTCTGGCCTGATGCTGGTGTCCACGTAATATCGAGGGTGGACAATTCCGTAATTGCCACCGTGGAAGTCCGTGTCGTAGGCCTGTTTGCCGTGGTCAGGCAGAGGCTGCCCTGGCACTTGCCGCCCGGCGATGCCGCGGCCATAGGTGAACGTCGCCAGGAAGATGGTGTTGACTGCCCCTCGCTCCTGGAGGATGTCTAGCACCTGGTCTGTCCCTTCGTCGACGAAGGACACGGCGCCCACCTGCATGCCAATCATCTTCCTGCCCGTCGCCGGATTGGGCGACTGCGCTGCCGCTGTCGCCCCAGAGCCAACTCCAACGCCCGCGGCGGTAGTCTTGAGGAAATTACGACGACTCTGCATAGGTCTTTGCGTCCAAGCATACGCCTGCCGAGGGCGCGCAGGGTGAGGTCACCTCGGTTGCGCGACAGACCAAAGGCAGGCGATGACGAGCGCGAGGTGGAGCAACGAAACCGTGAGAGTTCTGAGCCCGACTCTGGTGAGGGGTTCTCGAATTCCCTGGGGTGAGCTTGCGCGCCGGAGTTCCAATAGATTGACCAGGACTGAGAATGCGGGAGGGATCCACAAAATAGGGTTGAATGTCGCGAACACCGCGGCTAAGGGAAGCTGGGCAACCTGGATCAAGTAGTGTCGTGGATGTTCGACGGCCACGCCACCGGCCGAGGCCGAGGCGCGGCGATCGAGCCGGACGTGCACGACCAATATCGCGGCTACGGCATGGAGGGTAAGCAAGCCCCAGAGCACCCATGACCAGGCGGGGAGGGTCCCCGTGGCGATAGCGGCGGCGAACGGGCCGCTCAGGCCCAACACTCCCGCGGTGGCAGCCTGGTAGATACGGGACCGCTGCCGGTTCCGAACGGTAATCCAGACGGAGACAGCCGTCATCACCACGCCCGCACCGACAAAGAATGCCAGAGTCGAGTGCGGGATGCTGCCTGCCAGGAAGATGCAGCAGGCGACAACACCCGCGGACTCGAGCAGAAGCCAGCGGACTGCATGAGCTGTCATTGGACTTCGATCACGCCACACAAGAGCCTGTCTCGCCAGTATCACGAGAGGCTCCCGGAGCATGAATCCAAGGAGCAAGAGTCCCAGAGCGGGGATCAATCTCCAGTCCCATTGGCCGGCGAGGAAGGCCCCGCCCACAGCCGGCTGGAAGAGAAGACCCCACGCCCCATGCTCTCTGGGGAACAGGCGGGCCAAAAGCGCCATGAAACCCAGCATACCGGGCGCAAATGCTATGGTCACATTGAGCCATGCTCTCGGCCACTTCGCAGTACGCTCTACGCGCGTTAGCCTACATCGCCACGCACGGCGGCGACGGTACTGTACTCGGCCGCAGGATTGCAGATGAGACGGGCATTCCGCAGAACTACCTCTCTAAGATCCTGATTGGCTTGAACAACGCGGGGATCGTCAAGGCAGTCCGAGGCACAGGCGGGGGGTACCGCTTGGCCGCAAGCGCCGAGACGATCATGCTGGAGAAGGTGGTAGCCGTTTTCGACCCGGACGTGGTAAACCCTTGCTGCCTGCTGGGATACGACCGGCCGTGTTCAGATGAGAACGCCTGTTCCGCTCATTTCGTCTGGAAAGAGACACGTGAAGCCCTCATGAGGTTTCTACAGAGGACCTCGCTGGCGGAGATCTCCGCCGGCACCCCGCAATCCAAGGCCGCAAAGAAGTAGCCCTCTGGCAGTTCGTTTTCGCAAAATCCGCCGAGCCGCTTGACATGGGCGGCGCATTGAGATACTTCTTCATGAACAAGTCTACAATTCGCACTGACTTGAAGCCCGATGCCATTGCTTGCCAGCCCTCGATGCCCCAAAACGCGAGGGAAGAGGCAGACGCTCAAGTCGATTAGTATCTTCAGCTTAACTTCAATCCACTATCCGTCTGGGGAGCCCCCAAGGAGTACCACGCCATGAACACAGGTGCGGCCGGTACCGGCGCGCGCAGATCGTCACCCTGGTGCACGGGTTTGGCGATTACGACGCTGGCGTTCTTGTTGGCGGAGACGGTGACAGGCCTGGCTGTGCGCTTCACGCCGTTCCACGTGCTGAACCAGTGGGGCGTGCTGATCCACACGGCGCTCGGCTGTCTGTTCCTGATCCCGGTGTCGTACTACACCTGGGTCCACTGGAGGGCCTACCGCTCCCAAGCCTTGTCCGATGTTCTGCTGCTGGGCTATGTCGGCGCGGGGCTGTTGCTGCTGTGCCTGATCACGGGCGGCGTGGTGACCTGGCAGGCATTGTTTGACCGGCGGACGAGCGCGCTGTGGCGGGACCTGCATCTGGTGACGACGCTCGGGGTGCTCGGATCGGCGGCGGCGCACCTGGCGCTTTCCTACCTTCGCTCGCGAAGAGTGGGGGAGGCGCGATTCGCCCTGGCCGGGTTCGTGAGATCCGGCGCGGTGGCGGCGGCGCTGATGGCGGCGGTCGTTCTGACGGGGATGGTCTATGGCGGCAGAAAAAGCGTAAACGAACTCCCGGAGGACTACCGGTATCTGTATGGCAAGGACCGGCCGTTTGCTCCGAGCCTGGCTCGAACGGCGACAGGCCAAGCGATTGACTCTAAGTCGCTTGCGGGTTCGGAGACGTGCGGCACGGCGAACTGCCATAGCGAGATCGTCGAGGAGTGGCGGCCCAGCGCACACCGGTACGCCGCGATGGACACGGTCTTTCTTGCGATCCAGGACGTGATGGCCAAGCAGAACGGGCCGGAGTCCACGAGATACTGTGCCGGCTGCCACGATCCCATCTCGCTGTTTTCGGGCACCAAGAACATCTTCGTCGAGAACCTGACGAGCCTCACCGGCTATCAGGAAGGCATCTCGTGCATGGTTTGCCATGCGATTCAGAAGACCGATGTGCGCGGGAACGCCAACTACACGATTGCCCAGCCGAGCGAGTATCTCTGGCAATGGGAATCGAAGGGCATGGGCCGCATCGCCCGCGACTTCCTGATCCGAGCGTATCCGGCCGAGCACAACCGGCTGAGCAAGAGGATGTTCAAGACGCCGGAGTTCTGCGCGGCGTGCCATAAGCAGTTCATCGACCAGGAGGTGAATCGCGTAGGGTGGGTGCAATTGCAGAACCAGTACGACAACTGGGCAGCGAGCCACTGGTTCGAGAAGGGGAATGCGAAAAAGACCGTGGAGTGCCGCGAGTGCCACATGCCGCTGACCGGCTCAAAGGACCCCGCCGCGGGCGATACGGCGGACTACAACCGGCAGGCGAACGACGGACGTCATCGCAGCCACCGGTTCCTGGCGGCGAACAACTTCATGCCGGCCGTGCTGAAGCTGCCGGGCGCGGACCATCATGTCGAACTCACCGAGCAGTGGCTGCGTGGGGCGTTTCCCGTGTCCGAAATCCGCGACAAGTGGGCCGAGGGGCCGATCGTGAAGATCGCCGTCGAAACGCCGGAATCGGTGAAGGCGGGTCAGCAGACTTCTATTCGCGTGGTCATGGCCTCGAACAAGGTGGGGCACGACTTTCCAACGGGCCCGCTGGACATGATCCAAAGCTGGGTCCACATTACGGTGACGGACCAGGATGGCCGCATGGTCTTTGAATCCGGGAAACGCGATGAGAACAACTTCATCGAGCCGGGGAGTTTCCTGTTCAAAGCTGAGCCAGTGGACCAGCACGGCAACCTGATCGATCGCCACAACCTGTGGGAAATGGTCGGCGTGCGGTACAGGCGAAGCCTCTTCCCGGGCTACACGGATTTTGTCGAGTACAAGCTGGACTGCCCGTCGGGGGCGCCCCGATTGAAGAAAGGCGGAGAGGAGACATCCTACCGCTTCACCGCACCATCGAAGTCAAGCCGTGCACAACTGCAGGTAACGGCTCGGCTTCTTTATCGCAAAATCGACCAGTTCCTGCTGAATTATGTGGAGGGCGGGAAGTCCGCACGCACCGCGCCAGTGGTGGAGATTGCGCGCGCGGTGAAGTCGATTGAGGTGTGGCCGTGACGACGGCGAACGTGCAGGCTCCGGAAACTAAGCACCGGCCGAGCCGCCGGCACCAGAGGGTTCGCCGGGTTCTGATCTGGTGCGGCGCTTTGGCCTTCTCCGGGGCGGCGATCTGGTTCATCGCGCAAAAAACGGGGCGGGATGCGCAGTACAAGCCGGGCGAGGATGTGGAAGGGATTACCCGCGAACTGGAGAGAGGCGCAAGCACCGGCCAGGGACGTTTCGTCTTCACTGATGCGACGAAGGAGGCGGGACTCGGCGGCTTTGTCTCCTTCGCCGGAGATCGCACGTCACAACTGCCGGAGGACATGGGCGGCGGCGCGGCGTGGGGCGACTTCGACAACGACGGCGACGACGATCTGTTTCTCACGAGTGCAGGCGGTCCTCTCGGTGCACCGGACTCAGCGCTTGCGCCGTCGGTTCTCTACGAGAACCTGGGCGGCGGACGGTTCAGGCAGTATGCCGGCTTCCCGGAGCTTCGGATTCCAGGAATGGGTACCGCCTGGGCCGACTTCGACAACGACGGCTGGCTGGATCTGGCCGTGACGGGCTACAACACGATTCGCCTGTTCAAAAACCGACAGGGGAGATTCGAACCGGTCTCTGCCATTCGGACGATGCCCGGCTTCTGGACGGGCGTTTCGTGGGGCGACTTCAATCGCGACGGCTGGCCGGATTTGTATGTCTGCGGCTACGTAAAGTACCGCTTTGACGCCTCCCAGCGAAACCGGCGCAGTGAGCAGTTCGGACAGGCCGTGCCGCATACGCTGAACCCGTCTGCGTACGAGCCCGAGCGAAACCTGCTCTTCCAGAACGACGGTAAGGGCGGCTTCACCGAGGTGGCGAAGCGGCTTGGCGTCGACAACCCGACCGGTCGGAGCCTGAGCGGGCTGTGGCACGACTTCGACAACAACGGCTGGCCCGACCTGTACGTCGCGAACGACATTTCTGAAAGCAAGCTCTACCTCAACAGGGGCGGCAAGTTCGAGGATGCCGGCAGGAATGCGTGGGTAGGAGAGTACCGGGGGTCGATGGGGCTCGCGGCCGGCGACTTCGACCGGGACGGCGACGACGACCTGTTTATCAGCCACTGGATTGCGCAGCAGTTTGCGCTGTACGAATCGCTGCTGTCGCAGCAGAAGATGCTCGGCGCGGACAGGGATGCGGGGCTCCACTTCACAGACGTTGCGGAGATGAAGGGTATCGGCCAGCCGACGCTGCGGTCCATCGGTTGGGGGGCCGAGTTCGCTGACCTGGATAGCGACGGCTGGCTGGACCTGGTTGTTGCTGCCGGAAGCACCTTTGAGACGGAGACCAGCCCGAAGCGGCTTGTGGGCATGCCGTCATTCCTCTTCTGGAATCGGAAGGGGGAGACATTCCAGCCAGTCACCACGACGTCGAGCCCGTTCCAGTCCGCGCATGTGAGCCGCGGGCTTGCGGTGAGCGACTACGACGGCGACGGCGATCTGGATGTATTGATCGTCGACCTGGACGGGGGCGTCCGGATGCTTCGGAATGACACGAAGCAGGGGAAGAGCTTACAGCTACGCCTGCGCGGCGATCCGAGGAGGGCATGGTCGGCCATCGACGGGGCCGCAGTCACGGCTTGGATCGGATCGACGCCGCTGCGGCGGACGATCTCGAGTGCATCGTATCTGTCGCAGAGTTCGCGGACCGTGCACATTGGTCTGGGGGAGGCCAAGCAGGCGGACAGCGTCGATGTGACGTGGGCGGATGGCCGAGTCGAGAACTTCGGCGCCCTTGCGGCCGGGACCGTTTGGCAACTGGCTCCGGGCCAGCCCGCCTTGGCCGCGCGAGGGCCTTTGAATGAGAAGGAGCGCCAACTCGCATTCTGGGACAAGCATCGCGCCGCGATGGATACCCTGAAGCGGGACCAGGATCCGGTGGCGGCCGCCAGACTGTTTCGAGACGCCTTGGCTCTGGATCCGCGGCACGAGGATGCGCGCTACTATCTGGCGAGTTGCCTGGCCGCCACAGGCGATACGCCGGGCGCGATGGCGGAATTGGAGAGGCTTCTCGCCGTGAATCCGGCAAGCCACCGCGCACTCCAGAGGCTGGCGTATTTTCGTGCTCAAACGGCTCGCAACAACGCCGAAATGCAGGCCGCCGCGAATCAGGCGGCTCGGGCACACGCTCTGAATCCCGAAGAGACCGGTGCGCTGCTACTGCTTGGAGAGATCGAACTGGTGCGGGGCTTCCCGAAGCGGGCTCGCGGTCACCTGGAGCGGGTAGTGTCCACGAATCATCGGGCACCGTCAGCCCATTTTCTGCTTGCCTACCTTGATTTCAGGGGTGGGCGGCAGGATTCGATGCGATCGCACCTGGAACAGGCGGTGAAGGCGCGCGGTGCAGAGTGGAAGCCGAAGGGGAGTGCGCACGAGGGAGAGGTCCGCCGGAGGATGCATGAGGACACCTCGCTCCTCTCGGATTATGTGGACGAGTGGGACGGCAAGGCCGACCCGCGCCCTGTGTTCGGCCATCTTTCGAAGCGTCTTGGAGAAAGAGAGAGGATAGTCCCGGAAAAGGATTGACAAGGACAAAATATGGATATATGGTATCCGCATTATCTGAATTGAGACTATGCTGGGAAAAACTTCCATCTCCGCCATCCGAGCCCTCCTTCTTCTGGCCCACGACTTGACGGGCGCATGTGTTTCGCCCCGCCGGCTCGCGGAGTCTCTCGGGGAGTCCCCGACATACTTGGCCAAGGTGGTCCGGCACATGGTGAAGGCGGGAATCCTGGAGGCGGAGAAGGGAGTGAAGGGTGGGGTGCGGCTGGTGCAGCGGCCATCCGACGTGACTCTGCTTGCCGTTGTTGAAGCGTGTCAGGGGACCATTGTTGGCGATTACTGCAAGTCCGCACGGCCGTCGTCGAGCCACTGCAGTTTTCACAGGGCGGCGCAGGAACTGCATGAGGCAATCACGGGAGTTCTGGGGCGCTGGACGCTGGCGGACCTTTTGGTCCAGCCTGCGGCAAACGGGGAGAGGGCGGGCGGGATCAGTTGCTTGATGTCAGGGGGACTTCATGCGCCGCTCTCCGGCCTCCAGCGACTGGAGGCCGGACGATGACTCCACTCCACGTCGAAGTGCCGGGGGAGGGCTACCATCAGGACCTGATCTCATGCCAGGTGGCCTGTCCCGTGCACACCGACGCGCGAGGGTATGTCCGGGCGATCGCCGAAGGCCGTTTTCAGGACGCTTACCTGATCGCCCGCGGGCCGAACCCATTTGCCTCGATCTGCGGCAGGGTGTGTGGCGCGCCATGTGAGGCGGCCTGCCGTCGAGGCAAGGTCCCTCGCGTCGACGATGACGGCGCGTTTGTTGCGAACGACCGTCCCATCTCGATTCGGGCTCTGAAACGCTTTGTGTGTGAATTGCACGGACCTGAGGGGCGCGGCGCCGAGCCCGTGTTGCGCGATGTCGAAAACTACGAGCCCGCCGTTGCTGCGAATGCCGAGGAGATGGCGGCGCTGATACGTTCGGCGACCGACGGCCGATTGCGCCTGGGAAACGGACAAAAAGTTGCCATTATCGGAGCAGGTCCGGCGGGCCTTTCCGCGGCGCATGACCTGGCCTTGCTCGGTTTCCGCCCGACGGTCTTTGAGACGGAACCGGTGCCGGCCGGGATGCTGGCCGTCGGCGTCCCCGCGTACCGGCTGCCACGCGAGGTGATCGCCCGTGAAGTGGATGTGATCCGCGCTCTGGGCGTCGAGATCCGGTGCGGCGTGACGGTCGGCAAGGACGTTTCCTTCTCCGACCTTCGGCGCGACTTCGAGGCAGTGGTTATCGCTGTTGGCGCGAAGTCGTCACGAGCGCTTGGATTGCCGGGTGAGCAGGGGCCGGGCGTCTTTGGCGGCGTCGACCTGCTGCGATCCGTTTCTCTCGGCGAGGCGGTTCAAGTGGGGCGGGAGGTTGTCGTGATCGGCGGCGGCAACGTGGCCTATGACGTAGCCCGCAGTGTTCTGAGGCAAATCGCATACGACACGGCGCGGACCGCCGCTCGTCTGCCCGGCACGGTGAAGGTGCGGCTGGTCTCGCTCGAGGGCCTGGAAGAAATGCCCGCGGACACGGTCGAAATCGTCGAAGGGGACGAGGAAGGCATTGAGCGCCTGAACGGCTGGGGGCCGTTGGCGATTGAACGCGACAATTCTGGCGGCGTAAGCGGGGTGCGCTTCAGGAAATGCCTGCGAGTCTACGACGAGAACCGGCGATTCTCGCCCATCTACGACGACAGCCAGCAGCTTCTGCTGGAATGCGACTCCGTGATGCTGGCCGTTGGACAGGCGCCGCAGTTGGGTTTCCTCGATGACGGCGGAACCGATGTCGAACAATTCCGGCCCGGCTGGCCCAAAACCGATCCTAAGACGCTTGCCACGACAGCCCTGGGCGTATTCGTCGCCGGAGATCTTGCGCATGGGACCCGGCTGCTGATCGACGCTGTCGCGTCTGGAAAAGCTGCGGCGCGATCGGTTTACCAGTACTTGACGGGCCGCACGCTCTCGAGTCATGCCGTCACGGCGCACCTCGTCCAGGATCGATACCGGCGTGAACGTGGATACGAGGCGATCCGGCGTGTTCCCGTTCCGCTGGCATCGCCGGAAGAGCGGCTTCATCATCCGGAAGCACTGGTGGAGATCGGATACACGCCCGAGCAGGCCATTCGCGAGGCATCGCGATGCCTGGATTGCGGTGTGACGCCCGTCTTCGACGGATCGCGCTGCGTTCTGTGCGGAGGCTGCGCGGATGTTTGCCCCACACTGTGCCTGAAGCTCGTTTCGCTCGCCGAGATCGCGGAGACGGCGGAAATGAGGGCAGCCATCGAGGCCACCTTCGACGATGAAGAGGACCTGACGCAGCATTCGGCCATTCTCAAGGACGAAGACCGCTGCATCCGCTGCGCCGCTTGCGCGATGCGTTGCCCCGTGGATGCCATCTCGATGGAGCGCGTCGCTTACACAACCACCTGGAGCACCCAATGACAACGACTCCCAAGACATCCCGTTCCCGGCTCGATCCGGAGCCCATGCCTCGAAGAGACTGGCTTGGCCTCAGCTCTCTCTGGACGATGGGCGGCGCGTTACTGTTCGGGCTGGTCGGCATGCTCAGGCTCCCCAAGGCGGCCGTGCTGGCATCGCCGTCGAAGAAGTTTCGGGTCGCAATGCCAGAGAACCTTCCCGCCGGTGAGGCCTTCGTACCACCGGGGCGTTCAGTGGCGATCTTCCGGGATGCGGAAGGCACTTATGCGGTGTCGACGATCTGCACGCATCTCGGCTGCGTTGTGAAGCCGAATGCCGAGGGGTTTGAGTGTCCCTGTCATGGTTCGAGATTCTCCGCGAATGGGGAGGTGCGCAAAGGGCCGGCGCCGCGCCCACTTCCCTGGTTGAAGGTAGGCCTTAGCGGCGATTTGGTGACGGTCGATGAGGGCACCACGGTGCCGCATGGAACGAAGGTGGCATGATGACGCCCACGATTCCAAAGGCGGATGCGCTCAAGGAGTTTGTCGAGAACCTGAAGTCTGTCCCGTCGAAGCTGAAGGAGACCGCATTCCGGACAGGTCCACCGACAACCGACCGGACCCGGTCGACATTTGTTTTCGGAAACGTCTTCCTGCACTTGCACTCGGTGCGCACTCATCGCTGGAGCCTGCGATGGACTACGACGATGGGCCTGGGCATCATGAGCGTCTCTGCGTTCCTCATCACGCTGGTCACCGGCGTGATGCTGATGTTCTATTACAAGCCTTATCCCGAGGCGGCGTATCAGTCGATCAAGGACATACACTTCGTCGTTCCCACGGGAAGACTGATACGAAATATTCACCGTTGGGCCGCGAACGTGATGGTGATCGCCGTGATCCTGCACATGGCGCGCGCCTTCTACACGGCAGCGTACCGGCGTCCACGCGAATACAACTGGCTGATGGGGATGGGGCTGCTGGTGGTAACGCTCGGCCTTTCCTTTACCGGCTATCTGCTGCCCTGGGACCAGCTCGCGTATTGGGCGATCACGATTGGCGCGAACATCGCACAGTCGCCGCGAGAGGTGACGGACGCACTGGGGATTACAGAACATTTCGATCCCGGCGGGTTGCAGCGGCTGCTATTGTTGGGCTCCGACCAGGTCGGGGCGGAGGCCCTGATCCGTTTCTACCTTCTGCATGTGATGCTGCTGCCGCTGGTGCTGGCGGCTCTCATGGCCGTCCATTTCTGGCGGATTCGCAAGGACGGAGGAATGGTCCGCCCAGCGGACGCCGACGAGCGGCTGGCAAGTGTGCGTCATGAGGAGACCTATCCTGTCTTCACGGAAGCTCCGGCGAAGACATATCACCTGGCGGCGATCGTTCGGGGCAAGACGGGAAACGTCGGTCGCGGTCCGGAGAACACAGTGCCGTCGATGCCGCACCTGTTCTACGCGGAATTGGGCGTGATGATGCTGACCCTGCTTGTGTGCATCGCGCTATCCCTGGTTTCGGACGCGCCCCTGAAGGAGCTTGCGAACCCGAGTGTTCCGGAGAATCCCGCCAAAGCGCCGTGGTACTTCCTGGGCCTGCAAGAGATGGTCGCCTTCAGCGCGTTCATGGGAGGGATTGGTATTCCCAGCATCGTTCTTCTGGGCCTTGGCCTGATTCCCTATCTAGACCGTGAAACTGAGGGGACCGGTGAGTGGTTCGGCGGACCCGGAGGATGGCCGCTTGTCCGGTTCTCGGCGGTCTTTGGTTTCTGCGTGCCGATCGTCATCGAAGCGTTCGCCATCCGATTCGGCTGGCTGCGGGAGTGGTTCCCCAGCATCCCGCAGCTCATCGTCACGGCCGTGAATCCCGCGACGATTCTCACCACCGCATACGCTCTCTACTCCCTCTGGTGCATCCGGCGCTACCAGTCCATGCGTGCCGGAGCGCTTGGTTTGTTCACCTGCTTCCTCTGCGGGTTCATCGTGCTGACCGTCATCGGCACGTATTTCCGTGGACCGAATTGGGTGTTCTATTGGTCGCCCTCAGATTGGCCCAAGCACTGACTTATGAAGAAGAACAAATACCTTCTACTGGGATCGAGCGCGGCATCGCTTCTGCTTCTGCTTGGGGCCGCTGTGAATGAGAACTTCCTTAAGGAATGGCGGCGGATCCAGGCGCAGGGACGGAATGAAGAAGGTTCGGTGGTCGTCCAGCTCAGGCAAGTCGTGAACAACAACCTCGGTGTGGCGGACCGCTGCGTATCCTGCCATGTTTCGATGGGCCCCGGTGAGCAGTCGGTGCGTGGGACGGCAGTGCTGGTGCCGCATAAGCCGGTTGTTCACGACCCCGCCGAGTTTGGATGCACGGTCTGCCACGGCGGCCAGGGGCAAGCCACCGACAAGGCTGATGCGCATGGCGACGTTCACTTCTGGCCGGAACCGATGCTTGGCAAGGAGATGTCGTACGCGGGCTGTGGAACCTGTCACGCCACGCTGGGTGTCCCGGATCAGAGACAACTTCAGGCAGCGACGCTGGCCTTCGAGCGGCTGGACTGTCTCTCATGCCACCGCGTCGACGGCAGAGGCGGCACGATACGTCCCGACCAGGGCGGCATGGAGGGCCCAGACCTTTCACGCGCCGGCTTAGTCCCCTATGACACAAACTGGCATGAGAAGCACGTCGCAAAGGCATCGGTGGCCCAGGCTGGTCCCTGGAAAACAGCCTTTCGCCCGGTCGCAAGCGAAGACCAGGAGTTGCTCTCGGTCTACCTCAGGACCCGCGTCGCCGCGCCTCAACTCGTCGAGGCGAAGAGCGTCTTTCACTCCGCCGGATGCCTGGGCTGCCACAAGGTGAGCGGCGTGGGCGGTGATGACGGGCCTGAACTCACACGGGCAGGTTTCAAGGACCCCGGTCAAGTGAGTTTCGAGCACGTCCCCGGCAAGGGCAGCATGCGGAACTGGATGGCGGAACACTTCCGAGCTCCGGCCTCCGTGGTGGTGGGCTCTCAGATGCCTGCGGCGACGCTCTCAGAGAAGGAGATCCAGCAGCTCACTTTCTACACGCTCTCACTGCGGCGGAAGGAGCTTCGAGATATTTACCTGCCCAAAGACCGGATACAGGCTACGAAGTTCGGCACTCGCGAATTCACCACCGACGGCGCAACACTCTACGGCGCCTTCTGTGTGGGGTGCCATGGGCAGGACGGCAGGGGCCGGCGCCTGCCGGGCCTGGTCTCCTTCCCTTCGATCGCAAACCCGGACTTCCTGGCCATCGCACCGGACATTCTGATTGAGCAGACTGTGCAGCACGGCAGGCCGGGTCGCCGGATGCCAGGGTGGCTCAGGCCAGATGGACTGCGTCCGGAAGAGGTGAAGGCCGTGATCGCATACGTTCGTGCGCTGGGTGCGGTCCAGGCGGAATCCGATCCGCATCCCGCGCGATGGGTCGCCGGCAATGCCGCGCAGGGGAAGAGGATCTTTGAGTCCACGTGCGCCGGGTGTCATGGAGCACAGGGCAAAGGCGGCGAAGGGCCCGCGCTCAACAACAAAGTCTTGCAGGCATCCGCGACAGACACATACCTGGTCGAAACGATTGCTCGTGGACGGCGCGGCACGCCGATGGCGGCCTTTTCGGAGCCATCTCCGGTGCGGCCCACGCTCACACGGGCAGATATCGAGTCAGTGGTTACGTATCTGCGGTCCCTCGAAGGAGGCAAGTCATGACGAAGCGCATTGAGCGCAGGGATTTTCTGGGAATGATCAGTGCGGCCGGGTTCGGGGGATTGGTGGCCTCCACCAAGGACGCCTGGGGGCTCGAGGCCATCAGGAATCCTCTCGCCACATATCCCGATCGTGGATGGGAGCGCGTGTATCGAGATCTGTGGAAGTACGACTCGGTCTACACGTTCACTTGTGCGCCGAATGACACGCACAACTGCATCCTCAACGCATATGTCCGGAACGGTGTGGTGGTGCGGATCGGTCCGTCGATGAAGTACGGCGAAGCGACTGACCTGCTGGGCAACAAGGTCACGCACCGATGGGACCCAAGGGTTTGCCAGAAGGGACTGGCCCTGACGCGCCGGTTCTATGGTGATCGTCGCGTGATGGGTTGCATGATCCGCAAGGGCTTCAAAGAGTGGCACGATGCGGGATTCCCCAGAGAGAGCAACGGGCTTCCACCGCGCAAGTACTACAACCGCGGCCGTGATGAATGGCTGCGAATCACTCACGAAGAGGGAGCAAAGATCGCGGCCGCTGTTCTGAAGAACATCGCGGAGACATACAGCGGGGATGAAGGGAAGCGCAGACTCAAGGAGCAGCACTACGACGAAGTCTGCATCGAGGCTACGCAGGGCGCGGGCGTTCAAACGATGAAGTTCCGCGGAGGCATGCCATTGCTGGGCATCACCCGCGTCTTCGGGATGTACCGACTGGCGAACTCCATGGCATTGCTCGATGCCAAAGTTCGAAAAGTGGGGCCCGACAAGGCTCTAGGTGCGAAGGGCTTCGATAACTACTCCTGGCACACGGATCTTCCACCGGGCCATCCGATGGTCTCCGGACAGCAGACCGTGGAGTTCGACCTTCATTCAGTGGACCACTGCAAGACGCTGGTGGTCTGGGGCATGAACTGGATCACGACCAAGATGCCGGACGCCCACTGGTTGACCGAGGCGCGGCTGAAGGGCACCAAGGTTGTGGTCATTGCGTGCGAATACTCGGCAACTGCCACCAAGGGTGACGAAGTGATCGTCGTGAGGCCGGGCACGACACCGGCTCTTGCACTAGGTCTCTCCAACGTGATCCTGCGCGAGAAGCTCTACGACGCGCAGTATGTCAATCAGTGGACCGATCTCCCTATGCTGGTCCGCATGGACACCCTCAAGCATCTGCGCGCCAAGGATGTGTTCGGGGGAGATCTCGCGCAACTTAAGAACACCACCGTTCTGGGCAAGAACGACAAGGAGCCGCCGCCGATCCAGCACAGCAAAACGTTGGTGACTGAACAGATGCGCATGGAGTGGGGCGACTACGTCTGGTGGGACCGTGCCTCCAACGCGCCGAAGCCGTTGACCCGGGACATGGTCGGCAAGAACTCCACAGTTCAGAATCCTCTGCTTGAAGGCACTGTTGAGGTCACCCTGATCGACGGCAAGAAAGTCCGCTGCCGTCCCGCCTTCGATCTGGTCCGCGAGTACGCGGCGCACTTCGATCCAAAGACAACGGAGGAGATTACGTGGGCGCCCGCCGCTGCCGTTGAATCCCTTGCCCGGCACCTGGCGAAGCAGCCCGGCACGACGCTCTTTGCCATCGGGATGGGGCCGAATCAGTTCTTCAACAGCGACAACAAAGACCGGGACACCATGCTGCTTGCCGCGCTGACAGGCAACATCGGCAAGATCAGCGGCAATATCGGCTCGTACGCCGGCAACTACCGGACTGCGTTGTTCAACGGCTCGCCCCAGTGGATCAACGAGAACCCGTTCGACATCGAGCTGGATCCCTCTAAGCCTGCACGGCCGAAGCAGTATTGGAAGGCGGAATCGGCCCACTACTACAACCACGAGGATCATCCGTTGCGCGTCGGCAACAAGCTCCTCACGGGCAAGACGCACATTCCGACTCCGACCAAGTCGATGTGGTTTGCCAACGCGAACTCGATCCTCGGCAACGTGAAGTGGCACTTCAACACCGTGGTCAACGTTCTGCCGCGAATCGAAATGGTCGCCGTGAACGAGTGGTGGTGGAGCGCCTCCTGCGAGTGGGCGGACATCGTCTTCGGCGTGGATGCGTGGTTCGAGCTGAAGCATCCGGATATGACCGCTTCGGTCACGAACCCGTTCCTGGTGACGTTTCCCCGGACCCCAATGAAACGCGCTTTCAACACCATGGGCGATATCGAGGTCCAGGCATTGGTGAGTGCGAAGATGGCTGAACTGACCGGCGACCAACGCTTCAACGACTACTGGAAATTTGTCCGCGACCATCGCACCGATGTGCACCTGCAACGAATCCTCGACAACAGCACAAACACAAAGGGTTACAGGTTCACCGACCTCGAGGCCAAAGCGAAGCAGGGGATTCCTGCATTGATGAACAGCCGGACCTCGCCGAAGTCAGTTGGATATGACCAGGTGACGGACTCCATCCCCTGGTACACGAAGAGCGGAAGGCTCGAGTTCTACCGGGAAGAGGACGAGTTCATCGCCGCAGGCGAAAATTTGCCGGTTCACCGTGAGCCTGTGGATTCCACATTCTACGAGCCGAATGTGATCGTCGCGCCGAAGCACGAAGCCTTGCGGCCCGAGGGCCCCGAGAAGTACGGCGTGAAACGCGACGACCTTTCCTGCGAAACGCGCTGCGGCCGCAATGTCGCCCTCACCTGGGAGGAGACAAAGAAGACTCGCCATCCTTTGATGAAGGACGGCTTCAAGTTCATCTTCCACACGCCAAAGTACCGTCACGGCTCGCACACGACGCCCATCGACACGGACATGATCGCCGTGCTGTTCGGACCGTTCGGCGACCTTTACCGGCACGACAAGCGCAGCCCGTTTGTGACGGAAGGTTACGTGGACATCAATCCGTCCGATGCGAAGGAGCTGGGCATCGACGACGGCGACTACGTATGGATCGACCCTGATCCGGAGGACCGCCCGTTCAGGGGTTGGCAGAAGGACAAGAAGAACATGGAGTTCGCGCGGCTGCTCTGCCGGGCCCGGTACTACCCCGGCACGCCGAGAGGCGTCACCCGCATGTGGTTCAACATGTACACTGCCACGCCGGGTTCCGTTGAAGGGCAAAAGGCCAGGGCGGATGGGTTGGCGAAGAACCCGCGCAGCGGATATCAGGCGATGTTCCGTTCCGGTTCCCACCAGTCCGCAACACGGGGCTGGCTGAAGCCCACATGGATGACCGATTCGCTCGTCCACAAGGCGATGTTCGGACAGGGCATCCGCAAGGGTTTTGAACCCGACATCCACTGTCCGACCGGCGCGCCGCGCGAGGCCTTCGTCAAAATCTCCAAGGCAGAGCCGGGAGGGATCGACAAGAAGGGCCTATGGCGGCCCGCGGCACTCGGCATCAGGCCACGATATGAATCCGACGCGATGAAGCGCTATCTCGCCGGCGGATTTTTCACGCAGAAAGGGGAGAAAGCCTAATGGCACGCGTCTTCAACTGGCAGCTCGGCCGCGAGATGTCCTACTGGTATCCCGAGTCGCGCCCGCAGCGACAGTTCGCCGCGGTCTTCGACACGAATAAGTGCATCGCCTGTCAGACCTGCACTCTGGCGTGCAAGACCACCTGGACCTCCGGAAAAGGCCAGGAGTACATGCTCTGGAACAACGTCGAAACCAAGCCGTATGGTTCTTACCCGCTGGCGTACGACCTGAAGCTGCTCGACATGCTGAACGGGCAGCAATGGAACGGCGGCAAGTATGAAGGGCAGACGATCTTCGAATCCGCTCCGGCCGGTGAGCGCGTCCTGGGTTGGCGGCCAGAAGAGCAGGACTATGCCTACCCCAATGTCGGCGAAGACGACTGCGCGAACCAGGTGGACCATGGTGCGTTCCTCTCACTGCCGCACATGAACTGGTTCTTCTACCTGGCGCGGATCTGCAACCACTGCACGTACCCGGCATGTCTTGCATCATGTCCGCGAGGCTCGATCTACAAGCGGCCCGAGGATGGCATCGTGCTTGTCGATCAGGGCCGGTGCCGCGGCTACCAGGAATGCGTCCGTGGCTGCCCATATAAGAAGGTGTTCTTCAACCCGATGACAGGCACGTCTGAGAAGTGCATCGCGTGCTTCCCCAAGATCGAGCAGGGCATTCAACCGCAGTGCTTTGTCAACTGCATCGGGAAGATCCGGCTCGCCGGCTGGATCTCGAAGCCCGAGCAGGCAAGACAGGACAACCCAATCGATTACCTGGTGCACATCAAGAAGGTGGCGCTGCCGCTCTTCCCTCAGTTTGGATTGGAGCCCAACGTCTACTACATCCCGCCGATTCACGCGCCGGTTTCCTTCAATCAGCAACTGTTCGGACCCGGCGCCGGAGAGGCGATGAAGATCTACCGGAACGCGATGAACGATGCCGATCTGGCTGGATTGCTCTGCCTGTTCGGATCGACGGAAATGGTTGTCCCACGCTTCCGCCGCCAGGGTGATGTGGTTATGGGCAGCGATGACAAGGGTGCGGAGGTCGTCCGCGTCCCATTGCGGGAACCGGTCCATGTGCGCCCCGCCTTCGACGCGAAGAACCAGTTAGTGCGCATCAATTGCCCGTAAGGAGCCGGAACCATGCGATACGCAATCGTTCCCTTGCTGATTCTTGCGGCGGCCTGTTCAAGGGCGCCCAAGCTCGTCAACGAAGTTGTGGCAGTAGAGACAGCCAAGCTTCCCGCGCTCCCGGAGGATCGTGCCTGGGACAGCGCTCCTGAGCATCGCGCGAAGCTTGTTCCCCAGGACCTGGTCGAGCCTCGATTGATGACACCATCCACGCAAGAAGTGCGAGTCCGAGCGCTAACGAATGGCTCAGAGATTGCACTCCGCATCGTGTGGGCCGACGACTCCAAGAGCGATTCTCCCGGCCCGGCCAAGATGTCTGACGCCTGTGCGATTCAGATCCCCGAGAAAGCAGAGAAGGACCTCCCGGAGCCACAGATGGGTCAGGCGGGCAAGCAGGTGCAAGTCACCTATTGGCGCGCTGACTGGCAGGCCTCTGTGGACGGCCGTGGCGACACGATTCGCGATCTCTATCCGAACGCATCGATCGATCATTATCCCTTCGAGGCCAAGGCGTTGGAAAAGGACTCCGACGCGCAAAAAGAGATGGCGCTTCGCTATTCACCGGCACGAGCGTTGGGCAACATACGGAGCGGCCCCAGAACGACACCTGTGGAAGATCTGATCGCGACCGGACCTGGAACATTGGCCCCTGGCCCTTCGCTTGGCGCAAAGGGAAAAGGGACGCACCAGAAGGAGGGCTGGTCCGTTGTGCTCAGCCGGAAGCTCCCTGATGGCTTGTCAGTGAATCAGCGAACCCACATCGCCTTTGCCGTCTGGCAGGGCTCGCAGAGAGAAGCGGGGGCGCGCAAGATGCGAACTGGGTGGATCCCGCTCGTTCGTCGAGGAGCACCATGACCTCCCAAATCCAACCCCTCTTGCAGGAAGCAACAGAATGGCGGCTGTTTGGCCTGCTCTTCGAATACCCGACGCAGGCTTGGCGTGCGAATCTCGAATCACTGTTGCCGGACCTGCATCGAAACGAGCTTCAGGCGTTGGCGCAAGGGGCCCTGCAGCAGACTTCAGAGGGCCTGCACAGCGCTTTGTTTGGGCCTGGCGGAACAGTTCCAGTCCGAGAGGTCGCTCATCGGGGAGGCGTTCAGTTCGGTTACTTGATGGCCGAATTGTCGGCCTACTACGAGGCCTTCGGGTTTCAACTCGAGACGCAGGAGGCCGTTGACCATTTCTCTGTGCAGTTGAGTTTCATCGCGTTCCTGCGAATGAAACAGGTCGCGGCGATCCTAGCTGGCCAACAGGACCACGAGCAGATCACCTCGGAGGCCGCCGAGTCCTTCATCAAAGAGCATCTGGCGGTGCAAACGCAACCCATCCTGGACGCCCTCCAGAACTTCGCCCCCGAGTTTCTTGTGGAAGCCGGCCGCCTCATCCTGCAGCGAACTGGCCCCTCACCTTCCTCCTCCTATCCCCTGAGCGCGTCCGTCGCCGGCTTCGAGGATTCAGAAGAGATGGCTTGCGGGCCCTCTCCAGCGGCGGATGACCTGATTCAACTTCAACACGAATGAGGACCGTGATGACTCCAGATCATCCCATCACCGATTTGAAGAACGACCATCGGCTGATAGAAGCTGTGTTGGCGTCGCTCGAGGCGAAACTGTCGGCCGGAGGCGCGTTTCCGGTGGAGTTTGTGGAGCAGGCGCTGAGTTTCTTGGTCGAGTACGCAGACCGGTATCACCATCACAAGGAAGAGGAGCTTCTGTTTCCGGCTCTGAGCGAACGAGGCGTTTCCTGCGAGGGTGGTCCCATCGGCATGATGCTCTATGAGCACACGGTTGGCCGCCGCCTACTCTCCGGCATCCGTGACAATCTCGAAGCTGCTCGCAGGGGCGATGAGCAGGCTACAACTGCCATCAGGACATTCGCCGCGCAGTATACGGAGCTGCTCAGAGGCCACATCTGGAAAGAGGACAACGTTCTGTTCGCGATGGCACAACGTGTGCTGGACACGCCGACCGCTCAAGTGCTACTGACGCGATTTGCCGAGGAAAGGGCCAAGATGGCCGATTCTGTTTCAAATCACGCGCGCTTCGCGGAACAACTGCGCTGACTGACCGAACACGAACGAGACAAGCTCGAGCGACGGAACGCGCCGCGCCAAGACCTCGCGAAGGTTGGCCTTGCATGCACGGCGATCTCTGGCTCGAGGCATTCCAAACCTACTGGAAGGATTGCCAGTTAACCGGCCTCGGAAGCTCCGGAACACGATGCCTCTGGCTGATTGGGCCTCAGATGGACATCGAGCTGCGGAAACGCAATCTCTATCTGCCGCTCCCGGAACTCTCTCACAACCGCGCGATGCAGCTCATCCAATAGGACTGGACGGCCGTAGGCGTACAGCCCGAAGACCCGCAGTTCGAAGTTGATCGAACTCGCGGAGAACTCGGTCAGCAGGACCTGAGGGGGAGGAGTCTTGAGTACTGCTGGATGGGCCGCTGCAATCTGCAGCAGAACTTCCCGAACCTGCTCGACATCAGAGCCGTAGCCTACGCCGACTTTCAAGTCGACGCGTGTGTCCGGGTTGGAGAGCGTCCAGTTCACCAGCTTGGTGGTGATGAACTCCTTGTTTGGCACGATCATGTCGCTGTGATCCCAGAGAGTCACGGTCGTGGCGCGCATTTGAATTCGCGAAACAATGCCGCTGAGCTCCCCGACGCTTACGGCATCGCCGACGCGGATTGACCGGTCGAGCAGCAGGATGAGTCCGGCGGCGAAGTTGGCGAAGATCTCTTGAAGCCCGAAGCCAATACCGAACGTGAGTGCCGCGGCCAGCCACTGGATCTTGCTCCAGCTCAGTCCGAGGATGCTGCTCACCACGATGAGTCCGAGGATGATGACCAGATAACGGGCGATCGTGTTCACCGCGTATTGCCCGCCGGTGTCGAGCGACAACCGGCGGAAGATCGTGAACTGAAGGAGCCCAGGAATGTTGCTGACTAGCATGCTGGTCAGGATCGCGATGAAGATGGCGACCATCAGGCCGGAGAGGTACAGAGGACTCCGCGGCTCCGCCTGCGCCTGTGGTTGAGGCTCCTTCGGGGGCGCCGGAACAGGTAGGACGGCGGCTTGGGGAGGCTGGGCTTCCTTGGGTTGAGGTTTGGCCGGAGCGACAGGCGCGGGTTGCGAGTCCGGTGTCTGTGTCGATTCCTTCGTGATGCGGAACTCAGGCAGGATTTGGACACGGTTGAGCATGGAGAGCGACGGCAGGGCGGCGGACCAGATGACGAGGACGCCCACAATCCAAACAAGCGTAAGTCCAAAGCGGCTCAGGCGCCGCACCTGAACATCCGCTTCCAGGGCGGTTTGGCGATTATCGGGCTCGCCCGATGCGGACATCCGCTCACCCTGATCGAGGCGCCACTGGTGGAGGAACGCGAAGACAAGAATCAGGGCAAAGGTGAAGGTCGCCGTCTTTAGCGTGTTCTCGACCAGCAGATAAGCCGTGATGTAGAAGCCCGCAAGTGCCATCAGAAACGCGGAAGCAAAAACCAGGTACGTGAGTGCCCGAAACAGGCGGGCGCGGACGAATCCACGAGAATCGAAGCCCGGCCCCAGCGCATTCGCGACTGGGCCGCCTCGGCGCAGCACGCGCCGGCTGAAGACGAGCAGCGCCAGCACGCCCAACAGAAAACAAAGGCGGCCCAGCGAGTTGTGATGAGACTGCAACTGAGTGTCGCCGTGAGGGTAAATGCCCTCCTCGGCCAGCGCGGTGGCAACGAAACAGAGCGGCGTAAAGACTAGCGCGATCCGCCGGACAGCGGTGTCGAGACTTTCGCGCACCTCCTCAGGCCAGCCGAGCAGACGCGCAGCCGCGCCGTCTGGCGTCAAAGTCTGCCGGACAAGGATGCATAGGAAGAGAAACCACGCGGACTGCGCGGCGCCGCTGGCCAATGCTCCGGCCAGGTCAACTTCCGGGCTCGCCTGGCCAATGACCCAGCCTGTATAGAAGATGGCCAGCGGGACAGGCAACGCTAAGAGCACTCCTCGCACGATATTGCCGAGAAGGAAGTTCATGCGGCTTCGCCGCGGGCCCTGGGCGCGACTCGTACTCAGCCACTGGCTCCATCGCCCTTGGAGGGCAAGAAGTGCGCCAATTAGCAGGAGCCCCGCGACCCATCCAAGAATCCGCCACCCGGCTGCGAGAAAGTCACGCGCGATCCGCGACCAGCTCCCCGGGGAGACGAACCACACGATGGCGTCGCCAACACCGGAGGGAGACGGCAGTAATGGTCCGGTCACGCTGCGCGACCAGAGCGCGCGTTGGAGAACAAAGGATTGGAGCTCCCGCATGGAGCGAAGCAGATCCTCGGCCAGGCGATGCGCCTCATCCAACTGATTCGCATACGCCCGCACCGAGGTGAGTAGTTCGGTCGTCAGCTTTCGTTTGAGCTGGAGGAGTGCGCGTGCCCGCGACTGGAGATCCGTCGGGGTCACGTCTGCTGGCGGGTTGCCAGCGGCCTGGAGAACCTGTTGGAGTTCGGTCTCAAAGGCGGGCGAGGTGTTGCGATCTTCTTCCAGTTGGAACATCTCGCGCCGGGCGATGATTCCGGCGGTGGCAAAGCTGATGGCCAGAGCCCCGACCTCCGCCGGCTTTCCGTACTCCTTGACCCGTGGCGGCCACCACTGGTCTGCCGAAGAGAACAATCCGGAGTTTTCGTACCTTCGACGGGTGTTCGTGGTGATCTCAGTGAACCGCCCGAGTGCGACTCTCATCCGCTCCGCGTGCGCGGCGGTCCGATCTACCTTGACCTCAATCCCCTGTTCACCCCAGAGTCCTGAGGCGAGGGCTTCAACCTCCGCGGAGAGCGCGGCGAGTTTCGGGATTCCCTTCGACAGCGACCGAGCCTCGGCAACTGTTGCATCGAGGGATCTTTTCGTGTCCTGGGTCCTTGCGTTGGCTTTCCGCACGGCGAGATCGGCAAGATAGCGCTCATCCGCCTCAAGCTTCAGCAGGTACGCTTCCCGTTGCAGCGGGATGAGTTGCCGTCGAAGCTCGACCGCGTCGCGCTCCATTCCGATGGCCAGCAGTTCTTCTTGAACTGCCTGGCGGCGGGCCTGGAGTGCCGTGCGGCTGGCCTGCTCCCATTGAGGCGAGGCTGACGCCAACGCAAGGACCGACATCTCGTCGCCGATGGATTGGATCTGTTCCCGGATCTCCGCGCGCCTGGTGGCAATGGCCTCGGCCCGGTCGGTGAGCGTCGCAGTCAGCCTGGACAGCTCATCACGTCGCTTGAGCAGGGATGCCCGGTTGCTCCGAACACGGGCCAGTTCGTCATCGACCTGTTGAGCCGTCTCCGACTGGGGCGCGGGCGGCGGACCAGGCAGCGGCGTGGAGGCTGCGCCGTGCGCAGCGGCGAGTTCGCCCTCTATGACAGATTTCGTCCGGGAATGTCCGATCTGTTGGGCCTTCCAGCGAATCTCCTGCTGGAGGGAATGCGCGGCTTGCTCGTAAAGGGCGAGAACCTCGGTGCGCTCCTCGTCCGTCAGCCCCTTGGTCCGGCTGGCGGCGTCTCGCTGCCTCGCCACATCGGTCAGCGTGACGGGCTGCCCGAACGCTCCGAGCCAGAGCGTGCCGAGTAGGAGCAGGCGAATGGCCATGCCGAAGCTGACGTCCATGTTGTGCCAGGTTCGCGGCAACGCAACGGCTCCAGGCGAAACTCTATCGGCGCTCGAAATCTGTCCATCCAAGATTACCGTATCGCCCTGAGGCGGGTTCGCTCTGCGGTGGAGGATGGCCGGCGGGGTGCTTCAGCTCATCGGATTCGGCCGGGCCAGCCGGACAAGGTCCGGGGCCGACAGCCTCGGCCCGCGATAGGTCCGCACTTCACCAAACCTCCGGTGCTCCTCCCAGTCGGCGTGAGCCTGCGCGATCTCCTCCGGTGTCCGCGCGACGAAATTCCACCACATCAGAATCGTCTCGGGGAATGGCGGCCCGCCGATCAGCAGGACACGTCCACCCGCGCGGCTGCTCAACGGCAGGCTGGCGCGCCGGCTGCCCACATAGTGGAGTCTGTTCGCGTCAAGCGCGCGATCCGCCAGGGTGCAGTCGCCGGCCAGGACCAGAACGGCGTGCTCATAGTCGGGATTGAGCCCAAGTTCCAAACTCTCACCCGGATGGATTTGGACATCGGCTCCGACGATCCCCGAATGGTGGAGGGCCGGCGAAGTCATGCCCATCAGCGCCCCGGCGAAGACCTGGATGATTCCTCCCCGCTCCTCGGTGGCCGGCACATCCCGGAAACTCTCGAAGCGCGGATCAGAATTGCGGTGCGAATCCGGGAGCGCCACCCAAAGCTGCACGCCATCTAGCCGCCGGCTGTTCTCGACAGGGGTCTGCTCGGCGTGAGCGATGCCTCGCCCGGAAGTCATCACGTTGACTCCACCGGGTCGGACGATGGATTCGCAGCCGAGACTGTCGTCGTGGGCAACCTCGCCATCTAGCAGCCACGTCACCGTCTGGAGGCCCGTATGGGGATGAGGCGCGACATCCATCGGCTTGCCCTCGTCAAACGACAGCGGCCCGATCCGGTCCAGGAAACACCATGGGCCGACAAGCCTCCGGTTCCGAACGGGAAGCGCGCGAGCCACGGGAAGCGCGCCGAGTTGGACCTCCTTAATCGGGAACGACTCAATCGTCTCGCCGCTCGCTGCCAGCCGCGTGCACTTTTCGGCCGCGACCTTGATGTTGTCGGCCATCGCTCCATTCTCCCTCAGGAACAATGCGGGATGTCCGAGTGCGGCAGTCATCGCCGGTGGATGAAGCGATGTGCCCTTCGAGTTGTACTGATATGTACATATTATTGAAATCTGGCTGCAAATGCGCTTTTAAGTCGT
This sequence comes from Bryobacteraceae bacterium, assembly GCA_050789245.1. Classification (GTDB taxonomy): domain Bacteria; phylum Acidobacteriota; class Terriglobia; order Bryobacterales; family Bryobacteraceae; genus PNKE01. Next base: position 36,206 of record JBOZRR010000056.1, on the reverse strand, counting down.
ACCAGGTGGTCGGGAATGGCAAGCATCTGCGAGGCTGTCCTAATATTGGTGTAGCAAGGGAGCCTGCCTCGGCCTCTCAGGCCCATCCATCTCTCTAATTAACAAATGATAATGTCACGGTGTTCCGTGTATGCGTTCGGCTGATATCAGCAGAGACTCACGAGTTCCCACTTTCTGCGTCGATTCGCAAATCCGGCTTGCAACCGAACGGCGCTATCGAAGATAATTCATGCTTCGTGATGAACTGGCGCGAGTGCGGGAATTAACATGAAAAAGCTTTCCACTAGTCTCATCTATGTACTTTGGGGAATGGGGTGTTTGTCGGGCGCGGCCTGGGGACAGCCTACCCAGATGGCTGTGAATGTCTCTTGGCTCCCTGTCACGGAGGAAGAGAAAGCTTTGAAGGCTCCTGTTGTGGAAAAGGATGCCGGTTTGGAAGCGATCTTCTGGCGAGTGCACGTGCGTGACGAACGTATGGGCGACGAGATCCAGCGTGTCCTCTATCACTACATGCGGTTGAAGGTCTTCAACGAGAAGGGGAAAGAGGCCGCTTCCACGATCGAAATCGAATATTCCAACGAGGTCGCAGTCATGCACGTGGCGGGCCGGACCATCCTGCCGGACGGGACAGTCCTGGATCTGAAGGGAGATGACATCCGTGACAAGGAACTGGTCCGCGTCGGCCGGATTCGCCGCAAGGTGAAGTCATTCGCCATGCCGGGTGTCGTTCCGGGCGCCATCGTTGAGTACCGCTGGAAGGAAAGCCGGTTCAAGCCCGATTCACTGCATTTCAGGGCACAGATGCAGACGGATTATCCCGTCCGAAAGGTGACCTACTTCCTTCAGCCTTTGCAGGCGGCCTATGACGCGGGCTACCAGATGACGGTTCGCCCCTTTAACTGCCAGCCAACCAAGCTGAAACTCGAAAACGACGGCTTCCACTCCTTCAGCCTCGACAACGTGCCCGCCTTCCGCGCCGAACCGTTGATGTTCGGCGAGCCCAACGTCCGTCCCTGGGTCCTGGTTGCCTACACAGATGGGAGCCAGAAGAATCCAGAAAAGTACTGGGAAAAGGAAGGCAAGGACGCTTACAAGGACATGAAGGCGTCCCTGAAGGTGAACAACGAGATGAAGGCGGCCGCGGCCGCCGCCGTCGGGGCCGCCTCCACGGACGAGGAAAAGGTAGCCGCGCTCGTGCGCTACGTCCGGTCGAATATCCGGAATCTCTTCGCCTCCAACGTCACCGATGCGGAGCGGGGGAAGGTCATCAAGTCCATGCCCAAAAACCGCCGGCGCACGTCGGAAGAGGTTTTGAAGAGCGGCATCGCCACTCCGAACGAGATGAATATCCTGTTCGCGGCCTTGGCATCGTCCGTTGGGTTGGAGGCTCGCCAGGCGTTTCTCAGCAATCGGGACGACCTCCAGTTTCACCCCAACCTGGTGGATACCTACTTCCTGCGGAACGTCGATATGGCGGTCAGGGCTGGCGATTCGTGGAAGATCTACGACGTCAGCGCGCGGCTTCTTCCTCCAAACATGCTGACCTGGCGCGAGGAGGGAACCACGGCATTCATCACCGACAATCAGAAGCCGGAGTTCGTCCAGACGAAGACCTCCAGTCCCGAAGACTCCAAGGTGCAGCGCATCGCCCGCCTCACCATGAGTGCGGACGGCACGATTGAAGGCACCGTCGGCCTTTCGTTCACCGGCCATAAAGCGTACGAGGAGCGCCTCGGCTACGATGGCGACACGCCGGAGAAACAGCAGCAGGATTTGAAGGAGGAGATCACCTCCTCCTACCCGGATGCCGAGGTCTCCGACATTGCCATCGAGAACGTCAGCGATCCCGAACAGCCGCTGAAGGTCCGCTATAAGATCCGCATCCCCGGCTACGCGCAGCGCACAGGGAAGCGCCTCATCTTCCAGCCGGTCTTCTTCCAGAGAGGCACCGCTCCGCTGTTCGCCGCCACGGAGCGCAAATACCCGGTGGATCTCCGGTATGGCTGGTCCGAGATGGACAACGTCATGATCGAGTTGCCGGAGGGTTATGTTCTCGACAGCGCGGAAAACCCAGGCGACATCGACTTCGGCCCGCCGGGCATCTACCAGCTTCAAATGGCGAGGAACGGCAACCAGACGTTGGCCGTGTCGCGCGGGCTCACCTTCGGCCGCAATGGCATGATCATGTTTCCGGTCGCATCATACGCTGCTCTGAAACGCGCCTTCGACGAAATTCATAATCGCGACGCAACGTCGCTCGTGCTCAAGGAAGCCGCGGCGGGAGCCGTCACGCAGTGAGAGCCGCGGCCCTGCTTCTCCTCCTGGGTTTGCCGGCGGCAGCTCAGGACGTTCCAGCCTGGGTCAAGGAGGCCGCTGCGATGCAGGCGCCCTCCTACCCCATCAAGGTAACGACTGTAGAACTGCTTCGCGAAGAGCATCTCCAGGTCGACGAAGCCGGCAAGCGGACCATGCGTGAGCGTGGAGCGATCCGCGTGGCTCAGCCCGGCAGGAAATCCATCACCGCCTACCGTACCTACAACACGAAGAGCGGCAGCCTGCGCGAATTCCGCGGCTGGCTTATTGCGCCTTCCGGAAAGGTCACACCCTACGGAAAGAACCAGATCGTCGAGCGCTCCGTCGGCAACGACATGTACAACGAGGCCAAGGCGAAGATGCTGGAGTGCGATCCCAACGCCGAAGTCGGCTCCGTCTTCGCGTGGGAGATCGTCGAGGAGGAGTCCACGATCTTCACGACGTACCCGCACGCCTTCCAGGACAGCGCTCCCGTTCTCCTGTCGAGGTTCATGCTCACGCTGCCCCAGGGTTGGGAGATGAAGGACGTCGTCTTTAACCGTGAGGACACGCGCCCCACGGTCGCGGCGAACACGTACACCTGGGAGCTGCGCAACCTGGATTGGATTGAAGACGAGGATTACAGCCCAGGCTGGCACTCCATCGCCCCCAGGCTCGCATTGACTTATTGGCCCTCCGGCTCCGCCAAGGCGCAGCTTCAGCCGCTGCGCAACTGGCAGGCCGTGTCGGTCATGTCCACTCAGCTTTCGGACTCCGCGTTGGAGCTCACTCAGGAATTGAAGGCCAAAGCCGCGGCACTCACCAGCGGCGCCGGCAATGAGTGGGACAAGATCCGCGCCCTCGCCGAATATGCGCAGCAGGTCACCTACGTCTCCGTGCAGTTGAACATCACGCGCGGCGGCGGCTATACGCCGAATCCCGCGGCCCAGGTGCTCTCTCGCAATTACGGAGATTGCAAGGATAAAGCGGCATTGATGCGCGCGCTTCTCAAGGCGATCGGAATTGAATCCTACGCCGTCAGCATCTTCTCCGGGAATCGCGAGTACGTTCGCCAGGAATGGCCGTCCATGCAGCCCTTCAACCATGCGATTCTCGCCGTCAAAGTCAGCCCGGCAATTCAGGCATCGGCCGTTCTGGAACATCCAAAGTTGGGGCGCCTGCTATTCTTCGATCCGACTGAACCGACGACGCCCCTCGGCGACCTGCCCACAAGCCAGCAGGGAAGCCGCGCACTCGTCGAGGCCGGCGAGAACGGGGAACTCGTCATCGTGCCCGTCGCCCCCGCGTCCGCGAATCGAGTGGAGCGCACCGTGGAAGCGACACTCGGAGGCGACAACGCTACCGCGCGGATGGTCACGCGCTACCACGGGCAATCCGGCAGCTATTGGCGCTACGTCGTCAGGCAAGCTGATCAATCGGAACTCAAGCAGCGCATGGAGCAGATCCTGTCGTACCGAGTTGGCGGCGTGAAGGTGAGTGAGGTGACGGTTAGCGGAGGCAAATCGGAGCCCTGGATCGAGACCGCTGTCAACTTCGAAGCCACCCGGCTCGGCCAGTTGATGCAGGGTCGCCTGCTGACGATATCCCCGGGCCAGCTTCTTCCGCGTGCGGAGTATGTTCTGAGCGCGAAGGAGCGCAAGCAGCCCCTCCGGATCTCCGCGTCGGTCCGCCACGACAAAGTCCGCGTAGCCGTTCCGGCCGGCTTCGAAATCGACGAAATCCCGGACGAGATCCAGGCAGAGAGCAACTATGGCAAGTTCCATGCCGTTTGGAAGTCGGAGCCAGGTGCGGTGCTTCTCGAACAGAATCTCGAGTTGAAGGATGTGCTCGCCCCAGCAGGCGAGTACGCCAAGGTCCGCGCCTTCTTCGACAAAGTCGCCGCCGCTCGCGGTAACGTCGCGGTGCTCGTCCGAAAGTAACCGCCGCCTGCTGACCGCCCGCTCAGCAACCTTCGGAGGCATTCATGTTCGCATTTTGGGGGTCCTAACGATGGTGCGCCGCATCCATCTGCTGCTTCTCGAATCCCGACCGCTCTTCCGGGGGGGGGGACTGACGAGCGACCTCAGATGTAGTACATCAGCGAATCGCTCTGATTGGCTTCCTGCCGGGCTTCGTCGACTCTGCGGCACACGTCCGCCAACGTAGTTCTGTCCAGAATCTCGGCAATCGCGTCGCGGACGTCACGCATGACCAGGCGCGTCCCGCAGGTTCTGTCGTCGACGCACTCGTCGCACTTCTTATACGCCGTCTCGCTGGCGCAGGGCAGGGGAGCCAGCGGCCCCTCGATCAGGCGGATGACCGATCCCAACGTCACCATCTCCGGCGGTTTAGCCAGATTGTAGCCGCCGCCTTTGCCCTTCTTGCTGCTCACCAAGCCCACCGACTTGAGCTTCAACAGGATCTGCTCCAGGAACTTCTTTGGGATCGCCTCCTGCCGGGCCATGTCGGCGATCAGGACCGGCCCGCCACCGTAGGAACGGCTCAGGGAATACAGGGCTCGCAGCGAATACTGTGTCTTCTTGGACAGAGTTCTCATCGGCGGTTTCCATTGATAGTCTTGCACGGCTACCGGACGAGCGGGAATTGCGAAAACGAACTGCGCCCGGACCACCGCCACCCCGGGTGTCCAAGACGGCTACATGAGTCGCAACTTTCCCGAATCATGAGCATCTCTATATAGAATAAGTTGTGACTGGGAATGGCATGGCGGGACCTTCCCCGAGGAGTGCCCATCTCAACGTAGAGGACCAGAGGAGCGAAGCAAATGAGTTTGCGTATCAATGACATAGCACCGGACTTCGAAGTCCAGACGACGCACGGGCCGATCCGATTCCACGATTGGATTGGTGATGGCTGGGCGATCCTGTTCTCCCATCCCAAGGACTTTACCCCCGTCTGCACGACCGAACTCGGGTATCTCGCCGGGCTTGAGCGCCAGTTCGCCTCCCGCAACTGCAAGGTGCTCGGCCTCAGCGTGGACCCCGTGACAAGCCATGAGAAGTGGGCCGCCGACATCGAAGAGACGCAGGGTCACCGTGTCGGCTACCCGATCATCGGCGATACCGAACTGAAGGTAGCCAAACTCTACGACATGCTGCCGGCCGATGCCGGTGAGACATCGGAAGGCCGGACCGCGGCGCTGAACGCTACGGTTCGCACGGTCTTCCTGGTTGGTCCCGACAAGCGGATTAAGCTGATGCTGATCTACCCGATGAGCACCGGCCGCAATTTCGACGAGGTGTTGCGGGCCTTGGATTCCATCCAGTTGACGGCGAAGCACAAAGTGGCCACGCCCGCGAACTGGCAACAAGGCCAGGATGTCATCATCCTGCCCGCCGTCACCGATGAAGAGGCCAAGACGAAGTACCCCGGCGGCTGGAAGGCCCCGAAGCCGTATTTGCGGATTGTGCCTCAGCCGCGTAGCGATTCGTAGTTCCCACCTGAACCGGCAGAGGGGGCGTCTTCACCCGGACATCCCCTCTGCCTCCTCCGCCGCAAATTGTCCAGACCAGTGGACGTCCGGCTCGCTGGAATTCAGGCCGCCTCAACCCTCCCCAATAATGAGTGTGAACCTCGATGCCGACGCAACGCTCATTTCCTCGAAGGGCCCGTCCGCCGCTATACGGACCTGCTCCGGAACGACTCGAATTTCTTCATCGCGTACCGGCGTAAACTCCTCGATCGAGGAATCTACAAACCGCCCATGAACCTCAAGCGCAACCACTTATCGCTGAGCCGCACGCACGCCGGCGTCGAGCGCAGCCTCGAAGCTTGCGAAGATGTCATTCGGGAGTTGAAAAAAGTGACAGAGACCAGTCTGACCCGCCGTGCCTTCGCTGCCGGAGCCGCAGCCGCGCTCGTTCCCGCGCTCCGCGCCCAGAAGAAACAGGTTCGCATCGGGATTGTTGGCGGGCGATTCGGCGCGACATTCCAGTTCCACCTCGATCCTGGCTGCGTCGTAGCCGCTGTCTGCGACATCGACGACGCGGCGCTGAAGAAGCTCGCCGCTTACTACGGCTGCTCCACGACGTTCAAGGACTACGGTGAGATGCTGAAGTCCGCACAATTGGATGCGGTGGCGCTGTTCACGCCCGCGCCTCTTCATGCGTCCATGACCCTGCAGGCACTCAAAGCAGGCAAGCATGTGTTCTGCGCGGTGCCGGTTGGCCTGACCGAATCCGAACTGCAACAGGTGCTATCCGCTGTGAAATCCAGTGGGCTTCGCTACATGATGGCGGAGACCAGCTACTACCGGGCGCCCATCATCCGCTGCCGCGAAATGGCGGAGAAGGGGGAGTTCGGGACCATCTTCTACGCGGAGTCCGAGTACAACCACGAAGGGCTGATCAAACTGATGTACAACGACCAGGGCAAGCCCACTTGGCGGCACGGATTCCCGCCGCTGCTCTACCCGACACACTGCACCGGTATGATCGTGCCCGTCATGCGAGAGCGCCTGGCCGAAGTCACGGCCAACGGCTGGGGCGATGGCCACGAGGTCCTGAAGACCAACCGCTACAAGAACCCGTTCTGGAACGAGACGGCCTTCTTCAAGACATCCAAAGGCCACGCCGCGCGCGTGTCTGTCTGCTGGCACGTCGCGGCGGGCGAAGCCGAACGAGGCCAGTTCCTCGGCGACCGCATGTCCTACTACATGGAGCGGCCCGAAGGCTCGCCCAACACCGTCGTGCGGATCGGCAAGATCGTCAAGACGGAGCTCGATTCCAACGGCTATCCGAAGGGCGAGCTTCACATGGAACGCGACCCCAACCCCGACTTCATCGACCGGCTCCCCGAGCCGATGCGGGTCAAAAGCGGGCACGGTGGCTCACACACGTTCCTGACACACGAATTCATCGACGCCGTGCAGAACGACAGGCACCCCTCCGTGAACATTTGGGAAGGAATCGCCTACACGCTCCCCGGAATCGTCGCCCATCAATCGGCGCTTCAAAGCGGGCGAACGCTGAAGATCCGGGATTACGGTTCGGCCGGCGCGTAGACGGCGTGCCGCCGGAATCCAACCGGTTCCCGCGACTATTTCCTCACAGGAGAGCGGCTCCCCTGGTATTCCATCGGCGGGTCGATCCTTTCGGCCAACATCAGCACAGAGCACTTCATCGGGATGGTCGACGCGGCTTACGCCGTGGGCTTCGTGATGGCGCAATTGGAGTGGGGGAACTGGTTCACGTTTTCCGCGCTCATCTGGATCTTCCAGCCTTTCTAACTGCGCGGCGGGGCGTACACGATGCCCGAGTTTCTGGAGCGCCGGTACAGCAAAACGTGCCGATACATCTTCGCGTTCGCGTCACTGGTGCTGTGGATTGTCGCCCAGATGGCTGATCTCCGTCGCATGGACCGACTTCATGCAGTTCGTCAGGCTGATGCCAGTCACGATTACGCATGATATGTTGACTTCTCGCCATGCGGAATCTGAACAAGGCCGTCCTTTTTGCTGTACTGGCATCGATGTCGTTCGCCCAGACGTCTCCGCCCCCTCAGCAACCGCAGCGTGCTCCCATGGCGGAGACGCCCAACACCGATATCCACTACGACTTCTCGCCCGACTCCACGCCCCGCGACGGCGTGCCCAAGGGTGACATCAAGGGTCCCTTCACGCTACCGAGCGAGGCTTACCCCGGCACGCAGCACACTTATTGGGTCTACGTGCCCGTGCAGTACGACCCAGCTACGCCCGCCAGCCTCATGATCTTCAATGACGGCCAGGCATTCATGGCGCTGGATGGCGATGTCCGCGCGCAGGTCGTGATGGACAATCTCATTTACCGCCGCGAAATCCCTGTCATGATCGGCGTCTTCATAAATCCAGGGCGCCGTCCTGATCAGCCGGAGCCGACTCTGCGGAACTGGGGCGACCGCGATACCAACCGCCCGACCGAGTACAACACACTCGACGACCGCTACGCCCGCGTGATCGTCGATGAACTGCTTCCCGCGCTCTACAAGGAGTACAACATCTCCCGCGACCCTGAACGCCACGGCATCGGCGGCTCCAGTTCCGGCGCCATCGCCGCTTTCACAGTCGCCTGGGAGCGCCCGGACCATTTCCGCAAAGTCCTCAGTAACGTCGGCAGCTTTACGAATCTTCGCGGTGGCCACGTTTACCCGGACCTCATCCGGAAGAACCCGAAGAAGCCCATCCGCATCTTCATGGTCGACGGGCGCAACGACAACCGTGCGCTCCGCGCCGACGGCAGCTATGACGAAACTCGCGACTGGTTCCTTCAGAATGTCCGCATGCAGCAGGCCTTGGCCGAGAAGGGATACGAATTGAACTATAGCTGGGGCATCGGCCGCCATGGCCAGAAGATGCTGCGCACCGTCTTCCCCGAGATGATGCGCTGGCTCTGGCGCGACCACGGAGTCTCCACCGATCCTCGCGACACGGTCGAGCGTTCGTTCCGTGCCCCCAAGTCGGGCCAGTAGAGCCTGGCCGCAATATTTCCCGGAACTCCACGGCCTCCGGCGGACAATAGCCTAAGAAAGGCCTACTCCAAACATGGTTTTCCGACCCCTTGCCGCCAAATCCAGCCACAAACTGATAGCGAGCCAAGGTGGCGGAAGCGATTGCCAGTTCCGCATGGGACGTGGCCAGATCAAGGCCAAAGGCGTTACGATTGAAGGCCTTGCCCACCATATCGCCCAGCAGGTCAGAGCAAAATGACTGATAAGATCTGACGGTCGCCTGGGGGCCTGCGACTGGGCCTGATCCGGTTACGGCCGCACCAGCGACATCGTGATGCAATCACGAAACGAACTCGGCGCAAACCGGCTGATCGCCAGGTACATCGCTGCGCGCCGCCCTTCGTGGCGGTACAGATTATCAATCTCTACCCGTTCCACATCGAGGCCCGCCTCTTGCGCCGCCGCGGCCAGTTCGCCGGCAGTGTACTCGCGCCAATGCTGGCTCGCATCGGGCTTCGGCGGGATCACCATGAACGGGTTGCGCCCCCGCAACAGGTTCCAGCGTTTCGCCAGGCTGGCGGCATTGGGAGTCTGGATCAAAAGCCGCCCTCCCGGCCGCAGGGCCTTCGCCAGGAATCCGATTGCGCTGCTCGGATTCGTCTGCAGATGCTCCACTACCTCGGCCATCACCACCAGGTGGCACGTCGGCAGCCGCGGCATCTTCAACTCGTGGCCCGCTAAGTTCAGGTCGCACTCGAAGTGCTCGCCCGTCCGCGTCGCGAATCGATGGTCGAGGTAGCCCAGCGTATCTACACGGACCCCGGCTATGTTTTCCTCAATCAGCCCGACCTCATGCGATGGCCCGGCAACCAGCACTTCCGGCTGTCCCACCTCCGCCAGCGCCCGTAGGACCCGGCGAATCAGGTAGTCATAGCGGAGCGAGTGAAAGTCGCGGTATTCGATCATCTCTGCGTGGCACGGTCCCCGTGGAGCGAACGGGGCCGGAGGTTCCATCTCAACACAAGGCAGGAGCTGGGCGTGGGCTCACGTGCCTGACCGCGCAGAGGAGCATGAGAGCCGGAAACCTCATGTTGCTAGAATACTGGACGGTGTATCGATTGACTGGGGCCATTCTGCTGGCGGCCCTCTCGCTCTTTGGCCAGCAGCCGCTGACGGTGGCTGAGGCGGTGCAGTCGGCCGTTGGATCACATCCGTTATTGGCGGCAGCACGAAGCAGAATAGAGGTTGCGCGCGGGACTCTGCGGCAATCGGGGCTGCGGCCAAATCCTACGCTTATCCTCCAAACGGAGAACGTCCGCGCGGGCAGCACGTCGTCGCCCTTCGTCTTCCCTCGCGACACCGACGACTTCGCATATGTCCAGCAGAGAATCGAGACGGGCGGCAAGCGCGCCCGGCGCATGGATGTCGCTTCCCTCGAACTCCGCCGGATGGAGGCGGAAGCCGAGGTCGTCCGGCGTCAGGTGGCGGCGAGGGTAAAGGCCGCGTATTGGGCGGCTGCGGGCGCCGAACGCGTCCATCTGCTTCTGCACGAAACACAGCTCACGTTTAAGCAGGTCGTCGACTACCACGAGATTCGCGTGAAGGAAGGCGCGATGGCGGAGGCGGACTTGCTCCGTGTGAGATTCGAGGCCGACCGCATCGCCTTATCGGCGACGCAGGCGGGCCTGGATGCGGCTCGGGCGCGCATCGCCTTGCTGCGGGAGATGGGGCGCATCGCGTTTCCTGAGATCCAGTTCACCGATACAATCGAGCTCAAAGAGGACCGCCTGATCCTGGCGGATGCGGACCGCGCCGTAGATCAGCGGCCTGAGGTGTCATCTGCCCGCGTGCAACTCGATGAGGCGCGAGCAGGCCTCAACTTGCAGCACGCGCAGGGCAAGACCAACTACGAACTGTTCGGCGGTTACAAGCGCGCCACGGGGTACAACACGCTGATCGCGGGTTTGCAGTGGGAGCTGCCGCTGTGGAACCGGAACCAGGGCAACATCGAGAGCGCCGCCTCGCGGATCAAGGAAGCGGAAGCGAACCTGGCTGCGACGGAGGCCGTGGTGCGCGCCGAAGTGACGGCCGCGCAAGCGGAGTACGAAACACGGCGCAGGCAAGTGCTGGAGTTCCTGGGCAAGTTCCGCGAGCAGGCGAATGAGTCGTCGAGGATTGCGCAGGCCGCATACAGGTTGGGTGGCGCGGACCTGTTGCGTCTGCTTGATGCGGAGCGGCTGCGGCTGGAGACGGAGGTGCTGGCTTTGCAGTCGATGACAGAGTACCGGAGGAGCATCGTGGCGCTGGAGACGTCGCTGGGAGTGGAGCCATGAGAACCAAAACGTGTGTTGCGGCGGTTTCCCTGATGGCCGGGCTGCTGCTGGCTGGCTGCGGGAAGGATGCGCCTCCGGCAGCGGCCAAAGCGCCGGCCTCGACGCCGGCCCAGTCAAACGAAGCTCCGCGTGTCGTGGAGTTGGATGAAGCCGCGCGCCGAGACGCAGGACTCAAGGTTGTGCAGGTCGAGACCCGGAGTATTCCTGAGACCGTGCGGGCCTCAGGCCGGCTGACGACGAACGAAAACACGACGTGGCGAGTCGGCTCGATTACCGACGGGCGGATTATCCGCGTGGAAGTGAAAGTAGGAGATCGGGTAAAGAAGGGGCAGATCCTGGCGCGGATGCACAGCCACGACATTCACGAGTCAAGGGCGCAGTACCGCCGCGCCGTGGCCGAAGTGAACCGCTTGACCACCAACCTGGAGTTCGCGAAGCGCACCCGGGACCGCATGCGGCGGCTCTACGAGATGAAGGCGGCGAGCTTCGAGCAGCTCGATCAGGCCGAGAATGCGGTGAAGAACGATCAGGTTGCGTTGGACAGTGCGCAGATCGAGCAGCGTCGGACGCGACTGCACCTGGTGGAGTTCCTACAGATCCCGGTTGAGGGCAGGGAGGATCCGGACCACCCTTCAGATTCGGAAAGCAACCTGGATGACTTGATTCCAATCCGTGCTCCGGAGAGCGGCGTGGTACTAACGCGGGAGATCACTCCCGGCGCGGTGGTGAGCGCGGCGAGCGACCTGTTTACGATTTCGGATCTGAGCTCGATTTGGGTGATGGCAGCCGTCCAGGAGGAGCACCTCTCCCAGCTCAGGATCGGAGCGACGGCCCATGTCCACGTCCAGGCTTACCCGGAGAAGGCGTTTGCAGGACGCGTGACGCGCATCGATGAACGCCTGGATCCGGAGACGCGCACGGTGAGCGCTCGCGTCGAAGTGGACAATCGAGCCGGTCTGCTGAAGCCGGAGATGTATGCCACGGTTGACCTGGACGCGGGCGGAAGCGCCCCCGGGTTGTTCATCCCGCAGGCGGCCGTCCAGGACGTCAACGGGCAGAGCACGGTGTTCGTTGAGCAGAAGCCGGGAGTCTACTCTCCGCGTCTTGTGCAAACGGGCCGCGTGCTGAACGGTCTGTTGCAGGTGACGGGCGGACTGAAAGATGGCGAGCGCGTCGTGGGCGAGGGCAGCTTCATCCTGAAATCGCAGTTGCTGAAAGCATCGCTTTCCGAGGAATAGCCATGCTGCAACGCATCATTGACTTCCATCTTCGTCAGCGCTGGGTGGTGCTGGTGGGCTTGATCCTGGTCATCGCGCTGGGCGTACGCACCATGCTGACCATCCCGATGGACGCCTATCCGGATCTGACGAGCAATCAGGTCGTGGTGGTGACGGAGTGCCCGTCAATGGCGCCCACTGAGGTGGAGCAATTGGTGACATTCCCCATCGAGAGCGCATTGATGGGTATCCCGAAGACGGAGGGCATCCGCTCGATCTCGAAGCTGGGTCTGTCGATGGTCACGCTAATGTTCGACGACTCGGTGAACACCTACTTCGCGCGCCAGTTGGTGAACGAACGGCTCCAGGAGGTAAGGGGCCGACTGCCCGAAGGGCTGGACCCGACGATGGGCCCGCTGGCGACGGCCTTCGGCGAGGTCTACCAGTACACCGTGGAGGGCGGCGGCCTGTCGGCGATGGAACTGAAGACGCTCCACGACTGGCAAGTGCGTTATGCACTCCGTACGGTCCCTGGCGTGAACGAGGTGAACTCCTGGGGCGGGGAAACGAAGCAGTACGTGGTTGAGGCCGATCCCGTCCGCCTGCAACGCTACGGCCTGACGCTGCGCGATGTCTTCCAGCGCGTCCAGGAGAACAATGCGAACTTCGGAGGCGGTTTCATCGAGCACGCCATGGAGCAGTACACCGTTCGTGGGCTTGGACGGGCGCAGGGGATCGAGGACCTGGGCAAGATCGTCGTGTTGGCGCGCGCTGGAACTCCAGTACTGCTGCGAGAGGTGGCCGACATCAGATTGGGCGCGCTGCCGCGGCAGGGCGCGACGACGCGCGACGGCAAGGGCGAAACGGTCAGCGGCATGGCCATCATGCTGAAGGGGGAGAACGGCAAGCAGGTGATCGAGAGGGTGAAGACTAAGCTCGCCTCGATACGGCTGCCGCAGGGAGTGAAGATCAACCCGTTCTACGACCAGAGCACAGTAATCGACGGAACCATCCGCACAGTACGCAACGCGTTGCTGGAGGGCGGCGGCCTGGTGGTTGTCGTGCTGTTTCTTTTCCTGGGCAACGTGCGTGCGGCGCTTATCGTCGCGGCTGTGATTCCGCTCTCCATGCTGTTTGGATTCATGGGCATGGCGGTGTTCGGCGTCTCGGCCAACCTGATGAGCCTGGGCGCCATCGACTTCGGCATGATCGTCGACGGCGCCGTGGTCATGATGGAGAACTCGGTGCGCAGGCTGCACCGCAAGAGCCCGCAAGAGGAGTTCCACGCGCTGGAGCGCGTGCGAGTGGCGGCGCATGAAGTGGGCCGGCCTATCGTGTTCGGCGTGGCCATCATCATCGCCGTGTACATGCCGGTATTCTTCCTCGAAGGGCTGGAGGGCCGTATGTTCCGGCCCATGGCGGTGACCGTGTGCTCCGCGCTCATGGGATCGCTGGTGCTCGCGCTGACGGTGGTGCCGGCTGCAACGGGCGTGATCCTGAAGAAGGGCGTGAAGGAGCACAAGGAGCGCTGGTTTGAGTGGATCAAGAGAAGGTACTTGAAAACTCTGCACTGGGCACTGCATCACCGGCCGCTAATGGTTGGGCTGAGTGTGGTGGTGCTGGCGGTAGCGTTGGGGTCCATCCCGTTCATCGGCACGGAGTTCATGGCGCGGTTGGACGAGGGTTCGATTCTGATCGAGACGCGCAAGATGCCGGGCATCTCGCTAACCGAGTCGGTGGAAATCAGCAACCGGATCGAGAAGCTGATCGCGTCGTTCCCGGAAGTGACGGGCGTGGTGACGCGCATCGGGCGTCCTGACGTCGCGACCGAGGCCATGGGCATCTACCAGGGTGACGTGTACGTGCTGCTGAAACCGCACGATCAGTGGACGCGATTCCAGACCAGGGAACAATTGATCGACGCCCTGTCCACGGACCTCGAGAAGGTGCCGGGCGTCAGCTACAACTTCACAATGCCGATGGCCATGCGGTTGGACGAGACGATCTCCGGCATCAAGGCAGATGTGGCGGTGAAGATCTTCGGCGAGGATCCGCGCATCCTTGAACAGCTTGCGGCAAAGTCCCTGCGGTCGATCTCCGGCGTGCCGGGCGCCGCCGATGAGCAGATGGAGATTGCCTCCGGCGTGGCCGAACTGCGCGTGGAAGTGAATCGCGACGCGCTGGCGCGGTATGGGCTGAACGTGAGCGACGTGCGCGACATTATGGACGCGTCCATCGGCGGGCGCGTGGTGTCGGAGATGATCGAAGGCCAGCGCCGGTTCGACATCGTGGTACGGTTGCCGGACCGTTACCGGGCCGACGACGAGGCCGTTCGGAATCTCGTACTCTCGGCGCCCGGGGGCGAGCGTGTGCCGTTGGGCCAAGTGGCCCTGGTGACAATGACGCGCGGCCCGGAGGTGATCTCCCGCGAGAACGGACAACGCCGGATCGTGGTGCAGTCGAACGTGCGCGGCAGAGATCTGGGCAGTTTCGTGGCGGAGGCGCGGCAGAAATTGGAAAACGAACTGCCGCTGCCGCCCGGCTATTCGATCGACTGGGGCGGGCAATTCGAAAACCAGCAGCGTGCGACGCGCCGGCTGATGTTCGTGGTGCCTGGGTCGATCCTGATCATCTTCGGTCTGCTGTTTGCCACATTCGGCGGAGCAAGGCAGGCGCTGCTGATCCTGTTGAATGTGCCATTTGCCCTCGTCGGAGGCATCGCCGCACTGTGGCTGCGCGGCCTGAATCTGAACCTGTCGGCCTCCATCGGTTTCATCGCGCTGTTCGGCGTCGCGGTGCTGAACGGCATCGTGATGGTGAGCTATATCAACAAGTTGCGGGAAAGGGGCCACGGCATGGAGGACGCGCTTCTGAGAGGCGCATCCACGCGGCTCCGCCCGGTGCTGATGACCGCATTGGTCGCCAGCCTGGGCTTTGTGCCGATGGCGATCTCCCATTCGCAAGGCGCGGAGGTCCAGCGGCCTCTGGCAACGGTCGTGATCGGGGGCCTGATCACCTCAACCCTTCTCACGCTCTTCCTCCTCCCCATCATCTACCCCTGGTTCAGTCCTGGGAAACATGAGAGTTTCGGGGTGTACGAGAGCGAACTGGTGCTTGAGGAGGAGTCGGAAGAAGTGTAGCCTCTTCGGCGAGTTGCTACATCAGTCGAGCTTTCAGCCGCTCGCGATCGACCATTTCGTCGAAGACGGCCAGCACCTGGCGGCGGAAGAAATAGACTCGCTTGGCTCGTTCGCGGAACTCGCCGTCGTAGTGCGGGTGGCTGAGCCACTTTTCGAAGATGATTTTGGGAATCTCGATGTCGCGGCGGAGTTTGTCCGCCGAGTGTCCGCGCAGGAAGAGTCCGTAGAACATCGCCGCCTCCCGCTGGACGTTGACGGGATCGAACTCGTCGTAGATCGAGATGGTCTGTGTCGCCAATGGACCGTTTTCCCTGCGAAAAATGAGAGTATAATCGGCTTTCCCGGAAGCGGCAAGAGCGCGTTCGGAGGCCACCGGGAAGCGACCCAAAATCAATCAGATGCGCGAGGGGTCCAGCGGGTTGCCGCAAGTGCGGATGAGGAGACAATCATGAAGAAGCGGTGGGTGTTGTCGGCAATTCTGACGGCCGGGGCTTGCCTTGCCCAGCAGGGCGATCCGTGGCGCTGGACGCATCCTGACGCCAAGATGGTGCTCGGCGTGGATTGGAAGGCGGCTAAGTCTTCTGTTGTCGGTCAGATGCTGGCGAAGAAGCTCGCACAGGATGAAGAAAATGGCTCCAAGGCACAGAAAGGAATGGAGTTTTTGAAGTCCGTGGATCGCATTCTGATCACCTCTCCCTCCGCCGAGGGGCCGGAAGGGAAGGCGGGGGAGGGCCCGGTGCTGATCTACTTCGAGGGCCTGATCGACCGCGACAAACTGAAACGGACTTTCGCCGAGGGGACGGGTGTGGAGCGGTTTCGCGGACTGGACCTCCTGGTTCCGCCGAGAAAGCCCGGGGAGAAGGGTTCGAACTTCGTGGCGGCGCTGCTGGGTGACACGGCGGCGGTGCTGGGTGACCGGGCGTCGGTGGAACAGGCGATCGACGGTGCGGCGGGCATGAAAGACGCGGCGCTGAGAGCCCGCGCGCTGAAGTTGGCCGAAGAGTGCGAGATCTATATGGTGGCGGCGGCTCTGCCTCAACAGAAGGGCAAGGGCCCATCCGCGATGGAAGACATGCAATCGATGGACATGGGCGTGTCGCTGAAGTCAGGGGTGGGGCTTCGGTTGAACATGGGGTTCAAGGATTCGGAGAAAGCCAAGGGCATGGCGATGATGGCACAGTTGCTGATGTCGATGATGGCGTCGAACGCGAAGCCGGAGCAAGCGGGACTGGTGAGCTTGGCCAAACGGTTGAATGTGGAGACGCAGGGCGCTAACGTGTTGATGCGTTTGGACATCCCCCCGGAGGAGGTCGAAAAGGGGCTGGCGCAAATGAAGGGCGGAATCGAGGAGATGGGCCAGAAGGCGGCGGCAACAATCCTGGGCGGATCGTCGTCTGGCGCACCCGGTTCAGCCGCGGCGCCGAAGCCCGCGCAGCCAGGGTCGATTCGCATCTACGGCATGGAAGGCGGGCCCGTGGAGATCCCGCTGGACTCCACGAAGAAGAAGCAGGACTAGGAGAGGACGCCGGACAGAGGGCCGGTGCTGTCGGCGAAACGCGCCACCGGGGCGCCGAAGGCGTCCAGCATCGCGACGTACAGGTTCGCAAGCTGCGTATCCGGCGCAAATTCCAGGTGCTGGCCCGTGGCGATGCGTCCGCCGCCGCGTCCGCCGAGCACGACCGGCAGGTTGTGCGGGTTGTGGCTGTCTCCGTCGCGGATGCCGGAGCCGAACAGAATCATCGAGTTGTCGAGGATCGATTGCTCGCCCTCCTTGACCGCCTGGAGCCGGCCGAGCAAGTACGCAAACTGCTCGACGTGCCAGCGCGTGATGAGCTGGTACTGGCGCAGCTTCTCGGGGTCCTTCTCGTGGTGTGAGACGGAGTGGTGGCCTTCCTTGACGCCCTCGACGAACGAGAAGTTCTGGTTGCTGACCTCGTTGGCGAACATGAAGGTGCTGACGCGCGTCGTGTCGGTCTGGAAGGCGAGCACGATCATGTCGAGCATCAGGCGGACGTGCTCGGCGTAATCCTTCGGGATTCCGGCCGGTTTGGCGTCCAGACTGATGGGGGCGCGGGCCTTCCACGGAGTCGATTGGGGCTTGCTCGCGTGCTGCAGGCGCTGCTCGAGCGAACGGACGATGGTGAGGTATTCGTCGAGACGGGCTTTGTCAGCAGTGCCAAGCTGGCGGCGGAGCTGCCGGGCGTCGTCGAGAACCGTGTCGAGCAGCGCTATGTCCTGCTTGGCGGCGCCGGGGATCGGGTGCGCGGCACGAAACAGCCGTTCGAAGACCAGGCGCGGATTGATCTCGCGCGCCAGCGGGCTGGTCGGTCCGTTCCAGGCGATGTGCGAGCCGTAGACGCGCGTGTAGCCGACGTTCTTGTCCACGCCCGTGCTCACCGGCGCGGTCCCGAGCTCGATGGAGGGCAGGGGCGTCTGGCCAGCGACGGACTGCGCGGCCACCTGGTCCATCGAGATGCCGTTGCAGTTCAGATCGACACCGAGCGTCTTCGTCACCGTGGTGCACGTCAGGAACCCCGCGTTCTTGACGTAGTGGCCGTCGCCGCCGCGGGCGCTCTCGTTCCAGAGATTGGTGACAACCAGAATGTCATCGCGAAGCGGGGCCAGCGGCACGAGCGTCGGTGAGAACTTGAAGTTGCGGCCAGTGCCCTCCGGTGTCCACATGCCGGCGTGAACGCCGTTGGGCATGTACAGGGCGGCGAGGCGGCGAGGAGCCTTCGCGGAAACCGCGGGAGAAGCGGCAGCCATTGCCTCCAGCCAGGGAAGGCCGAGTGCGGCGCCCGCTCCGCGCAGTAGCGTCCTACGGGAGAGTGGCAGTTTCATTCAGTCCCAGTCGATTGCCCAGCGGTCGTAGGTGGATGATATCGAAACGGAACGCTGAGAACAATCTCCTTGATCAGCGTTTGCGCGGCGTAATTGTCCTTATCGAGTTTGGCCACGATTTCGTCGACGGCGCATTGGTCCTCGAGAGTCAGGCCACGGCCGAGCGCGTAGCCGAGCATCTTCGCCGTCAGGTTACGGATGAAGAGGTGCTTGCGTCCGAGCAGCGCGCGCTTCAACCCTGCGATACCGTCGATGGCCGTGCCGTCGGCGAGTTTACCCGTGGCGTCGATGAGCCCGCCCGCGTCTTCGGTGCGCCAGCGGCCGAGAACATCGTAATTGTCCAGCGCGAAGCCGAGCGGGTCGATCTTATCGTGGCAGGAGGCGCAGACGGGGTTCTCGCGGTGCTTCGAGAGGCGTTCTCGCATCGACTTCGGCGGCGCTCCGGCATGGTTCTCTTCGAGCGCCGGTACGTTCGGCGGTGGCGGCGGTGGAGGCGTTCCGAGCAAGGCGTCCAGCACCCACTTGCCGCGCAAGACGGGGCTGGTGCGCGTGGGCATGGATGTGGTCGCAAGAACCGCTGCCATGCCCATGACGCCGCCGCGATGCGAGCCTTCGGGCAGGTTGAGCCTCCTCGGCTGCTGGTCCACCTGGGTCCCCTTGGGATATGTGATGCCGTAGTGCCGCGCGAGTTTGTTGGTGAGGAAGGAGAAGTCAGAGTCGATCAGTGTGAGCAGCGAACGATTCTCAGCCAGCACATCCTGGAAGAACAACACGGGCTCGAAGCGCATGGCGCCCTGAATCTCCTCGTCGTAATAGGCGGGAAACAGGGTCTTGTCGGGCTTGATGTCGCGGCCCAACTCGCGCGTCCCGAGCCACTGCTCGACGAAGCTCTCTGCGAATTCGCGGGACTTCTCGCTCTTCAGCATGCGAACAATCTGCGCTTCGAGCGATGCTGGCTCACGAAGCTGGTCCATCGCAGCGAGCAGTAGCAGCTCATCGTCGGGCATCGAGCCCCACAGCCAGTAACTCAGCCGCGAGGCCATGGCATGGCTGTCGATGGGGTGCATGCCGCGCGTCGCGGCGGGGTGCTCGATGCGGAAAAGGAACTGCGGCGCAATGAGCACGCTCTGGAGCGCGAGCAGGATGGCGTTGTCGTAGCTCTCGCCGCGCTGCCGGGCGGCGGCGAAGAGTCTCAGAGGCCGATCGGTTTCGCCGGCGGCGATTGTGCGGCGGAAGGCACGCGGCAGGAATGCGTCCAGAGTTTTACGCGCGGCCTGTTCTGGAGTGAGCTTCTCGGAAGGGTCGACGATAAAGCGGGAGCGGGCACGCGGGTCGCCCATGCCATACTCGAGCGCGCCCCGTGCAGCCTCCAGGTACTTCTCGGCGTGCATCGGCGAAAGGAACAGCGTCTCGGCCGCGTTGTCGAAGCCCTCGCCGCCTGCGCCGTCGGCGGGCAGGGCCCGTCCGGCGTTGATGTGGACGTGAAGCAGGTCGCGAATGGTTGCCGAGTATTCACTGCGGTTGAGGCGCTTGAGAACAGGCGCGCCGGGCTGGATGCCGTCGGCGCATGCGGCCGTGCGCGTCTGATACTCGACGAACGCGACGAAGTGCTCGCGGGTCTCGGCCTTCGGCTGCGGTGCATTCATCGGCGGCATTTCGTTGTCGCGCACGCGCGCCAGAGCCTTGCGCCATAGCACCGTGTTTTGGCGCAGGCTGTCCTTGGCCGCCAGCTTGGCGGCATCGAACCCGCCGGCAGCCGTCTTGCCCATGTGGCAGGCGAGGCAGTGCTTCTTCAGCAGGGCTTGGGCGTCAGTGATTGAGTAAGGTTCACCCGCGAGAGGCAACGCAAGAACCACGCCGATTCCCAGCGGCGACAAGGCGCGCAACATTGGGATGAGGATATCAAAGGGCGATGGGTCCGACTCACTGAAGCATCGTTCGGCCCGCGAAGCTAGCGAGGATCGTCGGTCCAGCCAATGCCGGGGATCCAGCGTGTCTGACGGGTCTCGTTCGTAGCGGTCGACTCCTCTGACTTCTGATCCGTGGAGTGCAAGACGGGCTGCTCCGGCTCGGAGCGTGGAGGCTCGGGCGCCTCCTGTGCTTCGGCTCGACGGCCCGATCTTCGGCTTCTGACCTTCAAAACGATGCGCATTGCCAACTCACAGTATGACCAGTTTTACGTCGCGAGTCCCGGCGTCGCGGACTCAGTCGAAGCAGAGGCAGTCCATTTGGCCGCCTTCCACTGAAGCATGGAGCTACGCGACGACCAGGGCCATGGTCGCAATGCCCGGCAGGAATGTTCCCTTATCTCACGGCATCCACCAGCACCGTGACGTGCGTGGGATATTGCGCTGAATGCTGGACGCGGTGGCGCTGCGCTTTGTACGCGCCCGGCGGAGCGGTCATGATGCTCGGGACATAGGTCTGCGGATTGCGATCGTATAGAGGGAACCACGTGCTTTGGACCTGCACCATCAGGCGGTGGCCCGGGAGAATCGTGTGGTTCACGTGCGGGAGCGTGAGGTTGTACTCCAGCACCTGGTTGGCCGTGATCGGCTTGGGCTGCTCCAGGCTCTCGCGGTAGCGTCCGCGGAAGATGTCGCCGCTGAGCATGAGCTGGTAGCCGGACATCTGCGCATCAGGTGCGTCGTCGGGGTGGACGTCGATCAGCTTTACCACCCAGTCGGCGTCCGTGCCCGTGGTTTCGGCATATAGCTTCACGGTGATGGGTCCGCGAAGAGTCAGCGGCTCCGTCAGCGGCTCACTTTCCCAAGTGGCGACGTCGGGGCGGCCATCGGCGAAGCGCTGGTCTTCGACCAGCCAGCGGCGCCAGGCGCCGATGATAGAGGGCACGCCGTAGTCGTAGCCGAACTGAGGCCGCGGCGAGTGCGGTACGGGCTTCGCTGGGTCGGATGTATACGCAGTGAATCCGTATGCGGCCGTTGGCGGCGTGAAGGCGAGCTTGCCCTCCGGCTGCAAGTAGAGCCGCCGAGTTTCCGTCGACGGCGGCCACTCCTTGAAGTGGCGCCAGCGGTTTGAGCCCGTCTCGAAGACCGTCACAGGGCTGGGCGCCGGAACATTCTCGCCCTTCAGGTAGCGGCGAAGGAATGGAGCAAGCACGTCCTCACGGAATCGCTTCGCCGTGTCCTCATCGAAATGAATGGGGCCCAGGCTGCTGCCGTTGTCGAAGTGCTGTCCGTGGTACCAGGGGCCGGCAACGAAGAAGTTGGTGTCGTTGTTCCGGTCGTGCTTCTCAAGCGTGGCGTAAACCGCCGGGGAGCCGTAGATGTCCTCCTGATCCCAGAGGCCGTGAACATGAAGCGCGGGGACCAATCTCGCAGGCGCGTCAAACCAATGGTCGGCCGCACAGTCGCGCCAGTACGGGCCATACGCGGGGTAGTTCATCAGGTGCTTCCACATCTCATGTCTGTCGTCGAGTAGCCGGCCCAAGCCCGTGCCGGCCGCGCCGAGATTCAGGAACCACTTGTAGATGTCACGGGTCTCGTATGGATACGAGACGTTCTCGCCCTTGCGCGACTCCATCGAGTAAATGAACTCGAAGGCATAGACCGCGCGGAACGCCCCCCAATGGAACCAGTCGTCGGCCTTCCAGACATCCACCACCGGATTGAATGGAACGGCGGCTGCCAGCGCTGGGTGAGGGTCGCGCATGGCGGCGAGCGTCAGCCAGCCGGGATACGAGGTGCCCCAAACACCAACCTTGCCGTTGTTGCGCGTGCTCTTGACAAGCCAGTCGATGGTGTCCCAGGCGTCGGTGGTTTCGTCGGTCTTCGTGCGGTTGAACTGGCCGCGCGGGACGCGGTACATGGCGTATTCGCCTTCGGACTTGAAGCGGCCGCGGATGTCCTGGGCGACGTAGATGAATCCGTTACCCAGGAACTTCGGTCCCAGCACGATGCCGAGGCTTGTGGAAGCGCGTTCGCCAAGAATCCGAGTGCAGTCGTAGGGCGTCCTTTCGATTAGGATAGGCGGATTCGTGGCGGCGTCTTTGGGCGTCAGGATGACCGTGTAGAGCTTCACGCCGTCCCGCATCGGGATCATCTCCTCGCGGACGGTGAAGTTGTCGCCGGCGTGAGATTCGCGCAGTGGGGTCTGCGCGAGGGCGGCGGCCTGGATGAACAAAACAACAAGAAATAGGGCGTAACGGCGGACGGCGGAAGTCATGCTGTTCTCCAATGGTTCAGGAGACAGTATGCCGCAGAGGGAGAGCGAGTGGACGCCCCTACCTCGGCGTAATCAGCCCGCCCAACTTATCCGTCTCGCTGTCCGAGAGCCTCGGGAAGAGCGTCGAATAGGCTTCAAGGTACTTCAGCCCGGAGCCTGTGTTGTAGATGACAATCTTCTCGTCGGGCCGCAGGAAGCCGGACTTGAGCAGTTTCTCGAGAGCCGCGAAACAGGCTGCGCCTTCCGGGGCGGGGAAGATGCCATCCTCCTTGGCGACTCGCGCGCCCGCCAGCAGCGATTCACGGTCGGAGACGGCCACGCAAGTCCCCTGGCTCGCCCGGACTGCGCGCAGGATTAGAAAATCGCCCAGCGGTTTCGGCACGCGCAGCCCGCTCGACACGGTCATGGCGTTGTGCCAGAACTCAGATCGCTCCTTGCCTTCGTCGAACGCCTTGACGACGGGCGCGCAGCCGTCGGCCTGCACCGCGATCATCTTCGGGCGGTTGGAGTCGATCCAGCCCAGCGACTCTATCTCGTCGAAGGCCTTCCACATGCCGATCAAGCCCACGCCGCCGCCCGTCGGGTAGAAGATGGCATCCGGCAGCCGCCATTGCATCTGCTCCGCGACCTCGTACCCCATCGTCTTCTTGCCTTCGATCCGGTACGGCTCCTTCAGAGTGTTGATCTCGAACCAGCCTTCAGCGTGCTTGCGCTCGACTACGATGCGGCCGCAATCGCTGATCAGCCCGTCGACCAGCGTCACCTTCGCGCCGAAGCTCTTGCACTCGATGTAATTCGCCTGCGGAACGTCGCGCGGCATGAAGATGTGTGCCTCAATGCCCGCCGCGGCGGCATAGGCGGCGGTGGCACTGGCGGCGTTGCCGGCGGACCCGAGAGCGACCTTCGTGATGCCCAGTTCGCGGCACATCGAAATCGCGCAGGCGAGTCCACGCGCCTTGAAGGATTGCGTGGGCTGGATGCCTTCGTCCTTCACCCAGAGATTGGCGGCGCCGATGGCGGCGCCGTAGTTCCTGGCCCGCAGCAGCGGCGTCCAGCCCTCACCCAGCGTCACGAGCGACGAGGGCTTGGCGACCGGCAGCACCGGCGCGTATCGCCACATCGACGAGGGGCCGGAGGCGATCCATTCGCGGCTCCAGCTCTTGCGGGCGGCGTCCAGGTCGTAGCGGACCAGGAGCGGTCCTCCGCACTCGCAGAGGTTGTGCGGCTGATCGACCGGATACTGCCTGCTGCAAAGGCTGCATTCGAGGTGGGTGACTGTGGTCATGGTCCTGACGATCCCAGTTTCCCACGAGCGTTCCGTTGCGGTGACTGCGAAAACGGAGTACGCTTGTTCCCCAAGTGATCTGGGATCCACCGACTTGGAAGAGGGAGAGCTCCGCCGGATTCTTGGCCCGGCGCACGAATCCCATCCTGAAGGAAATTGACCGTCTCGTCGAGGCGTACCACAAGATCGGCGCCACCGACAGCGACGCCTACCTGAAGCGTACGGCATTTCTGGCCGCCATCTACTCGCGTACAAGGGTCTACCTGACCCAGCACCGCGATAAAGAAGTGCGCCGTGCGGCGGTCAGCGCACTGATGGGCCAGGCCAAACAAGAACTCAAGCAGTTGAAGCCTCCCGTCCAGCGAAGGACGCCGGGCGAACTGCTGCGGCGTGCCGTTCAGATCCATGGGCGGATGAACGTGGGCGGCGGCTTCCGTCCCTCCATCCCGATGCACGATCACGGCTACATGCTGGAGGCCTTCGGACAATCGCATTTTGCGGCCGATGCGATGAAGGAACAGTTCGAGAAGTGGCTCGAGAAGCACGCCAAAGCTGAGTCCGGTGAAGGCGTCGCGCCTCCAAACAGCTTTTGGCAGTGGCTCGAACAAGCCGGCTTTGCCAATTTCGCAAAGCAGATTGTCTACCTCACGCCCGAGGAGCGGGCGGACTACCGAGTGGCGGTGGGGCCGGGGGGCCTGTCATGGGCGTCGGGCGGCGGGCCTGTCCACACGATGTCCACTGTCCAGACCGAAGTGTTCGACGCCGAGTCCTACATCTTCGTCATCTCTCCGGACAAGGAGCTCTACGCGGGCGAGACCATCCAGGGGGAGTTTCATCACAGCTCATTTCTCGGCGGAACGCCTGTGCTTGGCGCGGGTCAGATCCAGGTGGACAAAGGCGTTCTGCTGAAGGTGACCAATGTCAGCGGCCATTACAAGCCGGACTTGAGCCGTCACTACAACACGCTCCTCTTCTTCAAGCTGAACGGATTGGATCTAGCGAAGATCCAATCCAAGGCAATGGGATTTCAGCCCGAGGAGGCCCCGGCGGACCAACACCTGACATTGCTTCAGGCGAAGCTCGACAAGGTCACCACAAAGTGGAAGATGGACCCGGCAAAGAAGCTCGAGCTCTTCCGGGCGATGGAGCCTCAGGCCCAAAAGAAGTTCCTGGCGGAGCGGGGCATGACGGCCGCCGAGTATGAAGCGAGTCTCGCGTTCGGACCAGCGGGGGCGACCGGCGCTCCACTATTCAGAACGCCGGCGAAGCCGACGCTGGGGCAGCAGGCCAAGAACCTCTTCGCCGAGTCGCGTTCTACCGGAGCCCCTCAGTTCCTGCCGCCCAAGCCCCTCTAATGGCGATCTGATCCGGCCAGACTTCCAGTAATATCTGAGCATGCCTCCCAGCACCACGCGCGCCACGGCGCAATCCCTCCTGCTGGCGTTCATCTGCGCCTTCACGCTCATCGCGCAACAACCCATCGATGAGGGCTACACCAAAAAGATCAGGGAGGCCACGACCAGCCCGCAGTTCCTGACGGAACTGGTCGACCATCTGCCCGCATCGGCATCCGTGCCGAACCCGGAGAAGTTCCTGGGTTACGCCGTGGGCACGCCGGAGAAGTTGACGTACGCGAAGGACATCTACCGCTACATGCGCGAGGTGGCCAAGGCGTCTCCGCGGGTGCGCGTGGAGTCGATGGGCCAGACCGAAGAAGGCCGCGAGATGGTGCTTGTGCTCGTGTCCGACGAGGCGAACCTGAAGCGGCTGGACCGCTACAAGGAGATCACGGCCAAGCTGAGCGATCCGCGCGCGACAAAGGACGCCGAAGCGGAGAAGTTGATCTCGGAAGGGTTGCCGATCTACTGGGCAACCGGGTCGATCCATTCAACCGAAACAGGCAGCCCGGAGATGCTGATGGAACTGGTCTACCGGCTGGCGGTCTCGGACACGCCGCTTGTCCGGAACATCCGCAAGAATCTCATCGTGATGATCACGCCGGTCATCGAAGTGGATGGGCGCGAGCGGATGGTGGACCTGTACCGCTGGCGCAAGGCAAATCCCGGCAAGCCGGCGCCGAACCTGCTGTATTGGGGCAAGTACGTCGCGCACGACAACAACCGGGACGGGATGGCCCTGTCGCTGGCTCTCAGCCAGAACGTGACGAAAAAGTTCCTCGAGTATCATCCCCAGGTTTTTCATGATCTTCACGAGTCCATTCCCTTTCTCTACACCTCAACGGGAATGGGACCTTACAACGCTTGGCTCGATCCAATCGTCATAAATGAGTGGCAGAAACTTGCCTGGCACGAGGTCGAAGAAATGACGAAGAGAGGCGTGCCGGGCGTCTGGACTCACGGATTCTACGACGGATGGGCCGCCAACTACATGTTCACCGTGGCGCACGGGCATAACGCCATCGGGCGGTTCTACGAAACCTTCGGCAACGGCGGCGCGGACACCCGCGAGCGCACGGTGCCGGAGAGTTCAACCACTCGCGCATGGTTCCGGCCGAATCCGCCCCTGGCGAAGGTGAAGTGGTCCATCCGCAACAACATCAACCTGCAGCAGAGCGCACTTTTGCTCGCGCTGAACTACACGGCGGACAACAAATCGACCTTCCTGAGGAACTTCTGGCTGAAGGGAAAACGGTCGGTTGACAAGCCGAAGTTGGAAGGCCCCGCCGCCTACGTCATCTCGCGGGACACGCGGCCGAACGAGGCGGCATCGCTCGTCGCGCTGCTCCAGAGGCACGGCGTGGAGGTCCACTCGCTCAGCCAGGAGACCCAGGTGAACGGGACAAAGTTCCCGGCCGGGGAACTGGTCGTCCGCATGGATCAGCCTTACTCGCGCATGGCCGACATGCTGCTCGACAAGCAGTACTACAACGCGAACGACACGAGTCCGTACGACGACACCGGCTGGACGATGTCCGCGCTGCGAAACCTCAAGAGCACGCGCGTGACGGAGACAACTCTGCTGAGCGTGCCGATGGAACGGCTCGAGAAGCCTCCCGTCCCCGAAGGCAGCGTCGAAGGGCAGGGCAGCGTCTACCTGTTGAACCACAACGCGGACCGCGTGATCGCGACAGCGCGCTTCAAGCTCGTGGGCCTGAAGGTCGAAGCGGCCGAGGCCGCGTTCGAAGCAGCAGGGAAGAAGTTCAGTGCCGGCTCGCTCATCATCGAAGGAGACGGACTGCGCGAAAGGCTTCAGAGCGTCGGGGCGGACCTTGGTGTGACATTCGTCGCCGTCGATAAGCGCCCCGAAGTGGCGAAGCACGTACTTTCGACACCCCGTATTGCCTTGTCGCACAGTTGGCTCAACACCCAGACCGTGGGCTGGTTCCGCCTGGCGATGGACAACACGCGCATCCCATACACCTACATCTCCTACCATGCGCTGCGCACGACGCCGAATTTGCGGGAGCAGTTCGATGTCATCATCTTTGGACCGGCGCCCGGAAGCTCACAGCGGGTCGTCAACGGTCTGCCCATGCGCGGGCAGCCCGTGCCGTGGAGTGCCTCGCTCGGTGAGAACATCGCCGGCTCTCCGGATCAGACCGATGACGTCCGCGGCGGCATGGGCCTGGAAGGCTTGATGAATGTCAGAAAGTTCGTCGAAGACGGCGGGCTTTTCATCACCATCGCCGGCAACAGTTCGATTCCCATCGACTACGGCCTTACCGACGGCGTAGCCGTGGTCCCGGCGAGGGATCTGCGGGCGCGCGGCAGCGTCTACAATTCCGTGGTGGCCGATGCGCGGAGCCCCATAGTCTACGGCTACGACGGCCAGGTGCCCGTCTACTTCAACTCCGGACCAATCCTGAACATTCTGCCGGCGGGCGGGCTGACGCAAGGGTTCGGCGGGGGCGCGTCGCAGCCGCCCTCCAGGCCGAGCGGACGAGGCGGGCCGCAGGATCCGGATGTGCCGCAGGGCCGGCCGTACGTCGCGCCCGCTCCTCCGGAACCGCCTGGGCGCCTCTCACCTGAGATGATGGAGAATCTGCGCAACTACTTGCCGCGGCCCGAGGAAGAGCCGCGCGTCGTGCTGAAGTTCGCGGAGGAGAGAGATTTGCTCGTGTCTGGCATGTTGAGCGGCGGGCGCGAGCTCGCTGGCAAACCGGCGATTATCGATGTCCCGCGCGGCAAAGGACATTTCGTCATGTTCGCGATCAACCCCATGTGGCGCGAGCAGACGCAGGGCAGCTTCATGCTGCTGCTGAACGCCGCGATGCACTTCGATCATCTTGGCGCGGGGCGCGTCGTGAAGCGGTCAACGGAGGAGAGCGCGGATTTCGAATGAGATGGTTGCTTGCATTGCTGCTTGCGTGCCCGATGTTCGCGGCGGACCTCGTGATTCTCGACAGCGGATTCACGATCGCCGCGCAGAAAGTGGAGCGCATCGGGACGACCCTCATCCTGCACACGGAGAGCGGACGAATCGAGATCGACTCCGCACGCGTCACGGCGATTGAGCCTGTCCCCGAGCCGCCCGCGCCCCCCGCACCCGCTGTGCCCGTCATCGAACCCGCTGCGCCTCGCCCGTTGACCACCAAAGAGCTTGTGACCGAGGCGGCGCTAAAGCACGGACTGCCGCCGGAGTTTGTCCATAGCGTCGCGTCGACCGAGTCCGCCTATAAGACGAATGCGCTTTCGGTGAAGGGCGCGATCGGCGTCATGCAACTCATGCCCGGCACCGCCCGGGCATTGAATGCCGATCCGCACGACGTGCAGCAGAACATCGAAGCCGGAGCCCGCCTGCTGCGCGACCTGCTCGTCAAGTACCAGAACGATCCAAACCCGGTCTACCGTGCGCTGGCCGCCTACAACGCGGGTGAGGGTGCGGTGAAGAAGTACAACGGTGTGCCGCCTTATCGAGAGACCACCCGTTACATCGACAAGGTGCTGGAGCGATACTGGAAACAGGTCAACGTTGCCGCGCCCGGCACCAATTGACGCAGGCCACCCCCATAAATCGCTGAGTTGGGAACAAGCCGTCGGCCCGTAGTGTCCATTCCCCCAGGAAGAGGCAGCCATGCTGGAAGTGGAACGGCTGACGAAGTGTTACCACCAGCGTCCCGTCGTGGATCAGGTGAGTTTTCGAGTCGCACCGGGCGAGGTGCTGGGCTACCTGGGGCCCAACGGGTCGGGCAAAAGCACCACGGTCCGCATGCTCACGGGCCTCTTGGAACCGACGCGCGGCCAGATGCGCTACAAGGGCCGCGACATCCGGGCCGACATGATCGGGTTCAAGCGGGTCCTCGGCTATGTGCCCGAGGAGCCGTTCCTCTATCCGTACCTCACCGGCTTCGAGTACTTGCAACTCGGCGGACGGTTGCGCGGCATGAACGAGCGCGTGCTGCACGATAAGATCAACGCGCTGCTCGCGCTCTTCTCTCTGCATGAGCACCGGCACGGCGCCATTTCCTCGTACTCGAAGGGCATGAAGCAGAAAGTGCTGATTGCGGCGGCCTTGCTGCATGATCCCGAAGTCGTCATCTTCGACGAGCCGCTCTCCGGACTCGACGTCACCTCCGCGCTCGTCTTCAAGAACCTGATCCGAGTTCTCGCCGACCAGGGCAAGACCATCCTCTACAGCTCGCACGTGCTGGATGTCGTCGAGAAGGTGAGCGACCGTGTGCTGATCCTGCGACAGGGAAAGGTCGTTGCGCACGATTCCGTCGCGAACCTGCGCGGCCTCATGGCGCTGCCTTCGCTCGAGGACGTCTTCGCCCAACTCGTCGTCCAGGAGGACACCGAGAAGATCGCTCGTGAGATGGCCGAAGTGATGCGGGGGTGAATATGCTCCGGCTCAGTGAACGAATCCTGGGGGAATGGAATTCCTTCAAGGAGCTCTCCCGCCTGTTCTACGAGAGGTTCTTCGAGAACGACCTGATCGCCGTCGACAGCGACACGCGCGGCACGCTGGTCGGAATCTTGGCTCTGCTGGCTGCGCCCGGGGTGTTCCTCCCTTTTATGGAGTTTCTGCAGTACACATCCCTCATGCCCATGCCTCTGTGGATGACCGACCTGTCCTGCATGCCCGACAAGGCGCTCTACCTTGCATTCTCCATGTGCGCGCTCGGCGTGGTGACCGTGCTCGAATGGGATGCGCTGCTCCCTGACCGCCGCGATTTCGCCGTCCTGCGCCCCTTGCCAGTGCGCACCGGGACGCTCTTCTCCGCGAAAGTGCTCGCGCTCATTCGCTTCTGGATCATCTTCACGCTGGCCATCAACGGCTGCTGCATGATCTTCTTCCCGCTCGCCGTCGCGCAGTACGGCACGCTGCCGCAAATGCTCTGGTTCATGCGCTGCCACATGGTGACGATCGCCGCGGGCAGCGCCTTCGCGTTCCTGTTCGGCGTCGCCGTGCACGCTGCCGCCATGACGCTGCTCGGCCCGAGGCTCGGCCGCCGTTGCGCGCCAGCGCTGCAGTTCGTTCTGATCAGCGGCTACCTCATCATGTTCTTTGCCACCGCCGCCGTGGTCGGGAAGGTGCTCCCGGGCCAGAACCCTCCAGCCTTCGTGATGGCGCTCCCTACCATGTGGTTCCTGGGCCTGTACCAACGGGACCTCGGCTGGCCGCAGGAACACTTCGCGCTCCTGGCGGATCGCGCTGAATGGGCGCTCCTCGTTGGCCTCGCCGCCGCACTGTGCGCCTATGCGCTCAGCTACCAGCGCGCCGTGGCGCGAGCGTTTGATTCGGCGGATGGCGTCAGCGCCAGCCCCGGCTGTGGCCGCCGCACGCTGGCCTGGATCGCAAACGCCCTCATCGTCCGGACGCCCGCGCAGCGCGCTTCCTTCCACTTCGTGTGGCAGACGCTCGCCCGAAGCCGCGGCCATCGCGTGCTGCTTGCGGCCTATGCCGCGGCCGGCGTCGCGCTGGTCTTTCAAGGAGCGCTGGGCTTCATCGCGGCCGGTGTCCCCGGGTGGTGGGAGAATCCGCGTGGCGTCCTATTACCCGTACCTTTGATCATGGCGCTCTTTGTCCTTGGCGGCATGCGCTACGTTTTCACCATCCCCTCGGAGCTACCCGCGAACTGGGTCTTCCAGATCGCCGCCACGGGCGAAACGCGCGACTATTTGGCCGGAGTGCGCAAAGCGGCGCTGGCTCTTGGCGTTGTACCGCTCTTCGTTCTGCTGTGCCCGCTCTACTGCTGGCTCTGGGGCGTTCAGAAGGGTGGCGCGCACGTCCTATTCGGATTCCTCGTGTCGGTCCTCCTCACCGACCTGCTATTGATGAACTCTGAGAAGCTGCCATTCACGTGCTCTTACGTGGCGGGAAAGGCGAACCTGAAAATGTCGTGGCCGCTCTATATCTTGGCCTACCTGGTGTACGTGGCCGCGCTTTCGGCCGTGGACATGCTCATCATGGCGCACCCGCTGTTGCTCGGGCCAGCCGCAGTCTTGGCCGGTTTCGTGCACTGGGCAATGGTCATCCGCCGCCGGCCGAATCCCTTCGGCGAACCCGAATTCATCTATGACGAACGGCCGGAGCCCGCGGTTCGCACGCTCGGGCTGGTGCAGTGACGCTCAGGGACGCAGTAAAACCTTCAGCACGCCCTTCTCCTGGGCCCGTTCAAACGCCCGCGGGCCTTCAACCAGCGCAAACTCGCTGTCGATCATCTCGTCCAAGTGCAGCCGCCCGGACTTGATCAGCTTCAGCGCCGGCGCGAACCGCCCGCAACGCGACCCCACCAGCGTGATCTCGTTGACGATCACCGGCGCCGCATCGATCGCCACCGCGCCATGCACCGTGGACTTCATCACAATCGTGCCGAGCGGCAGCGTCATCCCGACCGCCTGCGTCAGCCCCTCCGCCGTGCCCGTCGCCTCTACCGTGAAGCGGAACTTCGCCGGCGCGCGGCGTGGCGCAAGATGCGTCGTCACCCCGGCCAGCGCGGCAATGCGCAGCTTCTCGCGATGCCGCCCGAACAGATGGACCTCGGCTCCCGAAATCTGCAAGACCTGTGCGATCAGCAGTCCCAGCTTCCCATCGCCGAGAACTGCCACCCGTTCTCCGGCGGGGATCTTCACCTGGTCCAGAATCTCGCACGCCGCGGCCACCGGCTCGGTGAACACCGCGTGACGGTCCGGGACGTTGCGCGGCACCTCGTAGAGGTTCTCATTCGGCAGAGTCAAATACTCCGCGAACGCGCCGGGGTGCTTCACAATCCCCAGCACCGTCCGATTCGGACAATGGCGGCCCAGTCCTCGGGCGCACCAGTCGCATTTTCCGCAGGCCAGATTGATCTCCCCGACCACGCGTCTGCCTGTCGCGACATCCTCGGCCACGAACTCATGCCCCGGCCGACCCGCGAAGCCGTAGTAACCGCGCAACAACTCGATGTCGGTGTTGCAGATCCCCGCCAGGCGAAGGCGCAGCAGCGCATGGCCCGGCTTGGGCCGTGGCGGCGCGCACTGGCGCACGCTCACCGCCTGCTTCTCGAGATGGAGCGCGATCATCCCTGGCGCTTCCTGATCCGCGACCAGTACCACCACTGCCGCTGCTCGGCGGGCAGGTCCGGATCGCGCGCCTGCGCCACCGCGCAGACGAACGTGTCCAGCACGCACGGATCTTGCCGCGTGCCCGTCAGATGACAGAGTTGCATGTACAACTTGTGCCCGTCCTTCTTCGCCAGTTGCGGGACGGAAGTGACGCCGAGCAGTTGAAAATCCTTCAGCATGGCCGGCCCGATGCCGGCCAGATCGCGCAGTTTTCGTTCATCGGCCATGGCAACCGATATGATGCCAGACATGCAGCGCGTCTGTTTTCTCCTGAAAGTCAAAAGCCATCGTCTGGACGAGTACAAGGAGCGCCACAAACACGTCTGGCCCGAAATGCAGCAGGCTCTGCGCGAAACCGGATGGACCAACTACTCGCTCTTCCTCCGCGACGACGGCCTACTCATCGGCTACCTCGAAACGCCCGACTTCGACGCCGCCCTGAAAGGCATGGCCGAACGTGACATCAACGCGCGCTGGCAGGCCGAGATGCGCGACTTCTTCGAAGGCGTCCCCGGCCGCAACGCCGACGAGCAGATGCTGCCGCTGGAGGAAGTCTTCCATCTGGACTGAACTCCGGCCTGAACACTGGCTTGTCGCCGCCAAGCGGTAGGACTACACTTCCGGAAGAGGCATAGCGCCATGCTGGTCTGGCTCGCCCGGATCGCCGGCATCCTGTGGGCCGTGTTTTGGATCTGGTTCGGGGCGGCTTCGGCCGTCCAAGATCATTTGTCATGGAGCCAGACGCTGCTCTGGGCAGCGCGTCCGGGACTCGGCTTTCTGGTGCTTGTCTTGATCGCCTGGCACTGGTCGAAGATGGGCGGAGTCCTGCTTGTCCTCGCCGGCTTTGCGCTTGCCGCGTGGTATGCGGTCAACTACGGAGGCAAACCGCCGAACGAGAAGCTCTTCGTCCTCTCTACCTTCGCGCTGCCGCCGGTGCTCTGCGGCCTCGCCCCGCTCTGGCAGGAGGGACGCCACGGTCCGATCTGGAATAATAAATAGTTCGTGCCTTCCGAACTACTCTGCCTGAACCCCTCGTGCGCCGCGGCTTTCGCGGTTGATGACGTTATCTACACCTGCCTCAAGTGCGGCGCGTTGCTCGAAGTGTCGGCCCCCGCGCCCGCCCTCGACGCCGCCGGACTGAAACGCCTCTGGCGCGAGCGCCGCATGTCCAACGCCCCTCTCGATCAGAGCGGCGTCTGGCGCTACCGCGAACTGCTCGAGTTCGTCGACGGCGCGCGCGACGCCGTCGTCACCCTCAGGGAAGGGAACACGCCCCTCCTGCCCGCGCCCCACGCCGCCGCCTACGCCGGCATTGATGCGCTGGTCTTCAAGCACCAGGGCTTCAACCCGACGGGATCGTTCAAGGACAACGGCATGACCGCCGGCGCAACCGTCGGCAAGCGCCTCGGCATGAAACTTGTGGCCTGCGTCTCCACCGGCAACACATCGGCCTCCATGGCCGCCTACGCCGCCTGCGCCGGCATGAAGCCCATCATCTTCCTGCCCCACGGCAACATCAGCTTCGGCAAATTGGCGCAGGCTCTCGAATACGGCGCGCTCACCATCCAGGTCGACGCGAACTTCGACCAGATTCTCGCCCTCGTCCGAGTCCTCGCCGAGCGCACCGGCATCTACCTCCTCAACTCCGTGAACCCCTTCCGCATCGAAGGGCAGAAGACGATCATGGCCGAAATGCTCGATCAGCGCGACTGGCACGTTCCGGATTGGGTCGTCGTCCCTGGCGGCAACCTCGGCAACGTCTCGGCCTTCGGTAAAGGTCTCCGCGAATTGAAGGCGCTGGGGCTTATCGACAAACTACCGCGCCTCGCCGTCGTCCAGGCCGCCGGTTCCGCGCCCTTCCACGCGTACTTTCACGCGCAGCCTCGAGGCGAATTCATCGCAGTTTCT
This sequence comes from Bryobacteraceae bacterium, assembly GCA_050789245.1. Taxonomy (GTDB): domain Bacteria; phylum Acidobacteriota; class Terriglobia; order Bryobacterales; family Bryobacteraceae; genus PNKE01. Next base: position 2,051 of record JBOZRR010000056.1, on the reverse strand, counting down.
GAACCCGAAACCCTCGCCACCGCCATCCGCATCGGCGATCCTGTCTCCTGGCCGAAGGCCCTCCGCGAAGTCACCGAAAGCGGCGGTACTGTCGAGAAGGTCACCGAGCAGGAGATCGCCGACGCCAAAGCCGTCATCGGCGCCAGCGGTATCGGCTGCGAGCCCGCCTCCGCCGCAACCCTCGCCGGCCTGAAGAAACTGGTCGCCGCCGGCATCATCGGCAAGACCGCCGACGTCGTCGCCATCCTCACCGGCAACGTCCTCAAGGACCCCGACTACATCTTCAAGTACCACACCGGCGTGTTGAGGACGCCGACTGGAGAATCCATCAAATCCACCTTCGGCAACGCCCCCGTCGTGATGCCGAACGACCCCGAAGCCATCGCGGCCTTCATCGCGGAGAAGGGCAAGTTCTGATCTGATAGACGGTAACGGGAGACTCCGTCGCAGTATGCCTCCGCTGTGTTAAGTACATACATCCCCCTCATTCCGTAGATAGCACCAAGCAAACTGTTCCAGAAATCTTCTTGTCTGCGAAGTTGTTCATTTATATTAACAATTCAAGCGCAAAAAGTGAACGATGGAACTCCTTCAAGTCGCCTGCGGGCTATTTCGCTTTGGTTAGCAAAGAGGCGCTTATTCCTGTTTGAATAGTCTGCAGCACGAATGTGTGGCGCTCACAGATATAAAAACTGTTTGATGTCTACAGTGGCAAATCCGCACCGCGCGTTCCCGGTGCATCTTTGCCAAGGAGGAGGAGGTATGGTTCGGTGGCGGTGGTCAAATCATTAAGTTGTAGAGCGGATAATTGTATTAGATGTTCACGTACCGCTGAAAGGTCGTCAGGCAGTAACATTTCTAGGGTTGGGTGCGATTCCGTGTTAATTGCATCAATGCACTTGTAGGTAATATCGCATAACTCGTTTAGCGTATTCCATAGGCGGCTCGCGCTAGTATGGACATTGGGGTCAAATAGATAGTAAAAATATTTTGCAGTGTGATTTGGATTGAAGGGTCCGTCAGAGAACGCACTCTCTATACTCTGTTTCTGGGTCGCTGCGGATTGACGAGTCAGAAAATCAAGGGGGCGACAAAGTAAGTTGCGAATGTTCCACATTGCGAAATATGCAGAATAACGTTTCTCGAATAGCTGTACCTTCAATTCTTCTTTGTGAATATAATCCTGCACGCGTGAATGTTCGAAGGTTGTGTAAAGAGCGACTAGTACCGCTAGGAAGGTTAGCCCATTTTGGATGTTATCGGCCGAGAGTATGTTCACGCTGTCCTGTCCTTTCTAATGCTTCTGCCATAATCAATGGGGCAAAAGGTTCAGGCTGATCGACTTAAATGTCGAATGCGAGTAAGAATAGCACACCCTATAAGGAGTACGATGCAAAGTATTGGATAAAGAAGTAATCGAAATAACAATAGGGGCAGTGTTATTTTGTTTAAGTAGTGGTGCATCTGCTCATCATTTAGCATTGTTGCCAGATCTCGACGGAGTTGGCATTCAGATGGAGATGTAATGTCGAGGTCCTTAGGGGCGTAGGAGGTTAGTTTGTGTTTCTGTTCAGGTGAGAGAAGATTGTAGTAAATGTCCTTGCAGAGACGATGTGATTCTACCTCAGCAAGTGTTAATCGTGATCGGGTGGTTAGGTAGTCCTCTGCTGCCCAATAGGTCCATAATAGGATCCAGGCGATGAGGCCGAGAAGTGAGGCGGCGATGATTCGGCTGCGCTTTGCTCTGGTGGTGGTCATCTCCAAAGAGTGTTCTCCTATAAAAAGCGGTTTTGCGCGGTAGATCTTTCGCCAACTCGCGTACTGTCACAGTAACGTGGATGGCTCGCGAATTCAAGCAGTATTTGGACAGCGATAACGACTGCGCATGGTAGATATAGGTTTTCCGAAATCAATTGCAGAAGCGAGATCGAAGCCTCTATCATTGGGCGGCAACGCACTCCTGTCCAAATTAGCTGACCTCCGCCGACACGCCTGTTGATTTCGCTGGGTTTGCAGACTCCGTTTCGCCGATTTAGGAACCAGGTTGGGGG
>JBOZRR010000055.1:0-49557 GCA_050789245.1 Bryobacteraceae bacterium | reverse complement strand
CCGCTTCGTCACACCTCAGGACCCTCCACCGCCTGGGGCAAGGGGATCTCCGTCTCCCCCTTGACTTACCCCTAGCATGGATGTCCCCTTTCTCCCCGCGTCTTCTACGACTTCTCCTGGGAATTGCGGCAAGCACACTCGTGTGCGAGAAACCCGAGGACGTGAGATCAGGATGTCTCAGCATGTTCCTATGCCCACCGCAATCCGGATCTGTCCATCTCCGAGCCGTGGTGGTCTGGTTCGAGATGTGCAAGTGCGGCGGCATTGGCGAAGTGGTCCACAGGTGGGCTTCCCAAGAGACACAGTTGAAATCGATTTTGCGCTGAATGGGCAAGGGAGCCCGAGCGCACACAGAAGCTGGTCAGATTCGGGAACTCATCCGTCGCTGGCCGAAGACGCTACCCTCAACTGCGACCATGTTTGAGATAGGTAACTACGTCAACCTCAATTCGCTCGTCTGGTTGTGGACACTCTTGCTCCAGCGTCTCGATCGCACGACCCCGGCGAAGCTTCCTAAGATCAGTGCAAGGATCATCGGGGCCGCCCAATCTTCAAGCGTCATAGGGCCACCCAACATGTAGCGCAGATCGAAGGTCACTGTCTCACCGGTCTCTTGCTCGATGTCGTTCAGAAGAGCGTCTGCTTCCCCGGCGCTGACCGCATCCAGCACAACGCCCACCTGACTGCCGGCCAGTTTTAGCCGTGCCCCGGGAAGCAGCCTCATGCGTTCGAATCGGCTCGCCGCCACGGCTGGTGAGTGGTACTGGAGCACGACCCGTCGCATGGGGCCCCCAGGGAACTCAAATCGGGAGATCCTGCCGATCACGCCTGAATCGAATCCAACCACTGAGGCAGGAACCCCGGCGGCGAATCGAGCGAGACTCACTGGGCCAAAGATCCGGCGTTCGGACGATTCGACGAAATATCGGCAACAATCGCCTTCAATCGGGGAATTAGCGTCGAACGACGAGAGACGTTCTAGGATTCGTTCCATCTCAGACTGGGTAGGGGCCGCGCCCTTGAATCGAAAGACGTAATTATTGCGAGAGAGGACTGTCACACCACCGCCGAGGACAGCATAGGTGCGGCCAAAAGCGCCACGCACATCGGAGAATTGGCCAAGAGGTGAATTAGTGCACCGGTCAGGTTGGAGTGCCAAGTATGCTGCGTACCCACCTTCAGACGTCCCAAATTGAAGCACCTCCGCGGCCATTTTGACGCCAGTCCGATTCGTGTACAGCGCACGGCTTTCCCTGAGGAGTCCATACTCTTTCAGCAGATCTCTGTCCATCGGAAGCGCGGGCATCGTTGCTCCGTGTACCTTCTCGAAGCCACCCAGTCGTTCAGGGAGACTCGCCTCGAAACTCACCGTCTCAGGGGGCTTCGGCTCCGCACTCAACACAAACAAGACGATCATCGGCGCTATCAACAGATGATGACGAGCATTTTGGGTGGACAGGAGGTTCATGTTGTCTGGCCTTTAAGTCTCTGTTGGTGCTTTGACACCGACCTGGTGCAATCAGTGCCCGGATCCCGCAAGGAAGACCCAAGTGGGGGAACCTGAGAATTCGGGGTAAGCGATTCTTCCGCGTGATTCCTCCTTACGCTCCAAGCGGCTCCTCCCCGCGCTGAGTTCCCCGGAACTCACGCCGCATCCATCTCTACCCGCACTCGAAAGCCCAGAACAGTGGAGATGTTGACCAGCGCATCCAGCGAGAAGCGCGCGACCCGGCCGCGGAGCAGGTCGTTGATCCGAGGCTGCACCACTCCGCAACGCTGGGCGGCGTCGACGTGCGTCCGTCCCTGCCGTTTCACATGGGCCGTGATCTGCCTCATCAGCTCTGCCCGAACCCGCAGATTCGCCGACTGCCCTGGCGTGTCCGCTATCGCGTCCCATACAGTGGCATAGCTCTCGGCTCTCTTCATGTCCTGCCTCCTGACAGTTGAGCGAATCGGCCCCTCACCCCACCATCCCCGCAATCTCTTCCCCGATCGCCAGGCAGGCGGTCGCCGCGGGGCTTGGGGCGTTCAGGACGTGGATCGCGTCCGCGCGGCGGACGATTTCGAAATCCTCCACCAGAGTGCCGTCGCGCCGCATCGCCTGAGCCCTCACGCCCGCGCCCGCCGTCACAATGTCCGCCTCCGTCACCTCCGGCACCAGCGTCTGGAGGGCCTTCGCGAACAGCGCCCGGCTGAACGCCCGCCGCACCTCCGCCGCGCACATCCGCAGATGCTTGCCGACAAACGCCCGCAGACCCGGAAACGCCAGCGCCTCGGCCGCGTCGCGCAGGTCGAAGTCGGTCCGCTCGTACCCCTCGCGCTTCAGCGCCAGCACCGCGTTCGGCCCGCACTCGATCCCGCCCCGGATCATCCGCGTGAAATGCACGCCCAGAAACGGAAACCGCGGGTCCGCCACGGGGTAGATCAGGTTCCTGACCAGGAACTCGCGCGCGGGAACCAGCTTGTAGTAGTCGCCGCGGAACGGGACGATCTGCACCTCGGGCCGCTCGCCCGCCAACCGCGCCACGCGATCGGCCTGGAGCCCCGCGCACGTGATCAGGAAGTCGCCGCGAACCTCGCCCGCGGTGGTCTCCGCCACCCAGCCGCCGTCCACGCGCCGCAACGCGCGCACGCCCGCGCCGCAACGCACTTCGCCGCCGCGCGCGCGGATCTCTTCGGCCAGCGCCTCGCACACCGCCGGGTAATCGACGATGCCCTCCTCGGGCACGCGCAGCGCGCGCACGCCCGCCGCGTGCGGCTCAATTTCGCGGATGCGCTCCGGGCCGCACATCTCCAGACCTTGGAGCCCATTCTGCGTGCCGCGCTCGAGCAGATTATCGAGCCGCGGGATCTGTTCCTCGCGCGTCGCCACCACGAGTTTGCCGCAGATGTCGTGCGGGATTGAGTGCGCGCGGCAGAACTCGGTCATCTGCCGGATGCCGCGCACCGCCAGCCGCGCCTTCGCCGAGCCGGGCCGGTACGCCAGCCCGCAATGCAGCACGCCCGAGTTGTTGCCGGTCTGATGACGGCCTACGCCGTCTTCCTTTTCGAGCAGCGTGAGCCGCGCATCGGGCCAGCGTTCGAGCAGCCGGTAGGCCGTCGCCAGGCCCACCGCCCCGCCGCCGGCCACCAGCACTCGTTTGCCGTTCATGGCCTTGTCAGCAGGGCTTCGCGCGCGGCGCGCGCCACGCGCGCGGCCTCCTCGGGCGTATCGGCGAGCGCCGTCAGGTGGCCCATCTTGCGCCCCGGCCGCGCCTCCAGCTTGCCGTAGAGATGCAGCTTGACGTTCGGGAACTCCAACGCGGCGGCCCAATTGGGCTCGTGATCGTTCCACAAGTCGCCGAGCAGATTCGCCATCGCCGCCGGCCGCAGCAGTTCGGTGGCGCCGAGCGGCAGGCCGCACACGGCGCGGAGCTGCTGTTCGAACTGCGAAGTGACGCACGCGTCAAAGCTGAAGTGGCCGGAATTGTGCGGGCGCGGCGCGAGCTCGTTTACGAGCAGACCGCCGTTCTTGTCGACGAAGAACTCGACGCAAAGCACGCCGACGACGTCGAGCGCGTCGAGAATCTGCCGAGAGATCTCTCGAGCGTCGCGCCGGGTCTTCTCCGGAACACCGGCCGGCGCCGTCGTGACGTCGAGGATGTGATTTCGATGCTCGTTGTCGACGACGCCGTAGTCGGCGTAACTGCCGTCGACGCCCCGAGCGGCGACGACGGAGACTTCGCGTTCGAATTCGACGAAGCCTTCGAGAATGCACGGCTGTCGGCCGAGCGATTGCCACGCTTCGGCGGCGTCGGCGGGGCTGCGGAGGATGCGCTGGCCTTTGCCGTCGTAGCCGAAGCCCGCGGTTTTCAGGACGCTGGGGGTGCCGATGGCGGCGACAGCGGCGTCGAGCGCGGCGGCGGAATCGACGCTGCGGAAGGGCGCGCAGGGGATGCCGTTCTGCGCGAGGAAGGTCTTTTCCCTCAGGCGGTTCTGCGTGACGTGGAGGACTTCGCCGCGCGGGCGGACCAGCGCCATTTCGGCGGCGGCGGCGGCCGTGGCAGCCGGAACATTTTCGAACTCGAATGTCACGACCTTCACCCTGGAGGCGAATTCGCGCACTTCGTCGAGATCGTCGTAATTGGCGCGGACTTCGACGTCGGCCACTTGGCCGGTAGGCGTATCGGCGTCGGGCGAGAACGTATGGACGCGGTAGCCCATGCGGCGCGCGGCGATCGTGAACATGCGGCCGAGCTGGCCGCTGCCGAGCACGCCCACCGCACAGCCGGGGCGAATGAGGCCCTTCATTCGAGCGTGTCCGCGAGAACCCGGGCGGTCTGCGCGGCGCGGAAGGCTTCGAGCTTCTCGGTCAGTTCCGGCGACTGCGTAGCCAGTATCGAGACGGCGAGCAATCCGGCGTTGGTGGCGCCGGCTTTGCCGATGGCGACGGTGGCAACTGGGATGCCGCCGGGCATCTGGACGATGGAGAGCAGCGAGTCGAGTCCGTTGAGAGCCTTGCTCTGGATGGGAACGCCGATGACGGGAAGCGTCGTCTGGGCGGCGATGATCCCGGCTAGATGGGCCGCGCCGCCGGCGCCGGCGACGATCACACGGAGTCCGCGCGCCCGGGCCGTCTTGGCGTATTCGGCCGTGAGGTCGGGCGTGCGGTGCGCGGAGACGACGCGCTTTTCGTACGCCACGCCGAACTCATCAAGCGAGGCGCAGACATGCTGCATCGTCTCCCAGTCAGACTTGCTGCCCATGATGACTCCGACGAGGGGTTGGGCGCTCATGGGTGATCTCCGTTCGTTTACTGGCCCTGGCCGAGCGAGTAGCCGGCCTTGCCGTCGAAGTTGTACAGGTGCTCCGTCTTGTGGATGTCGAGCCCGGCGTCGTGCACGCGCTTGAGCAGGCCTAGGACCTGGTCGTATGTGATGACGGGCGAAGTGGTCGAGCTTTGGTAGCGGCAGCGCCAGGAATCGCCAGTGAGCGTATCGGGCAGCGGGTTCGGGTAGACCTTCACGCCGCGGTTGGAGACCATGACGAGCTTGAGGGCATCCCCGGCGAGCGCTTCCACCTTCTTGCCGACGACGTTGGGGTCGCCGGGAGCGTGGTGGACGAAGACGTCGACGCCGACCAGTTCGCGCTTGACGGAGGCGGCGGCGGTGGACTTGTCCTCGACGGTCTGGCTGGGCGCGTTGCCGTAGTGGGCGGCCTTGAGCTGCTGGGGCGTCTGGCCAAGGCGATCAACGACGGCCTGCGCGAATTCCTTCGTGCCGGCGACCTTGGTGGTGTGGGGGTTCGGCGTGGTGGATTCGCTCTTGGCGACGTCGTAGGTGTGGATGCCGTCCTCGATGGCGCGGAGCCATGCGTTGTGGACGCGCTCGGCGATGTCGGCCTGGTTGAGGTGGACGAGCATCAGGATGGCGCCGTGGAGCAGGCCGGAGGGGTTGGCGAGGTTCTGGCCGGCGCGGCGCGGGGCCGAGCCGTGAATCGCCTCGAACATGGCGTACTTGGTGCCGATGTTGGCGGAGCCAGCGAGGCCGACGGAGCCGGCGATCTGGGCGGCGACGTCGGAGAGGATATCGCCGTAAAGGTTCGGCATGACGATGACGTCGAAGGCCGTGGGCGTGTCGGCGAGTTTGGCGGCGCCGATGTCGACGATCCAATGCTCTTTTTCGATATCCGAGTATTCAGTGCTGATCTCGTCGAAGACGCGATGGAAGAGGCCGTCGGACAACTTCATGATGTTGTCCTTGGTGAAGCAGGTGACCTTCTTGCGGCGATTGCGGCGGGCGTATTCGAAGGCGTAGCGGACGATGCGCTGGCAGCCGCCGCGGGTGATGACCTTGAGGGACTGGACCTGGTCGGGCGTGCCCTGGTACTCGATGCCGGCGTAAAGATCTTCTTCGTTTTCGCGGACGATCACGACGTCCATGCCGGGGTGCTTGGTGGGCACAAAGGGGTAGTAAGCCACGCAGGGGCGGACGTTGGCGTAAAGGCCGAGCAGCTTGCGGGTAGTGACGTTGAGAGACTTGAATCCGCCGCCCTGAGGAGTGGTGATGGGCGCTTTGAGGAAGACCTTGGTGCGGAGGAGGGAGTCGAGCGAAGACTGCTCGATGCCGGCGGAATTCCCGCGCAGGTAGACCTTTTCGCCGATTTCGATCTCTTCGATCTCGAGGCGCGCTCCAGCTTCACGCAGGATGTGAAGCGTGGCATCCATGATTTCAGGGCCGATGCCGTCGCCCTTGGCAACCGTAATGGGTGTGTTGGACATGTTCAGGATCCCAGAGTTGAACCTCTCAAGATACCGTCTGAGCGCCGCGCTGGGCAACCGACGGGGCGCGAGGTTGGAAGCCGGCGAGGCGGGCCAGCGGACAATCGCACCTGGAAGTCATCATACGCTGTTTTGGCCAGTATCAAAAATCTTCAAATTCGATTTGATTTGTTTTGAAGGAGATGGCGGGGAGAGGGGTGCGGAGTTGCACGGGGCGGGGGGTTAGGTTGTTTGCGGGAGGAGAGAGCTACGGAGTGGAATCACATTGCCGGTGTGAGGGCTAACCGGAGCGAGGAACCTAGGAATTGGCGACTGGTGGATTTGAAGAATGTGGTCCTGGACCACGCCTATCAGTACTACGGTTCTAGGAAAATCCAAAGTTAAGAACCCAAGGTTAGGGGCCCATGGTACCATGCACCGAGCTCAAGCAGGAGTGGTCTTCCTGAATGAGCACAGCAGACGCAGTAAATCAGGGTAAATGAGCACTTTCGAAGGAGGGATCGAATGAAGCGGTTAGTGTGTAAACACCCATCAGTGTGGCTTGCGCCAAGCCTCACCAGTCTAGTGTTCCTGGCAACCATGCCGGTCGGCGCGCAGACAATGGCAGCGCCAAAGTACACAGACGCGCAGGCCTTCGACAAATCGCTGGCACTCAGCGAATTGGTACAGAGGAGATCGCTGCGGATAGCGTCACCATCTTCATCATCTTCTTCAGAACCGTTGGAGGTTCGTCCCGAGCCCGGTCCAGCGGTCAGAGACAACAAGTTCACGGGTGACGGGGCGGTGCAGCAAGCCGCGGCGGGACGGCTGCTTTCGACCCTGTCGATCCCGTCGACGCTCGCGAACTTCGAAGGATTGGGCAACCAGGACAACTTCAACCTCTTTGGCTTCCGGGTCAACCCTCCGGATCCGATGGGCGACGTGGGACCCAACCACTACGTCACGCTGATCAACTTGGGGTTCGCCGTTTACGACAAGCAGGGGAACATGCTGCTTGGACCGGCGCCGATCACTTCGCTCTGGACCGGATTTGGGATTCCTGACTGCTTAGACCCATCGGGCGACCCGGTGGTGGTGTACGACCAAATCGCCGACCGGTGGATTCTGTCGCAGTTTACGACGGCCGGATTGACTGATCCGACGAGGCCTTTCTACAACTGTGTCGCAGTCTCGGTAACGGGGGATCCAACAGGAGCGTACTACCGCTACGCGTTTGAGACGGCCAACCTGAATTACTTCCCGGACTACCCGAAATACGGGATGTGGACCGATTCTTACGTGATCACGACGCGGGAGTTCGGTCCCACGGTCGAATATGGCATCGGCGTGTACGCGCTGGAGAAGAACAAGATGTTGGGCGGCCTGCCAGCGCGCGCGGTGAGTTTCTTCCTGGATGGGTACGTGCCGGGCGTCCTGCCTCTGGTGGGAGATGGACTGCTGCCGGCCGACATAGACGGGAAGGACAAGCCGAAGAATGATGCTTCAATCATCCTGGTTGGGACGCAAGACGACGGCGCTGGATATGGCGCCACGTTCGACGCGTTGAACATCTTCCATCTCAAGGCGCAGTGGCGGTCGACACCGATAGCGTCGCTGGCGCTGGCCGCGCAACTGCCGGTGGCGGCATTCGACTCGATCTTCCCGTGCGCTCCCACTGCCCGTGACTGCCTTCCGCAGCCGGGCATTGTGAACCCCGCACAGTTCTTGGACATCCTGTCCTACAGGCAGCGGCCGACCTGGAGACTGGCGTACCGCAATTTCAAGTCCTACGAGGCGCTGGTGACGAACCAGACGGTGGAGGCATTACCGGGAGTCGCCGGAGTGCGCTGGTACGAGATCCGCCGGACGGGCGGCGCGTACTCGGTCTATCAGCAGGGGACCTACGCACCAGGCGATGGCGTCCACCGGTGGATGGGCAGCGCCGCGATGGACCGGCAGGGCAACATCGCGCTAGGGTATAGCGTGGTGAACGGCGTAAACGTCTTCCCGGGCATCCGGTACACGGGCCGGCTGAGCGGCGACCCGCTGGGCCAGATGACGCTGGGAGAGGGCACGATCATCAACGGCTCGGGTGTCCAGTTGACCACGAACAGCCGCTGGGGCGATTACAGCTCGATGAATGTCGACCCGGTGGACGACTGTACTTTCTGGTACATCAACGAGTACTACACTGCGGCCGGCCAGGCCAGTTCGCCTGCTGGATGGCAAACGCGGATCGGCAGCTTCAAACTGCCAGGCTGCCAGCCGGCGCCGTAGCGGGCCAACTCCCAGAGCGCGCCAGGAGCGCGGCAAGACCGTACCGGGGCAGCGGCCGGACGGTAGCCGCGCTCCTGGTGTGGGAGTGAACGCAGGATGCCTCCCGAGTCCGGGCAACGCGGACCGCTGAATTCCGGGTCCACATCACGCATTGGATGTTGGAGTTGTTCCGGCACTTCCGTCCGTGAGGGGAGGTGGACGATGGCGTCGAAGGGTTGGAACGTGGCGATGGTGCTGTTGGGTGTGGCGGGCCTGTTGTTGCAGGACCGGTACGCGGGGCCGGGCGTGGTGCTGGTGCACAGCTACGGGGGGAACGTGACGGCGTCGTTCGCGACGTACTTCGTGGCGGCGAACCTGGCGATTGGGCACCGGTGGCGGCGGTGGATTGTGGCAGGGCTGGCGCTGGCGGCGGTTTGGGGCTTTGAGGCGACGGACGGGTTCTGGGTGATGTCGAACGTGTACGATCCGTGGGATTTTGTGGCGGACGCGGTGGGGATTGGGGTGGCTTTGGGGGTGGATGGGGTGGTGGCACGTGCGAGCCAGTGCCCATGAACGCGAGGGAATCGTGTTTGTCACTCATCCCGTTGTCGCTGTTTCCTTTCACTGTCTCCCGGTCTGAAGGTGTTGTATGGCGGGCAGCATCCCAGGATCAGGTTGTAGGACGGAAGTCCGGGCGGGAAAACACGGTTGTTATTGAAGATCGGGTTGGTCTGCGCCGGACGCGGGTGAGCTGAGGTCATGATGAGAGATAGAATGATGCAAGCGTTGATGGGGGAGATCGTGACCCCGTCTCCGCGTAGATGAGGCACCTGCTAACGTCGCCCAAGCTAGATGAAAATAGATCGGAGGGTAAATTCAATGAAGCTCATGATTCGGCTTTCGACTATGTTCTTTGTTCTGGCGGCTATCGTGATCGGCCAATCGGCCGCCGAAATAAAGAGGGAACAGAAACGAGCCGTAGTTCGCGCGACGGCCGTAAACCAACGGGCTGCCGTTGTTGGTGAATGGTACGAAATAGGACAAATTCCCATGTACGCCGTGGGCGGAACGTGGTCCAGCCGCTTGTATCTGGTTAGTGGAGATTACGATTGCGAATACAAAGTTGAGTTTAAAGACAACCGAAACAACACACGACAGACTGTCACATTTCGCCCGAAGGATTACGGATATAGCTGGAATGAATCAATTCTTCGGCAGGATGTGCCTAACTTCTCCGGGAATCAGACCACCACAGGAGTCGTCAGAGTTTATGGAAAGGCGGTAACGAGCGACTGCACGTATCCAGAATATCAACTAGACGTTGCGGAAATGATCCTGACACAGACCGTAGACGGGCGCAGGAGAGACCTCTCCGTCTCAATGGGAGATCGCACGCAGCTTCCGTACTTCATTGCAGATAACGAGAACTTCTCAGGCGGAAGGGGATACAGTTACGGTATCGCGCTTACGAACAACACGGCAGCCGCACGCGCGATTATGTACACGCTGTACGATTACAGTACCGGTAAAGAAATTGAGAGCAGCACAATCGGTACGATAGCGGCAAACGAGCATCTCATTTTTTCTATTGAAGATAAGATTCCCAGCATGAGAAATCGACTGGTAAAAATTGAATTGTCCTTTGAGCCATATGCTTCTGATGGCGTCCAGTACGTTATACTGAAGTTCAATTCAGACGGTTCATTCTCTGAAGTAAAACCGTACTAACGCTTACCACACAGAACTCCTGGAGATGGTCCGCCAGCCTGAAGGCGGACTCGCAGGGATCGTGGTGACTGGGTCCCGGAGCGGGAGCCTGCGAAGACCAATGGAGATTGGCAGCACACGACCAACAGCTTTCCGCTTAGGGATCAGCGATGAGCAGACTGGGTAATTGGTGTTCGTTCGCCTTTCAGCGGGTCTAAAGACCCTGTGCAAACTGAAGTTTGCGCCACATTCCGGATCATGCTTGGACTTGTGTGGCGATCCACCAGGAGTTGCCGGAAGGGTCTTTGACTCCTCCGCGCTTGTCGGATTCGCCGGGCCGCTGGGTGGGTTCCTGGAGGAAGGTGGCTCCGGCGGCGAGGGCGCGGCGGTAGGTGGCGTCGACGTCTTCGACGTAGACGTGCATCCAGGCGGGGACAGGGGGCCACTGGGGGCCGGCGTCGCCGATCATGACGACGGTGTCTCCGATGCGGAATTCGGCGTGCATGATGGTGCCGTCGGGGAGGTCGAAGCGGCGGAGTTCGACGGCGTCGAAGACGGTTTTGGCGAAGTCGATGACGGCTTGGGCGCTGGGGGCGACGATGTAGGGCGAAAGGGTGTTGTAGCCTTCCGGCTTTTTGCTGACGTTCATGTGAGGCTTTCTCCTACAAACACACTAGCGACGAAATATACTGCCGGCAAAGGGCGTACTGGTGCTTGCGCTGGGGATTTCGGAGGCATAGGTCTGGATCAATGGCGAGGCGGAGGAGCCTCCCATTCACGAGGAGCATTCGTATGAAACGAAGCGTGGTGTCTTTCGCAGCGCTGGTTGCGTTGCTTCTTGTTTTTCCCACGGTTGCACAGGCGCAGATGCCGTGCAGCCTTCAGACGGTTGTGGGAACGTATGCGATCAAGGGAACGGGCGAGGCATTTGTGGGCAGCGGGCCAGGGCCGGTTCCTTATCCATCGATCGCGGGAGCCCTTTCGCCGGTAGCGCTTGTCGGTATTGTTCAGATTCATCCAGACGGAGCGGTGACGGGGAGCTACTGGGGGAATGCGTATGGCCAGCCGCCGAGGAAAGATGAGAACTGGAATGGGACGATCACCATGAATCCTTCCTGTGTGGGTGATTGGTCGTACACAGTAGTGCTGCCAGGCGTCCCTCCCGTGCCTGTGACGGAGAAGATCGTCGTGCTGGACCAGGGCAAGGAGATCCGGACCGCGTCGATGACGCACCCGCTTCCGTTTATTGTCTGGAACTCGACAGCGAAGCGGATCAGCGGGTCGCTGGTGAAGGAGGGCATATGCCGGCAGGACATGACGCGGGGGACCTGGGTGAACGTTTGTCGCGGGTTCGCGCATATCCCGACGACGGAGACGGTGGCGCCGATGGTGGCTGTAATCCCGCTGACGACGGACGAACTGGGCCAATACGAAGGCACATTCAACGCGAAGCTGGGACCTGTATCAGTCGCGCTCCCGGTGGAAGGCACGATGACGCTGCAGCCGGACTGTTACGGCGAGATGACGGTGGCGTTTCCCACGTGGGGCAACTCCGGCGCCAAGGGCATCCTGGTGGGGCTCGATGAGGGCAAGGAGTTGTGGCTGATGCTGACGAAGGACGTGGCGCCGGACGGCACGGAAACGACGCATCTGCCGGTACTGTGTGATGTGCTGCGGATGAACCGTTAGTCAAACAGGCGGGCCCGAAAAGTTCGCGGGCTGACGCCCGAAGGGGCGCAGTGTATAGTGTCTGCGGAGGTCGAAACTGTGTCTCTGCTTCTCACACTGATGCTGGCGGCGGCGCTGCCGCCGGGAGTGCCTTCGCACTGGACGGACGGATATGTCGAGGGCAACGGCATTCGGATGCACTACTACCGGACGGGAGGGGCAAAGCCGGTGATGGTGATGATGCACGGCTCGTCAGACGACGGACTGTGCTGGACGGCTTTGGCGAAGGAGTTGGAGGCGCAGTACGACATTGTGATGGTGGACGCGCGGGGGCACGGACTGACGGACCCGCCGAAGGAAGGCGACGGTCCCGATGCGATGGTGGAGGACCTGGCGGCTCTGCTGAAGGCGCTGAAGATCGGGAAGCCGGTGTTGATGGGGCATTCGATGGGAAGCGCGACCGTGGCGTGGTTCGCGGCGAAGTATCCGGACGTGCCGAGGGCGGTGGTTCTGGAGGATCCGGGACTGGGCGCGAGGCCGGCAGGTGCGGCGCCGAACACGTCGGCGGATGCCAGGGAGAAACGGCGCCAGGGGATTCTGGCGCGGAATAACATGACCGAAGAGCAGTTGGTGGCCGAGTGCATGAAGGGGTCGCCGAAGTGGGGCGAGACGGAGTGCCAGCTGTGGGCGCCGTCAAAGAGGCGGCATCATCCGGGAACGGCGATGGGGAGCATGGCGGGGCGTCCTGCGATGAAGGAACTGCTGCCGAAGATCACGGCTCCGACGCTGATCCTGAAGGCGGACGCCGAGGGCGAACTGCGAACGCAGAACGACGAGACGGCCAAGCTGCTGCCGAAGGGCAAGCTGGTGCACATCAAGGGCGCGGGCCACAATGTGCGGCGCGAGGGGAAGGAAGAGACGCTTCAGGTGTTGAAGGGGTTCCTGGGCGGGGTGTGAAGTGCGGGTGTTTGGGGCGCCTGGAGGGATTTGAACCCTCGACATCCAGAACCACAATCTGGCGCTACTACCGACTGAGCTACAGGCGCCGCAACAACAACCAGTTTATCAGACCAGGCCAGCGCGCTTCCACATCTCGTCGACACGTCTTTGCACGTCGGGGTCCATTTTGACGACGCCGGGCCAAGGGCGGGTGAAGCCTTCCTGGGGCCATTTGCGGGTGGCGTCTATGCCCATTTTGGAGCCGTAGTCCTGGAGGCGGGAGGAGTGGTCGAGGGTATCGACGGGGCCGTGGACGAACTCGATGTCGCGCTCGGGGTCGATGTTGTTCAGGGCCTTCCAGGCGACCTCACTGAAGTTCTGGACGTCGACCTCCTCGTCGACGACGACGATCACCTTGGTGAACATGGCCTGGCCGAGGCCCCAGATGGCGTGCATCACCTTGCGGGCGTGGCCGGGGTAGGACTTGCGCATGGAGATGAGCATCAGGTTGTGGAAGACGCCTTCGGCAGGCATGGCGATGTCGCGGATCTCGGGGATCTGCATGCGCATGAGCGGCAGGAAGATGCGCTCGATGGCGCGCCCCATGTAGTAGTCCTCCATGGGCGGGGGACCGACAATGGTGGTCGCGTAGATGGGGTCGCGGCGGTGGGTGACGCAGGTGACGTGAAAGACGGGGTACTCGCCTTCGAGGGAGTAGAAGCCGGTGTGGTCGCCGAAGGGGCCCTCGGTGCGGGTCTCGCCGAGGGTGACGTAGCCCTCCAGGACGATTTCGGCGTTGGCGGGGACCTCCAGATCGCAGGTCTCGCACTTGACCATTTCCACGGGCTTGTTGCGCAGAAAGCCGGCGATCATCATCTCGTCGAGGTCGGGGGGCAGCGGGAGGATGGCGGAGTAGATGGCGGCGGGATCGGCGCCGATGGCGACGGCGATGGGCATGCGGTTCTCCTTGCCCTCGGCCAGGAGGCGGCGGTAGTGCTCGGCGCCCTGCTTCTGGGTCTGCCAGTGCATGCCGGTGGTGCGGTCGTCGAAGACCTGCATCCGGTACATTCCGCAGTTGCGCTTGCCGGTGACGGGGTTGCGCGAGAAGACCATGGGGAGTGTGATGAAGGGTCCGGCGTCGTCAGGCCAGCAGGTGAGGACGGGGAACTCGGAGAGCGAGAAGTTATCGTGCCGGATGACTTCCTTGCAGGGCGCAGAGGTGACCATCTTGGGGAAGAAGTTGGTCATGTCGGCGAGCTTGGGAAGCATCTTGAGCTTGTTGATGAGGCCCTGGGGCATGCGCATCTCGAGCATCTCGGTGATGCGAGCGGCGATTTCGGCGACCGAAGTGACCTGGAGAGCGATCTCCATCCGGCGCTCTGATGCGAAGGCGTTGATCAGGAGGGGGATCGAGGAGCCTTTGGGCTTCTCAAAGAGCAGAGCGGGGCCGCCGGACTTGACGGCGCGGTCGGCGAATTCGGTGATTTCGAGGTAGGGGTCCACCTCGAAGGGGATGCGCTTGAGCTCGCCGGCTTTCTCGAGGGCTTGGATGAAGTCGCGAAGATCGTTGTGGGCCATGTGGGAATTAGGAGTGCTGCTCTACTATGATGAATCTTTTCGACGAATTGAGGTGGAGATCATGTCATCCCGTATTGCATTCGTGACCGGCGCGAGCCGCGGCATCGGCCGCGCATGCGCGTTTGCCCTCGCGGCGGAGGGCTACCGTGTGGCGCTGGGCGCCCGGAACCGGGAACAACTGGAGGCCGTCGCGAACGAACTGAAAGCGGCCGGCGCGGAGGCTTTTGTCGCGCCGCTGGACCTGACGGAGGAAGGGTCCATCCGGGACGCCTTCGCGAGGACGGCGGCCGAATTCGGCACCATCACCGTACTGGTGAACAATGCAGGCATCACGCGCGACACGCTGGCGCTCCGGATGAAACGCGAGGACTGGGACGCGGTTCTGAACACAAACCTGACCTCAGCTTTCCTGTGCATCCAGCAGGTGATGCAGGGCATGATGAAGGAGCGTTGGGGGCGGATCATCAACGTGGCTTCGGTGGTGGGGGAGAGCGGGAACGCTGGGCAGGCGAACTACGTGGCGTCAAAGGCGGGGCTGATCGGGTTGACGAAGA
The DNA here is from genome assembly GCA_050789245.1 of Bryobacteraceae bacterium. Classification (GTDB taxonomy): domain Bacteria; phylum Acidobacteriota; class Terriglobia; order Bryobacterales; family Bryobacteraceae; genus PNKE01. The sequence continues at coordinate 34,617 of JBOZRR010000055.1, read as the reverse complement.
GCTTGGCGCAGGAACTGGCGTCGCGGAACATCACGGTGAACGCCGTGACACCGGGATTCATCGAGACCGATATGACGGCGGTTCTGAAGGAAGACTTGAAGAAGAAGATGCTGGAGCAGATTCCGCTCAAACGTTTCGGCGCTCCCGGCGACGTGGCCGCGGCGGTCCGGTTCCTGGCATCGGAGACGGCGGGCTACATCACAGGCAATGTGCTGCGCGTGAACGGCGGGATGTATATGTAGGCTCCGGGGCTAGACGCCCCGGCGGGCTCCCCATAAGAGCACGTGGAGGCGCGGGCAGAAGCGGTAGCCACGCTGCTTGCAGATCTCGATGATCCATTCAGAGCGTTCGTGGAGGACCCCTGCGTCCACGCCCTCGGGCATGAGCAGGACGCGGGCCGGGGGGGCTTGGACGAGAGAGACGATTTCGTCGATTTCCTTTAAATCCAAGTCACTTGCGACTACAAATTTTAACTGATAGTCGAAGCGAAGGCAGAGGGATTCCAGGACCTCTGGTTGGATGCGGAGGGATTCGTGTTTCTGGGCCCATTGAGGGTCTCGCTGCCACGGCGTGGAGTTGGCGAGCTTGGGGCTGAGGCTCATCAGGTGGCAGGTGACGTCTGCATCGACCGTGCCGGCAGTCTCGATGGTGACGTGGAGCCCAAGATCGGCAAGGCGGCGGCTGAGTTCCGGGAGCTGGGGCTGGATCATGGGCTCGCCGCCGGTGAGGACGACATGGCGGAAGCTGGGATACTGCTGCGTCCACTCGACGAGGCGGTCGACGGACCGGTCGTCGCCCTCCGGGTCCCAGGAGGTGTAGGGGGTGTCGCACCAATGGCAGCGGAGGTTGCAGCCGGAGGTCCGGATGAACAGCGACGGCACGCCGGAGAGGAGGCCCTCTCCCTGGATGGTGGCGAATACTTCGCTGATCTTCATGCTTCAGGGTACTTCAACGGATCCTTCAAGCCAGCAGCGGCAAACCCTTCAAGACGAAGGAGACAAGCGTCACAGGCGCCGCAGGGATGGCCGTCGGGCGAGGGATCGTAGCAACTGTGAGTGAGGGAGTAATCGACGCCGAGGCTGACACCCAGGCGGATGATCTCGGCCTTGGTGAGATGGATGAGGGGTGTGTGAATAACGAGCGTCTGGTGCCCCTCGACGCCGGCACGGGTGGCGAGGTTGGCCATGCGCGCAAATGCCTCGATGTAATCTGGGCGGCAGTCGGGGTAGCCGGAGTAATCGACCGCGTTCACACCCAGGTAGATGTCCTGGGCGCCGAGAACCTCCGCCCAAGCCAGGGCGAAGGAAAGGAAAATGGTATTCCTGGCCGGAACGTAGGTGACCGGTATGGACTCGGCCATATGGGCTGCGTCGCGGTGCTTTGGAACGGAGATATCGTCGGTCAGCGCGGAGCCACCGAAGAGCCGGAGATCTATCTGGGCGGTCTTATGGGCGGAGGCACCCAGCGCCTGAGCTACACGCCGAGCCGATTGAAGTTCTACATGATGTCTCTGGCAGTAATCAAATGATAATGCGTAAGTTTCGAATCCATCTCGAACTGCGCAAGCGAGCACTGTCGCCGAGTCGAGCCCGCCACTAAGGAGACAAACGGCACGCTTCATTTACCAAGCTCCGCAGGGCCGAGATCCTTGGGCAGTTGGCGGGTGATCAGGTACCCGAAGACCGGGAAGACGAGCAGCGAGGAGAGGGTGGTGTGCATGGAGGTGTGATCGGAGATCCAGCCGGTGAGCGGGATGAAGATTATGCCGGCGGTACCCCAGGCAAAGCCCATCATCAAGGCGGAAACCGTGCCCGCCTGCGACGGAACAAGTTGTTGCCCGACAAGGACATTCACAGGAATGGTGAAGAGAAGGATTAACCCGCCCACCGACAATGCCGCGATGCCGAGCCAGCTCTGGTCAAAGAAGAAGAACCAGGCCATGAAGGGTACCGAGAACAGGAATGAGTGCATGATGACGCGGCGCGGGCCGAAGCGGTCGGAGAGGTGGCCGCCGATGAAGCCGCCCAAGGCGCCTGCGGTCAGATAGAGCGTCAGAACAAAGGCCGCTTTGTTCAGCGGAAAGCCGCGCTCGCGATGCAAGTACAACGCGAGGAATTGCGTGTAAGTGACTTGAACGATGGAACGTATGAAGACGCCGGCATAGAGGATGGAGAGCGGCTTCCAGTGGTCGCGCAACGGCTGCCAATCAAAGCTGTTTTCCGCGCGGACATGCGCCGGAAGCTCGGGCGGCTTCAACGCCGCGAGCAGGAACAGGCTGACCAGCACGCCAGGAAGGGCAACCCAAATGGCGCTGTGGAGTCCGCCGCGGGTGATGACCCAGGAGAAGATGCTGGGCGAAAGGGCGATGCCGAGCGTCCCGGCGCTGATGAACGCAGCCATGCCCCGGGCCTTGCCGGATTCCAGCCCGGCCGCAGCCCAGGAAGAGCCCTGAGGGTGGAAGCTGCTGACCCCGGCTCCGCCCAGAAGAACCAGCGCCAATGCCCAGCCAAACTGCGGGGCCAACCCGAGCGAGGAGATGAAGACGCCCGCCACGGCAGGGGCGAGGGCCGAAAACAGCCGGGACCGGTAGCGGTCGGAGAGATACCCAAAGAACGGCTGCGTGACCGAACTGGCAAAGACCAGCGTGCCCCCAAGGATACCGGCCTGGGTCAAGGTGAGCTTGAGCTTCTCGACCAGCAGCGGCTGGAAGACACCCAGCGCGCCTGAGTACAGATCGATTAGGAAGTGCGACAGGGACAGCAACACGAGCGTGACAACGCCCGGATGGACCCGGCCCCGGCGGGCGGCCGCCGACAAAGACAGGACTCCCTGGTCAGAGCTCATCGGATTTCGGTGGGGACACTCTTAGTATACCGTTCGGTCCGCGCCGCCCCATTTACACTGGGGAAGAATGTCTCGCCTGCGCGGCGCCGCACTGTTCCTGTTGCTGGCTCTCCTGTTCCTGGCCGCGAACCGGCCTGGGTATAAGGGCTGGTTCAACGACGACGACCTGGACAACCTGCTCTGGACCACCCGAGCGACGACGGGGGAGTTCGCCGCCGGTCTGGTCAGCCCGGTGTTCGGTGAGTTCAACTACCGCCCAGCCGCGCACATCGTGTACCACTTCCTGGGCCGGACGGTAGGCTTGGAGTACACCTGGTATCTCGGCTTGATGCACGCGGTCCACCTGCTGAACTGCTGGCTGGTGTGGCTGGTACTGAGGAAGATGGGTGCGGGGTTGCGGGGCGCGGGCGCCGGGACGCTGCTGTTCGCCTTCCACATGGCCTGTTTCGACGCCTACTGGAAGCCGATGTTCGTTTTCGACGTTTTCGTTACCACGTTCATTCTATTGGCTTTCTTGGCTTGGCTCCACGACCGCTTCTGGCTCGCGCTGCTCCCGTTCTGGCTGGCTCTGAAGAGCAAGGAATTGGCAGTTGCCTTCCCTGCCCTGCTCCTCGCCTACGAATACCTCCTCGGCAGCCGCCGCTGGAAACAGATTGTCCCGTTTGCCGTAATCTCAGCGGCAGTCGTACTTCAAGGGGTGCTCAAGAACGCAGGCAGTGACAACGACTACACTCTGCGCTACACGCCCCTGGCCGTGTGGACCACGCTCCGCTTCTATTCGTCCCAGATCCTGCTGGTCCCCTGGCTGGGACTGGCGCTGATCCCGCTCGGCTTCCTGACCAGGGACCGCCGCGTCCGGTTCGGGCTGCTGGCGATTGCCATCCTGCTCGGTCCGCTGTGGTTCCTGCCCGGACGGTCGTTCGGCGTATATCTCTACCTGCCGCTAGCCGGGCTGGCGGTCGCCCTGGCCTTCGCCTCGGAGCGTTGGAAGACCGCCTTTCTGGCCCTGCTTTTCGCCGTGTGGATTCCCTGGAACTACATGCAGCTTCGGGAGGGCCGGAAAGCGGCGCTGACCATCGGCCCGGAGAACCGCAGCTACGTGGCCCAGGTCGAGCAGTTCCATAAGACGCATCCCGGCACGCAGACGGTTCTGTTCGACGGAGGCCCTGCGGGCATGGGCCGGTGGGGCATGGAGGCGTCCATCCGCTGGTTCTATCGCGATCCGCAGTTCAAGCTGGCCGCAATCGAAGATACCGTGGCGCCGGAGTACGCGAAGGATCTCAAAGTCGCCGTGCTCGGATGGGAAAGGGCCAAGCGTCAGTTGCTCGTCACCGAGCCTCAGCCCGACATGTCCTACATCGACATGGCCCGCACCATGCCTTTCTGGCAGTTTGGGCCAGGCTGGCATTCGCTGGAAGGCGGTTTCCGGTGGACGCAGCCTTCCGCGAGCCTCCGCCTGCACCGGCCCGCGACGGCGCGGCATTTCGAGCTCAAGGTCAAAGCGGCGGCGCAACAGGTGGATGTTCGGATGGACGGCCAGTCGCTGGGCGTCTTCAAGTTCGGGCAGCATGGCGAGCAAACGCACCGCTGGCCGTTGCCGCCGGGGCCAGAAGGCGCAGTCCGAATCGAACTCGTCTTCGACCCGCCGTACAGGCCTGCTTCAGGCGATCCACGATCCTTGGGAGCGGCGGTGGCCGCGCTAGGTTTCGTGGAATGATGGAGAGAATGTCTCTGAGTGAAACACTGCGCGCCATGGGTGTGGTTGGTGCGGGCGGGGCCGGGTTCCCGACGGGGGTAAAGGCCTCGTCGACCGCCGAATACGTGCTGGCGAATGGCGCCGAGTGTGAGCCGCTGCTGCACAAAGACCAGGAGTTGATGCGCCACTTCCCGGAGGGCATCATCCGGGGCATGCGGCTGATGCGAGAGTCGGTGTCTGCGCGCGAGACCCGATTCGGGATCAAGGAAAAGCAGAAGGAAGCGATTGCGGCCCTGAAGCCTCACGCGGAGGCCGCGGACATCCCGTTTACGCTGCTGGGCGACTTCTACCCATCCGGCGATGAGTACGAGATCGTATATGCAGCGACAGGGCGGCTGATCCCGGCGGGTGGCATTCCCCTGCATGTCGGGTGCGTGGTGAACAACGTCGAGACGCTCTACAACGTGCATCGCGCCACGGAAGGCGAGCCCGTCACGATGAAGTTCGTTTCCGTCAACGGCGCGGTGAAGAAGCCTTGTTCGTTCTGGGCGCCGGTTGGGACCCCGTTTCACGAACTGATCCGCATGGCCGGCGGCATCACAGTCGACGAGGCCGGGTACTTCGTCTCCGGCTTGATGATGGGCACGCTCACCTTCAACCTGGATGACGTGGTGACCAAGACCACCTGCGGGCTGATTGTGCTGCCGATGGACCACTACCTGGTGACGAGGAAGACGCGGCCCAAGGAGGCGATGGCCCACATCGGCAAATCGGCCTGCGACCAGTGCAGCTACTGCACGGAGTTCTGCCCGCGCTACCTGCTGGGCTACGACGTCCAGCCGCACAAGGTGATGCGAAGTCTGGGCTTCACGCTGACCGGGGGCGACATCTGGAACCAGTCCGCGCAACTCTGCTGCTCCTGTGGACTGTGCACTTTGTACGCCTGTCCGGAGGATCTTTACCCCAAGGAGGCCTGCGACCAGGCCAAGATCGACTTGCGCGCGGCGGGCATCAAGTTCGAACAGACCAAGCCGGTGCGCGTCCATCCGATGAAAGAGTACCGTCGCGTGCCGCAGACGCAACTCCGCCAGCGCTTGCAGGTGGAGCGGTACGAATCCGAAACACCTTACACCGCGGGGCAGCCTGAACCGGCGAGCGTCCGCATTCTGAACAAGCAGCATGCCGGTGCGCCGGCCGGTCCTGTGGTCGGCAAGGGCGACAAGGTAAAGCGAGGCCAGGCAATCGCCCGCATGGCCGAAGGCGCGCTAGGCGCAGATATCCATGCCAGCATCGACGGCTCAGTGACGGCCGTGACCCCCGAATTCGTGGAGATCTCCCGATGAAAAACTCCCTGGGCCTGATTGAGCTCACCAGCATTGCCGCCGGTTTCGAGGTCTGCGACGCCATGCTGAAGGCGTCCGACGTGGAACTGGTGCTCGCCCGCACGATCTGCAGCGGCAAGTACATGGTGCTGATCCGCGGAGACGTGGCGGCAGTGGAGTCCTCCGTGGAGTCCGGGCGGAACTGCGGGGACTTCTCGGTGATCGATACCTTCGTCATCCCCAACGTGGACGAGAGCCTATTTCCGGCGATCGCGGGCATCACCAAGGGCGACACGCTGGAGGCCCTGGGCATCATTGAATCTTTCTCGGTGGCGAGCCTCATCGAAGGAGCAGATGCCATGGTGAAATCGGCCAATGTGCGATTGCTTGAAGTCAGGCTGGCTATGGCGCTGGGAGGAAAGGCGTTTGCCGTGGTGACGGGCAGCGTTTCCGCCGTCCGAAGCGCGGTGGAGGCCGGCGCTCAGATGATTGGCCGCAAGGGTCTGCTGGTGAACAAGGTGGTGATCCCCAACCCGCGGCCAGAGCTGTTGAGCGAGATGATCTAGGTTCCCTGTGCCCATCCGGAAACGAAACAGCCCTGCTCACCACGAAGGGAGCAGGGCTGTTTCAGATGGGGCGCCGGCCCGGCCCGAGGCGGGGATGGGCGGGGCCGGCAACGTCCGGTCGGGCGGAGGGTGGGGGCGCTTCGACCGGACGAGCTTGAAAGATCTAACGACGCATCCCGGCGCTTCGACTCTTCAGGCGGAGCTGCCGCAGTTTGCGCTTGTTCCGCTTCGGCTTGCTGATAATGAACGTTCCGCTGCCGATGTATTGCGCCCGATAAAGCTTCTCAGTGGTCTTTGCGTCTGCGGACAAACTTCAATCCTCCACATCGAATCGAGATGAGTCAGTTCTGAGTGTACCATGGCGAGCCCAAATGCAAGCACTGACCCGTCAACAATTTCGCACGGCGGAGTCTTCCGGGCCCTGTGCCACCGGAACTTCAAACTCTACATCATCGGAATGGCAGTTTCGCTGTCCGGAACCTGGATGCAGCAGTTGGCGCAGAGCTGGCTGGTGTACCGGCTGACGAAGTCGGAGTGGGTCCTTGGACTCACTTGGTTCTGCGCCAACATACCGGTGCTCTTGCTGGGTCCACTGGGCGGGCTGGCGGCGGACCGCTTCCCCCGGCGGCGGATCGTGATGGCCGCTCAGACGGCCGCCATGTTGCAGGCGGTGGTGTTGGCTGTCCTGACGGTCACCGGCAAGGTCCAGGTGTGGCACGTGCTGGTGCTCGCATCGGTGCTGGGCGTCTCTAGCGCCTTCGACATCCCTGGACGGCAGGCGCTATTCGTCCGGCTGGTCGGCAAGGAAGACCTCTTGAACGCAATCAGCTTGAATTCAGCGACATTCAACTCGGCGCGCGTCGTCGGGCCCTCGCTTGCCGGGTTCGTTGTGGCCCGTCTGGGTGAGGGCGCGTGCTTCAGCCTGAATGCCATCTCGTTCATCGCGGTGCTGGGCAGCCTGGCGGCAATGGACGTCGTCGAGGAGCCGGCGCCGCCATCCAAGGAAACCGCCTGGCAGCAGCTTCGCAGCGGAGTTGCCCTGGCGTGGAACACACCGGCGCTGCGATCAGTCCTGATGGTCTGCGGGTCGGTGTCGCTCGCGATCGCGCCGGCTTCGACGCTCGCGCCGGTCTTCGCCGACGGTCTGTTTCACATGGGCGCGCAGGGACTGGGCCTTCTCACTGGCGCGATGGGCATCGGAGCGATTCTCGGAACACTCTCCCTGGCGCGGCGCCGTGCGGCAAAGGGCTTGCCGGAGGTGATCCTTATTTCCGCGGCGACCCTGGCCGTGGCGATGACCATCTACGCGTGGTCTCCCTCCTACTGGCTGTGCCTGGCGATGATGCCGCTGGTCGGCATGGGCGTGATGCGCCACAATGCGGCGACGAACACGACCATCCAGCTCCGCATCCCGGACGAGTACCGGGGCCGCGTAATGTCCCTCTATTCAATGATGGTCATCGGCATGTTCCCCATCGGCAGCCTGATTTCCGGCGCGCTGGCGGAGCAGATCGGATCGAGAGCCACGGTCTTTGCGGGTGCGGTGGCCTGCGGGCTCGCGGGCTGGAAAGTCTACAGGGACCGCGGAGCCTGGACCGCCTGGCTGGCAGAATAGAGGAACATGATCCGACTGCTTTCCCTCCTGATGGCCGCGGCAATGCTGCCGGCATCGGCGCAGACCGCCGAAGACGTCCGGCGCACGGTGGCGACCATCTCCGAGATCACTGGGATGTCCGTCAAACGCGCGGTCCCCTTCGAGAAGATTTCCCGCGATGGTTGGAAGCAGTGGGTGGACCAGCAGATCGCCGAAAACGTAAAGCCCGAGGAGATCCGAGCCGAAGAGATGGCGCTTAAGAAGTTCGGCCTGATCCCCAAGGACTTCGATCTCCGGCAGGCGACGGTGGAACTGCTGGGCGAGCAGGCCGCGGCGGTCTATGACCATCGGAAAAAGCGCATGCTGTTCGTCGAGGGCGGTTCCGCCTCCTCCGGGATGATGGGGGACATGGTTCTGGTGCACGAACTGGCGCATGCGCTGGCCGATCAGCACTTCGACCTGGGCAAGTTCATCGACAAGGCCCCTGGTTCGGACGAGTCGCAAACCGCGCGCATGGCCGTGGTGGAAGGCCAGGCAATGTGGATCATGCTCGAATCGCAGATGAAGAAGATGGGCTCGTCGCTGGAGCAGAACGGCGCGATGCTCGACATGTTCTCCACGTCGATGTCCGCGAACATCAAGGGAATGTTCCCAATCTTCGACAAGGCGCCTCTCTACATGCAGCAGACGCTGATGTTCCCCTACCTCGCCGGGCTAAGGTTCCAGCAGAAGGCCATCTCGCAGTTCGGGAAGAAAGGCTTCAGTGAAGTGCTCCGGCGGCCGCCCACAACGACGCGCGAAGTGTTGCATCCGGAGTTGTGGATCAGCGGAATCACGCCCGCCAAGACCACCCTGCCGGCGTTGGCGGATCACAAACAGTACAAGACCCTGACCAACGGCACCGTGGGCGAGCTCGATTTCCAGATCCTGTTCACGCAGTACGCCACGGAAGCCGAGGCGCTGGAACTGGCCCCGAAATGGCGCGGCGGCAGCTTCGACCTGCTCGAAGCCAAGCAGGGTGGACGAACGGTTCTACGGTGGTCCGCCGCATGGGACAGCCCAGAGGCCGCGGACGCGGCCCTCGCGCTCTACCGCAAGGTGCTGGAGGGCAAGTGGAACACGTTCAAGGTGACGAAGAACCATCCGGATGCGCTGGAAGGCGAGGGCGACGATGGACTGTTCCGCGTCACCCGGTCCGGTTCGACGCTGACCTCGCTCGAGGGCCTGAAACCCTAATTTGGAGACAGGCGTCTTCGGTATAGTGAGAAGAATGGAGAGAATGACACGCAGATCGATGCTGGCCTTGGGCGCTGGCGCGTTCGGCGCGGGGCTGTCGTTGGAGGCTGCGCCCGCGGCAAAGACGGCTCCCGAACTGGCCATCACGATGAACAGCGGTGAGCAGTTCCACCTAAGCAAGCTGCGCGGCAAGGTGGTGATGCTCGAGATCCTGTTGACCACCTGCCCCCACTGCCAGAGCTGCGCCGCCACCATGCAGAAAGTGCTCTCCGAGTACCAGTCGAAGGGCGTTGCCGCGATGGGCGCCGCCGTCAACGACGGTGCGCGCACGGACCTGCTGCGTTTTCAGTCGATTTCGGGCGCGAAGTTCCCGGTGGGTGTCGCGGACCGCGAAGCCGCCGCCCCGTTCATCGTGGCCGACAAGCCGCCCGTCTACTTTCCGCAACTCATTCTGATCGACCGCAAGGGCGTGATCCGCGCCCAGTATCCTGGCGGCCACGACTTCTTCCGGAATGAAGAAGCGAACCTCAAGAAGAAGTTGAATGAACTGCTCGCCTAAAGAGCTCGAATTGAAAGAAGGATTCGCGAACTGATGACCCGACGTGAACTGCTGACCGCCATCGCCGCCACTGGCGCCGCCCTCCCCGCCGCTGCCCAACAGGTGCCTCGCCCCGCGCCTGAGATCGAATTCACCTCGCACACGGGCCAGCAGATCAAGCTCAGCAGCCTGAAGGGCAAAGTGGTTGCGGTCGAGGTGCTGCTCACCACCTGTCCGGGCTGCCAGCGCTCCGCCGGGGCGTTAAGCCGCCTTCAGAAAGAGCTTGGCCCGAAGGGTTTCCAGGTCCTCGGCTTGGCAATCGACCAGAACGCCGGCGCGCGTCTACCGGAGTTTACGCAGCGCTACGCGACCTCGTTCCCGGTCGGGGTCTATCCGCAGGAGAAGGCCTTCGGATTCCTTCAGCACTCCATCATGTCGCGTGTCCTGATGCCGCAGGTCGCCTTCGTCGACCGCAACGGTCAGATCCGCGAACAGCACGGCGGCGACGCCGCGTTCTTCAAAGAAGAAGAGAAGAACATGCGCGCCGTGATCGTGAAGCTCCTCGCGGAGCGCGGAGGCGCCACAAAGGCCGCGCCGAAGAAGAAGGGCTGATCACTCCTCGATCGCTCGCCCCATCTCCAGCAGCTTGAGAACCGTGTTCCAGTTGCGCGCCGTTCCCGGTGTGCCCAGCGCCCGGCCGATCTTGGCTGACGGCAGTTTCGAGAGTCCCGCGCCAACCGGATAATAGATGTACATCTCACGCCCGTCGAGGTGTAGTTCTTCCGGGCTGATCTCTATCGCGCGCACGCGGTCCCGGGCCTCCTCGCCGGGGTCGCCGGCAAGGAACGTCACCAGCAGTTTGTTCGGAGGGACATCCGGCCGCGCCGCGAAGGGGTTCCGGTCGACCACGTGCTGCATCTCCGGCACAGTGCGAAGGATCACGTCGGTCCGGAAGCCGTGGCTCTCCTCGATGGCGTCCTCGATCTTCCGTGAAAGCTTCGGCATCTCGCGCTGTTGCGCCCGGCAGACCACGTTGCCGCTTTGGATAAACGTGCTGACGTCGCGCAGGCCGAGCGATTCGTAGAGCGCCTTCAGCGCTTCCATCCGGATCTTGCCCGTACCGCCGACGTTTACGGCCCTTAGCATGGAGATCACGACCGGCATCTCCAGCCCAGGATAACCGCCGGGGACTACGTTGTGTGAAGTCCGCGCACGATGGCGGCGTTCTCCGCCATCTCGTCCTTGAACTTCGGAAACATTCCGACGATCACCGCATCCGTCGGTTTGATGTTGTTGAAGGCGAATTTGAATGCGGTTTCGATCTGCTCGCGGCCGCCGCCGGCGCGCCCCGCCCCGAGGATCTTGAACGCCAGGCAGGGCTTCTTCGTCTGGCGAATGGCGCGCGTCATGCGAACGGGATCCTTCTCGAGGAACGTCTCGCCGAGGGGCGCTTCGCCGTTCAGCGCCGCGCGCGCTTCGTCGCGCGTACGGCTGACTCGATAGAGGCACGTCATGTAGTAGTCGACATCCCAACCCGCCGACTCAATGAAGTCGACCACCTCGGGGTTGTGCGTCGAGATCCCGACCATCTTCCCTGTACTGCGGACGATCTTGCAGAACTCCTGGACGCGCGCCATCTGGCCCGTGCGGAAGGCTTCATCGGTGCGGTTGCCGTGGTGCGCGATGCCGATGAAACCGCGCTTGGCGACGGCCGGGATCATGGAGAAGTCCTTGTGCAGCTCGAAGTCGCTCAGCAGGAACATCTGCATCTTCGAGCCCTTCGCCTTCAGGGCGTCGATCATCTCCATCGTGCCCTGGTGATAGTGAAGCTGCCAGGTGTTGATGCCCGCCTGCTCGGCGCGCAGAACGGTTTCGACGCGGCGCTCCGGCGTCATCCACTCGCGCATCAAGTTGTCGAGAATCCCGTTGAAATGCGAGTAGCCGAACATTGGGTTTGTGCCGATGATCAGCCGGGACACCTTGTGTCCGGCGAATTCCACTGTCGGCAGCACTGGCGCGGCGCTGGCGGCCGCTGCCAGAGGCGCCGTGGCGGCGGTCATCAGAAATCCCCGGCGGGTGGCAGGCATGAACAGGGCCTCCGAATCAGAGTTTTCAGTCTGAATTGTACAGCAACTAAGATGAGCCTATGGCTCTTTCTCCGCTCGCCGGACTTCCCGCTCCCAAAGACCTGCTGATCGACGTCCCCGCGCTCGAGCGCGCCTACTACGACGGGAAGCCCGACCTGGAGAATCCCCATGCCCTGGTGAGTTTCGGCACCAGCGGCCACCGCGGCACTTCACTGAACGCGACGTTCACCGAGGCGCACATCCTCGCCATCACGCAGGCGATCTGCGAGTACCGCGCTTCGGAGGGCTTCGACGGTCCGCTGATGATGGGCATGGACCCGCACGCGCTCTCCGCGCCGGCCCAGCGCACCGCGCTCGAAGTACTGGCGGCCAACGGCGTGACGGTCCTCATCCAGCGCGACGGCGGCTTCACGCCGACGCCATCGGTCTCCCGCGCGATTCTGGCGCATAACAAAGGCCGGACGGCGGGCCTCGCCGACGGCATCCTGATTACGCCGTCGCACAACCCGCCCGAGGATGGCGGATTCAAGTACAACCCACCGAACGGCGGCCCGGCGGATACGTCGATTACGTCGACGGTTCAACGCCGCGCGAACGAGATATTGCTCGAAGGATTACGCGCGGTTCGCCGAGTGTCTCTCGAGAAGGCTCTCGGCGCTTCGTCGACGATTTCGACGGATTTCGTCGGACCGTACGTCGAGGATCTGGCCTCCGTCGTCGACATGGACGCGATCGCCGCGTCGGGCCTGAGGATTGGCGTGGACCCGCTCGGCGGCGCATCCGCGGAGTATTGGGCGCCGATCGCGGAGCGCTACAAGCTGAACCTGAAGGTTGTAAACCCGCTGCTCGACCCGACGTATTCGTTCATGACCGTCGACCATGACGGCAAGATCCGCATGGACTGCTCCAGCCCTTACGCGATGGCGGGTTTGGTGCGTTTGAAGGACGAGTTCGACGTCGCGTTCGGCACCGATCCAGACGCCGACCGGCACGGTATCGTGACGCCCTCGGCGGGGCTGCTGAACCCGAACGCCTACCTGGCGGTGGCCATCCGCTATTTGCTGGGGCACCGGCCAGGCTGGAGCGCGTCGTCGGCCGTCGGGAAAACGCTCGTCTCTAGCGGACTGATCGACCGCGTCGTGGCGTCGCTCGGCCGCACAATGTGCGAGGTGCCCGTTGGTTTCAAGTGGTTCGCGCCGGGACTGTTCGACGGTTCGTTCTGCTTCGGCGGGGAGGAGTCCGCCGGCGCGTCGTTCCTGCGCCGCGACGGCACGGTCTGGACGACCGACAAAGATGGTCTGATCCTGGGCCTGCTGGCAGCGGAGATCACGGCCGTCACGGGTCAGGACCCCGGCCGCCACTACGACGAGATCACGCGCGAGTTCGGCCGCAGCTTCTACACGCGCATCGATACGCCCTCGACTCCTGAGGAAAAGGCGGCTCTCGGCAAGCTGTCGCCGGAGGCGGTGAAGGCCGAGACCATGGCCGGCGACGCGATCACTGCGCGTCTGACGAAGGCTCCCGGCAACGGAGCGTCCATCGGCGGACTGAAGGTGACCACAGTGAACGGCTGGTTCGCCGCACGTCCATCGGGCACGGAGAACATCTACAAGCTCTATGCCGAGAGCTTCAAGAGCGAGGACCACCTGGCGGCCATCGTCGCCGAGGCTCGCGGCATCGTGGCCTCTGCACTCTAATGCGCTTAGGCGTATGATGCTGCCAGAATGAGCGAACGTCTCAATTCCCTGGACGCCTTTCGGGGCGCGACGATGTTGTACATGGCTTCGGAGATCTTTCGTCTCCCCGAAGTCGCGAAACAATTTCCGGACAGTGCGTTTTGGCAGTTGATCTTGTTCCACACGTCGCACGTGGAGTGGGAGTGGGGTTCCGCGTGGGACCTGATCCAACCGTCCTTCATGTTCATGGTGGGCGTCGCGCTGCCGTGGAGCGTGGCCAACCGGCGGGCCAAGGGACAGGATTTCAAGGACCTGTGGGTCCATGCGCTGTGGCGCTCGCTGATCCTCGTCTTGCTCGGCATCTTCCTGCGCTCGGTCGGGCGCAACATGACGAATTTCACGTTCGAGGACGTGCTGACGCAGATCGGCCTCGGCTATCCAATCCTGTTCTGGCTGGGGTGGAAGAAGCCGAAGTTCCAGGCCATCGCGGCGGCCGTGATCCTTGTGGGCTATTGGGCGGCCTTCGCGCTGTACCCCGCGGCGGGCCCCGAATGGACCTCGCATTGGTGGAAAAACGCCAACTTCGCCTCGTGGGCCGACCAGTGGTTCCTGAACTTGTTCCCTCGCCAAACTCCGTTCGTCATCAATCGGGGCGGCTACCTGACCTTCAACTTCATCCCATCGCTGGGAACAATGATCTTCGGTCTGCTGGCGGGCGAGCTCCTCCGTAGCCAGAGAGAGGCGAAGGAGAAGCTGAAGTGGCTGCTCTATTACGGCGTGGCCGGCATCGCTGTGGGCTGGTTGCTGGGGTTCACGGGCATAGCCCCAGTGGTGAAACGCATCTGGACGCCAAGCTGGGCCATCTTCAGCACCGGCTGGGTGTTGCTGATTCTGGCGGCGTTCTACTGGGCGGCGGACATGCGCGGCAAGCCGGGCTGGGGCCCGTGGCTGCGGGCCGTGGGCATGAATTCCATTGCGATGTACTGCATGGCGCACGTTTGGGACGGCTTCCTCGCCGGGAGTTTCAAGACCAATCTCGGCTGGAACCTCCTCAGCGGCGTACAAGGCGTCTGGCTCACCTTCGTCACCTACTTCCTGGCATGGTGTGTGCTGTGGTGGGTGTGCATCTGGATGGACAAGCGCAAGCTGTACATCCGAATTTGAAATCGCCGATCGACGGGGGTCCCAGGGCTGGAAATCCGTATCTCTTCGCCTTATACTCCAGGTCGAGGAGGTACGGAATGCGACCTCTTGCCCTGCCTCATTGGCCGCTCGAGCGGTGGGAACGCGTGGCAGCGCGCTCCATACTGCTGCTCTGGGCGGCGTTCTGGATCTGGTTCGGACTCGTCTCCGGAATCGCGGAGCACCTTGGCCCGGCAGGCATCCTGATTCACACAGCGGCGCCCGGCGCTATCTTCGCAGGCATCGTCTTTCTGGCGTGGCGGTACGAGAGGACGGCTGGGGCACTGCTGCTGATCATCGCGGCCCTCATCCTGCTTGCCTACGACTCGATGATGGGCCATCGCGGCGCATTGTACGTCCTGCAGGTCGGCTCCATCCTGGCAGGCCCGCCGGCTATTGCCGGATTCCTGTTCCTGGCAGCGTCAAAGCATCCGCGCCCGTAGATCCAGCTCCACCTGGAGAGGCGACCACCGAAGAAAGGAGGGATATTGACCATGCCGTCCGGCACCCCATTCGAAGAACGGATCCTCAAGTGGCTGCTGGGTTTGATCGGGAACGCACCCGTCCGGCTGGCATTGGAGAACGGCGCTTCGACCGCGCCGCCGGACTGCGAACCGGTGGGAACAATCGTCTTCGCGGATCTGAGGGAGTTGCTGACTCTGCCGCTGGACGTTGAAGGAGTGTTTGCCTCGCAATATGCGCGCGGGAAGGCTCGAGTGGAGGGCGATCTCGGTCGCGTCCTGGAGAGCCTCTACCTCGCCATGCGGGATCTGCCGAAGGCCAGCGCTCCCGTCCAGCTCGCGATGCGGGTTCTCGCTTGGACCCGCGACAACACACTCCGCGGATCGCGCGAGAACATTCGCCGCCATTATGACCTGGGCAACGAATTCTACCGCCGCTGGCTGGACCAGGAGTTGAGCTACACCTGCGCCTACTTCCCGACGCAGGACTACACGCTCGAACAGGCGCAGCGCGCCAAGATGGACCTGGTCGGCCATAAGCTGCGGCTGCACCCCGGCGAGACGGTGATCGAAGCCGGTTGCGGCTGGGGATGCCTCGCGCTGCACCTGGCCCGGCGCTTTGGCGTTCGAGTGCTGGCCTGGAACATCTCGCGGGAGCAGATCAGGTTTGCGCGGGAAAAGGCACGGGAAACCGGCCTCTCCCGGTTCGTGGACTTCATCGAAGACGACTACCGCAACATTGACGGCCGTGCCGATGCCTTCGTCTCGCTCGGCATGCTGGAGCACGTCGGCACCTCGCACTATCGTGAACTGGGCGATGTGATTCATCGCGTCGTCGGCCACGGCGGGCGAGGCCTGCTGCACTTCATCGGACGCAGCCACGCGGAGCCGCTGAACCCGTGGATCAGCCGCCACATCTTCCCCGGAGCCTACGTGCCGACGCTGCGCGAGTCGCTCGCTGTGCTCGAGCCGCACGATTACCTGATCAACGATGTCGAAAACCTTCGGCGCCACTACGCCCTGACCCTGGACCACTGGCTGAAGCGGCATGAGGCGACGTATCAGGCGACCGTCGCGGAGTTCGGCGAGGAGTTCGCGCGAGCGTGGCGCCTCTACCTGGCCGGATCGGCGGCGGCCTTCAGGACCGGCTCGCTGCAACTCTTCCAGGTGTTGTTCGCCGGCCGCGACTACGTCGGCACGCCCTGGACTCGAGCCTCGCTCTACACGGCGGAAGCGCCATGCGAAGTGCGGATATCCTGATCGTCGGCGGCGGCCCGGCGGGGTCGTCCTGCGCGTTCCATCTGCGGCGCTGGGGCCTGAAGGTCCTGCTGATTGACCGCGCCCGCTTCCCGCGTTTCAAGCCTTGCGCCGGATGGATCACGCCGAAGGTCTGGACGCTCGCCGGGGCGGACCCGCGCCACTACGCTTCGACGAACACGCTGGAGCCGATTCACGCCTTCCGCGTCTCGATCCTCGGCCGCCGGCCGACGGACGTCGATTACGGCAGAACCGTGAGCTACGGCATTTTGCGCACGGAGTTCGACGAGTTTCTGCTGCGGCGCTGCGGCGCGACGGTGGTCGAGGACACTCCGGTGCGGGAGATTCGGCGCGTCGAGGAGGATTGGGTGGTCAACGGCGAGTACCGCGCACGCTACCTGGTCGGCGCGGGAGGGCATTTTTGCCCGGTCGCCCGGCTGCTGGCCGGCGCGAAGACCGCGCTGGAACCCGCCGTGGTAGCACGGGTGGCAGAGCTCGAATGCTCAGACCAGGACGCCGGCCACGGCGTCCCGGAACTCTACTTCCTGCCCGACCTTAGCGGCTACGGCTGGAAGATCCGCAAGGGAAACCGCCTGAACATCGGCATCGGATCGCTAAAGCACGAGCATTTCGCCGCCTGCTGCGAGGAGTTCTGCCGTATGGCAGGCGTCCGCGAATCCGATCTGCCTCGCTTCAAGGGCCACGCCTACCTGCTGGCCGGAGATTCCGCGCGGCTCCCGAACCTGCCCAACGTCTTCCTGGCCGGGGATGCGGCCGGCGTTGCCCATCCCTCGAGCGGCGAGGGGATCGTTCCGGCGATGGAGTCCGGCATGGCCGTTGCGCACGCCATCGTCGAGGGCCTGCCGGCGGCCGAGACGACACCGGTAGCGGACAAGTCGAGACACACCCTGCCCGACGTTCTGAGCCGTTTCCTGGCCGGGACGGCGCTCTCCAACGCGTTCCTGGCACGGCACTTTGTGCTGAACCCGCTGTTCCTCCGCGACTGACAGCGCGACGTTGCGGCAACCACCTGAAATGTGTAATTATTCAATAGACTGAATAAAAATACAGTCCAGGTGCCATGACCCTCCTCCCCATCGCCGCGGGCGATTGTACCAGCGATCTCGATCTTTCCGTGGCCGAACTGCGCGCGGTCCTCGAACTCGCGGGCGACGTGAAGCGCAACCCTCGGGAGTGGAACAAGGTCCTGGACGGACGCATCGTCAGCCTGCTGTTCGAGAAGCCGTCACTGCGGACGCGCATCACTTTCGAGGTGGCGGCGAAGCAGCTCGGCGGGGATTCCATCCTGAATACGGGCCCCATCGGCGGCCGCGAGCCGGTGAAGGACGTCGCCCGCAACCTCGAGCGCTGGACCGGTCTGATCGTCGCTAGAACCTTCGCGCAAACCACCGTCGAGGAACTGGCCCGCTGGGCCCGGGTTCCCGTGATCAATGCGCTGAGCGACCTCTTCCATCCCTGCCAGGCGCTGGCCGACATGCTCACCCTGCGCGAGCACTGGGGCGGCTGGGAGGGGCACACGCTCGCGTTTGTCGGCGACGGTAACAACGTCGCCCATTCGCTAATGCTCGACTGCGCTCGCCTGGGCGTCAACTTCACCTGCATCACGCCGCCGGGCTACGAGCCGAGCGCGGAGATCGTCGCCAATGCGCGCGTCTTCGCTGCCAAGACCGGCGCCGGCATCAGCGTGACCAACGAGATCGAGACAGGCCTGGCAAGCGCCGAGGCCGTCTACACCGACGTCTGGGCCTCCATGGGCCAGGAACACGAGGCCGTGGAGCGCGCCCGTCTGTTCGCCCCGTACCAGGTGAATGCCGCCCTGATGAAACTCGCGCGGCCCGGGGCGCTCTTCATGCACTGCCTGCCGGCCCATCGGGACGAAGAGACGACCGACGCCGTGATGGAGAGTCCCACAAGCGTCGTGTTCGACCAGGCCGAGAATCGCCTGCACGCCCAAAAGGCCCTGATGATCATGCTTTGCCTCGACGCGAAGTGATTTGGCGGAGCCGGATAAACTGAAGCGGAGACTGTCTTTATGCCGAAGATTCAAGCCAAGAAAGTTGCACTCGCCTACTCAGGCGGTCTGGATACATCGATCATCATGCCGTGGTTGAAGGAAAACTACGGCTGCGACGTGGTTGCCGTCTGCGGCGACATCGGCCAGGGCGGCGACGAGCTGCACGGGCTGAAGGCCAAGGCCAAAAAGACCGGCGCGAAAGAAGTCCATATCGAGGACATGCGCGAGGAGTTCGTCACCGAGTACCTGTGGAAACTGGTGCGCTCCGGCGGCGTCTACGAGCATAAGTACCTGCTGGGCACCTCCATCGCGCGGCCGCTGCTGGCCAAGAAGCAGGTGGAAGTGGCGCTGGCCACGGGCTGCGACGCGCTGGCCCACGGCTGCACCGGCAAGGGCAACGACCAAGTACGCTTCGAGCTCACCTATAAGGCGCTGGCTCCGCAACTGCCCGTCATCGCTCCGTGGCGCGAATGGGACATCATCTCCCGCGAAGATGCCATCGAATACGCGAAGTCCCGCAACGTACCGATTTCGGTCTCGACGACGAAGATCTATTCGCGCGACCGCAACATCTGGCACATCTCGCACGAGGGCGGCGAGCTGGAAGATCCGGCCAACGCGCCCACCGACGGCATCTGGATGCTGACCACTCACCCCTGGGAAGCGCCCGACAAGCCCGAGAAGGTGACTGTCTCCTTCGAAGCCGGCGTCCCCGTGGCCGTCAACGGCAAGGCGATGACCGGCGTGAAGCTGCTCGAGACGCTGAACAAGCTCGGCGGCAAGCACGGCGTGGGGCGCATCGACCTGGTGGAAAACCGCTTCGTCGGCATGAAGTCGCGCGGCTGCTACGAGACGCCCGGCGGCACCATCCTGATGGCCGCGGTCCGCGAGCTCGAATCGCTGACGCTCGACAAAGCCACCCTGCACTACAAGCAGAAACTGGCGCTGGACTACGCCGAGCTGGTCTATAACGGCTTGTGGTTCACGCCGCTGCGCGAGTCGTTGGACGCGTTCTTCGCCGAAGTCTCGAAGCCGGTCACCGGCGACGTCACCCTGCGCCTGTGGAAGGGCCATCTTGACCCGATGTCGCGCAAGTCGCCGAACTCGCTGTATGACCTCGACATCGCCTCCTTCACCATGGGCGACACGTACGACCAGAAGGACGCGCGTGGCTTCATCAACCTGATCGGCCTGCCGATTCAGGTTCGTGCGCTGAAGGCTTCCGCGGCGGCCAAGAAAGGCAAGAAGTAGATGAAGCTGTGGGGCGGACGCTTCGAGTCCGGTCCGAGCGAAGTCTTCGAGCGCTTTTCCGGCTCGCTGCACTTCGACCGGCGCCTGATCGAGGCCGACATTCTCGGCTCACAGGCCTATGCGCGCGCGCTGGCGCAGGCCGGAATTCTGACGGCGGATGAGGCGGAGACCATCGTCTCCGCCCTCGCCTCCATCGACCGCGACGCGGCGGCCCAGGCGAGTGACGAGGACATCCATACCTACGTCATCCGCTGCCTGAAGGAGAAGGCCGGTGCGCTGGCTGACAAGATCCACACGGGCCGCTCGCGCAACGAGCAGGTGTCGCTAGACACGCGGCTGTGGCTGCGCGGCACGGCGGACGAAACGCTGGCTCTGCTGAAGAACCTGCTGCGCGCGCTGGTCGATCTGGCTGAGAAGAATCCCACGGCCGTCATCCCCGGCTACACGCACTTGCGGCGCGCCCAGCCGGTGTTGTGGGCGCACTATTTGCTTGCGTATTTCGAAATGTTCTCCCGCGATTACGAGCGCTTCTCGCAGGCACGGTCGCGTGTGAACAGGATGCCGCTCGGTTCCGGCGCGCTGGCCGGGTCGGGCTTCCCGATCGACCGTGACTGGCTGGCCCGCGAGCTGGGCTTCGAAGCCGTGACGAACAACAGCATGGACGTCTCCGGCGACCGCGATTGGGCGCTGGATTACCTGAGCGCCGCCAGCATCTCGATGATGCACCTCTCGCGCCTGGCCGAGGACTGGATCCTCTATTCGTCGGAGGAGTTCGGCTGGCTCGAACTGGGCGACGGTGTGACGTCCGGCTCCTCGCTGATGCCACAGAAGAAGAATCCGGATTCAATGGAGCTGGTGCGCGGCAAGACCGGCCGCGTTTTCGGCGCGTTCACGTCGCTCTTCACCACTATGAAGGGCCTGCCGATGACCTACAACCGCGACATGCAGGAGGACAAGGAGCCGTTGTTCGACGCCGCCGACCACCTGAACGGCTCGCTCGAGATGGCGGCGCAAGTCCTCGACACCACCGTGCTAAAGCCGGAAGCGCCGCGCCACGCGGCTGAAGTCTCCTGGGCCGTGGCTACGGACCTCGCCGAAGCGCTAGCGCGTAGCGGAGTAGCGTTCCACCAGGCGCACCAACTCGCGGGCAAGCTGGTGCTGGAATCGATCAAGCTGAACCGGCTACCGTCCGAGTGGACGGCGGAACAGCTATTGGCCTTCGACGGCCGCTTCACCCCCGAAATGGTGAAGTTGATGGACCCCACCGAAGGCATGAAGACCCGCAGGGCAAAGGGCGGAACCGCGCCCGAAACCGTTCTGGCGGCCTTGACGGAGGCGCGCCGGCGATTGGAGAGTCTCGCGTCATGACCAAGAACTACCGGCAGGGCCAGATCCTCAAACTGATCCGTGCGAAGCGCATCAATACGCAGGACGAGCTCGCTCGCGAGCTGAAGGCCGTGGGCATCGACACCACGCAGGTCACGCTGTCCCGCGACATTCGCGAACTGGGGCTGGCGAAGACCAAGGACGGCTACGTCGAGATCCTGCCCGACCCCACCGGCCCCGATCTGGCCACCGTGATGGCGGAGTACCTGCTCGACGTGCGGCTGGCGACGAATCAGGTGGTATTGAAGACCTCCTCCGGTTCGGCCAATGCGCTGGCGATCGCGCTCGACCAGGAAGACTGGGCCGAGGTGGCCGGCACTGTGGCCGGCGACGACACCATTCTGGTGGTCTGTTGGGACGACCAGCGCGCCAAGACGGTCCAGGAACGGCTGATGAGCTACATTCAAGGCTGATGCTCGGCGAACCGATACCCGCCGGCGCGCCGACGCCGGAATTCGTTGCGCAAGACCACCTGGGCAACCGCGTCTCAAATGAAACGCTGCTGGGCCAGTGGGTGGTGATGGTCTTCTACCCCGCCGACGACACGCCCGGTTGACGCGCCCAACTCGGCGGCCTCCGCGACGCTTGGGCGTCGTTCAAGGCCGCGGGCGCCATCGTGTATGGCGTCAATCCCGCCTCGAAAGAAAGCCATCGCAAGTTCTTCGAAAAGCTGCACCTTCCCTTCCCCCTGATCGTCGACAACGGCGGCCGCGTGGCTCGGGCCTTTCGTGCCGGTTGGGGCAAGCTGGTGCGCCGCACAGTGTATGTCATCGCCCCCGACGGTAAGATCGCTTTCTCGCGCCGCGGGGCTCCGGCGGTCGATGACATCCTCGACGTGTTCCAATAGAACTCTGTGATGCGTTTTGCCGCTGCCGTCCTCGCGTTGCTCGCGGCGATGGCCGGGCTGATGTTTTGGGCGGAGTCCCTTGAATCGGTGACCTATGACGAGCCGATGCACATCGCGTCCGGCTTCGCCTTCCTCAAGACTCACGATTACTCTTTCAACGAAGAGCACCCGCCGCTGACCAAGGCGCTGGCGGCCGTTCCGCTGCTCTTCACTGGTGCTGAATTGCCGCCGGGACCGATCCCTCAGAACACCGGCGCCGCCGTGGAATGGTCGCAGGATCTCGTCCACAAGAACAAGATCCCGGCCGCGACCCTCGTGCGCGCGGCGCGCTCCGCGATGGTGTTGCTGACGCTGGTACTCGGCGCGTTCCTTGCCTGGTGGTGCCGCGCGCGTTACGGAGCCGGGGCCGCGATGGCCGCGCTCGCGCTCTTCGTGTTCGATCCCGGCTTCCTCTCGCACGGCCACTACGTCACCTCGGATGTCGCCGCCGCTCTCGGGATGTTCGGCACCTGCGCGCTGTGGTCGGAGTGGCTGAAGCGCGGCGGTTGGCGGCTGCTCACGGGCGCTGCGATGATGTTCGGATTCGCACTTTCCGTCAAGTTCTCGTGTCTCGCCTTGCTCGGGATTCTCCCCCTGCAAGCCGTGCTCGAAACCGCCTTGTGGCGCAACTGGCGTACTTGGAATGGCTGGCGCTGGACCGGGGGACTCGCGGCGTGCCTCCTTGGCGCGGCCGCGGTGATCATGCTGGTCTACGCTCCGGATGGGCTGCGCATCCTCGGTCCGAAGCACCTGTGGTGGCGCGGCGTCGAGTCCGTTCTCGAGCACAATCGCACGGGCCACCCCACGTACCTGATGGGCGAGTACGGCCAGTTCGGTTCTTGGCGCTACTTCCCTGTCGCCTTCGCCGTGAAGACGACCATGGGTCTGTTGGCCATCGTCGCCGTGTCGATCGTGGCGTTGCGGCTGCGCATCCCCGTTGTGCTGTGGCTTCCGCCTACGGTCATCGTTGCCGCCGCCATGTCGAGCAGTATCAACCTTGGCCTGCGCCACATCCTCACCCTCTATCCGTTCCTGTTCGCTCTGGTGGCGCTCGCTTGGAGCCGCGCCGGCCGCAGGATGCACTGGGTTCTGGCAGCGCTGGTCCTCCTTCACGCCGGAGAGAGCATGGCCGCCATGCCGAATCCCATCGGATTCTTCAACCTCGCCTCGGGCGGCCCCGAAAACGGCCACAAATGGGTGTTGGATTCGAACCTCGACTGGGGCCAGGATCTCGCCAAGGTGCCCCACTGGCTCGACTCGCGCGGCTATCCCCGCACCGTCTGCATGGAGTACTTCGGCACCGGAAACCCCGCCCTCACTGGCTTGAAGACAGACGCGATCCCTCGCACCTGGCACACGCCTGAGCGAGCCCGCGTCGACTGTCTGGGCATCATCAGCGTTACGCTGTTATACGATCTCTATCTCGAACCCGGCAGCTTTCGCTGGCTGCGGGAGGAGCGGAAGCCGATGGCGGTGATCGGCAGTTCCCTGTGGGTTTACGATCTCCGCCGGCCGGCCAAGTGAACTGATAGAAAATAATGGGGGAGGAGGGACCCGGATCGATGTCCGGCATGGACAGCGCCGCGGAGGCACGCTGGCAGCGAGTTCAGCGTCTGGCTTCCATCGGAAGCTGGGAAGTGGACTTCGAGACGTCACAGCTCACCTGGTCCGAGGAGAGCTACCGCATCTATCAGGTAGAGCCGAACTCGGAGACTCTCACCCGCCAGACCTTCCGCGAGTTCGTTCACCCTGACGACGCCGAGCGGGTCTACCAGGAGGTGGATCAGGCCAGAAGGATTGGGCGTCCCTACAATGTCGAACATCGGGTAATTCTCCGCGACGGCACGGTCAAACACTTGCGCGAGTACGCCGAACCGGTTCGCGGCGACGATGGCGCCGTCCGAGGCCTTGCCGGCGTAGTCCAGGACATAACGGAGTTCAAACGGCTCGAGGAGCAGTTCCTTCAGGCACAGAAACTGGAAAGCGTCGGCCGCCTTGCCGGCGGCGTCGCCCACGACTTCAACAATCTGCTGCAAATCATCAACGGCTTCTCAGAAATGCTGCTCGCGCAAATGGACGAAACGAACTCCGCGCGCGAACACATCCGCATGATCCGCGACGCGGGAGAGCGCGCCGCTTCCCTCACCCGCCAGTTGCTGGCGTTCAGCCGCCGTCAGCCCACTGAGCCGAGGCCCGTGAACCTGAACGACCTCCTCAGCGAGCATGTGCGCCTGCTGCGGCCGTTGATCGGCGACACAATCACGCTGGAGTTGCACGAGTCCGCATCCATCGGGTTTGTGCTAGCCGACGAAGGCCAGCTTCACCAGGTCCTGTTGAATCTGGTGCTGAATGCCCGCGATGCGATGCCCGACGGCGGAAGCCTGATCCTCGGAACCGGCCAGACGCAGTCCTCCGCCGGCCCGATGGTCTTCTTTTCCGTCCGCGACACGGGCACCGGCATGCCGGATGACGTGAAGCAGCACATGTTCGAGCCCTTCTTCACCACCAAGCCGGAAGGCGAAGGTGTGGGGCTAGGCCTTCCCACCGTTTACGGCATCGTCAGCCAGCATGGCGGAACGATCGAGGTGGAAAGCGAACTCGGCCAAGGCGCGACGATTCGCGTCCTGCTGCCGCGGGCCGAAGCCCCGGGCAGGAGCGCGTCTCAAGCGAAGGGCGAACCGGGGAAAGGCTCAGGACAGACCGTCCTCGTCGTCGATGATGACGACCAGATCCGCCGTCTCGCCTGCACTGCCCTCGCCAGCTTCGGCTATGTCGCCATCGAGGCCCCGAACTCGCAAGCAGCCCTGGATCTCATCGGCGACGGCGCACAGCGCATTGATCTGGTCTTGACCGACGTGATGCTGCCCGAGATGAGCGGTGTCATCCTGGCGCAGCGCATTATGCAGTCGAATCCCGGCGTCCGAGTCCTGCTGATGTCGGGGTATTCCGTTCAGGACCCGGCCGCGGAAGGTCTCGAGGTCATTGGCAAGCCATTCAAACTTGCTGAGCTGGCGGCGAGCGTCAGGAAGGCCCTGGCCGGCCCGCCGGCAAGCCCTCACTCGTAGCGCAGCGCATCTACCGGGCTCACCCGCGTCGCCCGGCGCGCGGGGATATATCCAGCGATGAGCGAAGTCACCGTCAGCGCGGCGATCGCCACGGCAATCACCATCGGGTCTTTCGACTTGACGCCGAACAACTGGCTCTCCGCGAGCTTCGAGATAGCCACGGCGATCGGCGCGCCCACCACGACACCCACGCCGAGAATGATCAGCACCTCGCGCATCACGATTCCGCGAATGTTGCCCGAAGGCGCGCCCAGCGCGATCCGGATGCCGATCTCGCGCGTGCGCCGCGCCACGCCGTACGCCATCACGCCGTACAGGCCCAGCATCGCCAGCACCGTCGCCAGCACCGCGAAGGCGACGGCAAGCTGCAGCACCAGTCGGTCTCCCCGAATGTTGCGCTGCACCTGCTCGTCCAGGGTTCTCAGCTCTTCGAGCGGCAGGTCGCGGTCGATCGACGACATGACGTTTCGCACCTGCGGCGCCACGCTTGCCACCGGCAGAGCGCTGCGCACGTAGAAGCTCATCGTTCCGATGTCCTTCGACTGCCGGTACGGCGTGTAGAACAGGATCGGCGTCTTGTCGCGCACGCTGGAATACTTGGCGTCCTTGATCACTCCAACAATCTCGATGTCCAACGTCTTGGACTCCCTGCCCTCATCGGAGAACCGCCGCCCGATTGCGTTGCCGCCCTTGAAGAAGTGCCGCACAAACTGCTCGTTCACGACAGCCACACGCGGCGATGTTCCGGCGTCGGCGTCTGTGAACTCCCGGCCGCTCAGCAGTGCGATGCCCATCTTCGAGAAGAAGCCGGGGCCGACCCTCGAGAACCTGGAGTTCAGATCGGCGTCCGGGTCGCGCCGGTAGCCTTCCACCGCCAGGTCCGTGCCCCAGTTGTTGCCGGCGATCAATGGAACCAGCGAGGTCGACACACCTGTCACGCCCGGAATCGCCGCCAGCTCATTTTCGGCGCGCTCGATGATCGCGCGAGACTGCTCCGGCTTGTAGCCGTTCAATTCCGGCGAGATCGAGAAGGTGAGGACGCTCTCCGTCCGCATCCCCAGATCCTCGTGCACCAGGTTCACCAGGCTCTTCAGGAACAGCCCCATCGGGATCAACAGGACCATCGACAGCGCTACCTGCCCGCAGACCAACAGCTTCCGCACGCGCGAGCCCCCCGTGTTCGCCGTAGTATTCATGGCCTCGTCCTTCATCGTGCCCGCCAGCGAGATCCGGGTCGCCATCCACGCGGGATACAGCCCGAACAGCAGCCCCGTGGCCAGCGACACGCCAAACGAGAACAGCAGCACCGGCCACTCGAGATGCGTCGTGATGGCCGAAGCCCTGGGTGCTCCGTCGTTCATCGAAGCCAGCAGCAAATCGAGCGTCCAGTAGCCCATCAGGATGCCCACGGCGCCTCCTGCCGCCGACAGCAGCAGCGCCTCGGTCAGAAGTTGGCGCATGATCTGGCCACGGCCCGCTCCTAACGCCGACCGGATGGCCAGCTCCCTGCTCCGCTGCGTCGCTCGCGCCAGCAGTAGGTTTGCCGCGTTGGCGGAGGCAATCAGGAGCACAAGGATCGTGCACGCCATCAGAATCTTCAGCGGCTCCTCCATCGACTGGCGTAGCGAACTCTGCCCCAGCTTGCCCTCCACCAGCTTGATGCGCTGCCCCAAATAGCGGTCCATGTAAGCCTTGTCCCGCCCGCGGAGTTCCTTGGCGCGCTCCGCCACAATGCCGGTGAACACGCTGTTCAGCGAGGCCGCGGCCCGCTCCGCTGTCGCTCCTTGTCGCAGGCGGCCAAGAAGATACAAGTAGTGGTCGTTCCAGCGGTCCGTGCCATCCCAGCCGGGCGTGAGCTTCGGTTTGAACGTGAGCGGAACGAACACGTCCGGCACGTCGCCGAGCACCGTCCCATAGAACTTGGGCGGCGTGATTCCAACCACGGTGAACGTATGACCGTTGATCTTCAGCGGCTGGTTGAGAATGTCCGGCGGCGCGCCCAGCCGGCTCTTCCAATAGTCGTAGCTCAAAACCACGACGGGATTGCCAGCGTCGCGGTCGTCGCCCGGCTCAATCAGCCGTCCAAGCTCGGGCACGACTTTCAGCGCAGGGAAGTAGTGGCCGGAGACGACCATCGCGCTGCCGGCCTCCGTCTTGCCGTTCAACGAGAGGTTCGCGCCCAATTCGCGGAAGGCCGCTACTTCCAGCAGGCTGCCTTCATGCTTTTCCAACTCCCGGAACATGCGGTAGCTGAAGATCGACTCCATGCCGCCTGCGTTGTTCGACGAGCTGCGGCCCGTCTTGAACTCTCCTGGCGACTGGACAAAGACAATCTCGTTCGGCTTCTCGATGGGCAGGCTGCGGATCAGCACCTGGTACATCATCGAGAAGATGGCCGTGTTGGCTCCCACCCCCAGACCCAGCGACAGAATCACGACCATCGTCACGATCGGGGAACGAAGCAGCGCGCGGAAGGCAAGCCGGATACCTGTCATATCGGGCAAGGGTGATGCACGGAGCGTGCCACGCCGGGAATAGTTGATATTGAAGGACTTACATCACGAACACATGCTCCATGTGTCCGATTCACGCTCGCGCCCGTCCCACAACCGGACACTCGCGCGCGAGAGAGCTATGCCTCGATCACCACACCCTTCCGCGTGTTCGTTTCCCCCGCGACAATCCTGACGCGATCCCGGGCGACGCCGAACTCCGCCGCCAGAAATCGCACAAGCTCCTGATTCGCCTTGCCCTTCTCCGGCACGGCGGCAAGCCGCACCTTCAAGGTGCCGTCGTCAAGCGTCCCGTTCCACTCCGACCGCGGACTCTTCGGCGTCACCTTCACGTGCAGAGACAGCCGGCCGGACTGCGCCAGCTTCGCCCGCAGTGTCTCCAGGTCGATCATCGGACAACCGTGAAGATCCCCGTCTGCCCGGACACCAACGTCGACGGTGTGCCCTGTACCTTCACGTCTTCGCCGCGCAGGAAGACACGCCCGAAGGCCTCCACGCCGCATTCCGAGGATGCCGCCGCCTGCTGACCCTGCGGCGGACGGGTGATGGCGCACTCCACGGCCAGCGCCGACAACGCGGAGATCTTTGTGTCCGGCGGCAGTTCGATGGTCACCCGCAACCATCCGTCGCGATCGACGAAGTTTGAGTCGCGCCCCGTCGCCGAACCGTACACAACGTTGCTCCCATCGAGAACGGCCAGCGCCTGCACGGCGCCGTTCTTTTGCGCGAGCTTCATCTCCACCGTCAGGTAGTTCGACGGCGGCGCGATCAGCTCCTCCGCGAAGGTCATCGGCGCGCGCAGTTTCCGCTCCCGAACCAGTTCCTTCTCCGACACGGTGTACGTGAACGGGTACCGGTCCATCACCAGTTCCCGAGCACCGTTCGAGAGATCTGCGAACACAGGCGAGAGTTGGAAGCGCACCGGCGCGGCATCAGGAGCCACGGGCTCCACCATGTTGTTGTCCGTCACCGGCTGCAAGTACGGGTGCTGATGAAAACGCTGCCCCATATATGGAACATCCTTGTGGCCCCGTGTTTGGATCAGCGTCTTGGCGATGCGTCCCTTCGTGTCCACCCACACGCGGTAAACGTACTCGATGTCAGTCACTCGGCCCCACCGCGCCATCAGGTTTCGCGTCGAGGTTCCACCATCCTCATTCGAGAAGATCACCGTGTACTCCAGCACCCGCAGTGAGCCTTCCTGCCGCTCTGTGACGTAAGTCAACATCGGCACATCGGTGAACTTCCCCAGCGTGTTCGCGCGGGCGAACAGCACCGGCGCATGAGCGATTCGTTGATACTCGGCATCACTGGGGCTCACCGATGTGACATCCGCCCGGCGTATCTCAAGACCGGCGCCTGCCGCCGACCTGCCATCTCGCTCCACCTTCAGCGTGTGCCGTCCCGCCGGAAGCCGGCCGAGAAACACCGTCGCCGGCTGCTTGTTCTCAGCGAAGGCCCACGTGTAATGCACCGGTCCGCCGTCCACGGAGATCCGCGCCAGTGCTCCTTCCTTCCCTTCCACCGCCCAGTCCGCGCCGCCAGCCTCCAGCAGCAGCGTGGCCACCGTCTCCGCCGCCGCGTCGGAGACATCAAACGGGAACTCCGCAGCCGCCGCCGGCAGCAGCGCAATCAAGAGGGCCACCGCGAACCGCGAGATCGCCGCCAGCAGACTCTCGCTCCGTACCGGCTTCTTCAGCAGCGCATTCGCCAGCGGCGCCGCCGGCGTTCCTTCCAGATCCTGCGGATAGCCGGTCAAGACCAGCACCGGACGCTCCGGCCTCTGCGACTTCAGTTCCTCCAGCAGGCTCAACCCCTTCTCGGCGCTCGGAATCCGCAGATCCATCACCACGCAGTCCGGTGCGTGCAGCGCATCCTCGCGCAGCGCATCCTCGGCGCATTCCGCGCAACGGATGCTGTGCCCGTGCCGTTCGAGAATCAGGCGCCGGATCTTCAGTTGTTCGGTGTCGTCGTCGACCAGCAGGACGTTCGGCATCAGTTCTCAAATTCGATTCGCGCAATCACCAGTGACGGCATCGCCTGGTTCCATGCCTGCGGAACGGCATCGAAGGGCAGCCGGAACTCCCTCGATTCTCCCGGCTTCAGCCCCTCGCCTCGAGCCCGCACAATCGGCACACGCTCCCGAAACACCTCCTGATTGTACGGATCGAAAAACACGCAATTGATCTCCACCAGCCGCAGTGTCCGGCCGCCGTTGTTCGCGATCTTCCCCTTCACCTCCACTAGCGTCGACTGCATAAAGCTGTCCTTGGCTTCAATCGCCACGTCCGACAGTCTCAGGTTGCCCACATATTGCCTGGCTTCCGCCGAAAGAGAAGGCGTCTCCTGCGCCGGAGCCGGCCTCATGAACAGGAACCAGAAGGCGGCGCCGGCGACGACCAGCAGGATGGCGAGAATCGCAAACAGCGGAGAACCCAGCCGCGGTTCGTTTCGGGTTTCCTTCTTAATGGCCACAGGCAGTCTTCTCCACGAATGATCTCCACTGACAATATTGACACCAGATTCCGCCGGGACGGCGCACATCGCGCCGCGAAATCTGCCTAGGGTTCAAACAGCAGACCCTGCGCATCCGCCGCCGACTTCGAGATGGCCCTCACCAGGCGCCTGTATGGCACAGCTTCGAGCGACGGGAACCCCAGCCACTCGCCGTCGCGCCAGCTTGAGTAAAACCACCGTGCCAACAGCGCCGTGTTCTCCGTGCGCTCCTTCGCGCTGCACCTGCGCGCTTCCAGACCGGCCACCACTTCCTTCAGCCGCCTGTCCATCGGCACCATCTCGCCCGTGCTCTCCGCCGCCACCCGGAACAGCACGGGCTCCAGCCATGCGCCCCCCAGCAGAAACCGAAGTTCGACGAATCCTGGTTCCGTCGCGGCCGTCACGGCAACCCCGTTCAGACGTCGAACGTCGGTGACCAGATCGTCCCTCAGCTTCAGCACCTGCTCCACACGCTGGATACGCTGGTGCATCCGGGCCGCCGTCTCGAAATCCAGATCCTCGCTCGCCCGCTCCCGCGCCGTGCGGATCGGCGTCAGCAGCGAATCTCCGTCGGACTCAAAGAAGTGCACCAGCCGCCCGACCTCTGTCGCGTACTCCTCCTTCGACACCACCATCTGGCACGGCCGCAGGCACTTCGCCATCTCGCCGTAGATGCACCCCGGATGCTCCGGCGACACCGCCAGGTCCTCTTGGCAGCGCCTGACCTGAAACAGATCCAGCACCTCGCTCTCAAAACGCTCCGCCCCGGCCCGCGTCCTGAACGGCCCATACTGCGGCGCACTGCTCGCAGAAAGCCGAGTCGTCACCATCGTCCTGGGATACTCGTTCGCCACCAGCACCTTCACGTAGCTCGGCATCCGCAGCCGGATGATTCTCAGGTACTCGACGGGGAAATGCCGCCGCGCCAGATCATACAGCGTGACACTCGCTGCCAGCCGCGAGGCCACACGGTGGACTTCCACCCGCTCCGCCACGTCCCGCAGGCTCAGCAGCCGCCCCGTCCCTTCCCGTTCTCCCAGCAGCCGCTTCAGCCGCCGACGCAGCTTCGACGTTCGCCCCAGGTATGGCTTCCCTTCCCGTGCGAACACCAGGAACACGGCGGGAATGTCATCGAACGCCTCCAGATCGAATGGCGGCCGGTACACCTCAATCGACACTCAGACGATTGTATCCGTCCGTCCGGCCATGGGTCTTGACACACCCTCCCCGCTGCCTACAATAGGGAGTATTTCGTTTTATGGGGCAGCGCCGCATCCGGCAGAATCTGGCTACCATTGCCTGAGGAGGAATTGCGGATTCCGTCCGCCGCCTCCCAGGTTGCAACCGGCTCGGTCGATCTGCTACCAAGTTAGGGAATTGAATTGCCCGGGGCTGCGACGATTCTCTCTTCCCTGAGGGCGCCATGAAGAAACCAGTCAAGAACTCGGATATGAAATCGACGACCGACGGAGCCGCCTCGGCGGCGGAGCTCGACGCCAAGGCCCAGACCGAGCTCTTCGCCAAAGCGATGAAGCTCTTCGCCAAGGGACACTACGGCGAAGCCAAGCCTCTGTTCGACCAGGCTTCCGGCGGCCCAAAACTCTCTGTCAACGAATCCGCCATCATGTATGGCCGCATGTGCGGCCAGCGGCTCGCGCAGGCGCATGTCGCCCTCAAGACCGCCGACGACCACTACAACTACGCCGTCAGCCTCATGAACCTCCGCCGCCTTGAGGAGGCCGCCGCCAGCTTGCGCAGGGCCATCGACCTCGGCGACGCCGGACACATCCGTTACGCCATGTCGCTCGCCACCGGCCTCCAGGGCGACACCTCCACCGCCGCGACGCACCTTCAGCGCGCCATCGAACTCGACCCAACCATCCGCACCGCCGCACGCAACGACCCCGATTTCCAGCCCCTGCTCCAGGACCACGCCATCCGCGAACTCGTCACCGGAGAAAAATCGTAGCCGCGCGCTTCCGCGCGACACTGGAATCATGAGCGGGCTCCCACCGCAAGGACCCTTGCGGATCGTCGCCATCGGCGGAGGCACCGGCCTCTCCACCGTCCTGAAGGGCCTCAAGCCCTACTCCATCACCAGCGCCCCGCCGTCTTCACCCTATCCGCGCCTCGACCTCACCGCTGTCGTCGCCGTCACCGACGATGGCGGCAGCTCCGGCCGCCTGCGCCGCGAATTCGGCATGCTCCCCCCCGGCGACATCCGCAACTGCATGGTCGCGCTCGCCGAGGACGAAGCCCTGCTCACCCAGCTCTTCCAGTTCCGCTTCGACAGCGGCCGCGGCCTCAAAGGCCACAGCTTCGGCAACCTCTTCCTCACCGTCATGACCCAGATCACGGGCGACTTCTCCCGCGCCGTGAAACTCAGCTCCGACGTCCTCGCCATCGCCGGCCGCATCTACCCATCAACCAACGCCCGAGTCGCCCTCCGCGCCACTCTCGACGACGGCTCCGTCGTCGACGGAGAAACCCGCATCAGCCGCAGCACCGTCGCCATCCGCCGCATCGAGCTTCAGCCTAAGTCCTGCCGTCCCCTGCCCGAAACCCTGGAAGCCATCCGCAACGCCGACCTCATCACCCTCGGCCCCGGTTCGCTCTACACATCCCTGATCCCCAACCTCCTCGTCCCCGGCATCGCCTCCGCCATCGAGCAGTCCCGCGCCATCAAGGCCTGCTTCGTCAACCTGATGTCCCAGCCCGGCGAAACCACCGGCATGACCGCCTCCGCCCACCTCCGCGCCATCGAGCGCCACGCCGGCCGCCGCGTCCTCGAATACGCCGTCGTCAACACCGCCCCGATCGCCGCCCCCGCGCGCCGCCACTACGCCCGCCACCAGGCCGTCCCCGTCGACGTCGACATCGACGCCATCCGCGCCATGGGCCTCCGCGTCGTCCGCGTCCCCCTCGCCGCCTCCGGCGAAAAGGTCCGCCACAACCCCGACCTCCTCGCCCTCACCGCCCTCCAACTCGCCCGCCGCGGCCGCCGCCAGATCCTGAAAGCCTGCCGCGAATCCTGAACGGTACCGGGAATCAACGGTTGGAACCCTCCCGTGGAACGGTGCGTCCTTCTCCTTGACGAAATTGGCCCCAACGTGACCACGGTAGAGAAAGCGCAAAGACATGTTCAAACTTCTACTTCCGGCGTTCATCGCGGCAACGACTTGTTTGGCGTTCGATAACTCCACCGAGTACCGGTTGACCGGTCCGCTGGTTGAGGCTGGTGTCCGGCTCGATGACGAAGTTGCCCTCATCCGCCTGCTGCAAGGCGCCTCTGAAAACCTCGGAATGGCGATTCGCGCCGCTTATGCTCTTGGCAAGCTGCCGCCGTCCGCGAACTCAACGACGGAATTGAACCTCGTGGTTGCTGCTAGCAAAGAAGAAGTTTTCGTGAACTACGCGATACGGTCGCTCCTACGGCTGGGAGATCGGAAATGGGTCGAAGTTGCTCTCGAGCGATTCCCGGACACCAAGGATCACGTCCAGCAACTCGACTTGGCTGCCTCACTCGCGGAGGCTGGCCGTTATGAAGGTTGGAGCGTGACGGAGCGGGGCATCGTCCACGAGAGAGAGGGCATTCAGGAGGCGGCGCTACTCCGCGTCGAAGCCTTCAGCGGCATGAAGGACGCAAATGGTCAGCCGGTCGATCTCGTTAAAGTACTAGAAAAGCTGCGGCCACTTGCTCCCGAAGCGCGGAGGAACGCAATCTCACAAAAGATTCGCCGAATCACCGCGGAGCGGCAGAAGCGCGTGCAATAGCCTGGATACTGCGTCAGATCGGCGTGGGAGGCCGTTATCTTCGCGACAAGCACTCCAACCACGGGCTGTTTGTGCGTGGAAGCAGCCTCCCTCCGTCCAAGGCAAGTTCAGAAACCCCAGCTCTTCCAATTCCACTTCGACAGGGGCTGCGGCCGCCGCCAGATCCTGAAAGCCTGCCGCGACTCCTAAACCGTAGCGGGCATCAACGGTTGGAACCCTTCCGTGGAACGGTGCGTCCTTCTCCTGGACGAAATTGGCCTCAACGTGACCACGGTAGAGAAAGCGCAATGACATGTTCAAACTTCTACTTCCGGCGTTCATCGCGATGACGGTCTGTTTAGGTTCGGACACCGCTAATGATTCCAGGCTGATCGGTCCGCTGGCTCAGGCCGGTATTCGTCTCGACGATGAAGTTGCTCTCATTCGTGTGCTGCAAGGTGCCTCTGAAAACCCAAGACTGGCCACATGCGCTGCGTACGCTTTGGGTAAGTTGCCTGCATCTGCGAACTCGATCACGGAATTAAACCTCATCGCTGCTGTTAGCGATGACGCAACCCTGGTGAACTACGCGATACGGTCGCTCATTCACTTTGGGGATCGGAAATGGGTTGACGTGGCGCTCCAGCGCTTACCCAACACACGAGAGCAGTTCAACCCACTCCTGTCCAAATTAGCTGACCTCCGCCGACACGCCTGTTGATTTCGCTGGGTTTGCAGACTCCGTTTCGCCGATTTAGGAACCAGGTTGGGGG
>JBOZRR010000054.1:0-36337 GCA_050789245.1 Bryobacteraceae bacterium | reverse complement strand
CTGTCCGTCCCGCTTCGTCACACCTCAGGACCCTCCACCGCCTGGGGCAAGGGGATCTCCGTCTCCCCCTTGACTTACCCCTAGCATGGATGTCCCCCTCCCCCCATCTCATATCCGCTTGGCAGCTGCTGTAGTACTAGGGGCCATGCGGAAGTAGTACTAAACGGCCAGGCGGCGACAGGGATCTTGTGCCTCAATCGCGGTGTTTGGCTCTATACTGCCACCGACTGGAGAGTTTGTGGTCCTGAACTCCTTTTAGACGAAGCAATCGGCAAACTCCCTGGACTACTCGGAAACTGGCGCGTTGAGACGGCCCGTGCCGCAATCGGGTAGATCTCGTGCCGTCGCTGACGACAGAGGAGATGAACTATGCGAATATTCTGTACATTCCTTCCAGGATTGCTAGTGTTGTGCGCCTCCCTTAGCTGGGGTCAGGGCAATTGCCAGCCCTTCCGCGGCAGCATCCAAGCCACCCTCTACATGGACGTTACTTCGAATCCTCCGGCGATCGTGGGGTGGGTCGGTCGAGCGGCGTTCACTTTCGGTGACGGAACCACTGTGACGGGGAATACACTCACCATCAACACGGGCATGAAGAAAGGGGGCCCCCTCGATCCGGCCAGCAATGTCTTTCTCGGGACCGAGAAGACCTTCTTTGCTGTCGATGACGCCAACCCCGCCGATGGCTTTATCTTGTTCACCCGCTTTGTGTGCCCGCGGCAGGATGATCCTCTCTTCGGCGTCAATGAGACCGGGACCATTGCGCCTGACGATGCATTCCCGAAAGGCCGTTTCAGTAAGGTCTCCGGGCACTATACGCACCACGGAGTGGCCGGGCCTGGCGTCCCCGCAGATCCGCCCCCGGCCGGGCAGGCATGGGTCGCCCTCGTTGGCTGGACCGGCGAGTACCATGGCAGCATTTGCGGCGTAAAATAGAACCCTGCGCATCGCGACTGCCTCCTGAGCCGCCCCGGAAAACGGTATCTGGGGAAACTGGAAAGTCTGCTGGTTGAAGTGTCTCCCTAATCCGACTGACGGGCAGGCAGAGCCTCCATTGACTCCAGTAACCAAATACATTTTGCGAGGGCTTCGGCGTGGGTGTTACGCCGTTGCGTGAGCCATTCTCAGGCGAGCTCAAGAGGCCATCAAGGGCGGTCTTAGACGCCGCAGGGAACCCTTGCCGGCCTCCTGCGTCCCGCTGTGCGACTGGTATCGCAGCTTACTTCTAGGGGAAAAGGGGACAAACGCATTTCCCGCCCCGAAAGTCGCCCCACAATACTCCAGCCCTGTTTCCTGATCCCGTTCCTTGCCGCCAACCCCATCCAAACCCGAGTTCCATCCTGCCAACATACCCACGCCGAGCCCTCAGCCCCTCCATCGGACCCGCACACCGTATCCCCCCCGGCAAAGCCCATCAGGAAAAACCTGCCTCCCTCGGCCCGGAAACCGCCCCGTTCGCTCCCGTCATAGCCGTATCAGTAGCCCTGCTGCCACATCACCGCTCGGCGCCGATCCTCCTCGTTCGACGCAGCCCGCATCGGACGGCAAACCGCCCGCCACAAAGCCGCAAGTGAATCCACCCACGAGCCCGCGTCCCTACCCCGCTGAGGCGGAACGACAAGCTCACCGATCCCTCGACACTCCGCATCCCCCATCCGGCTCAACACCATACCTCCACCTCCGCCTGAAAACCTACCCTGACTCAATCAAGCATCCGAACCCCCTCAATTCGCATCCCTCTCAAAACAAGCCAAATCGAGTTCGAAAGTTTTTGTGATCGCCACTCACCGCCCCGCTTCGCACCGTTTCTTGAACGCCTCGTTCATCTCCCGGAAGCCCTGCTCGGTCCGGGCCAGGGTTGAATCCGACAGCGGCCCCACCAGGATCCCGCTGAATCGCTCGCTGTGCACCAGCTTCGTCTTCCCCAGATCGTGGAATGACACCTCGAACCGGTGCACCCCGTCGAACAACCCCGGCACTAGCAATTGCCCCTTCCACTCCAGCGCCTGCGTCTCGCGGACCTCCTGCACCCTCGGGCGGAACACCATGCTGGACCCGCCGGGCGGTTGGATATGCACCTCCAGCTCTGACCCCACAACAAGCTGCCCGCTGATGTGTTGGATGAAGGGATTCCACGCCGGATACTCGCCGAAATCGATCAGCGTCTGCCACGTCTTCTCGAGCGGCGCGTCGATGATGATCTCCGTCCGGATCTCGCGCGGCGTGCTGAGCATGAACAGGGCAACCCATACGATGCCCAGCAGCCCGCAAATCGTCAGGACAATCGGTAGAAATCCCTTCGGCATACTCGCGCCGTCAGGCGAGGCCCATCTCCAGGTCCTTCCACTCCGTGCGCTGCTTCTCGCGGTACGCGCGGTTGCAGAGCTGCGCCGCCGCCGCCGCGCAGTGGCCCGCCTCGGCGTCTTCGCGGCTCGGCTTCTTGTTCACCACCGAAT
This sequence comes from Bryobacteraceae bacterium, assembly GCA_050789245.1. Taxonomy (GTDB): domain Bacteria; phylum Acidobacteriota; class Terriglobia; order Bryobacterales; family Bryobacteraceae; genus PNKE01. Next base: position 33,881 of record JBOZRR010000054.1, on the reverse strand, counting down.
CGACGAAGTGGGCAACGTGAATCGGCCCGCGCTCGACACGAATCTCCTCCTGCTGGCGCCGCTGCGTGCCCGGCTTGCCCGCGAACGACTTCAGGTACTCGTCGCGCAGCCGCTTCGGGAAATTCTCACTGCCGTAATTCTGCACCTCGGCGTAGATCGGCTCAGGATACAGCACCATCCGCCCGCCTTCGATCTGCAGCGTCGCCTCACTGCCCATGATCCAGACGCCGCGCTCGCGCTGGATGCTGTTCGCCAGGTTCACGTACGTGTCCACGACAAACCCTTCCGGGTACTCCAGGATCGAGTTCATCACGTCCGGCACCGTGCGCCCGTCGTTCCAGCGGAAGATGCCGCCCATCGACACAGCCGCCTCCGGACGCTTCACGCCCAGAATCTCGTGCAGCATCGTGAACTGGTGGACGAACAGGTCCGTCGCCACGCCGCCCGAATATTCCCACCAGCAGCGCCACCGGAAGAACACCTTCGGGTCGAACGGCCGCTGCGGCGCGCTGCCCAGGAACCGCTGCCAGTCAATCGTCTTCTCGCTGGCGTCCGGCGGAACCGGATACACCCACGCGCCCTCGGCCGTGTTGCGGTGCTCCGACAGCCGCACCATGCTCAGCTTCCCGAGCTTGCCAGACGCCACAATCTCCTTCGCCTTCGCCGTCATCGTCGACGTCTTGCCCTGGCTGCCCACCATCAGCACCTGGTCCGGCTTCTTCGCCGACGCGGCCATGATCCGCTTGCCTTCCAGGAACGTCCAAGTCATCGGCTTCTCGACGTACACATGCTTGCCCGCGTTTAGCGCATCCAGCACGATCCGCTCGTGGTGGTGATCCGGCGTGGCGATCACCACCGCCTGCACGTCCTTGTTGTCGAGAATCGCGCGGTAATCCTTCGTCGTCTGAATCGACGCGCCAAGCTGCTCCTTCGCGCGCTCCAGGCACCCGTCGTAGAGGTCGGCGACCGCGACCCCCTTCACGTTCGGCACGCTCATGAATTCGTCGATCAGTTGCTTCCCGCGGATGCCACTCCCGATGAATCCAAGTTGAAGGCCCTGTCCGTTCGTGGACTGCGCGGCCTGGCCCACCATGCGAAACGTAACGGCGCCGGCAGCGGCACGGCTGAGAAATGAACGTCTGCTTTGGGAACTCATGATGCCTTACAGATTACCGCTCCCACTCAGCCAATGGTGATGCGGCTCTCAATCAACGTCAGCAGTTCTTCTTCGTGATCGACTTCAATCGCGATCGTCACCGCCACGATCTTCAACTCCTCGATCAGCGCCGCGCCGATGTTCATCAGATCCTTCTCAGTCGTCAGCAGCGCGTCCACGCCCTCGGCCAGCGGACGCAGGTCCCCGGCCGTGTAGTGGTGATGGTCGGCGAACGCCTCGAAACGCACCGGCGCAATACCGAGCGATGCCAGCGTGCGCCGGAACGCCTCCGGCTGACCGATCCCGCAGAACGCCGCCACGCGCCCGCTCATTTCGGGCGCAGCCGCCACCGTTCGCGCCGTCAGCACCAGCGCCGCCGGATTCCGCCGCAGGATCTCCGCACGCAGCCCCGCGTAAGTCCGGCCCGCTTCCGCCCGGGTGATGATCACCACGTCGGCGCGCCGCAGCGCCGCGAACGGTTCGCGCGATGTGCCGATCGGAAACACGCCGCCGCGAAACGGGTCCAGCGCGTCGATCAACACGATGTCCAGGTCGCGCCGCAGCGCCCAATGCTGGAAGCCGTCATCGAGCAGCGCCACGCCCGAAAAGCCTCGCGCCGCCAGCGCCGCCCACGACGCACGACGGTCCGCGCCGATCCCGACCGCCGCCACGCCCGCACGCACGAAGATCTGCGCCTCCTCGCCCGTCGAATCCACCGGCGCGCTCTCGCCCGGGAGCAGCGCCAGCGTCGTCGACGCGTCCTTGCGCCGGTAGCCGCGCGTCAGAATCGCGGGCCGCAACCCGCGCTCCGACAGCTTTCGCGCCAGCCACAGCACGAACGGCGTCTTCCCCGTGCCGCCCATCGCCAGATTGCCCACGCTGATCACCGGCGCGGCAGGTTCGAGCCGCGCGGCCTGCTTCGATCCGCGATCTAGAGCGACGCCCAAGCGCCACAGCCATGCGAGCGGCGTCATCGCAATGCGCCACGGCCACGAAGGGAACGGCCTCGGCAGCGCCTCGTCGTACAGCCGCTCGATCCGGTCCACAGCGCGCGCGGTCGCGCCCCGCTTCGCGTCGGCGAGTTGCTTCGCCCGCTCGCCCGCCTGACGCCGCGCGCCTTCGTCCGCGAGCAGGCGTCCGACATCGGCGGCCAGCGTCTCCCGCGTCGTGATCGTCAGCCCGCCGCCGGCGACAAAATCGTCGGCGATGCTCTGAAAATTCTCGTTGTGAGGACCGGCGACGACCGGCACGCCGAACGCAGCCGGCTCCAGGATGTTGTGCCCGCCGCGTTTCGCGATGGAGCCGCCCATGAATACGACGCTCGCCACGCCAAAAAGTCCGCTCAATTCGCCGATGGTGTCGAGCAGCAGCGCGCCCGGCAGTTCGAGCGTCGAATCCGCCGTCAACGTTGAGCGCCGCACGTAGGAAATGCCGTTTTTCTCGAGTTTTTCCGCAGCTCCGTCGAAGCGCTCCGGCCGTCTCGGCACGAGCACGAGAAGAAGACGCAGATTCTCTCGAGACAACGCGTGAAAAGCGTCGAGAACCACGTCGTCTTCGTCGACGTCTCCGTCGAAGGCCGGCGGCATCGTCGACGCGGCGATCCACGTCGTCTCCGGGCGCACTCGCTCGAGAAAATCGTGCACTTCTCTCGACACCACCGTCGAGCCGGGATCGAAATCGTACTTGAGATTCCCCGCGTCGATCACCTCGGTCGCACCGAGTTCGCGGTAGCGTGCGGCGGCGATGGAATCCTGCGCCAGAATGGCTTCGGGGAAGTGCATGGCGGCGCGGAAGAACCACGAGAAACGCCGGTAGCGCGGCAGCGCCTTGTCGGAGATGCGTCCGTTGACGACCAGCAGGCCCGCGCCCGACAGCCGCGCATCGCGCCACAGGTTCGGCCAGATCTCGGTCTCCATGACGACCACCAGCGCGGGCTTCAGCGCGCGCAGCACGCGGCGCACGGCGAACCGGTAATCGAGGGGGCAGTAAAAGACGCCCGCGGCGAGTCCCGCGAGTTTCTGTTCGGCCATCGCTCGTCCGGCCAGTGTCGAGCACGACACGTAGACCGGCGCGTTGGGGAGCGTCTGGCGGATGCGGCGGATGAGGTTCACGGCTGTCAGCGCCTCGCCGACGCTGACAGCGTGCAACCAGATGGCGCCCGGAACCGTCCGTTGAAAAGCCGCGGGCAGGAAGCCGAACCGCTCACCGAGATGTTTGAGATATGCCCGGTTTCTGACGATCCGAAGCCCAAGATAGAGTAAGAGAAGCGGAAACGCGATGGCCTGAACGGCCCAATAGAGGAGATAGATGAGGCTGCGCCGCAAAGTTCTGATCGCTGTTCTGAGTATAGCCGCCATGGGCCTCTGGCTCCCGCTGCGGGGCCAGAAGGATGCGCCGTTTCGTCCGAAGCCGGCGTCCGCTTACCCTTCGCACCAGACCATCGGCCAATTGAAACTCGCCGCCATCGCCTTTGAGACGGACGGCGACACCAAGCCGCTGTTCGGCGGCAAGGTGAATCCCAACGAGTACGAAGTGCTGCCCGTGCTTCTGGTGCTCGAGAACACGGGGAGCGACACTTACATGCTGGACCGCATGATGACGCTCTTCCAGAATTCGCGGGGACAAAAGCTCGAGCCGACCAAGGCGACCGAGCTGCCCTACCTGGTGGGCGTCAAGCGGCCCAGCTCAGGCGTGGGCTACCCGTCGCCGATCCCGCTGCCGAAGAAGAAGAATCCGCTCAGCGCGATTGAGTTCGATTCGCGCGCGTGGGGCGCGAAGACGCTGCTGAAGGGCGAGTCAGCGCACGGCTTCTTCTACTTCCAGACGCGCAACACCCGCAACTCGATGCTGTACGTCTCGGGGATCCGCGAAGCCTCCACCGGCAAGGAAGTCTTCTTCGCGGAGATCCCCATCGACCCGGCCACCGTGCAGTAGCGCCGGGCTACTTCTTGGCCGCGGGCGCGGTCTTCGGCGCAGGCGCCGCCTTTGTCGCTGCACCGGCCTTCTTGGGCGCCGCCGTCGCGCGCGGAGTGAGCGGCGCCAGCTTGCCAGCGGCCCAGCGCTCGAAGGTGATCTTCTCGATCTTCACCGGCGTATTGGGCCGGTTCTTCGTCGTGTCGCGCGGCACGCGGGCGATGGATTCAACCACGTCCTGGCCCTCGATCACCTGCCCGAAGATCGTGTGCTTGCCGTCGAGCCACGCCGTGGGTTTCTCCGTGATGAAGAACTGGCAGGAGCCAGTGCCCGGCCCGGCGTTCGCCATGGCGAGGCGGCCCGCGGTGTCGAACTTCAGGCTGGGGTCGAACTCGTCTTTGATGACATCGGTGCCGCCGTTGCCGGTGCCGGTGGGGTCGCCGCCCTGGATCATGAAATCGGGGATCACGCGGTGGAAGATGGTGCCGGGATACATGGCTCGCGTGGTGCGCCGGTTGGTCTTGGGGTCGGTCCAAGCCTTGCCGCCCATGGCGAGGCCCATGAAGTTCTTCACCGCGATGGGCGATTCCTTCTCGAACATCTTCAAGACGACGGCGCCCATGGAGGTACGGATGGTCCCGTAGAGTCCGTCCTCGCGAACCACCGTAGGTGGAGGCGGGGGCGGCGGTGTCCCCTTGGCCTTGGACGGGGCCTTGGGCGCCTGGGCAAACATCAGGCCGGCGAACAGGAGGGCCGGCAGAATGCGGAACAACGGTCTCATGCCTTCAGAATATTCCAGAGCTGGGGATTGGAAAGGGGGCGGGCTCTCTTTTTACGCTGCCGGCCTGAGAAGCGTGGCTGATGCGGAGAGCCCGAGCCTGTCACGCCGGTCGCCAGGAAACGCGTGGGACGACGTAGCTCGCCCGCTAGACGGGACTTTCGGGAAACGGGATCGGCTTGTTTGGGATAAGATGTGCCTGTCCGCATTTGCCGTCAGCATCGCCGGTGAACCCGATGGGAACGGCGGAAAGTGGCCGAGTCGTCTTCAAGGCATGTATAGCATGCTGCCTTTCGCCTTCACTCCTGCAAATACGTCTGTTCTTATTTCCAGTCCCTATTTTCCACTTTTTCTCCGTTTCCATTCTTCTACTTAGACAGGCTCCGCCTCTTGGCACGTCAGAGTGTTCCGCGTGCCTGTTGGCGAACATTCTCCGCCCCCCATTCCCGATCCACGACATATTTGTAATTTTGCCATATTCACTCACTTCTAGCAAGGTTTACTGTAAGATACTATCCATCATCTTGCATCAAATACAGTTCAGGCAACAACCGTGCGGCGCTGCATTCGACTCGCACTCGCGTAGTTGGCCCTAGGAATTAGCGAATGGCACAAACACCTGTCTGCCATCCTTCGAAAATTCAAGTTCTTCAGCTGGAAGTGTCTCATAGCAAGAGAGGTAGCCTATACGACGAACCAGGACACGTACTTCATACTCAGTTAGATCACGCTCACAGTCCTTCTTGAACTCCGCTTGAGCTATCGCGCTCGTTTGACTCATTGACCAATCAAGGCCGAAATGGCGGCTGAGCAACGCTAACGCCTGGACACGAATAATCGCAACTCCCTGGGCCGGCGTATCGATGTCTGAATTCGTGTCATTACATATCATCCCGAAAGTATGTGACAGTTCAGCGCACGTGCAGAAGCGCATGACCGGTGGCTCATTCCGGACTCGTCTGTCCGCATTAGAATATCGAACGTCAAGTCCCTCTAGTCTAATGCTTTTGAGGTTCACCTCTGGAGTACAATGGAAAAAATACCGGTGCTCGAGCATGAGCGGTTCTTCCAACTTTTTCAGTTGCTCCTTAGTAAACATTTCGTCCGGGTATTTCATACCAATCGTTCGACTCCCTCCAGTGTAATTCGTCCATTAAGAGTGTCCCCTCATGGAGACCCGGCCGCAGGCCGACGGTCGATTCAACGGCTCAGCGCACTTGGGCGATCTTATCCGTATCTACAATCTTCGTGCCATCTAACTCTTTGACGAACGGAATGACCTCTTCCGGGTGGCCAAACCAGAAGTACGCTTCCTGGACGAGTTCGTAAGCCACTCGCTTCGGCACAAACTCGCTGACGGCCACAACCTTCTCGATGGACCACGAGTCCTTTGGGGCTTCAAGGGCATTCCTTCCTATTGACCACTCCCAAGTGTCAACTCCGTAAGGAAGCAGGCAGGACTTTTGCCCGCCAGCATGCATGTGCCGCAGTTGGAGCCTGACATCCAGCGTTTTCGGCAAAGGTGCACAGTCTGCGATCACGAGCTTGTAGAACAGCGTAAAACTGACTACCAATTCGATAAAAGCCAATGGATGCAGTCGCCGAATGTCGTGACCGCCCCAGCCTAGGAACTTGCTATTTGCCAAGCCAGCGAACACCAGTCCCCCGTCCCTATATAGGTCAACAACTTTCCTGTCCCCATTCGTTACCCGGAGATACTTACCCTCCACGAACTTGGCTCGATCAAGTGTGCCCAAATCCCACCCCGAAGGTCGAAGTTGAGGTGGGCATTCGAGCTTCCTTCTGATGCTGTCTGGGCCATCGGAAAAAAGTGTTTGAAGACTGACAGGCTCCATTGGTGTTATTGCAAGAACAATCGAAGGTAAGCTCTCCATTCCCTCATGATCCAGCGCAGCAGAAATTCTTTCATCAACCATGGAATTCCTTTCAGATGACTGTAGTGTCTCCTTTGTTGACGTGTAGTGCTGCTCAATCAGCCGTTCGATACTAACCAACCTGCCTATTAACTCCTGGTCCATCGTAAGCCCCATTCGAAGGGCCTGATGCAATTCAACGACGGATCGAATGTTAGTAGAATCGCGCTTCCGTTCGGCATAGCCTACAATCGTTTCAGTACATTTCTGTCCCTCCACGTACTTCTTTATGAGGAAGGGTTTCGATCTGTCATCTTGTGGAGGGACATAGACCACTCCAATGCCCTTTTCCGGATCGACGCCCGCCTGTTGCCATTGGCAATCGATGCCACGGATCTCTGGGTAAACCCATTCGCTCGCCAACTTCATGTGGCGTTCTCTGTCAAAGAGCGCTGCATCGATAGGGCGCATCGCGGCTATCACTTCACCAGGGTGCGTTGCGCTTTTGTCGGTAGTGAATCCCACGAGAATGAATCCACCTGACGCGTTTGCGAACGCTGAAACGTCTTTTGCGAATTCGCGCTTTGCAAACTCCCCCTTATCAAATTGATATGGCTGTCCCTTTACGTCCAGCCAATCACCCTCCAAAGTCCCGATCAGTTCTTCGAACTGCCCTGCATCTATTACGCCCTTGAGGGCCGCCAAGGAGTTTTCCATCGAAACGTGCTCCATCCACTCAATATTTCTTCTGGCAGGGCGAAGCGCCGCAACCTGGGCTCCGCGACCTCGATGATGCCATGGACTGCGCCCCGCGAGCAAACTGCCTTCGCGGATTTGGGGAATGACCCTAAACGGGCGTGCCCTCGGGGGAAAGACGACAGTCGAAATTAGTCCATACATACCGGGATGAATTGCGACTTCACTTACGTAAATGCGTGCCAGTTTGCCAAACGCAAAACAGCGGATTCAGGCCTTCAGAAGATCCGAACAGTGGTCCGTTGAGGCCAGCTAACGCCGAGCGCTGGCGGCTCGCGGTTCCAGGATGTGGGCGATGGCCTGCGCGGCCCAACCGGTGGCGGCGGCGGAGATCCACTGGTCGTGACTGAACGGGAAGCCGCTCTCAAAGTAGGGCTGAAACTTGATCGTACGGCTGCGGACGTACCAGGAGCCATCGGGGAACTGGGTGGCGAGCAGGTACTCGATGCCCCGGCGGTACGCCGGAGTCGCGGGCGGCAGGCCGGATTCCGCAAGCGCGGTCAGGGCCTGGCCGGTTGAGTACGCGTCGCTCTTCAAGTTGGGATTGCCGGCCCAGCCCCCGTCCTCGCGTTGCAGCGCCATCAGTGCTTGGGCAGCCTGATCGAGATCCGGCTTCGGCGCCGCGGCCCAGACCAAGCCCTGCAATTGCGTCGTGAAATCCTCAGTTGTGGCGGGCTTGGCGTTCTTCAGCCAGGCGGAGGCCCGGGCGATGCGGCTCTCGAACTCTTTGCGGCGGGCGGGAATCGCGTAGGCCCGGACGGCGCCAATCGCGCGCGCCGTCGAGCCGATGACGCTTTCGGTGATCGGCGGGCGCGGCTGCTCCTCACCGGCGGGCCAGCTTCCGTCGGCCGCCTGCGCTTCGGCGAGGTCGGTCACCGCGGAGTCGGTGATGACGTCTCCGGGATAGCCCGCGGCGGCGAGGCCGAGCAGGTTTTCCGCGAGACGGTTCGGCCCACCGCCCGGATTGAGCGACTGGAGGAACTCCTCTTGCGAGGAGAGCCACTGCCCCCTGAGCTGTGCCGCCTGTTCGCGTGCGGCGGCTTCGTCGATGGATGCGCCCGCCGCACGGGCCGGGCGCTGCGCACGGGCAATCAGCGCCTGGTGGTGGCAGGCCACGCAACCGCTCTGGCGAAAGAACTCCGCGCTGGAGCGCTCCAGCAGCGCAATCGAGCGGGCAAGCGCTTCGGCGGGCTTGGGGGCGGGAACGTCAGGCCGCTTTGGCTGCTGGTAGTCGGTGCGCCGCTCGGCGCCTGCCTGTTTCAATACGGCAAGGATTGGCGGATAGGCGAACTTCTCCGCCCAATCGAGGGCGCTCTCCCCGGAGGAGTCCCTCGCGTTGACCTCGGCGCCGGCCGCGAGGAGTTCTCGCACGATGTCGACGGACGGGTACTCGGTCGCGCACGCGAACATGAGCGGAGTCAAATTGCGGCTGTCGCGCGCATCGACCTTGGCGCCGGCTTTCAGAAGATCCCGGACCATCTCGACGGGGCCGAACGCAGCGGCGCGGTGCAGGGGCGTGAGACGGACCATCGCGATCGGCCCGTGGCGCACTGTGTTGTAGTGCCCGGAGGCCACGTTCACGTCGACGCCCTTGTCGAGGAGCAGCCGAACCGCTTCGGCGCGCTTACCTTTCGTAGCCAGAATGATCGGCGGCTCGCCTTTGTTGTTGGCGAGTTTGGGATCGGCCCCATGCGCGAGCAGGAGACGCATGGTTTCGACGGCGCCGATGCCGGCCGCTAGGCCGAGCGCGGAGTCGCCGCGGGTGTCCTGTACATTCACTTTCGCGCCCCGGTCCAGGAGCATCGTGACGACCGGCGACCCGCCATGCAGCAGCGAGGCGAGCATCAGCGGCGTTCGCCCTTGTCGAGAGCGTGCGTTCACGTCGGCGCCGCGTTCGACGAGTAGTCGCGCCTTATCAGGATCGCGGGTGGACCAGAGGAGTGCGGAAGCGTCGAAGGTGTTTCGCGCATTGACGTTCGCGCCCTTGTCGAGCAGCAGTTTCAGCGTTTCGAGATTCCCGAAGGCGGCGGCGTGCATGAGCAGCGTTGCGCCGCGGCGATCCTGTGTCTCAAGATTGCCTGCTGTCAGATTGGACTTTAGGTAAGCCGTGTCCCCATTGCGGATGGCCTGGAAAAGAGCGGCACCGTCATCCGCAGCCGCCAATGCGGCGCACCCGCCCAGAAACAGAACGAGCCCCCTCATGCACGTCCCTCCTGTATGGGAGGAGTATAAGGCACCCCGGCTGAGTGTCAAGAGCCGCTCGGGATTAAAGCCATTCGGGTCTGCGGTTGGGACGAGGGGGCGAAGAGGCACGAATCCTCCCGCTCCTCACACTTGGAGAAGATACAGCGATATCATGGCTGCTGTAATGCTGTACTCTGGACACGGGACACGGTGATGAACGGCCGGTTGAGTTGGATGACTTGCGGCGGGACGGCGGTGGCTTTGCCTACTGTGCTGCCGGCCGGATTGGCATGAGCAGGCAGTCGATGGCTGGGGGAAAAGGGATAGACGCATTCGAGCCATGCATAATTTGCTGAATTTCGGCTTCGCTCAGTTAGATGCGTCTGAAGCTATTTTCCTCAAACGGAAGATGTATCCGTCCCGTTTTCTCCTAGCCCCGGGCGAGGAAATTGCAAGAGCGTTGCCCTCATCGAGATGCCAATGAAGCTGCCAAGACACGCTGGGCGCTGGTTCGCAGCATTGTTGGTGGCTTTAGTCTTGCCGGTCTTTGTCCGCCATCCCGCCGAGGTCGTCTCCCTGATCGCAGCAGGCTTCTTCTTCATAACAGCATGGCACTTGGTTTTTGGGTCGCCGCGAAGTCCTTCGAGGAAAGGTAAGGATCGGACCTTTCGGAATCCACCGTGGACTTGATCCGGCGCTCAGATAGGAACCACGGCAGGCTGGAAAATGGGGTGGGAAGAGAGACAGGTTCAATTAGGCCACACATAACATTCCGAATTACGTCTTCACTCAGGGGCGCTACTTCCCCTTCAGCCTGAACTTCGCGACCCTCGACACGCGGAACTGCGGGGTCACTCGAAGATCGGCGCGAGCCTTGCCAAGACTTCATCCATGATCACGGCCGGAATGGTTTCCAGTTTCTTGCCGCCGCGGGCTCGGAGATCGAGGGCGCGGGGTTGATCGCAGCGGACCACGCCCGTCGTCTTGATTCCTGCGCATGTCAGGGCGACGGCGAACCCGGCTGTTCGCGCGAAGTTTCCTCCGCTGGTGATGGGAAGAACCACGGGCACTTTGGTGACGTGGTTGAACGCCTCCGGCGAAACGATCAGGACCGGGCGGCGGCCCTTTTGCTCATGCCCTTGTGAGGGGTCCAGTCCGACCAGCCAGATTTCACCGCGCTTCATCAGAGGATCTCAGCGCCTGCCGGCCTGTCGCTGACCCACTCACGATCTTCCTTCGCGCGGGCCTTCTTGGGATTGCATTGGGCAAGGAGCTCGTCCAGGGTATAGCGGGGACGCTGCTGAGGCTCCACGATCAGCCGGCCGCTTTCAATCGCGATGCCGACCTGGGCGCCGGGCTGCAGACGCAGAATGTCGAGCAGCGCGGGCGGGACGGCCAGCATGACCGAGCCGCCGACTTTTCGCAGGTTCGTTGTGTGCATGGCGATCCTCCAACAGTTATATTTCAGTATAATCTTTTGCGGAGCGGCCAACCGGGCAGGCGCGTAGCGCCCTCTTCACGCCCGATTGATCAAACTCGCCACATAGCCGCCGCCGAAGCCGTTGTCGATGTTGACGACGGTGACGTTGGAGGCGCAGGAGTTCAGCATGCCGAGCAGCGCGGCCAGGCCGTGGAAGCTGGCGCCGTAGCCGACGCTGGTGGGGACGGCGATCACCGGGCAGGAGACCAGGCCGCCGACGGCGCTCGGGAGCGCGCCTTCCATGCCGGCGCAGACCACCACAACCTTCGCCTGACGGATGATGTCCATGTGGCCGAAGAGGCGGTGGATGCCCGCCACGCCCACGTCGGCCACCTGCACCACTTCGTTACCCATCACCTCGGCTGTGACGGCGGCCTCCTCGGCGACGGGAATGTCGGTCGTACCGGCGCAGACCACCGCCAGGGGGCCTTTGCCGTGGAGGGTGCGGTCGCGCCAGACACGCAGCGCGCCGGACATGGGGAAGTATTCGGCGTCGGGGAACTGCTTCTTCACCAGCTCGTAGGCTTCGGGCGTGGCGCGCGTGGCCAGCATGTTGGAGGCGCGCTCCAGCAGACGGGCGGCGATGCCGGCGATCTGCTCCGGCGTCTTGCCCTTGCCGAAGATCACTTCGGGGAGCCCGGTGCGGATGGCGCGGTGATGGTCGATGGTGGCGTAGCCGACGTTCTCGAACGGCATGTGCTTGATGCGCTCCATCGCTTCGTCAATGGCGACGGCGCCGGACTGCACTTCTTCAAGCAGGTTCTTCAGTTGGTCTCGGTCCATGGTTGGGTGTCCAGATCAGAATCGCAGGGTCATGCCGGGGCGGAGCCCCTGTCGCTTGGCTTCGCCGCCCTTCAACTCCAGGATGTATTGCGAGGGGAAGTCGCCGCCATAGGAGGGGCACTTCGATTCCGGGCCCGGGCAGGGCGGGCATTCGTAGACCATCTGGACGATCTTGCGGTTGGCGTCCATCCAGACGATGTCCAATGGAATCTTCACGTTGAACATCCAGAAGCGGAGGCCTGGCTGCTCCTTGCCGTAGATGAAGAGCATGCCGCGGTCGTCGGGCAGGCTCTCGCGGAACATCATGCCGCGGGCCATGTCCTCCAGCTCGGTGACGCGCTCGGCACGGATCACCTTTCCGCTGGGCAGCGTGATGGGCGTGGAGCGCAGATCCTGGACGGTCGCGGCATCCTGCCCGCAGCCCGCCAGGAAGGCGAACAGGGCAAATGCCGCAATACGAAGGCTAAGCATCGAATAAAATGGTAACTTAGCTCGATTCCACACTGGAAATGTCCTCACCAGTTCAAAGCGCCGCCGTGCGGCCCAGCGTGTGGCGTAAGTTCCTGCTCACGCTGGAGATGATCAAGTTTGAGCACTCCGTGTTCGCGCTCCCGTTTGCGCTGACCGGGGCGCTGCTCGGCTGGCGCTCCGTGGGCTTTCCGGTGGATGGGTTGTGGCTAAAGCTGGTCTGGATCGTGGTGGCGATGGTGGGGGCGAGGTCGGCGGCCATGGCGTTCAACCGCGTGCTGGACGCCGCGATCGACGCCGAGAACCCCCGCACGAAGGCGCGGCATATCCCGGCGGGGCTGCTGTCGCGCGGCTTCGCCTGGGGCTTCATTCTGGTGTCGATCGCCGTCTTCCTGCTGGCCGCGGCGATGCTGAACCCGCTGTGCCTGAAGCTGGCTCCGCTGGCGCTGGCGGTGGTGCTGACGTATTCGTGGACGAAGCGCTTTACGTCGATGTCGCACGTCGTGCTGGGCTTCGCGCTGGGCATTGCGCCGGCGGCGGCGTGGATCGCGGTCACGGGGACGCTGGCGCCGGCGATTCTCTGGCTGACCGCGGCGGTAACGCTGTGGACGGCGGGGTTCGACGTCATCTACTCCTGCCAGGATTACGACTTCGACCGCCGGGCCGGGCTGTTCAGCCTGCCGGCGCGGTTGGGCATCCGAAGCGCCCTGAATGTGGCGCGGCTGTTCCATGTCGCCATGGTCGGCTGCCTGGCGGCGCTGGCCGTTTCGCTGGACTTGGGCTGGCCGGCGGCGGGGGGCATCGCCGTGGTGGCCGCGCTGTTGATCTACGAGCACAGCCTGGTGCGGCACGACGACCTTTCGCGCGTCGACGCCGCGTTCTTCACCATGAACGGCTGGGTGAGCCTGCTGTTCTTCGCCTTCTGGGCGACCGATATTCTTGTGTACCGCTGAGGATTTCCCGATGAACTTTGAGCCTGTCTTCGACGATCAGCGCCTGCTCCCGATCCGGGAGAAGGTGGAGAAGGGCGAGCGCCTCAGCTTCGAGGACGGACTCACGCTGTTCCGCTCGGGCGACCTGCTGGCTGTCGGCTACCTGGCCAACATCGTCCGCGAGCGCATGCACGGCAGCATCACCTACTTCAACGTCAACCGGCACATCAACCCCACCGACGTCTGCGTGGCAAGCTGCAAGCTCTGCGCGTTCGGCAAGAAGGCGAAGGACCCGAAGGCGTACACGATGTCGCTCGAGGAGATCTGGCACCGTGCCGGCGAGGGGTATACGGACGCCGTCACGGAGATCCACATCGTCGGCGGGCTACACCCGGAGCTCACGCTGGACTGGTATTGCGAGATGCTGCGCGGGCTGAAGCAGCGATACCCGAAGGTCCACTTGAAGGCCTTCACGATGGTGGAGATCGCCTACTTCGCCAAACGCTTCAAGACGCCGATTCCGGAGGTGATCCGGCGGCTGAAGGAGGCTGGGATGGACTCGATGCCGGGCGGCGGCGCCGAGATCTTCAACGAGCGAGTACGGCGCATCATCTGCGACCACAAGATCGACGGCGGCGAGTGGCTGGATGTGGCGCGGGAGGCGCACCGGCAGGGCGTCAAGTCCAATTGCACGATGCTCTACGGGCACATCGAGAACGAAGAGGACCGCGTGGATCACCTGGTGCGGCTGCGCGAGTTGCAGGACGAGACGGGCGGCTTCGTCACCTACATCCCGCTGGCCTTCCACCCGGACAACACGCCGCTGGAGCACGTCAGCCGCACGACAGGTTTCATGGACTTGAAGAACATCGCCGTGGCCCGGCTGATGCTCGACAACATCCCGCACATCAAGGCGTACTGGGTGATGATGACGCCGAAGATCGCGCAGATCGCGCAGCGCTTCGGAGCGGACGACATCGACGGCACGGTGGTGGAGGAGAAGATCTACCACGACGCGGGCGCCGAGACCAGCCAGAGCCTGCGCCGGGGCGAACTGTTGCGGTTGATCCGGGAAGCGGGACGCGAACCCGTCGAGCGCGACACGGCTTATAACCGCGTGGAGCGGACCGAGTCAGCGTTCGAGATTCTGGTCTAAGTCGAGGTTCAGGCGACTTGGGCCGTGGCCAGATGCGAGGCCACCGGCTCAGCAAAGACGTAGAAGTTGAAGAGGGGTTCGGATTCGCCGCGGCCCCAGCGGTTCAGCTTCCAGTTCACGCGCAGGAAACGGACATCCGGATTCTCGGACAGGTCCAGCATCAGGCTGTAGACGCCGCAGTAGAACTTCTGGGGAAACGCGGTGAGAGGCTTATCCTGCCACGTCTCGCCGTCGCTGGAGCCGTGGATGGTGACGTCGAGGCTTTCCTGCTCGATCACACGGGTGATGCCCAGGGTGAGGTTCAGGAGAGACGGACGTGTTTCTCCCAAATCGATCATCGGACCTGAGCCATTGGCTCGGACTGGCTGGTCCTGCCAGAGGAAATTAGGTGACATTTCGCTTCAACCGTCCTTCTTTGAGGACTCCCTCGGCTCACGTGCGCCTCGGGCGCTTTATCGGGGTTGGAGGGACTTTAACCGCAATCCCGCCTCCTCCAGCGTCTCATACTTCTTGCAGAAACAAAAGCGAACTAATGAGGAGCCGAGTTGGCGCTCCTCGAAGAAGCTGGACCCCGGAACGACGGCAACCCCTACCGTTTCAATTAGATGACGAGTCATTGCAATATCATTGTCAAAGCCCAGGCTTGCGAAACCGGCCATGACGTAATAGGCGCCGCGAGGCCGGTATGTGTGAAAACCGATATCATTCAAGATCCGCAAAAGATAGTCCCGCCGGGAGGCGTAATGGCGGGATAGTTCCGCAAAGTAGCTGTCCGGCATGGCCAGCGCGGCGGCTCCGGCCTGCTGCAAAGGGGCGGCGGCGCCGACGGTGAGAAAGTCGTGCACTTTGCGGACCGCGGCGGTGATTTCGGGCGGCGCGATCACCCAGCCGACGCGCCATCCGGTGACGCTCCAGGTCTTGCTCATGGAGTTCACCAGGATGGTGCGCTCCCGCATGCCGTCGAGCGTGAGCATGGGGATGTGCTCGGCACCGTCGTAGAGGATGTGCTCGTAGATCTCGTCGGTGATGCAGAGGACGTCACGTTCGCGGCAGAGTGCTGCGATCTGCTCCAACTCCTCGCGATTGAAGACTTTGCCGGTGGGGTTGTTGGGCGAATTCAGAATCACGGCCCGCGTGCGCGGCGTGAAGGCGGCCTTCAGTTCGTCGGGATCGAAAGTCCAGTCCGGGGCACGCAGATGGACGTAGCGGCGGGTGGCGCCGGAGAGCCAGGCGTCGGGGCCGTAGTTCTCGTACCAGGGCTCGAAGATGACGATCTCGTCGCCGGGGTCGGCCGTGGCGAGCAGCGAGGCGATCATGCCCTCGGTGGAGCCGCAGACGACGGTGATTTCGGTTTCCGGGTCGAACTCCAAGCCATAGTGGCGGCGGTACTTATCCGCGATGGCGCGGCGCAGCGCGGGGGCGCCCCAAGTGATGGCGTACTGGTTGACGTCCTCGAGAATCGCCTGGCAGGCCGCCTGCTTCACGGCTTCGGGCGCGGGGAAGTCCGGGAAGCCCTGGGCCAGATTGACGGCGTTGTGGCGCAGGGCGAGGCGCGTCATCTCGCGGATCACCGATTCGGTGAAGGGCGCCACTCGCTGCGAAGTCCGCTGGGGCATGGGGTCTCCCTACTTCTTCTTGCCCGCAGGCTTCTTCGCGGCTGGTTTCTTCGCCGCTGGAGCCTTCATCGCCGCCGGAGCCGGCGCGGCTGTTTCCTTCGGCGCGGGCGGAGCGGGCGTGCCGGCGTACAGCCACTGGTAGATGTCGCGGTTCCGCAGGATGATCTGGACGTAGTCGCGGGTCTGGGTGAAGGGGATGGTCTCGACGAACTCGTTGGGCTCCTTGAACGGGCCCCATGTCTCCCAGAGCTTCACTCGCGAGCCGCCGGCGTTGTAGCCCGCCAGTGTCTCCTCGACGTTGCCGTTCCGGGCGCTCAACATCCGGCGGAGGTAGTCCGTGCCCAGTTGCAGGTTGAAGTCAGGGTTCTTCAGGCGAGCGATGCTGGACCGGCCTAGCCGCAGCCGCCGGGCCTGCTCGCGGCCGGTGGGGGGCATCACCTGCATCAGGCCGATGGCGCCCGCATAGGAGACCGCGAGCGGATCGAACTCGGACTCCTGCCGGATGAGCGACGCCACCAGGTACGGGTCCAGCCCGTGCTGCCGGCTGAGCTGTTCGATGCGCGCGCGGTAGGGGAACGGGAAGGCGAGCCGCCAGAAGCGGTCCGGGGCGGCCTCGCGCGGCAGGAACAGGTAGCCGGGGACGGTGCCTTTGATGTACCGGACAGCCTGGCCGTGCGCGCCGCGGCGGGAAGCGGTCTCCGCCATGCGCAGCGCCAGGGCCCACGGGTTCGCGCCGTTTCGCGCGCCGTATCGAAGCTCGGATTCGGCATAGCGTTCGAGCCCCGCGGTCTCCAATAATTTGGCGCGCTCGATGCGGGCCGTAGTCGCGGCGTCCGGCGTGAAGTTCGGCGCGCGCTCGCGGTCGGGGAATGGGATGGACTGGATGAACTTGTCGGCTGCGGGGCTGGGCGCTGCTGCGCGGATCTCGGCCCGCGCCAGTTCAGTGCGCGCCAGCACGGCGTAATAGTAGTTCGGGAAGTGGGTGTTGGTCTCGGAGTAGAGGCGCTTCGCGGCGGCCAGGTCGCCCTTCTGCTCGGCTACCTTCGCCAGGTAGAACAGCGCGGCTCCGGCCTTCTCCGATGACGGGAAGCGGAGCAGGTGCTGCTCTAGCAGAGTCTTCACGTTCTCCGAGCGGTCCATCCACGCGCGCCACACCACCTTCCAATGGCAGTAGGCGCCGTCGGAATCGCCGGGGTAGGCCGTACCGCAGGCGTCAAAGTGGCGGACGAACTCCTCGCTGCGGTTCTGGACCAGGTAGCGGTTTCCGGCGAGCACCAGGGCATCCTTGCGCCACTTCGACTGCGGAGAGACGCGCGCCAGCGCGGCCACGGCCTCCTCCATGCCGCTGTCGTTCTCGTCCCGGCGATGCGCCGCCGCAAGCCACCACAGGCGCTCGGCGTCGGCCTCGGGGCTGGCGACGGTCAACGAGCGCAGATAGCTGATGGCGGCGGTGGATTTGCGAGCCTGGTAGTCCGCCGCGCCGATGCGGACGCGGGCCAGGTCGGCTTCAACGCCCTTCAACTCGGCAGCCAGCATCTCGAACTCGGCGCGAGCCTTGGGGTACTGGCGTCCGGCGAGGATGCGGTCGGCGCGGGCAAGGCGAACGCCGGGCGCCGGTTCAGGATAGTCCTTGCCGAGGGTGGCTTGCAGACGGGACAGTGCGGCGGAGGCCTCGCTGGATTCGCTGGCCAGAGGGTACTCGTGGTAGAGAGCCTGCCAAGCGGAGGTCGCGGCCAGGAGGTTCCCTGCCCCTTCCTGGGCCTTCGCTTTCAGCAGTAGCCCTTCCGGCATGGGGAGCCGC
This sequence comes from Bryobacteraceae bacterium, assembly GCA_050789245.1. Classification (GTDB taxonomy): domain Bacteria; phylum Acidobacteriota; class Terriglobia; order Bryobacterales; family Bryobacteraceae; genus PNKE01. The sequence goes on along the minus strand of JBOZRR010000054.1, from coordinate 15,984 downwards.
GCAGGATCGACGCGGGCAAGGAACGCCGCGGCGCCCTTGAAGTCGCCCGATTCGATCAGGCTGCGCGCGCCGAGCACGGCCGCGTATCCGGCCATCGGCGAATCGGGACGCGTGGAGAGGACCGTTTCCACGGCCGCCGGCACCTCGGCGTAGTTCTTGAGTTGGGCCAGGGCTTGCGCCAGGAAGAACGCGGGGTAGTCCGCGATGCGAGGCAGCTTCGTGCGCGCGGCCCGCAGCGGCGCCAGAGCTTCGGCGGGCTTGCCGTCCTCGAGCGCCTGGACGCCCTGCTTCAATTGCGCGAGCCCGTCCTGACCGCGGAGCGGCAGCGCGAGAAGCGCAAGCAGAACCAGCGCGCCGGAGCGCGCTATCTCAGGCAGCGAGCGGACCCGGATACTCCGGCCCCAGCAGCGAAGGATCGTCATTGGCGAGGGTGTGTACAAACTCCTGATGCAGGTAGTCGATCATGGACGGGTTCCCCATGAACTCGTCCCGGTACTGCTCGCGGCTGCGATCCATCTCGGCGCGCAGCAGGTCGTAAATCCGGCGTTCGTCGCGCCCCTTGCGGACGGCCTGCGGCTGATAGAGCCGCATTTCGGCCACACGGACCCGGGCGAAGCGCTGGGCCCGCGCGTGGGCGTCGCGATCGGCGCCGTTGAGCAGCGCGGGGGCGGCCTCTTCCACTTCCGGCCCGGCCGGAGCAATGTCCACCAGGCCCGGCAGCGGGGCGGGCGCGCTGCGCTGGAAGCGGCATTCGAGCGTCGCTCCGGCGGCGGCGGCCAGAAGTTCCAGGACATTCACATCGAGCGGCGTATCGCCAGGCTGCGCATAGAGGATGGCCGAGACCCTGCGCTCCGGACCGCCGCGGCCCACCACGACGGGCAACAGGCAGACGCGGCACTCGGGGGGCACGCCGAGCACGGCCGCGAGGCCAGACGACAGCTCACGCTCGGAGGATTCCGAGATAACCGTGTCCTGGGTCTCCACCACGCCCGCGAACGCCGGCACGGCGGAGATTGGGCCGAGGAAGCCTTCCGCGTTGAAGCCGGATTCGGCCGGGGCGCGATGCCCTTCATACTTCAGTTCGCCGTTCAGCGCGCTGAACAGCACCACTTTCGGCGCGAAGGCGTGTGCGCCGTCGAGCAGCGCCGCCGTCCACGCCTGGATGTCTTCGGCCTGGTCGAGGCGGCGGCACACCTGGTTGAGCCGTTCCGACATGCGGCGGCGGGCGTGGGCTTCTACTTCCGCGACCTGTTCAGCCGCTCGCCTCTCCACTTCAGCGGCATGCGCCACGACGCGCCGGTCGATCTCCGAACCCATGGAGGCCTCGAGCGCGGCGAAGCGATCTTCCAGGGCGCGCGCGACGTGATCCTTCCAACCCGTCTCGAGTTGTTCGGTGACGCGCTCGACGTGCAATTGCCAGGCGGCGGCGATCTGCTCGTGGGCCGTGTCTCGTTCCGCGCGGATGAAGTCCAGCGCCGCGTTTGGATTGGTGTTCGCTTCCATGCCGTTCCTCAGATTTTAGCGTGCCATCGCGGTCGTGCCGACGGCCCTTTCCAGGGTGACCGGCCAGGCGGCGCCGGAGAGCCGCAGGCTCTTCTGCGGCGAAGTCAGCTCCAGCGCCAGTTTCCCCTCGCCCGCCGAGCCGCCCGTGCCCATCATGAACTCGCCGTCCACGACGGCTTCCAGGCAGCGCAACCGGAGGCGCGAGCCCGCCGCGCGTCCGCCATCGTAGTCGTAGCATCCGGCCGCATTCCGGAAGGTCTCACCGCCGATCTCGAGGCCCCGGACCTGGAACTGCCCGGTGGCGCGCATTGCGTCGAGAGCCTCCCGTGACAGCCCTTCGGCGCGCAGGTCGATGTCCGCGTCAAGGCGCGCGTCCTGCCAGGGCAGATCGGTGAGCCGGGCCAGCAGATGGTAGCGCGGCGTCTCTTGGTCAATCCGCACGGCAAGCCGCCCGGAGAGCGATGCATCGCCGTCGCGAACGTCCAACTGTGGAATGTCGATGCGCACTCCGTCCCAATAGACCTTGGCCGAGAGCCGCTCGAGTTCACGTCCGTCTAGGACGAACTGCCGGCTGGTGACGGTGGCCTCGACGCGCCTCGAAGCAAGCCAGGTCGGGACGGCCAGGCCGCGCCGGAACGTCCGGTCGAGGAAGCTGCGCTTGCGGACCAGCGACGGTTCCAGCACACGCGTAAGGTCGTCCGCGTCGAGACGCGCGAATTGGAGCGCCAGCTTCAACTGCCGCCCAGCCAGCGCGTGGTACTCGGCAGAACCTTCCAATGTGAGGCCGCCCCATTCGGCCGAGGTGCGGCGCGCCGACCAGTTCGCGCCACGGAAGCTGAGCGTGGATCGCTTCACAACCAGCGGCGCAGCGCCGCCGGAGACTTCGCACTGCACGCCCTCGAGTAGCATGTCGCCCGACCATGGCGCCGGCTCGCTTTCGGTCTTGCGCGCGAAACGGATCTCGCCGCCCACTGTGCCCTGCCCGCAGCCCTCCAGCACAGGAGGGACTTCGACGCCGGGGAGCACGGCGACTGCCGTGGTCAGCTCCTCCATCGGGAGCGCCTTCAGTCCAACTTTGAAGGAGAGCGGCTCCGACGCCACGGCCCATGTGCCTTCCAGGTTCATCACACTGCCCGAAGGAGAGACGACTTCAGCGGGCGACAACTCAAGCAGGCCGCCCGACAACCGCAGCGATGCATTTGCCACTTTCAGAGGGCCCGCGCCGGCCAGCCGGACTTGGGCATTGGCGAGTTCCAATTCGCCCGAGGCGTCGCCGTCGCGCGGGAAAGAGACGGGTCCGGTGAGGGCGCCTTCCACCTCCAGGTTCTCCGGCACGCGTGCCCCAAGGCGACGCGCGAGATCCACCAGACTCTTGGCCGCGAAGGCGTCGAAGGTGAAGGCGGCGTCCCATTTGGGGTTGGTCAGGATGCCATCGGCGGCCAGGCGCACTTGCAGCGGCGCTCGGCCTTCGGCGTCCTTCGGCTCCACCGTATGCAGTTCGAGTGTCTGCCTGGTGATGTCCAGCGTGCCCTCGAACGGCAGGGACCAGCCCTGACCGCGGCGCACTGTCAGGCTTTTGCGGTCGAGCCCTTCCAAATCCAATCGACCACGCAGCGTCAGCCCGTTGAAGGGTCCGTTGATGCGGACTCGGGAGGTCACGCGCCCTTGCAGCCCCAGGTCGCGTCCGGCCACCACCGTGGCGACTTCGGTGAGGATGCTGCGCTCCAACTCCATCTCGACGTCCACCATGCCGTCGCGCCCCGCCGCCGGGCGCCACTGGCCTTGGCCCGTGAACCGGCCGAATCCCTGTTCGGCGCGATCTGTGCGCGCGGGAGAGGCCTCAAAGCTCCACTCCAGAACACCCGCCGGATCATCCGGCGGCGCGACGTCCAGATCGACCGCATTCAGATAGAACGCCGACTTCCTCAGGCCCTGGCGGAAGTTCAGCCTGCTGCCGCGAATTTCGATCTCGGGCGCCGAGCCCTTCTGCCGCACGCGGGCCCTCAGGTTCTCGAGCACCAGCCCAGCGTTCCAGCCGCGCTCCTCGTGGCGCGCCAGGTTGACGCTGGCCTCGTTCATGCGGACCGAGGAGATCTCAATGCGCCCTCTGGCCAACGCCAGCCAGCGCATACCCACTTGCAACTCCGTGACGTACGCCAGCGGCTCCAGACCGTAGGCGGGATCGTCGGGGATCACCAGGTCGGACGCGGCGAGGCCCGGGAACGGGATCAGCATGTAGCGCACGTCGCGCAGAGTCACCTCGCGGCCCAGGGCGCGCGAGAGCTCCGCGCGGAGCGGCTCGCGCCAGGCCGTGGCTTCGACTTGCGGAGCGTACCAGGCCGCTGCGCCGAACAGCACCAGCGCCAGGAGGAGGCCCAGCACGATGCGTCCCGGCGTCAGCCAGCGTCTCAGGCGGCTCATTGAGCCACCTCCGCGCGCCAGGCGTCGTATTCGGCGGGCGTATCGATGTCTTTCAGGATGCCCGCATCGCCGGTTTCGACATAGAGCGTCCGGCCGCGATGCGCATGGACCACTTCGCGGGCCGATGCCGTGGGCGCCAGCCGCAGGAACTCATCGCGAAGGGCAGGGCGCATCAGGACAGGATGGCCGTGGCGTCCGCCGCACGAGGGGACGAACAGCACGGTCTCTTCGCCGTTGCCTTCCAGAGTGCGAGTCAACGACAGGAGAGTGGAGCCGCTGACGGCGGGCACATCGATGGGATGAAAGAAGATGCCCCGCACGCCTTCCGGGACGGCGGCAAGCCCGGCCTGCAGCGAGCTCAACTGCCCTCGCGACGGATCGGGATTTACGACGATCTGAGCGGGCGCGCCGCTGAGCCTCGTCCGGATCTCCTCCGCGCCGTAGCCCAGCACCAGAACGGGGCGGACGCCCGCTTCGGTGAAGACGCGAATCAGCCGTGCGGCGAAGGTCTCGCCCTCAACGGGCAGCAACGCTTTGGGCCTGCCCATGCGCGAAGATGCTCCACCGGCCAGCAGCACGACGGCGTAAGAGGGCTGTTGGGGTTTCACTTGAGCAGCGCTTTCAGTCCTTCGTGCGCGAAGATCGACTTCGACAGGTCCCGCCAGTTCGATTCCGCGCCGCGCCGCACGGCGATCATCTCGGCCGCCACGGAGATGGCGATCTCCTCCGGCGTGATCGCGGCGATGTCGAGCCCCATGGGCGCGTGCAGCCGGTCGAATGCCTCGCGCGGCAGGCCCTCGGCTTCCAGCTCCTTCACAACGGCGATGGTCTTGCGCTTCGAGCCGATCATGGCGATGTATCTGGCCGGAGTGGTGATGGCCCAGCGCAGCACGCGCATGTCGTCGCGATGGCCTCGCGTGACGATGATGATGTAGGAGCTCGAGTTGATCTCGAGCGCCGGGAAGATCTCTTCGTACTCGGAGGCGTGGACTTCGTCGGCCTGCGGGAAACGTTCCTTGTTGGCGAAGGCCTCGCGATTGTCGATGATGACGGGGGCGAAGCCGGTCATCGCCGCCACCTGGCACAGGCTCTTCGAGATGTGGCCCGCGCCGAAGATGTAGGCGCGCGGCTGTGGCGTCATGGGCTCAATGAACACGTCGAGTTGGCCGCCGCAGATCAGGCCGTTGTCATAGGCTGCGTCCTGGCCCAGGTTGAAGCTCATGCGGCGGGGCTTCTCGGTTTCGAGCACCTCGCGCGCGGCGTTCCACACCTCAGCCTCCACGCATCCGCCGCCGATGGTCCCGGCCATCGAGCCGTCGTCGCGCACCAGAATTTTGGCGCTCTCGTAGCTCGGAATCGATCCGTTGACCTGAACGATTGTGGCTAGCGCGCACTTGCGCCCCTGCCTCCGCAGGAGCACGATCTCCTCAAGCAGATCCATGTCTGGAATTAATTATACCGGCGGCGGCGCCGAACCCGGTCCGCTATGCTATCATTCCCGCCAGTGCGGGAGTATCTTCAATCGCTTCAAGGTCTTGCGTTCATCCTGGATATGGATGGAGTGCTGGTGAATTCGACCGATCTTCACACGGTTGCCTGGGAGCGATACCTGGCCGGCCTCGGCGTGAGCGCCAACGGCCTGATGGCCCGCATGCTTGGGAAACGGAACGACCAGATCGTCCACGACATCTTCGGCGCGGACCTGCCACACGAGCAGGTGTTGGAGCACGGCTTCGCCAAGGAACGGCTGTACCGCGAGCTGATGGCGCCGGTCCTCGACAAGCACCTGGTTCCCGGCGTGGTGGAGTTCGTGCGTGACGCCGCGGCCGTGGGCATCCCGCTGGCTCTCGGGACGAATGCCGAGCCGCTGAATGTCGAGTTCATCCTGGATGGCGCCGGCATCCGCTCCTGCTTCAGCGCCATCGTCGACGGTCACCAGGTGGCGCATGCTAAGCCCGACCCGGAGGTCTACCTGACCGCTTCTTCGAGGCTGGGCGTGGAGCCCGCCAACTGTGTCGTCTTCGAGGACTCTCCCGGCGGAATGAAGGCCGCGCTCACGGCCGGCGCCCGGCTGGTGGCGTTGCTGACGACGCTAAAGGAAGCGCCGCAAGCCGGCGTCGCCGTCCCGGACTTCCTTGACCCCTCGCTCGCCGATTGGCTCTCACAGCAGCGACCTGTATGAGCCTGCCGCTCCATCCCGCGCTGCTGCTGTTTGAAACCGACGCCGGTGGAGTGATTACTCCGCTGATCCTGCTGCCACTGTTCGCGGCGTTGATTCTGTGGGTCTTCCGCTACCGCAGACTGACGCGCCTGCGCGAAACAATGGCGCAGATCTATTCGTTGTCCGAGCAGATCCACGCGGCCGGGTCCGCCACGCAGATCCAGCAGCGCCTGGCGCGCTCGCTGCCGAACATCCTTCATGTGCGTGGAGCGCGGCTGTGGCAGGAAGCGCAGTCCGGCAATGGCCTGGAGCCCGCAGTGGGCACGTCGGCCCAGGCGCCCCCCGGGGCGGTGGCCTGCTTCCGGATGGGACAAGCGGTTGAGGAGACCTCGCCCCGCCGCCGGATCTTCATTCCAATGCAGGTGGCCGGCAGGACGACGGGCGTCCTCGAGATGCTGCCCAGCCGCCGCTGGCTGGGCGCATCCACCGAAGAGAAAGCGGGACTGCGGCATCTGGCCAATCAGGCGGCGATCGCGCTGCAAGTGATCGACCAGGGCGCGCTGCGTGAGCAGGTGATTCGCAGCGAGCGCATGGGCGCCGTGGGCCAGCTCATCTCCGGCGTCGCGGCCGAGCTGAACCAGCCCATGCTGCGGCTGGCGGACGGTTTGCAGACTCTGCGTTCCGAGCCCACGACGCTGACCCGCGACAATCTCGATCAGCTTCTCCGCGACGCATCGCAGGTGTCGGCCACCATCTCGCGGCTGATCTCGTTCGGGCGCTCGGGCGTCGGCCCGCCGATGCCCATCGACCTGAACAAGATGGTGAAAGACCTGTGCGACTTCCGCGCGCAGACGTGGCGGCTGCAAGGCATGGATCTCCGCCTGAATCTGCACACCGACGCCCTGACCGTCGTCGCCGCCGCGGGGCAGCTTGAGCAGGCCATTCTCAGCGTCATGATCCACGCCGAGCAGACCATCGTGAAGCAACCGCGGCGCGTGCTGACCATCACGACCAAGCGCGAGAGCTCCGCCGCCATCATCGATCTCAGTTTCCCGGGCCTTGCGCCTGCCGCTCAGCCGGACCGCGAGCGCGACAGCCTGCCGGGCGGGCTGGCCTTCGCGGCGGAGATCCTGCGCTCCCAGAGCGGCGCGTTCCAGGCCTTCGCGCTGTCCGGCGAGTCGCACTACCAGATGGTGCTGCCGGTGAGCACGCAGACGGGCGCCCCGCGACGCATCGCGGAGCTTCCGGCCATTGCGGGCGCGATGACGTTCCTGGTGCTGGAGCCGGACTCCACCTCCCGCCGGATGTGCCTGGAAGCGCTGGCCGCCTTCGACCAGCGCGGCGTCTTCGTGCCCTCCGCCGACGATGCCCTGGTGCTGGCCGGCCGCATGCGCTTCGACGGTATCCTCTCTTCGATTACGCCGCCGGACTGCTCCTGGGAGGAGCTGTTCGAGCGCATCCGGCGGCTGGTTCCGGCCTTCGTGCTGCTTCACGACGGCGTGCCGCCTGCGGCGCCGCCGCACATCGACCCGGCCGCGCTGCTGCACCTGCGGCGGCCCGTGCAAGCCACCGCGCTGGGGGAGGTCCTTTCGGCGATCGAGTCGCGGCACATCTCCGAGTTCCAGGCGGACTGAGACGTCACGGCTTTTGGAAGCCCCGGATGCGGTCGATGTTCCTGGCCGCGCGGTGCAGGATGCGGTCGCGGCGCTTCTTCTCTTGCGGATCGAGGCTCTCGCGCTGAAGCTTGTGGAAGGTCTCAAGCCGCTCAGGATTGGCGCGCTCGCGCACGGCGCAACCGGGCTCCACCGTGTGCGAGCAGTCGCGAAAGCGGCATGCGCCCGCCAGGTCTTCGATCTCGCCGAAGACACTGCCCAGTGCGCCCGCTTCTCCGGGTAGCAGTCCGACTTCGCGCAGGCCGGGCAGGTCCATTAGCAGCCAGCCTTGCGGCATCAGTCGCAGGCTGCGCGAAGTTGTGGTGTGACGGCCCCGGCTGTCGTCCTCGCGCACGGTCCGCGTCGCCTGGGCTTCGAAGCCCAGCAGGCGGTTCGTGATGGTCGACTTGCCGGCGCCGGAGGAGCCGAGCAGGGCCACGGTCTCGCCCGTGTTGAAGACTGTGCCGAGCAGGCCCGCCAGATCGTCTTCGAGCGCCGAGACCGCGAGCACGTCCGCAGCGCCGGCCACATCGCGGGTCTCAGCCAGGCGCGGGCCGGTCTCCTCGCAGACGTCGCGTTTGTTCAACAGCACCACGGCGCGGGTTCCGGCTTCGGCCGACATCACCAGGTATCGTTCCAGGCGGCGCGGGTTGTAGTCGCCGTCGAGGCCCATGACGATTGCCGCAACGTCCGCATTCGCCGCAAGCACCTGCTCATCGCTGTCAGAGCCCGCGGCCCTGCGGCGCAAAGCCGTGCGGCGGGGGACGATCTCCTCCACCGAGTCGAGCGTAGGCCGCAACGCCGTCCAATCGCCCACAACGGGGGCGAGGCCCTGGCGGGCGTGGAAGACGAGCACGGGGCCGACCTGCGTCCACATCTCCCACATGCCCCGCTCCTGGCGCGAGACGCGCGCGGGCATCAGTCCCCTGGCCCGCATGGGTTCAAAGGCGCACGCAAGCTGCGTACACCAGCCAAACTGTTCGAGATTCACTGCTGGATTCCTCTTTGGGCACACGCACACTGCGGGGCAGCCAACCCTGGAGGTCAGGGTTGCGATTCGCGCGTGTTAGAGGACAATGACCGTCAAAGGCAAATCCCAGGGTAACACCAGTGGTCCGCGCCGCGTCAGATGGGTGAGACAATGACGCCTATGCGCACACTCGCATTCCGGCTGCTACCCGCCATGCTCTGCGTACTGGCCGCGGGCCTGCTGCCCGCGCAGCAGGACAAGTACACCGGCCCCCGGCCGCCGAAGGCTGACATCCCGTACCTGCTGCACGCCACGAATCTGGTCGAGACCGAAGTGAACGAAGCGCAGCAGTCCGCCGCGAAGAAGGGCACGCTCTACACCGTGACTGGCGCGGCTTCGCCCGTGAAGACGCCGGTGCCCGAGCCGATCTTCCTCTTCAAATCCGACAAGATCAACCCGGACCGGCTGTCGTGCTTCAAGATGACCGTCACCGGCGGAAGCCGGACGCTGACCATCCCGGAGCGGCCGGGCAAGGATTCGCCGAAGCCCGTCTACATGCTGGTGACAGCGCTCACCAGCGGGCTGTTCCGCGTCGAGGTGAATGAGCCGATCGAGCCGGGCGAGTATTGCCTGTCGCCCGACGGCTCGAACACGGTCTTCTGCTTCACGCTCTACTAGCGCGGCTCAGGCATAGATGCCCGGCGCTTCGTGGCCGAGGCGCTGGACGTACTCGACATACGAGCCCGGATAGACGATGGGTTCCCGGTCCGTGCCGGTTTCGCCGCCAAGTTCGAGCACTCGCGAAGCGAGGCCCCGCAGGAACATACGGTCGTGCGAGACGAAGATCATGGTCCCTTCGAACTCCTTGAGGGCATCCACCAGCATCTCCTTCGTAGCGAGATCGAGGTGGTTCGTCGGCTCGTCGAGCACCAGGAAGTTCGGCGGGTTGTAGAGCATGCGGGCCATGGCGAGCCGAGATTTCTCGCCGCCCGAAAGTGCGCGGATCTTCTTGTCAACGTCGTCACCGGAGAACTGGAACGCGCCGGCCAGCGTGCGCAAAGCGCCGATGCTGTCGTGCGGGAAGTCCTTCGTCAACTGCTCGAAGATCGTGAGGTCCGGGTCGAGCACGTCGAGCGACTGTTGGGCGAAGTAGCCCATCGTCAGGCTGGCGCCCAATTGGACGCGGCCTGAATCGGGGTCCGCCGCGCCGGCGATCATCTTGAGCAGAGTGGTCTTGCCCGCGCCGTTGCGGCCCATCACGGCCCAGCGCTCGCCCCGGCGGATGGTGAGGTTGAAGCCGTCGTAGAGCACGCGCGGGCCGTAGCTCTTGTGGAGGTCTTCCATCACAGCGACCTGGTCGCCTGAACGCGGCGGCACGCGGAACTCGAACTTCACCACCTGGCGCTTCTTGGGCAGTTCGATCTTCTCGATCTTGTCGAGCGCCTTGATGCGGCTCTGGACTTGGGCGGCCTTTGCGGCGTGGGTGCGGAAGCGGTCGATGAAGCGCTGTTCCTTGGCGAGCATGGCCTGCTGGCGCGCGAAGGAGGCCTGCTGGTTGGCTTCGCGGATGGCGCGTTCGCGCTCGTAGAAGTCGTAGTTGCCGGTGTAGGTGATGATCTCGCCCGCGTCGATCTCGGCGATCTTCGTGACGATGCGGTTCATGAACTCGCGGTCGTGCGAGGTCATCAGCAATGCGCCGGGATAGGACTTCAGGAAGTGCTCGAGCCAGATGATGGACTCGATGTCGAGGTGGTTCGTTGGCTCGTCCATCAGGAGAACGTCGGGGCGGCCGAGGAGGACACGGGCGAGCGCGACGCGCATCTTCCAGCCGCCGGAGAGCGCGCCAACGTCGCCGTCGATCTGGTCGTCCTTGAAGCCGAGGCCGTGAAGGACTTCGCGGGCCTGAGCTTCGAGCGAGTAGCCGCCGAGGTGTTCGTACTCTTCCTGCACTTCGCCGAAGCGGGCGAGGATGCGGTCCATTTCGTCAAGGCGGTCCGGGTCGCCGAGCGCGTGCTGGAGATCCTCAAGCTCGTGATGCAGCGAGCCGAGGCGGCCGCTGCCGGCGATGGCCTCGTCGATCACGCTGCGGCCCGACATCTCCTCAACGTCCTGGCGGAAGTAGCCGATGGTGAGCTTCTTCGGCACGGACACTTCGCCTTCGTCGGGCAACTCCTCGCTCGTGATCATGCGGAACAGCGTCGTCTTCCCTGCACCGTTCGGTCCCACAAGGCCGACCTTCTCGCCGGGGTTCAACTGGAACGACGCTTCGACAAAGATGAGCTGCTTGCCGTACTGCTTGTTGATATTCGAAAACGCAATCATCGAAATTCCAGGCTAGCAAGCGACACCAAATCGGCCGGTGGGGGGCCGTGAGACAATCGGCTGCGAGAGACCCCATGCAACGACGCGACTTCCTGATCGGCCTTGGCGCCGCCACCGCTTCGGCGGCCATCCGGCCCGGTATTCATTTGATTGCCCATCGTGGAGGCGTGGTGGATGGCGAGCGGCACGAGAACAGCGCGGGAGCCATCCGCGAGGCGATCCGGCGCGGGTATTGGATGATCGAAGTCGATGTCCGCCGCACTCTGGACGGTGAGCCGGTGCTGCATCACGACAATACGTTCCAGCGCTACTACGGGGATTCGCGGCGGCCGGAGGAGATGACCTGGAAGGAGATCCGGTCGCTGCGTGCGGCGCCCGGCGGCGGGAGTCCAATTCATTTCGAGCAGGCGTGCGAGATGTGCGCGGGCAAGATGCGGCTGATGCTCGATTTGAAGGCCCAGGACTGGCCGAAACAGTTCTATGGCCGCTTGTTGCGGGCGATGGATGCGGCGAAGATTCCGGGGCCGGTGTACTCGCTCGGCGGAGCGCGTGTGAAGCCGCTGTTCGACGGCCGGGTGATGGTGTCCGCGAATCGCAAGGACTTGCGAGCCTACGCCGAGCAGGGGCAGGCGGTGGCGAAGGAGTACTTCCTGTTCGAACTGGCCAGCTTGGTGGATGCCGAAGCCGTGAAGCTCTGCAAGGGGCTTGACGTCACGCCCGTGGCGGCGATCAACACGTTCCGGTACACCGAGGCCAAGCGCGATGAGACGAAGGGCCCGGCAGAGGACGCGGAGCAGCTGATGAAGCTTGGGGTGCGGCACTACCAGATCGACTCACGCTATGACGGCTTGTTCGCGTGATATAGTCCGTTGCGTCATGCGCACTCTGGTCCTGCTGCTGAGCTTCGCCCTGGCGGCTTCCGCCCAATGGACGCCGATCTTCAACGGCAAGAGCCTCGAAGGCTGGCGTGAGACGCCGTTCACAGGGCATGGCAAGGTGACGATTGAAGACGGCTCCGTTGTGCTGGGCCACGGCGCGCCGATGACCGGGGTCACGCTTGCGGCCGAGTTCCCGAGGGTGGATTACGAGATCCGCTGGGAGGCGCAGCGCCGCACGGGCAACGACTTCTTCTCAAGCTTGACGTTCCCGGTGGGCGAGGCGTACCTGACGTGGGTGACCGGCGGGTGGGGCGGCGACATCATCGGCATTTCGAGCCTCGACGGCTGGGACGCGTCGGAGAACGAGACGCGCTCCTACTTCGAGTTCGAGAACGGCCGCTGGTACAAGATGCGCTTGCAGGTGCGGACCGGGCGGCTGACGGCGTGGATCGACGACAAAGCGGTGATTAACGTCTCGATCGCCGGGCGCGAGCTGAGCCTGAGGCACGGAGAGATCAAGCTCTCCGCGCCTCTAGGTTTTGCATCGTATGCGACGGTCGGCGTACTGCGGAACATTGAGTACCGCAGGCTGGAGCCGGCGAAGCCTTAGCCGTTCAACGTCCAGCCGGAGCGGTACTTGCGTTTCAGGTAGTCGTTGGCTGCGGTGTCGTTGGTGACCCGGCCGGTAGCGGGGTCATACTCCAGACGCTTGCCGGCCTGGTGCGCGACGAGGCCGAGCAGCATCTGTTCGATCATGGAGCCGGAGTAGTCGAAGTCGCAGTGTGTCTTGCTGCTGGTGCCGTGCTTCGCGCCGCTGTTCTGGCCTTTGCAGGCGGCGATCCATTCGGCCTGGAAGGGATCGATACGGCCGCCGGGCTGGCCGCTCTTCTCGGCTTCGAGAATCTGGTCCACCACGGTGTTCGGCATGCCGAGCGCGGCCGGGACGTTGCCGTCAAGAAACTGGATCGCCGGGAAGCCATTGGATCCGGGCTCGGCGCTGGGCATGGCGGTCATGCCGGCGGGCAAGGCGGGGCGCTGGCCGCCGCCGCGAGGTCCGCGAGGCGGGCCCTGCTGCCCCTGGGTGGGCATGCCAGTGCCGGCGACGAGCGGGAGCGTTTCTTTGGATGAGCGGCGCTTGTAATAGGTCAGGTCGCCGTCGTCGTTGTTGGGGATGATGAGGCGGCTGGTGAAGTCGGCGAGGATGCTGCCCTTGGTGCCTTCGAAGATTGCGCCGTTGCCGATGCGATTGACGTCGATGTAGCCCTTGGGGGCATCCGGCTTGAGGCCGCCCTGGTACCAGACCACCTTCACAGGTCCTCGCCAGCTATTGGCGGGGTGATCGAAGCTGGCCTTCAGCCTGACGGGGCAGATGTTGGGGTCGAACTTGTCGCTGACTTCCTGGTCGATCTCGACGGCGGTGGGGCCGCCCGCGTCGATGGCATTCCAGACGAGGTCCATGGTGTGGGCGCCCATGTCGCCCATCTGGCCGACGCCGAAATCGCGGTACATATTCCAGAAGAGGCAGTTCAGGCCATTGGATCCGCCGAAGTACTGCGGGCTGTAGGGGTGATAAGGCGAGGGGCCGATCCACTGCTCGTACTTGAGGAATGAGGGCGGCTGGCCTTCGGCCTGCGGGTATCCTGGCCGGGGGAGCTTGCGGCTATCCCAACTGTGGATGGTCTTGAGTTCGCCGATGGCGCCGTCGAGGATGAGTTCGCGGATGCGCTCGAAGTTGGGGTAGGCATGGCGCTGCGTGCCATGCTGTGTGGCGACCTTCGCCTTGCGCTTGAGGTAGTTGGCGCGGACGACGCGCGCCTCCTCCACGCTGATGCCGAGGGGCTTTTCGCAGAAGACGTGCATGTCGCGATTGAGCGCCCAGTTGGCGATAAAGGCGTGATGGTGGTCGGCGGTGCAGATGACGACGGCCTCGACGCCCTTCTGATCGAGGAGCGGCCGCCAGTCGGTGTAGGCCTTCGCCTTCGGGAAGATCTTCGCGGCTTCCTTCAGGCGGAGTTCGTTGACATCGCAGAGGGCGACGACGTTCTCCTGGCGGAGCGAGCTGTAGTGGGCGGTGCCGCGTCCCCAAACGCCGATGAGCGCGACGTTGAGCTTATTGCTTGGAGCGTTCTGCCCACGCAGCGTCCCGCTCTTCAGAATAGTGAGTCCGGCGGCGACCCCGGCCGCGGACTTCAACAGGTTGCGTCGTTGTACAGAGTTGGGCATGAAGTGGACCTCCCGGCCATCCTATCCGAAATTCCGGACGGAATGGCCGGGCGGGCCGCATCCCGGCGCTACTTCGCCTTGGCGAGGAGGTCGTAGCGTTCCTTGGCGCCCACGGTCCAATGGCCATTGAACTTGGTGAAGAGCTTCTGGCGGATGGCTTGCGCGCCGGCGGGCGGTCAGGGCCTCTGCTTGAAGGTGCGTTTCGCAAACGCGTTTTCGACCCCTGACAAGACCTGCGCGGACACTTCCGTGACGCCGGCCTCGGAGTTCACCTTCACGAAATTCGCGCGGCCCCACCAGTCGGCCAGCAGTGCGGATTGTTCACGAAACTCTCGAATGCGCCGGTCGATGGTCTCGGGCTTGTCGTCCGCGCGATGCCGGTCTTTCATGCGCTTCCGGATGACATCATCGCGTGCGTCAAGCACAACCACCACTGGTTTTGGCAGTTTCTGGTTTTCAATCAGGCCGTCCAGAGCCGTAGCCTGTGCGGCGCTTGCCGGATAACCATCGAGGATGAAGCCCTTCTTGATGTCGGCGCGCAGGAGACTCGATTTCATGAGCTCATTTGCGGCTGCATCCGGCAGGAGTTCGCCGCTGGCGATCTCCGCACCGATACCACCCCGGCCGGTGTCACCCCTTCCCGCCATCTTTTCCTTCAGCAAGTCCGCCATGGAAAAAATGGGGATCCCGTACTTCCTGGCAAGGGTCTTCGCTTGAGTGGTTTTTCCGCTTCCGGGCGGACCGACCAGAATGAGCACCCTTTGCGGGGTCATCTGCGCAGAAGCGACGCCCGCGGCGGTCGCCGCACTCAACAAGAAGGCCGCGGTGCCCAGGAAGTTCATGGTGTGACCCATCATAAACCGGGCTCGTACTTCTTGCACGCGTTCTTCTTGCCCACCTTACCGGGAGACTACAGCAGCCGGAAGTTCATCTCGACGTTGGCTTGGACTGGGACGGGCTTGCCCTCCCGCAGACCGGGCTTGAAGCGCCATTGGCGCAGGGCTTCGACGGCTTTCTCGTCAAGGCCGAAGCCGAGGGAACGTTTCAGGCGGATTTCCGTCACGCTGCCGTCGGCGGCGACGACGATGGAGCAGAGGACGGTGCCCTGCGTGCCCGCGAACCGGCCGAACTCGGAGTATTCGGGCTCGACCTTGAAGATCGGGACGGGGGCGCTGACACCCCCGCCGATGCGCGCGGCCAGGCGTTGGTCTTCCGCGCGCTCGATCTTCGACTCCAGGATCTCGCGGCGGAGTTTCGTGGCGCGGGCCGCCATGGAGTACGACTCGCTGGTGCGGTCGATCCCATTGAGGAGCCGCGAGTAGACTTCGAGTGCGAGGGCGAGATCGGCCGATTGGTCCGGGGCGAGTTCGCGGACCGCGAGGGCTTTGCGATAGAGCGGCTCCACCTGGGCGGCGAGAGCGGGCACGTTGCCCTGAAATTGCTCTTCGAGCAGGATGCCGAGCAGGAGCAGGGCCTCAGAGTTTTCCGGCTCGGACTTGAGCAGGTTCCGAAGGGCAGGCTCCGCCTGTCCCCGTTTTTCCTGATTGCTCATCAGGCGCTTGGCGTCCGCGAGCGTTGAGCTGGATTGCGCGAGGAGCGCGCAGGTGAGGACGAAACCGGCCAAAACTGGACGCATTGTTCCTCCTGACTGAATGGAGCGTGTGCTCTTTCAGTATGGTGTGGACGCAGATGCGGGCGGTTGGGTTTCGGGTCGGGAAGGACCTTCCGCTTCGTTCAGCTTGTTCCAGATTGCCGGGCTGGATTGGGTTCGTTTTGTCACAAAGTTGATGCGGATGGGCGGCAGGACGGGCGGCTCTTCTTCGGATTTGGGTTCGTTTTGCCGGCGGGCGGTCT
>JBOZRR010000053.1:0-15365 GCA_050789245.1 Bryobacteraceae bacterium | reverse complement strand
GAATCACCTCCCATGAACGGGGTGGACCGCCAGGACTGAACCCGCACACAAAACCAAGCACTTATGTACAACGTGTAGCCCTATGGACGCCATTCCTATGGGTTCGTAATCAGCAGGTCGCCGGTTCGATCCCGGCGGGTGGCTCCAGTGTTTTCAATGGCTTAGCGTTAACCCACCTTCCCGAATTCCCAGTTTGACAGCCAAGTTGACAACCAAACATGGAGTTTCGTCTCTGTTGGATTCGATGATGTCACTCTGGGGCGCCGACGTATCGTCGGCTTGCCGAGCGAGCAAAGACCATTAGGCTTCTATCGCCATTCGAAGCGATGACGGCGGCCCCACTCAGTGTCCTCGATTCTCAGTTGAGGTGAGCTAGGCGCGAGGAAACCGGACATTGCCAACTTCCCGGGCCCGAGCGAGTACGCCCAGTCGGGCCTTGATAAGCTGCTCTATGGTGCTCATGGGGTAGGTCCTCTTGTGGTCGGTTTGAGTCTTGGAAAACCCAAAATCAACCACCGGAACCTCCCCCTGGGCACCGCTCCACTCAAGCACCCAAGTGTCCGGTCATCTCCCGCCAAGTTCAGCAGATCGGCGATCCCACTCTGGCCGACGGCATCCTAGACCGTCTGGTTCATAATGCTCATCGCATTGAGATGAAGGGCGATTCGATGCGCAAGAATCGGACAAAGGCGAACTCCTAAGTCAAGGACCACCGCAGAGTCGATCAACACTTCGCGACATATCGTTACTCAACCCGTTTGTCAGTGCGACGCCGAGGCATCCCAGACAGTTCGACTCAACAACTCTTTCGCAGCAGCCCGAATCGTGTCGACGCCGCTACCTCCGAGGACAATAACCGGTCGAGCAATACCTGCATCACGGTCCATCGTTGTAAAGATGAAAGGGCCCTCGGCGGCAAAACGTTCGATCGCAGGATATCGTGTCCAAAAAGGCCGCAACTCGGCCGACGTGCCTAACAAAACCAAGGGAGCGTACGTGAACCGGCTCCACGAGGCATCCTCGGGCTTCAGTCTGACGTTGCTATGCGACTGAAGATCGCTCAACAACTGATCCAAGGCGGCCTCGGCCGATGCCGAAGCGACGAAGACCCCGGAAACCAGTAAGAAACGGGGACTGTCGAGATCCGGCGTAAATTCCTTCGCGCACCCGTCCAGGTAGGCCTGCACGAATCGCTCATCGAAGCGGCCGCGCTGGGAGACCCACTGTTCGAGGATCGGGCCGAGCACGTGGCCGGCGCGGGGAATGTAAGCATCGCGGTAGGTATCGCCCTCGGAATCCGGATTCTCGCCCATGCGAATGTCCAGCAGACGCTGGCTAGCAATGGCGAGGGCTTCGTTGAACAGGGTATAGAACGAGGATGCTCTTGGATAGGAGCGAGCTAGAAACATCTGCATGCGCTCGCGGTGTGTTTCAGGCGAAACCGAGTCGTAAAGATAGTGAATGGTTTCGTGCATTGCAATGGAGGGACCAAATTCGGCCTTAGCGAAATTCGTAATCTCGACAAATACATGCCGGCCGATCATGGTTCCGGTAGCATCGTCCGTAGTCGGATCGGGGGAAGGGATCAAATGCAGGATGATTGATTCGTTGGCGTCGGATGGACTTAGCAGGGTGCCGATGTCTTGTGTGAGTTGGGAAACCCTCGTGTCTCGGAGCAGCTTCTGCGACGCATTGCGCATCGTGAGCAGCGACGACGGCGTCCGGGGCATTGTGCTGCGCATGGAGAGCAGCGCATTCCAGAGCTTGCGCGCCAGGGCTGGGTCCAGGTGGGCTTGGCGAGCAAGCTCTGCTGCGGACCGCGAATCGAAGAGCGCTTCAAGAATGTGGTGTTGGCGGCGCTCCTCCGGAAAGAGCGCGGGTGTGTTGGGCAGGAAGGGATAACTATAGGTGTCACTCTCGATAGGAGGCATCGCCGCAAACGCCGCTTTCCATTCCGCAACCGCAGGTTGGCTTTCACGCCCTTGAAACTTCATCCGCGTACATGGAATTTGATGGCTGAGGCAGGCGAGCGTGTAGACTGCGGAAGCTTGCGCGGAAACTTCCACGGTGAAACGTGGCTGGTATGCCTGAAGCGAAGGCACCAGGCAAAGGATGGCGGACCAGAAGACAGGGTTCCGGAGATTCAGGGAGCATTTGGGCTCAGGCAATTTAGACTCCGCCACTTCAGGCCGGTTCACGGGCGAACCGGCTCACGGCTTGCATCTTAACAGAGTTGTTAGGTGAGGCTCGTCACAGCCTTCGATTCGATAGTTGCCCTAAAACGCCGTAGTGTTGACGGATCTATCAGAGCGCTTCGCGCTCGGGCTGCTTCAGTGCTGAGCGGGGACAAGGGCTGCCGCCCCTTTCCCCGCACCCCTTTCTCTGCTAGCAGTATCCTTCCTCCGCCCTCCGCTTCGCTTCGGATAGCTTTTTCCTTGACGAAGGCGAACACTTCTTGCACAATCGAGAAGCCAGCGTCGCTACGCTCCGATGGTGTTCGGGATCATCCCGGAATGCCGTTCGGCTTCCTTTCGGAAGGAGCGTTCAGCTTCGCCGGAATCCCCAGGAGACAGAAGACGCCGGTCAGGTCAGTGTGCAGGGAGGCGATCCCTCAGCTTCGAATGTGTTTATGGAGTCACCAGGAAGTTCGATCACTTTGTTCCGGTGTCTTTGGCCATCAGCTCCGAAAACCAATTCAACTCGATGTAGAACTGTTCAACCCCCGGGCCTGCCCCCTCTCGCACGGGCTCCATGAGCAAGAACCTTTGGCCGTCTCCAGTGACGGCGTACTGCCCCAAGGCAGGGTTGCCCTCAACAGAACTCTGAAACAACGCTTTAGGTGTGCTCGTTTCGAGTGTGGCACCAGGCTTGACGTTCACTGCCATCAGCGTGCCGTTCAGCGTCAGATAGAAGAGTTCCCTCCCGTCTTTCCTCCAGAGGGGCTGACTGCCACTGCGGTTTGAGACCTGACGCTTCTGATCTAGGGCCGGAAACGAGCGTACATACACCTCATTCCTCCCCGACTCACTCGACTGGTAAGCGATCCAATGACCATCCGGAGAAACCATGAGCCTGCCGTGGTGAACAGAGGAGTTCAGGATAGGCTGAGGCTTCCTCGCCCCGAAGAGCGGCAGGCGAAAGGCTGCAGGCCCGGCGGTGAAGAGGAGGTGCCGGCCATCCGGAGTCCAACTCTGCAGTAACTTCAAGTCCCGATCGGAATGCAACACGGCCGGCTCAGGGGATGCGAGTGCAATCTCAACGAGATCCTTCCGATTCCCGGTCTCTGAAATAGCGGCAATCCTGCGGGAATCAGGCGCCCACACCGGCGATCTGAAGTCAGGTCCGAGGGTGAGGCGCGAGAAGATCCCGGTCGCGAGTTCGATGATCCAAACATCCCAAGCCGTATAGTCAGTCGGACTCACCTGCCGATCGACCGCGACGCGACGTTCGTCCGGCGACAGCGCCATTGAGCGAAACCAACCCGGATCACCAATTTCCGCTATGCGTTGGCCCTGACGGGTGTACCAAGCAAGCTTCCTGATCGGATTTGTGGAAGAGCTGATAATCCCGCTGCGATACGCCACCACACCGTTATCGGAAACAGTAAAAGCAGCCGTGCCATACAGTGTGTTGTGGCTGACTTTCAGCGCCAAGGGCACAGGCTCGCCAAACAGCTCCACCCGGCCGAGGTCCAGAGGCTGCGCTAGCAATACCGCATCGCGAAGAAAGAGCAGGTGAGAACGGCCACCCGGACCGATGGCGTGGATCGCTTGCGTCTTGCTTTCCAATAGCATTCGGCGGCTTTCCGGCGAGCCCAACTTCTGAACGTAGACTCGGCTCTTCTCCGGTTTCTCATTTCGAGCCAGGTACAGGAAATGGCGTCCGTCGGGCAAGAACTGAGGCCAAGAGTGAGAAAGTTCGCCGTCCGCCCGGTCAAGCGTGGTGGCTGGTTGCGCCTTGCCTCCCGCAGCGAGTACGCGGTAAAGAGCCCCTGTTGGCAACGCTGCCGGCGCCGGCCGTGGAGGGGCAAACACAATCACACCGTCGCGGCTCCACGTCCCGCCTTCACCATCCCCAAGTCCTATATCGCAAATGACTTGCGGAAGTCCTCCGGATTGCGGAACCTTCTTGAGTTTCCCCTCGGCGAAGAACGCGATGAACTTGGAATCCGGTGACCAGAACGCGAGCGTAGCGCCGTCGGTCTGATCGAGCCGCTGGTAAGCAGTGGAACTCAGGTGGCGAAGCCAGAGTGCCCTAACGCCACTGTCGTCCTCTGCCACAACCACAAATTTCTTGCCATCTGGTGCCACACTGACGAGAGCCTTAGTGGGGATCCTCGAAGCGAGTCGCGTACCCTCGGGAGGGCTCATGGCAAAATGCGCATGCGGAACATCATTCTTCGACTGCGTCAACCAGCCGATCAGCGCGACAACCGCCAGCGTTGCGGCGGCGCTTCCCAACACAAGAGCAGCCCGGCGGGTCTTCCTGCGCCACCGTGAGCGGGGATAACGATGTGCCCACTCCAGGTTGGTCTTCAAGTCGCGCGCCGATTGCCACCGTTGCTCCGGGTTCTTTGCCAGGCATTTGCGAATTATGGGCGCAAGCAGCGCTCCACCCGGTCGCGGCAACAACACGGTTTCGTCTTCCAAGTTTTCCGGATCGACTCCCGTCTCAAGCGGTTGCTGGCCGGTCAGCATCTCGTACAACACTAGCCCGAGCGCATAGATGTCGCTGCGGGTGTCGCACTCCCGGCCGGCCAACTGTTCGGGCGCCATGTACGCCGGCGTGCCCGGAATCGAGTGCTCACCCGTCAACTTCTCCGATTGCCTCGAGCCGTTGTCGGGGCGCGCGAGCTTGGCCACGCCGAAATCCAGGACCTTGACGCCCGTCGGAGTCAGCATGATGTTGACGGGCTTCAGGTCGCGGTGGATAATCCCTCTTGCGTGCGCCGCCGCCAAGGCATCGGCGATCTCGACGCCGTACTGTAAGATCTTCTCCAACGGCAGCGGCCCCTTGTCCAGCCGGGCTGCCAGTGTCTCACCCTCCAATAGTTCCATCACCAGGTAGTTCGGACCGACATCGTAGAGCGTGCACACGTGTGGATGGTTGAGGGACGCGATCGCGTGTGCCTCGCGCTCGAACCTCTCGCTGAATTGGCTGGCGCAGACCTTGATGGCGACTTTTCGGTCCAGCCGGGCGTCCAGCGCCTGATACACGTCACCCATCCCGCCGGACCCGAGTGTGGAAGTGATTTCGTACGGACCGAGACGCGTTCCTATGGAGAGCACGGGCCGGGACTGCGATGGCAGGTTCTCCAGCAACGCGTCGCCTTCCTGAATGTGCGCGAGCAACGATTCCACCTCGCGCCGCAACTGCTCGTCCGTGCAGCTTCGGTGAAGGAAGGCGATTCTCTCAGCGGGCTCTAACTCGGATGCCGCGTGATACAGCCTTTCGACTTCGGTCCAGCGGTATTGTGTCATGGCCGCTCCCCCCGAACCACTTCTCGAGCCAGCCACGGCTTGGCCAGTCGCCAGTCGCGCATCACGCTGTCTGGAGAGATCTTTAGGACCTCGGCCGTTTCCTCGACGCTCAGCCCGCCAAAGAAGCGCAGTTCCACAACACGTGCCTTACGCGCATCCAACCGCGCCAAGGCATTCAGCGCGTCGTCGAGGGCAAGTATGGTCTCGTCACCACTTGCAGGAATCTCCATATCCTCGCTGAATGTGACCCGGAGCCCGCTGACGTGTCTTTTCGCTGCGAGGCGTGCCCGGGCTGCGTCCACAAGGATCCGCCGCATCATCTGGGCAGCAACGGCAAAGAAATGCGCTCGGTCCTGCCAGCGCAGACCCTTGGCGCGCACGAGCCGGAGGTACGCCTCGTGCGCCAATGCAGTCGCCTGTAACGTCTGGGGCGGCCTTTGGCGGATACAGCGCCGCGCGATGCGGCGTAGTTCCGCATAGACAAGCGGCGTCAGTTGCTCCAGCGCCCCAGGAGTCCCGCTCGCCCATGCCTTAAGCAACACGGTAATGTCCGACGATGCCGTCGAACCCACTGTAAACACGCCCCTTTCGGACAGGTGGTTCAGCATTATACCGCTCTTTGATCGCCCTTCAAAAGCAACGAACCTTCCTGCGCTTCGGAAAATTCCGGAGTCCGTTCAAGCTATGCGCCGCCGTTTCCGGTTCTCTGAGTAAGAGGAGGTAATCAGTTCCGGACCCCGGCGAGTTGGTCCAAGTCCAGCCCGAGGGGCCGGAACAACTAAAGGAGGCCCTATGAAAAGCATCCACTTTGACCGTTCACTGCAGTTCCAGCCCGTTAGGAGCAAACGGGCAAGGAGAATTGTCCTGCTTGCCGTGTTTGGTATCGTGGCCGGGGCGCTTGCCACACCGCCGTTTGGATTTGTCCTTAACCAGATCTTGGCGAAGGGGTCCATGCCGGACAGAATCAGCGAGAATGTTCAGATTCCGAAGGATCTGGATGGCAGTGTCGATCCCTGGCAGCTCCAGTTGCAGGCACAAGGCGACACGGATTTCTACGTACAGAAACTCGTGCTTGGCCCGGGCGGCTACAGCGGCTGGCATACCCACCCCGGCATCCTGATTGGCACAGTCGTCTCCGGCGGCGTCGACTTCTACGACGCGAAGTGCCAGAAGCGCTCCATCAATCCTGGGGAGGTGTACATCGAGAACGACCAGGTCCACGGCATCATCAACACGGGAGGGGCGAACGCGGAGTTGTTCATCGCCTACCTTGTGAAACGCGATGCGCCCCGTCGCCTGGAGGCATCCGCTCCGGCTTGCGCGTACTTGACCGGTATCCCCTAACTCAGCCGATTGATCCGAAGAGAATCATCGCCCGCGGCCTTATTGGCCGCGGGCCTTCGTCCTATTGCGGCATAAACACATGTTCGCTGTGATGTAGAGCACCTAGCCCTCCTCGCCGCCGAACGCGGCATTCGCCTTCGCCTCACCCTTAGATCAACGCCCGAACCGCGTGCCGTCGGGCGCGTAGATGTGAACAACGCCGGGCCCGGTGGTCCAGTACGTTGCCGTCGCCCGCCAATCTTAGGCCCACGGGCGCGCCGGGGAACTTGCCCAGCATGGACGTTACATCGGCAACGACTTTGCTGCGTCCAATCGTGCCGTGGTCCTTGACGGGGATAGGCCATCCAGATGGCGCGGGTGACCTGCCCCCCGTCCTCGGTCCCGACCGGACAATGATTGGAGACACCGAAGGCGCCCGCGTGGTCTGGCCTTGACACGCTGCCTTTCCCGAACTCGGGAGGCGTGCTGTGCGGCTGGTTAAAATCCGGGCAGAACGAGCGCGGTATAGGTGCCGACAGATTCAGGGATCCCGCGACCCTCGCGCGACCATTCAGAACTGAGGGATCGTTTCATCCGGCTCTCGCATCGTGCTGACACGGTAGTGAAAGACCGGTCCGCCACCCGGAATCCATCTGTAGTAAGATTCACTTCCTCTCGGGAGGCATGATTGATTACCGACACCGCCACGACGCAGGCCCTCATTCTCGATATTCTCGCCGCTGTGGAGGACCCCTCGCGCTGGCAGGCCTTCCTCGAGGGCTTCAACGGTGTCCTACGCTCCGATCAGAGCTCGCTAATGGTATTTACGTTGGAGTACGAGCACAAAGGGATCGCCTGCTACGCGGGCGCGACTGAGGAAGACCGCATAGAGTACATGGCACTCTGGATTCACCAGGACCCGTGGATGACTCGTGCGCAGAAGGACGCGCCGGAGGGCGTCTTCATCCGCAGCAATGAGATCACTCCCGATCACGTTCTCGAAGGCCTCGATGTCTATCAGCAGTACCTCAAACCACGGGACTGGCACTACGGGGGAGGCGTCATACTCTTACGGTCTCCAGTACTTTTGTCTATCCTCGCAACGAGTAGATCGAAAGCAAAGGGACCAATCACAAATGAGGAGAAGGAGTGGATTGAGCATTTGGTCCCATACCTACAGACCGCGGCGCGACTGCACGAGAAGTTAACGAGACTCCAGACTGAGCGGGATGCTAGCCAGCAGCATCTCGATCTTCTCCCTCACGGTCTGGCGATGGTAGGTCCTGAAGGATACCTCCTTGCGGCGAACCGGAGGATGCGGGCTATGCTCGCAGAAGAGGACGGCCTATACCTGCGCGACCATCGACTGTCCGCGCAAGGCGGGACGGGACGGGAACTGAGGGATTGGTTGAAGCGGGCTCAATCCGGACATGGCGACGTACGGAGGATGGTCGTGACTCGCACTTCGACTCGGAGGGCCTACTGGGTGACAGTCACTCCCACGTCTCCCGGACCTGCGATGCCCCTTGGCGGAGTCCAGCCTATTGCCACCGTTTTGGCCATCGATCCCGAGAGCCGGTCGGCTCCGGACGCAGCGACGCTCGCGACAGTATTCGATTTGACACCCGCGGAAAGCCGTCTGGCAGTGTTGATGACGAGCGGCCTCACGGTGCAAGAAGCAGCCGGCCGACTGCACATCTCTGCTGAGACGGCGAAGACCCATCTCAAACGAATACTCTCGAAGACAGCCACGCGCCGCCAGAGCGAGATGATCAGCCTTTTCCTCACGCTTGGCAGTTGCTCGGACTCAGTCTGATCAGCGAGAGCCACACATTGAAACGCAGGCGGCGACGCCCGAGAGCGTCGCCGCCTGTTCCTATCTGTTGCTGCCACTAGGGCTTGTGGATGATGATGCTACCGCCGCCGACTTCCGTGGCGTCGTTGCCCTGATCGTCTTTGCCCAACTGGTTGTCATAGACGACGGTTCCTGTCTCGCGATCCCAGATCTTGATGCGGAATCGATCTGCGGTTCCGCCATTGACCTGCCCATCGATCGCGGTCAGCATGAATCCGTATTCACCGGCCCCATTCACCGTTCCTGCCCCCTTGAACTGTGCGCGGGCACCAGAAACGACCAGCCAGTCGTAGGACGTGCTCTTAAACTGCAGTCCTGCCACTTGGAAGCGGAACTGAGTTTCGCCACTTGGGACCGTGGATCCCCGAAGGTACTTCGAGGAGAACCCAAAGTTGGCCTTGCCGGCCAATCCTGGGTCGGCGGTGAAGGCGCCGAGAGGTGATTCAATCCACCCGCCGCCGGTCACGAATCCACCTGCTGGGTCATAGACTACCAGCAGTGCCGCGCATTCGGCGCTCGTATTCTGCGGCGAGTCGCTCGCACGCACGCAAACTGCGTAGACGCCCGCGGGGAGATTCAGCGCAGCCGTAACCGTGAGATCGGGTGAGGAATTGAAGTCGCCGGACAAGGGCAACCAAGTCACTCCGTTGTCGATGCTGTAGTCAGCCGATGCGATCAGGCTGCCACCTGTTTCCGCATCGCTTACCGAAGCGGAGAGAGTCACAGGCGTGCCGATCGCCGCTGGATTGGGTGTCAGAGTGATGTTCGCGATCGACGGCGCCGTAGCGTCCACGATCTGAAGTGAGCCAGCCACTGGTGCGGCCTCGAAGAGTGTGTTCGTCAGCATGGCCTGCACTGCGTAATTGCCGGGGTTGACCGGCGGCGTTGCTGAACCGTTGTACGTGATGGTCACTCCCGCCAGTCCAGTCGGGTTGGTTGTCACGACTGCCTGCTTGGGATTGCCGTCGTAGACGTGACTGAGATCGCTCAATGCCAACACAGCAGGGGCCTTGCTTATCACCAGCGTGCCGCTGGATGGAGGCGCATCGTACAGCGTGTTGTTTAGTGTTGCCAAAACAGCGTAGCTGCCTGGATTCACGGGCTGCGCGGCAGAGCCGTCGTAGGTAACGGCAACTCCACCGAGGCCGGCCGGGCTCGTCGCAACCGTGGCCTGCTTCGCAGTGCCATCGTAGACGTGGCTGAGGCCCGTAAGGCTCAGCGTCGCCTGGCCCTTGCTGATCACGAGCGTCCCGGAAACCGGCGAAGCCTCGTACGTCGAGCTGTTCAGCGTCGCGACAACCAGGTAACTTCCCGGGTTCACAGGCAATGACGACGCACCATCGTACGTGACGATCACGCCGCCTAAACCCGCCGGAGAAGTGGTGACGATTGCCGCTTTCGGGCTTCCGTCATAGACGTGGCTCAGTCCGCTGAGCGTCAGGGTCGCTGGGGTTTTGGCGCTCGTGACATTGACGAACACGGATTGGGCATGGGCCTCGCGAAACTGAGTGTTACCGCGGTAGACGGCAAGAACTTGCGTCGTCCCAAGGGGAAGAGAGCTTGTTGTGACAGTGGCCACGCCTGCAGTGTTGACCGCAACGGTACCGAGGCCTATGGCTCCTGCCTGGAAGTAGATGTTTCCGGCCGGGATCTCACAATCGGCCGCGACAGAGCTCACGGTGACGGTAAACGTGACCGAATCGCCCTGAACCGGGGTGAGGTTAGACGCAGTCAGTGTCGCTGCGGCGGGGAAGGGCGGGAGGTTGTGAAGGACCCGAACGCTGTTCGCGGCCGATTGTACGACCGCGATATCCAGGCGTCCGTCACCATTGAAATCTGCGATCGCCATCCCTCTCGGATCACCGCCAGGAGTATAGCCCCCGCTATTGGTGAATCCACCGAGGCCATCGCCTCGGCGCTGCACCATCTGTGATGGGCTGTTGGAGACCATGAAGTCGGGCTTGCCGTCCGAATCGAAGTCAGCCATAGCGATGTCCATGGGCATCTCGGGTACAGCGCTGTTAATCGGGCTCTGGAATGTCCCATCTCCGTTGCCAAAGAGAATGCTCCCAAATGCCGCCGAGGTACCCTGACTGTTTGCGGCCAGTAGGTCTAGTCTGCCGTCACGGTTGAAGTCTCCCGCGACGAGCGAACGATACACCGTCGTGGAGAAGGTCTGCGTGAGGAATGGATCCACGAATCCCGAGCCATTGCCGAGCAGCACAACGATGTTGGGAGTTCCGCTCATGCCGACAGCCACATCTGGAATGCCGTCGCGATTGAAGTCGCCAGACGCCATTGACTGAGGTCGTCCGGGCAGTAAGCCGCCGGACACGGAAAATGACCCCGTCCCGTTGTTCAGAAGCACCTGGAACGTGTTCGTATCCTCATTCACACTCATGATGTCGGGCGCGCCGTCGCGGTTGTGGTCAATCACTGCCAAATCACGTGTTCCGGAACTCGTGACGTAGGGCACATAGGCTAAGCCTGGGACGCCGAACGTCCCGTCGCCATTGCCGAAGTGGATACTGACGTAGCCACTCATCGAGGCCACGGCGACATCGGGCTTCCCGTCCCGATTGAAGTCGGCAATCGCGAGTCTGATTGGTCGCGCTGCTGTCTGATACTGCACTCCGGACTGGAAGAGCCCCGCATTCGCTCCGAGCAGCACGCTGATTGTGTTTCCGCTCACGTTGGCGGTCACCATGTCCGGTTTGCCGTCAAGATTCAGATCGCCTGTGGCAATCCCATACGGGCTGAGGCCCGTTGGGTAACTGGTGCCGGAGTTCGTGAAGCCGCCAGTCGCCGTGGTGCCGTTGAAACCGAGCAGGATGCTCACGTCGTTCGAGACGGCGTTGGGCACAGCGAGGTCAGGTCTGCCATCCGCGTTGAAGTCGTCCACTGTCAGTTGCCGCGATTGAACACCCGCGGGGAAACTAAGGGTCGGCTGGAGGGTGCCATTCCCATTTCCCAACAGGAGATTGACTCCACCCGCACTTCCACCACTGTTTGTCACCACAACGTCAGTCCGGCCGTCTCCATTGAAATCGCCCAGACGGACTGCGTGGGGTCCGTTGCCGGCAAAGTAGTTAACGGGCGGCGTGAAAGTGCCGGATCCAGTGCCTAGGTGGACCGACACGTTCGCCCCGCCAGTGTTCGCAACCACGAGGTCGGGCCAACCGTCTCGATTGAGGTCGCCCACTGCAACGTCCGCAGGGCTGGTGCCTGTCGGGATGGAGACTGGACTTTGAAGCACAGTTGAAGGTGTGCCGCCCGGGACTCCGAAGAGGATGCTCACGACGTTCGTGCCGCTCCCAATGCTCGGGACAAGCACATCCGGCACGCCATCCAGATTCACGTCCGTGACGGTCAGAGACCAAGGACCCGATGGAACCACGAAGCTAGCTGGTGACATGAAAGTGCCATCGCCCACGCCGAAGTTCACGGTCACAGTGGCACTGCTTGTGTTGACCACCGCCAGATCGAGTTTCCCGTCGCGGTTGAAGTCCGCGGCACGCACAGCGCGGGGGCTTGCGCCTGCCGGGGTGACGCCCGGACTCGTTAGCGCTCCAGTTCCATTCCCCAGGAAGATCCTCACATTGCCGTTTCCCTCATTCGGCACCGCCACATCTTCGTGACCATCCCGGTTGAAGTCCCCCACTGCCATCGAGCCGGGGTATGTCCCGCTCGAAAAGGTGCCGCTTGCGGTGAAGCCTCCATTCCCATCACCGAGGAGTACCGAGATCGTGCCGGAGCCGGTCGCTGCCACTATCAAATCTCGTCTCCCGTCCCGATTCAGGTCTGCGCTTGCGGTAGCGCTCGCGAAATTGAAGGGCCCATAATTTACCGCTGCGCCGAATCCTGCCCCGCACTGTTTTGCGCCATGTAGCGACTGCGCGCCGATCAGGCACACGCAGAGCATAGACACGTAAGTTGATCTCATCGAAACTCCTCCTCGGTGGAAACCAAGTCTGATTGGCAAGCATAGGAATCCAGGTCCGGTGTCAGCGTCCCCCGAACGGGGTATTTTGGCCTCCCGTCGGAACTCTCACGCACCGCTGCCCGGGTTCTGCATCGAAGTCGGAAGCCCCTCGAGATTCGCTGCCTGCACTTGGAAGGCGATGCTAGGTCAAGACGGCCCCGGAGGCAACGAAACTCCTGCTCAACCTGAGGTCAACGTTTAGTGCATTGAAAACAAATGAGAATCCGGTGCTGGTCTCCGGCTGTCGGGAACAGATCAACAGACGTCTCAAGCTTGGTGAAGCCGAAACGTGCATGTGAGTTGGCACCGCTTGTCGCGACAAACGTCCACTTGCCAATGCGCTCGCACTTGGCTACGCTGAATCCTCTGTCCATGCCCAAGTACCGGTTCTCGGGCTTCGAGATCGACGCGGAATGCCGCGAAATCCGCCGCTACGGCTATCGTGTTCCCTTGCAGCCTCAGCCATTCCTTATCCTTCTGCGGCTAGTCGAATCGGCGGGCCGCGTGGTGACGAGAGAGGAGCTTATCCATGCGATCTGGGGCGGCACGCATCTGGCCAGTCCGGGCCACAGCCTGAACATCGCAGTTCGTAAGTTGCGTGATGCCCTGGGCGATTCCACAGACGAGCCCCGGCTAATTCAAACTGTCGCTGGCCACGGCTATCGCTTTATCGCAGACGTCGAAAGGACCGATCAGCCCCCGGCCGGTCCTGTTCCCGGGCCGGTCGTTCCCGATCCTCCTCCTGCCGCCCGCACTCGGCGTTACTGGCCCGCCGTTACCGGCCTCGGTCTGGTCCTAGCCTTCATCGCAGCTTGGCTTTGGGTACCCCTTCCTCCCTCGATGGCTCTGCAGGCCCGCGCCAGACCGACCGAAAGTCCCCGAGCGAAACTACTTTGGGACAATGCCCTCGACGTCGGCGGCCGCGTAAGCAGTGACGGCCGGTACTTCTCCTACACCGACTGGAAGAGCCCAGATGTGGGCCTCGCACTACGAGACCTGCTCTCGGGGGTGAACCGCAAGCTCACCCGCATGCCCCCCTGGACTGAGACTCGTTCCGAGGTCGGCGGCAGCGCCGTCTCTCCTGATGGCACGCTTGTTGCTTTTGCACGCCACCGATACTCCGACAAAGCGAGCGAGGAGTCCAGCGCGCTGGTGCTCATTGGGGCCGATGGCCAGGGACAGCGTGTCCTGCTCCAGGAGCCCGGCCTCAGCTATGTTGATCCCTACTCCTGGTCTCACGACGGACGCTTGATCGCCGCCTCGGTCGTATATCGGAGGAAGCCCGAGATAGGGAAGGACGCCATCGCGCTCGTCTCGGTCCCGTCCGGGCATGTCCGGCATCTTCCCGTGAGGAGTGACGAGTGGGCCTACAACGTGTTTTTCTCTCCCGACGGCAAGTACCTTGCTTACTCCATTGCTCCGCGATCCAGCCAGCCCACACTGCTCATTCGACCTCTTGACTCGGAGACTAGTCCGGAAACCGTCATCCAGACAAACGCGATGATGATGGGTTGGGCTCCTGACGGTAAGGGCCTCTTGTTCAGCCGCCCGCGTGAGGGTGTAAATGACCTCTACTTTCTCCCGGTCGTCGCCGGGCTTCCATCGGGAGAGCCCACTCCCATCTACGCTGCATCAGACGTCGGACGCCTCTCCGGAGGTGTCACCGGAGACGGAACCCTCGTCTACTCAACCTACAACCGCCGCGCGGAGGCTCTGATTCTCCCGCAACACACCGGGAGTTCTCAGCCACTGGATCCAATCGCGAGCATGTCTGCCACCACCGGGATAGGCTGGCTGCTAGGGCCCGGCGCTGCACACTTCTCCCCCAAGGGACGAAGTGTCTTTACCGTCACGCCTCTAAATTCAATCGCCATCCGAGACCTGAACTCTGGCACGGAGCGAACAATCATCCCGCAACTCAAGACATGGCGAGCCGCACGCTGGTCCCACGACGGAACATCCCTACTCTTGCTTGGTTCCAGTGCCGACGGAGGTCACGGGGTCTTCCGGGTCGACGAGGCTACTGGTGAGGCGAGCCTGTTGACGTCAGTGCCCGCAGAGACTTGGGCTTTTGTTACCTCTCGCGACGGGAGGACGCTATTCTTCGGTACGCCCCTCAAGACGAAAGCCCGAAACCTCGTCACAGGTGTCGAGCGAGTCCTCCTCGAATCTCCCAATGGTGGCAACTATGACCTGCGTGTTTCTCGTCTGGGAGACCGCCTCGCGATTCGCGGCGGATCCTACCTCGCTGTTGTTGACCTGACGTCTGGCCGCAGCCGTGTCATCTACTAGAGGCCAGAGGCCAGCCACGTCGCGCTCTGGGCCATGGACTGGAGTTCTGATGATCAGGAGATCATCACGATCGCCCGTCCCGGTCCTGGCGTCGACAAAATGGAGTTGTGGACGTTCTGTCCCGACGGTGGCGAACCCAAGCGGCAGCCGTACTCCGCGGAGTTGCGGGGACTCGCTTTCAGTCCAGATGGCCAGTTTCTGGCAACAGTCCGGTTTACTGAGCGCTGGCAGCTGTGGGCGCTAGAAAAGTTCTTGCCCGTAAGCCCCTGATCGACTGCAGACCATGCGATCACGAACCCAGCAGAGTGCGGACCAGCCAGAGGGGGACTCGACGTTTGACAGCCAAACTGACAGCCAACAGAATCACCTCCCATGAACGGGGTGGACCGCCAGGACTGAACCCGCACACAAAACCAAGCACTTATGTACAACG
>JBOZRR010000052.1:0-3707 GCA_050789245.1 Bryobacteraceae bacterium | reverse complement strand
CCACCTGGCTCGGTTCCACCTCGCCAGCATCCCCTCCCGGCCTGGACCGGACAACTCACGTGCTAATTACACCGGACAACTCACGTGCTAACGACAAGCCCCGTAGCCTGCACAGGTGACGGGAGCCCTGCATGTGCTAAGCTCCTCGGGCGTTGATGCGAATGCCAACTCCCTCCATGTCCGTCCTCGATGCCATCGGCGATACTTCGCTGGTTCGCCTGCACAAGGTTGTTCCGCCGGACTGCGCGCGGATCCTCGTCAAGCTCGAATGGGAAAACCCTACCGGCAGCATGAAGGACCGCATGGCGCAGGCGGTGATCTCGCGTGCTGAAGCCGATGGGCGGCTGCGGCCCGGCGGCACTGTCATCGAATACACGGGCGGAAGCACTGGCACGTCGCTCGCTTTGGTCTGCGCCGCGAAGGGCTACCGGCTGAAGATCGTCTCCTCCGACGCGTTCAGCCGCGAGAAGCTCGACCACATGCGGGCATTGGGCGCGGAGTTGATCCTTGTCCCCAGCGAGGGCGGCCTGACGACGAAGAAGCTGATCCTCGACATGATCGAAACGGCGCGCGAGCTCAGCCGCGAGCCAGGCACGTATTGGACCGATCAGCTCAACAACCACGACAGCATCGCCGGCTACCTCCCGCTGGGAGAGGAGATCTGGAGCCAGACAGAAGGCGTCGTGGATGCCTTCGTGCATTCAGTGGGAACCGCCGCTTCCTCGCGCGGCGTCGCCACCGTGCTGAAGCAGCACAAGCCCGGCATTCAAATTCACGCGGTAGAGCCGGCGGAGTCCTCCGTGCTGCTCGGCGGCCAGCCGGGACCGCACAAGATCGAGGGCGTGGGCATCGGTTCCATCCCGCCGCTGTGGGAGCCGTCCCTTGTCGACAGCGTCATTCCCATCGCCTCGGCCGCCGCAAAGGAAATGGCCCGGCGGTTGACGCGCGAGGAGGCCATCTTCGCCGGAACATCATCTGGCGCGAATGTTCTGGCCGCGATTGAGGTTGGCCGCCGCCTTGGACCGGATGCCACCGTCGTCACGCTGATCTGCGACTCAGGCCTGAAGTACCTGAGCACCGATGTCTACCGCTGGGCCTGACCGGCTTCGGCCAGCCGCGCCTGCTCCGCAGCCCATAGCCGGATGATCTCCGCAAAGGCCGAGCGCTTGGACTCGAAGTCTTCGGCGCTTGTGAACGAGACCAGCGCGCGGTCGGCCGCCGCCCACTCCAGCAGTTCCCTCGGATAGCGAAGCGTGCGGCTCAACTCCGTCTCCGCGCGCCCCTTCGCGCCGTGATGCAGCACGACCATCACGCTGCCGCCGCCGCGCCGCACGTTCACCGTTGCGAACCAGCCATGGCGGTAGAAGCTCGGCGAATTCCACTTGATGCCCTCTGTGATCTGACTGTCCGCTCCGAGAATCGTCGCGCGAATCGCTTCCACGACAGGTTTCAGCGGATCGCTCATCGCCGCGATGAGCTGCTGAACTCCGGCCGGATTGTCGTGTTCCGGCGGCTTGGCGTTCTTCGGAATTCGCTTTGCCATTCGCGCGGAATCACCTAGCTTTTTGCCGCGTAGAGGAACTCTTCGTGCGCGATCTTGCCGTCCACCACGGTATAGACGGCCACTTCGCTCAACTGGCCGCGCTCGCCGGACGCCTTGTTGGTGCGGTCGAACGCGTAGATCACGGCGAACCGCTCCGGACTCACAAACGGCCCGGTCACCGTCGCGCTGTGCATCACGTTGTTCTCAAACCACTTCGCGTTCTTGCTCTTCACGGCTTCCTTGCCCCGCATGTCGCGCGGCATCCCGCCGAATCCCACGGCCTCCACGCTCACCACGTCATCGGCGTAGAGCGCCTCCACCGCCGCGACGAACTTCCCTTCCCGGCACATCGCAATGAGTTGATCGGCAACTTCGGCTGTAGTCATTGCGACAGAATAGCAGGGATCGTGTTCGTTACGGCCTAGCCGGCGCCGCATCCGCGACCGTCAGATGCCCGCGTACCAGGAGTAACCGTATTCCGGCCCTGGCGAACCCAGGCCCTTGCCGAAGCTCTTCAGGTTGTCGGTCACCGTCAACTTGGTGATGTACTTCACGCTCTTGTAGCCGAGCTGCCGAGGGACGCGCAGCCGGAGCGGTCCGCCGTGGCCCAGCGGCAGATCGCCATCGTTCATCGCGTAGGTCAGGAACGTCTGCGGGTGCAGGGCGTCGGCCATGTCGACGCTGTCCCACCAGTCGCCGTCGATCGAAGAGTAGACCACGTACCGGGCCTGCGGGAGAGTCCCCACCGCGCTCAGGACGTCGGAAAGGCGCACGCCGATCCACTCCGCAATGAACGACCAGCCCTCCTCGCAGATAAGCTGCGTGATCTGGCTGCTCGCCGGCAGGCTCCTGAGATCCGAGAGCGACA
Source organism: Bryobacteraceae bacterium (assembly GCA_050789245.1). GTDB lineage: Bacteria > Acidobacteriota > Terriglobia > Bryobacterales > Bryobacteraceae > PNKE01. Next base: position 1,296 of record JBOZRR010000052.1, on the reverse strand, counting down.
GCGACGCCGGACTCGCGACCATGCCGCCCACCGCCAGCCGCCAGTCGTTGAACCCTCCGGCCTGAAGCCGCTTATAATCGGCGGACTCCGGCGGCTTGCTGTTCGAAAACGGCGACTTTGAGATCTGGACGCGCGAGAACTCCCGGGCTTTCGATTGCGCCGTCAACAGCCGGTGCGACGCATACGTCAGGCTCTGCCCCGGACCGTACAGCCCGCCCGAATCCGGCGGCATCAGCCCGTAACGACGGGCGATTCTTGCTGCGGTGGCGAGCCCGGCAACGCCCGCTGCCGCGGCTACGCCGGTCGTGATCAGGTTCCGTCGCGAGAGCTTGCTCATGTCTGCTCCTCGTTCGCGCGCACGCGGCCCGTTACCATTGCCGCCGTGCGGTTTGTGAATCCGGCAAGACAGATCATCACGATATGGACGAGCAGGAACGCCACCAGGAACAGCGTGCCGAAGAAGTGGATGGTGCGCGCGGATTGGTGGCCCCCCAGCGACTCCACGATGGCCGGAAACGCCGAAACCACCGCAGGGGACATCGCCAGTCCGGTCCAGATCATCAGTGGGAACACAATGAAGATGACGCCCAGGTACGCGAGCCGCTGAAGCACGTTGTAGGACCATGCTTCCGAGGCCCCGGGCCGTTTGAATCGCAGGTGATCCGCCACCACGCGCCCCAACAACCCTGGCGAGAAATCGGCGGCGGCCGGGACCAGGTTTCGTCGAAAATGGCCGCTCAACAGCCCGGCGAGGACGTACAGAAGACCGGCAAAGACCACAGCCCACGCCGACTGGAAATGCAGCGCCCGGCTCCACCCGTTCTGGTCCGGCAGCACATAGCCGTACCCGGTCTGGACCGCCGCCCGCGACGCGGGAACCGGCAACTGGAACAGCGCCGGAGTCATGACGTTGCCCGTCTCGCCCCAATAGAATCGCGGATGCGAGATCACTACCTCGACACCACTCACCAGCAGCGCGAAGAAGCACAGTGCCGCAACCCAGTGAGTGACGCGAACAAGCCCCGAGTGCCTTGGAACACCCGCAGCGGCCGATCGCCCAGTTGAATCAGCCATTGCGGAATAGTACCACGGCCTGCTCGCGATTCGACTCTCGGCAGAAGATTCATACGGGCTGGGGGTTTGCTGGGGTGGGCTATGCGGCGTTTTGCCAGCCTTTGGGGTGGGTGGGTTTGAGGACTCGGAGGGTGAGGGTGCGGTTGAGGCCGTAGCCGTCGTCGTCTTCGTCGTCGTCTGAGTTCGTTTCCGCATTATCGAGAAGGTCTTCGAGGTCGGGGT
>JBOZRR010000051.1:0-152442 GCA_050789245.1 Bryobacteraceae bacterium | reverse complement strand
GGGCTTCGCTACGGCTGTGCCACCAATGGCAAACTTGAGGTCAGACCGGACAACTAACGTGTTAACAAAACCGGACAACTACAAAAGCTACGGACACAGGAGCACGCGTGCGACGTAGCCGGAGATCTCGGCGCGGACGGCGGTGTGTTTGAGCGGGCAGCGCTCTCCGGTCGAGCGCGAGTAGGGGTCGTTGACGATCAGTTCTCCGCCCGGCATGGGGTCGGCCTGCGGAGGGCGCGCGGCGAAGGCCGCCGCGGCGAGTGCGAATGCGATGAGTGTGCGCATCATGGGAACTCCTGCGAGGGAAATGCCGTGGGCGGGAAGATCCTTTCACAAAAATCCGCGAACTCGATTTGGTTTATTTTGAGGGAGATGACGAGAGCGCCCGGCGGAGGTTGCACAGAGGGCCGCGCTAGATTGCGGGCGAGGAGGAGGGAGTGCGATGGGCGGTTTTGGCGGGGACGGTATGATTGAGTTGGGAGCGGCTATGTTCTTTCACATTACGGAGCTTGAGCATCATCCGATTCTGTTCGATGTCACGTATGCGGCGGGGGAGATCGAACTGGGGGAGGATCTGGAGCAGCAGGGGGATCTGAAGGCGTCGGGGTCGGCGGAGCTACTGAAGAACACGCTTGGGGAGATCCGGATTCGCGGGAAACTGACGGTGACGGTGGAGAAGCCGTGCGACCGGTGCCTGGAGCCGGCGCGGCACACGGTCGATCTGCCGTTCGACCTGTTCTACCGGCCGGTGGTGAAGGAAGAGGCGCATGGGGAGGTCCACCTGGAGGAGGGTGAGATCGACCTGTCGTTCTACGAGGGAGACGGTGTGGCGCTGGCGGACGCGCTGCGCGATTTCGTGCTGCTGTCGATGCCGATGAAGCTGTATTGCCGCGAGGAGTGCCAGGGCCTGTGTCCGGTGTGCGGCGGGAACCGGAACGCGCAGGCGTGCTCCTGCGAAGTGAAGCCGAAAGACGAGCGTTGGACGGCGCTGCGGAATCTCTGAGGGTTCGGGGGGCAGTTCAGGCAGGATTACCCGTTGCCATTCTTGCTGTAGGGCAATTTGCGGCAATCCAGGTGTCCGGTTCGCTTTCGAGCACGTACGCGGCACCGCACTTCAACACGCCCGGGCTGGAGTCGCAGAAACCACTGGCCACTCCCTAATAGATGCCGAACTAACGTAAATTCAGGAAAGCCCGCAGATCCTGGAACGTTGACTGGACGATCGCCACACCGGCCAACACAGCCCTCGTGGCTTTCACCACTGCCTCCGCGTGTTCGGTAGAGCGAACAACTTGATATTCCTCTGCTGGAAGGCTCGAGACCATGATCGGCAAAATGGACTTCAGTACCTTTAGCCAAGCGTCCAAGACTTCTTTGCTGTTGGGGTTTATTGCCGCTTCCTTCAGCTCAAAGCTCATCGGCTCCGTCAACTTCGCTCCAGCTATCTCCTCCCGCAGTCCACCGACGACAAAGATCAGGAATTGCTTTGAAGCCGGGAAATCAAGCAAACGAAGTTGCTTCTGTTCTATGTCTGTCATATTGCCAGATTCTGACTTCGCCTTCAACTCCTGCTTATGTGTGTCGTACGCCCACCCGAGGGCTTGGATGGCGTAGATGTGGGCGATGCTCAGAGACTGGGGAAAGACCTTGCTGTACGTCACATCGGATTCGAAAATATCAGCCTTTGCTCGAATCGCGGTTTGGAGATCGCCACCAAAGGCGCAGAGCATTTGGCCAATTTGATCCGCGAAGAGCGACGTTGCCGGCTTTCGAGCACTGGCTCTACGGTGCACATAGTCCACGCCGCGACCTTGGAATTCCTGCTTTACGCGCTTTTGAACAGCATCGTTACTTCGCCGGTCCCAAGCAACAATCGAGTTCTGTGTGTTGTTGCCAGAGACAATAGCAGAAATTGTAGAATGATTGTCTACTGTAATAATTCTGGCCAATACGCAAACATTCTTGGCGTGTGCGACACCGGCAGCATGAATTGCGCCGGTGGTCTGGGCCCCGTTGACTACTGACACGCCCGTGATACGCAGCTTGTTCTTCTTCTCGTCGAGTCTTGCCTTCTTCGTGACAATCGTAATTCCGTTGTTCAGGACGAAAAAATCTCCTGGGTTCTGTTCTGCCGTTTCCTTTATTCGATTGTTCACGTTCCCGGCCACCCTGCGGGCGCCGAGGAAGTCACGAAGATTCGCACTGAAAAGAGCATTCTTGTGTTTTTCATACAGACCGTGAAGGACTGCTCCGTTGAGCGACAAGACGAACGCACGCCAGCCGGGGCCGGTCTGGTGAATGATCTCTTTTGCCGGAAGGCTCACGACGTCGGTCACTTGGATTGAGCCAAGGGAAGTTAGATAAAGAGCTTCGATGCGTCTCAGTCCTAGCTCGACAACCTCCACGTCTGCACCCTTCACGAGAGGCAAGCCACTGAGAAGGTGCCGCACGGTCTGCAGCTCGCTCTCGACATTTTGAGATTCAAACGCGTTGTGAGCGTAGGCGAAGATCACCTTCGTTATGGTCTTCTTTTGGAGCCCATCTCTCAAGAGCTTCGCTTGAGTCCGGATTCTGGCCGGGACGTCGCTGATTGGTGTTCTCAGCAGCCATGCTGCTGCCGTGTTTAGGTCGCTAGCTTTCTTCGCAGGCGCAGCCTGCTTCCCCCAGCTTCTGGCGGTATATCCCTGAGCGACACAGACAACTCCGTCTGCTTCATTGATGTAGATGATGTCAGCTTTCTTGTCTGAGGGGTGATCTGTCAGGCTCTCCGTGGCGAAGCTAGCAAGGTCTTCAATGTCCAAGTGGAGCGCCGTCGCGAACAGCGGCAGGGCGTTGTCGCCGTACTTCGCGAGCACAGGGTCGGCCTGCAACGGGTTGATAAAGGAATACGTTTGAGAGAGCTGTTGTGCCGTCGGCATTGTCATCCTAGATGGTTCGAAATCGACCGACGCAATTATAGCGTGATTGGTATCATCATTGCCGATTGGCTCACCGCGTAACGAGCACGAGTGCTCCACGTTTATACTTGGAGTCGGGAGTACGTAGCGGTGCCATTTCGACAAGGAACCGGCGGAGAGTCAGGTTCACATGAAATGCGAGTGCAATCTCCGAAAGACGAGCGCTGGGCGGCTCTGCGGAATCTCTGAGGGTCCCGGCATGGGGTGAAGCAGGCGGTTCCCTTCTTCGGTGTGACGGACATTGAGGCGTCGCTACGGTTCTACGTAGACGGGTTGGGGTTTGTGCTGACGAACCAGTGGAGTCCGGAGGGGCGGATCCGGTGGTGCTGGCTGGAGCGGGACCAGGTGGCGCTGATGCTGCAGGAGTACTGGCGGGAAGGTCGCAGGGCGGGGGCTCCGGAGGGGAAGTTGGGGTTGGGGGTTTCGATCTGCCTGTTCTGCGACGATGCGGTGGGGATCTATCAGGAACTGATTTCACGCGGGATTGAGGCGCAGCGGCCGTTCGTGGGGAACGGGCTTTGGGTGACGACGGTCGTCGATCCGGACGGGTACCGGCTGGATTTTGAGAGCCCGACGGATGTGCCGGAGGAGACGGTTTGGGCGGGTTAGTCGCGAGAAATCACCTCAAAGCACTCTAGCGGCTCATCCTTGCCCTTGACCGTGACTTGCAGACTCCGGCATTCGAATTGGCCTCTTAATTCTTCGTGCGTCCTGCTGGAGATGTAGATGGCTCCAGGAGGCGCGTTACTCTCGAGGCGCGCGGCCATGTTGACGGTGTCCCCAATCGCCGTGTAATCCAATCGCCGGGCAGAGCCGACATATCCGACCGTGACGAGTCCGGTGTTGACGCCGATGCCGATCTTCAGCGAGTTCCAGGGGCCTGGCCTGGAACTGAATTCCGCCTTCATGATTTCCAGGCGTTTCTGCATTGCGACTGCCGCGCGCACTGCATTGGTTGCATCTTCAGATCCGGCATAAGGGGCGCCGAACAGGGCCATCATGCCGTCGCCGATGTATTTGTCCAGGGTTCCGCCGTGCTCAAAGATGATGTCAGTCATGTCCCCGAAATACTCGTTGAGCATAGCGACCACTTCTTCCGGTGGAAGAACGGCTGACAGCCGCGTGAAACCCCGAATGTCGGCAAACAGAACGGTTGCGATCTGGTTGACGCCGCCAAGCTGCAAGCTATCGGGGCGCTGCAGCAGGTCCTCGACGACGTGGGCAGGCAGGAAGCGCGAGTAAGCGGAGCGCGCCTCGGCCTCACGCGTCAGACGTTCGAGCGCATGAATGTTCTCAAGGGCGATGGCCGACTGCGCCGCGACAGCATTCACGACGTCGAGGTCCTCCTGGGTAAATGCCCCGACCTTGCCTTGATCGAGATAGATAATTCCTTTGACCTCGTCCCGTGTGAGCAGTGGGGCGCAGATCACCGACCGGATCTGCTGTAGCACCAGGCTCTGGCCTCCAGCCAGGGCCGGGTCCACGGAAGCGTTTGAACTCAACAGAGTCACACGCTCAGTCATGACTCTTCTAGCGACGGTGCGGCTCACGGTCCGGTTCCGGTCCATGTCCGTGGCGGCTGCATCGGCGCGATGCGCCAGCCGGAGGTTATCGTCCGTGCCTTCGCGCTGGAGGATGAGAACCTGGTCCGCGGCGCAGACCTCCAGAAGAAGCTGGCTGACCTGGCGGTACAACTCGTCCAGCGAAAGGGTTCCCTTGAGCGTCCTGCCGAGTTCATACATGAGGGTCAGAATTCGCGCTTTCTTACGAAGAGCGTCCAACTCCTGGGTAGCCGCTACGCCGGCACCGGCGGCCAGAACCTCCGAGGGGGAGGCAGCATCTTCGACTCTTCTGACGATCACCGCTCCAACGCCGGTGTCGCTTTCGGTGAACCGTACTTCGGGAGGAGTCGAGGAGTCTTCAAACAGAAGCCGCGAGTGTCCCACGCGGATCAGATCCTGGTTGGATAGCACCTTTTGCTGCACGCGCTCATCGTTGACGTAAAGGCCGTTGCCGCTGTTCAAGTCCGTAATGACGTAGCAGCCCGGTTCCCTGGTGATCCTGGCGTGCAAACGGGACGCGTGCCTGTCATCCAGGATCAAGCCTGCGTCCGCCCCCCGTCCAATGATCAGGTTCTGGGTGTCCAACTTGACTACACGCTCGATCCCGAGCGGATCCTGAACTTTCAGCTCTGCCATTTCTGCTATCTCCCAAACATGCCGGACACGGGGATCTGCCTAAGCTGATTCTGCTACAAATGATGTGGACAGGGAGGTTTGGCCCACGCCTCTCCCGACCTCAGGCCTGTCCTCGGGAGCCCAATGAAAACTGGTGACGTGCTTGGCCCGTATGAACTCGTATCCGCCCTTGGCGCCGGCGGGATGGGTGAAGTCTGGAAGGCCCGTGACACGCGGCTCGACAGGTTTGTCGCCATCAAGACGTCCAAGGAGGCGTTCAGCGACAGGTTCCTGAAGGAAGCCCGCACGATTGCCAAGCTGGATCACCCGCACATCTGCCGGCTGTACGATGTAGGCCCCGATTATCTGGTGATGGAGTTGCTTGACGGCAAGCCTCTGACCGGACCGCTGCCACTCCAGGCCGCAATGAAATATGCAGGTCAGATCTGCTCTGCGTTGCATGAAGCGCACCGGCTTGGCATCGTCCATCGGGACCTGAAGCCCGCCAACATCATGGTGACCAAGAACGGGATCTCACTGCTGGACTTCGGCCTGGCCAAGGTGGAGGCTTTCCTGGGAGATGACGACAAGACGATCATCGAAACCACGAGGCCCGGGCAGATCGTCGGCACGCTGCACTATATGTCGCCGGAGCAATTGCAGGGCAAGGACGTGGATGCCCGCAGCGACATCTTCAGTTTGGGACTTGTTCTGTTTGAGATGCTCACCGGCAAGCGCGCGGTGACTGGGAATGACCCGGCGAGCGTGATTTCGCAGATCATTCTGGGGCAGACGCCGCAATTCGACTTGCCTGCTGAAAAGCTGCCCGCTGGGCTTGATGCCTTGGTCCATCGCTGTCTGGAGAAGAAGCCGGAAGACCGATGGCAATCGGTGCGGGATATCGAGTGGGTGCTGGGGTCGATCCAGGCGGCACCGCAGGCGGCTCCGGCGGCGATTCAGGAAGCGACGAAACGGGGATGGAAGACGCTGGCTCCGATGACTGCATCCCTGGTCCTGGTGGCAGCGCTTGGCGCGGCGGGTGGCTGGTGGTGGCTAAAGACGCGGCCCGCGGACATTCCAGAATGGAGGGTCAGACCGCTGACAGCGTATGCGGGCCTCGAGTCCATGCCGGCATTGTCTCCCGACGGCAGGCTGGTGGCATTCGTCTGGAACGGCGACCATCAGGATAACTTCGACATCTACGTACGGCCGATATCGGACGAGACATTGCCGCTTCGAGTCACAAGCGACGCAGCGGCGGATTCCTCTCCCGCATGGTCGCCGGACGGAGACAGACTCGCATTCCTGAGGGCCGCCGGAGACGCCGTCAAAGTCATCGTCGCCTCTTCCCACGGCGGAGGTGAACGAACGATCGCCACCTTACTCGCGGCGCGAACAGATATTGAAAGCAACGTGAGCTGGTCACCGGACGGGCGCTTCCTGGCTGTGGCGAGCGGATCCATTCTGCGAATCAACATCGAGACGAGAGAGACGAAGGAACTCACAGGGAAGACGCCGCCTTCGGAGTTTGACGCAATGCCGAAGTACTCCGAAGACGGATCTGAGATTGCGTTCGTGCGAGGACCCTATTCGGCAAGCCGGCGATTGTTCGTTCAGAAGCTCGATTCGCAAGGCGGGCCGAGCGGCGAGCCGAGACCACTCACGACTTCCGCCCAAGGGCTGATGGGTGTGGCGTGGTGGCCCGAGAGGAAGAGCCTGCTGACCGCAGAGGGCTTCCCGGGCAGTTTCATGGAGGGTGTCATCGTTCCAGTGAAGGGAGGAGAGCGGCGCTATCTTCCGCTGGACGGAACTTCGGTGATGTATCCGACATACAACCTGGCTGCGAAGCGCCTGGTGTTTCAACACAAATGGTTGGACATCAACCTGCACCGCGGATCCCTGAAGAGCCCCCAGGAGCCGCTGCGACCCGCGGTTGCTTCGTCGCACCTGGACATAGGCGTGGATGTCTCGCCGGACGGACAGCAGATTGTGTTTGTTTCTTCGAGGACGGGAAGGATCGCCATCTGGCGCGCGGATCGCGATGGTTCGAACCAGATCCAGCTGGCATCCTCGGCCGATGAGTCGCTGGGGAGCCCGCGCTGGATGCCCGATGGGAAAAACATCATTCTCGACGGAGGCCGTGCCGGAGTGAGTTCACTGTATGTCGTGTCGAGCGAAGGTGGAATTCCGTCGAAGGTTCCCGGGAAGGGCCAGTTCGTCAAGCCCTTCGTTTCGCCGGACGGAAAGTGGATCTACTACACCAATTCCGCCACGGGGCGCCGTGAGGTTTACCGAATGCCATTCGGAGGAGGCGAGCAGAAGCAACTGACTCTCGAGGGCGGAACCGATGCGATGACGTCGAAAGACGGTTCCGTTGTCTTCTACTTCCGCGACGGAGATATTCGCAAGATCCCCTCTCAGGGAGGAACCGAAACCACCATCACCACTGGGGCAAAGCGCGGGAGGTGGACAGTCGCCGGAGACATGATCTACGTCATCCGCGATCGAGGAGGCCGCGCAGTGGTTGCGGAGATTTCTCCGGACGGCGGCAAGGAGCGGATTGTCCTGGAGACGGATTTGACGCCCGAAGGGCAGACAACGGCGTCGGGATTGGCGGTGTCACCGTTGACCGGTGAGATATTCATCCAACGGCAGGCGCGAATGGAAAGCGATTTGATGATCGTGGAGGGATTTCGATAGCGGGCCTTTTCGCCTGCCGGGCTGGTCACGAACAGGGCAAGGCTACTTTGCCGCCGCTTCGCGAATCAGGTCCAGGGCGTTCTCGATGAGGACTTCGCCGGTCATCTCGCCGAGAGAGACTCGAGAGACGTAGTCGTAGCGCGGGAAGCTCTTGAAGTCCACCTTGGTGAGGATGTAGCCGAAGGCGTCATTGGTCAATCCCAACAGGAAGTTCTGCTGCCCGCGCATCTGCCGCTTCAGGTAGAAGCCGATGTTCGGTAGCGCTTCGCCGGGGATTGTCAGCATCTGCGCGGTTCCCAGATTTACCAGATTCATCCGGCTGCTCACCGTGCGGTCCGGACTGTGCGGATAGCGCAGGGGGGAGAACTGCACGACCTGCCAGAGTTCTTCGGAATCGACTCGGAAGCGCACCATTTTCGACTTCACGCTCAACGGGGGATTCCGCTGCCATTGAGCGCCGTCGATGATCCGCAGCGATTCGCTCGCCAGGAGCCCGCCGATCCTCTCGCACTCGCTCCACGCACGGGTGTCCTGCCAGTAGCCGCGCGGGTCGGCGGGGCGGCTGAGGTCGCGGTTGTCGGCCGTCACCATGCCGCCCTGCGCGCTGTTCACGAACATGGCCATGCCGCCGGCCTTCTCTTCGATGCGGTCGTACAAAGGGCCCGCCATGTCCGGACTCATGATGCCTTGCTTGCTGCCCATCACCTCCGGATGGATCGCATAGTTGACCATCGTGCCGATCATCTTGCCGTCCAGGCCGCGAACCTGCAACACGTTGGCCCGGCGGTCGTACAGGTCCGGGGCGTAATAGTTGTAGGCGATCTTCCCTTCCGCATTGCCGGTCGCTATACGAATCTCCGCGGGCTGGAGACGGTCATAGGCTTCGTTGAGCGCCGCCGCCACCTGAGTGGTGACGAACTTCATATAGTCGAGCGACCCCGTGTGTCCCCCTTTGCCGTCCGGGTAGGCGTACACGTCCGGTCCGCTGTGGTTATGGGTCGAGGCGATCAGGATCCTGTCGGCGGGGATGCGTGGGGCCATCGCGCGCGCCTGGTCTCCCAATACGGCGGGAAAGCCCAGCAGGTCGAGACTGACGATGGCGAGTGTTTCCTGACCGGCGCGAAACACCAACGCCCGAGCCGTTAACTCGCCCTGCTTGCCTTTGGGCGGGGCAGTCGGTCCCATCCCGCCGCTGAGCGGCAGGAGAGGGTCCGGCGTAATTACGCGACGCGCCGCCGCTGCTTCAAACGCCGGCCGCGTCTGTCCGCCTACGACGGAGCCCAAGGCCAGGCAGAGGACGCTTGCTTGGAAGATACGCAGGTTCATAACGACGGGGCGTATTGTATCAGGCGATGATCTTCTTCCGCACGGCGTAGAGCACCAGCTCGGCGGTGTTGTGGAGGTTGAGCTTCTGCATGATGCGGGTGCGGTGGGTTTCGACGGTGTAGACGCTGAGGTCGAGGAGCTGGGCGACGTCCTTGTTGGAGCGGCCTTCGGCGAGGAGCTGGAGCACTTCCTTTTCGCGGTCGGTGAGGAGAGAGTAGCTGTCCTGCTGGCCTTTCTGCTGGAGGTTGCGCATGTAGTCTTCGAGCAGGGTCTGGGCGATGACGGGGGAGAAGAAGGGCTTGCCCTGGGCGACGATGCGGATGGCCTGGACGAGGTGTTCCTCGGCGTTGTCCTTGAGGATGTAGCCGCGGGCGCCGGCTTCGAGGGCGCGGAGGATGTAGCTCTCGTCGTTGTGCATGGAGAGGATGAGGACGCCGGAGCCAGGGCTGACCTTGAGGGCCTGGGCAGTGGCGTCGATGCCATTGAGCTGCGGCATGGCGATGTCCATGACGATGACGGCCGGCTGAAGCTCCTTGGCGAGTTTGACGGCCTCGCGGCCATCGGCGGCTTCACCGGCGACGGCAATATCGGGTTCCTGTTCGAGAAGAAAGCGGAGTCCTTTACGGACGACACCGTGGTCGTCGGCGAGAAGAACTTTGATAGCGCTCATGCGGCGAGTCTCCGGGGGATATGAATTTCGATGGAAGTGCCCTGGCCGGGGGCGGAGTCGAGGATGAAATCGGCTCCCAGTTCGCGGGCGCGCTCCTCGATGCCAAGGAGGCCGAGGCCGTGGCCGCGGGCACTCGAGGAGTCCATGCCTCGGCCGTTGTCTTTGACGCGAAGCCGGACGCCGTTGGGAGAGGCGTCGAGGGTGATGTCGACCTCGGTGGCGCGGGCGTGTTTGGTGATGTTGGTGAGGGCTTCCTGGACGATGCGGAAGAGGCTGGTGCGTTCGGCGTCAGAGAGCTCGGAGAGCGAGCCGGTAATCCTGACTGTGGACGGGACGCCGTTGCGGCGGGAGAATTCGCGTGCCTGCCATTCGATGGCGGGGGCGAGGCCGAGGTCGTCGAGCATGGAAGGGCGAAGACCCATGGCGAGATCGCGAACGGTGCGCATGGTCTTCTCGGCGAGGGATTTGGTCTCTTTGAGGTGGGCGGTGAACTGATCGCGCTCGGTGATGGGGATGCGGCCGAGATTGGAGATCTCGACGCGCAAGGCGGTGAGCTGCTGGCCGACCTCGTCGTGGAGCTCGCGGGAGAGGGAGCGGCGCTCGTCTTCCTGGGTGCGGACAAGCTGCTGGGAGAGGCGGCGGAGCTCGCGTTCGGCGGATTCGGCGCGCTGGTGGCCCATTTCGGCTTTCTTTTCGAGACGGAGAATCCAGGTGATGGTGAGCGCGGCGATGAGGATGCTCATCGAGAGCACGATGGCGGTGAGGCGGCGGAGCCAGGACTGGAAGGACTCCTGCGCGGCGTCGAGGCGCTGCTGGGATCGCTGGAGGTTGGCGGTGTTGATGGACTGGAGCTGCTCGGCGAGATCGCTGATGACCTTGCGGCGCTGGAGCAGGACGGTGCGGACGTACTGGCCGCTGTAGGCGAGCTTTTCGGTCTGGGACCAGTCGAGGGGCGTGGCCATCCAGAGGAAGTATTCGTCGACTTCGCGGCGGAGGTTTTGGAGGGGTTCGCGGTGCTCGATGGAGAGGCGGGATTCGAGCATCTCGAGGTTCTTGCGGACCTGGCCCTGGGTGGAGAGCAGCTCCTGCTTCATGTCGTTGGAGTTGGCGACGTTGCGGTCGAGGAGGTAATCGCGGACGTCCATGCCGATGCGGTAGAGGTCGACGCGGGTCTGGGAGAGGAGGGCCTCGGTGGCGGAGTAGGCTTCTTGGGCGGCGGTGAGCTCCTGGCGGATCTGGGCGGCGCGGCGGTTCTGGGAGACGCCGAGGATGGCGGTAAGGACGATGAGGGCGCCGAATCCGGCAAGCAGTGCGAAGCCGAGGCGGGGGTTCATGCGCGGGACCCTGCTATCTTGGTTCTGTGCTGCTGGTTTTCACAGACATGGATGGTTGTCTGCTGGATCATGACACCTATGAGTGGAAACCGGCGCTGCCGGCGATCCAGACCCTGGCACGGATGAAAGTGCCGCTGGTGCTGACCACGAGCAAGACGCGAGCCGAGGTCGAGTACTGGCAGAGACTGATAGGTCTGAAGCAACCTTCCATTGTCGAAAATGGCGGCGCGATCGTCATCCCACCCGGTTCCCTGCCCGTGATTCCGCCCGAGGCGAATGTCGAGAGAGGCGTGCCGACGTGGGTGCTGGGGTGGCCTCATCAGCAAGTGGTGACGGCGCTGCACCGGGCAGCGGTGGAGAGCCGCTGCGAGATCCGCGGATTCTCCGACATGACGGTGGAAGAGGTGGCCACGCACTGCAACATGCCAGTGAAAGAGGCGATGCTGGCGTGCCAGCGCGAGTACAGCGAGCCGTTTCTGCTGCTGACACCGAAGCGCGAGCCCGCGCTGTTGAGGTCGTTTCTGGCGCATGGATTGAAGGTGACTCGCGGAGGGCGATTCTTTCACGCGCAGCGGCATCCGGGCAAGGGCGAGGCAGTGGCTCAATTGACGGGGGCGTTCGAGGAGATGAGGGGTCCGGTGACGGCGATCGGGCTGGGCGACGGATTGAACGATGAAGGATTCTTGCGGATGGTGGACCATCCGGTGATCATGAAATCTGGTCATTCGGACGAGTTGAAGCGGCGCATCCCCCATGCGCGAGTGAGCACAAAAGCAGGGCCAGCGGCCTGGGCGGAGGCTCTGCTGACCCTGCTGAAAGAGATCGAAGAGGGCGAGGGGCCCGCGGCGTAAGAGGCCCTCCGCGTCACGCGGACTGGGCGTCCGCCCAGGCGGATTCACGAAGCTCAGCGGCGGCGACGAGGTTGTCATAGACCTCCGGCGCGGCCTCCTCGACGCGCTGCCAGCTTGCAAGAGGTGCTTCCCCGAGAGGATTGGCGATGAACTCGCCGGCGGCGTCAGAGAGCGCGCGGGCGAAGACCTCGACGGCGCTTTCCTCGGTGTGGCGGCAGTACTCCAGGCCGTTCATCATGGCGTCGGCGTGATAGCGCGTGACCATTTCCTCGGCGGAGCGCGAGTACCGCAAAGGCAGCGTGATCTTCAGGAGGTCGGCGCCCATGACGGCGCCTTCCTTGCCGAGGGCGCGGAAGAGCGCCTTGGCGATGTCCTTGGACATCTTGTGCAGGCCCTTGGCGGGGTCGTGCGAAGAGAGGTCCTGGTGCTTGTGGTCGTAGCAGTCGGTGAGGTCGACCTGGCAAGTGCGCATGATGGCGAGGCGCTGGTAGACCTCGTGGAGAGTGCTGACCTCGAGGCCCCAATCGGAAGGGACGCGCATCTGGCGGGCGACGCCGGTGGACATGGCGAACTCGCCGGCCAGGCCATAACGGAAGCTGTCGACGTAGCGCAGAAACTCTGTGTTGATGCCGCAGTCGTAGAGGCTTCGGACGAGGGGCGTCAAGAAGAGGCGGGTGACGCGGCCGTTGAACTTGTGCGTATAGCGCGGGTAGTAGCCCTTGGAGAACTCGAAGCGGTGCTTGGGCATGACCAGCGGATAGACCAGCCGGGCGAGCATGCGGCGGGTATAGGTCTTGATGTCGCAGTCCTGGAGGGCGATGACGTCGCAGTCGCCCTTGGCCATGATGTAGCCATAGGCGAGCCAGCAGGAGCGGCCCTTGCCTTCGACGCCTGAACTGAGGCCGTTGTCCTCGAGGTAGCGGAAGAAGTTCTGGACCGGGTCTGAGTTGATCCAGATAACGGTGACTTCAGTGGAGAAGTCCTTGAAGAGATCGCAGACGCGGCGGTACTGGCGCTCGTCGGCGCGGGCCAGAACGAGCACGATGCGGCGCAGATAGTTGACCTCGCGAAGCTCTTCGAGGATGCCCTTCATTGCGGGCGTTTCGAATTCGGAGTAGAGGGCGGGCAAGACCAGGCCGATGCCTTTGGTCTTGCTGATTTGCTCGAGCTCCGCTTCGAGGTGCGGCAACCCGTCACGATTCAACCCGTGCAGCGTGGGTACAAGTCCAGTTTGGTAGAAATCGGCCATGCCTTCACCTCCTTTGCCAAGGATAGTAAGGGGGTGGGGAGGCCCGGAATCCCAGAAATCCTGTACGGGAGGGGCTGAATCCCTGTAGAGGGCGAGGAAGGGGCGAAGATAAGGGCAGGAAAAGGCGGTAAGAGAGGGAGGGATGAAGATGACAGAGCGGGGGGCTATCTACTACAATAAGAAAGTCTTTCGTTTCATCTCATTCGCAATCAATACCTAGGAAGTAAACGATGCCCAATCCGAAACGACGCCATTCCAAGCGCCGCACGTCCACTCGCCGTGCCCACGATGCCCTGCAGAAGTCCGGGCTGGCCGAGTGCCCGAAGTGTCATGAAATGAAGCTCCCGCACCGGGCCTGCCCGAGTTGCGGCTGGTACAAGACCCGCGAAGTGATCGAAGTCGTGCAAGAGTAGCTCGAGCTGCCGATCTTTTCAACGCGCCCGCCTATGATCACAATCGCCGTGGATGCGATGGGTGGCGATCACGCCCCAGTGCCTGAGGTACATGGCGCTGTCAGGGCCGCGCGCAGCCAGGATGTCAACATCATTCTGGTAGGCCGCGAGGATGTGCTGAAGCCGGAGTTGCAGAAGTACGACGGCTGGAGGCAGTTGCCGATCCGGATCGTTCACGCCAGTGAAGTGATTACGATGGAGGACAATCCCGCGAAGGCTCTGAGGTCGAAGCGGGACTCGTCTCTTCGCGTGGCGGCGCGGCTAGTGCGGGAGGGCGAGGCCGACGGACTGGTTTCGGCCGGAAATACCGGAGCGGTGATGGCCATCTCGAAGACCGTGATGGGCATGATCCCGGGCGTGGACCGTCCGGCGCTGGCGAATCCCTTCCCTACGCTCAAGAGCAGGCCCGCCGTGATGGTGGACGTGGGCGCGAATGTCGATTCCACGCCACGCATGCTGGCGCAGTTTGCCGTGATGGGCGACATCTATTCGCGGCTGATCTTCCACACGGAGAATCCGCGCGTGGGCGTGTTGTCGATCGGCGAGGAAGAGCACAAAGGCAACGATCTGACCCGCGGGGCCAGCGTGATCCTGAAGGGCCTGCCACTGAACTTCATCGGGAATGTGGAGGGCCGCGACCTCTACACCGGCCACGCCGACGTGATTGTGTGCGACGGGTTCATCGGCAATGTCGCCTTGAAGGTGAGCGAAGGGCTGGTGGACGTGATCAAGCACATGCTGCAGGAGTCTCTGGCGGCGACGATTACGCGGAAGATCGGCTATGTGCTAAGCCGCGCGGCGTACAAGGACTTCAAGAAGCGTGTGGACTACTCCGAGTACGGCGGCGCGCCACTTTTGGGCGTGAAAGGCGTCAGTATTATTTGTCATGGCCGATCGAACGACAACGCCATCCGGAACGCCATCCGCGTGGCAACGGAGCTTGCCAGTGAGCACGTCAATGACCGGATTGCCGTGGAAATGGCCCGGTGGCAGACCCAGAACGGCGCTGCTACAGCGTAAGCGACTGATTCTCCTCCCCTTGCTGCTATTGCTGCCGCTGGCGGCGCCTGCGCAGCGACCCCACCCAGCAACTTGGAGCCTGGAGCCGGAAGCGAAGAGTGTCGCTCCCGGAGGCGAGGTGCTGCTTCGGCTAGATCTGAAGCTGACCGAGCCGTGGCATATGTACTCGATGACCACGCCGGCGGGAGGACCGATCGCGACGACGATCAAATTGGAGGAGTCGGACGCGGTCGAGAGTTGGGCGGTGTTCCAGCCTCCGGCAATCCGCAAGTTCGATCCAAATTTTCAATTAGATACTGACAGTTATGGCGGAAATATCAGGTTTTATATCAAGTCTCGCCTGAAAGCTTTTGCAAAAGAAGGTGCTTTGACGCTGACGAGCCGGATGCGATATCAGCTTTGCACCGAAAAGGAGTGCCTGCCGCCGAAGCCAATGACGGCCGAAACCACCGTGCAGGTGGTGAAAGGCGCACCCGTGGCGGCGGTGACGATTCCGGCGGGCTACGAGGAGTACACGCCGGGAGTGGCGCGTCCGGTGGTCGCTTCGAAGAAGGCTGCGGCGGCCCCTGAGCGCCAAGCGCAGAACGACGATTTGAGTTCGTTTCTGGCGCTGGCGTTCGGCTTCGGGCTGGCGGCAATCTTCACGCCGTGCGTTTTCCCGATGATCCCGATCACGGTATCGTTCTTCCTGAACCAGGGTGGCGGATCGCGGGGCCAGGCGCTGACGCAGGCGGTGGTGTTCTGCCTGGGCATCATGCTGCTGTTCACAGGGCTGGGCATGGGATTGACGGCGGCGCTTGGGCCATTTGGCGTGGTGCAACTGGCGTCGAACGTGTGGGTGAATGGGTTTATCGCCCTTGTTTTCTTCGTGTTTGGGCTGAGCCTGCTGGGGGCGTTCGAGATCACGCTGCCTTCGGGGCTGCTGACGAAGATGGACAGCGCATCGAACCGGGGGGGGATTCTCGGGACGCTGCTGATGGGATTGACGTTCTCGTTGACCGCGTTCGCGTGCGTGGGTCCGTTTGTTGGGACTCTGCTGGCGGCGTCGGTGACCGGGGACAAGCTGCGTCCCGCGTTAGGCATGCTGACGTTCTCGGCCGGACTGGCGACGCCGTTCTTCTTCCTGGCTCTGTTTCCGGGATACCTGAAGCGGCTGCCGAGGAGCGGCGGCTGGATGGCCCGCGTGAAGATCGTGATGGGCTTCATCATCATCGCCGCGATGTTGAAGTACTTGAGCACGGTGGACCAGGTGTTGGGTTGGAACCTGCTGAGCCGGGAAAAGTACCTGGCGCTGTGGGTGGTCCTGACCGCGCTGCCTGGACTGTACATGCTCGGGTTCCTGAGGATGGAAGGCTTCAAGGCGGAGGACAAGGTTGGCGCCGGACGGTTGCTGCTGGCGACGCTGTTCCTTGGCTTCTCGCTCGCGCTGATTCCGGGGATGTTTGGCGGGCGGTTGGGAGAGCTTGAACCGTTCATTCCGGCACCGGCGGAGGGCTCGGGGTTCACGGCTGGAACGGGCGGCGTGGCGAAGGCGGCGTGGATCAAGAACGACTACGACGGGGCGGTCGCCAAGGCCAAGCAAGAGGGCAAGCCGGTGCTGATCAGCTTCACGGGCTATGCCTGCACGAACTGCAAGTGGATGAAGGCGAACATGTTCACGCGTCCGGCGGTGGCCGACGCGATGAATGGGTTCGTTTTGTTGGAGCTCTACACGGACGGCACGGACGAGGCGAGTGAGCGCAACCAGAAGCTGCAGGAAGAGAAGTATCAGACCGTGGCGATTCCGTTCTACGCCATCGTCGATGCGGGCGGCAACACGTTGGCGACCTTCGGCGGGCTGACGAAGGTTGAGAGCGAGTTCCTGGGTTTCCTGAACAAGAAGAGCTAACGTCCGCGTTTCCAGCGGGCAGTGACCAGATCGGCGACGAGCTGCTCCTGCTCGGTGTCGACCTCGCGGCGCCAGGCGTTCAAGCGATCGCCGCGGAGTTGATTGAGGACCTCAGTGTCCTTGCGCGCCTCGACGAGCTTCTCTCTCTGACCCGAAATGGCGGCGGCGAGGCGGATGGTCTCCTGGGTGAGACGAATCTCCTCGCGCCGGGCGTAGTTTCGGTACTGCGCTAGGGCGGCGAGGGCGGCGGCGTCAGTGACCTCTTCCGGACTGGCGAAGGCTTCATGGAGCAGGGCGGTGCGGCGGGCCTCCAGGATGCGGGCGTGGCCGAGCATGTGGTCGAGCGCGGCCTCCTCGCGGCGGCAGTTCTGCTCGCGATAGGCGCGGACCTTCTCGAGGGGAAAGGCGAACTTCTTCATCGGCGGGCTCCGGAGATGGCCGTGGCCAGAGTCTGCATGCGTTCGACGGTTTCGTCCATGGTGTTGCGTTCGTCGGGCTTCTGTTTGAGGAAGCCGCTGAGTTCGTTTTCGAGTTCCAGCGCCGAGTCCAGTTTGGGATTCGAGCCCGCGGCATAGGCCCCGATGCGGATCAGGTCCTCAGAGGATTGCAGGAGCGAGAGGCTTTCCCGGAGCCGGGCGGCGACGTCGGGCTGGCCGTCGCGGCCGACGCGCGAGGCGAGTCGTGAGACGGATTGGAGCACGTCGATCGCGGGGTAATGCCCGCGCTGGCCGAGGGCACGGGAGAGCACGATGTGGCCGTCCAGAATGCCGCGAACGGCGTCGGTGACAGGCTCGTTCATGTCGTCGCCCTCAACGAGCACGGTGAAGAATCCCGTGATGGAGCCGCGGCGGAAGCGGCCGGCGCGCTCGAAGATGCGGGGGAGCATCTGGAAGACGGAGGGCGTGTAGCCTTTCTGGCTCGGGGGCTCGCCGGCGGCGAGTCCGATCTCGCGCTGGGCCATGGCGAGGCGCGTGACCGAATCGGCGACGAGAAGGACGTCCTTGCCCTGGTCGCGGAAGTACTCCGCTATCGCGAGCGCGACAAAGCAGGCGCGGACACGCAGCGGTGACGGACGGTCCGATGTGGCCACGACGACAACGGTACGGCGCATGCCCTCCGGGCCGAGTTCGTGCTCGATGAAGTCGCGGACTTCGCGGTTGCGCTCGCCGACGAGGGCGAGAACGGAGACTTGAGAGTCGTTGTTGCGAACGAGCGAGCCGAGCAGGGTGCTCTTCCCTACCCCGGAGCCACCGAAGATTCCGACGCGCTGACCACGGCCGCAGGTGAGGAAGCTGTCGATGGCGCGGATTCCGGTCGTGAGGGGTTCAGTGATGGGCTCCCGCTCGAGCGGACCGGGGGGCGGCGCGTAGATGTCGTAATTGTCATCGGCGGCGATTCGCGGGCCGCCGTCGATGGGTTGGCCGAAGCCATCGAGGACACGGCCGAGCAGCGCGGGCGAAACGGCGATGCGCGAGGCGCGGCTGCGGGCGACGATGGTGTCGCCGAGTTGCAGGCCGTCGGTCTCCTCGAGCGGCATGGAGAGAACGTGGCCCTTACGGAAGCCGATCACCTGACACCTTATGGCGCGGCCTGAACGCGTGAGGATCTCGCAGAAGTCGCCCAGGGCGGCGGCGGGGCCAAGGGATTCGACGACGAGGCCGATGGTCTCGGTGACAGTTCCCGTCCAGCGAGCTGTCTCGATGCTGTCGAGCGCGGAGGAGAAGCGAACGAGGCTGGGGGCGGTCATGAGCGAGGCCTTTCGGATTCGAGAAGATCGGCAAAGCCGCGCTCGATCTCTTCGAGTTGCACAGAGATGGAGGCGTCGA
Source organism: Bryobacteraceae bacterium (assembly GCA_050789245.1). Classification (GTDB taxonomy): domain Bacteria; phylum Acidobacteriota; class Terriglobia; order Bryobacterales; family Bryobacteraceae; genus PNKE01. Next base: position 133,992 of record JBOZRR010000051.1, on the reverse strand, counting down.
GGCGGCCGCGGCTGGTCTCGATGATCACGGCGCCGGGTTCGAGTGCCGCGTCGGCGACGACATGCACGGATCGCGGCACACCGAGCGATTCCAGAGATTCGGCGATGGCCCTATGGTGGGCGGGATCGACGCGGACTTCCGTGACTTCGCGGGTGCTGACGCTGTCGAGCGCGGCGCGGACGAGCCCTTCGACGACGCCCGGATCGATGTTGATCTGGCGGCGGAGGATGCGGCGCGCGATGGCGAGTGAGAGTTCGACAGCCTGGCGTTCGACCTCGTGGCGCAGGCGCGGTTTGAGCGCCGCGATTTCCGCGATGGATGCCGCGAGGTTGTCGCGAACCGGCTGAAGTTCCTGGCGGGCTCGGGCGATTCCGGCGGCTTCCCCCTGGCGGTAGCCCTCCTGGCGAGCCGTTCGCGCGGCCTGTTCGACGCGAGATTCGACGATGGAATCGTCGGGTTTCTGCGCCGGGTGTGGGCGCTCAACAAGAGGTGCGGATGGAGTCGCGCGAAAGTGCTCCGGCCAGCAGATGGACGCAATGGGATGAGAATCGACTTGGTCGATGATCCTAGACGACATACTGCTCTCCGACGGCTCCCTTCAGGCTGACGGCGCCCTCGGCCTCGAGCTGGCGGACAACGGCGATGATCTGCTGTTGGGCGGCCTCGACCTCCTTGATCTTCACGGGGCCGAGGCTGTCCATGTCCTCCTTCATCATTTCCGCGCCTCGCTGGGACATGCATTGCAGGAAGTGGTTCTTCAACTGGTCACTGGTGCCCTTGAGCGCGACGGTGAGGCCCTTGCGGTCGATTCGGCCGAGGATCTCCTTGATGCCGTTGGGATCGATCAGCAGCAGGTCCTCGAAGACGAACATCAGGTGACGGATGGTGTCGGCCAGGGTGCTATCCCGGTGCTCCATGGTGTCGAGGATGTCCTTGCTGGTGGTGGAGTCCAGACGGTTGAACATCTCCGCGACGGCGCGCACGCCGCCGTAGGATTCGCGGCTAAGCTCGCCGAGCGCTTTCAGCTTCTGGCCGATGATGCCGGCGATCTTGGAGATGATGTCCGGCGAGATCTGGTCGAGATTCGCCATGCGCAGAGAGACGTCGGCGCGCAGGTCGGGCGGCAAGGAGAACAGCAGCCCGGCGGCCTGCGAAGGATTGAGGTGGCTGAGGATGAGCGCCACTGTCTGCGGGTGCTCGCTGTGGATGAACTTGGCGAGCTGTTGGGGATCGGCCTTTTGGAGCGCGTCGAAGCTGGCGGCCTCGCTGCCGAGCGCTTTGATCAGCCGGTCGAGGATGCGCTGGGCACTGTCGGGGCCGAAGGCCGTGACAAGCATCTTTCGCGCGTATTCGATGCCGCCCTTCAGGACATAGTCCTGGGCCATGGACATCGTGTAGAACTCTTCGAGGATCGATTCCGCCTCTTCGGAGGTGATCTTCGGGATTCGGGCGACTTCCTTGCCAAGGAGGGCGACCTCCTCCTCGTCGAGGTGCTTCAGGACTTCCGCGCCAGCCTGCTCGCCGAGGGTGACCATGAGGACCGCGGCCTTCTGCAAGCCGCTGTGGCGAACCACTGCGAGTTGCTTGTCCTGGACGGCGTTGGTGATCATGCGTTAACGCCCTTTGTCGCCCAGCCAAGTCCGGACAAGATGGGCTACGGCGGCTGGGTCCTTGATGGCCTGGTCCGCGAGGTGCTTCTTGAGCACTTCCGATTTCTTGGTGGTTGGTGGCAAGCGAAGGGTGGAAAGGATCTCGTTCTCCTGGCGCTCGAGTTCGGCCTGATTCTCGGCGATGGCGGCCAGAGCCTTGTGCTCGAACTCTTTCTGGTGTTCATCCGGTGGAAGAGCCGGGCGTTGAGGCTCGATGACGGCTTCAGGCTCTACCCGCTTGCGCTGGCGGAAGAACCAGAACAGGCCGACGCCGGCGGAAATCAGCAGGCAGAGGCCGGCTCCGAGCCAGACGTGCAAGGGCGCCTTGCCGAGTATGCCGGTCAGCCAGGCTGGGAGTTGCATCGCTTGGGGTTGAGGCTTCCGCGCGGGCTCAGCCGCGGGCGGCGCGGGATGAGAGGCGTCAAAGGGTAGCGACTCGACGAGAATGAGGTCGCCGCGGTCCTCACGGAACCCGATGGCGCCGGCCAGGACATCGCGGACGACCTTCAGCTTCTCTGGCGGGGGCGGCACGACAACGCGTTTGGCGTCTTTGCCGGCGCCTTCCCATCGCACGTCCTGATCGACCAATACCGAAACGGAGAGGCGCTTGATGTTGCCGCTGGGCAGCGTTGTGCGTTTGACGGTGCGGCTTGCCTGGTAATTGACGCTTTCGGTGCGGCGCGAGACCCCGGCACCGCCGGTTGCGTCCTTGGTGACGCCTCGCGGAAGGGTGGACGCGGTCCCGGGGACGCCGCCGGTGACAGCGGAGCCGGACAGATCCTCAGTCTTCTGCGAGTTCACCATGACTGTCCGATTGGGATCGAAGGTCTCCTCGCTCTGCTCGCCGCTCGAGAAGTCGCACTCGATGGAAACGCCGGAGCGGTAGCGGTCCTCGCCGAGCAGCGGATCGAGCGTGGTGCGGATCTTGGCCTGCATTTCGCGTTCGAGCGTCTGGCGGTATTCGATCGTCGCATCGCTGGCGCCAGGGCCCAGAGTGTCGTTGTTCTGGCGCGGGCGGTTGAGGAGCGCGCCGGACATGTCGAGGACGCTGACGGCCTGAGGAGCCAGGCCCTCGACGGCGCTGGCGGTGAGGTGGGTGATGCCTTGGATGTTCTGCGGGGAAAGGCTCGCGCCGGGTTTCAACTTCACCATGACGCTGGCCTTGGCTGGCTCGCGGTGGTCGAGATAGACCGAATCCTTCGCGAAGGTGACGTGGACTCGAGCGGACTGTACTTCAGCAATAGCAAGGACGCTACGCTCGAGCTCACCTTCGAGTGCGCGGCGGTAGTTGACCTGTTCGGCGAACTCGGTGGTGCCGAAGTTCGTTTTGTCAAAAAGCTCGAAGCCGATGCGGCCGGTGCGCGGAAGACCCGCGGCGGCCATGTCGAGGCGGAGTTCGGCAACGCGCTGGGAGGGCACAAGAATGGTGCCGTCGTCGGCAACGCGGTATTCGACGTTCGATGACCGGAGGCGCTCAATGAGCGCGCCGGAGTCTTCGGCACCGACGTTTGTGAACAAAGGGCGAAGATCGCGTTCTTTGTTCCAGCGAACGGCGTACCAAAGTCCTGCGAAGATAAGCAGCGCGGCGGCGGCGATGGTCAGTTTCTGGCGCAGCGTGAAGCTTGCGATGAGGCGCGTCAAGTCACCCATTGGGCTCAGACCTGCATCCGCATGATTTCCTGATAGGCCTGCACGACCTTATTCCGCACCTGGAGGACATAATCGAAGGCCAGGTGGGCTCGCTGCTGGTCCATGGCGACTTTGTGGATGTCCTCGGCCTCGCCGGACATGAAGCGCTCGGCGGAGGACTGCGCCTCCTTGTGCAGCGACTGGACTGAGTCGAGGGTGTTCTTGAAGAGATCGCCGAATCCCTGACCCGCAACGCGGCCGGTTCCGACGCTGGATGGATCGATGGGCCGCGGCGCCTGGATGGAAGAGATAGGGTTCATCATCAGCGTAGAAGGTCGATCGACTTGGCGACCATGTCTTTGACCGCGGTCATGGCGGAGACGTTCGCCTGGTAGCCGCGCGAGGCGCCCATCAAGTCAGCCATCTCCTGGGCGGGATCGACGTTGGGGTAGGAGACATACCCTCGAGCGTCGGCCTGGGGGTGACCGGGTTCGTAGCGCATGACCGGAGGCTTCAGGCCCTGAACGACCTCGGCCACGGAGACGCCCACCGCGCCCTGGCCCGCCCCGGCCTGGAAGACGGCCGAGAAGGGTGAGGGCTGCGGCTCAGAGACGAAGACGACATCCTTACGCTGATACGGGCCGCCCGAGGCGGTGATGGTGGCTTCCGAGTTCGCGAGATTCTCGACGGCCGCTTCGGCGCGGGCCCGCTGCGCGCTGAGCCCGGAGGCGCTAACGGAGAGGAGGCCGAACAGACTCATGCGCCTTTGCCCTCTTCGATGGCCCGGCGGGTCATGCGCATCTCGCCTTTCATCAACTGGCTGGCGAGGTTGAAGCGCATTGCGTTCTCGGCCAGCAGCCGCGATTCGCGATCCAGACTGACGTTGTTGCCGTCGGGCTTCGTATTCAACCCTCCTGGCTGGATCACATTTGGATTCGCACCTTCAGCGAGGGAGAGGAACTCGAACTGAAAGTCGATGTCCTGCGTGCGGTATCCGGGCGTGTCGACGTTGGCGATGTTCGAAGCCACCAGGCGCTGGCGTTGAGCCAGCAGGTCCATGTAGTGCTCCAGGCGGTTTGCGATGGGGTCGAGCATGGCAACCGTTCTTAGGCAGTTGCCGTGCCAATCGGCGTTGGCGCAGCTAAGTGGTTATTTTTCTGATAAGTGGCGTGGAACTAGTCCCAGTACATGCCCGGATAGGCGCGTTTCATTTCGGACGCGGTTTCGAGAGCTGTACCAATTTGGATCAGCGGACCCTGGCCGATGCCGGGGCAGACAGTTCGTTCGCGCTCCCATGCGCGGCGCTGCTCGACAAGTTCGGGCCAGAAGGGGTACAGGCGGCACTGGGTGGGCTTGGCGGGGTGGATGGTGCAGCCGCCGGCATGGAGGAAGTGGCACTGGCTGCCGCGCGGCTTTCGGAGCCGAAGCAGGTGGCGGGTCCGGTAGACATACTTCCGCTCAAATGCAGCGGCTGTCATCCCCATGAAGGCCGCTGCGCGGCGCAGGTCGTCTTCGGTGATGTAGACGAAGCCGGTGACCTCGCAACAGCGGGTGCAGCCCTTCTGACAAGTGAACCGGATGCCTTCCATGGCGGCGTTCCCCCAGTGTAGCCCGAAGGATTATCCTCTTGTCATTCAACGGCAAGGCGGTTTATTCTCACTAGTGACGGCCCGGCAATCCAGCGAATCGGTGGAAATCACACAATGTCAGCGCGCGAAGACAACGAATTTGAGTTAGTCCTTGGAAACAAACAACTTTTTAGTGTTTTGTTCGTGTGCGTGGTGTTGCTGGGCATCTTCTTTGCGATGGGGTTCATCGCGGGAAGGAACACTGGCACCCAGGTAGCGGCCGCCAGTCCGGCGGCGGCGACGCCCGCGCCGGAAGCGGCTGAAACCCCGCGGCGCGCGAAGGAGACGCCGTCCGCGCCTCCAGCGTCCACGCCATCCCGGCAGACGCCTGCCACGCTAATCACGGAGCCGATCAAGCAAGAGGCGCCGGCTGCCAAGCCCACGCCGGAACCGGCCGCCGAGCCGGAAAAGCCCCGTCCGGGCAAGTACTTGCAGGTGGCGGCAACTTCGACTCGCGAGGCCGAGACCCTGCTTCAGTTGCTGAAGCGTCAGAGCTTCGATGGGTTTACCATGCCGTCGCGCAAGGATGCGCGGCTGACGGCGGTGCTGGTGGGGCCGTTCGGGTCGAACGACGCCATCGCAACAGCACGAGAGAAGCTGAGGCAGCTCAACATCGATAAGCCATTCGCGGTAGAGTTCAAGTAGCGCGAATGGACAACCTGGTTCAGATCGAGCCGCGAGCGCCCAGGGTGCGCCCGCGGCTCCCGGATTTTCTCCGCAAATCAACCACGCATTTCGAATCGGTGCAGTCGCTGAAGTCGGATCTGCGCCGGTTGAAGTTGCACACGGTTTGTGAATCCGCACGCTGCCCGAACATTCACGAATGCTTCCACCGGGGCGCGGCCACGTTCATGATCCTCGGCAACCTGTGCACTCGCGGGTGCACGTTCTGCTCCGTGCCGAAGGGCTCGCCGGCGAAGAAGGAGTTCACGCTGGATCCTTCGGAACCTGTGAATGTCGCGCGGATGGCGGCGGAGATGCGGCTGAAGTATGTCGTCATCACGAGTGTGAACCGCGACGATCTCGGCGATGGGGGCTCGACGCATTTCGCGGAGACGGTGGTGCGGGTGCGAGCGGCGCTGCCCGTCGCGCAGGTCGAGGTGCTGACGCCCGACTTCTGCGGCGATATGGACGCTGTGGCGCGTGTTCTGGACGCCGAGCCGCATGTCTTCAACCACAACATGGAGACGGTCTCGAAGCTTTATGCGCGCATCCGGCCGCAGGCGGACTACCGGCAGTCGCTGGACGTGCTGGCGTTTGCCCGCAAGCATGCGCCGGCGGTACTGACTAAGTCCGGGTTAATGGTCGGGCTGGGCGAGACGGAGGAAGAGGTGAATGCTCTGCTCCGCGACTTGCGGGAGGCGCAGGTAGATGTGGTGACCATCGGCCAATACTTGCAGCCGACGCGGCGCAACATGGCCGTGGCGGAGTACGTCCCGCCGGAGCGCTATGAGCGCTGGAAAGCGTACGGGTTGTCGCTCGGGTTCAAGATGGTTTTCGCCGGACCGTTCGTGCGCTCATCGTACATGGCGGACCTGGTGAATGAAGAGGCTCACGGCTCATGTGGCGCTGGCAAATCGGCCTGATTGGCGCTGTCCTGACGGCGCTGCTGCTGGCGGCGATCTTCCCTCCCTGGAAATTGACGTTCCTCGCGCCGGTGGCGCTGACGCCCTTGCTCTACGGGCTGAACGCGCAGGTCACTTGGAAGGCTCGGTTCCTCACGGGCTGGCTGTGCGGTTTTATCTACTGGGCGGCGGTTTGTTTTTGGATCGGCGACGTTCTGGCCGCGTATGGCGGGATCAGCGGGCCGCTGGCGGTTTTGACGCTGGTGCTGTTCGCCATCGCGAAGGGGCTCCACATGGCGGTCTTCGGCACGCTGGCAGGACCGCTGATGAAGCAATGGTGGGCGATTCCGGCTGTGGCGGCGCTCTGGACCGGCATTGAACGCACTCATGGTCCGCTTGGATTTGCGTGGCTCGCGTTGGGCAACGCCGGGATCGAGATGGGCATGCCGCTTCGGCTTGCTCCGTTCGTTGGGGTGTATGGGTTGTCGTTCGTCTTCGCTGCCTTGGCGTGCGGATTGACGCTGGTGGCGTTGAAGCGGAACCGCAAGGAACTTGCGTGGCTGCTGGCTTTCGGCGTGCTGTGGGCATTGCCGGCGGTCGAACTGAAGAAGGCGCCGGACAAGCAGGCCGTCTCACTGCAACCGTCCATCGCCGGTGATGCGCATTGGGATCTGGCCGAGAAGGAGCGCATGGTGCGGCAGATGTCGCTTCTGACACTGTCGGAGGCGCTGGACACGAAGAAGCCTTCCCCCGCGCTGCTGCTGTGGCCGGAAGCGCCCGCGCCGATCTACTACTATCAGGACCCGGAGCTGCGAAGCGCGGTGACGGAACTGGCTCGCCTGTCCGAAGCGCCGTTCTTCTTCGCAGGCGTGGCGCATACGGCGCAGAAGGAGCCGTTAAACTCGGCGCTGCTGCTCGACAGCCGGGGGCGTCTGGTGGGGCGCTACGACAAGCGTTTCCTGGTTCCCTTCGGCGAGTTCATTCCGCCGGGATTTGGATGGATAAACAAGATTTCATCCGAGGCCGGGGACTTTTTGGCGGGCGACCGGCCGGGCGTGTTCCAGACGGGCGACCACACATTGGGCGTGTTCATCTGTTACGAGTCAGCCTTCCCGCACTTGGTGAACCAGACGGCGAGCGGCGGCGCGCAGGTGCTTGTGAACCTGACCAATGACGGCTACTTCGGGCGCTCCGCCGCTCCGCGCGAGCAGCACCAGTGGCTGGCGCGGATGCGCGCGGTGGAGAACAACCGCTGGCTGCTGCGGTCGTCGAACGATGGGCGCACGATGAGTATCGATCCGTCGGGCCGCGTCTGGGATCCTTTGCCGGAGTTCAAGCGCACGGTGGGCCGGCTGCGGTTTGCCTATATCACGGAGAAGACGCCGTATACGCGCTTCGGCGACTGGTTCGCCTGGATCTGCCTGGCCCTGGGACTGTCGGCGTGCGTGTGGGCGTGGCTGCCGAAGTACAGGCCGGCGACGACGATCGACCCAACGTGATACGTTGTCCGGCGGAGAGATCCTGATGCGACTCATTGCCGGTTTGATTCTCAGCTCATTCCTGTTCCCGCTTTCGGCCGAGCCACTGCCGGTCCGCGGCATTCATCTTGGCGCGCCGAAGCCCGGCGAGATGGCCCTGGCTCTGCGCTTCATCAACGAAGCGCTGCCGAAGGAAGGCGTGAACACGCTGATCCTGGAGTTTAATTACCGTTACCAGTTTTCGAAGCATCCGGAGGTGGTGGACGCTGATGCGCTGTCGCGCGATCAGGTGGCTCAGCTTGCGGAGGCGTGCCGCAAGGTGAACGTCAAGCTGATCCCGATGATCAACCTGCTGGGGCACCAGTCCTGGGCGAAGACGACGTTCGGTCTGCTGCGCGCGCACCCGGAGTTCGACGAGACGCCGGGGTTGTACAGGGACAACGAGGGCATCTACTGCCGCAGCTACTGTCCAAGGCATCCGAAGCTCAACGCACTGCTCTTCGACCTGATCGACGAACTGATGGACGCGGCGCAAGCGACGGATTTCCACGCCGGGATGGACGAGGTCTTCCTGCTGGGCGAAGACGCGTGCCCGCGGTGCAAGGGCGCGAACAAGGCGGAGATCTTCGCCGAGCACGTGAAGGCGATTCGCGACCACGTGGCCGCGCGCAACGGGACGCTGTGGATCTGGGGCGACCGGCTGATCGACGGCAAGGTCACAGGCATCGGCAAATGGGAAGCGAGCCTGAACGAGACTGCGCCGGCGCTGGCCATGATTCCCAAAGACGTGATCATCAGCGACTGGCACTACGAAGCGGCCCACGCGACGGGGCCGCACTTTGCGCTGAGCGGATTTCGTGTCGTGTCGTCTCCGTGGCGTAAGCCTGGGGTGGCACTACGGCAGCTTGACCTGGTGCGACACACGCGAGCGAACGGTTCAAAGGAAGTCAGCGAGCGCATGCTGGGCATGCTGCAAACAACCTGGGTCGGCTTCGGTTCTTTCGTGCAGGCCTACTTTGGCGAGGGCACTCCGAACCGGAACGCCACCGAGGCGGCGTTGTGCTTCAAGGAACTGTTCAGGGAGTTGCGTTCGCAGCTGTGATCACGAGGGTCAAGTCCTGACGCGCGGGGAGCGGCAGGACGAGGTCATGCGGGGTGCGCGTCACTTGGAACGACCCTGCCGCGCCGCCGGTGGACCAGGTGTACTTTCCGGCCTTCAGGCGCCAGAGGCGCACCAGCGCCTCGCCTTCCTCGAAGGCGTAGATTCGCAGTTTGAGCGCGTCCGGGCCATGTCCGAGGACGGCGCGGGCGAAGGGCGTCTTCTGTGCGGGCCAGGTGACGGCAAATAGCGGAGCGCGATCGCCGCGCGGAGGTTCCCCGCCGAAGAGCCAGCGCTGATACCGCGGTGACATTGAGTAGTACACGCGATCCGTGTACAGGACCTCGCGGGTCATCATGTCGAAGTTCGATTGGAAGCTGAGAGCCAGGTTCCGGGCCTCCTGTTCGAGATCGGTTGCGGACGGCGGCTCGAAGGGAGGCTCGTTCCCCATGCGCCACTTGGCATCGGCAGTGATCTCGTGAAGGCCACGAAACAGGGCTTCGAGCGATTCCTGGACGCCAGGCGACCATTGGAAGTAATCCCATTCGGCCTGAGGCGTGCGCCAGTCGTTGGAGCCGATCAGGTAATGCCCGTCGGCGGAGCGCAAGACGGGAGGAAAGACACCGGCGGGCTTGCCGTTGCGTGTGTCGTCGCGAGCGGTGCGCCAGGAGTCACCCCACTTGGAGAGGAGGTCGATCAGCTTGCCGTCGCGCGTCAGCGCGGCGTACCACAGCGCCGGGCCCATGGCGCGCGTGTTCATGTGGACATCGAGCGCGCGCTCCGGCTTGGAGTCGTGCTGTGTGCAATTGAACCAGGAGGAGCGGAATCGCCATTGGCCGTCCGGCTGTGGCGCGATCCAGTTGTACGCGCACGCGGAGGTCTGGCGCAGCTTGGCCAGGACAGCCTCGTCGAAGGGAAAGGTCGCGGCCAGCAGTCCGAGCGTGTCCGTGGTTGGTTCGGATGAATGTTCGACGTCGCTGATGTCCTTGTCGTAGCCGTCCTTCAACTGGCCGCTGATCCACAGGCCATCCGCCATGCGGCGCAGACCTCGTGACGCGGTTTCGGAACTCAGACCCAGCGCGAGTGGGCCCCATTGCCGCAGAATCTCGACGTCGTCGCCCCAGCCGCCGCCGATCTCGCCGTTCTCTCGCTGCCGCTGATCGACCCACCAGCGAGTGATCTCCTCGAGGCGTGTCCGGAGATACCATTGCTCTCGCGCCCATCCAGGGGCGCCCTCAAGGTTCTCCTTCACGGTTGGAGTCCAGCGCACCGGCGTGATGGAATCGCACCAGAGCTCGCGCGCCATTGGGCGGCTGCCACCGATATTTCTGCCGGAGCAAGCAGACGAGGCAACCTGGCGCACCGTCTCATCCTCCGGGATCTCGCGAAGACACCGCAGCAGAAGTTCGCTCAACCGGTCGAGATCACGCGGCTGATGATTTTCCGCGGAGATCCAATACACGGCGCGTGTGAGCTGCCGCAGAGCTTCGTGCCCTCCGCCGTGGATCGCCATTTCAGCGAGTTCCTGCATGCGCTGCGCGCGTGATTCGCGCCGGTTCTCGAAGAACGGATCGGATTGCAGCGAGCGGAGCCGCGTATGAAGCGACGACAGGACTTTCACTTCGAAATCCGCCTTGGTGTACCAGCGAAGTGCTACGAGTTCGTAGGATGGTGCATCGGAGTCGATGCGTACTTCGCCGGAGCCGCCCGATATCATCAGGGGCACGACTCGCGGACGCCGTGAGGGTCCCAATCGAGCCGGTTTTGCGATGAATCTTCTGTCGGAGTTCGAGCCCCAGCTGAGCGTATATGAATACCGGTCGCTGTTGGCGAAGTGAATCAGCGCTTCCACCAGCCACGCGTCCTGGATCTGGAAGCGCTGCGTTCCTGTCACTCGCACGCCTTGGCGGAAGGCCGCATCCATGAGTAGCGGATCGAGCGTGGCGTTGACCTTTACCGATTCGAGTTGCGCCGGCCGGTTCAGCCAGGTGAGGCGCGGATCGGCTGCCTTACAAGTCGAATCTGGTGGTGTCGCGGCGAAGGCCACGCAGACAGCGGCTGCGGCGAGGATGGTCATCACTGCTGCGCCAGGCCGGCCTTGGGTGATTCGCCTCCTTGCGCCCAAGTTCGCAGGGCCTTGAGGCCGGTTAGCGTTTCGGCGGGCGGTATGGTGCAGTGGCCTGGCAGCTTGACGTATTGCTGCACGAATAGTTTGGCTGAGCCGGCACCCTCCGCGAGTTCAACGTACGAATTCGGCACGGAGGATGGGATCAGCGGATCGTAGGTCGTGTGGATGTGCAGCATGGGCCGGATCAGGCGTCCTGTCGGCGTCGCCCAGGTGCGCACGTAGTCGGCGGCGCGGGCGTCGGCGGCATAGCGCGTGACGCCGTCGTTGAGAGCATCGTCGTCGCCCGAGCCTTCGTAGATGACGCTGCGATTGTCGAACGGATTCCCGCCGCCGCGCTCCTGCAGGTCTTTCAGGATGTAAGTGAAGAAGACCAGCGTCGACGCAAGTTCCTTGTTGTTCCGGATGCCCGACCACTGCCGGACACGCGACGCCGCGTCTGCCTTGGCGTTCAGAGCCTCTTCCACCTTCAGGCTCAACTCCTTGCTCGTGACGAAGTCCGCGGGGACCTTCACGGGAGACGGCAACACGCCCGGGAAGTAGTAGTCAAAGACGACGCGCAGGCCGAACGTCCGGTCCTCCATGAACTTCGACGCGGATTGCAGCGGCCCGCACAACGCGAGGCCGCCGTCGTAGACCGTGGGCATCCGCTCCATGTGCATCATGGTGAGGAAGCCGCCCATCGAGTGGCCCATGACGTACGTCTCCTTGGGCTTCCCGTGCTTCGCGATGAAGTGGCGCCGAAGGGCTTCCGTGTCCTGCATCGCCTCCTGAATGGCCCAGCCTCCGGCCGAGTAGCCGGACTGCACGACGGCATAGCCTTCCTTGAGGAAGACACTGACGATGGGATTCGGCGGGCCCGGATTGAACTTTCCCGGCGACGGACTGTAGCCGTGGCAGTACATGATCAGGACGCCGTTCCAGGAATCGGGCAGGTCGACGCGATACTGCGCGCCGTTGATCTCGCCAACCTCAGGGGCGGCCGCCAGCGGCAACGAAAGAAGGAGGAGCGTGAGCAGGATTTTCACGCTCCAAATGGTATCAACTGTGACGGATGACGAGCACGTCGCCGTCCTTGACGATGTACTCCTTGCCTTCCAGGCGCAACAGGCCCTTTTCGCGCACGCCCGGGTAGCCGTTGTGGTCCACCAGGGCCTGCCAGTTGACGACTTCAGCTCGGATGAACTTCTTCTCGAAGTCGGAGTGGATGGCGCCGGCGGCGACGGGGGCTTTGGAGTTGACGGGAACGGTCCACGCGCGGACTTCGGTTTCACCGGCGGTGAGGAAGCTCATCAGGCCGAGGAGGCGGTAGGTTGCGTCGATCAGGCGGTCGAGTCCGCTGTTAGGCAGTCCGTAGCTGGCGAGGTATTCAGCAGCCTCTTCCGCGGAGAGTTCGGCGAGCTCGGCTTCTACTTTGCCGCAGATGGCCGTAACTTCGGCGTGCGGGCGGCCGGGGAGCAGCTTTTCGCGATATTCCTGTTCGATCTCACTGAGCTTCGACACTTCGTTCTCACCGATATTGAGAACGTACAGAATCGGCTTCTGCGAGAGGAACTGGAAGCCACGGAGGCGCTTCTCGTCTTCGCCCTCCAGCTCCATGGCGCGTAGGGGACGGTTCTCTTCGAGCATCGCCTTGGCCTGGGTCAACAGTTCGAATTCGCGGTCAAGGCCGGGGTCCTTCAGCTTCTTTCGATCCTTTTCGAGCCGCTCGATGCGCTTCTCGACCACCATCAGGTCGCTGAGGATCAGTTCGGTGTCAACGTCGTCGATGTCGCGGAGCGGATCGACGGAGCCCTTTTCGTGAGGAACAGTCTGGTCGTCGAAGACTCGGACGACGTGCGCCACGGCATCCACGACGCGAAGGCTGGCCATATAACTCGGCTCGCGCAGGGCTTCTTTGGAGATCGACGGAAAGTCGAGGTATTCCAGCGTGGCATGCGTCACTTTCGGCGGCTCGAAGATCCTGGCCAGGGCTTCCAGGCGCGGATCGGGGACCTTCGTCATGCCGATGCGGGTCTCCATGGAACCCACTCGGGCAGCCTCATGGACACCGGTCAGAATCGTGAACAGGCTGGTCTTGCCGACCATCGGCAGACCGAGAATCGCAGTTTTCATAGGGGAATCTCGTTTATAAAGGAACCTCGATGCGGCTCAGGATCTCATCGAGGATGCGCTCGGCGGCCTCAGTCGATCGAGCCACCAGCGAGGTGCGCTGGTTGAGGACAATGCGGTGCGCGAACACCGGACCCGCAAGGCGCTTGATGTCATCGGGAATGACGTAGTCTCGCCCTTCCATCAATGCCAGCGCCTGCGAGGCGCGGTAGAGCGACTGAGCGGCGCGCGGGCTGACGCCGAGGGCCAGCATTTCGTTCTTCCGCGTCTGCTCGACGATGGCCAGCATGTAATCCACCAGCGCATCATCGACGCTGACGGCCTCCACGGCGCGTTGCAGGTCGACCAGTTCTTCAGGCGACAGCACGCGATCCACGCGAGCTTCCGGCCCGGAATGATGATTTCGGACGATCTGCCGCTCGCTGGCGGCGTCGGGGTATCCGATACGAAGCCGCATCAGGAATCGGTCCAACTGCGACTCCGGAAGCGGATAGGTGCCGTGATGCTCCACCGGGTTCTGCGTGGCGATCACCAGGAACGGCTCGGCCATCTTCAGCGTGCGGCCGTCGATGGAAATCTGCCGTTCATTCATCGCTTCCAGCAGTGCGGACTGCGTCTTCGGCGTGGCCCGGTTGATTTCGTCGGCCAGCAGTATGTTGGTGAACACCGGACCCGGTTTGAACTCGAACTCGCCGGACTTTGCGTTGTAGATCGTGACGCCCAGGATGTCGCCGGGCAGCATGTCGGACGTGCACTGGATGCGCTGAAAGCCGCATTCAACGGAGAGCGCCAGTGCCTGCGCCAGGGTAGTCTTCCCTACTCCGGGCACGTCCTCCACCAGCAGGTGGCCGCGTGCCAGCAGACAGACGACGCTGAGCCGGATAACTTCGCTTTTCCCACGCAAAACCTGGCCCAACGACGCCTCCAACTGCGGAAGCTTTGCGGCTCTCGACACTAAAGTCTCAGGTTGCGCCATCCTACTCCATGATAGCGGGGACACATCCCCGCCAGAAATCCGCCAGCCCCCAACAGAAAAGGGGTGCGCGGACCCGGCAGGGCCCATCGCACCCCATCTTACCCATCAGCCCTAGCGCTTCGCCGTTGCGGGCGCCGCGCTGGCCTTGGCCGAATAAGCCGCCTCACGCCGCTCTTCGTACATCACCAGCAGTGCGCTGGCCACGAAGATCGACGAGTAGGTGCCGACGATGATACCGACAAACAGCGCAAATGCGATGCCGTTCAGCACTTCGCCGCCAAGGAAGTACAGCGCCAGACAGGCCAGCAGCGTCGGTCCGGCCGTCAGCAACGTCCGGCTCAGCGTCTGGTTGATCGACTGGTTCACCAGATCGAAGAACGAGCCGCCCCGGCGCTTGGAGTTCTGGTTCTCACGCACACGGTCGAAGACGACAATCTTGTCGTTCATCGAGTAACCAATCAAGGTTAATAGCGCCGCGATGATGTTCAGGTTGATCTCGCGATTAAAGAGCGAGAACAGGCCAAGCGTAATCACAACGTCATGAACTGTTGCAATGACCGCCGCGGCGCCAGAGATCAGCTTGAACCGGAACGCGATGTAGATCAGCATTCCGCCCAAGGCGCAAAGGGTCGCCAGCAGCGCCTGCTCTCTCAACTGCTTGCCTGCGCGCGGGCCGACGATCTCCACGGACCGAAGATTGAAGGAGCCGAGACCCACGTTCTGCTTCACAACACCTAGTACAGAGTCGTTCACGCCTTCGACGTTCTTTAGTTCATCCAGACTTCCAACCAGGCCGCTCTTCACCTTGTCGCGATAGGCGAGGATGCGTGTGGCCAAGGCGGTCACCTGCTCGTCGTTCAGGCTCACCGACGCCGACGGCAGGGAGTTCCTCAGCATGGACTCGAGCGCCAGTTGGTTCGTGCTGTTCAGGTCGAGCTTGCCGTCTTTCACGCCGAAGCGCTCGTGCAGCGTCGCTTCCACTGTCTGGCGGGTCTTGTCCAGGCTGCCCTCATCGGCCAGTTCCGTGCCGATGATGAACTCGCCCGTGCCCTGCGTCTCCTGCACGCTGATCTCGCCCTTCAGCTTCGACGACAGCAAGTCGCGCAGTTGATCGATCTTGGGCGCCGGCGCGAATTTGACGTACATCAAAGTGCCGCCACGGAAGTCCAGGCCGTACTTCAGACCGCCCTTCATGAAGATGCTGCCGATGCTGGCAAGAATCGCGAGCACCGAAAGGCCCAACGCCAGGTTGCGCTTGGACAGGAAGTCGATGTTGGAGTTGGCGAAGAGCTGCATGCCCTCGCTGCCGATGCTGATCTTGCTGAGTCTCGGGTTCCGCACGACCTGCATGTCGAAGATCGAGCGCGACACGAAGACCGCTGTGAACAGGTTGGCGACAAGGCCGATCACGAGGGTGACGGCGAAGCCGCGCACCGGGCCCGTGCCGAAGATGAACAGGAACGCGCTGGCGACCACTGTGGTCACGTGCGTGTCGATGATCGTCACCAGGGCGCGGTCGAAGCCGGCGGCGATCGCGTTCACCACGCTCTTGCCCGCTTTCTGCTCCTCCTTGATGCGCTCGAAGATGAGCACGTTGGAGTCCACCGCCATGCCGATCGACAACACCAAGCCGGCGATGCCGGGCAGCGTCCATGTCGCGTCGATGTAGACAAGAGCGGCGATGGTAATGATCGTGTTCAGGATCAGCGCCAGCACCGCGTTGACGCCCGCGCCGTGGTAGTAGAACAGCATCGAGAGCACGACGAGGAACAGGCCGACCAGGCCGGCGGTCACGCCCTGGCGGATGGAGTCGGCGCCGAGCGAAGGTCCGACGGTCCTTTCTTCAAGCACCTTGACGCTGGCGGGCAGCGAACCCGCGCGCAGGTTCAATGCCAGGTCGGAGGCTTCTTCCTGAGTCGCGGCGCCGGTGATGCGGCCCTGGTCGGAGATGCGGCTTTCGATGCGCGGCGCGCTCAGCACCACGTTGTCGAGGACAATTGCCAGGCGGTTGCCGACGTTCTGCTCCGTGAAGCGGGCGAACCGGCTGGCCGCGTCCTGGGCCAGCGTGAAAGAAGTCTCCCATGTGCCTGCCATTTGACCCTGCTGCGGCCGGGCGTCGCGCAAGTCGCGGCCCGTCACCACGGGCGAGCGGCCTAGCAGCCACCAGTTCTCGCTCTGGCCGTCGCCGGCGCGCCGGGAACCGCGGATGATCTTCGAGTTGATCGGCAGAACGCCGCCGTGCTTGGCCAGCACTTCCTCACGGGACGAGAAAGGCCCGTCCTTCACTTCGCACAGCTCAAGCATCGCCGTCGTCTGCAGGATCGATTTCACGCGCGCGGGGTCGTCCACGCCTGGCAGCGAAATCAGCACCTCGGCTTCGCCGCTGCTGCCGCCGCGTTGCTGCACACTGGCTTCCGCCACGCCCAGGCCGTCTACCTTCTTGTGGAGCGTGCTGATCGTCTGCGTCACCGTATCCTGGTTCAGCCGGATAGCCGCTTCCTTGCGGATGTTCAGTCGGTAATCGGTGGAGTTCAGCGGCGTCAGGAACCACTCAGTTCCAAGGGCCTCGGTGATCAGGCGGCGGAAATCCGCCGTCTTGTCCGAGGGCACGCCCTTAACGTAGACCTCGACCGTGTCGGCCGTCTCGATGGAGGCGGGCTCGTTGCGGTCAATCGACGCGTAGGCCACGCTCTCCTTCGCCATCGTCTCCTTCAGCCGGTCGATCACGCGATCGGCTTCGGCCTTGAAGGCGTCCTGTACCTGAATCTGCATCACGATCTGGCTGCCGCCCTTCAGGTCGAGGCCCAGACGGATGTTCTTCTTCCAACCCGTGAGGAGATCCTCACTGGTCTTCGGGATGCCCGTGATGCCGAGCACGCATGCCACCAGCACCACGAAGATCAACGACCATTTCCAACGCAAACCTCTAGACATTCTGCACTTCCTTTTTTGCACTGCGCCGCATCGCGCGGTCGCGTGAATCTGTCAATAACTTTCAAATGGCTTCCAGCGGCCGGACCGGCTGCTGAGGGGAACCCAATCGACATCGCCCGCGGGTGGACGGACCAGCCCGCATAAACCTTGGCTCACCTAAGGGGGAAATCAGGCGCGATGGGCGGGAGGGGCGCGGTCAGGGGGGACCAGAAACCCATATGATTGCGGACCGCGGCAGCCGGGGCTGTCGGTGAGAACATCGGAATTCGATCCGAGCTGGATCTTCAGCGCGGAGACCGTCAGAAATGACGCGAACGGTGCATTGCGTGTCTTCGTGCCATCCGCAGTCTGACGGCTTCCATCCATCACTCTCGGATGCGATTCCACCGGTGCCGCAGCCGGGCTGTGCCCGGACATGCCGGATTGCGGTTTCTCCTGATTGGGTTGCTGAACCTTTGGGGCGGGCTGGATGTGTGCCTGGAGGCTGAGAGTGACAAAAATGCACAGCAACGCGGCAGCAAGCCGCGTGCGCCACTTTGTCAGACAGAACTCCATATATCCACTCCCCAAGTTAACATACCGCAGCCGCGCAAGGCGCTGAAAACTCAATTGGTTCCCACGTGTTGGTGGTGCCTATAATCGGATGGACTATGCCCCTCGTCCCGCCCGCCATCGAAAACCTCCGCCCCTACGAGCCGGGCATGAGCGCCGCCGCCGTCCGCGAGCGGTTTAACCTGTCTCGCGTCGACAAGTTAGCGTCGAATGAGAACCCGCTGGGCTCGTCGCCGCTGGCGGTTCGCGGCATGGAGGATTCGCTGAATCGCCTAAATCTTTATCCGACAGGCGGCCTGAAACTGCGTCAGCGCCTGGCGGAGCTTTACGGGCTTCGAGTCGAGAACGTCATTGCCGGAAGCGGCAGTGAGAGCATCATGGCGAACATCATCCGCACCTTCCTCTGCGATGAGGATGAGGTGCTCACGACGGAACACGCCTTCATCGGATTCCAAGTGCTGGCCCGCTCTCGCGGCATCGCCTACCGCTCCGTGCCTTACCTTGACTGGCGGTACGACCTGCCAGCGCTCGCGGCGGCCATCACGCCAAAGACCAAGATCGTCTACCTCGCGAACCCGAACAATCCCACCGGCACTATCTTTACCCGCGCCGAGTTCGACGACTTCTACCGGCACGTGCCCGAACGCGTCCTGATCATCCTTGACGAGGCCTACTTCGAATACGCCAAGGACAACCCCAGCTACCCCGACTCGATGCATTACCGCTACGACAACGTCATCACCCTGCGGACGTTTTCGAAGATCTACGGCCTTGCGGGCATCCGCATCGGATACGGCTTTGCTCACGACCGTCTGATCGGCAATTTGCTCAAAGTAAAGCTGCCGTTCGAGCCATCCACCGTTGCAGAGGCGGCCGGGATCGCCGCGCTCGACGACCGCGAGTTTCTGCATCGCTCCCTCGAACTGAATGCTCGCGGCATCAAGCGATACGTTGAGGCGTTCACGGAATTCGGCTTGCAGCCCGTGCCGAGCGAAGCCAATTTCGTGATGCTCCCCTTCGAGAGTGAGCAGGAAGCCATGCGGGTGCACGAGGAACTGCTTCGCCGCGGCTCCATCGTCCGGCCGCTACGCGCCTTCGGCCTTCCTCATTGCTTGCGCATCTCTACCGGCACGCCGGACGAGACCGAGCGCTGCATCTCGAACTTCAAAGACGCACTCAATCGCTGAGCGGCTTGCGGATCAGGCCGCGCCGGCGGTCCCACAGGATTGCCTCGCCACCCTCCACCGCCAGCAGCAGCGTGCCTCGCACGATCGTGCCCACACTCTCGATCCGCTGCCAGGTCTTCTGACCGTGTCTCAGAAGGACGAACAGGCCGTAGCCTGTCGTCAGCTTCTCTTCCGCTCCATCCTCCAGCAACGGTCTCAGCGCATAAAGCCTGGCATCAGGACCCAGCGCAACCGTCACCGTGGAGCGCCGCTCTGACTCGAGAGGCAGTTCGAAGAACACTGCTTTTCCCTGCCTGACCACGACATACTGCCGCGCATTCGGGAGCCAGAGCATCAGCCCGCCGCCGGGGACCGGCAGCAGATTGGCGGGACCCATCGGAGCGGAGACCCAGGCCGAAGCGGTTCTCGTGCCCGTCAGGTTGCTGCGATTCAGCAGGGTCGCGATGCCGTCCGGGCCGATTGTGTGCAGCAGGCCGTAGTCGCTCGACTGCATCATGGCGGAGAAGTTCGGGCCGAGACATGCCACTTTGCCTTCGAACTCGATGATGTGAGCGCAGAGAATCGGACCAGTTTCGAAGACCTCCGGCTTCTTCACCGGATCCGCCGGGTCAAAGACGAGAATCATGTTTCGCGTTTCACCCAGACTGAAGTTCGCCGAGACTGACACCGCCAGCCGGCCGCCGGGCAACAACGCCATGTCGCGCGCCGACGACTGCCGCGAACCTTCGGGCTGCTCGCGGTAGTGCACCTCGAAACGCTCGCTGCCCTTGCTTAGCTTGACTTTGCCGAGGTAATCATCCAGTTCCAGGAGCCAGCCACGCTGATAGCGAATCTCCGCTGCCATTAGTTGAGTAGCCGAGGTAAGTAGCAGCAGGAGCGATAAGCTCAATTTGATGGGATTTCTGACTACCGGGCGCCGGGCGTGGGTGCTGCTCGCAATTCTTTGGCTGGCGCTGCGCATTCCCCAACTCATGATCACACACGCTGTCGAAGTCGATTCGGCGAACTTTGCCTTCGGCGTCGCCGACTTCGACATGCTCAGACACCAGCCTCATCCCGCCGGGTTTCCGCTGTGGGTGATGGCGGCGCGGGGGCTGACCAGCGCTGGGCTGAATCCGATGACGGCGATGAACATTCTGGCATTGCTCTTTGCCGTCGGGTCTTTGTTCTTCGTCTACCGTCTGTCGTTGCGCTGGCTGACAGAGGAGAAGGCGCTGGCAGTGACCGCCCTGCTCGCCTTCTCGCCGATGTTCTCGCAAAACGCGACGCTGCCTCTTGCGTATGCGGTGGACCTCTTTCATTCCGCGCTGCTCGGCTGGTTGGCCTACTCGCTATTCCACGGACCTTCGAGGCCTGTCGTTGCGGCCTGCCTTGTCTGGGCCGTCTGCGCGGGATTCCGGCAGCCGGGAGCCATGCTCCTTACGCCTCTGCTTGGCGTCGCGCTACTTGCGAACGTGCGCCGGCGGCCCGTGCAGGTCCTGGCGGGGCTGTGCGCCGGCGCGGCGGTTGTTGCGGCCTGGCTCGTGCCGTTAGTGCTCGATACTGGCGGCTGGGAGGCATGGTCCAGGGCCAGCAACGAGAACAACATGAACGCCTTCCGCGCCACCTCAGCGATCTTTGGCGCAGGCTTGAAGAAGCAGATCTTCATGGCGATCGACAATGGCCTTTACCTGAGTGCAGCGCTCTGCGGCCTTCTGCCGCTGGCCTGGGTCTGGCTGAAGCGGCGCGCCTGTCCGGCGGGTCGCGACCTTGCCTTCTTCGCGCTCTGGATCCTGCCGAGCCTGCTCGCCACATCGCTTCTGCACGGCTCGAAACCGAACTACCAATGCCTCATCTTGCCGCCGCTGTTCCTGCTCGTGGCGGTGGCGGCGGAGAAGGCGGCGCCGGATCTGCGCTGGGGACGGCCTCTGGCGGCAGGCATTGTCATGGCCCTTGCTGTTGCCTACTTCCCGTACCGCTGGTTCGAGAGCGCATCGAAGCCGTCGGCTCTCTTCGGCATCTACCGGGCGACGCCCATCTTCTCGCTCCGTGTCGAAACGTCGAACCGGGAACTCGAGAAAGTGCTCCACGGACTGCCGGCTGAAACCGTGTTCGTCAATACGGTCAATCGCGCCGACGCGCCGAATCAGCGGACATGCAGCTACGACTTTCCGGAACGCGAATGGCGCAATATGTTCTCGTCCTGCGATGCCGGGCGGCCCTGCGCCGTGGTCGCAACGGGCGCCGGACTGCCTGACTCATTTCGTGCCGCGGAGCCGCAACTGAATCGCATCGCAGGCAACGAGATCTACTCGCTCTGGTTTAGAGACTGAGTGAGTTTTCTGTACGCCAACGCTGCCGCTCCAACGACGCCAGACGTGTCGTTCAGGCCACCAGGAACGATCGGGACATCGCGCCGCAGCAGGCCCTGGGTCCGGCGCCAGACCTCGCGGCGGACCGGCTCGAAGAGTTGGTCTCCGGCTTCCGCAATCTGGCCGGTCAGGATGACGACCTCGGGGTCGAAGGCGTGGAGCAGGCCGGCGAGCGCGGCGCCGAGCAGCCGGATGCGGCGATCAAGGATGCTGGCGGCGGCCTCATCGCCTTGTGCCGCGTATTCAAAGACCATCCGGCAGGAGAGCGAGGCGGGGTTAGAGCGAATGGCGTCGTTCATCGGGGAGGCGACGCCCTGGTGCGCGGTGGACCAGGCTTCCGCCTCAATGGCACGGGACGAGAAGACCGTCTCAAGGCAGCCTCTCGCGCCGCAGATGCAGGGCATGCCGTCCGGTTCGACGACGATGTGGCCGAGATGTCCGCCGACGCCCGTGGCGCCTCGCAGCATGCGGCCATCGTCGAGCACTGCGCCGCCAACACCGGTGCCCAGGGTCAGCAACAAAGCGTTGCGGCGGCCCTTGGCCGCGCCCCACACAGACTCGCCTGCCAGTGCTGCCTTAGCGTCGTTGTCGGCCGTGACGGGCGTATCATCGGGCAGCAGGTCTGAGACCGCGTCGCGCAAGTAAGAGCCTTCGAGGAACTGCCATGCACCGGGCAGGCGGTCGACCAGAGTGGTTTCGGGGTCGATGATGCCCTTGCAGCCGAAGCCAACGGCCGCGACCGATTCTGTTTCAATCACGCCGGCCACCAATTGTTTCAGGGCCTGGCGGAAAGGTTCCGGGTGAAAGGGCGTGCTGGCGCTGTTCTGGCGGAGGATGCGGCCTTCGGCATCGACCAGTCCAGCCTTGAGGCGAGTACCGCCGACATCGACACCGAGCAGGATCATAGCGTCACTCCTTCGCCGTTCATCAGCAGCACGAAGCGCTGGCGGAGGGCATTGCACGAGTCGATAAACTCGTCTGGCGTGACGGTGTTGAACTCGAACATGTCGTAGTGGCAAGGGATCACCGTACCGATACCCGCATCCTTTGCGAGCTGCGCCGCTTCCCTGCCCCAGAAGTTACCGGCAACCCGGCGCTCGGGCAGTGAACCATTGATCGGCAAGAGAGCGATGGTCGGGCGCAGGGCCTTGAGGCGTTCTAGGAGACCGGGGTACACTACGCAGTCGCCTGAGTGGTAGATGCGGTTCGGACCGGCTGTCACGACGTAACCGAGGAAACCAGGGTCGAGATGCTCGTGGGCGGCGGGCAGGGCCTCGATGGTGAACGGGCCTGCGGTCGTGCTCTGCCCGTCAGAGAGACCGATGGGCCAGCCGGGGTCGCAGCCAAGGCGTTCGGCGGCAAACTGGCGATTTGCTTCGGGCAGGACGAGGCGCAGAGCAGGGTTCGCAGTGCGCATCGGGTTGAGAGTTTCGGGGTCGAGGTGATCGGTGTGATTGTGCGACGAGGTGACGACCTCGACCATGCCGAGTTGGGCGGGGTCGATGACGCGCTCGGTGACGCGGACGTGCGGCTTATCGGAGTTGGCGTACTTCCGAGTGAGCGAGTCAGACAGATAGGGGTCGAAGCAGAGATAGTGGCCGTCCCAATGGACGAGGAAGCCACTCTGGCCGAGCCACCAGAGGCGCAGTCCGGGCTTGGAGTGGTGGCGAGCGATGTCGTCGAGGAGGCTCTGGTCCTTGAGAAATGCGGGTTTCACGGCAGTCCGAGCTCCTCTCGCACCTGCCGGACGCCGGCAACCATATTCACCAGTTTTTGTTTGGATGCCCAGCGGGCGGTCTGGCTGAGACCGCAGTCCGGCGCGAAGGCGAGCCGCTCGGGAGGAGCGTATTCGAGGCATCGCTTGACACGGGCGGCAATCTCGACAGGGGTTTCGATGTAATAGCTCTTCACGTCGACGATGCCGACGGCGACGTCCTTCGCCTTCGAGATTTCGCCGATGATTTCCAATTCCGAGAACTCACGGCTGGCCATCTCCACGTGGATTTCGTCGACGTCGAGACCGAGAAATGCGGGAAACATCGGGGCGTAGTGACGGGGACCGACGGCGCGGGCTTTGTAGTTGCCGAAGCAAAGATGCGTTGAGAGCCGAACCTTGCCAAGCACGGGTTCGACGGTGGCGTTGAAGATCTCGACGAGATGCTCGACGTTCTCGCGATGTGCGTAGACGCTCATCGAGGGTTCATCAACGCAGATCTCGGCGCAACCGGCGGTGACAAGTGCGTTCAACTCGGCGGAGACGATGGGACGGAGGGCTTCGGTCAGCGCGGCGCGGTCCTTGTATCGATCGTTCGGCAACAGGCGGCCGCTGAGGGTGAAGGGGCCTGGAACGCTGGCCTTGAGCGCTGGACCGTGCGGGGCCAGTCGCTTCAGACGCTCGAATTCTTCGACGACACCGAGGCCTCTGGGCGCGTTCAACTCGCCCGTCACCTGATGCTTGCCTCGCTGGTCGTGGGCGGGCGGGCCGAAGCGGCGCTCCGGGGCGAACTCGCGCTCGATACCGTCGATGTAGCCGTAGAAACTGAGGTTGAAATCGAGGCGGGACTGTTCACCGTCGGTGATGACGTCGAGGCCGGCCGCAACTTGGTCGTGGATGGCCACGGTGACGGCGTCATCCTGCAATTCGCGGAAGTCGGCCGCGCCAAACTGGCTGAGGTGCTGGGTGGCGAACTCGAGCCACGACGGGAACGGGTAGCTGCCTATGACGGTGGTGCGAAGGGGGCGGGGTTGCATACGGATTCCTTTAGCTCGAAACGGCCCAGCCTCCATCGACGCCGAGGATCTGACCGGTGATGTGGCGCGCCTCGTCGCTCAGCAGAAAGAGCGCGGCGCGCGCGATGTCGCCTGCGTCGAGAAGGCCCTCGGCGAGCGGCTGCTTGTGTCGCATCTGCTCGAGAATGGCGTCGTCGGACTGGGCGCGCAGGCTCATCGGCGTCTTGACCAGGCCTGGAGCGATGGCATTGACTCGAATGCCGTGCGGCGCGTAGTAAGCGGCCATGGACTTGGTCATGGCGATGACTCCGCCTTTGGCGGCGGCGTAGGCGTGAGTGGCGAAGTTCTCGGG
Source organism: Bryobacteraceae bacterium (assembly GCA_050789245.1). Taxonomy (GTDB): domain Bacteria; phylum Acidobacteriota; class Terriglobia; order Bryobacterales; family Bryobacteraceae; genus PNKE01. Next base: position 109,625 of record JBOZRR010000051.1, on the reverse strand, counting down.
TTCGGGCGAGTAGGCGGTGACGGTGGCCATGTTGAGGATGGCACCGGAGCGGCGGACCATCATGCGGCGCAGGACGGAGCGCGAGACGAGGAACGTGGACTTGAGGTTGGTGTCGAGAGTCCAGTCCCAGCCGTTGTCGGTGATGAGGTGGACAGGGCCGTCGCCGTGGCGGCGGCCGCTGGCGCCGGCGACGTTGAAGAGGGCGTCGATCTGGCCGTAGTGCTGGAGGCAGTGGGCGACGCATTTGTCGGCGTGTTCAGGCTGTGTGAGGTCGCCGGAGTAAGACGCGCCGTGAATCTCATCGGCAAGCGCATGCCCGGCTTCGGGATCGAGGCCGCAAACGAAGACGCGGGCGCCGCTCGCCGCGGCGAGGCGCGCGGTTTCGGCGGCAATGCCGGTGTTGCCGGTGATGAGGAGGACGCGACCTTGATCTGGCATGACGACAGGGGATCAGTACTTCACCCGCACCCATTTCTTCGACTGCATCGACTTGTAGCCGGCGTCGAGGATGAGGTTGACAATGTAGCCGTCCTCGTAGGTTTCACGCGGTGATTTGCCGTCGCGGACACATTCGACGAAGTGGCGCATTTCGGCCTGGTAGCCGTAAGCAAAGGCCTCTTCGGGGAGCGGGCGCGTCCAGCCGAAGTCGATGTCGGCCTTTTCGATGACATATCCGGAGGGCTTCGGCGTGAAGGACGTGATGGGGGTGGCGCGGGTGACGTCGGTGAAGATGGAGCCCTCGCTGCCGTGGACTTCGTTGCGGAGGTCGAGCCCGCCTTTGCACGTCCAACTGAGCTCGCAGTGGGCAATGCCGCCGGAGGCGAACTTGAGGACGAGCAGGGCGTTGTCCTCGCCCTTGGTGCGCTGGTGGTGGACGAGGTTCGCGCCCCAGGCCATGACCTCGACGACCTTGTTCTCCTTGCCGTGGAAGTAGCGGGCGGCTTCTATGCAGTGGCAGGCGAGGTCGTTCAGTGCGCCGCCGCCAGTCTTGTCGATGTCCCAGAAGTGCGGGCTGTGAGGGCCGGAGTGAGACTCGCGGGAACGCACCCAGAGGACCTGGCCAATGCCACCGGCCTCGACGATTTCGCGGGCCTTGACGACGGCCGGCGCGAAGACCTCGGTTTCAGCGTAGCCATGGAGGACTCGGGCCTTCTTGGCGGCCTTGTACATGCGCTCGGCTTCATCGGCGTTGCGGGCGAGCGGCTTGGTGCAGACCTGGTTGCGGCGCAACTGCGAAAGCAGAAGAGAGACCGGCTTATGAGCCTCGTTGGGGAGCGCGATGATGAACAGGTCGATGTCATTGCGCTCGATGGCTTCGGCGAGGTTGGTGGTGGACTCGGGGATCGACCACTTCTGAGCAAACTGCGTGGCGCGTTTGCGGGAGACGGAGAAGTTGAGCGCGACCTCGTGGCCGTGGACGTTGGCGAGCCCCTGCATGTAGAACTCGGCGACGAAGCCGGAGCCGAGCATGGCGATGCGTACGGGTTTGGGCATGGAGAGTCCTGTGGGTAACGAGGATATCAAGCTGGGGGAGCGGGCCGGGTGAGCGTGCGCTAGTTGATTCCTGCAAGCTCCTGTAAGAGGTGCCAGTTCTCGAGTCGCTCCTGCTGGGTGGAGAGGAGCGTTGGGGACGGGTTGCCGTCTTTGTCGAAGTGTTTGGCGAAGCGGCCCTCGCTGCGGGCGAAGTAGACGAAGTCGATCGGCTCGCCGGTCTTCGGATGGATGTACCAGTCGTCCTTCACGTTCGGGTTACCCACCAGGCTCAGGCGGTCCTTCATTCGCGGGCCTTTGCGCGGGTCATAGATGAAGACCGGGAACGAGCGGGAATCGGCGGCGAGTTTCGCCTGGTGCTCGGCCATGTTGTCGCCAACGCCGTGCTCGGGCTGGCAGGTGGTGAAGACGTTCACCACGGCGGGCCCTGGGTACTGGTTGGCCTCCATCACGGCCTTGAAGAAGTGATTCATATGGGCACAGGTGGTTTGAGCGACGTAGACGTCCTTGTGCATCATGCAGATGTTGCCTAGCTCTTTGCGGTTCTCCTTCTTGCCGGGGATGACGCTGCCGTGGGCACTCATCTTCGCGTCCTGGCCCTTGAAGGAACTGGTGGAGCTTTGGCCGCCGGTGTTCGAGTAGACCTGCGTGTCGAGCACAAGTACCTTGATGTCCATACCGGAGGCGAGCATGCGCGACAGCGACTGGAAGCCGATGTCGAGCATTGCGCCATCGCCGCCGATGATCCACAGCCGCTTGTTCTTCCATCCCATCTGATCCCAACGCGCCCGCACGCCCATTGCATCGGCCGGCGCATTTTCGAAGAGCGAGTTCGTCCATGAAACCTTGTAGGGGTTGTAGGGGTAAGTAGAGGTGTAGACGGTGTTGCAGCCGGTGGCGGCAACGATTCCGATGCTGTCCTGGCCGTACAGGAAGCCTGTCGCGGCGAGCATCATCCGCAAGGCGGTCGCTTCGCCGCAACCCATGCAGGATCCGGCGCCGCCGACGTAAAGCAGAGACCGCTCGGCCAACATCATGTCGGCGAGCGCCTTTTCGTTGATGAACTTGGCAGGCGTCTCCGGCATGGACCGGTAGAAGTTGAAGGTGCGCTGGTACCACTCGAGCGGCCGGGCGCTCTTGCTGACCATGCGCAGAGCGTTGTGATCGCCGCAGGCATCGACGCACTCGGCGCAGCCCTTGCACTTGGTGGGATCGATAAAGATGCCGAATTTGCCGCCGCCTATACCCTTCTTCTCGAGCACGTTGAAGTACTTATTGGTGAGCGTCCACTGCGCGGCGATGTCGGCGCGCTCTGTCTCATTGCCGATGCCGGCAAGGTGATCGTCCAGCGACGCGGGCTCAGCGACCTTTGCGAGGATGGCCGTGTCCGGACACTCGACCACGCACTCCATGCAGCCGACGCAGTTGTTGGCGATGAACTCGGGGATATCGGGGGCGATGTAGCTGAAGTCCCGCAGGGCGCCGGTGGCGGCGGGAACGACGCTGCGGGCGGCGGCGTCGTCCGCGGACAGGCCTCTATCCGCGAGGCCGTTGTTGTACGCGCCGACGACTCTCTCATTGAAGTCGGAGATATCGACGACGTTGGCCTGGATGTCGGCAAGCCGGGTCTCAAGAGGCAGCATGTGGTTGCCCATTGTGTTCTCCTTGAATGACCCGGAACGCCGCGTTGACAGCGTCCGAGCCGGCAGTGGCCAGAATGATGGCCGCGGGAACTTCGATGACCTCGTGGTATCCGCGCCGGACGGCCTGAAGGTTGTCCTGCACCACCCGGTCGCCGCGCTTGCCGAAATACTTGCGCAGGGACTTTTCGACGCCCTGGAAGACCTCTTCCTCGGTCAGGCCGAGCTCAGTCTGGAAGGGTGTGACACGCAGGAATACGCCGAGCAGGACGATGCCCTGCATTCGCTGTTGCAGGTCGGCGCGGGAGGAGACTTCCTTGGCGATCTTGACGGTATCGAGGGCGTAGAGACGGGTCTTTCGTTCGGACATGGTCTTGCGCGCCCACGCCGGGACAGCGTCCCAGATCTGATGGGGATCGGTCCAATTGCTCTGAACGAAGACGGTTCCGTGTTCGGCCAAGCCCGCCAGGGGATTCTCCAAGTTGAAAGCGTTGACGTCGTTGAGGGCGACGAACTCGACGATCTCGAATTCGGAGTGGACGCGGACGTGTTCCCGGGCGATGGTCAGGTAATAGGTGGTCGGCAGGCCCTTCTTCTCAGAGCCGTACTTCGGGTAGGCCTGGACGTCCATGCCGAAGACTTCGCCGGCGATGGTGGCAATCACCTTGTTGGTGGTGACTGAGCCGTACCCACCCACCGAGTGGCCGCGCATGGAGAATGAACCCGGAGCGCGGACATCGGGATCGTTCGTCACTTCGAGCGCCGACTCGTGCTTGATGCCCAGTGAGAAGTACTGGCGCGGCCGCGGGCTGATCATGTTCTCGACTGTAGCGATGAAGTCGCCCGCACGGACATCGCGGCTGCCCAGGCCGGCGGAGCCGCCGTAGAACTTCGGCACGCGCCTGACGTGCGGATAGCCTGGCGTCTCGGCGAGCGCGTCGGCGAAGGCAGCCTTCAATTCGCACAGTTGCGGATTGGCCTGCATCATCGGGATATCGAGCCGCTCAATGACCGAGATGGCTTTGACCTGCCGCAGCGCCTGAACCAGTTCGACGGACGGGAACGGCCGGAAGCAGGTGATGTGGAGCGCGCCGACGCGAATGCCGTGGTGGGCGCGGATGTAGTCGATGGCGGCTTCGGCGGTTTCCATCATGCAGCCCGAGCCGACGATGGCATAGTCAGCGTCTTCCATGCGGTACGGCATCACGGCGTCATACCGGCGGCCGGTGTAGGTGTAGAACTCGGCCATGACGTCTTTCAGGACCGGCAAGATGCGCGAGTAGAAGCGCCGCTGGGCGATCTTGCCCTTCATGTAGCTGTCCTGGTTCTGTACGACACCGGACATCAGCGGGACCTGGGGGTCCATCAAGTTGCGGATGTGCTCGGAGGGGTGACCCACGAACTGCTTCATGAACTCCGGTTCGAGCAGGCGGACGTTCTCGATGGTGTGCGTCGTCAGGAACCCGTCCTGAACATTCAGGAAGGGGGTCTCGGTCGCCTCCGCCACGCGACGGGCGATGAGGGCGAAGTCGCCGGACTCCTGGGCATTGCGGGCGTACAGAACGCCCCAGCCGCAATCCGCAACGCCATAGACGTCGTCGTGCCCGGCATGCACGTTCAGCGAGTGCGAGGTCAGCGCCCTTGCTCCGATGTGAAAGACAATCGGCAGGCGTTTACCCGAGATGGTGTAGAGCACCTCTTTCATCAGGATCAGGCCCTGGCCCGAGGTGAAGTTGGTGACGCGCCCGCCGGCGACGGCGAAGCCCTCGCAGGTGCTGGCGGCGCTGTGTTCGGACTCGGGCTCAATGAACGCGAGATCCTCACCCCAGAGGTTCTGCTTGCCGTTGGCCACCTCGGCCTGATAGCCGCCGCCCATAGTCGTGGATGACGTGATGGGATAGGCGCACGCGCCCTGGGTGATGTGGGTTTCGACCCAAACAACCGTCCCGGCTCCGTCAGAGGTGGTAGGAATGCCGGGATATTGAGGCTTGGTCCCGGCGGCGGAGCAAACGGCGGACGTTTGCGGCGGGCTACGATGCAGTGACGTGGCCATGAGGCCCTCCTGACGCCTGATTAGCGACAGGCGCTCCTGGGCCGTTGGCAACGATGATGGGCGCGCCAGCAATCCCAGGCGGCGCACTGAGTTGACCACACGTTACCACAGAAATCCCTGGGGTAGAAGGGAAATCCCGGCCTGGAGGGCGCGGGGGAGGCAGGACCCGCAGGCGTGCGAATCATGCCGCTATGGGCTGGTCATCTTTCTGCAACGGCTGGAGTTGATCGCCGGAATCGCCGCCTTGCGAAACGAACCTAGTCCCATTTTCGGACACCTCAGTTTGGAGGGGCTGGGCGAGGGAGTCGGAGAGTCGCCGGTAGGCGGCGTGGTACTGGATTCCGATGGAGTGCAGGTAACGGTGGAGGATGGGGTAGGCGGGGGTATAGGCGAGCTGGTCGCGGATGGCGTGCCACATGCGGAAGAGAGAGGATCTGTCCGGGGCGTTGCGATAGGCCTGCTTGTAGCTGGATTCGGCTCCGACGAGGGCTGTTTCGATGGCGGCGGATTCGAGGCCCATGGCACGGCGGAGGGTCCATTCGAAGTCGGCGAGCAGGCGGGTCTGGCGGAACTCCCAGGCGGTGCGCGGCTGGAAGTGGTCGAGGGCATCCTGGTGGAGGCGATCGAACGCGGCGGAGTCCTCGGTGGACAGGAGGACGTGCTTCGTGGCGGTGAGGCCGTGAAGGAGGGCGTTGCGTGACGAGCGTTCCCTGCCCTGTTGGGTGATGGGGCCGTTGGACGCGGCACCGTTGGCGCGGGATGCGGCGATCCGGCGCGGGGACGATTTCGAATTCTTGTTAGCAGACATGAGTCTGGCTCCTTTCAAACGTCTGGAAATGAAAATGGCCGGAGGCGCCCGTGGTGGGCACTTCCGGCCAAACTTCAGTATAGCAGGGCGGGAGCAAGGGTTTGGCTGTAAGTTATTGAAACTAAAGTGAATATTTCGCTAACTAATGAGTCTTAATGTGGCGGTGACTCAGGCGGGAGGTTTGCATGACGGTGGCGCTCGGACTAGTCTATCAGGAGACTGGGCCCAGGAGAGGCCAGCGAAGCACCGCTTACCACTGTGATAAAACTATTGTCGGCAGTTCAAAGGAGATCGGAGTTACTCCAACAGCCATGCCTAATGTCCCAGTTCGCGTCTTCGACCGTCTCGTGAGTGGCTTACGACGCTTTCAGCCTGTTCTCAGCGCGGCTAAGAGCCGTGACGCAGGTGAGGCAGATACATCAACGATCGTCAAGGACCTGCTCTCAGAGGTGTTCGGGTACGACAAGTATTCAGAGATCACAGCGGAGTACATGATCAAGTCGACATTCTGCGATCTGGCGATCAAACTAGACGGAAAGGTCCAACTTCTAATCGAGGTGAAGGCGATTGGATTGGAACTCAAGGAGCAGCACTCGAAGCAAGCTGTAGACTATGCGGCCAATCAAGGAATCGAGTGGGTTGTCCTGACCAACGGGGCGATTTGGCGGATCTATCGAGTCATCTTCGCCCAACCAATCAGTCAGGAGCTGGTTTACGAGTTCGACCTTCTCTCTCTGAACACCAAGATCAAGGCTCAAGTCGAAGATCTGTACTTGTTGGCTCGTGAGGGACAGGCCAAATCAGTGCTTCACGAGTACCACGCCAGGCGCCAAGCCACGAGTAACTACTGCATTGGAGCTGTGATTCTCACTGACCCGGTCATCGAGGTCATTCGGCGCGAATTGAGACGAGCCTTTCCGGATGTTCGCATTGACACTGAGGACCTCCGAGGCCAGTTGGTGAAGGAAGTGCTCAAGCGTGAAGTTACCGAAGGGGACAAAGCGTTGGAAGCCCGGAAGCGAATAACGAAGGCTCAAGCGAAGAGCTTGCGCAGCAGTTTGGCAAAGGCGGCAACTTCGCCGGCGACTGTCCACGAAGGCGCTGCCGCCGTTGGGGAGGAACCTGACTCTGCTGTCGAGTGACGCTGGCAGGGGGTTCGGAGTTCACCGACTGTCAGGGCTGAGTGCTGACGCGATCCCAGACGACAGATGGCGACGTTCCTTCTCGAGTGCTTCGCTTGGAGGCACTTCGAAGTAAGTATTCTCAAGCATCTTCGAGGAGGGGGCCGTCGAAAGCCCTGATCCCCGCTACACGAGCTGAATGCTGACACGCCGCCCGACGATAGCAGCGGCGCGTTGGAGGGTGCCGAGCTTGATGTCGTTCCTGGGATCGAGGAGGCGATCGATCTGGGTACGGCTTGTGTGGAGCATGGCGGCCATCCGGTTCTTTGAGATTTTCTTTTCCTTCATCGCCTGGGCTAGTTGCCAAGCAACGACTTCTTTGATGGCTTGGGCCTGCGCTTCCTCGAAGATGCCTTCTTGCTTGAGGAAGTCATCCAGGCTGGATCCCATGTGCTTCTTGCTCATCGTTCCAACTCCTTCTGGCGTTTCCTTGCGAGTGCCAATTCCCCATCCGGCGTCGTGCGCGTTCGCTTGATGAATCCGTGAAGCGCAACCAACTGGTCGCGATGGAGGCAGAACAGGACGCGCGCTATCCGTTTCGACGGAAGATCAGTTCGGACTTCCCATAGACCGTGACCCATGGGCCGACACAGCGGCATCCCCACTGGCCAGCGCCACTGTGCTCGCATCAGGTCCAAGCCGATTGTCTGCCGATCTTCGTGATCGAGGGACTTAAGCCAATCCCGGACAGGTTCCCCGCCCACCGCGGTGCGATAGAAGATGAGCGGGATCTTTTGCGGCGGTGGTTCCCCATCCATGCTGTACCTTACACGATGCATTGTACCATGAATGGTGCATAACTTCGGCTGGACTCTGGTGGCGGATTCTGGCATATCCGGAGGAGGTGCGTGGCATGACTCTCCTGACAAGGCGCACTGCGTTGGTTGGCCTGGCGGCGGGGCTGGCGGGGGCGCAGGGGGTGCGGCGGTATGTGCTGGAGGAGCGGACGATGCCGCGGTCTGAGGGTTTTGAGATGAGGGGAGGCTGCCTTGTGGGGTGGCGAGGCGGGGCGTTGCTGGTGGTGGAGGACAACGAGTCGGATCAACCGTTGATCCGGCGGATCGGGAGGGATGGGGAGTTGGAGCGGGTGCGGGTATCGATCCCGGATCGGCGGTACCTCAGCATCAGGGCAGTGGATGGGACGGCGGACGGGACCTTGGCGGTGGCCGGATCGGCCATGCGGAGTGACGGAGAAGCGAGTTCATTCCTCATGCGGATTGAGCCGGACCGGCAGCGGCAATTGGTGAAAGAGTTGTGGCCTTACAAGGCGCATGCAGTCGCATTCGTCCCGAATGGAACGATCTGGACGGTGGGGGTGCTCCGGGATGGGGATTGGGTACGGGATTGGAATGTCCTGCGATGGTTCGATGAGAATGGCGAGGTCCGCGGGAGCCGCGCGATTGCGGTGGACCGGGTGTGGCACGGCCAGGTGAAGGGGACGAGCACTCGGGTACCGGGTGGGACGGAGTTGTCGTACCTGGAGGCGTCGCTCGACCGGGTGGGATGGCTGACGGGCGAGAACGTCTATCTGGAGTTCACGTTCGAGGGCGAGGATGCGGGGCGGTGGGAGACGCCTTTGGCGTCGGGCGGAATCCGTGCAGCCGCACTTCGTAAAGACGGTGAGGTGATCGTCGGCGTTGTGACACAGTCGAAATCGGATCTTTGGAGACTGGACCGGTCGAAGGGCCGCTGGGAGCCCGTGTCGCTGGCGGCACCGAAGGAGTTGGAGTGGTCCCATCCGATGGGATTCGACGGCGAGACCCTGATCATGAGCACAGGAAGGGGCATGGTGGGGCGATTCGTGGAGGAGCGGGCGCGCTAGGTGTGCCGCAGTAGGGTGTGGGCTAGGTTGGGGGGACTTTCCGAAAGATAATTGGCGATTCCCTGGGGTGTCCTTATAATCCGGCCATTGAAGTCCAGAGGAGGGGCATGGCTGGGCCGGGAGGGTCCCTGTCAACCCTGGGAAAGGATGTTGGCGATGCAGACGACGCGTGTAACCGTGTTGTGTCTAGCCGTGCTGGGGGCGGCGGGGAGTGTCATGGCGGAGGATCCGGGGCTGGCCATTGCTCCGACAAACATTGCGAGCGACGGGAAGACGGGGTCGCTGCTGGTCTATAACCTGTTCACGTCGGATGCCAGCAATCCGTCGGCGTCCAATACGCGGATCAGCCTGACGAACAGCAGCGATAACAGCGCGGCGTTCGTGCGGCTGTTCTTCGTGGACGGCGCGACGGGGCAGACGAGCAATACGACGATCTGCCTGACGGCGCAGCAGACGGCGAGTTTCAAGTCGGGCGATGTGGCGCCGGGGCGAACGGGGTACATGGTGGCGGTGTCGATCGACGGCGTCCTCGGATGCCCGTATGCGTTCAACAACCTATCGGGGCAGGCCGAGGTGCTGCATTCGACGGGGCAGGTGGACACGATCGGCGCGGTCTCATTTTCGGCGCTGTATCCGGGGGTGATGCCCGGGTGCGACGGGAACTCGGTGACGGCGAACCTGCTGCTGGATGGCGTCAGCTATAACAACGCGCCGAGGACGTTGCAGGTACCGTCGATTCAGAGCCCGAGCAACGCGACGACGCTGCTGGTGCTGAACCGGATCGGCGGGAATCTGATGACGACGGCGGCTTCGATCGGGAGCATGTACGGAGTTCTGTTTGACGATGCGGAGAACGCGTATGGATTCCAGCGGAGCGCTGGGCCGCAGTTGATCTCGGAGCTGTCGAACTCGTTCCCGAGCACGACGCCGCAGTTCTCGACGGTGATTCCGGCGGGGAGGACGGGCTGGATGAAGCTGAACGGGACGAGCGATATCGGATTGTTGGGCACGCAGTTGAACCTCACGAAGACGACGGCGCCAAAGGGATCGGGCGGCAAAACCACAACGACCGTTTCGCCGCGAGGTGGAGTCAATCTGCGGGCGTTGACGCTGAGCTCGTCGAGCCAGTACATCGTTCCGGTGGCTTCGCCGAGCTGCGGCGGGTTCTAGCGAGGGGCGAAAAGCGCGCGGCCGGCGCCGGCACAGTGGAAGCGGCGCGCGGCCGCGCGGTGCGGATATGAAGAGCATCGGGATCTTGTGTTTGGCATGGCTCGCGGCGGCGGGCGTGGCGTGCGGGCAGGCGGAAGGTGCGGATGCAACATGCGCTGAAGGCGCGGCCAGCGTGCGGCAGATGCTGGAGCATCTGAACGGGCAGCGGAAGCAGTATGAGAAGCATGCTCCGTATGACGGGTATCCGTGGCGGGGAAATTACGTCAAAGAGATGACGTGGCCGCTGGAATTGCAGTGGGACGAGAGCCTGTCGGCGAAGGCGCAGAAGGAAGCGGAGAGGCTCGCCGGGGGCGGGAGACCGGAAGGGCGGGAGTACAAGCATCAGAGATTCGGGCTGTTCGGAGAGCGAACGGAGTCCGTGTGGCTGCGGGGCCTGGAGACGGCGGAGTACGAAATTGATGCGCTGTCGAAGGTGGGCACGAAGGAGGAGGAGCGCTGGCAGGCTCCGGGGAACGGGACGATGCGGCTGGCGGCGTTCTATCAAACGGGGACGGGCGAGCGCGGGGTGAAGCGGAGAGTGGGGATCGGGAAGTCGTGCAAGTCCACGGGCGAAGCATGGTGGGTGATGGTGTTCGGGGAGTAGCCGAGCGGGGGGAGTACGTACCGGGCGGACTACACGACTTTTGATAGCTGTTACATCATTCGGATTCTGAGGTACCATCCGACCACTCCGGGCACAAATGTCCGGCAAGGAGAGAGGAAAAGGGATGCGTATTCGCAAGTGTGCGTTGATGTTAGGGCCGCTGGTGGCAGCGGGGTTGCTGATGGGCCAGGGGCAGAAGAAGCCGGAGCCGCTGACGTATGTGGCTCTGTTCCAGGTGGAGATGAAGAACTTGGGCGGCTTCATCGACAAAGCGAAGCAGTTCGCTCCTGTGATGGACAAACTGCTGGCGGACGGCACGATTCGGGCGTATGGGCTGGAGGTGGACCATCTGCACCAAACGCGGGGTCCGAACGTGGCGTTCTGGTACACTGCGCCGAACTACACGAACCTGGACAAGGCGGAGACGGCGGTGAATGAGTTCATCGGGAAGTCGCCGGAGCTGATGGGCGAGATGAGCACGCTGCACGACACCAGTAAGCACATAGACCTCCTGGTCCGGAGCCTGGAGTCGGGCGGCGCGAAGAACGCCGGCTGCGACAAGCCGTTGAACAGCTTCTCGGAGTACCAGGTGAAGCCGGGCAAGATGCAGGACTTCCTGAAGATGTTCCGGGAGCGTCAGAAGCCGGTGCTGGATGCGCTGGTGAAGGACGGGACGCTGTGCAGCTACTCGTTCGATGTGGAAGACGTGCACTCGATGCCGATGGGGCGTGTTTGGATCATCACGTCGACGCCGGACATGGCGGCGTGGGACAAAATGGATGCGGCGTTCGAGGCAGCCGAGGCGAAGCTGTCGGCGAGCGAGAAGTCGATCCGCCAGAACACGTGGCGGGACGCGCATGAGCCGAGCGCGCACAGGGACAGCGTTTCGAAGATCGTGTTCATGAACTCTAAGTAGTTGAATGGCCGTCCGCAGATTGTAAGCTGGATGATCATGCGGACGGCCGTACAATTCGCGGGACTCGGGGCGCTGCTGGGCATGGCGGCGACCGGATGGGCGCAGGGGCCCGAAGCAGCGAAGCGGTTTCTCCAACAAACGATGGGCCTGGACGCAGAACAAGTGCGCCAGGTGCAGGCGGGCCAGCCGATGGTGAAGCGTGTGGACACGCCGGATGGGGCGGAGATCCTGATCTACGGCGCCATTTTTGTGAAAGGCGATCCGGCGAAGTTCGTGCAGACGTTTGTGAACGTCGAGAAGATGGTGGACGGGAAGAACTATCTGGCAGCGAAGCGGTTCGGCAATCCGCCGAAGATCGACGAGCTGAGAGGGTTGAAATTGGATCCGGAGGATCTGGAGGAGCTGGAATCGTGCGAGCCGGGGGACTGCAAGGTGCAGTTGGGCGCGGCTGCGATGAAAGCGTTCCGGACGAAGGTGAACTGGAGGGCCGGCGATGCGGCGCAGCAGGCGACCCGGTTGGCAAAGGAATTGGCGTTGGGTGGGCTGAAGGCGTACCAGTCCGGGGGCAACCGGGCGTTGGGTGTGTATCTGGACCAGGACGATCCGGTGCACGTGGAGCATGTCTTCCAGACCGTGCTTGGGCGCGCAAAGGATCTGCCGCGCGCGACTCCGGAGTTTCACAAGTATCTGCTGGAGTATCCGCAATACAGGCCGAAGGACACGGTGGACCACTTCAACTGGGAAGTGGTGGATTTCGGGCTGAAGCCGACATTCCGAATGAACCACATCATCGTGCACCAGCCTCCGCGCGCGCGAGGGAACTGGGTGGTGGCGAGCAAGCAGTTGTACGCGACGCACTATTTCCAAACGGCGCTGGACATGTGGGTGTGCATCCAGGACACGGTGGGGGGCAAGAAGGGCTTCTACTTGTTGACGCTGAAGGGATCGCGTCAGGAGGGGCTGACCGGCTTCAAGGGCAAGCTAATGCGGCCGATCGTGCTGTCGAAGACGGAAGAGGCGATGGGCAAGGCGCTCGAGAGCCTGAAGCGGCGGCTGGAGACCGGCAAGTAGCGGAGCGGCGCCTGGGCGTGGATTCGTCCTGGCGCCGTTTGTGTTTCCGGAGCACTACTAATTGGCACCGGCAGGTTGGACTTGGCCTCGGATTTCGCCGCCCGGGAAGTCGCCGGGGCCGGTATTGGTGGGCGCGACGCCATCATTGGTGTGAGCGTTGACGTAGGCGGTACCCGCGCGCAAGGCTGCCACAAGCATCGAAAAGGGCTGACCGGTGAGTGGTCCGACCAGATTCGCGGCCGTGATCGTGCCGGTCGCGATAACGCCGTCGATATGTCCACCGCCGGGCGGGACCGATCCGTACAGGAATGCGACGACCGGGCCGTTGCTGCCCGCTGGTCCGAGATGGATGTGCGAGGCGGTGACGTTCTCGATGTTGGCGACGATGAGCCGGTAGGAGAGTTCAGTGCCATCGGCATTCAGTTGGAAGACCGCCTGGCCAGTGGCGATGGAGCTGTTCGCGGGCACCTCCTGGCCCGCATCGAGATGGGCGACGAAGTTGCGTGCCGCGGGCGGCTGCGCCGCCAATGGAATCGCCGGACTCAAAGCCAGCAGCGCGCTGAGCAGGATCGCGCCGCCACGACGTGGATGTACTGATAGAAACATGCTGCATTCCCCTCTTCTGTCGACAGGATTCGCGGGACCCCCAATTCGTGAAATGTCCCGCAGTGGCAGCAGTGTAGGGCCGCCGGGAGGAGGGGGTCAAGGTCCGGCGAGGGGTTTGTTGTGAATGTTTTGTGAAGGAATTGTGCGGGCCCGCCTCAATCGTACAAATGCCGCAGCGACTTGCGGTAGGCCTCGTAGAACTGCTCGAGGGCTTCGGCAGCGGGAGTGTGGCCGACGAACTGGTGGCTGGGGAGCAGGACGGGCTTGATGCCTCGGGCGACGAGACGCTCGGCGACTTCGCAGCGGAGCATGTTGATGATCATGGCTCCGGTAACGGTAGAGGTAGGGCCGGTGCGCCATTCGAGGCCTTCGATTTCGTGAACGCAATCCCCGGGAGGGCACTGGTTGTCGATGAGGACGTCGGCGACATCGATCAGCTTCTTTCCGGAGGAGTGGGCGGGGACGCTCTGTTCGCAATGTTGGCGGGAGCAGATGCCGATGACGGGGAGGCCGCGCTGTTTGGCGCCCATGGCCATCTCGACGATCACGGGGCGGATGCCGGAGGTGGAGATGACGATCATGGCGTCGTGAGGTCCGAAGCCGAAGCCCCTGAGGATCTCCTCGGCGTAGCCTTCGTACTTTTCGAGGTGCAGCGGGGCGCGCAGGCCGTTGGAGCCGACGATGGAGGCGTGGTTGGAAAGGGCGAGTTCGACCATGGCGACCCAGCCGACGAAGCAGCCCTGGCGCGGGGTCATCTCCTCGCACATCATGCGGGAGTGGCCGTTGCCGAAAAGGAAGACGAGGCCCTGGTTGGCGATGGCGTTGGTGCAGATCTCGGCGGCGCGGTCGAGGGCGTCCATCTGGGTATCCCGAACCTGCTGGAGCAGCGCGAGCGTCTTGTCGTAGTAGGTGAAAGCGCCTTGCACGCAAGGATGGTAGCGAAGGGGCGCGGGAGGGCGCAACGCGCGGTAGGGCGAGAATGGGGATATGAGACTTTCGTGGGTGCTGGGTGTGGCTTGGGTGTTGTATCTGGGGGTGTTCGCGGTGCATCATGCGCGGACGCGGTCGAGGACAGCCGGCCGGCGCGGGGCGGGCATGGGAGAGCGGCGGGCTCCGTGGGCGATGGCGGGATTGGCGGTGGAGGGGGTCGCGCTGTTCGTGGTGTTCACGGGGCGGAAGGCGTTTGCGGTGGACATGTGGTTCTGGGCGGCAGCGGCGCTGATGGCGTGGGGGATCGGGCTGGCGTGGTGGGCGGTGCGAACGCTGGGTGACGAGTGGCGATTGAAGGCCGTGGTCACGGAGGATCACAAGCTGGTGACGACGGGGCCGTATGCGCTGGTGCGGCATCCGGTGTACCTGAGCCTGTTTTCGATGCTGCTGGGGAGCGGGTTCCTGATGTGCGGCAACGGGCGTCTGGCGCTGGCGTGCGCGATCTACGCCGTGGGGACGGAGATCCGGGTGCAAGCCGAGGAGGGACTGCTGCGGGAGCGGTTCGGCGCCGAATTCGAGCGGTACCGCAAGAGCGTAAAGGCGTGGCTGCCGCCGGTGCGATGATCAGGCTTCGCGATAGATGTAGGCGCCGAGCATGGTGGCGATGACCATCTCGATGAGCCCGATGGCGGCCCAGAGCGAGACAAGTCTCAAGGAGAAGAGCCCCATCATGTTGTAGCCGAGGAGGGCGACGACGTAGCCGCAGATCCAGAAGATGAACGCGACGATGACGGCGGTCCTCGGGCCGGGGCCGAAGCGAGGCCGGGCGGCGACGTAGAAGAACATGAGTCCGGTGCTGGAGAGCAGGCTGACGAGGATAGAGGTCAGCATCATGGAGACGCTCATGTCCATCTGAAGGTTGTGGGCCCGCATGGCAGCTTGCATGTCCTCCATGTAGAGCATGCTGGCAGCGCCTTCAAGCAGCCACATGACGAGGCCGGCCACGAGCGCGGAGGCCAGGAACCGGGTCCAATTGATGTTGCCCATGAGCCCCTCCAAGGGACGGAATCGGGGGACGCAATAGGGCGAGTATACGCGGGTGGGGGCCGTGTTGTATATTGGAAATTCCGCCCACGGGGGCGCGTAGCTCAGTTGGTTAGAGCGCCTGCTTCACACGCAGGAGGTCACAGGTTCGAGTCCTGTCGCGCCCACCACTCTCGGACGGAATCCCAAACCAAAACTGACCTGCTAGGAGTGCCACTCGTCGGCGCTGGGACCATAGATGGCCGGAACCTTGGCTTCAAGGAGGCGAAGGTAGACGGTGAGCTGGCCTCGGTGATGAGAAAGATGGCTGAGGGCTCCGTCGGCGATCTGGATGTAGCGGGGACCTTCGGACAGGACATTGCCGTTCATCTTCAGGCGCCAGGGCTTCATCAGGTGCTCTTCCGTGGTCTGGCTGAGAGAGCGGCGGGAGCGCTCGAGGCCGCGGTCGAGCATGGCGATCAATTCGGCGCGGGTTTCGACGGCGTGGGTACGGAACGTGCGGCCGTGGGGATCGTCGAGATCAAGCTCGTCGTAGTCGACCATCAGCGAGACCCAACCAGGCATGTCGGCGACCAGCGCAGCGAGGTAGCCGAGTTCCATGGATCGCTCGTGGGGCTTCCAAGTGTTCATGCCCTCTGGGACGCGCTGGAGGGCCTTGCGGCTGGCGTCGGCCTGATGTTCAACCTGCTCCAGGAAGTAGCGTGCGAGTTCCATGTGTTTGGCTCCTTTTGTGCCGGCTTTTCGGCGGCACAGGACCAGCGTACGGGTGAAATATGACATCTCTTGTCATAATTGGAGAATTAATCTGACGCTGGGCGAGAAGGGAGCCAGTGAATGAAAGCGCGCCGCCTGCTTTCCGCGCTGATTCTGTTGCAGGGATCCGGACGGATCTCCACGCGAGCGCTCGCGGAGAAGATGCAGGTGTCGGAGCGCACGGCGCATCGAGACATGGAGGAGTTGTGCCAGGCGGGTGTTCCGCTTGTGGCGTACCGGGGCTCTCAGGGCGGCTGGGAGTTGGAGAAGGAGTGGCGGACACGAGTGCCCGGACTCGATGAGGCGGAACTGCGGGCGCTGCTGATGGCACAGCCCACGGCGCTCAGCGCTACGAGCTTGAGAGCCGCGGCGGAGAGGGCCTGGCAGAAGCTGATGGCCGCAATGCCTGCGGGGATGCAGTCACGGGCGAGCTCGATGCTGGCGCGACTACACATCGACTCGACCGGATGGGGCGTGTTCACCGAGGATGTAAGATCGTTGCCGGCATTGCAGGATGCGGTCGCGCACGACAGGCAGATCCGCTTCGTCTACGAGCGCCCGGGCGTGGAGCCATATGAGCGGACGGTGGATCCGCTGGGACTCGTGTGGAAGCAATCGATCTGGTATCTTGTGGCGCGCACCGATCGAGGGATGAGGACGTACCGCGTTTCTCGAATGCGAGACGTGGCGGTGCTTGCATCAGAATTCCAAAGGCCGGAGTTCGACTTGGGCGAGTATTGGCAAAGATCGACGGCGGCACTCGAAGACTTGCGCCAGCGTTACACGGCGAAGCTGCTGCTCACACGAGATGCCGAAGCTACTCTTCGTCGCTGGCTGCCGGTCTCGATGGGTGAAGGTCCGGGCGAGGCGACCGTGCGATTCGAAAGCATGGGCCAAGCGCAGTTCGTTTGCCTCGGTCTGGGGTCCGCGGTGGAGGTTGTCTCGCCTCTGGAATTGCGCGAGGCGGTTGCGTCTGAGGCCCAGAAGATGGCTGGGCGGGTCAAGCGCTGGAGCCGCCGGCGCGATTGAGGCCCGGATCGGCGATGCGGGCGACATAGGCGCGGATGTCCTCGGGCCAGCCGGCGATGAGCGCGGCGAAACCGTCGCGATCGCGGGCGTAGAGGGTGCGAGTGGCTTCTTCGTAGCCTGGAAGGTTGCCGGCTAGGGCGGTCATGATGCGGGCGGCGGCGTCCTGGGCGGCGCGCGGGTTCGGGGAGGCGGCGTCGCGTTTGCGGGCTTCGTCGATCAGGCGGCGGATGGCGGCGGAGGCCCCGTTGGGCTGCTGCTCCAGCCAATCCCAGTGGCGCGGGAGAAGGGTGATCTCACGGGAGACGACGCCGAGCTTGGGGCGGCCAGGGCCGGTGCGGGGCTTCTCCGGAAGCGGGGCGCGGAGGTCGAAGTCCACCTGCCGGCCGGTCTGATCCTCGAAGATCAGGATGGAAACGCCCGTATCTTGTTCAAAACGCAACTTCAAGGGCGGGAGGAGTTCGTTTACGCATCCTGTGGCGACGACGGTTTCTCCGATGAAGGCGGTGAAGGTGGGGTCGATGAGATCCTGTGGCACGGTTCAATTCTACCCTGGTAATTTGTACGAATACAATATCAGCCGGGTAAAATATTGGCCTCCCGCGTAATCCGCTTGAACAGGATCCAGGCGGCGCCGGTTCCGATGGCAAAGGTGAACCATTCGACCGGAGGCATAGCGGGGGACCAGGGATGGAGGGCGACCTTCACGGAGGCGTCGGCGAAGGCGAGCCAGAGGAGGAAGGAGAAGGCCCAGGCGGGGTCAACTCCCCTGCCCCGCAGGCGGCGCTCGACGACGACGAGGACGGCCAGGCTGGCGACGGCGGCCAGAGCCCAGCCGATGGGGCGGCTGATGAGGATTTGGTGGTCCCACATGTATTCGACCGTGTCGAGCAGGAAAGCTGCCGAGGTAACGGTGATGGCCAGGTGCCAGGCGGCGCGTTCGCGCCAGATCGCGACAAGGAAGAGCCCGACCGCGAGGACGAGGTAGCCGTAACGGACGGGGATCTCCGCCGAGAAGTAGATGGTGATGGGAATCAGTAGAGCGGCGATGAGCGGCGTCACGGGGCGGGCGTCACCCGGTTCGTTTGAGACAGGAACACCGCGGGCGGCGATGGCGAGGGCGGCTCCGAAGAGGAAGCCGAAGGTGTACTCCATGAGCTTCCACCAGGGCGCGACCTGACGGAGGTCTGGAAAGAGCGAGCCGAGGTAGATCCAGAGTCCGCCGCCGCCGAAGCCGAGGAAGCCGCCGATGAAGGCGATGAGGGAGAGCCGCCGGACGGCGGGGTCGCGGAAAAAGACGCCGAGGACGGCGAGTCCGGCGAGGAGGAAGCCGAACCAGATCTCGGGGCGCGGCTTGTCGACGGGATCGGAGAAGTAGATGAGTTTGGGTTCGTTGACGAAGGTCCAGCCTGCCCAGGCTCCGGCGGTCATCAGGAGCAGCGCGATGAGCAACTGGCGCCGGCGGGCGCGTTCGTAGACGAGACCCACGCCGAGGAGAGCGCCGCCGAGCAGGCCCCAGACGCCGCCCTTCACGGCCAGGCCGGTGAGTCCCCAGGCGAGCGTGTCGGCGGAGCGCGCGAAGCCGACGGTCTGTCCGTAGGTTATTTCCCCGCCGATACCGATGCCGACGGCGCCGAAGGCGGCGATCAGGCCGCAGCGCGAAGGCGGGATGCGGAGCCAGAGGCAGAGGGCAAGCGCCACGAGGGCGCCGGGGATCATCGCCCCGAGGGGGCCGCCGCCGATGAAGCCCCGGAAGCCCCAGCCGATCGACATGGTCACTGCCACGAACAGGACGGGCAGAATTTGATTTTGCTGCTTCGACATCAGCAGGTATTGTGTCACGGGCACACGGGTATCGTGTGAGCCCGCGGCCGGGCGCGCCGCGCGGCTACTTCGCGGCGGCGCAGAGGGTCTCCACATCCTGAGGCGTGAGCTTTGCCTCGGGGTGGAGCGGCGTGTAGGTACGCAGGGGCATTTCGCCCTTGCGGACTTCCTCGCAGGCGGCGGTCAGGCGGAGCTGAGACATCTCCGGACTGTAGATGTCCCAACGGGAGAAGTTCAGCACGGCGCGGCCGTTCTTGACGTCGCGGGCGACAAGCCAGGACATCGGCGCGACTTTGCTGTACCAGGGCCAGACGGTTTCGTTCGTGTGGCAGTCACCGCAGGAGCGTTTGACGATGGCGGCGGCCTGGGGGGTGGGCTGCGCCACGGACTGCCAGGTATGGGCCTGGTTGACCGGCGGGTTGGTGAGGGCCGGCTGCGTGGCCTGTGCGGCGGCCCAGGCGAGGACGAGAATGCCGGCGACGATAAGGAGGATCTTCTTCTTCATGTGAGCCTGTCAGTCCGCTTCACTGGGTTTCGGCGTCTTGGGGGTGCTCTTGGGCAGTTCGGGCTGCTTGATGAGGTCCGCCGGCACCTGTCCGGTCAGGCTCTTGAGGAATGTCTCGATGGAGGCGATCTCCTGAGGCGTGAGTTTTTTGCCGAGCTGATATTCGGCCATGCCGGCGATGGCAGCGGAGAGCGTGCCGGTCTTGCCGTCGTGGAAGTAGGGTCCGGTCTTCTCGATATTGCGGAGCGAGGGCACCTTGAACATCATGCGGTCGGCTTCGCTGTTCGTGACCTTGGCGCGGCCGGGGTCGTTGGTGTCAGGCCATTCCTTGACGGCGCCGAGCTTCTGGAAGAGGTTCCCGCCCAGATAGGCGCCGGCATGACAGGTGCCGCAGCCGGAGGCGTGGAAGGTATTGAAGCCTGCTATCTCTTCGGCGGTGAGTGCATTCTGGTCTCCGGCGAGGAACTTGTCCCAGCGAGCCGGGGTGAGGAGTTTGCGCTCGAATGCGCCGATGGCGCGGCCGAAGTTGTCGTAGGTGACCGGGTCCTTATCGGCGGGGAATGCCTGCTTGAAGGCGGCCTGGTATTCGGGGATGGAGTTGATGACGGCGAGAACATCCTTCTCGTTCGCCATCGCCATTTCGACAGGGTTCAGCACGGGACCCTTCGCCTGTTCCTCGACGTCCCTGGCGCGGCCGTCCCAGAACTGAACGAAGTGGCCGGCGGCATTGTAGACGGTGGGCGAATTGCGGTCGCCCTTCTGGCCTTTGTGTCCTGTAGAGGTGGGGTGGTTGTCGACGCCGTAGGTGTCGAGGTTGTGGCACGTGTTGCAGGAGATGGTCTGGCTCTTCGAGAAGCGGGCGTCGAAGTAGAGCATGCGGCCGAGGGCCACTTCCTGGTCGGTGATCTGGCCGCCTTTGGGGGGCACGCTCTCGGGCAGGGTCTTGTAGAACTTGAGGTTCGCCGGATCCACGGTAGCCGTCACGGGTGCGGGCCGGCTGCAGGCCACGCTGAAGGCGGCGATCAGGATTGCGGCGGAAGTAATGAGAGTAAGAGGTCTTTTCATGAGCTTCTCCGATACATCCGGACAAGCCCATACTATACCGCCGGCGGCCTGGGAGCGAACCGTGTTTACAATCTCTACCTAGATTGGGATGGCACTTTTGGGACACCGCTTCCGCTTAAAGAGCTGGAGGAGGATTGAAACGATGTCATTCACCATCCAGGCACGGGAAGTGAACGGGGTTACGGTCCTCGATTTGAACGGCCGGCTGGTTCTGGGGGAGCCAGCCACACATCTGCGAGACACCATCCGGTCTTATGGACGAGACGGGGCCCGGCTGGTGTTGAACCTGGCCGGAGTCGCCTACATTGACAGCGCCGGCATGGGAGAACTGGTGGGCTGCCACGTCACGATGAGGACGGTCGGCGGCGACATGAAAGTGGTGCATCTGCATGAGCGCGTTCAAGTTCTCCTGAAGTTGATGCGGTTGTACGACATGTTCCATCCGTTCGAGACGGAAGAGGAAGCGATCTTGAGTTTCGCTCCTGTGATGGCCTGACCGAACTACGGTGCCGGACCGTCAGCGCTGGAGGAGGCCTGACGCGTCCGCCGAGGCCATCCGGGCGTATGCTGGAGGGCGAGGCGACTGCGAGATGCCCGCCCTCCTTTTTTTATTGCTGATGAGCGTCGAGCCGCCCCGGTTCGCGGTGGAGGGGCGAACTGAGCCCGCGCGGGCGGCGTCGGTGACGATCTATGGAGCGGTGAATCCATTTACTGCGTCCACGCTGGCGGGGCCGGACGGGCGTTTCCGCTTCAAGGACTTACAGGCGGGTTCGTACACGCTGGCGGTGTTTGTGCCGGGGCTGGGAGAGTCGAGGCAGACGGTGGTGCTGACGCCCTCGACGACGGACAAGCGGGGGCGGCTACAGGTCGGGGTAAAGCTGGATGACACGCGGATGCGGCGGGACACATCGTCGGTGGTCTCGATGCGCGAATTGAAGATCCCGAGCAAGGCGCGGCAGCTTTACGCGGAGGCGCAGAAGCAGTTATCGAAGCGGGAGATTCCGGCCGCGGTGAAACTGCTCGAAGGGGCGGTCGATCTGGCGCCGAGCTATAGCGAAGCCTGGAACAACCTGGGGACCATCGCCTATCAGACGCAGGACTATCCGCGCGCGGAAGAGATGTTCCGGAAGGCGCTGGAGGCGGATGCGAACTCCTATGCGCCGCTGGTGAACATGGGCGGGGTGCTGCTGAACCTGAACCGGCCGGATGAAGCTTGGAGATACAACGTCCACGCGGTGCTGAAGGAGCCGAACGACGCTCTGGCGCACGCGCAGCTCGGGATGACGTACCTGGCGTTGGGCAAGCTGGATCTGGCGGAGAAGTCGTTGAAAGAGGCGATCCGGCTGGATGCGTCGCATTTCTCGTACCCGCAGATTCACTTGGCGGAAGTGTATTTGCGGCGGGGAGAAAAAGGTCAGGCGGCGGACGTGCTTGATCATTTTCTCGAGAGGCATCCGGACTATCCAGGGGCGGCGAAGATGCGGGAGGGCGTGTCGGAACTGCGGGGTTCGGCCCATCACTAGTGGAGGAGCAAGGGATGAATACCATTCAACTGACAGCCCGTGCTGCAATTCATGCCGGAAAGTTGGAAGAGTTCAAGACGCTTGCCGCTCAGTGCATGCAGAAGGTGCGCGAACTCGATACGGGCAATCTCCAGTACGATTGGTTCCTCAACGCAGACCAGACAGAATGTGTGGTCCGAGAGACATATCGGGACTCGGCGGCGGTCCTGGAGCACGTTGCCAACCTCGGAACCACACTGAGCGCCATGCTTGCAGCAGGCGACTGGACATTTGAGGTCTACGGGATTCCGTCGCCGGAACTTGTCGCAGCGACGGCTGTGTTAGGCCCAGTGATTTACTTTCCGTTTCAGAGCCGCTGATTCCGCCGGAAGAGGTGCGTCGCCGGTGCCGGTTGATTGTGGGTGAAAACACCCGAAACTCCTTGGCCCTTGGTTTGCATTACTGGCAGTGATGGACGCGAGAGTTCCCCGCCCCAAACCGAATCCGAAGGCGCCGCGGCAAGCGTTACCCCTTTTGGATGCGCTACTTAGGTCCCAGTCGCCCGATGAGGTCGCGCTGGGCTTTACCCCGGAACAAGTGGGTGTAGAGGCGCAACGGTGCCTGCAATGCGCGAAGCCGACGTGTGTGGATGCGTGTCCGCTGCATATCGATATTAAACGGTTCATTTTGCGACTGGTGGACGGAGACGTCCAGGGGGCGCATGATGTGATCAGCGAGCAGAGCCCGTTTCCGGGGGTCTGTGGGCGCGTCTGCCAGCACGAGCTGTTCTGTGAAGACGCGTGCATTGTCGGCAAGAAGTGGGACCCTGTGGCGATCGGGTCGCTCGAACGATTCTCGGCGGATCATGCGCGGCTTCGGATGCAGGAGTTGCAGCGCGGCCGTCCGGCGCAGCCGACGGGGCCGAAGGTGGCGATGGTGGGATCGGGGCCGGCGTCGTTGATTGCGGCGTACGACCTGGTGCGGAAGAACTACCGCGTGACGGTTTTCGAGGCGCTGCACCGGCTGGGCGGCGTGCTGGCGTACGGGATTCCGAACTTCCGCCTGCCGAGGGACATCCTGCACGAGGAGATCGCGCGGCTCCAGAACATGGGCGTCGAGTTCGTGACGGATTTCATTGTGGGCAAGACGGCGACTCTCGAGGATCTGTTCGAGGAGGGCTTCGAGGCGGTGTTCGTCGGCACGGGCGCCGGGCTTCCTTACCTGATGGGCATTCCGGGCGAGAACCTGATCGGTGTCTACACGGCGAACGAGTTTCTGACGCGCATCAACCTGATGGAAGCCTACAAGTTCCCGGAGGCGGATACTCCGGTGCTGGTGGGCAAGCATGTGGTGGTGGTGGGCGGCGGCAACTCGGCGATGGACGCGGCGCGCTGGGGCAAGCGATTCGGCAGCGAGACGACGATCCTCTACCGCCGGGGCCGGGCCGAACTGAAGGCGCGGCTGGAGGAGATCGAGCACGCCGAGGAAGAGGGCATCCATTTCGAGTTTTTGGCGGCTCCGGTGGCGTTGTTCGGCGACGAGAACGGCTTTGTGAAGGAGATGGAGTGCATCCGGATGGAGCTGGGCGAGCCGGATGAGTCCGGGCGCCGGTCGCCGGTACCGGTTCCGGGCAGCGAGCATCGCATTCCGGTGGACACGGTGGTGGCGGCGATTGGGCAGGCTCCGAATCCGACACTGCAAAAGGTAACGCCGAAGCTGCTGACGAAGCGCGGCAAGATCGTGATCGACGAATGGGGCAAGACGAGCATGGATCGCGTGTTCGCAGGCGGCGACGTGGTGCGCGGGGGCTCGACGGTGATCCTGGCGATGAAGGATGGCCGCGCGGCGGCGGCGGCGATCGACAGGGCGATTCGCGGCGAGACCGAGCCGGTGGCCGAGGAGGTGGCGCAGTGAACCTCGTACTCTACAAACGGCAGCTTGCGCCACAGATCACGCTTCTCGAAGTGGAAGCGCCGCGCATCGAGCGACGGTGGAAGCCGGGGCAGTTCATCATCATCCGCCCGACGGCCGATTCCGAGCGGATTCCGTTGACCATCGTTGATTCCTCGTCGGAGCGCGAGTCGATTGTGATGGTGATTCAAGCGGCGGGCAAGACGACACAGGAGGCCTGCGATCTGCTGCCGGGCGAGTGGCTGGCGGATCTGGTGGGTCCGCTGGGCGAGCCGGCGACCATCACCACGGGCAAGCGCGTGGTGTGCATGGCGGGCGGCGTGGGCGTAGCGGAGCTACTGCCGGTCGCGAAGGCGTTTAGCGAGACCGGCAATCATGTGACGGCGCTGTGCGGAGCGCGGTCAGACAACTACCGGATCCTCGACCGCGAACTGAAGCAGGCGGCGGATGTCGTCGAATGGGCGACTGACGATGGCACGTACGGCTTTCACGGCAACGTCGTCCAGTTCCTGAAGTCGATGGCGGGGCCGGGCAAGTTCGACGAAGGCCACGTGATTGGGCCGATCCCGATGATGAAGGCGGCGGCGGAGGCGACTCGCGACTGGGGACTGAAGTTGCACGCCTCGCTGAACCCGGTGATGATCGACGGCACGGGCATGTGCGGCGGGTGCCGAGTGAGCGTCGGCGGCGAGGTTAAGTTCGCCTGCGTGGACGGGCCGGAGTTCGACGCGCACCTGGTGGACTTCGACGAACTGGCGCGACGCAATAGAGCGTACCGACAAATGGAGGCGATCGCCAAGGAACGCCACTCCTGCCGCATCGGTCTGGACGTGCGCTGAACGGCGGCCGCACGCGATAGAATCGCGGGCAGTGAAACCCGCAATCCTCCTACTGTTGTTCACTCTTGGCGCGGCAGGCCAGGAGTTTCGTCCGCCGGCAGTTCCGCTGGTGGCGCACGACCCGTACTTCAGCATCTGGTCGATGGGCGACCGGCTGACCGATGGCCCGACGCGGCACTGGACCGGCACGGAGCACGCCATCAATGGCGTCGTTCGTATCGACGGCAAGCCTTACCGTTTCATGGGCAATGCGCCGCGAGATGTGCCGGCGCTGCCTCAGATCTCGCTGAAGTTGGGACCGACGCGCACGATGTACCTGTTCGAAGGCGCTGGAGTGCGGCTGCTGGTGACGTTCATTACAGCGGCGCTGCCGAACGATCTCGATCGGCTGTCGAGGCCGGCGACGTACCTGGCGATTGATGCGATTTCGATCGACGGGCGTGAGCATGAGGTGTCGACGCTGGTGGATGCGTCGTCGCGGATCGCGGTGAACACGAACGACCAGACGGTGACGGGGGCGCGGTATCAATTGTCGAAGCTGGATGTGCTGCGTGTGGGAACGCAGGAGCAACCGGTGCTCCAGAAGCAGGGTGACAATCTGCGGATCGACTGGGGCTATCTGTACCTGGCCGCGGAGCAGGCGCGGCATACGCAGATGTTCATCGGCAAACCGGAGGTCCGCGCGGTCTTCGCGAAAGACGGGCTGATTCCGGATTCGGACGAGATGGAGCCCACGGCGCTTCCGCGCGAGCAGCTTGTGCTGGCGTGCGCGCAGGACTTCGGACGCGTGCTCGGCGAGCCCGTGTCGCGGCGAATGATTCTGGCGTATGACGACGTGTATGCGCTCGAGTACTTCAACCGGAAGCTGCGGCCGTATTGGAGGCGCGCGGGCAAGGGCGCGGCACGGATGTTGAGCGAGGCTCACGACGATTTCGCGGAGGTGGACGCGCGGACGCGCCAGTTTGATGCGGAACTGGTGAAGAAGCTGACGGCGGCTGGCGGCGAACGCTACGCGCGCATCGCGACGTTGGCATTCCGGCAGACGCTGGCCGCGCACAAGCTGGCGGCGGACGTCGACGGCGAGCCGATCTAGCTGTCGAAGGAGAACTTTTCGAACGGGTCAATCGGCACGGTGGATGTGACGTACCCGTCGGCGCCGTTCATGCTGTACTTCAACCCCGTGCTGCTGAAGGCGATGCTGACGCCGATCCTGGATTACGCATCGCTGCCGCGATGGCCGTGGCCGTATGCGCCACACGATATTGGCACGTATCCGGTCGCGAACGGGCAGACGTATGGCGGGGGCGAGAAGACCGAAGACTTCCAGATGCCCGTCGAGGAGAGCGGCAACATGCTGATCCTGATGGGCGCTCTGGCGCAGAAGGACGGCAACGCGAACTATGCGCTCGAATACTGGCCGGTGCTGACGAAGTGGGCCGAGTATCTACGAGACAAGGGGCTGGACCCGGAGAACCAGCTCTGCACGGACGACTTCGCGGGCCACCTGGCGCACAACACGAACCTGTCGCTGAAGGCGATTCTGGCGTTGGGCGCGTACAGCAAGATGGCGCGAATGGCCGGGAAGAATGACGTGGCGGACCAGTACACCAAGCTGGCCAAGGAGATGGCCGCGAAGTGGGAGCCGATGGCCGCGGACGGCGATCACTACAAGCTGGCGTTCGACCGGCCTGGGACGTGGAGCCAGAAGTACAACCTTGTGTGGGACCGGCTGCTGGGACTGAACCTGTTCCCTGCCTCGATTGCGCGGAAGGAAGTGGCGTACTACTTGAAGACGCAGAAGAAGTACGGGATTCCGCTGGACAACCGCGAGACCTACACGAAGCTCGACTGGATTCTGTGGAGCGCCACGATGGCCGAGAAGCGCGAGGATTGGGACGCGCTGGTGAAGCCGGTGTACGACTTTCTGAATGAAACGCCGGACCGCGTGCCGATGACGGATTGGTACTGGACGCTCGACGGCAAGCGGCGCGGCTTTACGGCGCGTTCCGTCGTGGGCGGCGTATTCCTGAAGATGCTCTACTGACGGGGCGGCGGGCCGATGCGGCTGCCGACGGCGTTCATGCCGTCCAGGTGCTTCTCGAACGCCTGCCAGCCGTCACTGGAGAGGGCGCTGCGCACTTCGGCCAAGCCATCTTTGAGTGCCGTCTGACGGCCGGCCCTCGACTGCTGAACAGCCGTGGGATCGGGGCGCTTGCCCTGGACGCGAGCCTCCTGGACGTGTTTCTGGAGCTGTTGTTGGTACTCCTCCAGCTTGGCCTGGACCTCACCGGCGATGCGCCGGAGCGTTTCGCGATCGCGGGCGTTCAGGCCGGCGACGACCGGAAAGCGGGCTTGGTTCCTGGCGTGCATCATGACGACCATGCCGAAACGCTCCTCGACCGGGACTTTGTAGGTCTGGATGTCGCCAGGCGGCTGCGTACTGTAACGGTTGGGAACGCGGACGTCGGGCAGGGTGACGCCCTCCTCGCCGAGACGTTGGAGTTCGGCACGCCACTGGGCGCGCCAGTAGTCGGTGAGTCGCCGCTCTTCGTTCGGGTCAAAGACAGGCAAGCTGTCCGGGCAGAACTTGTCCGTCTTTGCGCGCCACCGGAAAGAGGTGTGGCACAATCCGGAGATGCCGGCGCTGCGCACGGCCGACGTGTTGCCTTCCAGCATGACGGCAAAGTAGGGAAGGAACTCGGGCTTAGCCGTGCTTCTCACCATTACGGCGACGGCGGATTCGAGATTCAGGTCGTACTCGCCCGTGGCAAGGCGGCAGAGGGCGTGCAAAGCATCAGGTCGATCTCTTAGGTCTGTGGCGTCGAGGAACCAGTAGAGCTGGAAGAGGCCGAGCGTCGGTGCGAGCGCTTCGATGTCACGTTCGAGCGCAAGGACTGCGTTCGCGTCCCCGGCACGCATGAGTCCGGTGATTCCCGCGCCGCGCGAGTGGGGGTGCGTTGATCCGGCCAGCCGCTGGTAGTATGGGCGCGCAGTCTCCCGAGGAACCATCCACATCGCGCGGACGAGCGACATGAAGTGCGTGCCGCGTGGAGAGATCGTGAGACCGGACTGGGCGCCGGGATAGGGCCTCTTGGGGTTCAGGCGGTCGCCTTCCTTCGCGGCAAGGTCTTCGATGGCCGCGGCGAGTTCAGCCGCGATGCGGTCCTCGGGCGTGGCGCCCAGGACGCTGGCGGGCTCAGCACTCGGGACTTCCAGGACCACGCCGCCCATGGCTGAAGCGAATGCACCGAACGGCAGCGGCTTCCAGGCGTTACTGGATTGCGACTCCAGCATCCACAGGCCGAAGATCCTTGGCGGCACATTGGTCTCGGCGGGACGCTCGTAGCCCCTGGGGACGTAGCTCCACGCAACCCGCAGAAGCGTACCGGGGGCGATGTCGCCCTTGATGATGCGTGCGACGCGCAGCGTGCCGGTGACGTCGACCCGGCTGGTAAGGTCGTTGCCGCGCGCGTTTTCGAGCGAGCCGGCGACGACCAGCGACGCGGATTCAAAGGGGTTGGCCGGAGGCTGGGCCAGGGCGAATCCGGTGAGGAGCAGCAGCGCGAAGAGCGTCCGCATAAAGCACAGTCTGAATGTCAGAACGCCCGGTGGCAAGGGTGCGACAATACACGACAGTGCCCGGGGATCGAGACTCATTCAACCGAGCGCGCCGCGAGCGGTGGAATGCGCTGGCGGCGCCAATGCAGCGCCGTCCCTTCCTGCGCCGGGGCTATCAACAGGAACTGGTCCGGCAATACAGGAACCTGATTCCGCCGGGGGCTTCGGTGCTCGAAGCCGGATGCGCGGGGGGCGATCTGCTGGCTGCGCTGAATCCGTCAACCGGCGTGGGAATCGACCTGTCTCCGGCGCAAGTGACGACGGCGCGCGACGGGCACCCCGGACTGAGATTCATCGAGGCCGATGTCCACACGCTGAATCTGAAGCAGAGCTTCGACTACATCGTCGCCAGCGATCTGTTCAACGACCTTTGGGACGTGCAGCAGGCACTGGAATGCTTGAGGACGCATTGCACGCCTTCAACGCGTCTGGTTTTCAACATCTATAACCACTTGTGGGAAGGCGCTCGGCGGATGGCGCAGGGCATGGGGCTGGTGTCGCGCGTGTTGGAGCAGAACTGGCTGTCTCGAAGCGACATGAAGAACCTCCTGGAACTGGCGGGGTTCGAACTGGTGTGGTCGAGCCACGAGATCATGGCTCCGGTCCCGGTGCCACTGCTGGCGCCGGCGGCGAACCGCATCGGTGCGCGGCTTCCGGTGCTGAAGCACCTGGCGCTGACGTGGTTTGGCGTGGCGCGGCTGACGTGCGCGCCGAAGCCCCACCGGACGGTGAGCGTGGTGGTGCCGGCGCGGAATGAGGCGGGGCACATTCCGCAGATCCCGAAGCGTGTGCCGGAGATGGGGCTTGGCACGGAGATCATCTTCGTCGAGGGCCACTCGAAGGACAACACATGGGAGGAGATCGAAAAGGCGGTCTGGGAGAACCCGCAACGGAGAATGAAGGCCCTGCGGCAGACAGGCAAGGGCAAGGGCGACGCGGTGCGGGCCGGGTTCAGCGCGGCGGAGGGCGGCGTTCTGATGATCCTGGACGCGGACCTGACGGTGGCGCCGGAGGATCTGCCGCGATTTTACGAGGCGTGGCATAGCGGGCGCGGGGAGTTCATCAACGGGGTCCGGCTGGTGTATCCGATGGAGCAGCGCGCGATGCGCTTCTTCAATAAGCTGGGGAACAAGTTCTTCAGCATGGCGTTCACCTGGCTGCTGGGGCAGGACATCAAGGACACGCTGTGCGGCACAAAGGTGTTGTCGAAGGAAGACTACGGCCGGATTGCGGCGGGGCGCGAGAAATTCGGGAAGCTCGACCCGTTCGGCGACTTCGACCTGCTGTTCGGCGCCGCGAACCTGCGGATGAAGGTCGTCGACATGCCCATACGCTACCGCGAGAGGGTCTATGGGGAGACGAACATCCAGCGCTGGAGCCACGGATGGCTGCTGCTGCGAATGGTGTGGCTGGCGGTGCGGCGACTGAAGTTCGTTTGAGGGCGTGTTCAGACCTGGCGGCCCTTCCACTCCATGGGGAGGCCGAAGCTGGTCTTGAAACCACTGCTAACCGCGATGGCCAGATGGACGTAGATCGCGATAGGCACAAGCATCGACCATCCGAAACTCCCGTACCAGCCTCGCCAGGCGACGGCGGGGACGAAGAAGAAGAGGGCGGCCAGCGGGTAGAGTCCCAGGACCAGGAGCCAGACGAGGAGAGGCAGCCAGGCGGTCATGACGAGCATGGCGGTCAGCGGCGCCAGGATTCCGAGAGGGTTGAAGCGGAGTCCGGGCAGCCAGGTTCTCTCCAGGTGCCGCCAGACCGACTCAAAGGAGCCGGACATCCGGGCATGGGCGAACTTTCCTCCCCTGACGACGCGGACGGGCATGCGGTGCTGTTTGAATAGGCGGGCCAGCGCGGCGCCCTCTACCAGGCTGCCGCGCACCATCTTGTGTCCCTGCGAGAACTCGTAGGCATCCCGGCGAACCAGCAGGCAATGGCCACTGCCGAGCGATTCCCGTTCGAGGGTGGTGTTCACCCGCTCCGGATGAACACCAGTAAAGGCGAGGCCTTTGGCGTAGGGGAGCAGGAGATTCTCGGCAGCGGTGACGTACTCGGGTTTTGGGAGCACGAAGAGGCCGACCAGGTCCTCCTGGAGGACCTGCGTAAAGGCGGCGTCCAGGAATCCGGGGTCAAACCAGGTGTCCGCGTCGGCGAAGAGGATCCATTTCGACTCCGTATAGAGGGCGCCGGACCAGCAGGCGTTCGGCTTGCCGTACCACCCCTTCTCGATGGGCTTTGCCGGGCGGACCTCGGCTCCGGCGGCACGGGCGGCGTCGGCGGTACTATCGGAAGATTTGTCGTCCACAACCAGGACTAAAGAATCCTGAAAGCTGTTTACGGCGAGGGCTAAGTTCGTTTCCTCATTTCTGGCTGGGATGATGACGACATGGTCCTCAGAATGGCGCTGTCCGGCGGGGAGGATTTCGGGGAGTGCGTGGTAGGCGGAGCGGGAACGCCAGACGATTAACCCCATGAGAGTGGACGCGAGCAGAGTGCAGATAACGGGGAGGATCTCGTGGTCGAGCAGAACGCGCTCGAGGAAGGGGGTGACCGGGAAGTCGCTCACGCAGGGCTTCCGGGCTGCGGGAGCGGGACAGCGGGTCGGGGGCAGTGCGGATTCTGCGTCATATCCAATAAGGTCATTGTACGGAGGGAGGAGGGACGGGGAAAGGCTGGGGATGGGGGAGTTCACCCGGATGTGAAGGGGATTTCACGCAGGTGCGTTGGAATTTCGGACATTGAGGGCTTGAATTCTCTACACAATCTATTGAAGAATAAGGAAGCTGCATTTGGATGTACGGCTTGTCGCTTTGGTTACAGAAATGCTTGACGAATCGGTAGGCCGGTAGTGCGGCTGAAGTGCCGGGGACTGCGTGGTCCCTGGCTTGGGTAAAGGAGATCTCAAATGCGCATGCGTCCAGGCACCAGCGGATGGATCCGGTGGTCTCAGCTTGCTCTGGTGGCGCTCGTCCTTTTTAGTTCTGTTGCTCTCCTCAGTTCCGATAAGAGTCCTTATAGCCCCTCTGAGAAGGCCTTTTATGCGGATGAGGCGGTCATCGCCTTCGTGCGTCCGGGTCTGACAATC
The DNA here is from genome assembly GCA_050789245.1 of Bryobacteraceae bacterium. Taxonomy (GTDB): domain Bacteria; phylum Acidobacteriota; class Terriglobia; order Bryobacterales; family Bryobacteraceae; genus PNKE01. Next base: position 78,119 of record JBOZRR010000051.1, on the reverse strand, counting down.
AAGATCGTGGCCCACGAAATCGCGACGGACGGAACCGTGAAGGTGCGGTACAAGTTGACGGACCCGAAGGGTCTGCCGCTTGACCGTCTAGGCATCACAACCCCGGGCACAATCAGTACCAGCTTTATTCTCGCGCGAATCCCGGCGAACGAGCCGCAGTATGTCAGTTACACCGTCCGGACCCAGACGAGTCCGATTACGGGTGTGTCCGCGGTCCAGGCCGGGGCAGACTCGGGCGGCACCTTCGCTCAAGTGGGCGATGGTGAGTACACCTATACGTTCCGGACAAAGCTTCCGGCCAACTACGACAGGACGGCGACCCACACGATTGGAGCTTACGGATCGCGAAACCTGTCTGAATTCGACCTTGGAACGAACTACGACGACGACATCTATAGATTTATTCCAATGGGCGCGGCGGTAACAAAGCTTCGCGACGTTGTGGCGGACGCGACGTGCAACACCTGCCACTCGCAGTTGGCGTTCCACGGCGGCTCGCGCCGCACGGTGGAGGTCTGCAACCTGTGCCACACGCCTCAGACGGTGGATCCGGATACTGGCAACACCGTGGACATGAAGGTGATGGTGCATAAGATCCACATGGGCTCGAGTCTCCCCAGCGTCGAGGGCGGCAAGGACTACATCATCATAGGCAACTCGCAGTCCGTCCACAATTACAGCGAGATCGCGTATCCTCCGGGAGCGAACACCTGCGAGACCTGCCACAAGGAAGGCACGACGCAGTGGCAACTGGCGTTCACGAATCCGACTCGTTCCTCGTGCGGCTCCTGCCACGACGACGTGAATTTCGCCACCGGCGAGAAGCACCTCGGCGGCCCGCAGCCGTCCGACAACCTGTGCAAGAACTGCCACATTCCGGAAGGCGAGCTCGAGTTCGACGCGTCGATCAAGGGCGCGCACGTGAATCCGAAGCGCTCGTCGATGCTGCCGGGCATGAACTTCGAGATCGTCAGCGTGACGAACAACAAGGCCGGCCAGAAGCCGAACGTGCAGTTCAAGGTGTTCGACGACGCCGGCAAGACCATCCAGATGGCCGATATCGGCCGTGTGGCGCTGGTTTTGGCGGGTCCGACCACGGACTACGTCGGCGCTTCCTCCCACGGCTACATCAGTGAGGATCCGAAGGCCGGCGGCGCCACGCTGTCGGGCGATGTGTACACTTACGCCTTCAAGGCGGCCATCCCGGCCGATGCGAAGGGGTCGTACACGATCGGCATCGAAGGCCGCCGTACGTCGATCATCATGCAGGGCACGACTCAGCAGCAGTCGGTCCAGTACGGCGCGGACAATAAGGTCGTCCACTTCTCGGTGGACAGCAGCCAGATGGTCCCGCGGCGCCAGATCGTAACGACGGCGAAGTGCAACTCCTGCCACTTCGACCTGGTTCTGCACGGCGACAACCGGAATAAGGTGGAACAGTGCGTACTGTGCCACAACCCGGTTGAGACCGACGCGGCCCGCCGCGCGGCGGACAAGATGCCGGCCGAGAGCATCGACATGGCTCAAATGATTCACCGGATCCATGCCGGTCTCGAGCAGACACGCGACTACACCATCTACGGCTTCGGCAATACGCCGCACAACTACAACCACATCGGCTTCCCCGCCCCGCTGTCCACCTGCACTCTGTGCCACGTGGACGGAACGCAGACGGTGCCGGTGAAGGCTGTTGCCGACAAGCGCGACCCGCGCGGCTACATGGATCCGGTGAAGCCGGCCACGGCAGCCTGCCTGGGTTGCCACACCTCGCTCGACGCCGCGTCCCACGCGCTGGCCAACACGTCCTCGCTCGGTGAGAGCTGCGGCACGTGCCATGGCACAGGCAAGACGGCCGACGTCCTGAAGGTGCATGCGCAGTAGTTTGAGTCGTACCATTGAGGGCGAGGCGGAAGCTTCGCCCTCAGTTTCTTTTCGATTTTTTCTGGAGACGCACGAATGACTCTCTTCAACAGAGAATCTCAATCGACGCGTGCCAAGCAGAATCCTGGAATCGGGAGGGCCGGCTGCAATGCCGCGCTCTCCCGTTTCGTTCTCTGCGCGGCACTGCTCGGCGTGGCCATGCTGGTTCACGCCCCCGCGGCCCAGGCGCAGGAGAAGCAATTGCCGAAGGGGTATGTCGGCACGGAGACCTGCGCGGGCTGTCACGAGGATGTGGTCAACGCGTTCAAGAAGAACCGGCACCACATACTGGAGATCAATGCAAAACGGGGCTGGACGGACCGGGCCTGCGAGTCATGCCACGGACCGGGGGAAAAGCACGCCGAATCGACTTCAGCCGAAGATATCCGCAATCCTTTGAAATTGAAACCGGCTGAAGCGGATCTGAACTGCCTTTCCTGCCATCGGAACCAGCCGACGCACATCGGCCGCATTCAGAACAACGGGCACGCGCGAACCGATGTCTCCTGCGTCTCGTGCCACAACGTGCACAAGCAGGGCGAGGAGAGCACCAGCGTGCAGTACCGGAAGGCCGCCGGCGTCAACAAGCAGTGTGCCTCGTGCCACCAGGACGTCTGGGCGAGCTTCCAGAGGCCGCACGCGCACCGTTTGAACGAAGGCGCCATGTCGTGCACGTCGTGCCACAATCCGCACGGCAGCCTGCTGCCGAAGAACCAGCGGTCGGCCTTCGCCAACGATCCGAGCTGCTTCTCCTGCCACGCAGATAAGCGCGGTCCGTTCGTATACGAACACGCGCCGGTGCGGAACGAACCCTGCTCCACCTGTCATGAACCCCACGGCTCAACCAATCCGCGGATGCTGACGCGGCATGAGGTAGCCAACCAGTGCCTGGAGTGCCACTCCAACATCGCCTCCCCCGCGCCGAGCGGCGTGGCGGGCGGGATTCCGCCGTCAGTGCATAACCTGCAATTGCCGCGGTGGCGCCAGTGCACGAACTGCCATCAGAAGATTCACGGCTCCCATGTGAGCAAGGGGTTGTTCAGATGAGACGCGAACGACTTTCCCGATTCCTCGCGCTCGGGCTGGCCGTTGCCCTGCCCGTGATGCTGCCAGCCCAAGAGGCCAAGCCGGCCGAAGCGCAGAAGGCTGAAGCTCCGAAAGCGGAGGCGGCAAAGGAAGAGGCCGCTCCCACGGCGACGGCCGAGCGCACGGTGTATGGCTCGATCGACGTCGGAGCCCGCTGGGTCTCAACGCCTGGCGGGGACTTTAACACGTACCGGTCGATTGTGAACCTGGGCGAAGGCGTCCGGATGAACAACCTGGACTTCAACTTCGAGCAGCCCGGCTTCAAACTGTTCGACACCATGCGGCTCCAGGCCAACAACTGGGGCGGCGATCCGTACAATACAGCCCGGTTCGACCTGAGCAAGGAAGGCAAGTACCGCTTCCTGGGCACGTATTCGAACATCGCCTATTTCAACTACCTGCCGTCGTTCGCCAACGTCGAGCGGACGTCGCTCGGCAAACCGGCGTTCTTCACGCAGAGGGCCTTCGATACGGCGGTCCGCAATTTCGACAACGAGTTGCAGCTCTTCCCTGGAACGCGGATCACGCCGTATGTGGCGTACTCGCGGAACACGAGCTACGGGTACGGCATCACGACGCTGGTGTCGAATTTCACCGAGTTCCCGTTGCGCAACCTGATCCACTGGGGCATGGACACCTACCGGGGCGGCATTCGCGCCGACTTCGGCCGATCCCACCTGACCGTGGAACATGGCGCCAATCAGTTCAAGGATGACCAGGCGGTCTATTCGACCGAGGCGATGACCGGCAACCGTGACACGCCATTCCTGGGTCAGACGCTGCGGATCCAGAACGCCACGCAGGCCTATGGCGTGCGCGGCAGCGGCAGGTTTACGAAGGTTCTGTTCGTGGCGAACCCATATGACTGGGTGGACCTCTACGGGCAGGTGCTTTACGCGAACCCGAAGAACGAGCCGGTATTCTTCCAGAACACGCTCGGCAACCTGGCGGACACCACGCAGGGCCTGCTGTTCTTCAACCGCGGCTTCGACAGTCTCTATGGGAGCGTCGACCGGCCGCACACGTCGGGCACGTTCGCCTTCGAAATGCGACCCACGTCGCGCATCCGGATCCGGCAGCGCTTTGAGACAGACCGCTTCAAGTCCGATTCCACGGCATTGCTCACCACCGACCTGCTGACCCTTCCGAGCACGGCGACCAACTACGAGACCAGCATCATCGACCGTTTCGAATCGACGACCAACCGCGAAACGATCGAAGGGCTGGTTGATGTCAGCCGCAAGCTGACGGTCCGCGGCGGCTACCGGTATGAGTGGGGTCATTCGCTGGTCCGTGCCGGCAATCTGAATATCAACTACACGCGGGAGCCGCTCGACTTGCAGCGCCACATCGGCCTGGCGGGCGCACGGTACCGTCCGGTGGACCGCCTGACGGTGACGGCGGACTTCGAGGCCTCCAACGGCATCAAGACCTATTACCGCACGAGCCTTCAGGACTATGTCCGGCTGCGGACGCAGGCCCGGTACCGCCTGGTGGAGTCGCTGAACCTCGGCGTGAACTACAACTACATGGACAACGAGAATCCGGCAGAGGGCGTGAACTACAAGTACCGGGCTCAGAATACGTCCGCGAACCTCCAGTGGATGCCGAAGAGCGCGAAGTTCGCCTCGGTGCTGGCCGAATACACCCGGTCGACGATCGAGTCCGACATCGACTACCTGCTGCCGCCGAACTACACCACGGCGCGCTCCCTGTACCGCGACAACGCGCATACCGGGACCCTGATGGTGGATCTGAAGCTGCCCTCATCGCCGGCCGGCCAGCCGGTCTTCACGGTGGGCGGATCGTTCGTCCGGACATCGGGCAGCCGTCCTTCGCAGTATTACCAGCCGATCGGACGGATCGTCATCCCGATTCACAAGAAGTTCCACGCGTACTCCGAATGGCGCTGGTACGGCCTGACTCAACCCTTCTACCTCTATGAAGGGTTCCGGACCCACATGATTATGACTGGCGTTCGCTGGTTTATGTGACATCATTGATAGCCGGGGAGTTACTCCATGCGGCTATCAACATCCATCCTGATGATCGTCGCGGCGGCCCTTCCGGCCGCCGCAGCCATTCTCGGCGACGCTTCGCGCGGCGCTGAGATCTTCAAAGAGCAGAAATGCGTCACCTGCCACAGCGTGCGGGGCGAGGGCGGTAAGACGGCTCCGGATCTCGGCAGGCGGGGCGCGCGGGCCTGGACGCCGTCGACGTTCGCGTCGGTGGTCTGGAATCACGCGCCGGCGATGTGGTCGGCTATGGACAAGGCGGGCATCGCAAAGCCGTCCATCAACGAACAGCAGGCGGCAGACCTGTTCGCGCACTTCTTCGCCGCCCGGGCCTTCGATCCGATGGGGGACGCCGGCCGCGGCCGCAAGTTCTTCGAGGATAAAGGCTGTGCCGGCTGCCACAACATCTCGACCACGAGCGCCGGGGGCGGTACCGCCGTCATCCGCTGGGAGTCCGTCGCCGACGTGATCGAACTTGCCCGTCAGATGTGGAACCACGCTCCGCAGATGCAAAAGGCGGCGGCCAAGGCGAACAAGAAGCTGCAGCCAATGACGGTGGCGGAGATGAACGACATCATCGTGTACCTGACGACGCTGCCCCAGGTCAGGAACGTCAAGCCGGTGTTCTCCCCCGCTTCCTTCGAGACGGGACAGACCCTGTTCAACGCGAAGGGGTGCACAAACTGCCACACGGGGGAGAAGATCGCGGCGGCGGGCAAGGGCGGACGGTCGACGGCTGAACTTGCGGTCTCCATGTGGAACCACGCCGCACAGATGAAGCAGCCGCAGGAGTTGCGGCCGGAAGAGATGCGGCGGATCGCCGGGTATCTCTGGGCCTTGCAGTTCGAGAAGGGTTCCCCGGAATGGGGGAGTCCGGCGCGCGGAGAAAAGCTGATGGCCGCGAAGGGCTGCAACACCTGCCACGGCTCGGGGACGGCTCCCGCCCTGAAGGGACACGCAGACAGCGCCTACATGGTGGTGGCGGCGGTTTGGGGCCACGGTCCGGCGATGAAGAAAGCGATGGAAGGCCGCGGAACCGCATGGCCGCGATTCACCAGCGCGGAGATGGCTGACCTGATCGCCGCCGTGCAGTAGCCGGATCTACTCGCCCGGCGCCTGGCCGCGCCGGGCGAGCGCTTCGCTCCAAGCTGCCTTCAGCCGATCCTCAAACTGAGGGGGCACGGGCGGTGGTGGTTCCGGTGCATCGAATTCGTGGGCGGCGGCTACGCTGGCCCGCAGGCTCTTCAGGAAGTCGACACATGGCGGACAGTCCGCCATGTGGTGTTCCAGGTGGGCGCAGTCCGCCGGCGACATCTCGCCGTCGATGTATTCGGACAGCTTCTCGAAGACCCCGAGGCATTCGGGGTCTTTTCCGTGAATCTGCTCGCCGTTCATCCCGAAACCTCCATTCCGCCGGCGACGTATCCGGACAAGTGTTTTCGAAGCGCCAGTCTCCCGCGGTGAAGCCGCTGCTTCACCACATCCTCACTCAGTTCCAGGACCTCGGCGGTCTCGGCCGTGGTCAACCCTTCGATGTCTCGCAGCATGACAACCGGCCGGTAGGTCTCCGGCAGCGCCTGAAGCGCTTCCTGGATCTGCCGGTTGAGTTCCCCGCGCAGGAGCTGCTGCTCGGGGAGTTCGCTGCTGTCCGGAAGCTGTAACGGGCGGTCTCCGCCATCCATGGCGGGCATCAGTTCGTCCAGCGACAACTCGCGTTCCGGCGCGAAGACGCTGCGGCGGCGCTTCATCAGGCAGTAATTCTTGGCGATGCGGAAGACCCACGCCTTGACGTGCTCGGGATCCTGGAGCTGGTCGAAGCTCTGGAACGCCTTCAGCAAAGTCTCCTGCGCCACTTCCTCGGCATCCTCGCGCTGGCCGCACATCAGCCACGTGTACTGAAAAATCCGGTGCTGGAAGCTCTCCACGAAGGGCGTGAAGGCCGAAGCGTCGCCGGCGAGCAGGCGTCGAGCCCACTCGACCTCAGGCCTGGATTGTGTCTCCACGCTTCCATCGTAGATGTTTCCTCAGTGAGCCGCCTCGACGGCCGCCTTCACATCGACGGTAATGGAGGGCGTCGTGAGCAGCGTGTTCTTGATCAGGCATTTCTCGACGGAACGGCGGACGCCCTCCAGGTGAGCCGCATCGTTGAGCATCGGGACGTCCACATCGATGTGGAACTGGTCGAGCCGCGCCGGAGCTTGCGCTTTGCCGGCGCTGATGCGGACCTGCAACCCTTCCGTTTCCAGCTTTCGGGTCTTAAGATATTGAACGGCGTAGTAGCCGGCGCAGGTCGCGAGAGAGGCGAGCAGGAGCTCGGGAGGCGTCATGCCCTCGTTGTCACCGTGGCTTTCAAACGGCTGGTCGCAGACGATCTTGTGACCCCGGGCTTCGGCCTCAAACTGTACATTTCCGAGATAGTTGACGGTCAGTTCCATATATAAGTGCCTCAATCACGAAGATGCACATTCCGGCAGGAGGTGACATGTCACCGAACACGCAGAAACGCATCTTGACGGGTGAATCCGCATGAAAAACACAGCATTCCTCGCGGTCCTTCTGGCCGCCGGCCCGATGGCTGCGCAGCAGGACTTGACACTCGAACAGGCAGTGCGGCAGGCGCTGGGCGCGCACCCCTCCCTGGAGGCGGCCAACTCGCGTATTCAGGCCGCGGAGGCGCGCGGCAAGCAGGCGAAGGCGGGCTACCTGCCACGCCTCCAGTACATGGAAAGCTACACGCGCGGCAACAATCCCGTGTATGTGTTCGGCGCGCTGTTGACGCAGCGGCAGTTCACCGAGCAGAACTTCGCCATCGATTCGCTCAACAGGCCGGACGCGTTGAATAACTTCCAGTCGCAACTGGTGGCCGAGCAGACCGTTTGGGACTTCGGCGCGACAAAGTCAGGGCTGGCCGCTGCGAAGCTCGGACGGCAAATCTCGGATGAAGAGCGCCGCGGACTGGAGCAGCAGGTGCTCTACGGAGTGGCGCGGGCGTATCACGGAGTGACACTCGCGGCAGAGGCGCTGAAAGTTGCCGAGGAGGCCGTGAAGTCCGCCGAGGCCGATGTAAAGCGCGCGGAGTCCGTTCGCGGGGCGGGACTGGCGACCGACGCCGACGTGCTGTCGGTGAAGGTGCACCTTTCGGCGATGCAGGAACAGAAGATCCGGCGGACGTACGATCTGGAGGTGGCCAAGGCGGCGCTGAACGAAGCGCTGGGACTGCCTCTGGACGCGCCGCATACCTTGACGACGCCGCTGACGGCAGCCATTCCACCGGAACCGCCGCAAACCGTGCAGCGCGCGGAGATCGCCCAGTTGCGTCTCGCGGGCGAGATGGCGGATGCCCAGGCATCCGGCGCCAAGTCACAATTGCTGCCGCAGGTCTTCGTCCGCGGAGTCTTCGAAGCGGACCGGCAGCAGTTCGTCAATAAGGGCGGCGCGAACTGGATGTTCACCGCCGGGCTGCGCTGGAACCTGTTTGACGGGAACCGGGCCCGTGCCCAGGCCGAGGAGGCCCGGCACATGGCCGCCAGCGCTCGGGCACAACAGAAGCAGATGGAGAACGGCGTGGCGCTCGAAGTCCGCAAAGCGCAGGCCGATGCGAAGGCCGCCACGGAGCGCATTACAGCGACGGAAGCGGCGGTGACGCAGGCGGAGGAGTCGCTCAGGATTCTGCGCAACCGCTACTCGGCGGGCCTGGCGAACATTACCGACGTGCTTCGCGCGCAGACCGCTCTGCTCGACACGCAAACCCGGCGGCTGGCCGCCATCTATGATCAACGCCTTGCGGCAGTGGCAGTGGAGCGCGCCGCCGGCACCCTGAATGGAGAGAGCAATGTTCTCAAGTAATCGAATCCTCCTCTTCCCCGCCCTGGCCGGCGCATTGCTGTTGGGGGCCTGTGGCTCCTCGAAGGAGGAGGCTAAGAAGAGCGCGGCGAATGAAGTCCCGATCAGCGTAAAGGCGGTGACGGTCGAAATGGCAACCGTCCCGGATGCCTATGAAGCGACGGGCACCGTGCGGGCACGTTCAACGGCGATGCTTTCGGCGCGCATCATGGGCCATATCCGCGAGGTCCGCGTGCAGGCGGGCGATCACGTATCGGCAGGCCAGGTGGTGGCCGTTCTCGACGCCCGCGAGATTGAGACCGGCGTCCGATCCGCCGAAGCGGCGAGAGCGGAAGCTCGCAGTGCCGTGCCGGAAGTCGACAATGCCATCGCCGCCGCGAAGGCGCAGCTTGACCTGGCTGAATCGACCTGGAAGCGCATGAAAACGCTCTTCGACCAGAAATCGATCACTGACCAGGAGATGGATGAAGCCAACGCCAAGCGCAACATGGCGCAGGCCGGCTACAGGATGGCGCTGGCGAAGAAGGCGCAGCTAGAGGACAAGATCCGTCAGGCCGATGAAGGGCTGGCACAGGTTGCGCTTCAGAAGGGCTATGCCACGGTGACAGCACCGTTCGCCGGCGTTGTGATCGAGCGGAAGGCCGAGCCGGGCATGCTGGCTTCGCCGGGAATGCCGATCGTGACCATCGAGCAGGCCGGCGCGTACCGCTTCGAAGCGAACGTCGAGGAGGCCATGCTCGCGAAGATCCGGCCCGGAATGAAAGCAACGGTGGAATTGGATGCAGTGGGTTCGCCTATCCAGACAACGGTAGCGGAGATCGTCCCGGCGCTGGACCCCATGTCCCGCAGCTTTACGGTGAAGCTGAATCTGCCGGGCTCGGCGTCGATCCGCTCCGGTCTGTTCGGCCGCGCGCAGTTCCCGATGGGTGAGAAGAAGGCGCTCGCGGTGCCACTGAGTGCGCTGGTGGAGCAAGGCCAGGTCCAGAAGGTGTACGTCGCGGAGCAAGGCTCTGCACGGTCGCGCCTGGTGACGACGGGGCTGCGCCGCGGCGCGAACGTTGAAGTGCTGTCGGGACTGAATGCCGGTGAGAAGGTGATTGCGCCAGTACCAGGGGGCCTCTCGGACGGCCACCGCATCGAGGTGCGCCAGTGACCGAACCGAAGAAGTACGGCCTGGCCGGGCGCATCGCTCAGTACTGGATCAATTCGAAGCTGACGCCGCTGTTCATCGTCGCCAGCATCCTGATCGGCGCGTTCTCGGTGATCATGCTGCCTCGCGAGGAAGAGCCGCAGATCATCGTGCCGATGATCGACATCTTTGTGGGCTACCCTGGCGCCTCAGCCAAGGAAGTGGAAGAGCGCGTCACGAAGCCCATGGAGAAGCTGCTGTGGGAGATCCCGGGCGTCGAGTACATCTATTCGACCTCGTCTCCCGGCATGGCCATGGCGATTGTGCGCTTCAAGGTCGGCGAGGACGAGGAGAAGTCCATCGTCAAGTTGAACCAGAAGATGTACGCGAACTTCGACATGATTCCGCCGGGCGTGTCGCAGCCGCTGATCAAGCCGCGCTCGATCGACGACGTGCCGATTCTCGCGCTGACGCTGCATTCGAAGCGCTACAACGACACGGAACTGCGACGGGTCGCCGCGCAAGTGCACGACGCCATCAAGCAGGTGAACGATGTGAGCGCCGTGGAACTGCTCGGCGGCCAGCGGCGCGAACTGCGGGTCACGTTGGACGCGGGCCGTCTTGCGGCCTACAACCTGTCTCCGCTGCAGGTGATGGGCGCGCTGCAGGGCGCGAATCATCGTCTGCCCGCGGGGCGGATCGCGGCGAACAATCGCGAATTCGTAATGGAGGCGGGCGGCTTCCTGCGCGACGCCAACGATGCGCGCAACGTCGTGGTGGCGGCGCACAGCGGACGACCCGTCTATTTGCGCGACGTGGCCGAGATCATCGACGGCGGCGCCGAGCCCACGCAGTACGTGCAGTTCGCCGCAGGCAAGCGCTTCGAGCCGGCCGTGACGATTGCCGTTTCGAAGCGCAAATCGACGAACGCTATCACGGTGGCCGAGCACGTGCTCCACAAGGTCGACGGGCTGAAGGGCAACCTGATTCCGGCGGATGTGGACGTCACGATCACGCGCCACTACGGCGAGACGGCGGCCGAGAAATCGAACGAGTTGCTGTTCCACATGGGCATCGCCGTGGTCAGCGTCAGCCTGCTCATCGCGCTGGTGCTCGGCTTCCGCGAGTCGCTAATCGTCTTTACGGCGATCCCGGTGACGCTCGCGCTGACGCTGACGGTCTTCTACCTCTATGGCTACACGCTGAACCGCATCACGCTGTTCGCGCTGATCTTCTCGATCGGCATTCTCGTAGACGACGCGATTGTCGTCGTCGAAAACATCGTTCGCCATGCGCGAATGCCGGAGAACAAGGGCAAGTCCATCAAGGAAATCGCCGTGGAAGCGGTGGACGAAGTGGGCAACCCGACCATCCTTGCGACGCTCACCGTGGTCGCCGCAATTCTGCCGATGGCCTTTGTCGGCGGCCTGATGGGTCCGTACATGCGGCCTATCCCCATCGGCTCGACGGCCGCGATGATCTTCTCGCTGATTGTGGCGTTCCTGGTCACACCCTGGGCGGCCATCCGGCTTTTGAAGGAAGGCGGCGCGCACTTCCACGAAGGACACGAGGACCGCGCCACGTTGCTCTACCGGCACTTGATGGACAAGCTGATCCATATCAAGACCTACCGCTACGGCTTCCTAGGCATGGTGACGCTGCTGTTGCTCGGCTCCATGGCGTTGGTCTACGTGAAGTTCGTCAAGGTGAAGATGTTGCCGTTTGACAATAAGAGCGAGTTCCAGGTGGTGGTCGATATGCCCGAAGGAACCACGCTCGAGGAGACAGCCCGCGTCACCCGTGAGCTCGCTGACGCCACCTTCCAGCAGAAAGAAGTCGTCAACCTGCAGACCTACGTCGGCACCGCCTCACCTTACAACTTCAACGGCCTGGTGCGGCACTACTTCCTGCGGCGCGGCGCGAATGTCGCGGACATTCAGGTGAACCTGCTGTCCAAGGGCGACCGCGACCTTCCTTCGCACGAGATCGCCAAGCAGGTGCGCGAGAAACTGGCGCCCATCGCCAAACGCCACAACGCGCGCATCAAGGTGGCCGAAGTGCCTCCAGGTCCTCCGGTGCTGCAAACGCTGGTTGCAGAGATTTACGGACCTACGACCGAGGGCCGCGACCGCCTGGCCCGGCAGATGCTCGATCTCTTTGACCGCACCGACGGCGTCGTGGACGTCGACTGGTACGTCGAAGATCCTCAGCCGAAGATTACCTGGACGGTCGATCGCGAAAAGGCCGCGCTGAGCGGCATCACCATGGACGACATCGCCCGCACGCTGAATGTCGCGTCCGCGGGCGCGCAGGCCGGTCTTCTGCACGTCGAAAGCGCGAAAGAGGACGTGCCGATCACCCTTCGTCTGGACCGAGCGACGCGAAGCGACATCGAACGGCTCAAGAGCCTAAAGCTCCCGTCCCGAAACGGCGCGATGGTGTCACTTTCCGAGCTTGCCCGCATCGAGGAGAGCGTGGTGGAGAAGTCGATCTACCACAAGAACCTGATGCCGGTGACTTACGTAACGGCGGATGTCGCCGGGTCGATGGAAAGCCCCGTCTACGCGATTCTGACGCTTGGGCCGGAGATCGCGAAACTCAAGGTGGAAGGCGGGTACGAGGTCGAGCAGCACACCGCCGCCCAGCCGTTCGACGACGCGAAGTACTCGATGAAGTGGGACGGCGAATGGCACATCACCTACGAGGTCTTCCGGGATCTCGGCATCGCCTTCGCGGCTGTGCTGATTCTGATCTACGTGCTGGTGGTGGGCTGGTTCGAGAGCTTCCTCACGCCCATCATCATCATGGCGGCGATCCCCTTCTCGCTGGTGGGTATCCTGCCGGCGCACGGGATGTTGGGCGCGTTCTTCACGGCGACTTCGATGATCGGCTTCATCGCCGGAGCCGGCATTGTCGTGAGGAACAGCATCATCCTGGTGGATTTCGTCGAACTGCGCTTGAAGGAAGGCATGGCGCTGGACAAGGCCGTGATCGACGCCGGAGCCGTCCGGTTCCGCCCGATGATGTTGACCGCCGCCGCCGTCGTCGTCGGCAGCACGGTGATCCTGTTTGACCCGATTTTCCAGGGACTGGCCATCGCGCTGATGGCGGGCGAAATCGCCTCGCTGCTGCTATCCCGCGTGACCGTTCCGATCGTATACTACATCGTAAATCAGAGGAGGCAACACTCATGAACGTCGATCGCTGGCTGAGGATGATCGCCGGATTCTTCGTCCTGCTGAGCGTGGCGTTGGCGGTATGGTCTGACATCCGCTGGCTGTATTTCACGGCATTCGTTGGGCTGAATCTGTTCCAAAGCTCGTTCACCAACTGGTGCCCCATGATGACCTTCCTGCGCAAACTGGGCGTCAAAGGCTGAGCGCCTTACCATTCCGGAATCTGTCGCTGGCACGCCGCGCGTTGCTGTTCGAGCAGGGCGCGGCGTTCCGGTGAGAGCCCTGCCCTTCGCAAAGCCGCGTCGTACTCTTCCAGCGCCTCCGGCCATCGCCCATCCCAGTGAAAGACCGTCGCCATCGCGATATGCGGCTCCGGCGATGCCCCGTCCAGCCGCTCCGACTCGTGGCACCAGGTCTCCACTGCCCGGTCGTCCCTCAACGCATAGGCGAGCCACGCCAGATGGAGACAGTCCAGAGCCGTTCCCCGGCCTGAGGCAATTGCCTCTTCCAGCGACTTCCAGGCCACATCCGTTCGCCCCTCCGCCGCCATGCGAAGCGCGAAATCACCCGGAATTGATTCCTCAACAGTGAAGAAATGATCCGAGCCGCAGATCGAACAGGACTGCGCACTCTGAAAACGAGGGAACGAACACAGCAGACAGATGGTCATAGGGTGATATCACGCAGCCAGGCGAAGAAAATGGGGCGGTTTCATGACGAAATCCCTGCAAATCGCCGCTTCCGGTTTGGACTCTGAAGTGCTAACTTCAACCACCAGAGCTATGGACTCCGCACTTGCCCTGCACCGCTTCCACTTTGCTTTCACCATCACATTTCATTACATCTTCGTGCAACTGACGCTGGGGCTGGCGCTTCTGATCTTCATCCTGAAGACCATGGCGCTCCGGACCGGCAACGATCACTACAACGACGCCGCCCGCTTCTGGGCCAAGATTTTCGCCATCAACTTTGCGCTCGGCGTGGTGACCGGCATCCCCATGGAATTCCAGTTCGGAACGAACTGGTCGCGATTTTCGAAGGCCGCCGGCGGGGTGATCGGCCACACGCTGGCGATGGAAGGGCTCTACTCGTTCTTCCTCGAGAGCTCGTTCCTGGGCCTGTTCCTGTTCGGCGAAAAGATGCTGGGCCGTGTCGGCCACTGGTTAACGGCGCTGGCAGTGTGGGTGGGCTCGTGGCTGTCGGGCTACCTGATCGTCGCAACCAACGCCTGGATGCAGCGGCCCATTGGGTATGAGCTTGGACCCAACGGCGAGATCATCCTGACAAGCTGGCGCGCCTTGGTCTTCAACGAATGGGCCATGTGGCAGTACGCGCACACCATCCTGGGCGGCGTGGTGACCGGCAGTTTCGTCATGGCCGGCATCGGCGCGTTCTATTTGCTTACCAAACGGAGCGCGGATTACGGCAAGACCTTTGTCCGGGTCGGCGTCACCGTTGGGCTGCTGGCGGCCATCCTGGTCGCGTTCCCCACCGGCGACATGCAGGGCATGCTGGTGGCGCGTCATCAGCCAGTGACGCTGGCGGCCATGGAAGGGCATTTTGAAACCAAGGAAGGCGCGCCCATCGCCATCCTGGGCCAGCCGGACGTGAACGAGCGCAAGCTGGACAACCCGCTGATGGTGCCGAAGATGCTCAGCTTCATCAGCACCAAGCGCTGGGATGCCGAAGTGAAAGGCCTGGACGCCTTCCCGCACCAGGATTGGCCGGACAACATTCCCCTGCTTTATTACGCCTTCCACATCATGGTGGGCTTGGGGACCATCTTCATTGCCGTCATGGCGCTGAGCGCCTTGCAGCTCTGGCGGGGCAAGCTCTACACCTTCAAGCCGCTGCTGTGGGTGCTGATGCTGCTGATGCCGCTGCCGTACGTGGCGAACACCGCAGGGTGGATGACATCGGAGCTGGGCCGCCAGCCGTGGCTGATTTACGGGCTGATGCGTACGGTGCAGGGCTCTTCGCCATACGTCTCCAGCGGCAACGCGATGTTCACGCTGCTCGGCTTCATGGGGATTTATACGCTGCTATTCATGCTGGGGCTGTTCATGATCTGGCGCGAACTGGACCACGGGCCGGGCCACGCGGCCGACATCAAGCCTGGCTATTAAGGAGACGATGACGCAATGCTTCCTGTGATTTGGTTCTGCATTGTCGCCGTAATGATTGCGATGTATGTCGTGCTGGACGGCTTCGACCTGGGCGCCGGCATCGTCCACCTGGGCGTCGCGAAGAACGAAGAAGAGCGCCGCATGGTGCTCAAGTCGATCGGCCCGGTGTGGGACGGAAACGAGGTCTGGCTGCTGGCCGGTGGCGGCGCCCTCTACTGCGCCTTCCCGGCTCTCTACGCCTCGTCGTTCAGCGGATTCTACCTGCCGCTGATGATCGTTCTCTGGCTGCTGATTCTGCGCGGTACCTCGGTCGAATTCCGCGGCCACATCGACAATAAGGTGTGGAAGCCGTTCTGGGACGTGGTCTTCTGCTGTTCCAGCGCGCTGCTGGCCATCTTCTTCGGCGCGGCGCTGGGCAACGTGGTTCGCGGCGTGCCGCTGGATGCCTCCGGCGATTTCTTCCTGCCGCTCTGGACCAACTTCCAGCCGGGCCCGCAGCCGGGCATCCTCGATTGGTACACCATTCTGGTCGGCGTTTTCGCGTTCCTCACGCTGACGCACCACGGGGCGCTGTGGGTGAACCTCAAGACCTGGGGCGCGGTCCAGGAGCGTGCGTCGCGCATCGCGAAGGTTGCATGGCTCGGCGTCGCGGCGCTGACTGTGATCGCGACCATCGTCAGCTTCCAGCTCCAGCCGCATCTGTCGGAGAGCTTTTCCGCCATGCCCCTCGGCTTCATCTTCCCCGCCCTGGCGCTGGCCGGGCTGGTGGGCTCCTGGGTATTTGTCCGGCGCGGCGAAGAGCTGAAGGCCTTCTACTCCTCCTGCGCCTACATCCTGGGGATGCTGACCAGCGTCGTCTTCGGAGTCTTCCCCTGGGTGCTCCCGGCGAACAGCGACCCGGCCCTGAGCCTGACCATCCATAATGCCGCCGCGCCGGAGTACGGCCTCCGCATGGCCCTCATGTGGTTCGTTCCGGGAATTCTCCTGGCCACGACGTACACCGTGTTCCTCTACCGGAAGTTCGCGGGCAAGGTGCAGTTGGAGAACGGCGGGCATTAAGCCCGTCCCTCAGCACTCCACCGTGCTGACGTGGACCGCCAGGCCCGCCAGCGACGTCTCTTTGTAACGCCGCTGCATGTCCTGGCCGGTGTCGAACATCGTTTTGATCACCTGGTCGAGCGAGACTTTGTGCGTGCCCGTTTCGCGTAGCGCGATCCGTGCCGCGTTGATCGCCTTCACTGCTCCGAAGGCGTTGCGCTCGATGCAGGGGATCTGGACCAGTCCGCCGACCGGGTCGCAGGTCATGCCCAGGTGATGCTCCATGGCGACTTCGGCCGCGTGCTCCACCTGTTCGTTTGACCCGCCAAGGACAGCCGTCAGCCCCGCCGCGGCCATCGACGCCGCAACGCCCACCTCGCCCTGGCAGCCGACCTCCGCGCCGGAGATCGACGCGTTTTCCTTGTACAGCACCCCAATGGCGGCGGCGGTCAGCAGGTAAATCTCAATCTGCTCCGGAGTGCCGTCGTACAGCTTCCGGTAATACGCCCCGACGGCCGGAATCACACCCGCCGCGCCGTTGGTCGGCGCGGTAACCACACGCCCTCCGGCCGCATTCTCCTCGTTCACGGCGATGGCGTACAACGATACCCAGTCCATGCCGGTGAAGGGATCGGGACGGTCAGCGCGCTCGCGCAGCTTTTCCAGAATCACCGGCGCCCGGCGCTGCACGTCCAACCCGCCCGGCAGCGATCCGGGCGTTGTCAGGCCACGGTGGATGCACGAGTTCATCGCCTCCCAGATCAACCGGATTCCGGCCAGCACCTCGGGCCGCGTGCGCCAGGCGCATTCATTCTCCAGTATTAGTTGCCAGATCTGGAGGCCGTTCGATCCGGCCACGTCCAGCAACTCGGCCCCCGAGGAGAACGGGAATGGCACCGACGAACGGTCCCCCTGCGCGGCCTCCCCCTCCTCCACGACAAATCCGCCGCCGACGGAATAGTACGTCTTCTTCAAGACAGCGGCGTTCGAGTTGTCGAAGGCCGTGAATCGCAGCCCGTTCGAGTGAAAAGGCAGCAGGTCCGACATGTGGAAGACGAGATCCTGCGCCTCATTGAACCCAATCTCCTGCTCACCGTTCAGCCGGAGTTGTCCCGTGCCGCGAATCCGATCCAAGGCAGGCTGGATTGCCTCCGGGTCAATCTTCGCCGGCTCGTATCCTTCCAGCCCCAGCAGCACGGCCCGGTCCGTGCCATGGCCGCGCCCCGTCAGCGCGAGCGACCCGAAGAGTTCTGCCTGGACCCGCGCCACCGGACGCCCGCCCACGGCCAGCGCAAACCGCCGCGCCGCGACCATCGGCCCCACCGTGTGGGAGCTGGATGGCCCGATTCCTGGTTTGAACAGGTCGAAAAGACTGGTCCGCACGACTCCAGAGTAGCCGTTCGGACGGAGAGAAGTCCTACCCGGCCAATGTAGAATTAAGCGTATGCGGGCTTTTGTGGCTCCTTTCCTGATCCTTACGTTTGCCGTGCTCGGAGCGGCTCAGCCCCCGGCTGAGACCCCGAAGCCGGCGCCGGCGGCATCGCCGCTCGAGACCTTTGTCCGGCACCTCATGCTTTGGGGGCCGCAGATCACGGTCACGCTCTCCGAGCCGAAGCCATCGCCGATTCCAGGCTTCAATGAGATCACCGCCACTGCGTCCTACCAGCAGTCCTCGATGGAAGAGCTGCTCTACGTCTCCACCGACGGCAAGAAGGTGATCCGCGGAACGGTCTACGACGCCGAGAAGAGCCCCTTCGCGACCCAGATCGAGACTCTGGCCAGCACCAAGGCGCCCAGCACCGGCACACCCGGCGCACCGGTGAAGATCGTCGTCTTCAGCGACTTCCAGTGCCCCTACTGCAAGCAGGAGGCGAAGGTCCGTAGGGACAATATTCTCAAAGAGTTCCCGAAGGAAGTTGAAGTCGTCTTTAAGGATCTGCCCATCGATCAGATCCACCCGTGGGCCCGCCCGGCGTCCATCGCCGGACGCTGTGTCTTCCGCCAGAACGCAGCCGCCTTCTGGGACTACCACGACTGGATCTTCGAACAGCAGTCCAGCGTGACGCCGGAAACTCTGAAGGCCAAGGTCAGCGGATGGGCGGCGGCCAAGAATCTGGACATGATGCAGTTCAACCGCTGCTTCGACAACCGCGAGCCCGAAGCCGAGATCAACGCCGGTGTCGCGGAGGCGCAGAAGCTCCAGGTGAACTCCACGCCGACCATGTTCGTCAACGGCCGCATGATGACCGGCGCCGTGCCCTGGCCGCGCCTGAAGGCCATCATCCAGTTGGAGCTCGAATACGCGAAGCGGGCAGCCGCGGGCAACGAATGCTGCTCGATCACCCTACCCACGCTTGCCGGGAAGTGAAAGGAACATGAGTGTGAGCCACCTGATGCGTAGGCTGGCGGCCGTTGGAGCCGCCGGCCTTTTCTCTTTTGCGTTTGCCGCCCAGATCGACGCCGGCCGCTACCAGGCCACCGTCAAGACGCTGTCCGCCGACGACATGCGGGGCCGCGGCACCGGATCTCCCGAACTCGAGAAGGCGGCGAAGTTCCTCGCCGGCGAGTTCAAGCACATCGGCATCCCTCCTGCCGACGGCAAGAGCTACTTCCAGCGATTCGGCGTCACCACCGGCGCGAAGCTGGGCGGGAAGAATCTGTTGACGTACACTTCCGGCGGCTCCACTGCTAAGCTCAAGCTCGGTCAGGAATTCCAGCCTTTCAACTTCTCCGCCAACGGCACCGCGCAGGCCGAAGTGGTCTTCGCCGGGTATGGCATCACCGCGCCGGAGTACAACTACGACGACTACGCCGGACTGGACGTGAAGGACAAGATCGTCGTCGTCGTGCGCCACGAGCCTCAGGAGTTCGACGAAAAGAGCGTCTTCGCGGGCCGCGCCTACACGCGCCACGCGCAGACCGACAACAAGGCGATCAACGCCAAGATGCACGGCGCCAAGGCTGTCATCCTGGTCAACGACGTGCCGAACCACACCGACCCGGACTCCCTCGAGAAGTTCAAGGCGAACGTCGCGCCGGGCGGCACCTCCATCCCGTTTCTCCAGGTCACCGCCACCGCCGCCGAGGCGTGGTTCAAAACCGGCGGAACTACCCTCAAGGATTGGATCGCCGCCGTCGATAAGGACCTGAAGCCGCAACCGCTCTCTCTCAAAGGGATGACCGCCTCTCTCTCCGTCGACGTCGAGCGCCAGACCAAGCAGGTCCCCAACGTCGCCGCCTACCTGAAAGGCGAGACCGACGAATACCTGATCATCGGTGCGCACTTCGACCATCTCGGGATGGGCGAGCAAAGCTCCATGGCGCCCTCGCTGGCGGGCAAGGCGATCCATCGCGGCGCGGACGACAACGCCAGCGGCACGGCCGGTGTTCTGGAACTCGCCCACTACTTCAAAGCGCAGCCCAAGCTGAAGCGCGGCGTCCTGTTCCTTGCATTCTCCGGCGAGGAGTTGGGCCTGCTCGGCTCGGCCCACTACGTGAACGACCCCATCCTGCCGCTCGAGAAAGCCGTCGCCATGATCAACATGGACATGATCGGCCGCATCAAGGACGGCCGGGTGTTCGTGGGTGGGACGGGCACCGGGAGCACCCTCAAGACGCTGATCGACAGCGCGAAGGCCCATTCGAAGCTCCAACTCGACCTTTCAGAGCAGGGCGGCTACGGCTCCAGCGACCATATGTCCTTCAATATCAAGCAGGTGCCAGTGCTGTTCTTCTTCAGCGGGCTCCACGCGGACTACCATAAGCCGTCCGACACCTGGGAAAAGATCGAACACAACCAAGCCGCCGATCTCCTAAAACTGGTGGCCGACGTCAGCACCACGCTGATCGATGACGGCAGCCGGCCCCAATACGTCCGCCTAGCCGATCCGCGGCCGCGGGCCATGGCCTCCGCCAGCGCCAGCGGCAGCTATGGCCCGTACTTCGGCGGCGTACCGGACATGGGCGCCAATGAGGGCGGCTACAAAGTTGCCGACGTCCGCGACGGCTCCCCCGCCTTCCAGGCCGGACTCCGCGCCGGAGACGTCGTCGTCGAGTTCGGTGGAAAGCCCGTCGCCAGCCTCATGGAATTCACCTATGTGCTGCGTTCGTTCAAACCAGGTGACGAAGTACTAGTGAAGTGGAAACGCGCCGGGGTCGAAATGCAAGGAAAAACGATACTCAGCACACGCAAGTAGTTCTAGGACCAACCGACTATATTCCCCCGAGCGAAAGGCCCATAATCATGGAGTCATGCAAGCAACTCTTGAAGTAAAGCATCAGGTTTGGGAGCTGCCGCCCGTCATCCTGCACCCCTTCGCCGAGACCGGAAGTCCGGAGGTGCTTTTGGAGAGTTCCCGGGCCCGCTTGATGCTGGACGGCCTGATCCCCCGGGGCGATATGGACGATGAAGAGCTGGAACGCCGTTTGCTTGCCGGCCGTTTCAGCGAGTTACGAATGCTCTACTACGTCGGTAAGGATTTGGACCGCTGGGTGGAGCAGTGCGTCGAGATGGCCCAGCGCGATGAAGAAATGCGCTTGGCCCGCGTCGGCACGGGGAGTTTCATCCGGCTCCTGGTCGAGGAGACCCCGCAGCACGTTAAGGACAAGCTGGCCAGTTGGGGCGTCGCCGACTACCGCTCCATCTTCCGGCGCGCTCTCGGGCTTCGCGCGATCTTCCGCGACGTGCCGCACATCACTGATCTCACTCCGCACTTCATCCGGGGATACTACCGCTACGCCGACCACATGTTCGCCTGCCGCCTGCAATGCGAAGACGACCGTCCGCTGGACCACGAACGCTTCAACTTCGAGATCTACGCGTCGGCCGAATACAGCCAGATGCTCGAAAGGCAATGGGAGGTCAGCTAGCGTTGTTATGATCGAAGCGGAATGCCGTATCCGCCATTTCTGCTCGTCCGCCAGCACTTCCCTTCGCACCGTCTCCCTGACATTCCCGCCGAAGTCCGCCGCCAGCTCGACTCGTCCGGTTTCGCGGACAAGCTGAAGCCCGGCGCAAGCGTCGCCATTGGAGCCGGCAGCCGCGGCATCGCCAACATCGACGTCATCGTGGGCGCCGCCGCCCGCTGGTGGAAGGATCGTGGCTTCGCCCCTTTCATCTTCCCCGCCATGGGGACTCACGGCGCCGCCACCGCCAAGGGCCAAGCCGATGTCCTCGCCAAATACGGCATCACCGAGGAACGCATGGGCTGCCCCATCCGCAGTTCGCTGGCCGTCGTCGAGCTTGGAGAGACTCCCGAGGGCATTCGCACATTCCTCGACCGCACTGCCGCCCGCGCCGGCGGCATCATGCTCTGCGGCCGCGTGAAGTGGCACACGGACTTCGAGGGCAAGCTCGAGAGCGGACTGTTCAAGATGATGGCCATCGGACTGGGAAAGTTCGCCGGCGCGCAGCGCTACCACGCCCATGCGTACTCAATGGGCCTGGAGCGCGTCATCCGCAGCGTCGGCCGGCAGGTGCTCGGCTCCGGCAAACTCCTCGGAGGCCTGGCGATCCTGGAAGACGGCAACCACGAGACTGGCCTCGTGGAGGCCGTCCCCGCCGCCGCCATGGAGCGGCGCGAGGAGGAACTGCTCGCCCTGGTCAAGACCTGGATGCCTCGGATTCCTGTGAAGGCGCTGGATGTCCTGATCGTGAACGAGATCGGTAAGACGATATCGGGCGCCGGAATGGACCCCAAGGTGGTGAACCGCAGCGTCCGAGGCGAATACAATCCCTGGCCCTTCGCGCCGCGGGTCGAGCGTATCTTCCTGCGCGACCTCAACGACAAGAGCTACGGCAACGCCACGGGCATCGGCATTGCCGACATCGTCCACACCCGCGCCGTCCGCAAGATGAAGCGCCGCCCGACATACGTCAACGGCATCACGGCCAACACCCTGCCGGTCATCAAGCTGCCCGTCCAGTTCCCGTCCGACCGCGAATGTCTCGACACCGTCTGGCGCACGGTCGGCAAGTTCGAACTCGAAAACGTCGCCTTCGGCTGGATCCGCAACTCCCAGGACCTGGGCCTGATGGCCTTCTCCGCCAATCTCCGCGCCGAAATCGAAGCCGACCCGGCGCTTGAGATCATTGGGCCGGAGCGCCCGCTAGAATTCGACGGCAAAGGCGACCTCGTCAACTGGCTGGCGCAATAAAAGAAGGGGCATCTGCGAGCAGACGCCCCGGATGAAGGGGTTTTGAAAGGAACGTATTCTCTCGACCTTGAACCGCTTCTACCGGCGGCCTAACCCTGGCTGGATGCGCTCTGCATCACGGTGTCGAGCTTGCTGAAAATCTGCTTGACGCTGTCGGCCACGCTGGGCACAATCGCGCCGGCGGCGACGGCCACAAAGCCCGCCATCAGCGCGTATTCGATCAGGTCCTGGCCGCGGGTGTCATTCATCAACCGCAGCTTCCAAATCAACGCGTTCAGCTTCCTCATGGTGTGTTTCCTCTCCCTGCAACCCACAGTCGTGTTGTTGCTAGCCCCAGACTAAAGGGCGGGAAAGGATCCACCAATTCGGCAAAAACCTGAGAAAACGCGGGTAAATCACTGAGGATTTATCGCAGCCCGTGCTTCTCCATGCGGTAGATCAGCGTCTTGCGGCTCACGTCCAGGTACTTCGCGGCGTGCGTCTGGTTGCCGTTGAACTTCTTCAGAGCCTTCAGGATCAACTCGCGCTCCACGGCGTCAAGGCTGATGCCCTGCTCCGGCAGATCCAGCCGCAGCGAGTCCGTGCTGGACGGCATCGAGCGGATCGACTCCGGAAGGTCGGCCAGCGTGATGGTCTCACCGCGCGACAGCACAACAAGCCGTTCCACCACGTTCTCCAACTCGCGGATGTTCCCAGGCCAGCGATAGTTCTGGAAGTGCGGCATCAACGCATCGGGCAGCTCCAATTCCGGCCGGCCAAGGCGCTCGCGTGCCTCGACGAAGAAGTGCCGAAGCAGCTCCGGAATATCCCCGGCGCGTTCGCGCAATGGCGGCAGATCCAGCGGGATCACCGCCAGGCGATAGAACAGGTCCTCGCGGAACGTGCCGTCCTCGATCATCGCCTTCAGGTCGCGGTGCGTGGCGGCGATGATGCGCACATCCACGTGCAGCGTCGACGCCGCGCCCACCTTCTCCACCTCGCCCTGTTGGATCAGCCGGAGCAGCTTCACCTGGAGTTCGCCCGGCATCTCGCCGATTTCATCCAGGAACAAGGTGCCCCCGTGGGCCATCTCCACCTTGCCCTTTTTGTTGGCCATGGCCCCGGTGAAGGCGCCCTTCGTGTAGCCGAACAGTTCAGATTCCAGCAGGTCCCTGGGAATCGCGCCGCAGTTGATCGTCACGAACGGCTGGTCCTTGCGCGGGCTGTTGAAGTGGATCGCCCGGGCCAGCAGGTCCTTGCCCGTGCCCGTCTCCGCGCGGATCAGGATGGTCGCCCCGCTGCGCGCCGCCCGTGCCGCCATATCGAGCGCCGAAAGCAGTTTGTCGGACTTGCCGATGATGTTCTCGAAGCCGAACTTCGCGTCCAGGCTGGCGCGCAGCGTGTGGACCTCTTCGAGCAGCCGGGAATGTTCCAGCGCCCGCTGGATAATCATCAGCAGCTCGTCGGAGTCGATCGGCTTCGTCAGGTAATCCCACGCGCCGGCGCGCATCGCCTGCACGGCACTCTTGATGGACCCGAAGGCTGTGAAGATGACGACCGGCAGCTCCGGGTGCAGCTTCTTCACACGCGCCAGCAGCTCCATGCCGGGCAGCTTCGGCATCTTCAGGTCGCTCAGCACCAGCGACGGCGGCTCGCGCTCGATCAGCTCTAGAGCCTCCTCGCCGTCCTTCGCCGTCGCGACGGAATAACCGGCGTCGCTGAGCTGCGTTTCCAGCACCCAACGCAGGTTCTCGTCGTCGTCCACAACCAGGATGCGTGCCGGTGTCATTGGTGCATCACCTGAAGCGGCAGCAACACGCTGAACGTCATGCCGCGCTCTTCATTGTGCTTTGCCAGCAGCGTGCCGCCAAGCTGCTGAATGATCTGGTGCGCCACGGGGAGCCCCAGCCCTGTGCCGTGCTCTTTCGTCGTGAAGAATGGGTCGAACAGATGATCGACATCGGATGCCGGCACGCCGGGCCCCTGGTCGCAAACGTCAATCTGGAGGTGCATTTCGTTCGGTGATGCGGACAGCCGCACTTCGGCCCCATCGGGACTCGCTTCAATTGCGTTGATCAGCAGATTCAGCAGAACCTGCTCGAGTTGCTCCGGATCGCACTGGATCTCCGGCAGATCCTCGGGCAGTTGCTTCGTCAGCCGGATCTTCTCGCTCCTGGGCGCGTGAGCCGCCAGGTCCAGCACATTTTCGAGCAGCGGGCCCGGATGGATGCGCTTGAATTGCGGTGCTCTGGGCCGCGCGAAGTTCAGGAAGTTGGTCAGCAGCCCGTTCAGGCGGTCGGATTCCTTGCCGATGATGTCCAGGCAGCGCGTCGACTTCGCGTCGAGCTCCGCCGAGCGCTGCAGGATGGAGACCGCGCCGGCGATCGACGCCAGCGGGTTGCGGATCTCATGCGCCAGGCCCGCCGATAGCTGGCCGATGGCCGACAGGCGCTCGGCGCGCTTCATCACCTCGAAGTTCGCCTGGACCTTACCGTAGACGGCGCTCAGGCTCTCGGCCTGTTCGCGGTAGCGGCGAACTTCGGCCCTCAGCCGCAACGCCCACACCAGGAAGCATGCCGCCACGATGGCCGTCGCGGCCAATGCCACCAGAAGTTGTCCGGAAGTGAGCGGCAGTGCAGGTCTCCAGCTCAGACGCTGGCAACGGGACAGGGCGCCTGATGAATAATATCGTACGACTGTCCCCTAAGCCCCGGAAATAGCCGCGCCAGTGACCCGCGCCCGATCACCAGCAGGTCCGAGTCGAGTTGGCCCGCAATCCAGGGCACGGTGGTCGAAGGCCGCCCCGTTTCCAGGTACACCTTCGACGCCTTGCCGGCCGAGGCCTGCAAGTTCTGTAACTCGACCATGGTCTTCATGCGCATGGTCGCGGGCTCGTCGCCGCCGGCGTGGACCAGCGCCAGGTCCGCGTCCAGGGAGGCCGCGAGATTCGATGCCCAACGCAGCACCGCGCCGCTGCCTGGTCCAAGCGAGACCGCGCACAGCACGCGGCGGATCGGCGGGCCATCCGCAGGCCACAGGCTGCCCGTCCCTGTCCACACAGGGCACGGCGCCGAACGCAGCACGTGCGCCATCACCGACGTGCGGAACCAGCGCGTCTTGCGCGATTCCTTGCGCGCCGGCATGAAGATGAGATCCACGCGTTCGTCGGAAGCGGTCTGAATGATCCGTTTCGCGGGCGGCCCCTCGACGAGGAGGAGCCGCCCGCTACGCCCGGAGAGGAGCTGGCCAAGGCGAGAGAGTGCCTGGCGCTCTTGCGGAGTAATCGTCTCCATGCTGGTGCAAACATGGAGAAGGAGGACCTCCGCACCAAACTCTCCGGCGAAAGCGAACGCCTCGGCGGCGTGGCCGAGCGGTTCGCTCTCAAGATCGAGGGGAACCAGAATTTTCTGAAACTTCAACAAGTCCGGTTTCTCCTGAGTTCGTTTCGTTAATCCGCGCCCGCTTCCGGGCTTGCTACCGTTTCCAACGCTCGCTTCAACCGACTGAGCAACGCGCCCAGCGGCTGCCGGATACTGGCCGGCACGTCATTGCCCGGCGCCATATCCGTCCCGCGCAGATAGATGTGCGTGCAGTGCTCTCCTGCTGCCACCGTCACCGGCTGCGGGAAATACTCGGCGGCGCCGCGATTGAAGACCATCGCCTCCAGCAGCAGCGCCGGATCGTCGACCATCAGCACGTGGCAGGGATACAGTCCCACGCCAAGTTCATTCTTCAGCCGCCTGGCGAGATCCATCTCCGAAGCCACATGGATGCCTTGGACGGCTAGGGCTTTTCTCAGGCTGGCCAGTGTTGCGTCGAACGACTTAGGCGTGCTGTAGGTGAAGAGCGGCGTCGTGGTCGTCATCATTGTGAACTGATCTTTCGCAATAGGAGATTGCAATCCTTGGGCCAACCCAAAACGGGGCCTTTTCCGGTGAATCCCGCTCGAATTTTGGATGAAAGCGGACAGCGATGGCTCATATCAGGCAGCGTGAGCGCCGAAAGCCGCCTGACTGCCTGTGAATTCAGAGCCTTGGGGCTTTGGCACGAGGCGTGCATCTATCTGGGCAACGCCCTTCCCGTCCCCGGGAGGGGCAATTTCCCCTTCGCTTAGGAGGCAGCCATGCGTAGCCAAATCGTTATTACTCAGGACGATCTCGACAAGTTGGAAAGCTTGCTCGAAGGTCTCGCCGCTGCCTCCCCCTCCGACCGCCATGCGCTCGAGATGCTGGAGCGAGAACTGGATCGCGCCGACGTCGTTGAGCCGGGCCGGATTCCGCCCGATGTCATCACGATGAACTCGGAGGTGAAGCTGAAGGACCTCGACTCAGGCGAGGAGAAGGTCTACAGGCTCGTCTTCCCGACGCAGGCGGGCGGCGGCAACAAGCTATCCGTACTCGCGCCCATCGGCACTGCCCTCCTCGGCTACCGAGCGGGCGACGTCATCGAGTGGACCGTGCCGAAGGGCACTCGCAGGCTCAAAGTGCTGAAGGTTCTTTCGCAGCCGGAAGCGCAGGACAGGCCCAGAGCGCTGGCTGGATAAGCCCAGTACCGAATCGCTCCCTTCCGCACGCAGCCGGGGGGTAAGATGGGTTTCCGGGTGAAACGTCGAGCCGCCATTCCCGTGATCCTGAGCCCCTGGCTGACGCTCGCCAAGCCCACCGACGCCACCGACAGTTACGGCGACGGCTGGCCCGATGCGCTGCGCCTCACTTCCCGAACCGATCAACAGGCATTTCGCGACTGGAGCGTCTGGCTCGCAGGGTCCTTGTGGGCCTCGCAGCCGGCGATTCCGGCCGAAGTCGCCGACTGCGCCGGGCTGCTCCGCTTCTGCTGCAAAGAGGCGCTCCGCGCTCACACAGCAGAATGGATGCGCCGCGTCGGGTTGAAAGACCTGCCGCCTCTCGGCGAAGTCCGCAAGTTTAACTATCCCCACCACACATTGCGAGGCGCGTTGTTCCGTGTGCGCCCTGGTCCGTTCCAGTCATCGGACTGGTCGAACGGGGCGTTCCGCGAGTTCGCCGACGCCGAACACCTGATGCGGTTCAACACTCACATCCTTGGCCGGAGGCTCGAGACCGGGCGGCCTGGCGACCTGCTGTTCTATCGACAGCTCGACAGCTCGCAACCGTTTCACAGCATGATTCTCGATGAAGGGCACGCCGCGTATCACACCGGGCCCGCCGCCGGTGCAAAGGGCGAGATCCGTCGGCCCGCCATCGCCGAACTGATGCGCCACCCCGAACCGAGGTGGCGGCCGCTCGAAGGCAATTCGAACTTCCTCGGCGTCTTCCGTTGGAACCTGCTCCGCGACCCCAGTTGAAATCCCCATGCGACTGAACTCCTTCCTCCTGCTGATAGCTCTGCTTGCCGCCCTGGCCGCTCCGGCCCAGGTCGATGAGGGCGCGGTGTACTTCGCCCTGACGACGGACCGCCCGGTGCGGCCCGGCGAGAGCGTGCCCGTCCGGGTGTCGGCCAACGGCGTGAGAAGCCTTCAGTTCCGGCTTTACAAGGTCAACGACCCGGACCAGTTCTTCCGGAAACTCGACGACCCGCACCGCTCGGGGGACGCGATTGCGCGCCCGGCCCGCGAGTTGACGCCGCTTGAGAAGTTCGCCCGCTGGAAGAGCCGCCTGCGGACGCGGCTGCGGAACATCGTCCGGGAACAGTTCAGCAGCGACAACCGGGAGCAGATCCGGGCGGAATGGCTGCAACCGAAGCCGCAGACCTTGCCTTCAGCGCCGGGCACGGCCGCCGAGTATGCCGCCGTGCCGGTGCTGAACCCGCAGCAGGTGGTTCGCGTCTGGGAACAGCCTGTCCAGACCGCCGCCCGCTGGGAGACCATCACCGTCCCGGTGGAGCTGAAGGAGGGAGGGCTGTACCTGCTGGAGGCGACCGACGGGAAGAAGCGGGCCTACACCGTCGCTTCCGCCACCAACCTGGCCCTGATCACCAAGACGACCTCCGGCCGCCTGCTGGTCCGGACCGTGGACCGGAACACAGGAGCGCCCGTGGCCGGATGCCCGGTCCGGCTAATGAGCCACCCCCAAAAGAAGGACGTTGGAGAGGCGAAGACAGGGCCGGACGGCTTGGCTGAGTTCGTTCCCGCACAAATCGAGGGCGACTCCCTGCTGGTCACAAGCCAATGTGAGCGAATGTTCGCCGTTTCTTCCGTCGGTTCCTGGTATTTCAGCGACGAAGGGCGCCGAAACATTCAGGGCTATGTCTATACAGATCGACCAGTTTACCGCCCCGGACATAAGGTGCACTTAAAGTCGATCCTGCGACGGTCCAGCCTGAGCGGCTACGAGATTTTGCGGGAACGAACTGCCGAGGTGGAGGTCCAGAACCCTGACGGCCAGATTCTACAGAAACAAACGGTCCCGCTGACCGGCTTCGGCACGGCGGCGGCGGACATCACCCTGCCCGACGGGGCGCCGCTGGGCTACTACATGGTTCAGGTGAGTGCGGGGGGCGGCACGGTCCACTCGGGCTTCCACGTCGAGGAGTACCGCAAACCGGAGTACGAAGTCCGGGTTTCCGCCGATAAGCAGAGGGTCATTCAGGGTGAGACGGTCACACTGACCGTCAACGCCCGTTACTACTATGGCGAACCGGTGGCCGGGGCCAAGGTGACCTGGGCCGTCTACCGGACCCGCCACTGGATGCCCTGGTACGCTCCTGAGGAGGGCATGTCCCTGGAAGGCATGGAGGAAGACTATACCGGAGAGCAGGTGGACGAGGGCGAGGGCCGTCTGGATGCCGAAGGAAAGCTGGCGATCCCGATCAAATCCGCCTCCGCCGAGTGGGATGTCCGCTACCGCGTCGAAGCCAGGGTGATGGATGCCTCGAACCGGGAGATCTCCGGCAGCGGCTTTTTTGTGGCGACGCGGGGGCCGTTCTTCATTCACGCCCGGCCGCGCAGCTACGTCTACGAGCCAGGGCAGACCGCAAACGTCGAGGTCGAAACCAGGGATTACGACGGCAAAATGGTGCCGAATATCCGGTTCCAGGCCGAACTGATCCGCTATTCCTGGGACCCCAAGCGGCGGCAGACGCTCGCGACGGCTGCCGGGTCCACGGGCGCGAACGGCCGAGGCTCGGCGGGTTTCCAAGTGACGGAAGGCGGATCCTACACAGTTCAGGTGACGGCCCAGACGGATAAGGGCACTGTGAAGTCGGAGACGTGGCTTTGGGTTACCGGTGAAGGCGTCTGGGGCGGGCGGCAGGAACGTATCCAGATCGTCCCGGACAAGGCGAACTACAAACCGGGCGAGACGGCCCGGGTGCTGCTGGTGACGGGTGGCAAGGGAGCCAACGTCTGGCTCTCGGTGGAGGGCCGCGGGGTGCTTTGGTCGAAGATGGTCACGGTCCAGGGCGCGTCCACTTCGGTGGAGATTCCAGTGGAATCCTCGTGGGCGCCGAACGTCTTCATCGAGGCAGTCTTCATTCGTGACAACACGCTGTTCCGCGGCTCCCGGATGCTGAAGGTGCCCGCGACGGAGAAGTTGATGCAGGTGGAGGTGAAGTCTTCAAAGGCCGAATATCAGCCGGGCGAGCCCGCGCAGTTCAGTGTGTTGGCGAAGGACCATACGGGCAAACCCGTCGCCGCAGAGTTCAGCCTGGGCGTGGTGGACGAAGCGATCTACGCCATCAAGCGCGAGATGCAGGGCGACATCAAGGACGTCTTTTACGGGCGGCAGTGGAACCGTGTCAGCACGGACTCGTCGATGTACTTCTATTTCTACGGATCGGCCGGAACACGGCGCGTGGAACTGGCGCAGATGCGGCCCTCCGGGGCTCGGGCGCAACTGAAGCCGGAGCGCCTGGTGCAGCCGAAGATCCGCAAGGAGTTCCCCGATACGGCGTACTGGATCGCTGACCTGAAAACAGGTGCCGACGGCCGCGCAACGGCCAATGTCGTCTTCCCGGATTCGCTGACGACGTGGCGCGCCACGGCCAGGGGCGTCACGATGGACACCCGCGTCGGGCAGGCCGTCCACAAGACGATTGTCCGGAAGAACCTGCTGCTGACCATCGCCGCACCGCGCTTCCTGACAGAAGGCGACGAGATCACCATTCCGGTGCTGGTCCGCAACTACCTGGCGTCGGCGCAGAAGGTCCGCGTCTCGATGGACGCGCAGGGGCTGGATGTCGTCGAGGGCGGCGCACGAGAGGTAGAGATCGCCAGCAAGGCCGAGGCGCGGGTCGATTTCCGCTATCGCGTCCAGAAGGCGCAGGCCAAGGCGGTGCTGCTGGCGAAGGCGCTGGGCGGCGTCGAATCCGACGCGATGGAGCTGACGCTGCCGGTGGAACCCGATGGCCTGAAGTGGGTGACCAGCACGCAGGGCGTCCTGGACGGCCAGACCGAGCAGAAGACGTCGCGGCAGTTCGATGCTCGTTCGTCGCAGCAATGGCGGTCCGTCCAGATCCAGGTATCGCCTTCGGTGGCGGGCGTCATCTTCGGCGCGCTGGATTACCTGCTGGAGTACCCTTACGGCTGCGTGGAACAGACGATGTCGAGCTTCCTGCCGAACGTCATCGTGACGCGTGCCGTGAAGCAGCTCGGCGTGCCGTTGAAGGAGGACCCGGCGGAGCTGAAGCGCAAAGTGGATGCCGGGCTGGAGCGGCTGTACACGTTCCAACACGGGGACGGCGGCTGGGGCTGGTGGATGGGCGACGAGAGCGACGGCTTCATGACGGCCTATGTCACATCCGGCCTGAAGATGGCCATGGATGCGGGCTACAACGTCGAACACTACCGGCTGGACCAGGCGGCCAAGCGGCTGGAGGCGTTCCTCCAGGCTCCGAAGGGCAAGGGCCAGGGAGATCTGGCGGCATGGGAGTTGTACGCACTGGCGGAGATCGGCAAGGCCAGCAAGGCCCAGTTCGATAAGGTGTGGAATCTCCGGCAGGAGTTCACGCCGATGGGGTGGGCTCTGGCAGGCCTGACGGCGCGGGCGCTGAAGGACAACCGCGCGCAGGAGGCCGCGCTGCAACTCGAGGCGACGGCGAAACGGTCGGGAGGCGAAGCTTGGTGGCCGTCCCAGCGGGACCTGATGCTCGACTTCGGCGCCGATGCCACGCCGGAGGCCACGGCCTACGTGCTGAAGTTCCTGACACAGATGAACTCGACGCCGGAACTGCTGGACGGCGCGGCGCAGTGGCTGGTGGCGCACCGCAACCAGGGCTACTACTGGTCGTCGACGAAGCAGACGGCCATGGTGATCTTCGGCATGACCGACTACCTGAAACGCAGCGGCGAGCTAAAGCCCGACTTCCGGTTGGAAGTGCTGGTGAACGGGAAATCGATCATGACGCGCGAATTCACTGCCGCCGACGCGCTGTCGCCCGCGCCGGTCAAGATCCGCATGCCTGGCAGCGAGACGGGCGAGCGCTTCGAAGTGACGGTGCGCAAGCGCGGCACGGGCCGGGCGTATTGGAGCGTCCGTGAAGAGATGCGGCTGACGGCGGAGAAGCTGGTGACGCCATCGGAGTGGCCGATGCGCATCCAGCGCGAATACTACCGGATGACGCCGAGGCGCGCCGGAGACAAGATCATGTACGACCTGGAACCGCTGAACGGCGCGGTCCGCGCGGGCGAACTGCTGGCGGTGCGCCTGAGCGTTCAGGGCGCCGCCGAGAGCTACGCACTGATCGAAGATCCACTCCCCTCCGGCGCCGAACTGGTGCCAAGGGACGATCTCTATGAGGTGGAGCGCAAGCCGGGCTGGTGGCGTTCCTGGTACGAACGCCGCGAGGTGCGCGATTCGAAGGTGACGTACTTCCCGACCTACCTCGACAAGAACGGCGCGGAGTACACGTATCTGCTGCGCGTGACGAACCCGGGCCAGTTCCATGTGCCGCCGGCGCGGATCGAGCCGATGTACCGGCCGGGCTACATCAGTTCAAGCGCGGCTCACGTTCTGGAGGTGCAGTGATGCTGTCCGTCTATTCACAAGCCTGCCGCGACCTGATGCGGAGACCGCTGGCGCTGCTCCTCGGCACGAGCGGCGTGGTGCTGCTGATCGCGCTCGCCTGGTGGTGGCTGTCGCTGCCCGTGGCGGATGTGATGGACCTGGTCCTGCTCGCTGTTGTGGGGCTGGTGGCGGTGGCGCTGGCCGTCTGCATGGCGTGGAAGGCGTTCCAGATGTGGGGCGGCGGGCTGTTCCGCGCTCTGGGCCATGGGCCGTTCTGGCCCGCCCTGCTGCTGGCCGGGGTCTTCGGGCTGCTGTTGCCCTGGGGCCTGGTGAAGTGGGTGCCAGGTGTGGAGGGCCTGTGGAGCCAGGCGGCAAGCATGGCGGTGCGCTTCGGGCTTGCTATTGTGCTGTTCACATCGAGCTTGTTGTGGCTGGGCGCCGTGGCGGGCGTTCTCACTCGGAAGCCGGTGGAGCCTGGCGGAGAAGCGGTAGTCGCGGAGGAACCGGAAGTGCGTCCGGAGTGAGGTGCAGACATGATCCGGCCTCTGCATTTGCTGGTTGAGTTGCTGCGCCGGGCCATCCGGAGGTTGCGGCCTCGTGGCGAGCGCACCTGGTTGCGCTTCGCCGGGCTCGTTGAAACCGGCGATCCGAATTCCAGCCAGTCGGTCGATGAGATCGTATACAACTCAAAGCGCAAGTGAGTTTGTTCGGGCCTGAAGGCCCTGTGCAAACTGAAGTTTGCGCCACGAAGCTACTGAGCAGGCAGACCGGTGTCCAGCCACGCCAGGACTGTTGTCCGGCCGTGCCGGCTCATCAGTTGCGCCACCGCGCCGCGGGCGTTCGAGTAGGCTGCGCGGAGCTGGGCCTCGGTGGCGGGCTTCAGTAGGCGGGCCTCGGTTCGCGGGGCGAGCTTTTCCGGCTTTGCCACGGGGTGCTCCAGCCAGAGGGCCAGCCCCTCTTCGAACCACCTCGGCACCCGGACCCCGGGCGCGGGACTCAGCGCAAGGTGCAGCATTTCGTGGAGCAGCACGCCGTGCAGCCGGCCTTCGCTGATCAGCCTTCCGGCGGGTTGCAGACGCACGGTACGGCCGCGGGTGGAGGCGGCGACGAATCCAGGCTCGCCGGTCGCGTCGCGGAAGACGGCGACGGTCGGGAAGACTCGCACGATGGGTCGGAACGGAATGCGGCGCCCGGTGAGCTTCTCGGCTTCGGCGATGGCATGGTCCACGGCGGCGGGGACCTGCTCTTCCCCTGCCCCGCCCGAAGTGAAGACCTGGGCGCGCTCGGTGCTGGCCGCCGACCAGGGAATGTCCGTGGCCGCAATGCCGGGGCGGGTGCCCGGAAAGTAAGCGGCGAGGATCTGCTGCCAGGTGTGGCCGGCCTTGCCGCGCTCGTCGGCCCCGGTCTGGCAGAGTCCCACGCCATGACCACGTCCGTAACCTTCAAAAAGGGCGCGGTCGCCTTCGACGCGCATCTCGTAGAGCTTGCTGCGCAGCAGATTCCAGCCGAGCGTGCGTCCGATGGCGAGATGGAAGGCTTCCCCGCTGACGGGGCGGCCGCCGGCGCTAAGCAGCGACACGCGACCCGATCCGCTGCGGGAGGCGATGGAGAGCGACTCGGTCGAAGGCAGGCCGAGTGAGCGCGCGACGTCGGTTAGGGTCACGCTCGCGCGCCAGTTGAACCGGCTGGCGGAGAGGCAGAAGGTATCCTCGACACCGCGCAGATAGGGGCGGGCGGCGCCGGACCAGAGACTCCGCGCGTTCTCGGTGTGCCCGCCACAATGCTCGGTGTAGAAGACCAGGGCCGGGCGGCCGGCCGACCACAGGATGACGCCCTCAGTCTCCTCCGCGGCCTGGCGGAGCCGCGCGGTGACGGACCGCATCCGGGCGTCCTGGCAGTGGGTGGTCTCGCAGAAGTCGTAGCCCTGGGCGCGGTGGCGTCCCATGTTGGCGCGGGCGAAGGTGCGGGCGACGACGGCCATCGCCTTCAGTGCCTCCATCGAGCGGAAACCGCCGGCCTCCCCGGCCAGCGCGCCCGCGACGTACTCTTCCAGGTCCATGGTGACGGGCTTCGCCTGCCCGGCGAGTTTCACGCGGACCATGCCGGCCTGCGCGGCGGCGGCAAACAGGAGAACGGCGATCAGCAACCGGCGCGGCATGCGTGAAAGATCTCTCCCGCGATAGGGGCGGCGTCACCGCCTCCGGTTCCGCCGGGCACGGCGACGGCCGCGACGATCCGGCCGTTGAATCCGGCGAAGCAAGCGGCCTCGCGCGTGGTGCCTGTCTTGCCCCAGACGCCAGATCCGGCATTGCGGCCAGTGCCGCGCTCCACGGCCCATTTCAGTCCAGTCCAGAGTGGCTCCAACCCTTTGTCCCCCGCGCTCTTCCTGAGAGCTAACATCCTAAACCCTCGGGCGAGTCCAAGGCACGTCACACGGGCGCCGCGAAGGCCCAGGGCGATGAGCTTCAAATCGTCGATGGTGCTTTCCGCCGGGACGGGGATAGCGAGGGACCGAAGAGCGGAGGCGAGGCGCTCCGGACCCATGCGCGCGACATGCGCGGCGAACCAGGAGTTGCATGAGAGGGCCAGGGCTTCATCCGGGCCGAGCGGCTCGGCCAGTCGGGGGTGGGTGCAGGCGAGATTGAGTCCGGCAATGCGCAAGTCGCCCGGACACGCCAGGTGTTGGACCGGTCCCTGGAGGATTTCGGCGAGCAGGAACGGCTTCAGCACGGAACCAGGCGCGAATTGCCAGGACTTGGCGATGTCCGGCCGCCAGATGGCGAGCGTTTCCGCCCCTTCCAAATCCAGCACGGCGGCGCAGCCCGAGCGATTGCGGAAGGCGTGGCGCAGCGCCTGCTGAAGAGCTTGCTGCATGCAGTCTCAGGAGAGCCCGAAGAGCGGGTGGTACTTCGGTGGGATCTTCACCGGACGGCCCTGGCCGTCGATCATCACGTGTTTGGTCTCCCCCGTGGCGAGCAACTGGCCGTTGTCGGCGTGGCGGATCTCGTACGCAAAAGTCACCATGCGCGGATGGGCCTGCTTCACCCAGGCGCGGGCCAGGACGTCATCGTCGTAGCGGGCGGGGGCGTGGTAGCGGCAGTTGACCTCGGCGACGGCCATGTGGAGACCATCCTCGATTTCGATATCCCGATAGCGGAAGCCGCGCACGCGGCACAGTTCAGTGCGGGCGATCTCCATCCAGACCAGATAGTTGGCGTGATAGACGACGCCCATCTGGTCGGTTTCGGCGTAACGGACTCGGGTGCGGATTTCGGCGGGCTCGGTCATCGAGGGTGTCACGGCCTTTCCATTATCGCGCCTGGAACGGAAAGGCCCGGCGGAGCCGTCTGTTACGATGACGGTGAAAGTGCACATCAAGGTTCTATTCTTCGGAATCCTGAAAGAGAAGACGGGCATGGCGGAGGAGCGTCTGGAGGTTCAGGAGGGCTCGACGCTGGAGACTGTGTTCGGCCACTATGCGGGCCGGTTTCCTCAGCTTACGGGCATGTCCGGGAGCATTGTAATGGCCGCGAATCAGCAGTTTGCGCGACGGGACCAGGCCGTGAGCGACGGTGACGAAGTGGCCTTTCTGCCGCCGGTGAGCGGCGGTTCGGGACCGTACACGCACGTCGTGGAAGACGCCGCCGGGCACTTCTTCGCGCTGACCCGGAAGCCGATCGATACGCAGGCGCTGGCCAAGAAGATGGCGCAGGGGATCGACGGCGGCATCGTGACGTTCGAGGGGATTGTCAGGAACAACTCCAACGGCCGCCAGACGCGCTATCTGGACTACGAATGCTACGAAGGCATGGCGATCCAGGTGATGACGAGGCTTGGCCGCGAGATTGCGGCCTCGCATGAAATCAGCCGGATCGCCATTGTGCACCGGCTGGGACGGATGGAGATCGGCGAAGCGAGCGTGAGCATCGTCGTTGCCTCCCCGCACCGGGGCCCTGCGTTCGAGGCCGCTCGCGAGGCGATTGACCGGCTGAAGAAACTTGTTCCCATCTGGAAGAAAGAGTACTTCACCGACGGTGAGGTGTGGGTGGAGGGCGCTTGGGACGCTTCCGTGGCTGGCCGCTGATCGCCGTCGCGCTGCCGGCGGCGCTGGGGCTGATTTGGGCGCAGGAGCCCGAGCCGGTCTTTCGGGTGGACGTGCGCCTGGTACGCATGCTGGTGACGGTGAAGAACTTCGACGGGCAATTGGTGGGCGGTCTGAACCGGGACGATTTCAAGATCCACGACAACGGCGTGGAGCAGGAGATTTCGCTGTTTGAGCGGCGCACCGAGCAGCCGCTGTCGATCGCGCTGCTGGTGGACACAAGCCGGTCGACGGGCAAGGAGCGGCGCTACGAAGTCGACAGCATGAAGCGCTTCCTGCGGCGGTTGCTGCGCGAAGGGCGCGATGACGACACCGTGGCGCTCTACAGCTTCAACACGGACATCACCCGGCACACGGCGAACACGCATGACATCAAGACCGTCGAGCGCGGCCTGGATTCGCTGCGCAGCGAAGGGGCGACGTCGCTCTACGATGCCATCTACCTGGCGGCGCAGGACCTGGACAAGCGGCAGGGCCGCCGCGTGATGCTGGTAGTGAGCGACGGCGGCGACACGGCCAGCCGCGTGAAGTTCGAGGAAGCGCTGGAGGCGCTGCACGATGCCGACGCGGTGCTCTACTCAGTGCTGGTGGTGCCGATCCAGGGCGACGCGGGGCGCAACCTTCGCGGCGAGAACGCGTTGTTCACGTTCGCACAGTGGACTGGCGGAAAGATGTTCACTCCGGCGCTGGGCGCGGGCATCGATCAGGCGTTCGACGACATCCTGAACGACCTGCGCACGCAGTACCTGCTCGGCTTCTATTCGCGCAACGTGCCGGTGACGAAGGACCGGTTCCACTCGGTGCGGGTCGAGGTGGCCCGGCCCCGGCATAGCGTTCAGGCGCGAAATGGCTACTATTCCGACGACGTGCTGACCACAACGCCCAGCGGCGGGCCGAAGCGTCCGGAGTAGCCTGCGATACACTGATGGCGTAGGGAAAAAGGAGAGGCCTCTGATTTTGCCGAAGAGCAAGGCGCCCGCACAGACGTTCGAAGAAGCCAACTACCTCCGGCGGTTGACTGAGAGCGCGGCGGAGGTGTGCGTCCGGCTGATTAACGACGAAGAGTTCACTGGGCACATCGAGTTCTGGGACGCCGATTTCATCCGCCTGAACCGCACCGACGGGCCGAATCTGTTCATCTACAAACACGAAATCAAATATCTGTACGAAACTCGGGACCGGTAGCAAGGGCATGGCAAGCTACCTGGAGACCGCAACGGAGATCGCGCGCGAAGCCGGCGCGCTGCTGGCCCACCACTTCGAACGCCGCATCGGATATGAGCTGAAGGGCGAGTACGACCTGGTGACGGAGGCCGACCGCGCCTCCGAGCAACTCGTCGTGGACCGGCTGAAAAGTTACTTCCCTTCCCACGCCGTTCTGGGCGAGGAGGGCGGGCTGCGGGAAGCGCCTTCCGACTACCGCTGGTACGTCGATCCGCTGGACGGCACCACGAATTTCGCCCACGGCTACCCGGTCTTCAACGTCACATTGGCGCTGGAGCACGCGGGTGAGATGGTCTGCGGCGTGGTCTTCGACCCGATCCGGCAGGAGATGTTCACGGCCGAACGCGGCTCTGGCGCGTTTCTGAACGGGCGGCGGATTCACGTTAGCACGGTGAAGTCGCTCGGCGAGTCGCTGCTGGCGACGGGCTTCCCGTCGCGCAAGCGGCACGAGAGCATCAATGTCCACTTCTTTCATCAGGTATCGATGACGACGCATGGCATCCGGCGCGGCGGCGCCGCGGCCATCGACCTGGCGTACGTGGCCTGCGGGCGGTTGGATGGCTTCTGGGAATTCGGGCTGAATCCCTGGGACATGGCGGCGGGCCTGCTGCTGATCGTCGAAGCGGGCGGCCGGATCAGCGACATGAAAGGCGGCCCGGCGGAGCTGCGCGGACGGCACATCGCCGTCAGCAATGGCCACATTCACCAGCCCCTTCTCGAGCTCTTCGGCGAGGTCTTCGCCGGGCAATACCGGTTTGCCTTGCCCCAGGTGAACGCCGATTGACCTCCGGCGGGGGCGTGAGTTTCCTTTACTCGCCATCCGGGAAGGTGTTACCCTAAGCGATTGATAATGCGAACCGTCGACCTAATACAGCGCAAGCGGAACGGCGAAGAACTCCTGCCGGAAGAAGTAACGTGGCTCGTTGAAAGCTACACCCAGGGAGAGATCCCGGACTATCAAATGTCCGCCTTCCTTATGGCGGTCTACTTCCAGCACATGACGGACTTCGAGGTAGGTGCGATGACCGAGGCGATCCTTGCCTCCGGTGAGCGCATCGACCTGTCCGATGTGCCGGGTCCGAAGGTCGACAAGCATTCGACGGGCGGTGTCGGCGACAAGACCAGCCTGATCGCCGCGCCCCTGGCCGCGGCTGCCGGCGTGAAGGTTCCGATGATCTCGGGCCGCGCGCTGGGCCACACGGGCGGGACGCTCGACAAGCTGGAAGCGATTCCTGGTTTCCGCACAGGCCTCGCCGTCGATGAGTTCAAGCAGCAGTTGAATACGGTTGGCATCGCCATCATCGGCCAGAGCGAATCGGTGACGCCGGCCGACGGCAAGCTCTATGCGCTGCGCGATGCAACGGCCACGGTGGAATCCATTGCGCTGATCGCCGCCTCCATCATGTCGAAGAAGCTGGCCGTCACGCTGGATGGCCTGGTGCTCGACGTGAAGGTGGGCGCGGGCGCATTCATGAAGAAGCAGGTGGATGCGCGCCGCCTGGCTCAGTTGATGACCACCATCGCCCGCCGCTCCGATCTGCGCGCGCAGGCGCTGATCACCGACATGAACCAGCCGCTCGGCTTCGCCATCGGAAACGCGCTGGAGATCATGGAAGTCTCGCAGACGCTGCAGAACGCCGGACCGCCGGACCTCACGCGCATCTCATTGGAACTGGCCGCGCGAATGATCTTCCTGTCGAAGATCGCCGGGACGCTGGAAGAAGCGCGCGAGATCGCGCAGGCACGCCTGCTCGACAACTCCGGTTACGCCAAGTTCAAGGAACTGATCGCCGCGCAGGGCGGCAACGCGCAGGTGGTGGACCGCTTCGACCTGCTGCCCAACGCCACTGGCGCAGTCGAGATCAACTCGCCTCGCGCGGGCTATGTCACCGCCATCGACGCTGAAGAGATCGGCCACGCCTCCACGATGATCGGCGCGGGCCGCGACACCAAGGAAGATACGGTGGACCCGGCTGTCGGCGTGGTCCTCCAGGTGAAGGTCGGCGACAAGGTCGAGAAGGACCAGACGCTCTGCCGCGTCTACTACACCAACCCCGACCGCGTCGAGGAAGCCAGCGAGCGCGTCGAAGACGCGTTCCGCATCTCCGCGACTCCGCCCGATCAGCGCGAACTCATCCTCGAGGTCGTCAGCTAGTTCTTTCCTCTCAAAGGAGGGCCTCGGCGTGGAGCGCTTCACGGGTCTCCTCGGCCTCGTCGTCATTCTCGGCTTCTGTTACCTTGCGTCGAAGAATCGCAAGGCCATCAAGCCTCGCCTCTTGCTGTGGGGCCTGGGCCTCCAGTTCCTGTTCGCGTTTCTCGTTCTGAAGACGCAGTTCGGTCTGGTGTTTGAAGCCGCTACTGTCGCCGTCAACGCCCTCCTGCGTTACGCCGAAGAAGGCTCGAAGTTCGTCTTCGGTCCGCTTCTCGGCACCAAGAGCGACCAGTTCGGCGTCATCTTCGCCTTCCAGGTCCTGCCGATCGTCATCTTCATCGCGTCGCTGTTCTCGATCCTCTACTACTTCGGCATCATGCAGGTGGTCATCAAGGGCATGGCCTGGCTGATGCTGCGCGTGATGCGTGTTTCGGGCGCTGAGTCCACCAACGTCGCGGCGTCCATCTTCATGGGCCAGACCGAGGCGCCGCTCACCATCCGCCCATTCCTGCCGCGCCTGACGGAAAGCGAGCTCTTCACCGTGATGGTCTGCGGCATGGCGCACGTCTCCGGCGCGGTGATGGCCGCGTATGTGAAGCTCGCCGGGGTCGATATCAAGCACTTGCTGACGGCCGTCATCATGACCGCGCCGGCCACGCTGCTGCTTGCCAAAATGCTGGTGCCCGAGACCGGCGAACCCGAGACCGCGGGCTCGGTGAAGATCGAAGTCGAAAAGCCCGGCGTGAACGTGATCGATGCCGCGGCGCGCGGCGCGGGCGACGGCGTTCAACTCGCCATCAACATCGCCGGCATGCTGATCGCGTTCCTCGCGCTCATCGCTCTCGTCAACGGTTTCATGGGCTGGGTGCATGGCCTGCCCGCCATGGCCTGGTTCCCTGAGTCCATGCAGAAGCTCTTCGGCATGCTCTTCGCGCCGGTCGCCTGGCTGCTCGGCGTGAGTTGGAAGGATGCATACGTGATCGGCGATATGCTCGGCACGCGGATGGTGCTGAACGAGTTCATCGCCTTCGTGAACCTCGGCGCCGCGAAGGACGCACTTGACCCGCGCAGCTTTGTCATCGCGACCTTCGCGCTCTGCGGCTTCGCCAACTTCAGCTCGATCGCGATTCAGATTGGCGGTATCGGCGCGCTGGCCCCGACGCGCAAGTCCGATCTCGCCCGCCTCGGCCTCCGCGCCATGGTGGCGGGCACACTCGCCAACTTCATGTCCGCCTGCATCGCCGGAGTCTTGCTGTGATCCGCGAGGCCGCCGCGTTTCTCAAGACGCGCATCGCCGCTTGGCCGCGCACCGCCATTGTCCTCGGTAGCGCGCAGGCCGCATTCGCGGATCAGATCGAATCACCCATCGTCATCCCGTTCGACGAAATCCCCGGCTGGCCGGTGCCGTCGGTGGAAGGCCACTCGGGCCAGTTGATGGTGGGCAAGGTGAACGGCACGCCGGTCACGGTGATGAGCGGCCGCGTCCATCTCTATGAAGGCCGAACGCCGCAGGAGGTCACCTTCGGCGTTCGCGTGCTCGGCCTGCTGGGCCTGAAGACTCTGGTGCTGACCAACGCCGCCGGAGGCATCAACCCCGCCTACCGCCGCGGCCTGCTGGTGCTGATCACCGACCACATCAATTTGCAGGGAACGAACCCGCTAATGGGCCCGAACGACGCCGAACTCGGCCCACGCTTCCCCGATATGTCCCGCGCCTACGCCCCCGCCCTGCGCGACCTCGCAATTGGCACCGCAAAGGATCTGCACATCGACCTCGGCGAAGGCGTCTACGCCGCGCTGCTTGGTCCCAGCTTCGAAACGCCCGCCGAAATCCGCTACCTGCGGACCATCGGTGCGGACCTCGCCGGCATGTCCACCGTGCCCGAAACCATCGTCGCCAATCACATGGGCATCCGCGTCCTGGGCATCTCCACCGTCACCAACATGGCCGCCGGGATGCAGCATGAACTGAGCCACGCCGAGGTGCTCGAAATCGGCCGCACCGCTTCCGGCGACCTCATCCGACTTCTCACGGCGCTTCTGCCTAAACTGGAAGCGTGACCCCGGCGGATCCTCGGCCCCTGATCGACGCAGCCCGCACCGCGCGCCAGCAGGCTTGCGCACTGTACTCCGGCTTCCAGGTGGGCGCAGCGCTCGAAACGGAGGACGGCCGCGTCTTCCCCGGCGTAAACGTCGAATCGTCTTCCTACGGCCTCACCTGCTGCGCGGAGCGCGCCGCGCTGTTCACAGCGCTCACCGCCGGAGCCCGCAAGTTCCGCCGCATCGCCATCGTCACGGATACCCAGACGCTTACCCCGCCCTGCGGCGCCTGCCGCCAAGTGCTGTGGGACTACTGCCGCGACATCGAGATCATCCTCGCCAACCTGGAAGGCGTCACCCAATATCACCGTCTCTCCGCTCTCCTGCCCCATGCCTTCGACCAAGACAATCTTCGCTAGCTTCGTTCTTTTCGCCGCATTCGCTTCCGCGCAAAAGCCGGCCGAGCTCATCGTCTCCGCCTCCGAAGTGGTGACGATGGACGCCCAGCGCCGCATCATCAAGGACGGCGCCGTCGCCATCGCCAACGGCCGCATCCTCGCTGCCGGCCCGCGCGCGGAGATCGACAAGGCCTACACGCCGAAGCGCCGTATCGATCGTCACGGCGCGATTCTCACTCCCGGCCTGATCAATACTCACACGCACGCCGCCATGTCGCTGCTGCGCGGCATCGCCGACGACCGCAAGCTCCAGGACTGGCTCGAGAACTACATCTTCCCCGCCGAAGCCCGCAACGTGAACGACGACTTCGTGCGCTGGGGCACGCGGCTGGCCGTGCTGGAGATGATGCTCTCCGGCACGACGACCTACACCGACATGTATTACTTCGAGGACGCCGTCGCCGAAGTCACGCGCGATGCCGGCATGCGCGCCGTCCTGGGCCAGACCATCATCGGCTTCCCCGCCCCGGACTTCAAGACGTCCGCCGCCGCCCTCACCGGCACCGAGAAGTTCATCGAGCGCTGGAAGAGCAGTCCGCTCATCGTGCCCGCCGTCGCGCCGCATGCCGTCTACACCAACGACGAAGCCACCCTCCGCGCCGCCCGCGAGATGGCCGATCGCCACGGCGTGCCGCTCATCATTCACGTCTCCGAGACTCTCAAGGAGAACGAAGAGGCGCTCGCTAAACACGGGCGCACACCCACGTTGTACCTGGACCACATCGGCGCCATCGCCAGGCGCACGCTGTTCGCCCACGGCGTGTGGATTACCCCTCCGGAGCGCGCCTTGGTCCGCGCCCGCGGGATCGGCATCGCCCATTGCCCCACATCGAACATGAAGCTCTCCAGCGGCATCTTCCCCGCCGCCGAGTTCCTGGCAGCGGGCATCGCCGTCGGCCTCGGCCCCGACGGCCCCGCCGGATCCAACAACGACTTCAACATGTTCGAGGAGATGGATCTCGCCGCCAAGCTCGCCAAGGTCGCGACGCTGAATCCGCAAGTCCTGCCGGCCGCTCAGGTCTTCGAGATGGCCACTATCGGCGGCGCGCGCGCGCTCGGCATCGAGGACCAGATCGGCTCCATCGAGCCCGGCAAGCGCGCCGACCTCATCACCGTCTCCGTCGCCGAGCCCCACGCCGTGCCCCGCCACGACGCTTACTCTATGCTCGTCTATTCGCTGAAGGGCAGCGATGTGCGGGACGTCGTCATCGAAGGCCGCATCACGGTCGAGGACCGCAAGCCTCTCACCCTGGACGCCCCGCTGATCCTGAAGAAAGCCGCTGAATGGCGTGCCCGTATCGAAGCGTCGCTCAAGGAGAAAGCCAAATGAAAGCCGTTCAAATCGCCGCCCACGGCGGACCCGAAGTGCTTGAACTGGTCGATCTGCCGGAGCCCTCCATCCGCCCTGACGAAGTGCTGGTGCGTGTGCGCGCTTGCGCCCTCAACCGCCTGGATCTGTGGGTGCGCAACGGCATCCCCGGCATCCGCTATCCAATGCCGCACATCCTCGGCAGCGACATCTCCGGCGAAGTAGCGGCGGTGGGCGATCTCTGC
The DNA here is from genome assembly GCA_050789245.1 of Bryobacteraceae bacterium. Lineage (GTDB taxonomy): Bacteria > Acidobacteriota > Terriglobia > Bryobacterales > Bryobacteraceae > PNKE01. Next base: position 34,201 of record JBOZRR010000051.1, on the reverse strand, counting down.
ACGCGCATCAAACCTGGACAGAGAGTGATAGTCGCGCCCGGCCTGAGCTGCCGCCAGTGCATCAAGTGCCTTGAAGGGCGCGACAACGAGTGCCGCAAGTACGCGCTCCACGGCAACGGCATCCTCGGCGGGTATCGTGAGCTGATGCCAGTGCCTGAGTACGCCGTCATCCCCATCCCGGACGACCTGGATTTCGTCAGCGCCGCCGCAACACCGCTCGTCTTCCTCACCGCGTGGCACATGCTCTTTTCTCGCGCAAACCTTCAGGCGGGCGAAGATGTCCTTGTGCTCGCAGCGTCCAGCGGCGTCGGCATGGCCGCCATTCAGATCGCCAAGCTCTTCCATTGCCGGGTCATCGCCACCGCCGGCGGTCCGGACAAGATGGCCCGAGCGCTCGACCTGGGCGCGGATTACGTCATCGACCACTACCAGCAAGACATCGCCGTCGAGGTGAAGAAGATCACCGAGCGCCGCGGCGTTGACGTCGTTTTCGAGCATGTCGGCATCGCGACATGGCCGAAAAGCCTCGCCTCGCTCGCTCCGTCCGGCCGGCTTGTGACCTGCGGTGCGACGACCGGCTATGAAGCGGAGGTGGACTTACGCCATTTATTCGCTAAACAACTGGTACTCGCGGGCTCGTACATGGGGACCCTCGCCGAACTGCACCATGTTCTGCGTCACGTCTTCGTCCGGCGCCTGAAACCCGTGATAGACTCCGAATTCCCCCTCGATGCCGTCCGGGAAGCCCACCTCCGCCTCGAATCCAAGCGACAATTTGGGAAAATAGTACTGCAGATTCAATAACTGACTAGGACTTTTTATCAAAGCTAAACGCACTACTCGTTCTATTAGTACCAATAGAACTCACCCCCTGGTACCGGGACTCCATCACTTTCAGCCAGGAACGGTATCTCTATGACTTTCTTGCGCTTAGGGGCTTCTTTTTTTGTGGAACTCCAGGCCGATTCATGTTAGTTGTGTTATGAGGGTTTGGTCATGAAGAGAAATACACCGGGCAAGGGTCCATCGCTGGTTCAGGTATTTTTGCTCGTCCTGGCGGTGTCATTCGTTTTTGCGTTCTTCACGCTGGACACGCTCGCCAGCGCGACGCCCGGCGGGGTGGCCGGCGTTGCTCAGCCGCCTTCGGCACTCATCGTGGCACGGGTCTCTGAGAGCGCTCGCACAGGAATGGCTCCAATCCGGACGGCCGAGGTCGGAAACGTCAGCCAGCGGGCCTGGAACGAGGGCAATTTGGCCGCGACTCGGGTGATGGAGGGCGGCCGCAAAGTCCTCCCAGAGCACTTCCGCGCCAATGTCGTCCAGGGCGTGACCAGATCCCAGGCCGCCATTCGCAACGCCTGGGCCGACTTGAAGTATTGGGCGCTGCGCTAGCGCCCGTCCGTCACGCTTCCGCGCCGAACTCTTTCCAGTCCGTCACGCGCTTCTGGTAGATCGCTTCGCGTCCCATGATGGCCGTGCACGCGCCCGTTGCGCCCTCGGCGATTCCCGCCGGGGGCTTTCCCTTTCCTCGAATCGCGTTGTAGAACGCCTTCAGGTGCTCAGCGTTCATGTCTTCGCGTCCGGAGGGCGGCTCGACCAGCGCCACCGGCTGCGCGTTACGCGTATCGGGGTAGAACTTGCCCGTATCGAGATCCACGCCGCCCTTCGTCGTGAACACCATCGTGTACGCGCCGCCGTTCGGCATGCCTTGCGGGTGGAAAAAGACCTGCGTATAGCTCAGCTTCACGCCGCCCGGATAGTCGTAGCTCAGCATGTAGCCGTCCATACTGGTGCGCCCCGGGGGCTGGTTCTTCCACTTCATCACTCCGCCGAAGCCCGCCGCCCGCGCCGGAGCCTCGCCGATCACCCAGTTGCACTGGTCCAGGTTGTGCACCGACATCTCCACCAGCACGTCGCCGGAGCGCTTCGCGTCGAAGAACCAGTCCGACGATGAACCGTCGTGCGACAGGTCCTGCGCCGCGTGCCGCTGCGCCTTCACCATCATGATGTCGCCCGCCGCGCCCTCGCGGATCTTCTTGATCACCGCCGCGCGGAACGAACTGGCGCGCATCTGCTGGCCCACCTGGAACACCAGCTTCGGATGCTTCTTCACCACCGCCACCAGCTTGCGGATCTCGCCTGCGTGAATACCAACGGGCTTTTCGCAGTAGACGTGCTTGCCCGCTTCAAGCGCCGCGATTGCCATCTCCACGTGAAGGTCGCACGGCGTGGCGATGTGCACGGCTTCGACGTTCTTGTCGGCCAAAAGCTGCCGGTAGTCGCGGTAGGTCTTCGGGTTGTCCTTCGCTGCTGCGGAGGCGGCCTTGTCCAGGCGGTCCGGCTTCAGATCGCTCAGCGCCACCACCTTCGTGCCGCCCACCTCGATCGAAGTCTTTTCGAGGAACGCACCGCGGTTGCCGGTACCGATGAAGGCGACGTTGATGGGCGTCTCCTGCGCTCTGACGCCCTGCGCGGCCGCTGCGGCCATCGAACCAAAGAAGAAATGTCTGCGGGAAAAGGAAAGCGGCATGGGCAACACGTTATCGCGTTCCCCATGCCGCGCGCAAATCGGGAGGATGATTATTTGGCGGGCTTCAGCTTGCCCTGCCCGTCGAACTCGAACACCATCGTTCCGCCGGTGCCCTGAAAGTTCTTGTACTTCCACGCTTCCTTCTCGCCCGGCTGCGACTCGATCTCGTCTGGAGGGCCGTTCCTGAGGTAGGTGCGTCCGCGATCCGTGGCCGCGCCTTCCACGCCGTCCTTGCTCCACTTCGAATTGGCGTACTCGATGCGGCGCTGGCGCTCTTTCTGCCGCTCTTCCGCCCTGGCTTGAGCCTGGACTGAGCGTTCCTGAGCCCTGGCCGCCTGCTGCGCGGACCGTTCCACTTGCGCCCGTGCATGCTCGATCTTCCTGGCGATCTGTTCCTTGTCCCGCTCGAGTTGCTGCAACGCCTTCTCCACCGCGCGGCGTGTCTCCTCGGTGATCATCTCCGTCTTGAGCTGCTTCGTCTCCGCGATCGCCTTCTCGATGTCGGCCCGCATCTTGGCCTCGTCGATCTTGAGGTTCTCCTTCGCCTTCTCGACTTCGACGCGGATCTCCTCGGTGATGCGCTTCAACTCCTCGGAATCAATGCCGCCCTTCACTCCACCCGCAACGCCTCCAGGGACACCGCCTTCGACACCACGCGCAGGCGGCGGCGGTGGCGGAGGCGGAGGAGGCGCCTTGGTTCGCGCCGGTGCCGGCGTCGCGGGAGGCTGTGCCTGCGCCACCTCCACCGGGGGGGCAGGCGGCGCCGGAGGCGCATCCGCCGCAACTTCGGCAGGAGGCGCGGGCGGCGCCGGAGGGGCCGGCGGCTGCGCTTGCAGCCACCATGCTCCGCCCATCATCATCACGGCGGCAACGGCGGCCGCCGCGGGCGCCATCGGCGCGCTCCAGGTCCACGGAGTCTCCCGTTCGCCCGTCAGCAGCCGCGCGATGCGCTCCTTCAATCCAGTACCAGATGCCGCCATGGCCATGGCCGGTGTTACCTCCTCGAGTCTCAACAATGCCTTCGAATACTCAACCCTGTCGCCGCACACCGCCACCGCGACGTCGTCGCAACAGAGCTCCCGCTCTACGCGGATCCGGTGCGACACCCACCACACCGCCGGATGGTAGAACAGCAGGCTCTCCACCACCGTCTGCATGACGTTCACCAGGTAATCTCTGCGGCGGATGTGCGCCAGTTCGTGCGCCAGCACCGCCTCCAGTTGCTCCGGCGTAAGCTGCGCCAGCAGCGCCGCGGGGACCACAATCACCGGCTTCAGCCAGCCGAAGACCTGCGGCGTCACGGCCATCGCCGAGCGGTAGATCTCCACCGTCCCCGTCATCGCCATGCGATCCATCAGGCGGCTCAGCGGGTAGTCCATCGGCAGCCCTTCCCTGCTCTGCTTTCTGGCGACGTACCACCCGCCCGCGGCCCGCAACAGCAGCAACGAGGCGCCCAGCGCCCACGCCACGAGCAGCCATTGCATGTTCCTGTTGCACCACGCAGCGAGGGTGTCCAGAATCCCCGGCGCCGACTGGCTGTCATCCAATGCGAGCTTCAGGCCGGGGAGAGTTCCGCCGGGCGCCGCGCCTGTCGCGCTGTCGGTACCGCTGATCAGCAGCGCCGTCGCCGGCACTAGCAGGGCCATCACCGCCAGCGCGGCGCAGCAGACGGCATAGCGCGCCTGCGGGCTCGCGTGGCGCGTCAGCCGCAGCCCCAGGGCCAGCAGCAGCGCCGCCAGGAGTCCCTGCCAGAGGAAATGCACCAGCGCCCAGCCAATCTCGCTCATGGCTTCTCGCCCTCCACTTCATCGAGCATCCGGCGGATCTCCGCCAGCTCTTCCTTCGACGCGCGGCGTTCGGAAAGGGCACGAACCACTAACTGCGCGGCGGAACCGCCAAAGACCCGCTCCAGCAGATCGTCCAGCAACTGCCCCTGCGTGTCCTCCTTGCGCAGAACCGGCCGGTAGATGTGCGCCCGGCCGCTCTCCTCGCGATCGACAAGTCCTTTTTCCGCCATGATTTGCATCAGCTTCAGGACGGTCGTGTACCCCGCGCCCTTCCGCTCCGCCAGGACCTCGTGGACCTGGCGCACCGTCGCCGGTCCCGTTTGCCACAGGACGCCGAGAATCTCCAACTCCGCCGCCGTCGGCTTCGGCAGCGGAGCGCGTGCTGGCTTCGCTCCACTCACGCTTCGAGAATATTACGAAGCTGCTCGTAGTGTCAACGAAGCATTTCGTACACACGTGTAAAAAAGGAATCGGCAACCCATTGCGTGTGCACCAGCTGTGCGGCAGCTAGAGGATCAAGGGACCAGGTCCACGCGAGTTCCAGCCCGAAGCAACCATCGTTGAGCGATGAGTTCGTGAGCACTAGCTTGAACCACGGAACCGCATGGTGTGGAAACTCCGTCTTCCCAGTACACAAGCAGCGACACTTTCCTCAGTCCCCGTGCCGCTGAGACAATTTCCTGAACAAGGCCGAGATCGAGGCCTCCGATTCGGCTCCGTTCGGTCAGCACCCTTTGGATTCGGGCGTCACTCCACCCCTTCTCCCTGTATTTCTCACGCCGGCGTTTGATTTCGTCGGGGCCGACCGGATCGGTAAACCGGTCGCAAGCACAGTGGCCGACATTGATCAAGAAAGTGGCGGCTCCACGCTCAAATGCAGCCGCAACATGAGACGGCGCAGGCACGAGTTCATATGAGAAGTTCTGCTTCAGCAGCCCGGTATCCGATGGCCGCACGCCAACTGCAACCATGTAGCACATTGAGTTTCATCCCTATTATGCCCCGCCTTGGCAATCCGGCTGTACGACCTGCCTGGATTAGCCACTGGAGTCCGCTTTGGTGACTCGCTGTCTTGCCTCCCTCGTTCCTACAGCGGCTAGATCTGCCCGGCGGCCTCGTCCGGATGGAACTCGGTGTCCACGCCCTCGATTGCCAGGAGTTGTACGGGGAAGGTCGCCGGAACCCGGGAGGACTCGGGACGTTTCAACGAGGCAGGTTGTCGATATCGGCGAGGTCCTTGGGCCTGCCTGCGGCAGCCTTGTTCTCACGAAGTCGAGACAGACTGATGACTGGGACGCTGAGGTCGTCAATGTCTACGATTTCACGTTCGCTGTAACAGTCGGCGAATTCGACGCCGGAGACTCCGGTGAGGATCGCTAGTCTCAGAGGAGGCACGCCCATGCGCACGATCTGTCCGGGAGACATGAAAAGCTCAGGACTCAACGCCGTATTGGTAAAGCCGAACTCACGGAGCGCGCGATCCAGACATCGAGATCGTTCGTCGCGCGAACATGGCCGCCCACAAGCAGGTACTCAACGCTGTTCGAGTTGAGCAATCTCAAGAACTCTCTGAAGTCCGCCGGGAGCGTCGGTGTAGCCATGGAAGGTCCTGCGAAGAAGTTCGATCGCCTGGAGGCGTTCTGAGACGGGGCGAGTGAGCCAGTAGGCCACCGAATCGTCCGGATCGGTCAGGCGAACCACGCTGGACTGCGATCGGTCCACGCGCAGGCCGTAGGCCGGATCGTCGTGCGTCGCCATGTCTCTATTGTAGTTCCTACCGCTGCTCGATCTGCCCCGCCGCGGCCACGTCCAGGTAAAACTCGGTCTCCACACCCTCACTCACCAACAGTTGCGCCGGATACGCCGCCAGCGACCACGGGGACGTCAGCGTCCAGCGCAGCGCCTCCGCCTTATCCTCGCCCGACGCCAGAACCAGCCGCACCCTGGCATGCAGCAGCACTCCCGGCAGCAGCGTAATCCGCCATTGCTTCATCTTTTCGACATAGGCGGCAGCGGCGATCCCGGCGAGATCGTCGATCAGCGGCCCGTCCGGAAACAGGCTCGCCGTATGCGCGTCTGCGCCGATGCCGCATTGGATGGCGTCAAACACCGGCATCCCGGGACCAAACACATGCCGGATCTCCTCCGCGTACAGTCTCGCGGCCTCCGCCGGCTCGCGTTCGCCCTCGATGCGGTGCACATTCGCGGCCGGAAGCCTCGCCGGCTCGATCAGGTACCGGAGCGTCATGCCGTAGTTGCTCAGTTCATGTTCGGGCCCCACCGCGCGTTCGTCGACGAAGAACAGGTGCACCTTGTCCCACGGGATGGCCATGCCAACCAGCGCTTCGAACATCAGCTTCGGCGTCGATCCGCCCGACACCGCGACCCGCGCCTCGCCGCGCTTCTGAATCGCCTCGGAGATTCGCGCCGCCAGCGCTTGCGCGCAAGCCGCGGCCGCCTCGCGCGGCCCCGCCGCGACGATCTGCTTCACCTTCATTCCTGCTCCACCTTCATTGACGCAATTGCCGGCGCGCGTTCGAATGCGGCCTCGAAGTGCGCGTCATGGCCGAAGACGGTCAATTCCTCGCGCAGCAGCGCCTCGGCGTCGAGCCTCGGGAACAGCATCCGCATCTCGAGTTCGTCGATCTCGATCGCCACGCCGACGCCCGCCGGGCGCCGAAGCCGCAGCGTCGAATTCGGGCACTCGAAAACCACTTCGCGGATACGGCCCATGCCGCGTTCCGGACGCGCGCGATCGACGCAGCGCAACTCGAGCTCCGCGCCGGGCACAATCCACTTCAGCCAAGCCGCCAGGTAGCAGGCCGTCGCCGGCATCCCTTCCCCGGCCCACGAAATCACAATCTTCGACGTTTTGCGCAGCTTCGCCTCGCGCTCCGGCGTGCGGAACACCGAGTACACCGCGTCGCGCCAGCGCGTCAGCCGCGTCCACGCCAGGTCCGACACGGCCGCACGGCCGCGCCGCAGTTTTCCGATGAGCGCAATGGCGTCTCGCGCCTGGTCCATCCCGGCCGTGTCGACGATCAGCCGCCCGGCCAGCGCCGCCACTTCCTCGAGTTCCGGCGTCCCGGCCAGCGCGATACTCCGGCACCACACGACGACAGGCAGATCGGCCACCAGCACGCCGCGCACGACAGGCAGCACTTCGTCGAAGCGCCCCGGAGGAACGTCGATTTCGATCTGTTCGGCGCAGATCTGCTGGCGCCGCCCGAAGGGCATCCAGCATTGCACGTTGGCCCGCGACTCCGGCGCGTCCAGGCCTTGCCGTACGCGGATCAGCACGACGCGGCTCGGATGCTCGCGCGTGAGATGCGCCAGCGCCTCGGCCGCATCCTGCTGGCCGTCGTTCTCGTCGGAGATCGCCACCAGCGTCATCGCGCATGCGCGGAGCACGCCCGCGCCCTCACTCTTGCCGATGCCGCGCCACATCTCGTCGAGATCGCGCAGCACATGGCCTGCATCCAACAACGCCGCGCCCATTACGGAACCCTCCACACGTGCCCGCGCCGGCCCAGCATTTCGTCGCTCGACTTGGGGCCCCACGTGCCGGCCGCGTAGTTAGGGAAGTCGTGGTTCGATTCGCTCCACACGCCGAGAATCGGCTCGACCACGTTCCAGCTTGCCTCGACCATGTCCTGGCGGGTGTAGAGCGTTGCGTCGCCCTGGAGCGCGTCGAGCAGCAGCGTCTCGTACGCTGACGGGCTCCTGGTGCCGAAGCTCGTGCCGTAGTTGAAGTCCATGGTCACCGGCCGCAGCTTCATGCCCGAGCCCGGCAGCTTCGAGAAGAAGCGTAGCGAGATGCCTTCCTCCGGCTGCACGCGCAGGACGAGCAAATTCGGCCACGTTTCCTGCGTGGCTCGGGCGCCGTTTTCGAACAGCGCGAGCGGCGCGCGGTTGAATTGGATCGCAATGTCCGTCACGCGCTTCGGCATGCGCTTGCCGGTGCGGATGTAAAACGGCACGCCTGCCCAGCGCCAGTTCTCTACCTCAACGGTGATGGCCGCGTAGGTGTCCGTGTGCGCTTCGGGATTGACGCCCGTTTCCTGCCGGAATCCGGGCACTTCCGCCGCGCCGATCTTCGCCGGGCCGTACTGCCCCGCGACGGCGTTCGTCTTCACGTCCTCGGGCTTCATCACGCGGATCGAGCGCAGCAGTTTCGCGCGTTCGTCGCGCACGGCGTCGGGCTCGTAGACGGCCGGAGGTTCCATCGCCATCGTCGCCATCACCTGGAGCAGATGGTTCTGGATCATGTCACGAAGCGCGCCGGCCTCCTGGTAGTAGCCGCCGCGTCCTTCGACGCCGATCGACTCGGCCGCCGTGATTTGCACGTGATTCACGTAGCGCCGGTTCCACAGCGGCTCGAAGATTCCGTTGCCGAAGCGGAAGGCCAGGATGTTCTGGACTGTTTCTTTTCCGAGGTAATGGTCGATGCGGTAGATGTCGCGCTCGTCGAGAACCTGTTGAAGTTCGGCGTTCAGTTCCGCGGCGCTCGCGCCGTCGTGGCCGAACGGTTTCTCGACGATGATGCGGCGCCATGCGCCGTCGTGCGGCGCTTTGTTCAGGCCCGCCGCGCCGAGGCCGCGAGCCGCTGTGGCGTAGTGGCTGGGCTGGGTCGAAAGGTAAAAGAGAGCGTTGCCGCCGGTCTTGCGCTCCGCCGCGATCTCCTCAAGGCGCAACTTCAGCCGCTGGAACATTCCGTCATCGGCGACGTCGCCGCTGACGTAGTAGATGCCGCGAGCAAAATCGTCCCAAAGCGTCGTCTCGAAGGGGCTGTCCTCGAGGAATTTCGCGACGCTGTCGCGCATCCGCTCGCGAAACGCGTCGTCGGTCATTTGCGTGCGCGAAACGCCGACAATGGCGAAGCCGGCGGGCAGGCGGCGCTCGTAGGCCAGCCGGTACAGAGCCGGCACCAGCTTGCGTTTGGTCAGGTCGCCCGTTGCCCCGAAGATCACCACGACGGCCGGCTCCACCGGCAGGTCGTAACGTAGCGGATCGTCCAACTTCCCCATCCCGTCCATGGGCCTACCTTACCATGCGGCCCTGAGCCGCTTCGCGCGATCTTCGCGCGTCTTATGGTTGGAACCAAACAAATGAAACGATCCGTGTTTTTGCTGAGCATCGCGGCCCTCGGCGCCGCCGCGAGCGTGGACGCCGTCGGCCCGGCCGTCCTGTCCTGGAGTGCGAACGACATTCGTACGGCGGTCGAGCAGGCGACGCGCTATGACGGCTTCTGGGGGCCCGCTGGAGCGCTGCTGAAGTCCTCGACGCGCAACGCGGTGAAAGCCATGGATCAGCCGGCGCGTGTCGAACTGGTGAACGCTGCGGGGCCGGCCGTGAAGGCGCTGGTGATGTCGCCCGCGTTCGCGAAGGCGCACGACGCCTGGATCGCGAAGCAATTCGACGCGGTGAACCACAACATTCCGGCCAGCACGGCGAAAAAGGACGACGCCGAGGCCCAGATGCGCCAGGTGCAGCGCCAAGTGGCGGCCCAGATGGCGGAGGCCTACAGGCAGATGCCCGCGAGCCTGCTGATGCCCATGCTCGACCAGAGCATCGAGGACTGGCAGACCACGCTGAACGGCGCCGAATCGGCCGAAGACCGCAGCCACTACAAGAAGATTCTGAGCCGTGCAAAAGAACTCAAAGCGCTGGCGTCGAAGGATGAGGAAGGTTTCCGTAAGGGCTTCGCGCTGCTGAAGAGCTTTGAAGCCGGCGGACCCGACAATGAAGAGGAACTGAACGCCGCGGGCGACGAAGCCACGAAGGCCCGCCAGAAGCAGGCCTATGACCTGTACGACCTGCGCACGGTTCTCAAGAAGCGGCTGACGGCCTTCGTGACGCTTGCGGACTCGGTGGACTTCAACGCGCCAACGTCCACGGCGGGCGGACGCACGCGCTTCACCACCGCCGCGCAGGAGCGCCAGTCTCCGGAATGGAAGCTGCTTTTCCGTTTCGGCCAGGCGCCGACAAAGGCCGCAGCCGCGTTTGCGCGTGAATGGGCGAAGGGGCTGTAGAGAGCGCTATGGATTGCCGGGGGTGGTCCCTATTCGATCGACATGATCAGGGCGTACATCCCCCCCAGAACCAACACGGTGAGGAAGAGCGTGGCCACCGCCTGGAGCAGGCGCTCCTTTCGCGACTCGGGCGGTGTTTGCCGAGCGCGCAACTCGCCAACGCTCTGGAAGAGCACGGCGTGGGTTTGATCGATTTCCGTTTGAGTGACGGGTTCCCGGTCCAAGACCTGCGTCATGGTGTACCTCCTTCGTTGGGATGAATGGGCAGGGTGCGGGAGCATCCGAGCCCACCCTTTCATGGGCAATCCGGGGGCCATCGCCGGAATCACCGGATTCGCCGCCGGAACTCGCGGGAACGTGGCGTGGTTCGCCTGAGTTCGGGCAGCATGTGCCTGTTTCGGCACAGCCGCGCCGCCCCCGTTGCGCACGCCGGTGCGCAGCAGCTAAAATCAATATTCCTGCCGAACGTTCAATCCTTAATGTTCAGCAACTGACCGATCCGCTTCTCATCACAACCGAGGTATGCCCAAGAGCAAGAAGATTCTCGCCGCCGTCGAAGACCTGTTCTTCGTCGTGAAGATCAACGATATGGCCAAGCGCGCCGGACTCGTGCCGGAGTTCGTCAAGACGAGCGACGACATCCTGGCCAAGTCCGTCGAGGAACAGCCGCTCATGGTGATCGTCGATTTGAACAATCAGAAGATCGAGCCTGTCTCGCTGATCTCCAAGCTGAAGGGAAACAAAGAGACGAAGGGCATCTCGGTGATCGGTTTCGTGTCGCACGTGCAGGGCGAACTGAAGCAGCAGGCTCAGGATGCCGGGGCCAATATGGTGCTGGCGCGGTCAGCATTCTCGGCCAACATGCCTCAGATCTTCAAGCGCCACTCGGGCTCGATGTAGGGCCGAGCTACTGACGCTGCAAACGCAGTGTCAGTGCTTGCTGGCCACCTGCTTCCACCTTCACGCTTGTGGCCTTGGACAGGAACGGCTTGACGTAGTCGTCGTCCTCCAGCGCGCCCGAATCCACTTCGTCCGCCGCATAGACCCAGTATTCGCCGGGCGCGGTGCCCTGCGCGCGGAAGACACCCTTTTCGTCGACACGCGCCACTTTGTTCCTCGACACGTTCTTGCCTTTGTGCCGCAACACGACGAAGGCGCCAGAGGCGGGGTCTCCCTTGTCGTCCTGGACTGAGCCGGTGACCGTGGCGCCCGCGTCGCTGACGACGAGGGTGAACGGCGCGGGCGGAGCGGTGATTTCGACGGTCCCGTCGTCGCGCGACTGGTCGCCCCACTTCGCGGCCTTCAGATAAGCGGTCTCCGGCAGGCCCGTCACCGTCAATTGGTACTTGTCCGGTGCGACGCCGGCGAGTTTGAACGTGCCGTCGGGGTTGATTGTCGTTTGAGGCACGGTCTGATAGACGTCATCGGACGGCACCAGCACGACGCGGCCGCCGCTCATCATCTTCGGCGCTTCCTCGCGGCCGTCGAGGACTAGCCTTCCTTCGATTTCCATTGGCGCGATCACCGGCGCGGAGAGGTTGGTGATCGGCTCCTCGCCGACTTCGAGCGGCATCTTCACGGTGACTCCGCCGGTGCCCGTGGGCAGCGGCAGCGTATGCAGCATGTAGGAGCCCGCTATCACATTTTGGAATTCGAACTTGCCGGTGCCGCCCGTCGAAATAGCGCGGTTCGCCATGGTCATCCCGATGACGCCGGAACCTCGAGGCGTGAGTGCCAGTGCGATCATCGGCGGCGGGCTGGCCGGCATGCCGGTGATCTGCCCCTTCACCGACGTCACCACACGCCTTGCCAACTGCACGTTGATGCCGCCGACCTCGGCTCCGTCCCCAACGTCCACCGGGACGGCCTGACTTCGATCCGTTACGTTCGGGTAGCAGGTGACGACCGAGGTTTCAGGCTTGCCGGAAGCGCCCGGCTTCGGCGTGGCCGTCGTCAGCCCTGCGCCGCTGATGACACTCATCGGCATGACGCACATCAGGAACTTGCCCGCCGAGATGCCGGGAACGCGATACTCTCCGACGTCATTCGTCATCGGCGGGGTTGTGGTGGCGATGGGCAGCCAGGTCTTCTTGCCTTTGGCATACGCGGGCCGCAACGCCAGCATGATGGCGCCCTGCACGGGTTCGCCTTCCGAGTCCGTGACTTTTCCGGCAATCACGCCCTGTTTCACGAGCCGGATCTCGATCTTGCGCCCTTCCTTGCCGGCCAGGCGGATGGGCGTGCCTCGCAGCAGTCCATCGTTCTTGGCGCCGTAAGCGCGGCGCGCGAAACCAGTCTTCTCGGCGAAGACGATGTAGGTTCCAGCGGCGAGATCATCAAAGCGGAATGTGCCGTCCGTCCCGCTCTCGGCTTTGGGCGGGTTGACCTCCCCTGCCCCGATGCGTGCCAGCGTCACCGTCGCCTTTTGGACCGGCTGGCCTGAAGCCTCTTCGACAACCTTGCCTTCGATCCAAGGCATCTTGGGCTCGTCCTGCGCCGGAGCTTGGAAAAACAACGCCAGCAGAAGGGTGAACAGCATGCGGCCTCCCACGTCCATTCTAAATTCAGACTCTTTGATCTGATACGATTCCGGCAGAGGAAAGTTCAATGCGCCGACGCGACTTTGTCACTTTGACCGCCCTGACGCCCGCCTTGGCCGCCCAACCGGCCGCGCCGGGCGAGGAATTGAAAGTCGAGAAAATTCTGGGCCGGCTGACGCGCGAATCCGGAGCGACGCCCGTGGCGGGCGCCGAGTGGCTGCTGGCGCAGGGGCCCGGCGACGGCCTGGCGTACACGTTCCCGGCGGGATTTCTGGCGGGAAAGCACTCGCTGACGTCCGACATGCTGCTGGACGGCAACACGATGGCCGTGTGGGTGCTGTCTCTGATGGAGCCGGGCGCCAAAGGGCGGCGGTTTCGCCTGACATTCTCCGCGCTGAACCAGTGCTCGTTCCGGATGCGCATGGCGCTTTCGGTGACAGACCAGGGGCGCTGGCTGATCGATCGCGAGGGCGCTTTCCTGAAGCCGCTGGTGGGCGGCGACCGCGTGGATCTATCGAAAGTCGACCGGGCCGAGCTGACGCTGCTGCGCCATGACGGCAACCCGGTGCGCTTCGCCATGTCGCCGCTGCGCGCCACGACGGCCGAAGTACCGAGGCTCGACACGCCCGTGCTGCCGAAGGGGCCGCTGGTGGATGAGTTGGGGCAATCGACGCTGCACCAGTGGCGGGCGAGGACCGGGTCGGTGGATGAGCTGAAGTCGCGGCTGTTCGCGCAACAACGGCTGGCGCGGGAACAGAAGTGGCCGGAAACGTTTTCGCGCTGGGGCGGGTATAAGACCCGGAAGGTCGGCGAAGGCACGGGTTTCTTCCGCACACACAATGACGGCAGCCGCTGGTGGCTTGTCGATCCCGATGGGTATGCGTTCTTCTCGAACGGCCCCGATTGCGTCCGCGTGGATGCGGATGCACGCATTGACGGCATCGAAACGGCGCTCAAGTTCCGGCCCGATCCGAATGGTGAGTTCAAGGCGATCTACTCGGAGCGCGATCCCGCGAGGTCCAGCGCGAAGTTCGTCAATTACCTGGCGGCCAACTTCATTCGCGCCTTTGGGCCGGTGAAGTGGCGAGAATATTGGGCCGAGATCACCCTGGCCGAACTGCGGCGGCTGCGGTTCAATACCGTGGCGAACTGGTCCGACTGGCAGATCGCCGCGAAAGCGCAGTTCCCCTACGTGAGGCCGATGGCGTTCCGGGGCCGGACCGTGCCGATGATCTATCGCGACTTCCCGGACGTGTACCATCCTGAGTTCGCCGCCGACGCGGCGGCGTATGCGTCAGAGCTGAAGTCGAGCGCGAAGGACCCGGCGTTCATCGGCTACTTCCTGATGAACGAGCCGACGTGGGCGTTTTCCTCCGAACTGCCCGCGGCCGGAATGCTCTACAACACCGAGACGTGCCGCACTCGCGAGCAGTTGGTCGCGTTCCTGAAGACGAAGTATTCGAGCGCCGCCGCGCTGGCCTCCGCGTGGAAGCTGCCGGTGACGTTCGAGACGATTGCGCGCTCGCGCTTCAGCGGCGTGCTGACGCCGGAGTCGCTCGAAGACCTGCGCGCGTTTTCGACCCGCATGGTGACGGACTACTTCCAGGGGCTGTCGCGGGCGTGCAAGAAGGCCGATCCGAACCACCTGAACCTGGGGATGCGCTGGGCGGGAGTGCCTCCGGAGTGGGCCGTGGAGGGGATGAAGTCGTTCGACGTCTTCTCGCTGAACTGCTACATGGACAAGCTGCCGCGCGCGAATTCGGACAAGATCCACTCGATGCTGAAGATGCCGGTGATGATCGGCGAATGGCACTTCGGCGCGCTGGATGTGGGTTTACCGGCGTCAGGCATCGGCCGGTTGAAGAACCAGAAGGACCGCGCCGCCGCGTACCGCGTGTATCTCGAAGATGCCGCCGCGAACCCGAACTGCGTTGGCGCACACTGGTTCACTCTGTACGACCAGTCCGCTCTCGGCCGCTTCGACGGCGAGAACTACAACATCGGCTTCCTGGACATCTGCAACCGGCCCTACGACGAGCTTTCTGCGGGGGCGATCGTGAGCCACGAGAGGCTGTTCGAGGTATGCACCGGTAAGGCGGCGCCGTTCAATGAGGTGCCGGAGTATTTGCCGAAGTTGTTTTTGTGAGTGGGGGGCGCCCTCGTTTATGATGGGCCTCAGCATGTCAACAGTGCGCGAGGCAATGGAGTCGATCATCGCGACAGCCCCCGACTTTGGACCCGATTGGGAGCGGTTCCAAAGCGAGTGGGTAGGCGAGGAATTCCCCTGGTACCTCGCTATGGGAGAATTGGCCCACCATATCGTCAATGCGTACGAAAGCGAGAGGCGAGGTCAGTTCACGGCCTTCTTCTCAGCCGTTGAATCTGTGCTTGGGCGGGCCGATCCAGAGGTTGAAAACCTCGTGGCAGTCGGGCTGTTTGAGGATATTCAGAACATCGCGAGTCATCGGAGCTTTGGCGCTGAGCCTTTCAGGGATTGGTTGGGTCCCAGGAGCCTGGCATTGTGGGAGCAGATCGAATTGGGTTGGCAGAGGCTCGCTGAGGAAACTCGCATCAAGAAGGTCGGATGGTGGGAGTTTTGGAAGAAACGCGAAGAATTTGACCCCGAGCAGGCGCTATCGAAGGTGGAAAGTCCTGAGCTTCGAAAACTCATTAAGACCTTCTACCGAAAGAATCGGTAGGCGCAGAGCGTATCAGGAGGGGTCCCATTCAAACACGAACTGCGGCCGCGAGGCGTGAACTTCTTCATCACTCCGCAGAGCTGCAGCGGGCAGCATAGAGCAGGCAGGCCGCAATGTCCTCATGCGTAAGTCCGGGATAGGAATCGATAATTCCGGACTCGGATTCCCCAGCAGCCAGAAGCTCAAGCACGAGCGACACTGAGAGGCGCATCCCCTTAATAGTTGGCTTTCCGGCGAGGACCTCTGGATCACAAACGATGCGCGCGTCCACGTCTATGTCTGGACGATAGTCCATGCGGGCCGCTACTGTGCGTCGGCGCAGCACCTCGTTAATCAGCTCCGCATAGCTTCCACCTCCGGAGTTGTTCACTTCCTCGCGCAACCAGTTGAGTACCTCGTCATCGAACTGAATGGTGACACGCGTCCTGCCCTCTTTGGGTGGGACGACTGCTCCTCGCCTCCCTTTTGAATAGTCGTGCTCTTCCTTCACGTCCCTAAGTTCTCATGCCCTGGAGCGCAGGATGATCGCCAACGCCTGACCGCTGACAGCTTCTTACGCCGCCGCTTCCACGCTATTCGTGTACTCGACTAGCGCCTTCAGCTTGGCCAGCGCGGCGCCGGAGTCGATGGATTCGGCGGCGAGGCGGGCGCCTTCCATGGGGTCCATCACCTTGGATGCGGCCATCAGGGCGGCGGCGGTGTTGACCAACACGATGTCGCGGTGGGCGCCCTTTGCCCCGTTGAGCACGGCGAGCGCCAGGTCGCGGTTGGCCTCGACATCACCGCCGCGCAGTTCTTCGAGTGACGCGCGCGGCACGCCGAAGTCCTCGGGGCGCACGGTGCGGTGGTCGATGGCGCCGCGCATGATGCCGAGCATGACGCTCTCACCGGTGGTCGAGATCTCATCCAGGCCGCTGTCGCCGTGAACGACGTAGCCGCGCTGCAACCCCAGCCCGGCGAGCGTCACGGCCATCAGTTCCGCCGCGTGGACGGAGGGAGCGCCGACAAGCTGAGCGGTCGCTCCAGCCGGATTCGTGAGCGGGCCGAGCAGGTTGAATGCCGTGCGCGTCTTCAGTTCCAGTCGAGCCTGGGCCGCGTGCTTCATCGCCGGATGCAGCGCCTGCGCGAAGAGGAAACCGATGCCCACCTCGCGGATCGACCGCCCGATGAGTTCGGGCCGCATGACGATCTTCACGCCCAAGGCTTCCAACAGGTCCGCGCTGCCGCAGCGCGAGGAGACCGACCGGTTGCCGTGTTTGGCGACCTTCACCCCGGCGCCCGCGACGACGAACGTCACGATCGTCGATACATTCACGGTGCCCTGCGCGTCGCCGCCCGTGCCGCAGGTGTCGAGAACCGGCTCGCCGGTGATGCCGTGCTCGACTTTGACAGCGGAATCCCGCATGGCCATGGCCAGTCCGCGCAGTTCGTCGGCGGTCTCGCCTTTCATGCGAAGCGCGGTCAAGAAGGCGGTGATCCGAGGCGTGCTGACCTCGCCGCGAAGGATCTCGGCCATCGCCCCGCGCGCCTCCGCCGCGGACAAAGATTCCCGGTTGATCAGCCTGTGCAGGGTATCCAAAAATGCCATGTTATATTGGGGTTTCGGGCTTTTATCCGAGCCTAGCACAAGCGGGTCTCAATCCTATGAAAATCCACGAGTATCAGGCCAAGGAGATCTTGGCCCGCTACGGCGTCCCTGTGCCTCGAGGACGCATGGCGGCAACGGTCGACGAGGCCGAATCCATCGCCAAGGAATTGGGCGGACGCGTCGTCGTCAAGGCGCAGATCCACGCCGGGGGGCGCGGGAAAGGCGGCGGCGTCAAGCTGGCCGATAACCGCGAGGATGCGCACGAGAAGGCGCAGCAGATCCTCGGCATGACCCTGGTCACGCACCAGACCGGGCCGGAAGGCCGCGTCGTGCAGCGCCTGCTGGTGGAGGAGACCCTGCCCATCGCACGTGAGCTCTACTGCGGCATCGTGCTGGACCGCATGTCGGGGCTGCCCGTCATGATGGTTTCGGCCGAAGGCGGCATGGACATCGAAGAGGTGGCCGCCAAGACGCCGGAGAAGATCCTGAAGGAAGCCTTCACGCCCGGCGCCGGCCTGATGGGCTGGCAGGCGCGGAAGCTGGCCTTCGGGCTGGGCCTGCCGAATGAAGCCATCTCGAACGCGGTGAAGACCATGACCGCGCTGGCCAAGGCTTACATCGAGATGGACTGCACTCTGGCCGAGATCAATCCGCTGATTCTCACCGCCGACAACCGCATCATCGCCCTCGACGCCAAGATCACCTTCGACGACAACGCGCTGTTCCGCCACAAGGACGTCATCGAGCTGCGCGACCTGAACGAAGAGGATCCGCTTGAAGTCGAGGCCTCCAAGTACGGCCTGAACTACATCAAGCTGGACGGCAATGTCGCCTGCATGGTGAACGGCGCGGGGCTCGCCATGGCCACCATGGACATCATCAAGTACGCCGGCGGGTCGCCCGCGAACTTCCTGGACGTCGGCGGCGGCGCGAACAAGGACCAGGTCCGCAACGCGTTCCACATCCTGCTGGCCGACCCGCACGTCAAGGCGATCCTGATCAACGTCTTCGGCGGCATCTTGCGCTGCGACCTCCTCGCTTCCGGCGTGGTGGAGGCCGCCCGTGCGCTGGATGTCAAGGTTCCCATCGTGGTCCGCATGGAAGGCACCAACGTCGAGCTTGGACGACAGATCCTGGCCGAGAGCGGACTGAACTTCACCGTGGCGGAAGACATGCGTGACGCGGCCGAGAAGGTCGTCGCGCTCGCCGGTTAACGAAAGGCTGAATTCACCATGAGCGTCCTCGTCAACAAAGACACGCGCGTGCTCGTGCAGGGCTTCACCGGTAAGGAGGGCACCTTCCACGCCGAGCAGGCCATCGCCTACGGCACCAACCTCGTCGGCGGCGTCACCCCGGGCAAAGGCGGCCAGAAGCACCTCGACCGCCCCGTCTTCGATACTGTCGCCCAGGCCGTCAAGGCCACCGGCGCGAACGCCAGCGTCATCTTCGTCCCACCTCCCTTCGCGGCGGAGGCCATCATGGAAGCGGCCGACGCCGGCCTGCCCCTGGTGGTCTGCATCACGGAAGGCATCCCCGCCGCCGACATGATCCGCGCCTGGCAGTTCCTGAAGTCGCATCCCAAGACGCGGCTGATCGGCCCCAACTGCCCCGGCATCATCACGCCCGGCGAATGCAAGATCGGCATCATGCCGGGCCACATTCACAAATCCGGCCCGGTGGGTGTCGTGTCGCGCTCCGGAACGTTGACGTATGAGGCCGTGGGCCAGCTCAGCGCGCTCGGCATCGGCCAGTCCACCTGCATCGGCATCGGCGGCGACCCCATCATCGGCACTACGCACATTGACGCCATGCGCCTCTTCAACGAGGACCCGAAGACCGAGGCCATCGTCATGATCGGCGAGATCGGCGGCAACGCCGAGGAGCTTGCTTCGGCCTATGTGAAGGAGCACGTCAAGAAGCCGGTCGTGGGCTTCATCGCCGGACAGACCGCGCCTCCGGGCCGCCGCATGGGCCACGCCGGGGCGATCATCTCCGGCGGCTCCGGCAAGGCCAGCGACAAGATGGCCGCCATGGAGGACGCAGGCATTCTGGTCTGCCAGTCCCCCGCCGACATGGGCGCCCGCATCAAGGCCGCTCTCAAGCTTTAAGGAACACCACAGAACATGCAGAAAACGTTTGCCATTATCAAACCGGACGCCGTTGCCGCGGGCAACGCCGGCAACATCCTCGCCCTGATCGAGAAGAACGGCTTCAAGGTCCGCGCCATGCGGATGCAGCACCTGACGCGCGCCGAGGCTGAGGGCTTTTACGCCGTCCACCGCGAGCGCGGTTTCTTCGCAGAACTGGTCGAGTTCATGACCGAAGCGCCCGTCGTGCTGCTCGCCCTGGAGCGCGAGGACGCCGTCGCCAAGTGGCGCGAAGTGATGGGCGCCACCGACCCGGCCAAGGCCGCCGAGGGCACCATCCGCAAGCTCTACGGCACCAACGTCGGCCGCAACGCCTCCCACGGCTCGGACTCCAACGAGAACGCCGCCATCGAGCTCGCCTGGTTCTTCCGCGCCTCCGAACTGGCGTAACCCTCTCTACGGGACTGCCCCGGTGCGGGCAGTCCCCTCTCAGTCATCCCACCCAAGCGCCTTCCTCACCTGCCCATCGTCGAGCACGGGACGTGTGTCCATGACCAGGAGATCGCCCCACTCCTGCGACCAGCGGTACATGGCGATAGGGTCATCCGTTTCGCCGATGGAGATCCCGCCGGAGCCATCGACGTAGTGGTACCGGGCGATGAACTTCACTCCCGTCGGAGGCAGCCCGCCCGACTGGCGGAAACGTTCGATCGCCTCGTTACGCGCTGCGTAGGGAATGTTCCATTTCACGATAAACAGCATGAGCGGCTCCTCCTCGGCTTCCGCGGACTCACGCAAGGGTCGTGGTTCGGACAGTATAGCTCCGGCAGGATTGAATCTCACGCCTTCCGCCGTGTTTTCTCAGGCGGTACCATCGCAGCACTGGGATTTCCTTGGAAGATTTGCTGCACAGCCTGGTTCTCTTGCTCGAATCAGCTTCGGGGCTGTGATGCCGGGACCCGGAGGGAAACCTCCACACTCTCATATTGCGCGCTCAAAGGCTCTGGGCCTGTATAGGTCAACGGCAGCACTACGAGAGCTAACGAGCCCACTGGGATCCTCACCGCCGCACCAGTTCCGCCTTCATCGCTTTCACCCGCCGCACCTGTTCAGCCTGCAGATTCGTGATCTCCTGCGACGCTCGTTGCACTGCGAGGACAACCCCCTGCTCCGCCGCAAGTTGAAGCCAGGCCAGAGCCTGAATCCTGTCCTTCTCCCGAACCTCTGATCCTTCCAGCATCAAGTTGGCCAGCCTGTACTGGCACATCGCCACGCCCCGCGCCGCGCAGAGGCGGTAGTTGTCCTTGGCCTTTCCCGGATTTCGCTCGACCTTTTCGCCCTTCTCATACAAATTGCCGGCGTAGAACTGCGCCGACTGGCTGCCCATCTTCGCCGCTCGCAGCATCTCCTTCACGCCGCGCTCGACATCCAGTGGCAACTCGCGCCCCTCAATCCTGCGGATAGCGACGTAATAGAGAGCCGTTCCGTGGTCTTTCTCCGCTGCCTTCTGGATCCACTCCAGCCCCTCGGCTGGATTCTTAGCGACATGCTCCCCGTTGATCTGCCAGATGCCCGCCAGATACAACGCGGGGGGATATTCATCCGCGGCCAGTTTCAGAATCGACTCGGCCAATGTTGCGGCATCCTTCGCATCAACGCCGGGCGCAAACAGCAGCTTAACGGTCAGATTGTACTCGGCCCTCTGCTTTTCCAACTTCCGGTCAAATCGCACCTGATCAATCGCGAAATTCACATCCAGCACCAGCAGGATTTTCACTTTCTTCCCGTCCCGGATGCACGGAGTGTATACCCACTGTTCGACCGCGGCGCGCGCCGCTTCGTCGAGTTCGAATCCCACGGGGTTGACGAGTTCGATGTCGGTCAGACGGCCATTCTCGTCGAGCACAGCCTTGAACCGCACGGTTCCCTGTGCCCCCGCCAACTTGGCGGCTCGCGGGTACGTAGGTTTTGGCTGGTGAAGAATGCGTAAAGGGGTCCCGTCTGGCCCGGCATCGCACTTTACATCCGGATCAAAAGACGTCTGCGCACTCAACGGCGCCAGTACCGCGCACAACAATGTCAGCCATCGAAACCTTCTCATCGCCACACCATCATAGTTCAGATAACTCCCCATATTGGCCTTGCCGCTACCTTCCGCATTATGGATAATCTCAGCCAATGGCTCCGATTTGCCGGTTTGTTCTTTTTGTCATCCTCCTGTCCCCGGCGCTGCTCACCGCCCAGACCCTGAAATTTGAACGCGTTCGCGATGAGGTCCTGAAATCCCGAGTCTCCCTTTCTGAGAACGGGAACACCAAGCGTCTTGAAGTCCTCTCGAAACTCTTTGAAGAGGCCGGCTGCACGGGCGACAAATTGGCACGCCAACCCGTCAAGGGCCTGAAGATTCCGAACATCATCTGTACGCTGCCGGGCACATCCGCGGAGACGGTGATTGTCGGCGCGCACTTCGACAGCGTCACCACGGGGAAGGGCTTCGTTGACAACTGGTCCGGCGCTTCCCTGCTCCCCAGCATTTACGAGGCGCTGTCCAAGTCTCCTCGCACTCTCACTTTCCTCTTCGTGGGCTTCACTGAGGAGGAGACCGGACTGAAAGGCTCACGCTTCTTCGTCCGCCAGTGGAAGCAGGATCAGAAGGCCCCGCCAGCCGCCATGATTAACATCGACTCTGTCGGCCTGAACCCGCCGAAGATCGAAACCAGCAGCTCAGACAAGCGTCTGGCCGCCATTCTGGCCCGAGTGGGCCAGGCCATGAAGATGACCATCACGGGCGTCGATGTCAGTAAGGTGGGCACGACCGATGCCTCTCCCTTCGCCGAAGCGAAGGTCCCGGTGCTGGACATCCACTCGGTCACCCAGGAGACGTTCCAGATCCTGCACTCTCCGTTCGATGACGACAAAGCCGTCCAATTCCAGCACTACAAGGACACCTATCTGGTCGTCACGGCGTTTCTCACCTTCCTCGACCAGGTCCAGGCGCAAGTGGCACAGCCGGCATCGAACGGCAGCGGGAACTTGCCCTAAACTTCAAACTCCGCCCAGACACAGGCATGGTCGGACGCAGCGGTCTTTGGGGTTGTCACTTCCGCGAAGCGCGTGGTCTCTTGGGCCATGCCGCGGCGTTCGATGCCCGCCTTCTGGAGTCTGCCGAGCAGTGCGGCGGAGACCAGCACGTAGTCGATCTGCTGTTTGTTCGATCCGTACGCGTAGGTGTAGCGCGGCTCCGTCGCCGGCAGACTGTCGAGAACGTTGTGCAGTCCGGCCACACCCAGCATCGGCTGGAGTGCGGCTGAGGACGGCTGGTCGTTCATGTCGCCGGCCACGACAACCAGGTCGCGCGTCAGATCGTAGCGGGCGGCGAGGATGTCGCGGACGGCCTCGGCCTGCCGCTTGCGCCGCGCGTCGTTGGAGGCCTTGCTCCCGTAGCCCTGGCTCTTCAGGTGATTGCACAGCATCCACACGGAATGGCCGTTGACCTTGATCTCGTACTCCGGGCAGTCCCTGGAAAACGTGAGGCTGTTGCCCACCTTGTCGTGGACGTGACTAAACATGGTTCCGATCTCATGGCGGCTCAGCAGGCCCACGTCGATGCCCCTGGGGTCGTTGCCGTCGATCACCATGGAGTAGCCGTATTTTCCGCCCCTGGGCCGGAGCTTGGTCTGGTGCAGGACCTCCGTGCAGAAGCGGCCCAGCGCCGGCCGGTCCTCTACTTCCACCATGCAAACGATGTCGGCGTCCACGGCTTTCAGCACGCGGGCGGTGTTCTCGATTGCCTCCGAGCCGATCAACTCGCGGTCGAACTCGATCCAGCCCTCCCAGTCGTCCGCGCCTTTGGCCGTGATCTTCAGCGTCTGCCCGGCCGAATAGAGTTTGCCGCGCACCTGCTGGATGAAGAAGCCGCGTGTCGATGCGCGGCTGGTGTGGGCCTCGTGCTTCGTCAGAAGCTCCACCATGCGCTTCTTGTCGGCCGTCGAGTACAGCGGCTTCTTCAGCAGCGCCGTGAGCTCGCCAATGTCGTTGAGCAGTTCCGTAATCTTCAGGTTGTCATCCATGTTCAGCGGACGGATCCGCTGGAACAGGTTCTCCACGTTGAACGACGCAATGCGAAGGCGCATGATTCTCCTCCAAGAGCGATAGCGTGGCGCGGAGGCGGACCGGGCCACCCTCATGCGAGAATACTAGGCAGGAAGCGCCGGACGGGCAGTCGCGGCTTCCGCCGGACCGCAAGGCGAGGCGCGGGGTCGAGGCAAAGTCCGGTCTCCATAGGGCAGCGTGCCGGCTAACGGCCGGGGGGGCGGGCTCAAAGCCCGTTTCACGGAGAGTGCCACAGAAAATATACCGCCTTCGGGTCCCGCATCCGGAGGTAAGGGTGAAATGGTGCGGTAAGAGCGCACCGCGCGCCGGGTGACTGGCGTGGCAGGGAAAACCCCACGTGGAGCAAGACCAAATAGGGGAGGATGCGGCGGCCCGCCGCGCTACACTTCCGGGTAGGTTGCTAGAGCCTGTCAGCAATGGCGGGCCCAGAGGAATGACTGCCGCCCGGCCCTCGCGGCCGGGACCAGAAACCGGCTTACAGTCCGGCGCTTCCCTTCTCTCCTCTACTGGCGGTCGCTGACTAGCGAGACGATCGTCTCCGACACTTCCTGGGCCGAATTGCGGTTGCCGTTGATGGTCCAGATGTCGGCCTGCGGGTAATACTGGCGCAGCAGGTCGAGCTCCTTGTGATACGCCACAAGCTGTTCCTCGAAGTTCCCCATCTTGCCGCTGAACTGCCTGCGGACACGCTCCCGGGCCACTTCGTCCGGCACGTCGATCTGGATGATGATCGGCGCGGGCAGCTTCAGCTCCTTCAACAATGAGGCCAGATGGTCGGCCTGCGCATGGGTGCGTGGATAGCCGTCGAGGATGAAGCCCTTGGCGGCGTCCATGGAGCGGACGGCCTCGGCCACTTTGACCTCAACCGTATCGCCGGACTTCAGCTTGAAGTGGTCGATGTCGATGGAAGCGATCTTGTACTTGCGGCTCAGAAAGGCCGCTTGCGTTGACTTGCCGGCGCCGGGCGGACCCACCAGCACGAAGACCAGCCCTTTGCCGGGCGCCTGGGCAAACAGCCCAGGCAGGACGAGGGAAAGCAGCGCTCCTCGGCGAGTCATGCCATCCATTATCGGGGATATGATCGAAATCATGAAGTACTGGCTGATTCCGATCCTTTTGTCCGCTCCTCTGCTCGCAGCCCAGGTTCAGATCGTTCCAAAAGCCGGCGGCTTCACTCTGATGAGGGACGGCAAGCCCTACACCATCTTTGGCGCCGGAGGCACCAGCCGCATGGAACTGCTGAAACCGGCCGGCGCCAATTCGATCCGCGACTGGTCGCCACCCTCCATCGAAGTGATGGACAAGGCCCAGCAGTTGGGGCTGACTGTCCTTGCGGGCCTGCGCGTCGGGAACCCCCGGCACGGCTTCGACTACAACGACTCCGCCAAGGTGCAGGCGCAGCGGGACCAGGCATTGGCCGCGGTCAGGAAGCTGAAGGCCCATCCGGCGCTGCTGATGTGGGCGCTCGGCAACGAGACTGAGTTGGGGATCTCCGACGCCCAGCGCATTCAGGTCTGGAAGGAGATGGAGACGCTGGCCCAACTGGTGAAGAAGGAGGACCCGTCGCATCCGGTGATCGTGGTCTTGGCTGGTGCGGGCAAGACCAAGCTGAAGGAACTGGCCGAACACACGCCGTCAATCGACGCGGTTGGCATCAACGCGTATGGCGGCATGCTGCAACTGCCCGAGACGGTCGAGGCGCAAGGCTGGAAGAAGGCATGGCTGGTGACCGAGTTCGGGCCGCGGGGCCATTGGGAAGTGGCGAAGACACCGTGGGGCCTGCCGATCGAAGACTTCAGTTCGGTGAAGGCGGAGTTCTACAAAAAGGCCTATAACCACGCCATCCGGAGCCGCCCGGCGTGCTTGGGATCGTACGTCTTCCTCTGGGGCCAGAAGCAGGAGAAGACCCACACCTGGTACGGGATGTTCCTGCCCGACGGGACGCCGCTCGACACGGTCGATGCGATGACCGAGATGTGGACCGGCAAGCCGCCGGCACAGCGGGCGCCGTCGATCACCGGGTTCGAAGTGTCGAAGGACGTGCTGAAGACCGGCGAGACGCTCAGCGCCAAGGTCAAGGCGGAGCGGTCCGAAGGCATCACCTGGGACCTGCGTCGCGACGTGAGCGACAACCCCGCGACCGGCGGAGATCGTGAAACGGCAACGCCGATTCTGGAGCGCGGCTCCGGCGCCGAGTTCACGGTGAAGATGCCCGCCGCGCCGGGCAACTACCGGCTGTTCGTGTACGCAAGGAATGCGTCTGGCAAGGCCTCGACGGCGAACAGGGCTTTGAAGGTGGAGTAGGGTCGGGCATCCGGAACGCCGGGAGACCAGGCAGGATCCACTGCTGAACGTCTGCTCGGCTCCGCAACTGCCGACTACCGTCCGGCGTTTGAAGGTTGGCACTTTGGACCCGCATAGATCGGCCGGCTGGTTCTCTGGTTCAAGTCTTATATCGCATCCGCGCGCGATCTCTGTTTTAACTCGGCTGTGGTAAAATTTCGCGAACTGGAGGGGCAATGCGTTTCAAAGCGATTGCGTTCACACCTCTATTGGTCTTGGCTGCGGTACCGGCGTCCCCACCGTACCAGGAACCTTCGCATCACTATGCTGCGACGTGGGCAAGCGATGACAGCAGGATCGCTTACGCGGCAGAAAGAGCCGGCCAGGGGCGAAGGATCTACGTCGTCAGCTCTAAAGGCGGGAAAGCCGAGGTTCTGATTCCGGGCGACGAGTGGATGGCTGACCCCGCGTGGTCGCCGGACGGGAAGCGGTTCGCATACGTATCAGGCCGAGGCGCCGCCAGTGCGCGCGTCTGGGTAGCGAATGCGGATGGAGGCGACGGGCGGCCCATAACCAGCGCGATGTTCGGCACGCACCGCGTCCCCTCGTGGTCGCCCGATGGCAAGTGGATCGCATACTCGGCCTTCACCGGGCCGAATCCACGGATTACGATCATTCCTGCGGAGGGTGGCGGTGAACGAGTTCTCGGCGATGGCTGGCGGCCTCGCTGGTCGCCAGACGGGAGCCGTATCCTCTTTACAGCGTCTAGCGGCGAGCAGTCGGGCCCTTCCGCAGTCGCTAGCTCGGTCGCCTGGATCGTCGATGCCGGCGGCGGGAAACCGAAGCGGCTCGATTCCTCCCTGGGCGTGGGAGCAAACTGGGCGCCCAGTGGAGACTGGTCGCCTGACGGACACCGCGTGGTGTTGCCAAGGCTGTCGAAAGGCCACAGCGAGTTGGTGATCATCGACGTGGACGCGGATCGCGTGGTCGCATCGCTGCCAGTGGCAGGCATAGCGGCGGACCCGGCGTGGTCACACGACGGAAAGCGCATCGCTTTCACGGAGCAGTCTGCCGAACACGCGGGTGAGATCCACACCTTGACCGTTGATGGAGGAAGGCTGGTAGAAGTAACGCGCCAACCCAGATTCGCCACGGTGATACCGGTCCAGTATCGCAGTCCGGACGGGCTTGAGATTCCTTCCTACCTTGCCAAGCCCTCGGGCAAGGGCCGCCACCCGGCCCTGGTGTGGGTGCATGGCGGAGAACCTGGCACAGGATCGGTCGACAGTGCATTTGACCCAGCGATGCAGTACTTCGCAGCCCAGGGATACATAGTGCTGGCGCCGAATTACCGTGGGAGTCGCGGGTTCGGTGACATCCTCCAGAATTTCGGACCGGGTACCGATCCCATTCCTGACCTTCTCGCGGCGGCGACGTACCTGCGTTCGCGCCCGGATGTCGATCCGAATCGCATGGGAATTGTCGGGTTCAGCGCAGGTGGCCTGTTCACCCTGCTTACCGCTGGACGGCAACCGGGAGTTTTTGCCGCCGTGGTAGATTTCTTCGGACCGACGGATCTCGCTACTCTGCACCGGGATACGCCTGTGTATCGGCCGCTACTCAGGGGACTGCTCGGTGGCGATCCCGCAGACAAGGAGGACGCATACCGGGGCGCCTCACCGCTTACTTATGTGGAGCGGATGAAGGCGCCCATTCTGGTCCTGCATGGCGACCAGGACATGAAGATCCCGGTGGCGCAGGCCGACACATTCGTAGCTGCCCTCACTGCCGCCCATAAACAAGTCACGTTTGTCCGAATCCCCGGCGCGGGACATGGTTTTGAGGGCGCTGACGCGAGCCGTGCTTACGAGCAGACAGCAGAGTTTCTGGCGCGAGTGCTTTTGGAAAACAGGGGTGCGGAGTCAAAACCGACCGCTCGAAAGTGATGCGCCAGGTAACACCGATCGACCTCGCGCCGTTGGCATCTCCTCAGGCCGACGGAGTTGGACCAAAGCTGGAAAACCCCGCCGCTCGCGAACCGGACCTCCCGGGTGCGAACAGACGACTTGGAGATGCATACAGCGCCAAGCTCGGTTCTACGCGCAAACCGGAATCCGAGCTGCCCTAGGGCGATAGTTCTTCACTGACGGCGCAGCGTCTCCGGGTCGAAGTCTTCGTCTTGCCTACAGTCGTGCGCTGGCGCTACAGCACCCGCCGGCCTAGCCAGTGGTAGCTGGCGAAGAGGGGTGGCAGGGCGATGGCGATGACGCTAAGCCACTGGACGGGCCATGGCCATTGAAGGGCCACCACCTTGGGCACGAGCCAGAAGACCAGGGGGACGTGGACCAGGTAGATCCAGTAGGAGGCGTCGGCAACATAGCGCCATGCCGGGCGAGGCCTGTTGAAGAGGGCCATGGCCGCTCCGGTGAGTCCGGCCACCCAGAGCCAGGCCGAGAGGGAAAAGACCAGGCAGAGCACGGCGCGGTCGATGTCGTAGTAGTACCCGAAGGCTGTGGCGATCGACAGCGGCAGAGCCGCCGCGAGAGGCCATTGCCAGTAGCGAATGGGGCCTTGGAGCAGCCAGCCGGCGAGGAAGAAGCTGCCGTAGCCGATGAAGGGGAGTGGCTCCGGGATCAGCGACGTGTCGGGCATCGGGATGCCGGTGCGGCTGCCGCTGAGGTACATCGCCACGGCGAAGGGGATGGGCCACAGCGGCCAGAGGTTCGGGAGCTTGAAGTTCAGGCGGCGCAGCAGCAGCGCGGCGGCGTAGAAGAGCAGCAACTGGTAGAGGAACCACAGGTGGCCGAGGCGGAAGCGGTCTCCGAGGTGCGGATCGATCAGCAGCCAGGCCACGACCAGCGGCAGGAGGATGCGCCGCAGTCGGTTCCAGATGAAGGCGTCCGGGCCTCGGCGTTCGAGCAGCATGCGGCCGAAGAAGCCGGCCATCAGGAAGAAGACCGGCATCCTGAAGATGTGGATGACGTAGATGATGGTGGTCGCTGTGATGCTCCAGCCCTCGCGCCAGGGGATGCGGTAGTCCCCGGCGCTGTGCAGCACGACGCCGAGAAGCAGGGCGGTGGCACGAAGGGCGTCGAAGCCGTGGTAGCGTTCGGTCAAGCGATCCATGATCATCTCGGCGTCTTACAAGACGGACATTCCGGCCTTTTACGGGGAGTGGTTCGAGCGGCGGCTGGAAGCGGGCTTCTGCCGGATGCGGAACCCTTACGGCGGGCAGGAGTACAGGGTCTCGCTGCGGCCGGAGGACGTGGACGGCATCGTGTTCTGGACCAAGAACCTGGGTCCGTTCCTGCCGAGGCTCGCAGCGGTGCGCCGGAGGGGTCTGCCGTTCGTCGTTCAATACTCTATCAACGGTTATTCGAGGGCGCTGGAGTGGAGCGTCACCGACGCGGCTCGGGCGGTGGAGCAAGTGCGGCGGGCAGCCGGCGACTATGGGCCGCGAGTGATGGTTTGGCGGTATGACCCGGTGGTGTTCTCGTCGCTCACCCCCGTCGACTTCCACCGCCGGAACTTCGAGGCGCTGGCGGCGGCGATGAAAGGCAGCACCGACGAGGTAGTCGTCAGCTTCGCGCAGATCTACAAGAAGTCGCGGCGCAACATGGACGCGGCGGCGCGGGGCTTCGGCTTCGAGTGGTGGGACCCGGAGCTTGAGGCGAAGCGGGCTTTGGCCGCCGAGCTTTCCGAATGCGCGGCGGCGCATGGGATGCGGCTCACGGTGTGCGCGCAGCCGGAGATCGGGGTGCACGAGGCGCGGTGCATCGATGCCATCCGGCTGCGCGAGGTGGCGGGGCGGCTGATCGGCGCGAAGCTGAAGGGCAACCGTCCGGGGTGCGCCTGCTACCAGTGCCGGGACATCGGCGAATACGACACCTGCCCGCATGGGTGCGTGTATTGCTACGCCGTCCAGACAAGGGCGGTGGCGAAGCGGCGGTATGCGGCGCATGATCCGGAGGGCGAGTTCCTGTTCAGCGCCGAAGGACGCTGATGAATGCGAACATGGCGCCGGCGCGGGGCTCGACGGCGGTCCAGAAGGGGTACATGAAGCCGGGCTGGAGGCTGGGGAACGTGAGGCCGCCGGAGAGCAGGTAGCGGATGGGCATGAAGGGCTCGATGCGCTCCAAGAACAAATCAGGGTGATTCTGTTTGAAACGTTCGTGGTCGCGCTTGAAAACGATCCAGGGGAGGGCCTGGTTGGAATCGAGCATGGGATCGGACTGGGAGAAGGTCCAATCGCCGGCGGGGTTGAAGGGTTCGTGATGGAAGCGGGTGTAGATGAAGCGGGACCAGGCGGTGTGCCAGGGTTCGATCATGGCCATGCGTCCGCCGGGGCGGAGGACGCGGGCGGCCTCGTCGAGGAAGCGGGCGGAGTCCGGGATGTGGTGGAAGACATCGGTCATGCCGATGAACTTCAGAGACGCATTGGGGAACGGCAGGCGGAGGGCGTCGGCGGCGAGGTGGAGCCCGGGGAGGACCCGGACATCGGAGCGGATGGAGTCCGCGGCGAGAGGCGGCATCCACTGCGCGCCTGCGCCAAGCTCGAGGGTGCGGCCGGGGCCTTCGGGGATGGCCGCCGCGAGCATCGACTGCCATTCGGCGTAGATGCGGCGCAAGAAGAGTTTGCGGTCCGCTACCATGATGAGTTCAGCCCCAAAAGAGACACCTGAAACATGATGCCGAAAATCACCCCTGTTTTGCTGGCCCTGAGCCTGATGCCGCTGGCGGCGGCGGAGAAGTGGACGGTCGATGACGTGCTGTCTGTGGAGCGCGCGGGCGGCCTGGAGTTGAGCAAGGACGGCAAGTACGCGGCGTACACGAAGTCGAAGATGGACCGCGAGAAGGGGACGTCGGTTTCGAACCTCTACCTGAAGCATTTGAGCGACGGGTACGAGGTGGCGCTGACGCGGGGGCAGGACAACCACACGGGTCCGAAGTTCTCGCCGGATTCGAAGCGGATCGCGTTTCTGAGCTCGCGGAAGCCGGCGGGCGGCGGCGCGGAGGGCGGAGACCAGCCGCCGGGGCCGGGCGTGCCGCTGGGCGGGATGCAGGTGTGGGTGGTGGATGTGCGGGGCGGCGAGCCGTGGGCGCTGACGAAGCTGGAGCAGGGCGTGCGGTCGTTTGAGTGGCTGGACGACGAGACGCTGCTGCTGGTGGCTCCGGAGGATGCGAGCCTGCACGACCAGAAGACAAAGCAGCAGAAGGACACGTCGCAGGTGGTGGAGGACGAGAAGCATGCGCCGCCGGTGCGGTTGTTCAAGTTCGAGATCAAGGGCGGCAAGGTGACCCGGCTGACGGAGAACACGGACCGGATCACGACGGTGGCGGCGTCGCCGGACGGCAACTGGGCGGTGACGAACCACAACCGGTCTCTGGCGGAGATCTACAACCAGAAGGTGAAGCCGGTGACGTTCCTGCACGATTTGAAGAGCGGCAAGAGCACGCAGCTCTTCGCGGGGACGAAGCTGTTTCCGCGCCGGTTCGAGTGGACAAAGGACTCGAAGGGCTTCTATTTCGCGGCTCCGTATACGACGCATGCGTACTTGTTCAACGCGTCGGTGAGCCACGTGTACTACTTCGACGTGGCGGCGATGAAGGAGACGCAGGTGCCGCTCGACTGGGAGCGCGAACTGGGCTCGGGAATGGCCGTGACGAGCGACGGGTTTGTGGCGCTGCTGGCGAACGGCGTGCGGGAGCGCGCGGCGCGGTATGTCCGCAATGGGAATGTGTGGACTCGGACGTGGATCGAAGGGATTGACGACGTGGTGGATGTGACGGTGAGCCACGACGGCAAGGAAGCGTTCTTCATTCAGACGACGTCGGCGAAGCCGGCGAAGGTGATGCGGGCCAAGCTGGACGGCGCGAAGGTGAGCGAGGCGAAGGAGTTCCTGAGCGTGACGCCGGCGTGGGAGAAGAAGCCTCTGGCGAAGGCGGAAGTCCTGACGTGGACGGGCGCGCTGGACGAAGAGGTGGAAGGGATCCTCTACTATCCGCACAACTACGAGGCCGGCAAGAAGTACCCGCTGGTGGTGATGATCCACGGCGGCCCTCACGGGCACGACCGGTTTGCGTTCAACGAGAGCTGGGGGTATCCGCACCAGTTGATGGCGCAGCGCGGAGCGTTCGTGCTGAAGCCCAACTATCACGGGTCGTCGAACTACGGGCTGAAGTGGGGCGAGTCGATTTCGAACGGCAGGTACAACGACCTGGAGTGGATCGACGTGGAGAAGGGCGTGGACTCGCTGCTGGCGAAGGGTCTGGTGGACAAGGACAAGCTGGGGGTGATGGGGTGGTCGAACGGGTCGATCATCACGATCGAGCTGACGACGCGGACCAATCGGTACAAGGCGGCCGGCGCGGGGGCTGGCGACGTGAACTGGATCAGCGACTGGGGCAATGCAGTGTTCGGCGATTCGTTCGAGCAGTATTACCTGGGCAAGACGCCGATGGACGATCCTGATTTCTATGTGAAGAAGTCGCCGTTGTTCCGCATGGACAAGGTGACGACGCCGACGATCATCTTCTTCGGGACGGAAGACAAGCAGGTGCCGACCGAGCAGGGCTGGCAGCATTACAGAGCGTTGCAGCATTACGGCAAGACCGATGTGCGCTTCATACTCTTCCCCGGCGAAGCGCATGGCCCGCGGAAGCTGGTGCACCAGAAGCGCAAGCTGACCGAGGAGCTGGCGTGGTTTGACAAGTACCTGTTCGGCACGTCGAAAGACGAGAACGAGGCGCTGAAGAAAGAGAGCGCGCTGGCGGCGCTGGTGGCTGTGTCGAAGATGGGCGAGGAGCCCGAGATGGTGGAGCGGGCGAAGTTCGCGGTGGGGCGTTTCGAGGTGACGCGGGCTCAGTACAAGGCGTTCGACGCGAAGTACCAGGTGGCGGCGGGCACGGAGAACCTCCCGGCGACGGGCGTGTCGTTCGAGCAGGCGAAGGCGTATTCCGCGTGGCTGGCGAAGAAGACGGGGCGCAAGTACCGCCTGGGGACGGAGGAAGAGCTGGGGGCGCTGCTGACGTCGTCGAAGTCGGAGAACACGCTGGACCAGTGGGCCGGGTACACGGTGAACCCGGATGACGCGGCGCGACTGAGCTCGCTGATCGACGGGATGAAGCCAGGGGCGCTGCTGAAGCCGGTGGGGTCGTTTGCAGGCACGGGCGAGGAGCCGGTGTTCGACCTGGGCGGCAACGCGGCCGAGTGGGTGGTGGCGAAGGACGGCACGGGTAAGGCTCTGGGCGGAAGCGCGGACAAGCCGGCGGATGGGAAGTCGAAGGGCGCACCACGGGCGTCCTATGTGGGTTTCCGGGTGGTTCGGGACTAATGATTGGGTTGCTGCTTGCTGTCCTGGTCCGTGTTCCAGCGGCGGATCATGCGGCGCGAATTCGAATCAAGTTTCCACTTGAACACATTAGGGCACCAATCGTCGCCGACGCTGATCGGCGTATATAGGTTCGGATTCATGCGCACTTTTGCGCGCGGCGTTGTAACTGGTCCCAACGGACGCATTTTGGACTCGGGAAACAGGAATATCTGTGCGATTGGAGGCAGCTTCGCACCGCGACTCTTACTCACAAACTCCTTGACCCATAGAGAATCCCGGGCAAATGGCCATTCAACGACACTATCCGGGTGAATGAATGCTCTTACGAGAAGCAAGGAGACTCCTTGCACCGGTTTGAATCCCGACTCCGCCGGACTGAATCCTGGACTGTTCATCAGTCCATGAACCCACTCCCGGAGGGACGTTTGGCCGAGGTCGTTAATGATGTTCACGTTTTGCGGCTTTCCGTCAGGACCTATGGTGACCTCCGCAAACAGCAGGTCCGCCAAGGGCGGCCCGTCGAGCAGGGAGGCGATGTCGAGGTCCACGCCTTGTGACGGAACGCCGCCGCGAATGACGGCCGGCGCCTGCACGATCGCATCGCCGGAGGCAGCTTCGACGGGAGCACCCACGAACTGTTGACTGATCAGCCGCAATCGAACTGCCACAGGCTTGGTCATCGGCGTCAGCGACCCTGCGGACGCGAGGAGTTCCCGAACTTCTCCTGGGCCTAACGGACGGCGGTCGTCGTCAAAGTTTTCGCCAAGTGAGAACGCCAACGCGAGACGCCGAATCCCGGAGGCGTCGTAGTACTCGGCGAAGAACCGTGCCTCTGTGATGGATCTCCGCGAGAGGTTCCTCACTGCAAGAACGCCCCACGTACTGACCTGACGTTCACGCAGTTCCGCCGAGACGACGGCCCAAGTCTCGCTCATGCCGCTGTCAGCCGTGGCTTGGAGGGAGAGTACGGACGGCGCCTTAAACACGACAACATCCGGGTCATGTTGGGCCCTTGCATGTGCAAAGGCAGCCAGAAGCGACACCAAAAGTGTAAAGATCGCCCGGCACAAGTTCATCGGCGCCCTGGCGACACGGAAAGACTGGGGAGTTAGCACTCCTGTCCAAATTAGCTGACCTCCGCCGACACGCCTGTTGATTTCGCTGGGTTTGCAGACTCCGTTTCGCCGATTTAGGAACCAGGTTGGGGG